>CAVTKC010000013.1:0-175256 GCA_963735255.1 uncultured Solirubrobacterales bacterium | reverse complement strand
GCAGGGCTTTAGCAAGCCAAAAACGGGCGGTCCGTTTGCTCATGAAGGCGGCTTCTGGATCGCTCCAAAGGCCGCCGTGCCACAGTCGGTGCCACAGTCGTGCAGCGACCATGCATCGAGGAGCGGTCAGGCTGGAAGCTCGCTCCGGTCCTTCTCGACCGGCCCAAGCGACACGACGTCATCGTCAAAGACCGCGTTGATCTCGATGTGACCGCCCAGGGCGTCCACGTAGTCGGCAAGCGTGCTCAGATAGAGATTGTCGCTCCGCTCGATCCGCGAGACGTTCGCCTGGGTCATCCCCAGCAGATCGGCAAGCTGCGCCTGCGTCTGCCCGCGCTGTTTGCGTAGTTCGTTCAGCCGGACAGCCGCAATGATCGCCCGTTTGCGAGCGTCGATCTCCTCTGCGGCGCCGGGACGCTTACGGACTTCGTCGCTTAGATCGCTGAATGCTTTGCCTTGACTTGCCATGTGCCTGTTTCTCCTTTGCCGTGCCTTGGAGATGCTCGTCATAGATTCGATCCGCCTGCGGGATCATTCGCTTGTAAAAGCGCTTCGTCTTCCCTGCCTTGTCTCCACCGATGAGCAGGATCGCTACCCGCCTGGGATCGAAGGCAAAGAAGATGCGCATCGTCTGCGTGACTCGCAACTCCTTCATGTTGGAGTGCCGGGAGCCCTCTACCGAGTCGACCAATGGCCTGCCGGCAGACGGCCCAAGCTCCTGCAAAGCCTCAACCGAGGCGACAACCTTGCGTTGCTCGGGGTCGGTCAGCGTTTTCCACCAACTGTCGAACTCGTCGGTTCTCTCGGCGCCCCAACTCACCTGACAAATATAACGTAGACGTTGTACAAGTCAAACGTTGTTGCCAGAAGACGACAGGCATTCCACCGACTGCGCCAACCGTCACTCCTCGGGGCAGTTGATACCTAGGCTCGCCAGCGCCTCGGCGCCGTCTTCCTTGTCATCGGCAGCACCGCTGCGAATGCGCTCCGCAGCAATGGCGGCGGCTTCGTCATCGACTCGACGCGACTCAGGGGCCATGGCAGATCTCATTCTCGAAATCAGATGCATCCCAACGAGGATAGACGCGCCACCGAACCCACCCTTCACGCGCCATCACCAACCTGGCGGTTGCCCCGCAGATAGGCATCCATGCGCTTGCGAACCTCGTCGTGGCTCCCCGGCAACAGGTGCCCGTAGACATCGAAGGTCGTTTGGATTTTCGAATGGCCCATGAACTGCTGGATCGCCTTCGGATTGGCGCCGGAGTCAATCAGCAGCGAAGCGAAGGTGTGCCGGCACTCGTGGAGCGTGATCGGTCTCAGGAAAACCCGCTCTCGTTCTCCCTCTCCGCAAGCTCACACTCGCGTTTGTTGCGCGCCTTCCAGGCCCGCTTCGCTCGGCCGTCGATGGTTGACGCAAAAAAGGCATCGTCCTCCGTCCGGCCGAATAGGAGGTCTTCCCCGCTCCGCCCCGTTCGCGGCAGGAAGCCCCAGAGGTAGGAGCGCAGGACGGCCAGCAGCGGCACGGTGCGGCGACCAGCGCGGGACTTCGGCTCGATCACGCCCTCGACCTGATCCCAGCCACGCTCGACCGAAACAAGATTCGCTCCGAAGTCGACATCGCAAACCCGCAGCGCCTGCAACTCGCCCCGCCGCAATCCTGCGTAGAAGGCGGTCGCCCACACCGGTCGATCCTCGACCGGCAAAACGGCCAGTAGTTCGGCTGCTTCTGGGGCCGACGCGATCCGCTTGGGCCGCTTCGAGCTTCCCTCGGGAAGATCAATCAGGGCCGAGGGGTTGTAGGCCAGCTCGTCGCGGTCGATCGCCCGGCGGTAGAACGCCTGGATCGGGTTCATCGCGTTACTGACCGTGGCAGGCGAGAGGCCCGTGGCCAAGAGGTCGTCGGCGAACGCCTGCAAGTCGCGGCGACGGATCTCCCCCACCTTGAGTCCGGCGACCGGCGACGGTGTGATGTGTTTCCGTAGCGAGCGCTCATAGGAGCGAGTCGTATTCGGCTTGTAGCGCTCACGGCGCCTTGGTCTAACCGAGCCGTCCTTCATGCCCGCGACGTATGCCCCGACAGCTTCGGCGAGGGTGCGAGCATCGCAGGGGTCGGCCGCAGAGCCCCTGCTTCGGCTGCTCTCTGCGCATCGGTCCTCCAACTCTTGGCCTCGTCTTTCTGCGGGAACGTCTTCGTGATCCGCTTGCCCTCTCGCGTCAGGTAGATCGACGCCTCCCAACCCGCGTTGCAGTTGCATCGCTTCCCTTTGCGCAAGGCGCAACCCTTCGAGTGCCGCTTACGGATGCCATCAGCCATCGGCCCGCTCCCTGAACTGCCCCCGCCGCACACCACCGGGACTCCAGACGATTCCCACCAGCAGATCGCCGGGATCGACTTCGAGGCTGCTGGAGATTTTCACCAGCGTGTCGATACGAGCGATCCGCAAGCCGCGCTCAAGCTGGCTGATCTCGGTCCGGTGAACAGAGGCCCGGACGCTCAACTCGTCCTGGGACATATCCGCGCTCTTGCGAGCGCGGATGAGGTTGTCGCCGAACTGCGCCGCGATATCCATCAGCCCAGCTCCAGGGCAACGAAATAGAGCGCTGCGCGTGAAGGCGACAGAAAGCGCCCCTCGCGGTGCATCAGTCCGGCTCCCACCAGTTCGCGAACGGCCCGCCCGGCGGCGTCCTCTGGGTCGCCTCGCTCGGGATCGGCGTGGAGGACAAGGATCAGCTCGTCCATCGTGAGCCGGGTCGGGTGTTCATCGAGGAGAAGCGCCAGGACGGCGCGCTCCGTTCTCTTGTCTGCACCTGCGGGTGAAAAGGGATCGAGCGAAGCCCGACCCTTAGGGTTCTCGCTAGCCATGAGGAGCACTGCCTCCTTGTGGTCAGGCTCCCGGTTGGTGTTTGCGCACCGCCGGGAGCCGCTTATGTATGTGGCGAAAGTACCACAGCCGTCGGATATTTCCGACAGAAAAGCTTTATCTGCCGGCGATGATCTCCGCCACCGTCGAGTGATGCACCCCGGCCTCTTCGGCGATTTGGCGAAGTGAGAGGCCGGACTTCTGCGCCGCCGCAAATGCCTTGCGTCTCGTAGCGCGTGACTTCTCGTGCTCACGCTCGTACTGGACCTGGGCGGCCCGCACAGCTCGGCGTGCCTTCTCTTCTTCGGTGCCAGCCATCGTGGGCAGCCTAGAAGCTGCTCACGGACGGAGGCGCATGCCTGATCCATCACGGCCGCCGACCGAATATTGGCTCGGCGTTCTCGGCCGTCCACCGTTCCAACTCGTGAACCGGAACCAGCCGCTTGCGCCCCCTACGAATCAAGCGAAGCTCCGGCGCCACGTTGGCGTCGAAGAAGTCCGGGCCAACGCCGATCGCGGCCGCAGCCTCAGCGGGCGTCAGGGCGATCCGGGGAATCGAGGTCGCGAGCTTCTTCGCCATGACTCACCCCACCCCACTCATCGCCCGATCCCCATTGAACGCTGGGCGCCACGCTGAAGGTCGCGACTGCGCGCCTGCTCCAGCCCCAACCGCCTCTGGCTCTCCCGCAGTCGTCGCTGCTGAGCCTCCCACTGCGCCCGCTTGGCGCCATGATCGGGTCGAAGCCCGAGCGCGCTGTCTCTGTCCCTGACGCCGTTCTCTTTGCGGTAGCTCTCGATCCCCTGGGCCGCGCGGTCCCAGGTCGAACGTTTGCGCAGGTCGCCCGGCCTCTCCCCCAGCTCCTTGACGATGTAGGCGGGCGGGGAGATGCGCAGGGCCGCTAGCTCGACGCGCTGGCGCTCGGCGAGCAGGTAGTCGATGACCGCGGCCTCCGCTCGTGCCCGATGCTCGACCGGGGCGAGCCCGTGCTGCTGGGCTTCCGAGGCGATCGGCCGCCTCGCTGCTGCGGTCGGCCTGCGTCTGCAACCGCTCCATCTCCGGGCGTCGCTGGCGCCGGGGCAGCTCGCCGACTCGCTCGGCCTGCTTGGCGATCCGGTCGAGGTTGCGATCGGCGCGGGCAATCTCCTCCCCGATTCGGCTGTGACTCTCCTCGTTGTGGCGCTCGGCTCCGGCCTCGGCGCGAAGCTCCAGGCGTCGCTGCTTCAGCTCCTCGGTCGAGAGCCGCCCGAGCGAGGACCGCAGCGCCTCATCGTGAGCCGCCGACTGGGAGCCGTCGCGCTCGGCCGCTTCGGCGATGTGCTCAAGGCCCTGCCGTGAGTGCGGCGAGCGGGGTGCGACCTCCTCGCGGTCGAACTGGGCCTCCGGCGTCGCGTAAAAGTAGGTCTCCTCGCGGGTACGGGAGGCCGCGACATAGAACTCCTGGCGATCCATCGAGGGATCGGCCATCACGTAGGCGCGATCGACCGTCGCTCCCTGGGCCTGGTAGGTGGTCGCGGCGTAGGCGTGCTGGAGTGCCGGGTCTCCGTACCTCGTAACCCGCCCCAGATAGACGGAATCGACACACACCCGCCCACGGGTGTCGATTCCGTCCAACACCACGGCCCCGGACTCCGGGTCGACCGCCTCGATCCGCCAGCGCTCGCGGTTGTAGATGTTGGCTTTGTGGTCGTTGATCCTCGTTATGACCTGATCGCCGGCAGCGAAGCGAGCCTCGCCCACTTCGATCTCCGCCTCGCCAAGCCGTCCCTCCGCCCGCATCCGCTCCCGCGCCAGGGCGTTCAGCTTCTCGACCTCGGCGTTTCGCTTCGCCACCATCAGCGCGTCTTCGCCTTGGCCGAAGCTCTGCCACCAGTCATTGACCATCTCCTCGCGGCGGGCCTCGGGGTCGGCGGCAACGATCACCCGCTCTGAGGAGCGGTAGACATCGAGCGCCTCGCGGCCCTCGCCCTCCCTGATCCGCTTCGCCCCTTCGCGGTCGAGCTCGTGGCGGTGGCGGATCACTTCGTCCAACACCACCGGCTCGCTGCGGTTGGCGATCGCGGCGAAGAGCCCGCCCGCCTCGATCTCTCCGAGCTGGGCGGGATCGCCGATCAAGACCAGCTTGGCGCCGGCCGCCTGGGCGTGGTCGATCAACCTGGCGAGGGTCGCCGAGTCGACCATCCCCGCCTCATCGATCAGCAGCACCGAGCCGGGCCGCATCGGCGCCTCCCCCGTGTCCGCCTTCCGGTCGAGGTCGGCAAGAAGCCGGGCGATGCTGGTCGCGTCGAGCCCCTCTGAGCGCAGCACGTTCGCCGCCCGCCAGGTCGGCGCCGCGACGAGCAGCTCGTGCGAGCCCGCCGCCCAGCCTTCGGCCGCCGCCACGGTGGCGTAGGTCTTGCCGGTCCCGGCCTCGCCGATCACGACCTCCAGCGCCCGGCCGCCGCCGAGGAACTGGGAGACCATCGCCCGCTGGTCGGCCTTCAGGCTCGGTCGGGCGTCAAGGACGCGGGAGACGACGATCGGGTCGACCACGACGCGATCGGTCGTGCCTCGCATCCGCTCGGACGCCGCCAGCGCCCGTTGCTCCAGCTCGTATATCCGCTGCGTCGTGAAGCGCTCGCCCTTCGGCCCCTCGACCAATGCGGATCACCGACTCGCTTGAGAGAAAGGCGTCAGCGAGTTCCTCGACTTCGGCGGCCGGGGCGCCGTGGGGCAGGTTGTCAGCGACGGCCTGGATCGCCCCGCGACGGTCGAAGTGGGAGACGTGGGCGGTGACCGAGCGCTCGACCTGGAGGGCGGTCAGCAGAGTCGGGCCAGGGCGCTCGTGTCCGAGGCGGGCGCCGATCGCCTCGCGGTCCAAGCCGACCTCCGCGCCGTTGACCCGCCAGGACTCGCGCAGACTCTCGGTGGTGAGGTCGCGGTCCTTGGCCTTGCGGGTCGCCAAGGTCGCGATTTGCATCGCCCGTGCCGAGGCGCCCTCCCCCGCCGCCTCGAGGATCTCGGCGCGACGGGTGGAGAAGCGCCGCAGCTCCTCACGGCTGAAGCCCTTGATGTCGGCAATGCCTTTGACGACCGACTGCCACTCGACGCCGAGTCGTTGGGTCAACTCATGGCGCAGGTGGGCCTCGTAGATGTAGCTGGCGGTTTTGGCGTGTTCGTAGATCGCCGGGTGGTAGAGCCGGGACCAACGGCCGTCCGGTCCCTTGGTCGCGTTGGCGATCAGGACGTGGGTGTGGAGCTGGGGGTCGCCGGCGCGAGAGGAACGGTGGAGGTAGGCGGCGGCGAGGAAGCCATTGCCGGGGACGAACTCGTGGCCGCCGCGGCCGCGGCGGGTCCAGCAGGCTTGGCGCTCCAGATAGCCGAGCGCCTCGGCGACGGCAGCGACGTGGGCTTCCCTGATCTGGCCGGAGACGGGATGGCCGCCGAGCGCCCAGGTCAGGGAGACCGACTTTGGGGCCGAGAAGGTCAGATCGAAGCCGGGGACCGGCTCGCGCCCAGGCGCGGTCTTCAAGCCGAGCAGCTCGTCATCGACCGGGTTGTGCCCGGTTCACGAGCTGGTCGGGCTCGACCTTGCCATCGAGGCCGAGATGCTCGGCGCCGTCGCCGAGCCAGTAGCCCTCGGCCTCGCCCTCGCCGGAGTAGTAGTCCTCCGCACCTTCGGCGACCTTGTCGAGGTAGTAGCTGTGCTGGCCGGCGCCGAGCTTGCCGATCGACAGCATCAGCCGGCGTGCCTGTGGCGGGGACGGAAGCGGTCAAAGTTGGGGCTCATACCTCCTATGTCGTGCCGGAGGCGGTTTTGCATCGGTGAATTTCGGAGGCCCATGCCTCCTACGTCCGATGGGGAGCGTCAACGCCCCCGGAAAGAGCTGCGCGTTAAGTGTTTAGCTTCGCGGCCTGGATAGCGGCATCGATCGTTGTCGCCGACTCCACCCGCGGCCAGATCACGAATCGCTGCTTCTCGCCGTCGTTAGCCACGACGCGCACGGTCTTCATCGGCCCTTGAACGAAAGCGCGGTCGAGGTCAGCGAGCCGTGCGCTCCAGGCGCGCCCCGCGATCTTTTCCTCGAACTTGGTTGGCGCAAAAACGAGTCGGCGGTCCGTCAGATAGATGCGTCCGCCTATTGAGCGGAGCCTCTGTTGAAAGCGATTCGCACGGGCCTCCCAACGAACCTCCTCGCCCTCCTCGAAGGGCGGTTCTCGAACCCGCAATCCGAGTGCCCGCCCGGCTACTCCGAAAGGTTTGTCAGAGGAGTCAGGCACCTGAATCATCGTATTTCACAGGGTGGCCGAGACATGCGTCTGGCGGCCCGGACCAGGGCTCTTGGCATCACCCGGTGATAGGGCGTGAGGGGGTTGCTGTTGTTGTCTGGAAGGTCTGGCTGCTTCTGCTTCGTCCTGAGATTCAGACTCTTTGGAGTTGGCATTGCGTCTCCTGTTGCGGTCTTCCGATTTCGATTCTTTGCTTCTGTTGACTTTGCCTTTGGGCTTTTAGCCGCCTTGGCTTTGCTCTCTACCAAGGGGCCAGAGGTGGTAGGCGCCGGGGCGATAGAGCCTCTGATGGAGTGCTAGACCTTGACCATGTCAGCACGCCCCCCAGAGGATGGGCCAATCTTGGAAGGCGAGGGTCGCGCCTGGTTCACTCGGGGCGCTCTCTACTGGCAACGGGACGAGTTGTTTTCATCGTGCGTTTGCAGTGTCGCTACCTCTTACTGAGACTCGACGATCCAGACATACGGAAAGGAGCTGACGGGATATGAACAGGGACTTCACGGTATCGATGGACATAGAGGCGAGCAGAGCAGAAATCGAGGCTGTTGCGGAGGCTTTCAAGCACAATGGATTCAACGGGCCGGTGTCGGCCAAGATCGAGCGAAGAAGCCTCGGCGACCTGCCCTTCGTGATTTATGTCTCAGCCACGGTGACCGCGTTCATGGGCGCCTTCGCAGCCCAAGCGGGGAAGGATTCTTATGAACGGATCAAGCGCTTTGTTCGTGATCTTCAGTCGGCGCGGAGCGGCACTGACGGCAGCGTCGTCATACAGGACCGAGAGAATCAGGAGGACTCAACCGTCTTAGTTCTTTCGACGGACTTGCCCGACGAGGCATTTGAGGCCTTGATGACGCTCGACCTAGAGTCAGCAAAAGGTGCGTACCTGGTCTGGGATCGTGACGGCGATCGGGGCTGGTATGACCCGACGGCCTTGTGAACCTGTGCCAATGTCTGTCATCCCAATAGGCAGAGCAACAGGTGCTTCCAAGACGGCGTCGAAGGCACCGCCCGAGTCAAGCGTCGTGATCCGTTGAGGATCCAGGCTGTTTAGCCGCCTCGTCCTCCCGGGCCTTTTCCGCCCGACGTCGACGCTCTTCCATCGCGGCCACCATTCGGTCGCTCTCCTCGCGACCTTCCTCTGGCGTCATCATCACTAGGCCACGGCCGCTGCCCCAACCCCACTTTTCAAACACCCTGCGGATCTTCTCTAGTTGCTCGTAGATGTCGTGCAACCCGCGTTTCGTCACGAACTGCATGTTCATGTACTGATCAAGATCGAGGTTGTACGTCTCCTTGAAGGGTCGCTTTCTCTTCTCGTCGGTGTACTCGACGGTGGCAACGTGGTTCATGGCCAGATCAGGGCGATCTTCATTGCGGCGGAAGCTCATGTCGAAGAACGTGCGCAGCTTCTTGCCAGGCGGCAAGGTGGCGATGCCCTCGTTGAGCATCTTGAGTTTGTCCATCTCAATGTCGATGGCGCTCTCCAAGGGCGGGTCGACCTTGATCCGAATATCGCGGGCAAGTGAGTTACCCACGTTGGCCACCTCGAAGAAGATCAAGTAGCCCTTGTTTTCGTCAAGGTCAAAGTCAACGACGACAAATGGCCGATTCCGCTCAAGCCTCAGAGTGCGAGCCTCCTTGACCTGCTTCCACGCGACGAACGCAGCGCCCAACAGGACAAGCAACTGCGCAGCGACCAAGTAGACCTGGGCTTCATCGCTCCACGTGACTGGATTGTCCACGGGACAACGGTGTCAGGCAGCCCGGATGAGATCCTGTCTGCATGACGGCCGCCAATAACGAGCCGCGCGCGAGTAGCGAGCAGGCCGATAACGAGGTCGAGCGCCACAAGCGGCAGACCCTTGCAGGGTCGTATCTGGAACGCGCCTTGGCCGAGCTTCGGGCCAGCGGCTCGTCAGACACGCTTTACCCCCGAGCCGCATGGGGGTGCGCGTCAGCCGCCCGCTGCGTGGGGCGCCGGGGAAGCGGATTGCTGAGGGACGGCGGCGCGAGGCGGCACGGTCGGCCGTGCTGTTCGCGATATTGGCGGCCGAGGCTTACGCCAACCAATACCTCCAGATCCACCTAACCGGCGCGGAGGCCGATGCCGCCGACCGCTTGCCCACCTTCGAGAAGTTCATCATGGGGCCGCAGCTCGTCCGCGGCGAGAAGGTGCTTGATCGCGGCGCCGAGCCTGCACAAACCCTGAAGAAGCTGCTGGACCAACGGAACGCACTTGTCCACCCCAAGCTCGCGCCGCCGGGAAGTGACGGGCCGACCTACACCCCCGAGGAAGCTGCATGCTTCATCGTGGCGGTGGCCGATGCGGCTGGGTGGCTGTTCGCGAACTCGGACCCTCAACCGAAGTTTGACCTGACCATGGCGACGGTCGACCAAGAGCGCGGGTACTTCTTGGAGTACGGCCGCAAAGCAACCGAGCGGCTGCCCGAGATCGATGACGATCCCGCTCCCGACTTGGTCATCACGATCTGGAGCCGCCAGGTAGATGAACTCCACGACGACTAGGCGACTCGCGTCTCCGCCAGCGCCGCCCGAGGACGGTGGGCGTTCTTGTGGGTCATCACAGAAAATGAAGGCGACCGACCGTCCAGCCGGCAGCCCGAAACCGGGCGCTTGGTGCCACACCGGTGCCACAGTCGGACACGAATCAACCGGCTACAACCGGATTCAGCCGGAACCGATTTGGCTCTAGGGGCCGTTTTCGGCTCTAGCAAGCGGTGGATCGGACCTCTCTCCTCCCTGTAGTAACCGCAGAAGCGCCCCGCCTCCCCGGAGGGGCGTTTTCTGTTGTGGGGGGCTCTAGAAAGCGAGGTGCGGAGTATCGGGCGCGCCCTGCGTGGGTTCGGCAATGCGCTCGCAGCGCCTCATGCCACAGTCGCGCCGGACCGTCCCGCTTCTCCGCCATTGAGGAAGCTTTCGTATTGGAAGGCCAGGCTCGACCGGAAGGGAGCTGTTTTGCCGGTGAGGGCCATTCCGGCTCGCTCATAGAGCCTGCGAGCGGGGCCGTTCTCCCGGGCGGTCCAGATGTCGACACGCCGATAGCTCATCGAGCGCGCGACGTCGAGGATGTGAAGGATCAGGGGGAGCCCGACTCCCGTGCGTTGCGCGGCGGGAAGCACGAACACCATTGAGATGTGCAGGAGCGCTGGATCGGGTTCACCCGCGCCGTTGTCGAACCGCCCAGGCTCGGCGAGCGCCATGCCCACGATGCCTGGTCGAAGCGCTACGAAGGGCAGGGCGTCTGGGGCTGAGAGCTTCGCGCGGATGCGGGCGGTTCGCTCCGGTCCGTGCGGAGCACCACGCGCGATGTTCGCCTGGCGCCACACGCTGACCGCAGCATTGATCTCGTGGGGACCCATGGTCCGCACATTCATCGGCGGATCGTATGCCCAGGCTCCTGGCAAGATGGCGGCATGGAGCGAGTGCTGGGCATCGGTGGATACTTCATGCGAGCCGCCGACCCGGTGGCCCTGGGCGCGTGGTATCGCGACTGCCTCGGCCTGGACGCCGATGAGAACGGGCTGTGGCGTCAGGAGGCCGGGCCGACGGTGCTCGCGACGTTCGAGACCGAGACCGACTACTTCGGGGCCCGTGACCAGCAGGCCATGATCAACTTCCGGGTCCCCGACCTGGATGCGATGCTCGCGCAGCTGCGTGCCAAGGGGGCGAACGTGGCTGACGAGACAGAGGACATGGAGGGCGTCGGCCGATTCGGCTGGGTCACCGACCCCGAGGGGAACCGGATCGAGCTCTGGCAGCCCGCCTGAACGTGCGAGAGCCCGCCGATCGGCGGGCTCTCGTCCAATGGAATGCGGGTGGTGCCCCTATTCGACTTTGGGGTTCCCGCTCACGTTGGCGGTCTCGTTGTAGGAGAGCCAGCCGCCGTCATGAAGCGGTCGAAGCTGATTAGTTCGTTGTCGTTGCCGGTGGTACGCGCATAGACCCCGAGGACACTGCCGCACAGAGGTCGTGGTTGAGCCTGATCGGGGCCACCGGGCCGGGGACAGCCGGTTTGCCCGTGATGTTTTTGGTCACGTTGAAATGGTCCAGGCCCCACTGCTTGCCGGCTGAACTCGAGCAACGCGTTGCTCGAGTTCAAGATTTCGACGATAGCCGCCAGATGCCGCTCGCCCCAGACGGCCAACGTGCACCACGACTCCCCAGCGAATTTTTGAACGGATTTAGGGCCAATTGCTCACCTCTGCTGGTCACGGCCACTGAGCAGGGACGAATCAGATCGCGCTGACGAGCCGGGGTACGCTGGTACGCATGAGGACCGGGCGGCCCGACCACGAGGTGGCGATCATCGGTGCCGGCTTCTCCGGGATCGGCGCCGCGATCGGCGCTCGACGCGGCCGGCATCGACGACTACGTACTGCTCGAGGCAGGGCGACGGGGTCGGCGGGGCCTGGCACTGGAACACCTACCCCGGCGTCGGGGTCGACATCCCGTCGTTCAGCTACCAGTTCTCCTTCGAGCAGCGCAGCGGACTGGTCGCGGGTCTACGCGCCCGGGTCGGGAGCTCAAGGCCTACGCCGAGCACTGCGTCGACAAGTACGGGCTGCGGCGGCGGATCCGCCTCGAGACACGAGGTAACCGCGGGCGCAGCTTCGACGACGAGACACGCCTCTGGCGGCTCGAGACCGAGCGAGGCGAGCAACCCTTACCACGCGCTTCGTGGTCGGCGCCACCGGCGTCTTCACGAAGCCCAAGCCGCCCGACATCGCGGGGCTCGACAGCTTCGCCGGCCCGGTCGTGCACACCGCGCGCTGGGACTCACGACGTGGACCTGCGCGGCAAGCGGGTGGCGATCATCGGCACCGGCGCCTCCGCCGTGCAGGTGATCCCGGCGATCGCGCCGGAGGTCGAGCGGCTGACCGTGTTCCAGCGAACGCCGATCTGGTGCCTGCCCAAGTTCGACCGCAAGCTCGCGCCGGCGGCTGCGACGGGCGCTCGAGCGCATCCCCGGCGCCAAGCGCGCTCGCCCGCGGCGCTCAGCCAGACCTTCGTCGAGCTCAACTTCCCGCTGCCGGCCCACTTCGACGGCGTCGTCCCGCTCGCCGCCGCCGGCGAGACGCCTCGGTCGCAAGCACCTGCGCCGACCAGGTCAAGGACCCGGAGCTGCGCGACAAGCTCACGCCGCACTACGGGCTCGGCTGCAAGCGCCCCGGCTTCTCCAACGACTACCTGTCGACGCTTCAACCGCGAGCCAACGTCGACGCTCGAGACCGACCCGATATCGCGCGATCACGCCCGAGCGGGCTCCGCACCGCCGACGGCGCGCCGGCACGAGGTCGACGTGCTGATCCTCGCCACGGGCTTCAAGGTCTTCGACCCCGGCAACATGCCGCCTATCCCCGTCCACGGCCGCGACGGAGTCGACCTCGGGCGCTGGTGGGACGAGAACCGCTTCCAGGCCTACGAGGGCGTCAGCGTCCCCGGCTTCCCGAACTTCTTCACGATCCTCGGCCCCTACGGCTTCAACGGCTCGTCGCTACTTCAACCTGATCGAGACACCAGGCGCGGCACATCGTCCGCTGCCTGCGCCAGGCCCGCGAGCCGCGGCGCGACCCCGGTCGAGGTCACCGCGAGGCCAACGAGCGCTACTTCGCAGACGATGCTCGCGCCGCCGGCACAACCAGATCTTCTTCCAGGGCACCTGCGCGGACGCCAACAGCTACTACTTCGACCGCCACGGCGACGTCCCGTTCCGCGCCGCCACGACCCTCGAGACGATCTGGCGCAGTCACCGCTTCGACCTCGACGACTACCGCTTCGAGTAGACGCCGACGCTCCGCAGAGGTGCCCCTGGGGGCTAGGTTTCCGGCCATGAGCGTGCTGCCAGACGTCCTCGGCCGGCCTGCGGGTGGTCTTCTGCGGCACCGCCGCCGGCGACCGCCTCGGCCCGCGCCCGCGCCTACTACGCCGGCCCCGGCAACGCCTTCTGGCCGACCCTGCACGCGACCGGCCTGACGCCCGGTCGAGCTCGACGCCGGCGGAATTCGCGCGCGCTGCCCGAGTTCGGGATCGGGCTGACCGACATCTGCAAGGTCCTGCACGGCTCCGACGCCGAGGTCGGCACCGTCGAGTTCGACGTCGACGGGCCTGCGCGAGCGGATCGCCGCCGCCGAACCGGCCAACCTCGCCTTCAACGGCAAGAACGCCGCCCGCGGCGCGCTCGAACGCGACGTCGCCTACGGGCTCCAGGAGAGCAGCTCGGCGGCGCCGCCGTCTGGGTCCTGCCCTCGACCTCGGGCGCCGCCCGCCGCTTCTGGAAGCTCGAGCCGTGGGAGGAGCTGGCCGCGGCGCTGCGCGAAGCAGGCCCGCTCAGGCCTGCGTCTCGCGGCTCGTCCTCGCCGGGCCAGCGCGCCGGTGAGCGCGGCGAAGCCGCGGCGGGCGCCGTGGTCGACGATAGCCTTTGGCGAGGCGGAAGATCGCCCCCTCGACAGCCAGCGCGAGCGACCAGTTTCAGGTCCGCGACGCCGCGCGTTGTCGGGCTCCGGCGGCTCCTCGTCGTCGATCACCGCCCAGAGCCGTTCGAAGCCCTTCTTGGCGAGCATGCCGGCGAGCAGGCCGGTGACGATGCCGACCGGAGCGAAGAGGAACTTCATGCGCGGCCAGCCTACCCCGCGGCGTCCGACCGACAAACGGACGGGCGCCCGCCCTCGCTCTCAGAGCTCGAGCCGATAGTCGACTTGTTACGATATATCGCGTTACATATCGATAGAAAGGTTTTCAGATGCACCACAGACATGATTCACGCCATCCAGGCCACCGCCACCATCGCGAGTTCGCCCGCAGTCGCGGCCCCCGCTACGGACGCGGACGCGGCGGCCCCCGGGCCCGCCGCGGCGACGTCAGGGCCGCCGTCCTCGCCCTGCTCGCCGAGCGCCCGATGCACGGCTACGAGATGATCAAAGAGATCGAGGAGCGCACCGAGGGGGCCTGGACCCCGAGCGCCGGCTCGATCTACCCGACGCTGCAGATGCTCGAGGACGAGGGCCTGATCCGCGGCGAGGAGAGCGACGGCAAGCGCCGCTTCACCCTCACCGAGGCCGGCGCCGACCGAGCAGGAGGAGAAGGCCGGCGAGGAGACCCCCTGGGACGCGGTCCGCGCCGGCGCCGCCCCCGAGGCAGATCGCACCTCCGCGACTCGGTGCGGCAAGCTCCACCACGCGATCCGCCAGGTCTTCCACGCCGCCGACGAGGACCAGCAGAAGCGGGTCCGCGAACTGCTCGACGAGACCCGCCGCAAGATCTACGCGATCCTCGCCGAGGAGGACTGAGCGCGCGCCGTGGCGCAGCACCGCGCCGGGGCGCCTCGCGACCCGGCCGCTCTGGGCGGCCGGGTCGCGAGAAGGCCGTCCCCCAACGGACCCACACATATAGAGATACGCGTCTCTCCTCCCTATGGCGATCCCCCAGAAGCGCGGCTTGCGGCCGCTGCTCCTTCCTTCACCGGAGAGACTGGCGCAAGCTATTCGATTGCGCCGATTGAATCAATCCTCAAAATTGATTAGAGTCCGCGAAAATCGCGTCGATCAGCGCCAGAGACGGGCTGCGCCGAGGGCAGCGCCGCGAGCACCCGGTCGGCCACCGACTGGCCGGTGAGGCCGACCTCGGCCCGCAGCAGAGCGGGCTTGCCGTGGGTGACGTAGCGGTCGGGCAGGCCGACCCGCAGCACCCGCGCCCGCTCGCCGGGGCCGTCGGCGAAGGCGTCCTCGAGGTGCTCCAGCACGGCCGAGCCGAAGCCGCCGGGCAGGACGTTCTCCTCGATCGTCACCAGCAGCTCGTGCTCGCGCGCCAGGCTCTCGGCCAGCTCGCCGTCGATCGGCTTGGCGAAGCGGGCGTCGGCGACGGTGGCGTCGAGCCCGTGGTCGGCGAGGATCGCGGCCGCCTCGCAGGGCGACGGTGACCCCGTAGCCGTAGCCGAGCAGGGCCACCCGCTCGCCCTCGGCCAGCACCTCGCCCCTGCCGATCGGGATCAGCTCCGGCGCGGCCGGCAGCTCGACGCCCTCGCCGGCCCCGCGCGGATAGCGCAGCGCCGCCGGCCCGTCGTGGGCGATCGCGGTGTGGAGCATGTGGACCAGCATCGCCTCGTCGCGCGGCGCCATCACGACGACGTTCGGGATCGGGCGGAAGTAGGAGACGTCGAAGGCGCCGTGGTGGGTCGGGCCGTCGTCGCCGACCAGGCCGGCGCGGTCCATCGCGAAGGTCACGTCGAGCTCCTGCAGGCAGACGTCGTGGATGATCTGGTCGAAGGCGCGCTGGAGGAAGGTCGAGTAGATCGCGCAGACCGGCTTCGCCCCCTGCAGCGCCAGGCCCGAGGCCAGCAGCACCGCGTTCTGCTCGGCGATGCCGACGTCGTAGTACTGCTCGGGCCGCTCGTCGGCGAGCTTCTGCAGGCCGGTCCCCCCCGCCATCGCGGCGGTGATCCCGATCACCCGCTCGTCGCGCTCGGCCTCGGCGACGATCGCCTCGGCGAAGACCTTCGTGTACTGCGGCGGCGACCCGGCCGCCGGCGGCTTCTCCAGCCGCTCGATCCCCTCCGGCGAGTCGGTTTCGGTCACCGGCACCGGCTTCGGCCGCGGCGCCGGCTCGCCGTTGACGATCGAGTTCGGCTTCGCCGCGTGCCACTCCTCCATCGACTCCAGGCCGCCCTCTTCGGCCGGGCGCGAAGCCCTTGCCCTTGACCGTGTGGATGTGGACGACGACCGGGCGGTCGGCCTCGAAGGCCTCGCGTCAGCGCCTCGCGCAGCGCGTGCACGTCGTGGCCGTCGATCACGCCCATGTAGGCGAGGTCGAGCTCCTCGAAGAAGAGCCCGGGCGCCCAGTAGGCCTTGATCGCCGCCTTGATCTCCGGGCCGAGCCGCTCGATCCGCCGTCCGATCCCCAGCGGCAGCTTGGTCAGCCGGTCCTCGACCCCCTCGCGGGCGTGGTAGAGGCGCGGGTTGAGGCGGATCCGGTTGAAGTAGCGCGAGAGGGCGCCGACGTTGGGCGAGATCGACATCCCGTTGTCGTTGAGGACGATCACGATCGGCGTCTGCAGGCCGCCGGCCGCGTGCAGCGCCTCGTAGGCGACGCCGCCGGTCAGGGCGCCGTCGCCGATCACCGCGGCGACGCTTGCCGTCGTCGCCGATCCCCTTGCGCATCGCCTCCTTCAGCCCGACCGCGTAGCCGATCGAGGTCGAGGCGTGGCCGGCGCCCATGATGTCGTGCTCGGACTCGCCGATCGAGCAGAACGGGGCGAGGCCCTCGTACTGGCGGATCGTCGGCAGCCGCTCGCGGCGGCCGGTGAGGATCTTGTGCGGGTAGGACTGGTGGCCGACGTCCCAGAGGACCTTGTCGCGCGGCGAGTCGAGCAGGCTGTGGAGGGCGACGGCGAGCTCGCAGGTGCCGAGGTTGGCGCCGAAGTGGCCGCCGATCTCGCCGATCGTGTCGATGATGTAGGTGCGCATCTCCTGCGCGACCTGCTGCAGCTGCGTCGTCGTCGAGCCCGTGCAGGTCGGCGGGGCCGTCGATCGCGGTCGAGCAGCGGCTCGGTGTCGTCGTCTTCGTGCGCCTGGGTGGGTGGCTTGTTCGCTCATTCGTTCCTCGTGAAGATGTAGTCGGCGACGCGCCTCAGGTCCTCGGTCTCGCCCGTCGGCCTCGGCCAGCGCCGCTGTCGCCTTGGCGTGGGACTCGGCGGCCAGCTCGCGGGCCCGCTCGAGGCCGAAGAGGCTGACGTAGGTGAGTTTGCCATGTCTCTCGTCGCTTCCATGTGGCTTGCCGAGCTGCTCGTCGCTCTCGGTCACGTCGAGGATGTCGTCGACGATCTGGAAGAGAACGCCCAGCTCGTCGGCAAAACGGCGGTAGGGAATTGTCTCAGGTTCGCCGAGCTCCCTCGAGGATCAGCACGACGCCGACGCTGGCGGCGATCAGCCGGCCGGTCTTCAGGCGCGTGCAGCGCGCGCAGCCCCTCGGCGTCGTCGACTCTCGCCGATCACGTCGACGTACTGGCCGCCGACCATGCCGTCGACCCCGGTCGCGGCCGCCAGCTCGCCGCAGCGCCGCCAGCACCCGGGCGGGCTCGCCGGGCTGGCTCGCAGAAGAGCCGCACCGCCTCGGCGAAGAGGCCGTCGCCGGCGAGGATCGCGACGTCCTCGCCGAACCTGACGTGCGAGGTCGGCTGGCCGCGGCGCAGGTCGTCGTCGTCCATCGCCGGCAGGTCGTCGTGGATCAGCGAGTAGGTGTGGATCAGCTCGATCGCGCAGGCGACCGGCAGCAAGCCGCTCCGGCTCGGCGCCGAGGGCGCGGGCGGTGGCGAGGGCGAGCACCGGGCGCACCCGCTTGCCGCCGGCCAGCAGCGAGTAGCGCATCGCCTCCTCGAGGCCGGCGGTCGGCGCGGCGCCGGAGAAGCGCAGCCGCGCGAGCGCGGCGTCGACCAGGTCGCGCAGATCCTCCGGGTAGCAGTCGCACGTCCGGCGGCTCGGCGGCGGCACTCATCCGGCGCTCGCGGCCTCGCGGGCGCGGCGGTTGGCCTCCTCGACCGCCTCGGCGGAGAGGTCGGCGGCCTCGGCGGCGAGCTCGGCGGCGCGCTCGTCGCTCGCCTCCTCGCCCCTCCAGCTCGGCGGAGATCTCCCGCAGCCGCGCGGCGATCTCGCGCAGGCGGCTCGCTCACTTGGCCGGCTCCCGCTCGCGGACGATCGCGCCGAGGATGCCGTTGATGAACTTGGGCGCGTCGGCGCCGCAGTACTCCTTGGCGATCTCGACCGCCTCGTCGATCGCCACCTCGAAGGGGCGCCGCTCGTGCTCGATCTCGTACAGCGCGACCCGCATCACGTTGAGGTCCAGCGGCGCGATCCGGTCGACGGTCCAGCCCTTCGCGTACTCGGCGATCGTCTCGTCGAGCTCTTCGCGCTCGGCGTCGACGCCCTCGGCCAGCTCGCGGGTCAGCGGCCGCGCGTCGGCGATCAGCTCGGCGAGCGGGCGGCCGGTGACGTCGCGCTGGTAGTTGGCGAAGACGGCGTCGCGGCGTTGGTCGGATCGGCGCATCGGCTCATTCTCGCGGTTCTGGCGGCGCCGGAAGCGGCGCTCGGTCTAGCGGAGGATCTCGACCAGCAGGACCCAGGCGTTGGCGACGGACGCCGACGATCGCGAGGACGATCCCGGCGACGAGCCAGTAGAGGCCGCCGCCGCGACTCGGCGAGAATGCTGAGGGCGCCGATCACGAGCAGCACCGTGCGCGATGAGCCGCAGCGCCCAGCGGCTGAGGACGCCAGCTGCGCAGGATCTCTTCGCCCGTCCTCAGCCTGGATCGCCGGCAGCCGCAGCACGATCGCGCCGATCAGCGAGCGCGACGATCGAGCAGCTCGATCCCGAGGGCGATGTGGCCCTGGCCCGGGATCAGGCACGACGATCGAGACCAGCAGGACGCCGACCAGCAAGAGCAGCGTCTCCAGCGCCCGCTCCGGCAGCCCGTCGTAGTCGAGGATCCGCTCGATGTTGATCGAGACGGCGACGAAGAGCAGGCCGGCGAGCGCCGCCGAGGCGCCGGCCACGGCGACGAAGAGGTCGTTCCACTCCGGGCGTAGGCGGTGCGTAGGCGGTGCGAGCGCTAGGCGCGGGACATGTACTCGCCGGTGCGGGTGTCGACCCGGATCGTCTCGCCCTCCTCGATGAAGAGCGGCACCTGGACGATCACGCCGGACTCCAGCGTCGCCGGCTTGTTGCCGCCGCCGGAGGCGGTGTCGCCCTTGAGGCCCGGGTCGGTCTGGGTGACCTTCATCTCGATCGCGCCCGGCGACCTGGACGTCGCTCGGCTGTCTCGTCGACGAAGAGCACCTCGACCTCGGAGTTCGGCAGCACCCACTGCATCGCGTCGCCGAGCACGCTCGGTGGGGATTTCGATCTGCTCGTAGTCGCGGCTGTCCATGAAGACCGCCGCCTCGCCGGAGTCGTAGAGGTACTGCATCTTCCTCGATTCGGTGCGCACCAGGCGGAACTTCTCCCCGGCGCGGAAGGTTTTGTCGATCACCGAGCCGTCCTCGATCCGCCGCAGCTTGGTCCGCACGAAGGCGCCGCCCTTGCCCGGCTTGACGTGCTGGAACTCGATGATCTTGCAGATCTTGCCGTCGATTTCGATGTGGGTGCCGTTCTTGAATTGGTTGGTTGAGATCACGGCGGGAATCCTAGAGGGCCGGCGCAAGCGCGGGTCCGAGGCCGACGTCAGGCCGACGCGGCGAGGCGGAGAACGGCCTGCTCGGGGTCGGGGAAGACCTCGCCGCGGACGAAGCGATCGTCCTCGACGTGCCAGATCCAGGACATCGGCAGGTCGCGGATCCCGAGCTCGCGGCTGCGCACGTAGGCGCGGCCGCGGACCAGCAGGGAGTCGCCGCGACGCTCGATCAGGGTCGGCGTCACCAGCAGCTCTTCCCAGGCTTTCTCGACGTCGCCCAGGTACTCGTGCAGGCCCGCGGGACCGATGTAGGGGGCGGTGCGGCCGATCGCCTCTGCGGTGCCGACCGGGAAGAAGCCCGAGGCTCGTCGTCGCAGAGGGCGTGGATGGCCGCCTCGTCGCGGCGGTTGAAGGCCTCGAAGAGGCGCTCGATCAGGCGGTGGTCCTCGTCGGAGGCCGAACCGAGCTCGACCGCCGCGATCGGGCCGACGGCGAGGATTGCCGCGTCGTCGTCGAGGCTGCCCGCGGTGAAGGTGGTTCAGCGCCGCCTCCAGCTTCTGGGTCGCAAGGGCGGGGTCGCCGACCCCGGCCAGCTCCGCGTGCAGGCGGTCCTCCCCGAAGCGCTCCTTCCGGGCCGGGAGCCTCGGTGATGCCGTCAGTGACGACGACCAGCTGCTGCCCGGGCTGGACGACGTGTGCTCGATCGGCCAGCTGATCTCGCTGAAGGCGCCGAGCACCGGCGCCGGCGTCGCCACCTCGGTGACCGAGTCGCCGTCGACCAGCAGTGGCGAGGGGTGGCCGGCGATCGCCAGCCGGACCGGCTGCAGCGGGTCTTCGCCGATCGCCATCGCGGCGACGCTGCAGAGCGAGGCACCGCGGCGGGCAAGCAGGGCGCGGTTGAGGGTCTCCAGCGCGATCACCGGGTCGCCGGTGAGGGCCGCGGCGGTGCGCAGCGTGTAGCGGGCGAGGGCGGTGATTGAGGCCGCCTGGGCGCCGCGCCCGGTGACGTCGCCGATCACGACCATCCAGCCGCCGGCAATCCGGAAGGCGTCGTAGAAATCGCCGCCGATCTCGTTTTCCGCCCCCGCCGGCCGGTACATCGCCGCCACCGACCAGCCCGGGATGTGCGGCAACGGCGGCGGCAGCAGACCGCGCTGCAGGGTCTCGGCGATCTGCGACCGTTCGCGCTCGCTGCGCTCGAGGTCGGAGAAGAGACCGGCGTTGTCGAGGGCCAGCGCAACCCGGCCGGCGAGGATGCCGGCGAAGTGGGCGTCGTCCTGGCGGAAGCGGCGGCCCGAATGGCTGACCCCGAGCGAGAGCAGGCCGGTGGGCCGGCCGCGTGCCCGCAACTCGACAGTCACGAACGAGCGCACCCGCATCGCCAGCAGGAACCGCAGGTCCTCCTCGTTCTCGGCGGATCCGCGTAGGTCCGCTTCGGTCACGCGTTCGAAGAATTTCGGCTCCTGCCGGGCGACCGCGGCGGCGCTGGCGATGCGCTCCTGCAGGGCGGGCTTGCGCTCGGCCAGGCCCTTTTCGATCACCGCCGCTTCCGGACCATCGAAGCGGACGGCAGCGCGGCGGATCCCGCCCTCCTCGATCACGTCGATCATGCAGAAATCCCCGAGCTCGGGGACGAGAATGCCGGCGATCGCTTCCAGGGTCTCCTCCAGGGAGCGGCCGCCGTCGGCGACGAGGGCGATCTCGTACAGGACCTGGAAGCGGCGCTCGGCCTGCCTGGCGCGGGCGCCGAGGTAGCCGATCAGGGCCAGCAGGGCCAGCACGGCGATGCCCAAGGCCGCGATCGCGAGACCGCTCATGCTCGCATCTCCCTTCCCCGGTCCACTACCGAAAAGAGCGTAGCGACTCGCGTCTCACGCTTCGGCCGGCGGCGGCGTTTGGTGGGTATGGATCGGAAAGAGCTCGAGTTCCTCAGTAACGGGGACGTGTGCGCCGCCTGGCACTACCGGCCCGAGACCACGGTGGCGGCGCCGATCGTGGTGATGGCGCACGGCCTCTCGGGGACGCGACGCGACGGCCTGGGGCCGTTCGCCGAGCGCTTCGCCGCCGCGGGGTTCGCCGCCCTGGTCTTCGACCATCGCGGCTTCGGCGACAGCGGCGGCGAGCCGGACCTGTTCAATCCCCGCCGCCAGCTCGAGGACTGGGCGGCGGCGATCGGCCGCGGCCGCGGCCTGCCGGGGGTCGACCCCGCCCGGGTCGCCACCTTCGGCTCCTCGATGGGCGGTGGCAACGCGCTCGCGGCCGCCGCCGCCGACCCGGGCGTCGCCGCCGCGATCAGCCAGGTTCCCTTCCTCGACCTGGTCCGCCAGGCGCACCGCTCCTCCCCACCGGTGGCCGCGCGGACGCTGGTCGCGGCGCTGCGGGGACAGCACCTGCCGGCGGTCGGCCAGCCGCACGAGGCGGCCCCGATTAACGCCCCCGGGGCCGAGGCCGGCTGGCGCCGGGTGGTCGCCAACGGCGAGGACTCGCGCTGGCGCAACCGGGTCTCCAGCCGCTGGCTGCTCGGGCGCCCCTACCGTCCGGCCCGGCACGCCGCCGCCCTCCACTGCCCCTGGTTGGTCTGCGTCGGCGAGGCCGACCGGGTCGCTCGCCCTGGGCCGGCGATCGCGGCAGCCAAACGGGCGCCGCAGGGCGAGCTACGCACCTACGCCGGCGTCGACCACTTCGACATCTACGACGGGCCGGCGCACGAGGCCTTCGTCACCGACCAGCTTGCCTTCCTGCGGCGGCACTTAGGGTCGCGGGGGTAGGCCTGCCGGGACACCGACCGGCATCGCGAAGAACTTGTACCGGAGGTCTTCGCCGCCGCCCTCGACCGCGATCGTCCGCGCCTGCGGGACCTGGGCGAAGGCTCCCTCCCCCCGATCCCGTCGCTGCTGCGCAGCATCAGGCCATCTGCCGCGGTGGCACCGATCAGACGGAAGCTGCGACCGCCGTCGAGGATCGCGTGGCGGGTACGTGGGTGGGCGAGCAACGCGGCCAGCCGCTCGAGGCCGGCGACGTCGGCTCCCTCGACCCGCGCCCAGACGACCTCGTGCGGGCCGGGGGCGGGCACCGCGACCGCCTGGCCCGGACTCGCCTCGGCGCTGCCCACGGGCCGCGACGGGCCACAGCGGTCGGGCACCCGGGCCAGCACCTGCCAGCGCTCGGTCGCGGTGAGGACGGCGAAGTGGCAGAGCGCCGTCCGCGCCTGTTCGGGCGGGTCCCAGCCCGGGAAGCGGCCGTCGATGCTGCGGGTCGGGAACTCGGGGTAGACGAGGCCGGTGTTCTCGCGCAGGATCCGTTCGGGGCCGTCGGGGTCGGCGAGCGCTTCGCTGTTGATCCGGTCCAGTCGCGCGGTGTAGGCGGAGTAGTTCTGGAAGACCGGCAGCGGGTCCCAGTCGAGGCGGTAGGCCCAGGCGGCGCCGATCTCCCACGGTTCGACCGTCACCGTGTGGCCGCGCAGCGCCGCCCGCGTCGGCCGGTCGAGTTTGTAGATCGACTTCAGCGAGGTGCGGCCGTCGTCGATCAGCCGCTGCCGCCGCGAGGGGCTGAACAGGGTGCGGCCCTGCTCGACCGCGCTCTTGACGTTGGCGACGACGTCGGTGTTGTTGGTCTGACCTTCCGGGCGCACGGGCCAGCCGACGACGACGAGGACGGCGACGCCGCTCACCAACCAGTACCAGCGCGCCCGCGCCCAGGGAATCGCGATCCAGAGGATCGTCGCGGTCGAGAAGTAGAGGCTGAGGTGGCCGGCGTCGGTCCGCACCACGCCCTCCTTGAAGACGGTGAACGCGGCCAGGGCCATCAGCGCGACGGCCGCCCAGCGCGCCCGCGAATCGGCATAGGCGCCGCGCCAGGCGGCGGCGACGAGGCCGATCGAGGCGACGACGGCGGCGATCGTCGCAGCGGTTACCTGCCAGGCGGGGACATCGGTGCTGGTGATCATCGCGGCGCTGAAGCCGGAGACGATCTCGTAGGTGTTGTGGAGGAACTCGGGGATCTCCCCCAGGCTCTGCCCGGTGACCAGCCAGAGCACCAACACCTCAAGCGCCAGCAGGACCAGGTAGCCGCCGAGCTGCCACCAGCGCGCCCGCAGGCCGACGAGGGCAATAAGGAAGAAGGCGGCGATCACCGGCCCGGCCGAGAACTTGATCAGCACCTCGATCGCGGCGAAGGTGGCGCCCGCGATCATCAGGGCGTTGACCACGCGTTGGGAGCGCTCGCGGGCGAGGGCACCGATCGCGACCAGCGCCGCCAGCACGATCGACTCCTCGATCAGCGGCAGTACGGTGACCGCCAGGAAGGCGACGAGGACGGCCGGCAGGGCGGGAATCGCCCGGCGCAGCGCCCAGACGAGGGCGATGCAGAAGCCGACGTAGAGGGAGGCGCCGTAGACGAAGGCGATCGCCCCGAGCTCGGAGAACCAGACCCCGCGCCCGTTCATGAAGCCGAGCGGGCCGTAGGTGAAGACGATCTCGCTCCCCCACTGCATGCCGTCGTGGACCGCCATCGCCAGGCCGCCGTTCCAGCTCGAGTCGAGGCCGGGCGAGGGCGGGTTCATCGCCACCTTCCAGCCGAGCAGAGCGACGAGGAGGCCGAGCAGCCAGGTCGGCGGGTGCCAATGGGAGAGCGACCGCAGCCACCCCTCCACCCGCGCCCGCGGCGAATCAGGCGGGGTCGGAGCCAGGGTCTCGGTCGCCGGGGGTGCTGGTGGTCAAGTTCGTCGCGGCGCCGCCACTGAGGACGCGGCGGACGAGGCCTGGGGCGACGATTCGCGCCACCGCCGCCAGCGCGTAGGGGCGCGGGACGTAACGCTCGGCCTTGCCGCCGGGGCCGACCTCATAGATCGCCTCGGCGACGGTCTCGGGCTTGGAGACGATCCAGCGGGTCAGCGCTTTCGCCCGCAGCTCCGTCGCCGGGAAGCCCTCGGTGGCGACGAAGCCGGGCAGGACCATGCCGACGTGGACGCCGTGCGCCAACTCCTCGGCATAGAGGGAGTCGGTCCAGCCGATCAGCGCGAACTTGCTGGCCGAGTAGGCACCGGTGCGGGCGCGGGCGACGCGGCCGGCGGTGCTGGCGACGTTGACGATCGCGCTCGGGGCCGAGGCCCGCAGCAGCGGCAGCAGCGCCTCGGTGACGCGGACCACAGCGTCGAAGTTGAGCTCCATGTGGCGCTGGACGTTGGCGTGGCCGTGCTCGCCGAAGCTGCCGCGCCAGGCGGCGCCGGCGTTGTTGACGAGCAGGTCGAGGCGGCCGCCGTGCGCGGCCTCGAGGTGGGCGCGAACGCGCGCGGGCGCATCGGCGGCGGTCAGGTCGACGGCGACGTGGGTCGCCTTACAGGGCAACGAGTCGGCGAGCTTGCGCAGCAGCTCCTCACGGCGGGCGACCAGGACCAGCTCGGTCCCCGGCTCGCGCGACAGCCGAATCGCCGTCGCCTCGCCGATCCCCGTCGATGCTCCAGTCACCACAGCCACGCTCATTGCCGCAACCGTATTCGACCGAGCGACGGGCGTGAGTTGCAAGGATGCGGCGATGCCCGAGTCCTCCGCAGCCCGCGGCTCGCACTTCGGCGCCACCCGGCGCGAGGGGGAGCGGGTGACGCCGCTGGAGCTCTTCTTCGACCTCGTCTTCGTGCTCGCGATCACCCAGTGCACGGCGCTGATGGCGCACCACCCGACGTGGTCGGGCATGGCCCAGGGATTGCTGGTGCTCGGAATCCTCTGGTGGGGCTGGGTCGGCTACGCCTGGCTGACCAGCGTCATCGACCCCGAGGAGGGCGCGGTGCGGCTGGTCATGTTCGGAGCGATGGCCGCCCTGTTGATCGTCTCGCTCTGCGTCCCCGAGGCGTTCGGCCACCTCGGCCTCACCTTCGCCCTCGCGTTTGGCGCCTTCCGGGTCGCCCACATCGCCCTCTTCATGCTCGCCAGCCCCGACGACGACGCCCTGCGCCACTCGGTCCTCGGACTCGCCGCCAGCACCGCGATCGCCGTCGCCCTGCTGGTCGCCGCCTCTCTATTCGACGGCCTCGCCCAGGGCGCGCTCTGGGCGCTGGCGATCTTCCTCGACATGGCCGGCCCCTACTTCTTCGGCTCCGAGGGCTGGAAGCTGGTCCCCGGCCACTTCGCCGAGCGCCACGGGCTGATCGTGATCATCGCCCTCGGCGAGTCGATCGTCGCGATCGGGGTCGGCGCCGCCGGGGCCCTTGACCTCGGAATCGGCACCGTGGCCGTGCTGGGGGTCGCGCTGGCAGCGGCGCAGTGGTGGATCTACTTCGACGTCGTCGCCCTCATCTCTGCCAAACGCCTGGGCGAAACCGAGGCCGGCAAGGCGCAGAACGAGCTCGCCCGCGACTCTTACTCCTATATCCATCTGGCGATGGTCGCCGGCATCGTCCTGGTCGCCTTCGGCCTCAAGGTCACGATCGCGCACAACGGCGATCACCTGCACACGGTCCCCGCCTTCGCCCTGCTCGGCGGGGTCGCGATCTACCTGCTCGGCCTCGTCGCCTTCCGCTACCGCCACGTCCACACCATCAACCGCCAGCGGCTGGGCCTGGCGCTCGTGCTGCTGATCCTGGTCCCGGTCGCAACCGCGATGCCGGCATTGATCTCCCTCGCCGTCGTCGTCGTACTTATCTGGGCAATGATCGGTTACGAGCACCGCAGCTACGGCGAGGGTCGTAACCGACTGCGGCACGAAGCCGCGGTTTCCCACTGACAATCGACGCCCAGCCTGGCGACGAACACACATTCGACTTCGGCATACTGCGGAACCTTGAGCAAGACACCTGCACTACTCGACAAACTCCTGCGAGCCGGCGCGCCCTCGGGTTACGAGGGTCCGGCCGCCGCCGTATGGCGCGAGGCGGCGTCCTTCGCCGAGCTCAGCAGCGACGGGATCGGCTCCTCGATCGCCCGCGTCGGCGACGCCTCACCGCTGCTGGCGGTCGTCGGGCACATCGACGAGATCGGGCTGATCGTCACCCACATCGACGAGAAGGGCTTTCTCTGGTTCGCCCCGGTCGGCGGCTGGGACCCGCAGATCCTGGTCGGCCAGCGGGTCGAGGTCCGCGGCGTGGACGGCCCCGTGCTCGGTGTGGTCGGCCGCAAGCCGATCCACCTGCTCGAGCCCGACCAGCGCAAGAAGGTCGTCGAGCTGAAGAGCATGCACATCGACGTCGGCGCCGCGGATCGCGACGAGGCGGCCGGCCTGATCCGGGTCGGCGACCCGGTCGTGATCGCGGCCGAGCCGATGCCGGTCATCGGCGAGCGCCTGGTCTCCCGGGCAATGGACAACCGCCTTGGCGCCTACACGGCGCTGGAGAGCCTGCGCCGTGCCCACCAGGCCGGCGGGATGGTCGGCTCCTTCGCCGCCGTCGCCGCGGTCCAGGAGGAGATCGGCCTGTTCGGCGCCCGCACCGCTGCCTTCGAGGTCCGCCCCGACATCGCGATCGCCGTCGACGTCACGCACGCCACCGATGCGCCCGGGGTCGACGAGAAGGAGATCGGCAGCCACCCACTTGGCTCCGGCCCGGCAATCGGCCGCGGCTCCACCCTCTCGCCCAAGGTCTTCGAGCTGCTGGTCGAGACCGCCGAGGCCGAGGGCATCGAGTATTCGATCAGCGCCAGCGGCCGCGGCACCAGCACCGACGCCGACGTGCTGCAGATCTCCCGGGCCGGCATCCCCACCGGCCTCGTCTCGATTCCGCTCCGTTACATGCACTCGCCGGTCGAGATGGTCGACCTGCGGGACGTCGAGGCGACGGTCGAACTGCTCGCCGCCTTCGCGGCCCGGCTGACCGCTGACGTCGACCTCAGCCGCTAGGCCTTAGCCGACGAAAACCGTGTTGCGGCCGTTGGCCTTGGCCGCGTAAAGCGCTGCGTCGGCGCGGGTGGTGAGGTCGTCGGTGTCGACCAGTTCCGGTTCGGAGACGGCGACGCCGATGCTGACCGTCACCTGGACCCCGACGGGACGGCGGTCGCGGACGTCCCGGCGCAGCCGTTCGGCGATCTCGATCGCGTCCTCGCGGCCGGCGCCGGGGAGGATCACGAGGATCTCCTCGCTGCCGACGCGGTAAACCGTGTCGCCCGCCTGCAGGGCCGACCGCATCGTGTAGGCGATGTCCTGGAGGACGGCGTCGCCCGCGGCGTGGCCGAGCTGGTCGTTGACCCGCTTGAAGTGGTCGAGGTCGCAGAGCAGCAGCGCGTGCGAGAGGCCCTCCTCGGGATTGCACGGCTGCCCGTCCAGCTCCGCCAGGCGCTGCTCGAGCGCGTTGCGATTGAAGAGGCCGGTCAGCGGATCGAGGGTGGAGCGGCGGCGATGGGCGCGGTCGGACTCGACCAGGGCGCCGGAGAGGATCACGGTGCTGACGATCAACGCCGCGGCGGCGATCAGCGCCTGACGGTGATCGACGGCGGCCGCCGGGTCGGGGACCACGGCGCAGGCGAGGAACATGACGAAGATGTAGGCGGTGCCGACGACCATCCCCCGCGGCTCGAAGCGGAAACCGAGCGTGACCGCGGGCAGTGCGAACCAGACCAGGACCGGGCTGGTCACACCACCGGTCATCAGGACCGAGGCGGCAAGCAGGGCCGGCAGCGCAGCCCAGGCGCCGGCGATCCAGAGCGCCGGGTGGGCGCTGGTGCGCATGAATCGATCGGCGACGGCGAAGCCGATGAGGCCGGCGGCCAGCAAGGGGACCCAGGCCCAGCCGACCTCGGAGGAGCCGCCGAGGGCGATCGAGAGGGCCAGGATCGCGAAGCAGGCGGTGCGGTAACGGCGCACCCGCGTCTCCATGTCGAGCAGGCGCTCGCGGCGTGCCTCCTCGTGGATCGAGACCAGGGTCTCGGGCGGTGCGGAACGGCGACGACGCGCTGCCGTCGCGGGAAGCTTGAGAGCTTGCTCGGGGGGAGCCACGAGCGCCCATCGGCGCGACGGGATCGGCGCTTGAATCTGCAAAAAGTTGGTCAACGATTGTTTTTCGTTGACCGCGGGGGCGCGGAGGCCGCGGGGCACCGCTCAGTCGACGATCTGCATCTCTTTCGGCAGGCCGCTGAGGTTGCGCAGGCCGTCCTCGCTGACGACGACCAGGTCCTCAATCCGCACCCCGAGCTTCCCCGGCAGGTAGATACCGGGCTCGACCGTGACCACTTCGCCCGGCGCCAGCACGTCGTCGGAGCGCAGCGAGAGCCGCGGGCCCTCGTGAACCTCGAGCCCGACCCCGTGGCCGAGGCCGTGGCCGAAGCGGTCGCCGTGGCCGGCCGCGTCGATCACCTTGCGGGCGACGGTGTCGACGTCTTCGCCTTTGACGCCAACCGCGATCGCGCCCAGCGCGGCGGCCTGCGCCTCCCGCACGGTCTCGTAGACAGCCCGTCCCTCCTCGCCCGGGTCGCCGGTGGCGTAGGTGCGGGTGCCGTCGGAGCAGTAGCCGTCGAGCTTGGCCCCCATGTCGAATACGACCAGCTCACCGCGTCCGATCTCGCGCTCCCCCGGCTCGGCGTGCGGCAGGGCGCCGTTGGGGCCGGCGGCGACGATCGCCGGGAATGAAGGGTCGCCGCCGAGCTCGCGAATCCGCGCTTCGGCGGCGCGGGCGACATCGCGCTCGCTGCGTCCGGCGAGGCCGCGCTCGAGGCTCCAGAGCCAGACCTCGTCGGCCAGCTCCGAGGCGGCGGCGATCGCCGCCAGCTCGCCCTCGTCCTTGACCCGGCGCAGCTTCTCGACCAGGCCGCCGGCGGCGACGGCCTCGACCCCGTCGGCCAGTTTCGCCTGCAGTTTCGCCAGCAGCCGCACCGCCATGTGGTCGTCCTCGAAACCGACCTTGCCGATCAGGCGCTCGCCGATGCCGCCGAGCCAGTCGTCGGCGACGGTGACCGGCTCCCAGCCCTCGACCTCGGCTGCGGCGCGCTCGGTGTAGCGGAAGTCGGTGAAGAAGAAGCGCACCCCGGGCCCGCAGACGCAGGCCCCGTTGGTACCCGTGAAGCCGGTCAGGTAGCGGACGTTGGTCAGGTCGGTGACCAGCACCCGGTCCAGCTCGCGCTCGGCCAGGAGCGCCTCGAGGCGGTCGCCGCGTCCGCGCATCAGCCCTCGGCGCCGAGCTCGCGGGCGAGCAGCTCGAGCGCCTCGTGGTAGCCGTCGGCGCCCTTGCCGGAGATCTTCGCCAGCACCAGCCCGTCGAAGACCGACTCGCGGCGCCAGCCGTCGCGGTTCTCGACGTCGGAGAGATGGACCTCGACCGCCGGCAGGCCGGCGACGTCAAGGGCGTCGGCGATCGCGCGGCTGTAGTGGGTCCAGGCGCCGGCGTTGACCAGCGCCGCGTCGGCGAGGTCCGGCAGCCGGTGCATGTACTCGACGAACTCGCCCTCGTGGTTGGTCTGGAAGAAGATCGGTTCAAGCCCCAGGCCCCGCGCCCAGCCCTCGATCTGATGCTCCAGCTCGCTCAGCGATTTGCCCCCGTAGAACTCGGGGTCGCGGCGCTCGAGGATGTCGAAGTTGACCCCGTGCAGGACGGCGACGCGGTTGCGGGTGATGGTCATCCGAGCAGCTCCTCCACGGCGGCCCTGACCCTAGCGGGGTCGACCAGCTGCCCCGGGCGGGGCTCCCCCGGCTCGGCGAGGAGGACGAAGCCGACGCCCGCGGCGGTGCGCTTCTTGTCGCGCTGGAGCGCGTCGAGAATGCCGTCGGTCGATATGTCGAAGAGGGAACTGCTCTCTATCCGGATGGGCAGGTCGAAGCGGGTGAGGATCCTCTCCACCTGGTCACGCAGGCTCGCCGCCTCGGAGAGCCGGAGCGCAGCCAGCAGGCCGAGCCCGACCGCCTCACCGTGCCGAAAGCGGACGTACCCACTCGCCGCCTCGATCGCGTGCCCGACCGTGTGGCCGAGGTTGAGCACGTGGCGGAGGCCGCCGTCGCGCTCGTCGGCGGCGACCACCTCGCACTTGTAGCGAGCGCAGGCAAAGACGACGTCATCGAGGTCGGCGGGGTCCAGGGACTCGATGCCACGCACCCGCTCCCAGAGCGCGCCGCCGGCGAGCAGCCCGGTCTTGAGAACCTCGACGAAGCCGGCCGCGAGCTCGTCAGACGAGAGCGTCGCCAGAGCGGCGGTGTCGGAGAGAACGGCCGCCGGCAGCTGGTAGGCGCCGGCGTAGTTCTTGCCCTCCGGCAGGTCGACCCCGGTCTTGCCGCCGTAGGCGGAGTCGACCTGGGCGACCAGCGTCGTCGGCACCTGGACGACTGGGACGCCGCGCTGGTAGAGATGTGCGCAGAGGCCGGCGAGATCGCCGACGACGCCGCCGCCGAGCGCGGCGACGTGGTCCTCGCGGGTCATCTCCGCCCGGGCCAGCTCGCGCAGAACCCGATCGGCCTCGGCCATCGTCTTCGACTCCTCTCCAGGCGCGACCGCGACCGTGGCAGCGAGGGGTGCCAGAGCCTTGGCGTAGAGCGGGCCGACCGCGGAATCGGTGACGCAGAAGCGCCGGCCGGCGGCAGGCCACCAGCCGGAATCACCCACCGCCGCCAGCAGCCCCCGCCCGACCAGGACCGGGTACTCACCGGAGGCACTCGTCGCCCAGAGCAGCTTCGTTCCCGCCGGCAAATCGGTCAGCACCCGCAGCGCCGGCATCGCCCGCGTCACGACCGAGCGGTCGGCCATCGGGATCACCGCGTCGGCCAGCTCCTCGTAGAGCGGCCGGCGCGCCTCCATCAGGCGGGCGACGTCATCGGCGTTGGTCGCCAGCGGCCGGTCGCTGTGGGCGATCCGACGCCAGGACTCGCGCGCGTCGACCTGCAGCCAGACGACCACGTGGCGGCCGAGCGCGGCGCGGATCCGATCGCTGAGGACGCTGCCTCCGCCGAGCGCGATCGCGCCACCGTCGGCGCCATCCAGCAGCGCCCCGACGACCTCGGCCTCGCGAGCGCGGAAGGCCGCCTCGCCGTCGCGCTCGAAGGCCTCGGCGATCGGCATCCCCAGCTCGCCCTCCATCAGCTCGTCGATCTCGACCGTCTCCAGGCCGGCCTCGCGGGCGGCCGCGAGCGCGGTGCTCTTGCCCGCGCCCATGAAGCCGATGAAGACCAGCGCCGGCCTCACCGGTTCACCCGCGAAAGTCGATGCGCTGCTTGTAGGCGGCGACGGCGGCGAGGACGTCGTCGATGTGGTCGCCGCCGAACTTCTCGCGGTAGCAGCGGGCGAGGGTCAGCGCGACCATCGCCTCGGCGACCACGGCGGCGGCCGGGACGACGGTCGAGTCGGTGCGCTCGCGCAGCGCCTGCGCCGGCTGCTTGGTCTCGGTGTCGACCGAGCGCAGCGGCTTGGTCAGGGTCGAGATCGGCTTGATCGCCGCCCGCACCGAGAGCGGCTGGCCGTTGGTCATCCCGCCCTCAAGGCCGCCGGCGTGGTTGCTTTCGCGGAAGTAGCCGTCCTTCTCCGACCAAAAGATCTCGTCGTGGGCCTCCGAGCCGGGCCGGGAGGCGACGTCCCAGGCCTCGCCGATCGAGACCCCCTTGACCGACTGGATCGAGGCGACGGCGCCGGCGAGACGGCCGTCGAGGCGGTCTTCCCAGGAGATGTGGGAGCCGAGCCCGGGCACGAGGCCGAAGACCCGCACCTCGAAGGTGCCGCCGAGGCTCTCGTTCGCCTTGCGCAGGCGGTTGATCTCGGCCACCATCGCCTTGCTCGCCTCCGGGTCGAGGCAGCGGACCGGATCGTCGTCGACGCCGGCGAAGTCTGCGGGAGCGAGGCCGTCGCGCTCCTCTGCCACGACCGAGGCGATCTGGGTGACGTGGCTGTGGACCTCGACCCCGAGCGCGCCGAGGAAGCCGCGGGCGACGGCGCCGGCGGCGACGCGGGCGGCGGTCTCGCGGGCGCTGGCGCGCTCGAGCACGTTGCGGATGTCGTCGTGGCCGTATTTCTGGGCGCCGACCAGGTCGGCGTGCCCCGGCCGCGGCAGGTGAACCGGGTCGGGCTCGAAGCCCGCGACCGGCCAGGGGTTCATCCGCTCCTCCCAGTTGGCGTAATCGCGGTTGGCGACGAGGACGGCGATCGGGCTGCCGAGCGTGCGGCCGTGCCGGACCCCGGAGCGGACGTCGGCGCTGTCGGTCTCGATCCGCATGCGGCCGCCGCGGCCGTGGCCGAGCTGGCGCCGGGCCATGTCGCGGTCGAGCGCCTCGCGGTCGAGCTCGAGCCCGGCCGGGATGCCCTCGACGATCGCCACGAGCCCCGGCCCGTGCGACTCCCCGGCGGTGGTGAAACGGAAGGTCGTCATCGGTCGCCAAGGCTATAGGCGGCGGTACGCATCACATCCAGTGGGGCCTCGCGGCCGGTCCAGACCTGCAGCGAGAGGGCGCCCTGCTGGACCAGGACCTCGATCCCGTCGACCACGGCGGCGCCGGCGGCGGCGGCCGCCGCGAGCAATGAGGACGGCTGTTCCCCGTAGACCATGTCGACGACCGCCTGGCCGGGGCCGAAGCCGTCCCGTTTCAGCGGCAGGTGCTGGAACGGGTCTTCGCCGCGGAGCCCGACCGCGGTGGTGTTGACGATCAGCTCGAAGGCCCGCTGGTCGATCTCGGCGACGGCGTCGTCGAGGATCACGTCGATCCGGATCGATTGCTCGCCGAGCTCGATCTGGACCGCCTGCGCCCGCGCCTCGGTGCGGTTCCAGACGTGGACCTCGGCCCCCGATGCACCGAGCGCCCAGATCGCCGCGCGGGCAGCGCCGCCGGCGCCGAGGACCAGGGCCCGCTGTCCCTGGGGAGCAGCCGGGAGCGAGGCGATCAGGCCGGCGGCATCGGTGTTGTGGGCCTGGATCCCGTCGTCAGCGAAAACCAGCGTGTTGGCGGCGCCGATCTCCCGCGCCATCTCGGTCGGCGCGTCGGCGACAGCCAGGGCCAGCTGCTTGTGCGGGACCGTGATGTTGGCGCCGACGAAGCCCTCACCGGGCAGCGACCGCACCAGCGCCTCGAACTGCGAGGGGGCGACGTCGATCGCCTCGTAGTGCCACTCCCCCCCCAGTCCCAACGCCGCCAGCGCCGCGTTCTGCATCGCCGGCGAGCGCGAGTGCGCAACCGGGTGGCCGAGGACCGCCAGCCGCGGCATCGCTATTCCCCGCAGGTCGACGGCTCGTTGCCGCCGTTGGCTTCGCGCGCCGCGTTGTACTTGGCGACGTCGGCCTCGAACTCGGCTTCGGTCGCCGAGAAGGAGAGCTCGTTGCACGTGTTCGGCTTGTTCACATAGAAGAGGAAATTGGACTTGGCCGGGTGGGCGGCGGCTTCGATCGCGGTCAGGCCCGGGCTGTTAATCGGCCCCGGCGGCAGGCCGGCGGTGGTGCGGGTGTTGTAGGGCGAGTCGACCGCCAGCTGCGATTCGGTCAGTGGCTCGGTGTAGTTGCCGGTGGCGAAGCGGATCGTCGCGTCGATCCCCAGGGGCATCCCTTCGTGCAGGCGGTTGTAGACGACCGAGGCGACCAGCTTGCGCTGGCTCGGCACCCCGGCCTCGTCCTCGATCAGCGAGGCGATGATGAGGACGTCGAAGACCGTCAGGTTCTTCGACTTCGCGTAGCTCATGTCGACGCCCTTGATCCGCCGCTTGAAGTCCTGCAGCTGCAGCTGGACCAGGTCCGCGGCGGGGGCGCCCGGCTTCATTTCGAAGGTGTCGGGGAAGAGGAAGCCCTCGAGGTCCTTCGCTCCCTTGCCGCCGTACTGGGCGGGGTCGAGGTACTTGGAGCGCACGGTCTCCTTCGTGTAGTCGCCCTCGAGGCCGTCTTCCTCGACCAGCTGCGCCGCCTGCGCCCGGCTGTAGCCCTCGGGAATGGTGACCGTGGTCACCCGCTTGACCGGCGGCTGGGTGAGGGCGTCCAGCGCGGCGCTGTAGCTCATGCCCTCGGCCAGGGTGTAGCGGCCGGGGTAGAGCTCGGAGCGCTTGCCGGCGAGGGTGGCGCGGACCTGGAACAGGGTCGAGCTATCGACCACCCCCTTTTCGTCGAGGACGTCACCGACTTCGCTGACGCTGGCGCCTTTCGGCACCGTCACCGCGACCTGGCCGGAGCCGTCGCCGTGGAAGGGCTGGAAGAGCGCCCAGAGGAACCAGACGACGAGCAGGGCGACGACGATGCCGCCGATCAGGAACGGGTGGCGTCCGGCGCGGCCGAGGATCCCGGGGCCGGAGCCACGTCCGCCCCCACCGGCACCGCGTGCGGCCGACGTCGTGCCCTCGGGGGCCTCGCCGCCCTCCGCGGGCGCCTCCCAAGCTTGCGTGCGGGGCTCGCTCCAGGCCCGCTCCGCTTCGGCGTCCGCAGCGGCGTCTCCGGCGGCTTCGGGCGCACCCGCGTCCGCCTCCGCGGGCTCGTCCCAGAACTCCTCCTCCGGCGTGCGAAGGGGCGGCTGCGGATCGGCAGGGGGTGCGGGCGCTACCGGCGCAGCGCTGCCAGGGTCAGCAGGAGGTGCGGGCTCTGGAGCGGCGTGGCCAGGATCATCGGGAAGCGCCGGCTCCGGCGGCCTATGGCGGCCAGGATCGGCGGATGCGGATGGCTCCGGGGCCGCCTGGACTTGATCGGCGGGCGGCAGAGCGTCCGACTGCGCATCGACCGGAGGTGGCGCGGCCGCCTTCTTGCGGCCCCATCGACTCCCGACGCCATCTTTCTTGCGAGCCGCGGGCTCGGGCGCCGGCGCATCCTTCTTCGCCTGCTTTGCCTCGCGGGCGCGGCGGCGCTCCTCGCGCTCCAGGCGCCGCTGCTCACGCTCGCGCGCGGCCGGGTCCTCGGCGTCGGCGAAGGGGTCGTCGGGCATCCAGTCGTCGCTCACGACTCCCCCTCTCCAATCGCCGCCTGGCCGGCCAGGTAAGCCTGCAGGAGGTGGGCGGCGGCAATCGAGTCGCGCGGGGCCGAGGCGCCGGCGCGGCGCGAGGCGTCGGCCATCTTCGTCGTCAGCCGCTCGTCGTAGGTCACGACCGGGATCGTCAGCATCGCCTCCAGTTCCGTGCAGAAGCTGCGGGCGAGCGCGGCTTGGCTGCCTTCCTCGCCGCTTAGGTGCAGGGGCAGACCGACGACGATCCGCTCGACCCCGTGCTCGTCGACCAGCTCAGAGACCGCGCGGGCCTCGGGCGGTTCGATCACCGGCAGCGGCGTCGCCAGGGTGCCGCTGGGATCGGAGAGGGCGCAGCCGATCCGCACCGTGCCGTGGTCGAGGGCGAGCACGCGCACGGGCTAACCGAGCTCCCGCTCGATCGCCGCCCGCGCCGCCGCCAGTGCCTCATCCAGCTTGGCCGGGTCCTTGCCGCCGGCCTGGGCCATGTCGTCGCGACCGCCGCCACCACCACCGACCACCGCGGCGGCCTCACGGACCAGGGTCGCGGCGGAGAGACCGCGCCCGACCGCGTCCTCGGAGACGAGTGAGATCAGCGCCACCTTGTCGCCGTCGCCGCCGCCCAGGACCAGGGCGGTCGCCCCGCCCAGCGAGGACTGGACGCGGTTGGCGACCTCGAGCAGCTCCTTCTGCCCTGGCAGCTCCGAGGTGGAGACGACGACCTTGACTCCACCGACCTCCGCCGCCGCGCCGGCCAAGCGCTTGGCCTCCTCGCCGAGCAGCTGCTTCTGCGCCTGCTCGGCGCCGGCGCCGGCCTCCTTCAGGCGCTCGGCCGCGCGGCGAGCACCGCCGAGCGGGTCCTGCGGGTTGCCGAGCAGCTCGCCGGCCTCGCGCAACTGCGCCTCCCGCTCGCGGAACCAGTCGATCGCGGCGGGGCCGCTGACGGCCTCGATCCGGCGCACGTTGGCGGCGCTGGAGCCCTCGGAGACGATCTTGAAGATGCCGACCTCGGCGGTGTTGGCGACGTGGGTGCCGCCGCAGAGCTCGCGCGAGACCGCCTCGACCTCTACCACCCGCACCCACTCGCCGTATTTCTCACCGAACAGGGCCATCGCCCCGAGCTTCTCCGCCTCGACCCGCTCCATGTTCAGCCAGCGCACCGGCCGGCTCGCCTTGACCCACTCGTTGACCCGGTCCTCGACGTCGCGCAGCTCCTCCGGGGCGAGGCCCTGGCCATGCGTGAAGTCGAAGCGCAGCTTGTCCGGGCGCACGGCGGAGCCGGCCTGGCGCACGTGGGTGCCGAGGCGCTCGCGCAGCGCCGCGTGCAGGAGGTGGGTGGCGGTGTGGTTGCGCATCGTCGCGTGGCGGGTCTCGCGGTCGACGACAGCCTCCACGGCGACGCCGGGCTTGATCGCGACCCCACTCGGCTCGACCTCCAGCGCCTGGTCTTCGCCGACCCGGTAGACGTCGACGACCCGCGCCTCCTCGCCGGCCCAGCGCAGCACCCCCGAATCGGCCACCTGGCCGCCGCCCTCGGCGTAGAACGGGCTCTCCTCGAGCTTGACCAGGGCGCGGCCGTCGTCGGCCTGTACGGCCGCGAGGCCGGTGGTGGCCTGCAGGGTCTCGTAGCCGACAAAGCGGGTCGCGGGCGCGGCGGCGGCGAAGGCGGCAACACGCTCGTGGCTGTTCTCGGAGCCGTGGGCGGTGGCGGTGCGGGCGCGCCGGCGCTGCTCCTCCATCAGCTCCTGGAAGCCGGAGTCGTCCACCGCGAGCCCCTGCTCGGCCAGCAGCTCCTTGGTCAGGTCGTAGGGGAAGCCGTAGGTGTCGTGCAATTTGAAAGCGTCGGCGGCGTCGATCCAGGACGTCTCCGACTCCTTGGCCTCGACGATCAGGCGCTGCAGCAGCTCGGTCCCACGCTCCAGGGTGCGGCCGAAGCTCTCCTCCTCATCGCCGACCCAGCGCGCGATCGTCTCCCGCTCGGCGCGCAGCTCCGGGTAGGCCTCGCCCATCAGCTCGATCGTGCGCTCGGCGAAGCGCCCCAGCCACGGCGCCTCCAGGCCCAGCGTGTTGCCCTGCTGAATCGCCCGCCGCATGATCCGTCGCAGGATGTAGCCGCGGTCCTCGTTCGAGGGGACGACGCCGTCGGCGATCAGGAAGGCGGCGCCGCGCGAGTGGTCGGCGACGATCCGCATCGCCCGGGTCACCGCGCCGCCCTCGTCGTAGCGGCGGCCGGACAGCTCCTCGGCCAGCTCCACCAGCGGTCGCACGTGGTCGGTCTCGTAGACCGAGGGCACGTCCTGGAGGATCGCCGCCATCCGGTCCAGGCCCATGCCGGTGTCGATGTTGCGCATCGGCAACTCGGTCAGGCTGCCGTCCTCGGCGAGGTCGTAGCTCATGAAGACGTGGTTCCAGAACTCGAGGAAGCGGTCGCTGTCGTCGCCGGGCCGCTCGCCATCGGCGCCGAACTCGGGGCCGCGGTCGAGGTAGAGCTCCGAGCAGGGGCCACAGGGACCGGTCGGCCCGGCCTGCCAGAAGTTGTCCTCGCGGCCGAGCCGGACGATGCGCTCGTCTGGGACGCCAACGCCACGCCAGATCTCGATCGCCTCCTCGTCGGGCCCGAGTCCAAGCTCCTCGTCGCCGCCGAAGACCGTCACCCAGATCCGCTCCGAGTCCATCCCGAACCCCTGGGTCGAGAGCTCCCAGCCCCAGGGGATCGACTCCGCCTTGAAGTAGTCCCCGAAGCTCCAGTTGCCGAGCATCTCGAAGAAGGTGAGGTGGCGGGCGGTGTTGCCGACCTCCTCGATGTCGGTGGTGCGGAAGCATTTCTGGACGTCGGCGAGGCGCGATGCGGGCGGCTGTTCGCGGCCGAGGAAGTAAGGCTTGAAGGGCTGCATGCCGGCGGTGGTGAGCAGCACCGACGGGTCATGGGCGGAGGGCACGAGCGAGGCCGAGGGAACGACCTTGTGCCCCCGCTCCGCGAAGAAGGAGAGATAGGTGTCGCGGATCTCCTGCGCCCTCATGTGAGCAAGCCTAAATATCTCGGCCGAGAAACGGTCAGTGCCAGTGCGGGTCGAGGTCGGCGATCAGGCCGGGGCGGCGATCGTGCCGTGACCGACGATCGTCTCGCCTTCCATCAGAACCGCCGTCTGGCCCGGCGAGGCGCCCACGAACTCCTCGCCCAGCTCGACCTCCAGCGCCTCGTGGCGGCCGGGCCCGGCGGCAGTCACCGAGGCCGGTAGGGCCGGCGAGTGGTAGCGCAGGCGGACCGCGTCGACGCGGGTGCCGTCGCGGTGCAGGACCGCGTTGCGGACATTGACGCGGCGGGTCTCGATGTCCTCGCGGGTGCCGACAGTGACCGTGTTCGCGGCGGCGTCGGTGGCGACGACGTAGAGCGGCTCCGGCGCCGAGACGCCGATGCCACGACGCTGGCCGACGGTGAAGTTGTGGTGGCCGCGGTGGCGGCCGACAGCACGGCCGCCGCGGTCGAGCACGTCGCCCTCGCGGTCGTCGAGGCCGCCGTGGCGGCGCAGGAAGCCGCGCTTGCCCTGGCCGGCGAGGAAGCAGAGGTCCTGGCTCTCGGCCTTGCGGGCGACGGAGAGGCCGTGGCGCTCGGCGATCGCTCGCACCTCCGGCTTGGTCAGCTCGGTCAGCGGGAAGGCGAGGCGGCCGAGCAGGTCCGGCGGCAGCGCCGCCAGCATGTAGCTCTGGTCCTTGGCGACGTCGGCGGCGGCGGCGAGCAGCGGCCCCTCGGCGTCCTCGACGATGCGGGCGTAGTGACCGGTGATGAGGCGGTCGGCACCGACCCGCTCGGCGAGGTCGATCATCGCCGCCAGTCGGACCTCGCCGTTGCAGAGAACGCAGGGGTTGGGGGTGCTCCCGGCCGCGTAGCCGTCGATGAAACGGGCGACGACGCGGCGGCGGAACTCCTCCTCGAGGTCGAGCGTGAAGTGCGGGATGCCGAGCGAGTGCGCCAGCGCGCGCGCGCCGAGCACGGCCTCGGGGGAGCAACAGGCCTTGGCGCCATCGGTATCCGGGTCAGCCCAGAGCTTGACCGTGATTCCAACCACCTCCGCCCCACGCTCGCGCTCGAGCAGGGCCGCGACGGCGCTGTCGACGCCCCCGGACATGGCGACCGCGACGCGTTCGGGCGATCGGGACGGAATCCGGTGACCGTTTCCGGCGGGTGCGGTCGCCGGCTCCCGTCCCACCTCGGAAGCGCTGGCGAGCGACAAGCTCGAGGCCGATGCTGCGCTGAGAGCACGATGCAGGGCGTCGGCGGCGAGCACCGCGGCGTGCCGCTTGGCCGGCGTCAGGCCGCCGATCGTGGCCTCGACCGCGTCGACGTCGAGCACCGCGGCCTTCAATACAGAGGCGCCGTCGATCGCCTCGGCGACGGCGGCGGTGGCGGCCTTGGTCGCGCCGCAGCCCTCGGCATCAAAGCTGACCGCGACGATCCGCTCGTCCTCGACGAGGAACGAGAGGCGCGCCAGGTCGCCGCAGGCCGCACCGCCGGCGGCCCCCGTGAAGGCACCGTCGGCCGGCGCCCCGCGCCGGCTCTCGTCGCCCAGATAGTGCTCGAGCAGCTCCCGATCCATAGCTACAGAGTAGGAGGAGCGGTCTTTGCTCGCAGCAATTCGTGTAAATCCGCCGCAATCTGCCCCGGTTCCTCCTCCAGCTGCCGCCAGGTGATGCGGGCCGAGTGCCACCCCTCGACGAGCAAGATCCGGTCGCGCTGCCTGTCGCTCTCGAAACCGTGGGCCGTCCGATGCACGGCTCCCCCGTCGAGCTCGACCAGCAGCCGCTCACGCGGCCACATGCAGTCGGGCTCCAGCAGCATGCCGCGGATCGGCAGCGTTCCGTTGAGCAGCGGCCGCGGCAGACCGTGCGCATCGAGCAATGCCACGAACGCCTCCTCGAACTCGTTCCGCGTCACCCCCACCGGCTTGCGGGCCCCCAACACCACCCGCAGCTTCGCCACCCCTCGCCGCCGCGGATACCGCTCGAGCAGGTCCGCCGGAGAACATCGATCTCGCAGTTTCCGTACTTCCGCCTCGTGAAGTGCCCGTTCCAGCTCGCGCGGCCCGCAGGATCGTCGCCAGGTCAGCAACGTCCGGAACGGGGAGGTGACCGGAATCCCAAGCTCGAGCCCGACCTCGTCGGCCGCGAGCGCCGAGCGGTGGGTGACGATGCCGGGGCGCCTGCGATAACCCCCCGGACGCGTCACTTCGGGTGCGATCGCCGATCGGGGCAGGAGCCTCCAGAGCTGGCCCGCCGACCGATGGCTCAGGACCCCGCCGGGACCGCAGGCGAGCACCGCGGCCATCCACCTACCCTCAATCGCGGGGCTCCGATATCCGGCGGCATAACAACCCTGGTGAAGGCGATACAGCAGACCACGTGCAATCCGCCCCTCGATCGCATCCCTCGTCACTCCGGCCTCGAGCAGCTGCCAGCGCCCCACAACCCATGCTGGCGACCCGCAATCTCGCCGATCACCTGGTCAACAGGGCCGGCGTCTGGTCGAAAGCTGCATTTGCCGCCCATAGGCCGGGAAATGCAGATCTCGTCGGGCATCGACCCGAGGTTGAACAGGCGCAACGCACGCGTGGGACGCGCTTCGTCCCGACACCGTCAACGGAGGCACAAAAAAGGCCCCAACCCGCCGTTGCCGCCTCTGGCTTTGATCCCTTCAAGTGAAGGTGGGTGCCTGCTCCCGGCCCCAAGAGACCGGGAGACTTTGCGGCTCCCGCGCCGTTTGTGTTGGGTCAAACGGTGAGACGGCTCTCGAACGGGTTCGAGCCTGGACCAACCGTACCACCGGCCGCCGCACAGGGTGCGATTCGCCGCCTCGCCGCGCGGGGGCGCCCCGCCCGGTTAGTCGCCGCGAGGGCGGGGCGCCCGCCTGGCTAGTAGTCGTCCTCGTCCCAGTCGAGGTTGGAGAGCAGCAGCTCGGCCTCGCTCCAGCTGTCGGCGGGGACGCGGAGGGCGATGTCGCCACGGCCGAAGCGGTCGAGCGGCCAGTCCGCGGTCAGCGCAGCGTCGATCCCCGCCTCGGCCAGCGCCTGGTGCCAGGCCCGGGCCGTCCGCACTTCGCCGAAGTCGCGAACCACCTCCCAGCTGTCGAAGCTGGGGTCATCGACGAAGACCGGGGTCTGGCCGGGGCCGGGAGCTGGGCGCCACCTGCGTGGAAGCCAGTCCCGGAAGGCCATCTCAGTGGCCCGCGAGCTTGCGCTGGTGGATCGAGATCCCCAGGTCCCGCATCTGCAGTGCGTCGACCGGCGCCGGAGCGCCGACCATCAGGTCGAAGCCCGATGCCGTCTTCGGGAAGGCGATGACGTCGCGGATCGTCTCGGCGCCGCTGAGGCGCTGGACGATGCGGTCGACGCCGTAGGCGATGCCGCCGTGCGGGGGCGCTCCGTAGCGCAGCGCCTCGAGCAGGAAGCCGAAGCGGGCCTCGGCCGTCTCGGCGTCGATCCCAAGCGCGGCGAAGACCTGCTGCTGCGTGTCGGCGTCGTGGATGCGGATCGAGCCGCCGCCCAGCTCCTGGCCGTTCCAGACGACGTCGTAGGCGACCGCCCGGGCGGCGCCGGGGTTCTCCGCGTCGAACTCTCCGGCCGGCGCCGTGAACGGGTGGTGCAGCGAGTCCCAGCGCTGCTCCTCGGCGTTCCACTCCATCAGCGGCCAGTCGACGATCCAGACCAGGCGGTGGTCGTTCTCGTCGATCAGCCCGAACTTCTCGGCCAGGTCGATCCGCATCTGACCCAGGACCGCATCGGTGACCTTGCGCTCGTCGGCGACGAGGAGCAGCAGGTCGCCCTCCTCGGCGCCGAGCCGCTGGTTGAGGTCGGCCAGCTCGGTGTCGCTGAGGAACTTCGCGGTCGGAGAGCGCCAGCCCTCACCCTCGCGGAAGGCCCAGACCAGCCCCTTGGCCCCCAGCTCCTGGGCGCGCGAGATCAGTTTGTCGAGCTCCGAGCGCGGCATCTCGCGGCGGCCGGCGTTGATGCCGCGGATCGCGCCGCCGCCGTCGAGAACGGAACGGAAGACTTTGAACTCGGTCTCGCGCAGAGCGTCGCCGAGGTCGACCAGCTCCAGTCCGAACCGCAGGTCCGGCCGGTCGGTGCCGAACCGCCCCATCGCCTCGTCGTAACACATGCGCTGCATCGGCAGCTCGATCTGCGGCCCGCCGGCGCGCTCGAAGACATGCGCCAGCAGCCGCTCGTTGACCTCGATGATGTCCTCGCCGTCGACGAACGACATCTCGACGTCGAGCTGGGTGAACTCGGCCTGGCGGTCGGCCCGCGTCGCCTCGTCGCGGAAGCAGCGCGCCACTTGGTAATAGCGCTCGATCCCGGCCACCATAAGCAGCTGCTTGAACAGCTGCGGCGACTGCGGCAACGCGTAGAAGGAGCCCTGCTGCTGGCGGCTGGGGACGAGGAAGTCGCGAGCGCCCTCCGGCGTCGAGCGGGTCAGGACCGGGGTCTCGACGTCGACGAAGCCCTCGGCGTCGAGGAACTCGCGCATCGCCGCGGTGACCCGGTGGCGCAGCATCAGTGCCTCGCGCATCTGCTCGCGGCGCAGGTCGAGATAGCGGTAGCGCAGGCGCGCGTCCTCGCCGACCTCGCCGGAGAATCCCTCGATCTGGAACGGCGGCGTCTCCGCGTCGGCCAGGCGCTCGGCGCCGGACACCTGGATCTCGACCTCGCCGGTCGGCAACTCGGCGTTGACCGTCTCCGGCGAGCGCCGGACCACGGTCCCGACCGCCGTCAGCACGTCCTCGGCGCGCAGCTTGTGCGCCTGCTCGAAGGAGGCGCCCGCGAGGTCGGGGTTGAAGACGAGCTGGACGATGCCACTGCGGTCGCGGAGGTCGATGAAGATCAGCCCGCCATGATCGCGGCGGCGGTGGACCCAGCCGGCGACCCGCGCCTCGGAGTCGACCCGGGCGGGCAACACGGCGCCGCACCAGGTGTCCCGGTACTCGTTCGCCCGCAGGGGCGGCGCGCCCGCATCGGCGGCAACAGCGGTGGTCTCGCTCACGACTCTCCTCCAGTCATCTCGTCGACAAGATTGCCGGGGTCGACCGGCCGCTGCTCTCCGGTCCCCATGTCGCGCAGCTGCGCGGTGCCGTCGGCCTCGAGGATGACGAGCCGGCGGGCGCCGATCCGGTTGGCGTGTTTGAGCTGCCCCTTCAGGGCCCGGCCGGCGAGGTCGAGCTCGGCCGAGAGGCCGGCGTGGCGCAGCTCGACCGTCAGCGCCATCGCCCGCTGCCGCTGGCCCGCGTCGGCGATCGCGACAAAAGCGTCGCGCCCGGGCGCCGCCTCCTCCTCGTCCAGTGCCAGCAGAATTCGCTCGATCCCGGCGGCCCAGCCGACCGCCGGCGTGGCCGGCCCGCCGAGCTGCTCGATCAGGCCGTCGTAGCGGCCGCCGCCGCCGATCTCCGACTGCGCCCCGAGCTGGTCGCAGACGAAGGAGAAGATCGTCCGCGTGTAGTAGTCGAGGCCGCGGACCAGGGTCGGGTCGACCGCGTAGGCGACGCCGGCGGCGTCGAGCAGCGCCCGCACCTCGGCGAAGTGCTCGGCGTCCTCGCCGCTCAGCGAGTCGACGATCGTCGGTGCGCCCGCCATCACGGCCTTGGTCCCCTCGTGGTCGGAGTCGAAAGCGCGCAGGGGGTTGATCTCGATGCGCTCGCGGACATCCGCGGAGAGCTCGCCCTCGTGGCTGCGCAGGTGCGCTTTCAGTACCTCCAGGTAGGCGCGGCGCGCCTCCAGCGAGCCGAGGCTGCCGAGCCGCAGCTCGACCCCCGGGACGCCGAGCTCACCCAAGAGGTCGGAGAGCAGCATGATCGCCTCGGCGTCGGCCAGCGGCGAATCGCTGCCGATGCACTCGAGCCCGAGCTGGTGGAACTGGCGGTAGCGCCCGGCCTGCGGGCGCTCGTGGCGGAAGAAGGGGCCAAGGTAGGAGAGCTTCACCGGCTGCGCCAGCTTGTGCATCCCGTGCTCCAGGTAGGCGCGGCAGATCGGCGCCGTCCCCTCCGGGCGCAAGGTGAGGCTGCGCTCGCCCTTGTCCTCGAACGTGAACATCTCCTTGCGGACGATGTCGGTCGACTTGCCGACGCCGCGTTCGAACAGCTCGGTGTCCTCGAAGGACGGCGTCGCGATCGGCTCGTAGCCGGCGCGGGCGAAGATCGCCGCCGCGGTGCGTTCGATTCGCGCCCGGCCGCGCGCCGCCTCCGGCAGCACGTCGAAGGTCCCGCGCGGCGCCTGGTACTTGCTGGCCATGGCGGCTCTACCGCACCAGCGAGGCGAGGAACGGGTTGGAGGCGCGCTCGGCCCCCAGCGTCGTCAGCCCCATGTGGCCGGGATGGACGACGGTCTCGTCGGGATGGGAGTCGAGCAGGCCACGGATCGACTCGATCAGCGTCGGCCCGTCGCCGCCCGGCAGATCGACGCGCCCGACCGAGCCCTGGAAGAGCACGTCGCCGGAGAAAATCGCGTCCTCGCCGCGGACCGAGTAGGTGACGTGGCCGGGGCTGTGCCCGGGGGTGAAGATGACGTCGAGCTCTAGCCCGGCCAACTCCAGCGTCTCGCCCCCCGCGACGGTCTCGTCGGCGTCGTAGCTCTCATACGGGCCGAAGCCCTCCCAGGGGACGAAGGCCATGATGTCGGCCAGCAGCGGCACCTCGATCTTCGGGCAGTACACGGGGGCCCCGGTCGCCGCCGCCACGGGCGCAACCGCGCCGATGTGGTCGAAGTGGCAGTGGGTGAGCAGGATCGCCTCGACCTCGCCCATCTCGCCGGCGGCGGCGAGGATCCGCTCGGCCTCCTCGCCCGGATCGACGACGAGGACACGGTCCGAGCCGGCGCGCCGGAGCACGAAGCAGTTCTCGGCAATCGAGCCGACCGTGAGCATCTCGACGTCGAGCGGCACTACTCCCCCTTGGCGCGGATCCGCGCCCGCTCGCGCCGCCGCCACAGGGTCATGTCGATGAAGTAGCCGGCGGGGATGTAGAAGGCGAGCATGAAGGCGCCGAGCGCGAGCGAGGCGCCGGCGGACCGTTTGAAGATCAGCAGCAGGAAGACGGTGAAGACGACGCCGGCGACGAGGCCGCGGACGATCGAACTGCGCCAGGTCGGCGGCAGGTCGACCCGGGCCGACGGGCTGCGTTTGGCGCGGGCGCGGTTCTGCGCCTCGGCGCGGTTGCGCGGTTTGGCACGGCGGGGGTTGTTGTCGATGCGGCCGCCCTGGGTGCCGCGACGCTTGCGTTGGCGCTTCTTCTTGGTCTGAGCCATGGCCCTGAATCTAGATGATCGACCGCGGCTCAGGCGCCGGGTGCGGCGTCGCCGGCGGCCGCCAGGCGACGCTCGATCACGTGTCGCTCGGGGTCGAAGCCGCGCATCGGCACATCGCCCGGGTAGCCGGCCAGAGCCGCCGCCGGGATCAGTCCGACCAGCTCGGCCTCCAGCGGGCGGGCGCCGAGCGGGGCCGCCAGCTCGCGCACCCGCTCGACCACCGCGCCGAGCGGCACCGCGATCGGGTCGTGGACGTTGGTCGAGACCTGGCCGCGGCCGCCGCCGAGCAGCAACCCGATCGCCCGCACCCCAGGGAGCCCACCACCCGACTCCCGCAGCCCGGCAGCGACCGCGCGGGCAAGCTCGATGTCGCCGCTGTCGAGCTCGACGTTGAAGGCGGCCAGCGGCGGGCGGGCGGTGATCAGCGTTGCCCCGGCTCGCCGGTGCGGCAGTTGCGGGCCGAAGTCGGGCCGCAGCTCCCCCGCCTCCATCCGCAGCCAGAGCTCGGCCAGGCCGCCGTTGCGGAAGTAGGCGCGCTCGGCCCGCGTCGGGTCCCGCGCCAGCTCGCCGTAGAGGAAGACGGGGATGCCGAGCCCGGCGATCTGCGTGGCCGCGGCGACCGCCTCGGTCCGCGCCTCCTCGCGATCGACGGGGTCGAGCCAGACGAGCGGGCAGACGTCGAGGGCGCCGACCGCCGGGTGGGCGCCGCGGTACTGCGACATATCGATCGCCTCCAGCGCCTCCTCGGCGCCGGCGACCAGCGCCTCGGTCAGCGGTCCGGCGCCGCCGGCGAGAGTGAAGACGGTGCGTTCGTGGTCGCCGTCGGAGTGGCGGTCGAGCAGGGAGACGCCGCGGCCGAAGGCGGTCGCGAGGCGCCCCAGCGCGGTTGCATCGCGGCCCTCCGAGACGTTGGGGACGGCGAGCAGCGGCGGCATCGGCTGAGGCTAGCCCCCGCGGGCGACGACCAGCGCCTCAGACCAGCAGGTCGCCGCCGCTGACGATCGTCTCGCCGTCGACTTCGACCGTCGGTTCGAGCACGACGCAGTCGAGGTGGACGGGGACCTGGATGGTGCCGCCGATCGCGGCGGAGGCACCGAAGGCGACATGGCAGGTGCCGAGGATCTTCTCGTCCTCGAGGATGTTGCCGGTCAGCAGCGCCTCTTCGTTGGTGCCGATCCCGAGCTCGGCGACGTTGGTGCCGTCGGGGCCGTGTTCGCTCAACAGCTGCATCAGGGCGGCGCCGTCGGAGCCGGTGGTGTCGGTGAGGTGGCCGCCGCGGATCGTCAGCGAGGTCGGCGTGTCGAGCAGGCCGACGCCGGCGATCGAGCCGTCGACGACCAGCGTTCCCTCGGCCGTGCCCTCGATCGGCGCGATGAAGGTCTCGCCACAGGGCAGGTTGCCGAAGGCGCCGCGATTGCCGAGTTCGCCCGCATCGACAATCGAGAGTCGGTTCTCGAGCCCGAGCCGCAGGTCACTGCCGTGGCGGCAGGTGATTCGCGCCTCGGAACCGCCGTTGATGAGCCCGCTCAGCGCCCAGCCGCGCCGGCGCACCTCGGAGAGATCGCTGGTCATCAGCCGGGTCAGCATGTCCTCGGTGACGCCCGGCAGGCTGCCGATGCGGACGCCCTCTTCGGTCGCCTTGCGCCGGGCGGCGGTATGGGAGATCGACTGGATCGTCGGCGCCAGCACCACGTCGGCCTCGAGCATCGCCGCCGCGACAACGTCCGGCGGCTCGGCCGCGGGCGATTCCCGCTCCGACATCACCGCCAGGGTCGCGCTGGCGCCGTCGCCCTGCGCCTCGATCCGCATCAGCGCACCGATCTCTTCGGTCACCGGGTTGCAGACGACCAGCACCTCCTCGCCCGGCGAAACGCTCATGCAGTCGCGAACCACGGTCCGCACCGCCCTGTCCAACTCGGCACTCACCCGTTAGATCTCCTGTCCAAATCGGCGCTCACCCCCGCAACCCTAGCTCTCACCGGCCCCTTGCGCAGCGTTTCCCCTGCAACCGACGGTCGCCGCTGTCCGATTGGAGGAGCAACCCTCACCAAATCCTCAGTCGTCGTCGTGGCGATGCCGCAGTGCCCAGCCCTCGAACCAGATCAGGCCCAGCAGCAGGGAGCCAAAGGCGATGAACGACGGCAGCCAGCCCTTCGGGTGCGAGATCGCGAGCACTGCCACCGCAAGCCCGTCGACGACCAGCAGGAGCGCGACGAGAACCGGCCGCATCGCGGCCCAGCCCGTTCCCGGCCTACGACCAGAGCCGTCTTCCATGCGGCCAAGGATCGCAGGCGCCGCGCGCCACCCCAGCGCCGCACCGCGACCCGCCGAAGGACGACACGTCACCGCTACCATGCCCGTCCCCGCCGGAGTAGCTCAGCTGGTTAGAGCAGCGGAATCATAATCCGCGTGTCGGGGGTTCGAGTCCCTCCTCCGGCATTCCCGGCCGTTCCCTTCGATTCCTTATTTGGCGCTCAAAAGGGGAATCGGAGGATCACTGCAATCGCTCGATCCCACCGTTCCCTCGTTGCACAGCGTTTCCAAGAGGTCGTGGTCGCATCGTGGTCGCATCGGTGCTCATCCGATGGCCTCTCTGATCGCCTCATAGCTCCGACTGGTCGGGTGGGTGTAGTGCTTTGTCACCGCCTGGAGGGTGTGACGCGTCGGGCACCGACGGCTTTGACCTCACGCCACGTGAGCAAGCGGCCGCTCTGGGGGTCGATCACCTTGAGGCGAACCGCCCGCAGGGCGTCGCCCATGCTGAGCACCGGCACGTCATCGAAAATCGGGCTCTCCTCATGGGCGCGCTGGAGGTTGTAATTGGGGATCTTGGCGCTGAGGTGGTGAACGTGATGGAGCCCGATGCTGCCGGTGAAGAACTGGAGGAGCTTCGGCAGCTTCAGGTATGAGCTTCCCTGCAAGGCGGCGTCCGCGTAGCTCCACCGATCCGACGTCTCCCAGTAGGCGTCCTCGAACTGGTGCTGGACGTAGAACAGGAAAACCCCAACGGTGCCGGCGAGGATCGCGGTCGGCATCTGCACCAGCAGCCATCCCTGCAGGCCGACGATCGAGATGATCGCCGCGATCACGATCGCTAGGACGATGTTCGTCACGATCACGCTTCGGCGCTGGCGCGGGCGCATTCCGCTCGACCACAGACGCGGCCCGATCATCAGCGACCAGATCGGCCCGATCCCGAACATCACGACCGGGCTGCGGAAAAGCCGGTAGCCCAACCGCGACTTCCAGGGACGGGCCAGGTACTCGTCGACCGTCAGGGTCGGAACGTCGCCAGTGCCACGGCGGTCGAGATCGCCGGAGCTGCCGTGGTGGACGGCGTGGTTGTGGCGCCAGTTCGCAAAGGGCTGGAAGACGAGCAGGCCGGCGAACCTGCCCACCCACAGGTTCGCTCGCCGGCTCGACAGGAAGGAGCCATGGGCGCAGTCATGGAAGACGATGAAGGTGCGAAGCAGGAAACCCGCCGCCGGAACTGCGAGGGCAAGGCTGATCCAGACCGAGACCTGGAGGCTGACGTACATGGCCACGGTCAGAACCAGGTAGGGCACAACCGAGGTGGCCAGATCGAGCAGGCTGTGACGTACGGAGGGCCGCTCGTAGCGAGCTATCCCCTCGCGCCAGTAGAGACGGGCGGACGGCAGATCGGCATCGGTCGGTCCGGAAGTCGCGATAGCTGCGGTGTTCACGACGGAGGACCGTATCCGTTAAGTCGTTCCATGGGGCCGGGGCTCATCCACGGAAGCACCCGACGCGTCGACCGCTGACCCTTCAACGCGGCGAGGAAGACGTGCTCGATCGTGCGCTGAAAATCCGAATGCTGGGCTAGCACGGAGTACGCGTGACCGCCTTGGAGCGTCGGCGTCGGGCACCTTGCAGCAAATCGGCAGGTTAGCGCTATTGCTCGGTTGAAAAACGGGCCCGTAAAAAGGCCCCGTTTCCGGGGCCTTTTTTACGCGTGCGGATTTAAACGGCGACCCTGCTCGCCTCGGTGACCTAGCCGGCCGCCACCATGCTGAGCGGCTTCGTGACAGCCGGGACAGAGCCGTTCACCTTGACCTGGAAGCCTGAGATATTGGTCGTCGACGGGGCACAGGCGCCGTTCGATTTCTGGCTCGTGGCTTTGAATTTCACCACGGGGCCGAACATCTGGTAGATCGTCGACCCGGGCGTCGGCGTCGACTCGGGGATGATCGCGGTCTGGATCGGCAAGCCGAGGCCGGACGCGTACGGCGTGCCCGCGCAAGTGGCGTCCTGGTAGTACAGCGTCGTCAGCAGCGACACGGCTGCCGTCGTCGTCGGATCGTTGTCGTACAGGATGATCAGGCCGCTGGGCAGAAGGACCATCGGGTACACGCCCGAGTAAAAGCCGGCAGCCGGGCCGACGACCTTTCCGGTCGCGTCGACGAAGTTGAACTGGCCAGCGGCACCGGTGGCACCGGCGGGGCCCGCGGGACCCTGAGCGCCGGCAGGACCTGACGCGCCTGCGGAGCCTTTGGCCGACACGCCCTGAAGTGCGTTGCGAACTTTTTTGCTCAGCTTCTTCGCGCTGACGGAGCCGTCAGCCAGCTCGCGCGAGCCGATCGTCTGCGGTGCGAGGTCTTTACCCGTGATCAGTTTCTCCGCCGCGGCAGGGCCGCCGAGCAACACGAATGCCGCTGCACTGACGGCCAACACCACGAGCGCCAGTCGTTTTCCTTCTCTACGCTTTCCAGCTCCGATCGTCAATCAAGGTCGATGAACAAACCAGTCTGTCAGGTAGCTGCGACACGAATTAGCTGCACCAGTCGCTGCGACTCCTGAGCCATCACGGCATGACCGCAGCCGGGGAAGACCTCGGTGCGGGCGCCGGGCCACCGGGAGGCCAGCGGAGCCACGTTCGCGACTGGGATCACCTCGTCGAGCTCGCCGTGGATGATCTGGGTCGGAGGGGAATCGCCGCTGTGCGGGGGTTGCGGGTCGCGGTGCCAGGCGAGCATCGCCTGCTCCTGGGCGCTCAGCGCTTCCGGGGAAAGGAGGGCGCGAGCCTCGGCGACGAACTCGCCGAAGCGGCGGTCGATTTCGGCAGCGAGGACCGGAGGGAAGAGGAGTGAGATCAGGCGGGATGCCTGCTCGCGGGGCGTCCCGGAGTGGTCGGTCAGGCGGGCCCAGGACTCATCGGTGGACGGGACGGCGTCGGGGCCACCTGGATCCGTGGCGATCAGGGTCAGCGCCGAAACTCGCTGTGGCGCCCGCGTCGCCAGGCGCTGGGCGACGAAACCGCCCATCGACCAGCCAACTACGGGCAGGTTCGGGATCGCCAGCGAGTCAAGCAGGGCCTCCAGGTCGGTGGCCATGCCGTCGACGGTCAGCTCGTCGACGCCCAGATCCGATCCGCCCATGCCGCGGTTGTCGGGGCAGATCAGCTGGAACGATTCGGTCAGGCCGACGAGGAAGGTCGGGTCCCAGTCGCCGCCGGTGGCGGCGTAGCCGTTGAGCAGCAGCAGCGGCGGCCCGTCGCCGACTGCGCGCCAGGCGAACTGACGGCCCTCGATCTCGATCTGCTGCTGCCCTGGCGCCGCCATCGGCCGCGGAACCTACCGGCGCCGGCGGCTAACCGGTCTCCGCGGCGACCTCGAGCATCAGCGTTACCGGGCCGTCGTTGACAAGCCCCACCCCCATACAGGCGCCGAAGACCCCCTTCTGCGCCCCCAGTCGCTCGCAGAAGCGATCGTAGAGCGGCGCCGCCACCTCCGGGCGCGCCGCTTCGACGTAGCTGGGCCGGTTGCCCTTGCGGGCGTCGCCGTAGAGCGTGAACTGGCTGACGCAGAGGACATCCCGGTCGCCGAGCGGCTCGTTCATCCTCCCCTCGGCGTCGTCGAAGATGCGCAGGGCGCGGACCTTGTCGGCGAGGCGATCGACCTGCTCCTCGCCGTCCCCCACCCCGACCCCGAGCAAAACCAGCAGCCCCGGACCGATCTGGGCAACGCGCTCGCCCTCGACGTCGACCGCGGCCTGGCTGACCCGCTGGACCAGCGCCCTCAACCCCGCGGCCCCTCCAGCGCCTCGACCAGCGACGAGGCGTCATAGGCGCCGAAGAAGCGCTCCCCGTTGACGAAGAAGGTCGGCGTGCCGGTGGCGCCGCTGGCCTCGGCCGAGCCCAGGTCACGCTCGATCCGCTCGCGGTGGGCGCCGGAGTCCATCTCCGCCGCCATCCGCTCGGCGTCGAGCCCGAGCTCACGGCCCACCTCCAGCATCGTCTCGCGCGAGAGCCGGGGCTGCGCCAGGAAGAGCGCGTCGTGGTACTCCCAGAAGTCGCCCTGGGCCGCCGCGGCCTCGCTGGCCTCGGCCGCCAATGGCGCCAGCGGGTGGCGCTCCGGGATCGGCAGGTGACGGAAGGAGAAGACGAGCCGATCGCCGAGGCGGTCGCGCACGCGGCGCAGCACCGATTGCGCTCCGAGGCAGAAGGGGCACTGGAAGTCGCCGAACATCAGCAGCTGCAGCGGCCGCTCGAGATCGCCCCGAAGGTGGTCGGTCTCGTCGAGCGCAGGGGTGAGCGTGTCGTCCACTCGGCAGGATGTTATGCCTCCCATGAATCACGTCGAGTCGATCCTGGTCCTGATGTTGGCGGCGACGCTGCTGGTGCGCGTCGCCGACTACGGCAAGGTGCCGGCGCCGATCGTGCTGGTCCTGGGCGGGCTGGCGATCGCCTTCGTCCCCGGCCTGCCGACGATCGAGCTCGACCCCGACACGATCTTCCTCGTCTTCCTGCCGCCGCTGGTCTTCTCCGCCGGCTGGCGCACCTCGCCGCGCGAGCTGCGGACGGTGACGCGACCGCTCGGCCTGCTCGCGGTGGGGTTGGTCTTCCTGACGGCGGCGGTAGTGGCGGTCATCGCCCACGCCACCGTGCCCGGCCTCGGCTGGGCCGAGGCAGCGGTCCTCGGCGCCATCCTCGCCCCCACCGACGCCGTCGCGGCGATCGCCGTCTTCCGCCGCATCGGCGGCCCCGAGCGGGTGCGGCTGCTGGTCGAAGGCGAGTCGATGATCAACGACGGCACCGCCCTCGTCCTCTACTCGATCGCCCTCGGCGTCGCCGCCGGCGGCGCCTTCTCGCTCGGCGACGCGGCCCTGGAATTCGTCGCCGTCTCGCTCGGCGGCATCGCCGTCGGGCTCGCCGTCGGCTTCCTCTCGATCCTCGTCATCCGCCGCCAGGCCGACACCAGCCTGGTCGTCGTGCTCACGGTGCTGACCGCCTACGGCGCCTACATCGGGGCCGAGGAGGTCGGCGTCTCCGGCATCCTCGCCGCCGTCGTCGCCGGCCTCTACGGCGGCTACCAGGCGCCGCTCGCGGTCGACGCCGAGACCCGGCTCAGCTCGATCGCCTTCTGGAACGTCCTCATCTTCACCCTCGAGATGACCCTCTTCGTCCTCCTCGGCGTGCAGCTGCCGGAGGTGGTCGACGCGCTCAAGGCGAGCTCCTCCGGCGTCGGCGACCTGCTGGCGCCGGCGGCCGCGATCGCGGCCGGCTCGATCGCCATCCGCCTCGCCTTCGTCTTCGCGATGCGCTCCGACGCCGGCGAAACCCTGGGCGAACGCTTCGCCGTCGGCTGGAGCGGGATGCGCGGCGCCGTCTCCCTGGCCGCCGCCCTCGCGGTCTCTCTAGACGTAGCCGACCGCCCCCAGATCATCTTCCTCACCTTCGCGCTGATTCTGATCACCCTGGTCGGCCAGGGACTCTCGCTGCCGTTCGTGATCCGCAAGCTGCGCCTGGAGGAGCCGCGGCGCTGGAGCGACGAAGAGGCGGTGGCGCGGATGGAGGCGGCGCAGGCGGCGCTGGACCGGATCGAAGAGATCGAGGACGAGGAGCGCGCCACGGACTCGCAGCTGCAGCGCCTGCGCGACCTCTACCGCGCCCGCTTCAAGATGTGCCAGCAGGTGCTTGGCGGCGAGGACCCGGAGACGATCGCCCGCGAGCAGCGGCTGGCCGACTACGGCGGCCTGCGCCGGGAGCTGATCGGGGTCGAGCGCGAGATCCTGCTCGAGCTGCGCGGCGGCGAACGCCTGCGCAACGCGACGATGCGCCAGATCGAGCGCGACCTCGACCTCGAGGAGGCCCGTATCCGCTCCTGAATGGGTGCGGCAGTCCTTTGGTCCGGATAGCGACCCAAAGGACTGCCGCGCTCAGGTCGAGGGCGCGAGGAACTCGCGAGCGCGGGCGGCGACCAGCTCGGGGCGCTCGTCGGCGATGAAATGGCCGCAGCCCTCGATGAACTCGATCCGCATCTCGTCGGTGTGGCGCTGGTAGCCGGCCAGCATCTCGGGCCGCAGGACGAAATCGTCGACGCCGAAGATAAGGAGGGTCGGCACCTCAAGGCGTGCCTCGGCGTAGCGCCCGCGCATGATCGGCAGCGCCTCGCGCCAGTTGAAGACCCGGTACATCTGCACCGCCGCCCGCGCTCGCGCCGGCTCGGCAAGGTTGTCGGCGAAGGCGGCGAGCTCCTCCTCGCCCCAGGCCTCCTTCACCTTCGAGCCGCCGACCAGGACCCGCTTGACGAAGTCGCCGCGGCGATGCAGGCCGTAGCCGATCCCCGGCGCCAGCACGATCTGCTGGTACCAAAAGCGCCAGGCGTTGCCGAACATCACCCGCGAGTTGAACCAGGGCGGGACGATGTTCAGCGCGAAGAAGCGCTCGAAGCGCTGCGGCTCCCGCAGGCAGAGCAGGAAGGCGATCCAGCCGCCCCAGTCGTGACCGACCAGCTTCACCCGCTCCAGCCCGAGCTCGTCGAGGACGGCGAGCACGTCGCTCGCCATGTTCTCCTTCTCATAGCCGTCACGCGGTGCGTCGGACCAGCCGAAGCCGCGCAGGTCGAGCGCCAGCACCCGGTGACGGTCCGCCAGCGCCGGCATTAGCTGCCGCCACTCGTACCAGTGCTGCGGCCAGCCGTGCAGGCAGAGGACGACGTCGTCGCCCGCACCCGCTTCGGCGACGTGGAAGTCCAGCCCCCGCGCCCGCACCGTTCGGTGGCTGACGCCGTCGACCTCGGGAAGCGCGCTCATCGCGGCCAGGCTACCCGCGATGGCGCAACGGCGGCCGCGTTAGCGCAGCGCCGTCGCCGCCGCCTGGCGGAACTCGGTCAGCATCGCGCCCATCGTGTCGACGTCGCAGGCGACCATTTCCGGCCACTGCTTCTCCGGGTGGTCCTGCAGCGTCTTCAGACCGTTGCCGCTGATCACCGCGACCACGGTCTCATCGGCGCCGAGTTTGCCCTCGGCCGCAAGCCGCGCCGTGGCGGCGATCGTGGTGCCGCCGGCGGGCTCGGTCAGCAGCCCCTCGGTCGCCCCCAGCAGGTCGATCGCGTCGAAGATCTCCGGGTCGCTCGGCATCGCCGCCGAGCCACCGCGGGTGCGGACGGCATCGAGCACCAGGGTGCCGTCGCCCGGAGCGCCGATCGCCAGCGAGTGGGCCGCGGTCTCGGGAGTCTGCGGGACGATCTCGCCACCCTCGCGAATCGCCGTGGCGATCGGTCCGCAGCCGCCCGCCTGGGCGATGTTGATCTTGGTCCCGGCGGTCTCGGCCAGGCCGACCAGCTCCAGCTCGTTCAGTCCCTTGTGAACGCGCGAGGAGAGAGTGCCGCCGGCGGCCGGAATCACCATGTGGTCCGGCGCGGTCCAGTCAAGCTGCTCTACGACCTCGTAGGCCATCGTCTTCGCGCCCTCGGCGTAGAACGGGCGCAGGGTGATGTTGGCGAACTGGATGCCGCTGGCCAGCGAGAGCTCGCGGCAGGCGCGGTTGGCCTGGTCGTAGTTGCCGTCGAGCTGACAGACCTGAGCACCGAGGGCCCGGCAGGCCTTCGCCTTGCCCTTCTCCATGTTGCCCGGGTAGAAGATGTAGGCCTTGGCTCCTGCCTTGGCGGCAAGCGCGGCGACGGCGGTGCCGACGTTGCCGGTGGAGACGCAGCCGACCTCGTCCTTGCCCAGCTCCAGCAGGCGGGCGATCGCCATGCCGACGACCCGGTCCTTGTAGGAGAGGGTCGGCCGGTTGGTCGAGTCGTCCTTGAGGTAGAGGTTGTTGAGCCCGATCTCGGCGCCGAGCCGGTCGGCCCGGATCAATGGCGTCTGGCCCGCGAACTGGCCGACCCTTGCCTGCGCCGCCTGCGAGACGATCGGCAGCAGCTCCTCGAAGCGCCAGATGTTGTTCGGCCGGCCCTCGAGCCCGCGCTCGGCGATCAACGCCTTGGCGCGCTCGTAGTCGTAGTCGATGTCGAGGCCCTCGCCGCAGGCGGGGCACTTGAAGGCGGTATCGAGCAGAGGAGTCCGGTAGCCGCAGTCGCGACAGGCCAGTTCGGTCGCGCAGGAACTGGTTCGGGGACCGCCAAGCCCTCCCAGATGCGCGTCGCTCATGACTCCTCCTTTTCGGCCGGCAAACGGGACCCAGCCCGGGCCGGCGCTCGTACGTTGGTCGCACGGGTATAACACAAGCGCGAAGAACGCTCAATGCTTTTCGCGTAATTATCCGCAAAACGCCGTGCCATCCGTCGACTGCAAGGTAGCGAACGGAAGACCCGAACCGGTGGGAAGAAATCCTCTGTCTGTATAGAGTCCGAGCCCTCGCCGTGACGAATTACGCCTACCGATGAGCCCCCAAGAGCGCTTCGCCGCAAATCTCCGCCAGGCCCGCACGCGCGCCGGCATCTCCCAGGAGGAGCTCGGAAAACGGTGTGAGCTGCACCGGACCGAGATCTCGCTGCTCGAGCGGGCCGGCCGCGAGCCGCGCCTCGGGACCCTGCTCAAGCTGGCGGGGGCGCTCGAGACGACGCCGGCTGAGCTCTGCGCCGGCGTCGCCTGGCACCCCTCGAAGCGGCGCTTCGATGTGAAGCGGCCGCCTCGAGCGAGCGATTAGCCCTAACGGGAACGATGAAGAGAGGCGGGGCCGCGTCGGCGTAACCGACGTCACCAGGTCCGCACAACGGTCCTGGTCCTGCGACTGGTCCTCCTTTGCCACCCCAAGGCGGTTTCCCAGACTTTTTGGGAGCCCCGCCTCCTTCACCGGTTTGATCGCCCGGCAGGTGAATTCATAACACACCCACGTGTAACAATCAAGCCTGTTTGTTTGCTCGACGGACTTTCTACGTAGCGGCTCAGGCAGCGGGCGCGGAAGCACCGCCGGCAACCGGGATATCGGCCGAATCCGGCCACGGCGCCGGCAGCGCAGCGGCCTCGTAACGACCGGAGGTGAGAAGCAGCTCCTCCGCCGTGTGCGGCGCAAAGGGCGCCAGCGCCCGCGCCAGCAGCAGCAGTGCCGCCACCTGCGCCTCGGCGTCGGCCCGGTCAAGCTGGCCGCGGCGCTTGACCACGCGCTTCTCGAAGTCTTGAATCCGCTCGAAGAGGCGGGTGATGTTGCGGACCGCCTTGTGCATCTGTAGCTCGCCCACGTCCTCGGTGATCCGCTCGAGGCCGTTGTCGCACCATTTGCGCAGGCGATCGCGCATGTGCTCGGTGTCGGCGGCGGCGTCCGGGTCGTGCGCGGTGCCCTCGAGCGCCGCGAAGCGATCCTGCGAGTAGGTCCAGAGGCTGCGGAGGAAGCGGTTGGCAAAGCGCAGGGCGCCGTCGCTCCAGTTCAGCGTCTTGGCCGGACCGGCCGCGTAGAGGACCGCGAGGCGGACCGTGTCGGCGCCGAAGCGCTCGACCAGCTCGTCGGGGTTGACGACGTTGCCGAGATGCTTACTCATCTTGCGGCCGTCGGCGATCACCATCTCGTGGAAGAGGCAACCCGCAAACGGCTCGCCCTCGGCGAGGAACTCGAAGGGGCCGATGTCGCGCAGCGCCTTGGTGACGATCCGCTGGTCGAAGACGAAGCCGCCGCTGTCGCCGCCGGCGACGAGGCGCTCCGCGGGCAGCCACTCCTTCAGGTCCGGGTGGGTGAACATCTGCTCGGCCCGGTCCGCCGGCGGCACCGCCGCCGGGACCCAGAGCCAGAGCGCGTCGAAGTGACAGTCGAGCGTGTCGGTCTCGCGCTTGGCGGCCGCGCCGCAGCGCGGGCAGGCGACGTCGACGAAGTCGGCGCGCTCGGCCAGCGGGTTGCCCTCGCCGGTCGGGGTGATGTCGCGGGGCAGCACCACCGGCAGGTCTTCGATCGGCACCGGGACGATGCCGCAGGCGTCGCAGTGGACGATTGGAATCGGCGTCCCCCAGGAGCGCTGGCGGGAGATCGAGAAGTCGTTGGCGCGGTAGCGCTTGGCCTCGCGCAGGCCGGCGACGGGGGGTGCTGTCGGCTCCTCCTCCCCACCCTCGTCCGCGGCGCCCGCGGCGACGCGCTCGACCCGCGCCGCCAGCTCCGCGTCCGCCTCGTCAACGGCGGGGATACCGAGTGCGGCCGTCGGTCCATAGCGAGCATCGACCAGCGGCGAGACGAGGACCGGCAACGGCTCGCCCAAGGGGCCTGAGACCGAGGAGCCGGTGTCGACGATCGGCACCGAGCGGGCGTCGCGGGCGCTGCGCTCCCAGCCGCCGGAGCGCATCCGCTCCAGCTCCTCGCGCACGGCCGGTGCCGCAGCCCAGGCCTCGACCTCCGGGTGGCGCGGCGAGAGCAGGACAAACCCGGCCAGGCCGACCGCGTCGGGGTGGGGACTGAAGACGGTCAGCGGGCCGCCGTCGCCCTCGAGGTCGAGCTCGACTCCGTCGCTGCGGCCGAGGATGTAGCGCTGGGTGGAGAGCGAGAGGTCGTCCCAGTTCTGCAACTGCTCGGTGTTGCGGTCGTTCTCCTCGAGGTAAGGGGTGATCCGCAGGAACCAGGTCGGCCGCCGGATCAGGCGCACCTCGTTGTGACAGCGCCAGCAGCGGCCGTCCTCGACCTGGATCGAGGCCAGGGTCGTCTGACAGGTGTCGCACCAGTCGACGGTGGCGTCCTCGCTGGAGATCAACCCCGCCTCGTAGAGGGTCAGGAAGAGCCACTGCGACCAGCGGTACTGGCTCTCGTCGGAGCTGTAGAAGACGCGGTCGTAGTCGAAGGAGAAGCCGAGGCGCTTCATCTGGCCGAGCATGCGCTCGCCGCAGTGCTCGACCCAGTCGGCGGGGACGACCTGACGCTCGATCGCCGCCAGCTCGGCCGGCAGGCCGAAGGCGTCGAAGCCGAAACCGAGCAGGACGGCGTCGCCGCGGGCGCGGCGGAAGCGCGCGTAGGCGTCGCCGATCGAGTAGTCGCGGACGTGACCCATATGCAGATTGCCGGAGGTGAACGGGCTCGAGGGCTTCACGTAGGCACGGGCCTGGCCGGCCGCGGGCTGGGGCGCCTCGTAGTCCCCACGCTGCTCCCAGGCAGCCTGGCGGGCGGCCTCGATCCGCTCCGCGTCGTAGCTCGGCTTGGCGTCGGTCATCTCGCGTTCAAGGCTAACTGAGGAGGAATTCGTCCATGAATCGGCCGCTTGCGGAATAATCGACGGCGATTGCCGTACGTCGATCCGGAACCAGGCCTAGGCTCACCGGGTCGATGTACAGAACGGCCCCGACGGTGCTTGCGACACCCCGGGGCCTGGCCGAGACCTAAAGACGGGAGGTCCCAACGTGATGAAGGGTAGAGAACGTCTCCTAATCGTTCCCGACGATCGTTACGCAGATGGGTGGTCGGAGGTCTACGACGCTGCCGACACGGCGCCCGACCAGCTGCGGGCGGGTGTCGAAGCGATCGTCGAGCTGTCCGAAGCAAACCCCGTAAGCGTGCGCGAAGGGCTGTGGCGGCTGCAGGCCGACTGGAAGACGCGGAAACTGCTCGAGCCGTACATCGGCGGCGACCCGGACTGGGCGGCGCTGCGCCTCGGTGCCGCGATCCAGCTCGCCCGCGCCGAGCTCGCTATGCCGAACCCGCAACTGCGCCGCCGCCTGCCGGAACTGATGCGGTGGCTGGGACGACCGGCGTCAGGCGAACGTCCAGAGCTTGTTGCCGAGAAAATTGAACGGCATCGCGACGGCGACCGCGATCGCCTGCGCCGTTAGGTCGCCGACCGTCCCGCCGGCGATCAGCGCCTCCAGCACGACCAGGTTGAGGCCGAGCGAGGCGATGCTGACGGCGAAGAAGCGGGCGGCCTGAAAGCCGGCCGAGCCATCGCCGGGCCCAAAGGTCCAGTAACGGTTCCAGAGGAAGTTGTTGGTGACGGCGACGCAGAAGGCGCCAATCGCGGCGACCGCGTGGTGCATCCCGAGGTTGTCGACGAGAACGGCGAAGACCGCGAGGTTGATCAGGTAGCCGGAGCCGCCGACGATCCCGAACTTGAGCAACTGCCACCAGCTCGCCGGTCGGCGCGCGGCGGCACCGAGCCGGTCGGCGAATTCAGAGGCGCTCATCGTCCGCTCTCCCTACCCGCGGTCGCCGATTGGGGACCGTCGAGCAGCACGGCCTCGTCGCCGAAACCGGTCGGCAGTGCCTGCAGGGTGTCGAATGGGATCGTCACGGGGCGCTTGGAGGCGTAGGTGATCAAGGTCAGCCGATCGGCTCTGACGCGGCCGATCTGGTGGAACGAGGGCGGCAGGTTAACCGGGAGCCCGGTTGCCAGGGGCTTGCGGAGAACGGCGATTTCGCTGATTCGTTCCTCTCCACCGTACATGCGCGCGGAGTCGTCGTGCAGGTAGTAGCGGACCGGGTCGGCGGCGAGTTTCCAGGTGACGATCGCGCGGCGACCGTTGCGCGGCTGCCCGAGAGCGTCGGTGACGGTGCGGAAATCCGGTCGCTGCAGGTTCGGCGTCTGGGTGATGTGGACGTCGAAGGCGAGCCAGTAGGCACAGAGGACGACCGCGAGGAGAACGCCGAGGCGGCGCACCGCGGCGGTGGCGAAACCGATTGCGACCACCACCAGCAACGGGATCAGCGCGGGGAGCAGGTTGCGCTCGACCACGTAGTCCTTGCCGAGCAGAGCCGCGATCGCGGTCAGGGCGGCGACGCCGAGTCCCAGCGTCAAGCCTAGCGCGGCGCCGCGGCGCTCACGGCGGTCGCCGCGGAAAGCGACGAGGACGAGTGCGATCGCAATCAGTACGACCGGGATCAGCGCGTAGCGCTCCCGCGGCGCCTCGGCGATCACGTGGCCGGTTTCGCCGACGAGGAAGCTGACCCCGGTCTCCCAGAATCGCTCCGACAGGGGGCTGTTTTCGATCCAGCCGATGTGGGTGGGATTGGTCTGGGAGTTCGCCAGCGGCAACAGGGCGAGACCAGCAGCGCCGACGGCAGCGAACGCGGCCAGGAGCGCTCGCCAGCGCGAGCGCAGCGCCACGGCCAGCCAGATCGCCTCGAGCGCAACCGGGAAGACGGCGAAGTAGTGGCTGCAGAGTGCCAGCGCCGAAGCCAGCGCCCACCAGGCGAGGTCCCGGCCCCCGCCACGCTCCAGCGCCCGGGCGAAGAAGAGCAGCGAGAGGGCGCCGAAGAAGACGAGCAGAGCGTAGGAGCGGGCCTCCTGCGAGTACCAGATCAGCATCGGGTTGACCGCGATCAGCGCCGCCAGGACGAGGCCGGCGCGGCGATCGGCCAGCTGACGGCCGATCAGGTAGCCGACCGGCACCGTCGCCGCGCCGAACAGGGCGGTTAGCGAGCGCAGCCCGAACTCGCCGGTCCCGAAGGGCTTCGCCCAGGCCCAGGCGAGGACGTAATAGAGCGGCGGGTTCGACTCGCTCGTCTTCACCCGGTGCAGCATCTCCTCGAAGCCGCCGGGGATGACCCGCATCGCCGTAATCACCTCGTCGTGGTGGTAGCTCTGCAGGCCGAGGCTGGCGAAACGCACGGCGACGCCGAGGGCGGTGAGGCCGGCGACTGCCCAGAGGACGGAGGAGCGGCGACTCACGGTGCGCAGGCGCCGCGCGGCACCGGATGACCCGGTCCGTAGGAGGGCGGTGCGTCGCCCGCGGCTGCTCCCCAGCGGCGGTTCGGGCTCGACCCCAGGCGGAAGGAAAGGGTGGCGCCACGGGCGAGGTCGCAGTAGGTGGTCCAGGGCTTGCCGTGATTGCCGCCGTCGAGGCGCAGCGACTGGACGTAGGGTCCGTGGCCCTGACCGAGGATCAGCGCCCGGCGACGGTGCGGCAGCCGGACCACGGTGCGGGCAAACAGGGGACTGCCGAGCGCCAGCACCCCCACTCCCGGCACCGCCGGGTAGAGGCCGAGGGCGCCCCAGACGTACCAGGCCGAGAGGGTGCCGAGGTCGTCGTTGCCGGGGTAGCCGTCCGGGCTGGTGTCGTAGAGCGAGAGCAGGGCCCGGCGGACCACGGCCTGGGCCCGGTAGGGCCGGCCGACCCAGTCATAGAGCCAGGGCGTGCCCAGGGTGGGCTCGTTGCCGAGCAGGGCGTGGCCGGTGTGCGTCCCCCCCGGGCCGCCGTTGAGCTCGCGCAGGAAGCGATCGAGGCGATCCGCGGCGCGGTCGCGCCCGCCGAGGCGAGCAACGAGCCCGGCGGGGTCGTGCGGGACCATCCAGGTGTATTGGGCGGAATTGCCCTCGACGAAGCCGCCGCCGCCGAGGTTGTCGTAGGGGCTCGGGAAACGCCCATCGGCGAAGCGTGGCTCGACCATGCCGCTGGCCGGGTTGAAGAGGCGGCGCCAGTTGGCCGAGCGGCGCATGAAGGCGCCGTAACCGGCGTCATCGCCCAGGAAGCGGGCTGCGAACTGGGCGATCGCGAAGTCGTCTAGCGCGTACTCGAGCGTCGTCGCCGCCGAGCCCCAGACGGCGTCGGGGTCGCCGTAGAGCGAGTTCGCGTTGCGGGTGTTGGTGTCGAGGTCGAAGGGGACGTAGCCGAGCGCCAGGTACTGCTCCAGGCCCTGGCGCTGCAGGTAATCGCCGTTGGCGCTGCGACAGGGCTCGGTCGCGCCTTTGACCATCGCCGCCAGGGCGACGCCGTGGTCGAAGTCATCGGCGCCGAAGGCGGCCGCGGAGGCGATCATGGGGTCGGCAGAGTCGCCGACCATGGTCATGCTCTGGCCGTTGGCATAGGGCCAGCGGGGCAGGCAACCGCTCTCCTCTGCGTCGGCCAGCAGCGAGCGGACCATGTCGCTCGCCCGCTCGGGCACCAGCAGCGCCAGCAGCTGCATCTGCGTGCGGTAGGTGTCCCAGCCGGAGAAGTCGGCGTACTGGACGTAGCCGCGGGCGCGGTGGACCTGACCGTCCATGCCGGGGTAGGCGCCGCCGACGTCGCTGAAGGTCCGCGGCGCCAGCAGCGCGTGGTAGAGCGCCGTGTAGAAGGTGTCGAGACGGCGCTCGGGACCACCGCTGGCCTGGATCCGCCCCAGCGCCTGGTTCCAGCGGTCGCGGGCGCGGGCGGCGAGCGCGCCGAAGCCCGCCTTCCCGCTCTCGGCGGCCAGGTTGGCGCGGGCGCCGTCGACGCTGACGAAGGAGATGCCGACGCGGGCGGTCACGGTGCGGTTGCGGCGGGTATCGAAGCCGGCGTAGGCGCCGGCCTGGGCGGTCGTGCGCGGGTTGATGGCGGGCGTCTGGCTGTCTTCGGCGCTTCGCCCTCCCGGATCAAGCGTGCCGTTGCGCCAGGTGCCGAAAGCGTCGAAGCGGCGGCTGAAGACAGCCGTGAAGTAGACCCGGTAGCGCGGGCGCTGACCGCAGAAATGACCGCTGGAGGCGACGCCGGAGATTTCGCGGCGGCCCGGGTCGACTTCGACGGCGGCGAAATCGTCAGGCTGGGCGCTGCCGCCCGCGTCGATCAGAACGCTTGCGTGCGGGCTGGGCGGGAACTCGAACCGGGCCATCCCGGTGCGGGTCGTCGCGGTCAGGTCGACGTCGATGTCGGCACCGCCGACGGGGTTGACGCGCACCCCGTAATACCCGGGCGACGCTGCCTCTTCGGCATGCGAGAAGCCTGGCTGGAAGCGACCGTCGAGGCCACCGCCGGGGGTGGCGGGCGAGGAATCGATCGGCTCGGTCGTCGGCAGGAACGGGAAGTCGCCGTAGAGCGCGCAGCCGGCGCCGCTGAGGTGGGTGAGGCTGAAGCCGCGAATGTGATTGTCGCGATGGTCATAGCCGCCCGAGTGCGGCGCCGAGGGCGAGGTGTCGGGGCCCCACTGGACCATGCCGAAGGGCAGCGCCGCGCCCGGGAAGTTGTGGCCGCCGCCAAAGGTCCCCGGTCCGGGCCGGGTCCCGGCGAGGGGATCCACCCGGCCGGCGAGGTCCCGCGCTGGGGCCGCGGGCGCGAGCACGGCGAGGCCGAGCGCGATGGCGAGGATCGATACCGCGGCACGTCGTATGGAGATCTTCCTGTTGCGCGTAATCTTCCCGCTCCGATGGATAGGAGAACCGCAACCTTGGCAGCGGTGGCGGCGACCGCCGCCGTCCTCGCCCTGGTCCTGATTTTCGGCGGCAACTCCGATTCCAAACCCCAGGGGGACACCGAGGAAGCGGTCCGCGGCCGACCCAGCGTAGAGATCGTCTCCCCTCGCAACGGCGCCCGCCAGACCAGCCACGCCGTCGTCGTCAAGGCGATCGTCGAAAACTTCCGGCTGGCGCCGCGTCAGTTCGGCCGCGAGCCGCAGCTGGGCGAGGGCCACATCCGCTTCAGCCTCAACCGCGTCCCCGACTGCGTCGACCCGAAGAAACTGCTGGACGCGATCAACAGCCCGATCGGCAACGGCCGCCTTGTCGGCGCCTCCTTCGACTACCCGCGCTACTCCGGCCCCAACGGCATCCTCGCCGAGCGGATCGGCAGCGCCGGCAGCTACTCGCCGGGGACGCGGCCGGAGATCTTCTACCGCGACCTCCCCCCCGGCTTCTACCGGCTGATCCTCAACCTGGCTCAGAACAGCGGCGCCACCACCGCCGACCACGCGGTCACCAACTTCCAGATCCTCCCCCGCCCCGGCCACGGCCCGAAACCGTGCGACAAGGGCAAAGTGCCGAGTGCCAAAGCGGCAGCGCGCCTCAGCGGCTGAGCTGTACGCGGCTCACCAAGAGCCATTACTTCACTTTGTATAGTGAGTAGCAATGCGTACTTACCGCCGCTTGATGGGCTTCCTGCGTCCTTACCGGCCGCAGCTCTGGGGTTCACTGATCTTCGCCTGGGCGGCGATGGGGATGACGGTGCTGATCCCGTGGCTGATCGGGCGCGCCGTCAACGCGATCGAGGACGGCGACAAGCCCGATCTGCTGCCGCTGGCGCTGGCGATCTTCGGCGCCGCGATCCTCCGCCTCGGCCTGACCGTGGTCCGGCGCCTGGTCGCCGGCAAGGTCTCGCTGGCGGTCGAATTCGACCTGCGGCAGATGTTCTACGCGCATCTGCAGCGGCTCGAGCTCGGCTTCTTCGACGGGCAGCAGACCGGGCAGCTGATGTCGCGGGCGACGGTCGACCTCGGGGCGATCCGCTTCTTCCTCGGCTACGGGCTGATCTTCATCACCCAGAACCTGCTGACGATCGTGCTCGCCGGGGGCGTGATGTTCGCGATCAACCCCTGGCTGGCGCTGATCGCCCTCGCCCCCGCGCCGTTCATCGTCTACACCGCCTCCCGCTACAACCGCGTCTCCCGCCCCGCCCAGCAGGAGGTCCAGCAGCGGATCGCCGAGCTGACCGCGGAGGCCGAGGAGAACGTCTCCGGGATCCGCATCGTCAAGGCCTTCGCCCGCGAGGAATACCAGTTGCAGCGCTTCAGCCGCGCGGTCTCACGGGTCTTCGACCAGAGCATCTACTCGACCAAGCTGCAGGCTTTTTTCTCGCCACTGATCGGGCTGCTGCCCCAGCTGGGGATCGCGCTTGTGCTCTTGATAGGCGGGCGCGAGGTGATCGCCGGCAACCTCAGCCTCGGCAGCTTCACCGCCTTCTACACCTACCTGGTGATGCTGGCCGGGCCGCTGCGGATGCTCGGGGTGGCGATGGGGATGGCGCAGCGGGCGATCGCCTCCGGCAACCGCCTGTTCGAAATCCTCGACCGCGAGCCGCGGATCGAGAGCCCGCCCGGGGCGCCGACGCTGCCCGAAGGCGGCGGCCGGGTGCAGCTGCGCGGCGTCAGCCTCCGTTACGAGGGCTCGAACCCGGTGGACGCCACCACATCTGACCCCAGCCCGCTGGGGTCAGATGTGCCCGCGGCACTTGAGCACGTCGACCTCGAGGTCGAGGCCGGGCGCACGGTGGCGCTGGTCGGGCCCTCGGGCGCGGGCAAGACCAGCCTGGTGGCGCTGATCGCCCGCCTCTACGACCCCAGCGAGGGCGCGGTCCTGGTCGACGGCGTCGACGTGCGCGAGGTCGACGTCGCTTCGCTGCGCTCGGCGATCGCCTTCGTCGCCGACGACAGCTTCCTCTTCACCGCCAGCGTCGCCGAGAACATCGCCTATGCCAGCTCGGAGGCGACGATGGAGCAGATCGAAGCGGCGGCGCGGCGGGCCCAGGCCGATGCCTTCATCCGCGAACTACCGGACGGGTACGAGACCCGGGTCGGCGAGCGCGGGCTCACCCTCTCCGGCGGCCAGCGCCAGCGGGTCGCGATCGCCCGCGCCCTCCTGGCCAACCCGCGGATCCTGATCCTCGACGATGCCACCTCCTCGGTCGACGCGACCACCGAGGGGGCGATCAAGTCCGGGCTCGGCGAGGCGATGGCCGGCCGCACCACCTTCATCATCGCCCACCGCCTCTCGACCGTCTCCCTCGCCGATGAGATCGTCGTCATCGACGGCGGCCGGGTCGTCGACCGCGGCAGCCACGAGGAGCTGATGGAGGGCTGCGGCTTCTACCGCGAGATCGCCGAGCACGGCCTCGCCGACTCGGTCTTCCTCCAGCGCGACCTCGAGCAGCGTGAGGAGATGGCGCGGCTGTGAGGGACCTCGGCAACATCGGCAAGCTCTTCGGGGCGCTCTGGAAGCTGATCCGCGGCGAGGACCAGCGCGGCCGCAAGGTGCGCTGGCTGGTCGCGCAGCTGCGACCCTACCGCGGCAAAGTGGCGCTGATGTTCCTCGGCCTCGCCTTCGCGACCGCCGCCGGGCTCGCCCCACCCTACCTGGCCGGCCGCGCGATCGACTCCGGCATCCTCACCGGCGATGTCTCGGCCCTCGATCTGATCGTCGTCGCCTTCGTCGCCGTCGCCGTCGTCTACGCCGCCGCCACCTACCTGCAGACCTACATGGTCGGCTGGGTCGGTACGCGGGTGCTGCAGGACCTGCGCCAGCGCGTCTTCGCCCACCTGCAGTCGATGTCGATCGGCTTCTTCACCCGCCGCAGCCCGGGGGTGCTGATCTCACGCATGACCAACGACATCGAGGCGCTCAACCAGCTCGTCACCGACGGCGTGGTGACGATGTTCTCCAGCACCCTGACCCTGCTCGGCGTCGTCGTGATCATGCTCGTGCTCGACGTGCAGCTGGCCCTGGTCACCTTCCTCACCTTCCCCCTGCTGCTGATCGCCAGCCTCATCTTCCGGATCGTCTCCCAGGGCGCCTACCGGGCGACCCGCGAGCGGATCGCGGCGATCACCGGCTACCTGCAGGAGACGCTGAGCGGGATGCGGGTGGTGCGCAGCTTCGGCCAGGAGCCGCGCCACGTCGACGTGATGACCGACCTCAACGAGCAGAACCGGGCGATCAACATGAAGACCGTCTACCTCAACGCCTCCTACTTCCCGGCGGTCGAACTGCTGGCGGCGGTGGCGACGGCGACGATCCTCCTCTACGGCGGCTCGCAGGCAATCGAGGGAGCGATCCAGATCGGCGTCATCGTCGCCTTCGTCGGCTACCTGACCACCTTCTTCGAACCGATCCAGCAGCTCTCCCAGCTCTACACGACCTACCAGCAGGGGATGGCGGCGCTGGACAAGATCTTCGACCTGCTCGACACGGCGCCGGACATGGTCGACGCCCCCGACGCGATCGACCCCGGCACGCTGCGCGGCGAGATCGAGCTGGAGGGCGTCTGGTTCTCCTACGGCGAGGGCGACGAGTCGGGCGCCGGCGACTGGGCGCTGGAGGGCGTCGACCTGCACGTGCCGCCCGGCCAGACCCTGGCCCTGGTCGGCGCCACCGGCGCCGGCAAGTCGACCTTTGCCAAGCTCGTCGCCCGCTTCTACGACCCGCAGACAGGGCCGAGTCCTGGTCGATGGCCACGACCTGCGCGGGGTCCAGCAGCGGGCCCTGCGGCGCCAGCTCGGGATCGTCCCCCAGGAGGGCTTCCTGTTCAGCGGCAGCGTCCGCGACAACGTCGCCTTCGGCCGGCCAGAGGCGGACCTGGAGGAGATCGAGTCGGCCCTGGCCACGGTCGGAGCGACCGAGTTCGTCGCTGCCCTCCCCGACGGCGTCGAGACCCAGGTCGGCGAGCGCGGCGTCCAGCTTTCCGCCGGCCAGCGCCAGCTCGTCGCCTTCGCCCGCGCCCTGCTCGCCGAACCCCGCATCCTGATCCTCGACGAGGCCACCTCCAACGTCGACGTCCGCACCGAGAAAACGATCGAGAAAGGCCTCGAGCGCCTGCTCCAGGGCCGCACCGCGATCGTCATCGCCCACCGCCTCTCGACGATCCGCCGCGCCGGCAAGATCGTCGTCCTGGAGGGGGGCAGATCGCCGAGCAAGGCACCCACGACGAGCTGATCGCGGCGGGCGGCGCTTACGCGCGGCTGTACGGGGCGTGGTCGGAGAGCTCGGCGGCGTAGTACCGGGCCCGGTGATTGGGAGCGGGTGCCAGTGCCCCTCTCTCAGAAGCCGTCGCGCAGCTGGGCGCGCGGCGAGGGCTCAGACCCCCGCGCTTGAGCTTCTGCGAGAGGGGCACTGCACCCTCCACGAACGCAGCACCGAGTTCGGCGAGGCCACGAGCGCAGCTCCACTCCAGCGTGAAACCGGGCGTAGTGCCGGGAGCGATCAGCTGGCTCGTTCCGATTGAAGCTGTAGGAGAGGGACGGGTACCCCTCTCACGAAGGCTCAAGCGCGGGGGCCCGAGCCCTAGCCGCGCGACTCCAGCTGCGCGACGGTCTTCGGGAGAGGGGTACCCCGTCCCTCCTACGCCCGCCTCAACCAGGCCCGACGCCACCCGAAGTACCCGCCGGTACCGCCGCCGGTTTCCGGAGCCGCTTCTTCGACGCCCCCCCGGCGCCCGCCCGTTTCAGGCGCAACTTCTTCGGGTGCGGTTCTTCGAGCGGCACTTCTTCTTCGAGTTCTTCGGGAGCCACTTCGACGCCGCCTTCTTCGACTTCTTCGCTGCCGACTCCGCTGCCGGAGCCGGTCGGGGCGGGGGCGCTGGGGCCTTCGCTGCAGTTTTCGAAGCCGTAATCGCCGGCGATGGCTGGCGAATTCTTCGAGGATCGGGGCGACTTGGTCGCCGCTTCGCCGAGGGCGGTCGTGTCTTCGCGTTCGGAGGCGAGTTTGGCTTCTGCCTCGATCGCCGAGAGTTCGTCCGGCGGCGGCGATGAATTCGTCGTAGCCGGCGGTTTCCTCGGGCGGGCCGAGGCCCTTGATCCTTTCGACCATGCCGATGTAGAGGTCGGAGGTCTTCTCGATCTGCTCCGGCACTTCGGCTTCGGAGGCGCCGAGGGCGCCGATCGCGGCGTTGGTCTCGCCGCAGATCGCGTCGCCCTGGGAGATCAGTTCGGCCTTGGTCAGCGGCGTGATTTCGACCGTCGTCGGCGCCGATTCGGTCGTGTCGTCGCCACCGCCGCCACAGCCGGCGACGACCAGCGCCAGCAGCGCGGCGAAGGACAAGGCGAGGATCAGAGGCTTGGTAGGTCTCATCTAGCTAACTGCGGCCCAGGGACTCGAACCCCGACTGCCTCTTCCAGAGAGAGGTGTGCTGCCATTACACCAGGCCGCAAAGGCCCTGCAAAGGATACCGATGGGTGCCGACTAAGCGATCTCGGAGAGGTCGCTGCCGGGATCGGCGATGCGATCGCGGGCGGCGGAGACGTCAACGCCGTCGGCGAGCATGCGGCGTGCCTCGGCGAGGTCTTCGGAACGCTCGACGCTGAGCGCCCCGGCGACGCGACCGCCCTTCAGGTACCAGACCGAGAACTCGCCACCCTCGCGGTCGCCACGCCAGACCTCCTCGTCCCAGTCTTGGGCCGGGCCGACGTACTCGAGGCTGGCCCAGTCGGCGAGGTCGCTGAAGAAGTAGGGGACGACGTCGTAGTCGGCGTCCGCGCCGAGCATGTTCTTGGCGGCGTGGATGCCCTGCTGCATCGCCACGTCCCAATGCTCGACGTGGATGCGGCGGCCGTGGACGACGCTGTCGTAGGAGCAGCAGTCGCCCGCCGCGTAGATCCCCTCGGCCGAGGTCCGCAGCTTCGAGTCGCAGACGATCGCGCCGTCGACCTCGATCCCGGCCCGGTCGGCCAGCATCGCGTCGGGGCGGACGCCGGCGCCGACGACGACCAGGTCGCACTCGATGCTGAGGCCGCTCTTGGTGACGACGGCGCTGACGCGGCCGTCGCCCTCGAAGGCCTCCAGCTCCTCGCCGCCGTGGAACTCGACCCCGTTCGCCTCCAACTTGGCCTGGAACCAGCGACCGGCGTCCGCGCCGAAGGTGCGCGAGAGCGCCACCTCCTCCATCGCCAGGATCGAGCATTTCGTGCCCTGGGCGGTGAGCGAGGCCGCGACCTCGCAGCCGATGTAGCTGCCGCCGACGAGGACGACGTGCTCGGCCGCCGCCGTCTCCTTGCGGATCGCGTCGGAGTTGCCGAAGGCGCGCAGGTAGTGGATGCCCTCGTTCTCGGCGCCCTCGACGCGGAGGATGTTGACGTTGGCGCCGGTGGCGAGCAGCGCCTGGCCGAAGGCCACCTCCTCCCCGCCCTGGATCTTCGCGGTCCGGGCCTCGGGATCGAGCGACATCACGTTGCGCCCGCTCAGCAGCTCGACCTCGTTCTCCCCGTACCAGGAGAGCGGGTTGACGTGGGCGTCGCTGCGCTCGGCCTCGCCGCGCAGGTACTCCTTCGAGATCGGCGGCCTTTCGTAGGGCGGCTCCGGCTCGCGTCCGACCAGCAGGATCGAGCCCTCGGCGCCGCGCTTGCGCAACTCCGCCGCGCAGGAGGCGGAAGCCAGGCCACCGCCGATAAGCAGGAAATCGACCCCGCGGTCAGCCACCGTTGCTGCCGTTATCCGCGGGTCCGAAGAGAACCTTCAGGTCGTCCTCTTTACCCGGATCCAGTACCGCCAGAACCTCGTCGCCCTCCTCCAGCACGGTGTCGGCGCTGGGCACGAACCCCTTGCCCGCCCGCAGGACCGAGATCAGCAGACTGCCCTCCGGCATGCTGAGGTCGCCGACGCGGCGGCCGGTGACGCTGGAGTCCTTGCCCAGCAGCATCTCGATGATCTCCAGCTGCTCCTCCTGCAGGTCGAGCAGGTGGACGAGGCCGTACTCGGGTACCTCGTGCTCGAGCAGGCGCAGGATCAGGTCGGTCGCCGAGACCGACGGTTTGACCCCGAGCAGGTCGAAGTGCTGGCGGTTACGCGGGTTGTTGACCCGGGCGATGATCTGGTCGACCAGGTACTTCTCTTTCGCCACCTGGCAGATCAGCATGTTGTCCTCGTCGTCGCCGGTGACCGCGATCACCATGTCGGCGCGCTGGATCCCGGCCCGCTCGAGCACCCAGAGCTCGGAGGCGTCGCCGTAGGAGACGTTGTGCTCGAGCTCTTGCTCGACGGTCAGGTAGCGGCGGCGGTTGCTCTCGATCAGGGTCACCTCGTGATCCTTCTCGAGCAGCTCGCGAGCGAGGTTCCAGCCGACCTTCCCGGCGCCGACGACGATGATGTACATCTCGCTCCCCGGCCTCTCTAGGCGGCTTCGGCCGCGTCGTCGGGGGGGCTGCCGCCGGTGGTCGCGTCGCGCACGGCGCCCTCCAGGAGGTCGATCGCGACGCTGGTCGGGCAGACGGTGTTGAGCCCCTGGCGCTGGTACCACTCGGCCCGCAGCGGGTCGAGGACGCGGGCGATCACGGTCGGCACCTCATAGCGCTTGGAGGCGATCTGGGCGATGACGATGTTGGTGTTGTCGCCGTCGGTGGAGGCGATGAAGGCGTCGGCACGCTCGATCCCGGCGGCCTCCAGGGCCTCGGTCTCGAGGCCGGCGCCGACGGTGAACTGGCCGCCGAGATCCTCCCAGCTCTTCTCGAGCCCGACCTCGAGCCGCGCGTGCGACTCGGGATCCTCGTCGAGGCAGGAGACTTCGTGGCCCTCGCGCAGCATCGCCCGGGCGACGGAGGAGCCGACGCGGCCACAGCCAACGATCAAAATCAGCATGCGCCGGATACTAGTCCGCTGCGGCGAGCTCAGGCGGCGGCTCCGGCGCGGCTTCCGGCGGCGCGGTCAGCAGCACCCGGCAGGGAGCTTTCTTCAGCACGTACTCGGTGGCGGCCCCGATCTCAGCCGGCTTGGCGGCGCCGATTCCGCCGATCGTGGCACCACCGCGGATCTTGCTCGGCGGCTCGCCCCCGATCACGATCGCCTCGGCACCGCTGCGGCGGGCCGCCTCGAGGATGCCGGCGCCGACCTTGCGGGCGCGAATCACCTCGGTGCTGATGTCGACGTCCGCGTACTCTTCGCCGACCTCGCGGGCCCGCTCCAGCGCCCGCCGCGCCTCGGCCTCGCGCTCGGGCGGCAGCGGCGCGTCGAGCGGCAGCGTCAGCGGCACTTCGATCACGTAGACGAGGTCGACCCGGGCATCTTCGTCAGCGCCGGATGACTCCTCTTGCTCGGCAGCCGCCAAACGCCCCGCGGTGGCGACGATGTCGTCGTCGAGCTTGGTCCCGAAGACCGGCACGAGGATGTTGCGGAATTCGACCTCCGGGACCTGCTTGGTCAGCGCCCGCTCCGGCACCGAGACCCGCTTGGTCAGCGTCGTCCCCTCGAAGACCTTGCGGTAGACGATGTAGAAGATCAGCCCGAAGGCCATCCAGCCGCCGCCGACCAGGCGAGCGATGTCGTGGTAAAGGAGGACGCTGACGAAGGCGAGGCCGCTGAGGACGGCGGCGACGATCGCCGGCAGCGGCAGCTCGGCGCCGCGCCAGCGGATCCCGAGCGGGATCTTGAACGGCCGCCGGCGGTCGGGCTGGCCGATGCGGAGGCGAATGATCGAGAGGTGGGCGATCGTGATCGCCAGGGTCGCGCCGAAGGCGTAGATCCCCGCCAGCAGCTTGACGTTGGTCGGGATCACCAGGCCGAGGGCGATGACGCCGCTGATTACGATCGCCACGTAGGGAGTCGCCTTGCGCCGCTCCAGCTTGCCCAGCCAGCTGGGGATCTGGCGGTTGATCGCCAGCGTGTAGATATGGCGGGAGACGCCGAGCATCGAGGTGTTGGCCGCCCAGAAGAGGACCGGGGCGGCGATCAGCGCCACCATCCAGCGCATCGAGTCCGCCACCCAGCCCGGGTGGAAGGCCGAGACCACCCCCAGCACCGGCTCCTCGACGAACTGGTTGCCGAGCGCCGTCTCGGGGCCGTTCGGTCCCGCCACCACCGGCACCGCCATCAGCGCGATCGCCGCCATCCCCGCGTAGACCAGCGGCACCGCGATCGCCCCCAGCGAGGCGATCCGCTTGAGGTCGCGGCGGTCGACGTCGATGTCCGGCGCCAGGTCGGAGGCGGCCTCGATTCCGGCGTAGGCCAGCATCGCCACCACCGCCGCGTAGACGATGTCCTTGAAGCTGGGGTCGCTGAACAGGTGCAGCTGCTCGGTCAACCGGTCCGGGTGCATGACCACGAGCGCGCCGACGACGATCACCGCCAGCTGCAGCCCGAGGTCGGCCAGCGCCAGGAAGGCGAGCGAACGCTGCCGCTCGCGGCCGGTGACGTTGAGGATGTTGAGCACGCAGGCCGCGGCGATCACGGCGGCGGCGATGCCGATCTCCCAGCCGGGCCGGGCGAAGCCGCCCCAGATCGGCTCCAGATAGTGCGGCACCGAGATCGCCGCCAGGGCGATCACGATCAGGTAGTCGATCAGGATCGCCCAGCCGGCGATGAAGGCGATCAGCTCGTTGAAGGCGTGGCGGGCGAAGGTCGAGGAGCCGCCGCGCTCGCGGAACATCGCCCCACCCTCGACGTAGCTGAGCGTGGTCAGGCCGAACAGCAGGCCGGAGGCGAGGAAGATCAGCGGCGTCAGGCCGAGGCCGCGGTCGGCGACGACGCCGAGCGCGAAGTAGATCGAAAAGCCGACCGCAGAGTAGGCGGCGGCGAACAGCCAGGGGACGCCGACGCCGCGCTTGAGCGCGCGGTCGCGCCGCCCCGGCAGCGGCGGCCGGGGGCCGGGGGGCGGCTTGGACGGCGAGCTCATCGCTCCATCCGCGAGGAGATCCAGAGCCGCCCGGCACCGACGACTACGAAGGCGATGCCCATCAACACCCCGACCGAGGCCGGCCCGCCGCCGTTGACCAGGGTCACCGTCAGCACCAGCAGGCCGATCGCCACGAAGGCGATCGAGAAGGTCCGCACGGCGCCGCGGTAGATCACTCGTTCACCTCGGCCAGTGCCGCGGTCGGCAGCGGGCCCGGCGTGCTGGGCGGGTCGGAGACGACGATGACGCGGCAGGGGCGCTCGCCGAGGACCGTCTGCAGGGTCTTGTCGTAGAGCGGCACGCCGCCGCGGTAACGCAATCCGATCACGATCGCGGCGGCCTTGATCAGCGCCGCCTCCTCGGAGATCGAGTAGCCGGCCTGGCCGGGCCGGACCCGGGCGACGTGCCCGGTCACGCGCTGGCCGCCGATCAGCTTCGCCTCCTCGATCATCCGCTGCGCCGCCTGTTCCTGTTCGGGCATGTCGGCGTTCAGGGGCAGGTTCGTCGGCACCGTCAGCATCGAGTGGACATGGATGCCGCGGCGGCGCTTGGAGGCGAGCTTGACCGCGGTCGCGACCATCTCCGGGGAGAAGGATTCATCGTCCTCGAAGCCGACCAGGACGCTGCGGTACTCGACCTCCTCCACCCCCAGCGGCTCCGGCGTCACCACCTTCACCGTTTCGGTCAGCGGCAGGTGCTGGTTGCGGCGGTAGAGCACGTAAACGGCGATCCCGAGCACCATCCAGCCGGTCCCGACGACCAGCGTGCGCGGGTTCAGCGCCATCACCACGATCCAGGCGGCAAAGGTGCCGAGCCCGCCCAGGACCGCGCTCATCGGCACCTCGAAGCCGAAGGCACGGACGTTGAACGGCGGCTTCCAGGTGCGCTCGACGTCGGCCTGCTTACGGCGCAGCTGGATCACCGCGACGTGGGCGATCGTGAACGAGAGCATCGCCCCGAACGAGTACAGCGTCGCCAGGAAGTCGGTCTGTCCCGGCAGCAGGGTGACGATCGCGATCGCGGCGAAGATCATGATCGCGATGTAGGGGGTGCGGTACTTCGGGTGGACCTGGCGCAGCTTCTCCGGCAGTTGCCGGTGCTGGCCCATCGAGTAGGTGAGGCGGGAGACGCCGATCAGCCCGGCGTTGGTGGCGATCAGCAGGATCACCGCCGCCAGCACGCCGACGTAGTAACGGAGGATTTCGGTCGGGGTGTGCGAGAGCCCGAGGTTCTCGACGATGCCGAGGATCGGGTCGTCGGCGAAGGTCGAGCCGAGCGCGGTCACGTAGTGGCCGGCACTGTCCTGGACGACCGGCATCGCCGAGAGCGCCACGATCGGGATCAGCAGGTACAGCGCCAGCACCGCGACGACGACGAGGCCGACGCTGCGGGGGATCGTCTTCGCCGCGTCCTTAGCCTCCTCGGCCATGTTCGAGATCGTCTCGATCCCGGTGTAGGCGATCATCCCGACGGCGATGCCGAGGGCGAAGTCGCTCCAGGTCGGGGCGACGCCGAGGTGGATGTTGTCGACCAGGACCTGGGGGCTGAAGACGAGGACGAGGCCGATCCCGACCAGGACCACCTGGGTCGCGAGGTCGGCGACGGCGAGGATCAGGTTCAGTTTCGCCGACTCCTCGGTGCCGCGGATGTTGATCAGGGCGAGGCCGACGATCAGCGCCGCGCCGCCGATGATGTCGCCGGGGCTGCTGCCCAGCCAGGGCCAGAACACGGCCAGGTAGTGGGGCACGAAGAAGGCCGAGATCGCGACCGTGATCGTGTAGTTGAGCATCTGCCCCCAGGCGGCGACGAAGCTGACCAGCTCGTTGAAGGCGTGGCGGGCGAAGCTGGAGGACCCGCCCGCCTCCGGATACATCACCGTCGCCTCGGCATAGGTGGCGGCGGTGGCGGCGAAGATCAGGCCGGAGATGACGAAGGCGACCGGGGTCAGGCCGAGGGCGAAGGCGGCGGTGACGCCGAGGGCGTAGTAGATCGAGGAGCCGACGTTGCCGTAGGCGGCCGCGAACAGGGCGCCGACGCCGTGGACACGGCTCAGCGATTCGTCTCTGGGGATTCGCTGGGCCATCTAGAAACGGGCGGGACGGGTCACTCAGACCGAATATACGGACGTGGCCGGTGCTCTCCGCACGTGCTCGCGGGTCAGCTCGGCCGGCGACGCGCAGCCGCAGAGGGCAAGGGTCAGCTCGAGCTCCTCGCGCAGCAGCTCCAGCACTCGCCTGGCGCCGTCCCCGCCGCCGGCGGCGAGACCCCAGAGAGCGGGCCGCCCGACCAGGACGGCGTCCGCTCCCAACGCCAGCGCGATCGCGACGTCGACCCCGCGGCGGATGCCGCCGTCGACCAGGACCGCGGCGCGGCCGGCGACCGCGTCGACCACCTCGGCCAGCACGTCGCCGGTGGCCGGCGCCCGGTCGAGCTGACGGCCGCCGTGGTTGGAGACGACCACGCCCGCCGCCCCGTGCTCCACCGCCAGCTCGGCGTCCTCGGCGGTCAGCAGCCCCTTGACCAGGACCGGCACTGCGCACTCCGAAGCGAGGTCCTCGAGGTCCCCCCAGCCCAGCGCCGGGTCCATCAGGGCGAAGGTCTCCGCGATCGTCACCGCCCGCTCCACCCCCATCGCCGCGGCGACGCTGGGGACCCCGACCGTGGCGGGGATCTTGAAACCGGTGCGACGGTCGCGCTCGCGGTTGCCGCCAAGAGGCGCGTCGATGGTGACCACGACCGCCCCGAAGCCGCACTCGACCGCCTCCTCGGTCAGCGCCCGCGTCACCCCCTCGTCCCTGAAGCAGTAGAGCTGGAACCAGCGCCGCCCCGCCGGCGCCGCCGCGGCCAGCTCCCGCGGCGTCGTCGTCGCCAGGGTCGAGAGGCACATCACCGTCCCCGCTTCTGCCGCCGCCCGCGCCATCCCCACCTCGCCCTCGGGGTCGACCAGGCGCTGATAGGCCACCGGCGCCACCAGCAGCGGCATCGAGACCGGCCCGCCCAGGACCTCCGCCTCGGTGCTGACCGAGCTGACGTCGACCAGCACCCGCGGCCGCAGCCGCCAGCGCCGCCAGGCCTCGACGTTCTCCCGCAGCGTCAGCTCGTCCCCGGCCCCGCCGGCGAAGTACCCCAGAGTCCCCGCGTCGAGCTTCCCCGCGGCGATCCGCTCGAAGTCGGCGACGTTGATCGGCTCGTCGTTCACGGGCGCGAGCCTAGCCGCAGGGCTCCTCACGGGCGGTAGCGTTGGCGCCGTGAGCGCACCCGCAAGGCCGACGGTAAGGCAGGTCCGCCGGCGCCGGCGCACGGCGCTGAGCGTGCTAGTCGCCCTGCTCGGGCTTGTCGCCTTCCTCGTCCTGGCCGCGACCGTGTTCGCTCCCGTGGACCGCCATGGCGCCGTCCTGACCCACATCGAGGTCCACAGCAAAGCGGTTGGCCGCGACCTCGGCATCAACGTCATCGTCCCCGCCAACCCCGGGCCGAAGGGAGAGCGCTCGCTGCTGGTCTTCCTCCACGGCCGCGGTGGCTACGAGGGGACCTTCAACGACGCCGTCTTCCGCGGTCTGCCGAGCCTGAACGGCCGTCGCGGACCGGTGGTCGCCTTCCCCGCCGGCGGCGTCCACGGCTACTGGCACGACCGGGCCGAGGGCGACTGGGGAAAGTGGGTCACGGACGAAGTGATCCCACTCGTCGTGCGCCGCTTCGGAATCGACCCCCGGCGGCTGGCAATCGGCGGCATCTCGATGGGCGGCTTCGGCGCCTACGACATCGCGCTGAAGAACCCGGGCCGATTCTGCGCGGTTGGGGGCCACTCCCCCGCGCTCTGGTTCAACGGCGCGGAAACTGCTCCCGGCGCCTTCGACAGCGCCGCCGACTTCGAGCGCAACGATGTCGTCGAGGCCGTCCAGACCGACCCCGAAGCCTTCGGCGACACCCGGATCTGGAACGACTACGGCAGCGAAGATCCATTCCGCGTCTACGACGAGGGGTTCGTGACGGCGCTCGAAGCCGGCGACGCCGACCTCAGCGCCCACTCATGGCCCGGGGCGCACGAGGGCGGCTACTGGGAGAGCCACTGGCCCGCCTACCAGCGCTTCTACGTCAACGCCCTCAACCACTGCGGATAGCTCTCCGCTCAGCGCCCCGGCGAGCCGGCGGGTGGCGTGCCCGGCGGCGGCACCGGGCCCCAGCTTTCGCGACCGTCGGCGCTGGAGATCGGAATCCGCGGTCCGGCCATCGCCGGCGTGTCGAGGGTGACGTCGGCGATCGCCTTGACCCGCGAGAGCACCTCGCGAACTTCGCTCTTGCGCCCCTGGTATCCCCAGCGGTGCTGATCCGCGGTCAGCCCGGTGGCATCGATGCCGGCCGCATCGGCGAGGAAGAGAGCGCGCGGCATGTGGAAGCCCTGGGTGACGACCACCGCGTCGCGAACGCCGAAGATGCCGCGGGCGCGCACCATCGTCGCCCAGGTATCGAACCCCGCGTGGTCCTCGAAGACGTCGCGTGGTGGCACCCCTTCGTTGACCAGCGCCTTGCGCATCGTGTCCGGCTCGTCGTAGGTCCAGCTCTGGTGGTCGCCGGAGACGAGGACCTTTTCGACCTTGCCCGCGCGCCACAGCGCCGCCGCCTGCCGCACCCGGTCGCCGAGCATCCCGCTCATCTTCCCGTTCGGCTGCACCAGAGCGCCCGGCACGATCGCCACCTCTGCCCTGGGCACCTCGGCAACGTTGCCCGTCGACTCCCCCTCCGCGTCGAGCAGGATGAAGGCGTTCGCCCCCGCGACCAGGAGCACGAACCCGACAGCAGACGCCACCGCAGCCTTCGACAGCCGCGGCCACCGCCGCCACGGATAGGTCATCCCACGTCGCATCGCATCGAGCCCCCGCACCCCGCAAACGCTAACAGCGATCGAGACGCGCCAACCGGCAAGAGGCGATGCGGAACTCGGCGACCGGCGGGGTGCCATCGCCGCTGCTCGTCGCGTCGACGGCGTACACCTTGAAGGTATGACGCCCGACGTTCAGGTGCTCGTAGGTCTTCGGCGATTTGCACCAGGTCGGCATGCGCCGGTCGAGCTGGCAGCGGAAGCGCGCTTCCTCGCGGTTGGCTGCGAAGACGAAGGTCGCGCGTCGCCGCTCCGAGTTGACACTCCGCTTGCGCAGAATCGTGTCGATCGGCTTGCGCTGGAACCTGGGTTCGACTTCCTTGAACGAGCTCACGGTCGGGACCGCGGGCGCGGGTGGCGGACGGTGCAGGTTCAGCCAGAAGCTGCCCATCGCCGCGAGCCCGGACCCCGGGTCGCGCCGCCCATCGATCGCGATGCGATAGGTCGTCCCCGCGCTCATGTAGAGCGTGCGTATACCGCACTCGCCCTGGCTTGCGAACCCGGTCAGCGCCGACAATGAATCGCCCGTGTAGACGGCGAACAGGACCGGAAAGCGACCGCAGACGTAGAGGTTGTAGGCCTCGGTCGTCGGCGCCGTCCACGAGTACCAGACCGAGGCGCCGCCGGGGTCGCCGGCGTGGCTCGGCTCCCCCGGCTCCACGGTCGCCGCCCAGGTCGAGCCGCTGGCGCTGGCGGCGTAGATGCCGTTTTCGAAGACCTGCCCGACCAGCGGCGTCGCGGTGGCGAAATCGTCGTTGACCGGCGGCGCGGTCGCCGCGAGCGCCAGATGGATGAACCCCTGGCCCGCTTCGGGACCCGAGAAGCTCGCGACGGCGTCGACCCCGATCGCGTACTCGACGCCGGCAACGGCCCTGAAGGTCGCCGTGGTGCCCCAGCCGTTGCCCGGGCAGTCCCCCTCGCCTTCGTCGAACCCCCCGGCCACCTTGGTCAGCGCCCCCAGCGCCGAGCCGGTGAAGACCCCGACTTCGGCCCTCAGCCCGATCCCGCCTTTGCAGGTGTCGATGGTGACCAGCTCGGTCGCGGGCGCCTGCCATTTGAACCAGATCGAGTGCCCCGACCCGAGTTCGGGCTCCCCTTCCTCCCGGGTCGCTTCCCGGTTGGTCCGTTCGACCTCGACCGGCAGCACCGAGCCCAAATCCTCCCGACTCGCAAAACCGTCATTCAGCGGCGCCGCCGCCCCCGCGACCGGCGCCAACAGCGCCAGAAACCCGCTCAGCGCCAAAAGCACCCCAACCGCCTTCGTCCCCCACCTCATTGCCGAAAACCCTACAGATCGAACAGGATTCCTACCGCACAAACGCGACCCCCCACGGCGCCCACCCCTAAGCGAACGAGCGCCTTCCGACCATCCCAACCGTTCCCGCCCCAGGCGCCGCGAGAGGAGGGGCGGGGTGCCCCTCCCACGAAGGCTCCCGGACGGACAAACCGAGCCCAAGCAAGGGCTCAGCTGCGCGACGGCCTTCGGGGGAGGGGCACCCCGCCCCTCCCCACGAACACCTAGAAGTGAACGATCGGGATGATCAGGATCGCGACGATGTTCGCCACCTTGATCATCGGGTTGATCGCCGGCCCAGCCGTGTCCTTGTAGGGATCGCCGACCGTGTCGCCGGTCACCGAGGCGGCGTGGGCCTCGGAGCCCTTGCCACCGTGGGCGCCGTCCTCGATCAGCTTCTTCGCGTTGTCCCAGGCACCACCGCCGGCGGTCATCGAGATCGCCATGAAGAGGCCGACGACGATGACGCCGATCAGCAGCCCGCCGAGCGCGTCCACGCTGAGCAGGCCGACGATGACCGGAATCACGATCGGGATCAGCGAAGGAACGATCATCTCCTTCTGCGCCGCCAGGGTGACGATGCTGACCGTTTCGCCGTACTCCGGTTTTTCGGTCCCGTCCATGATCCCCGGGTGCTCTTTGAACTGTTTGCGGACCTGCTCGACGACCTGACCGCCGGCCCGGCCGACCGCCTCGATCGCCAGTGCCGAGAACAGATAAACCATCATGCCGCCGATGATCAGACCGATCAGCACATCGGGGCTGGTCAGGTTGAACAACCCGTTGAGATCGAACCCGGCCGGGGCCTCTTCCGCGAGCTCGCTCTTGAAGGCGGCGAACAGCACCAGGGCCGCCAGGGCCGCGCTGCCGATCGCGTAGCCCTTGGTGACCGCCTTGGTGGTGTTGCCGACCGCGTCGAGCGGATCGGTGACGTTGCGGACGTCCTCCGGCAGCTCCGCCATCTCGGCGATGCCACCGGCGTTGTCGGTGATCGGCCCGAAGGCGTCCAGAGCGACGATCAGTCCGCAGAGCGAGAGCTGTGCCATCACGGCGATGCCGATGCCGTAGATGCCGGCCAGCTCGTTGGCGCCGAAGATCGCCAGGGCGAGCACCAGGGCCGGAGCCGCGGTTGCCTGGTAGCCCTGGGCGAGGCCCTGGATGATGTTGGTCGCATGACCGGTCTCCGAGGCCTGGGCGATGGTCCTGACCGGACGGAAGCGGGTCGACGTGTAGTAGTCGGTGATCACGAACAGCAGCGCGGTCACGGCGATGCCGATCACGGCGCAGAGCCAGAGGTCGGTGACGCTGATCGCTGCGGCACCGGCATCGGCGAGGCCGAGACGCAGCGGCTCGCTCATCAGCCAGTCGGTGATCGGGTAGAAGGCGACGATCGAGATCGCGCCGGAGACGAGCATGCCGATGTACAGCGCACCCTCGACTTTGTCGGACTTGGTCCGCACCGAAAGGGCACCGACGATCGAGGCGATGATCGCGACGCCGCCGATGACCAGCGGGAAGATCGCCACCTCGCGGGCGTAGTCGGTGGTGAAGGTGAGGACGCCGAGCAGCATCACGGCGACCGAGGTGACCGCGTAGGTCTCGAACAGGTCCGCGGCCATGCCGGCGCAGTCGCCGACGTTGTCGCCGACGTTGTCCGCGATCACGGCCGGGTTACGAGGATCGTCCTCGGGGATCCCGGCCTCGACCTTGCCGACCAGGTCGGCGCCGACGTCGGCGGCCTTGGTGAAGATGCCGCCGCCGAGGCGGGCGAAGACGGAGATCAGCGAACCACCGAAGCCGAGGCCGATCAGCGCGTCGACGGCCTCCTTGTCGGTGCTGCCGGTGAGCACGAGGGCGCCGAAGTAGCCGGCGACGCCGATCAGCGCCAGTCCGACGACGAGGAGTCCGGTGACCGAGCCACCCTTGAAGGCGACGTCGAGCGCCGGCGGCACACCGCCACGGGCTGCCTCGGCGACGCGCGAGTTGGCCCGCACCGAGACGTTCATCCCGATGAAGCCGGTGGCACCGGAGAGGACTGCGCCGATCACGAAGCCGAGCGCGGTCTTCCAGTCCTGCAGCAACAGCAGCACGACCGCAAGCGGTATCGCGACCGCGGCAATGATCGTGTACTGGCGGTTCAGGTAAGCCTGGGCGCCCTCCTGGACGGCCCCCGAAATTTCCTGCATGCGGTCGTTGCCCGCGGGCTTCGCAAGCAGGCGCTGAGTGACTATGAGTCCGTATACAACGGCGGCGCCCGCGCAGACAAGCGCGACGACCACTCCGTAATCGGTCAAGAAGCTGGTCAAGTTTCGTTCCTCCGGTGGATTTAGCGGCGCGGGAGTCTATAGACGAAGGCGGCGTCGCCGCCTATAGACCCGGTTCAGGCAGTTTTTGCGGTCTCGCCGGCGCCCGCGTAGGTGCGCTTGGTCTCGGCCACGCTTTCGCGGTAGATGTCCTCGATCGAGGCCCCCGACGCCAATGCCTCGCGCGCCCGCTGGGCCCCGTTGCGCTCCGGCAGCTGAACCTCGATCCCAAGCTGGGACCGAGCCGGCTCGGTCCAGGCGAGGACCGACCCGAGAGCCGCCCGCGCCTCCACCTCAACCCCGCGCCGGAAGTCGATCTGCTTGCCGCTGAGGCCATGGCGGATCGCCCGCCAGAGGTTCTCCTCGATCTCGCGATCGGCCAGGGGCGCCCCGGCGCCCTCGTAGCCATGCTCGTCGTAGTCGAGCGCGGCCTGGGCGATGCAGGCGGAGATCAGCCCGGCCAGGGCGAAGGACTCCTCGCCGCGGCTCTGGGCGTCGCAGATCCGCACCTCGACGGTGCCGAACAGGTGATGCGGCCGCACGCTCCACCAGAGCTGGGTCGACTCGACGATCGAGCCGGCCCGCTCCAGCATCGTGATGAAGTCCGCGTAGCTCTTCCAGTCGCGGAACGGCGAGGGGACGCCGCAGCGCGGGAAGGTGCGGGTGAAGATCTCGGTGCGGACGGTGTGCAGACCGGTGTCGCGGCGATCGAGGAACGGCGAGTTGGCCGAGGTCGCGAGCAGCAGCGGCAGCAGCTCGCGCAGGCGGTCGCAGACGGCGATCGCGCGGTCGGCGCCGCGCACGCCCATGTGCACGTGCAGGCTCCAGGTGTTGTTGCGCTGGGCGACCCAGCCCAGTTCCTCGCGCAGGCGGTTGTAGTGGGGCGTGTCGATGATTCGCTGGTCGAGGTAGTCGGCCCAGGGATGGGTGCCGGTGGCGCCGAGCGCCAGGCCCATCCCGTCGACCAGGTCGAACAGGCGCCGGCGCCTCTCGCGCTGGCGCTCCGTCGCCTCCGCGAAGGTCTCCGAGCGCCCAGAGCGGATCTCGACCTCGGAGGCGATCAGCTCCCCGGCGGCCGACTCGGCCAGGACCTCGTCCGCCTCACAGGCCGCGTAGACGTCCTCGAAGCGATGCGCCAGCTCCAGCGTCGCCGGATCGAGGATCGCGAACTCCTCCTCGAGCCCGATCGTGAAGTCGGTCGAGGACTCGAATCTCTCGCGGACGAGGTCGAGGTCGAGGGACAAAGGGCTCAGGCCAGGTAGAAGTAGAGCGCGTAGAGCAGGTCGACGGCGGGGCTGGACGTGTGGACCGTCACCTCCGGCGGCACCTGCAGCAGCTGCTCGGAGTAGTTGAAGATGATCTTGACGCCGGCTTTGACGAGCCGGTCGGCCACCTCCTGGGCGGCGTCGGCGGGGACGGCGAGGACGCCGACGACGATCTCCTCCGCGGTGACGACCTCCTGCAGCTCGCCGAGGTCGCGCACCCGCAGCTCACCGATCTGGGTGCCGACCACGTTCGGGTCGGCGTCGAATACCGCCTTCACCTGGAAGCCGTGGTCGGCGAAGATCGCCGAGCTGGCGATCGCCTGGCCGAGGTTGCCGGCGCCGAAGAGGGCGATGCTGTGCTGGCCGGAGGTGCGGAGGATCTTGCGGATCTCGGCGACCAGCGAATCGACGTTGTAGCCGACGCCGCGCTTGCCGAACTTGCCGAAGCCCGAGAGATCGCGGCGGATCTGCGTCGGGTTGATGTGGGTGTACTCGGAGAGCTCCTGCGAGGAGATCGTTTCGCGGCCCATCTTGCGGGCCTGCGTCAGCACCTGCAGGTAGCGCGAGAGGCGGGCGGCGACGCCCAGCGAGAGGCGGTCCCCTTCGACCGGAAAGCCCCCCGGGGCCTCGAACTCCTCAATCACCTCGACCATGCCCCCACAGTATCGAGACTGGCCCTCACGGCCGCGTCGTCGAGGATCAGTTCGGAGGCGACCAGCCCGTCGACCTCGACCACCGGGATCCGCTCGAGGTGGCGTCGCAGCAGCAGCTCGTCGCTCTCGATGTCGACCTCGTGCAGGTTGAAGCGGTAGCCCTCGCCGTGGAGGGCGACCAGCGCCGCGATCGCCTTCTCGCAGAGGTGGCAGCCGGGACGCGAGTAGACGACGACGTCGGTCATGCGGCCCGGGAGCGGGTCGCGAAGGCGTCGTAGGCGAGGTAGTCCGGGTAGGCGAGCGGCTCGGCGAAGCGGGCGGCGGAGCCGATCATCGCGGCGTTGTCGGTGCAGAGGCGCAGCGGCACCAGCTTCAGGCGCACGCCGATCTCCTCGCAGAGCGCGGCCACCGCTTCGCGCAGGGGGCCGTTGGCGGCGACGCCGCCGCCGAGCGCGACCGCCTGCCACTCGCCCCGCTGCAACGCCCGCTTCAGTTTCGCGATCAGCTGCCCGACCACGGCCGCCTGGAAGGAAGCGGCGAGGTCGGCGCGGCGCGCGGCGACGCCCTCCTCGCCGAGTTCGCGGCAGCGGTAGACGAGCGCCGTCTTCAGCCCGCTGAAGCTGAAGTCGAGGCTGGGGTTGCGGGCCATCGCGACCGGCATCTCGAAGGCCTCCGGGTCGCCGGACTCGGCCAGCTTCTGCAGCGCCGGGCCGCCGGGGTAACCGAGGCCGAGCAGCCGCGCCGACTTGTCGAAGGCCTCGCCGGCGGCGTCGTCGAGGGTCTGGCCGAGGACCTCGTGCCCGTGGTGGTCGCGGACGCCGGCGAGCAGCGTGTGGCCGCCGCTGGCGACGAGGCAGAGGAAGGGCGGCTCCAGCGGCTCGGGCTCGAGGAAGTTGGCGGCGACGTGCCCCTGCAGGTGGTCGACCGGGACCAGCGGCAGGCGCCGCGCCGCGGCAATCGCCTTGGCGGTGCTGACCCCGACCAGGAGGGCACCGATCAGCCCCGGGCCGACGGTGACCGCGACGGCCTCGATCTCGTCCAGCGAGGTGTCGGCCTCGGCCAGCGCCGCGGCGACGACCGGCGCCGTCAGTTCCAGGTGATGACGGGAGGCGACCTCGGGGACGACGCCGCCGAAGGCCGCGTGGGCGTCGGCCTGCGAGGAGATCAGGTTGGCGCGGATTCGGGCGCCGTCGAGGACGGCGGCGCAGGTGTCATCGCAGGAGGTCTCGATCGCCAATATCAATTCCGCCCGCGTGCTCTGCTCTCGCTCGTTCGCGCTCATGATCACCGGCAGTCTCGCTCACTCTCTTCCGCGTCCGCCGCGGGCGGGCCCACAGCGGCTAGTCCAGCCACATGATCAGCGCGTCCTCGCCGTTGTCGTGGTAGTAGCGAGGACGGACGCCGGCCGAGCGGAAGCCGAAGCGCTCGTACATCCCGATCGCCTGGTGGTTGGAGACGCGGACCTCGAGCGTGAACGGCAGCACCCCCCCGGCCTCCTCGAAGAGCCGGGTCAGCAGGCCGCCGGCGACCCCGCCGCGGCGCTGCTCCGGCGCCACCGCGATGTTCATCAGGTGCCAGACCTGGTCGTAACGGGAGCAGATCACGTAGCCGAGCAGCTCCTCGCCCCGACTGGCGGCGAGGCAGATGCCGGAGGGCTTGGAGAGCTCGAGCACGAACATCGCCAGCGACCAGGGGGTCGGGAAGGAGCGGCGCTCGATCGCGATCACGCCGGGCAGGTCGCTGTAGGCGAGCCTGCGCACGCGGACCTCCTGAGTCACGTCACTCTGGTCTTGGGAAAGGATTTCGCTCACGCCACCGCTCCGCGTCGGGAGGTCTGAGATAGATCGGGGCGAGCGGGCCCCCCGCCCCCGTGGCCGCCGCGAGAGCGCAGATGTGCCGCGCCGCGACCCGGTGAACGGGATCGGCATCGTCCGCGATCCGGACGTCGTGCCGAGCCAGCTCGTGCCGAAATCGTACCGCCCCGGAACCAGCGGCCCGCGGCGGCTCCGGCAATGCGGCAACGCGCTCCTCCAGCTGCTCGGGCAGGCAGACGAAGGGCTCCCAGAGCCGGGTCCCGTCGGCGCCGTAGAGGGCGGCGAAGACCTCGCCCCGGCGGGCGTCGAGGATGGCCAGACGCTCGCCCTCCTCCCCCGCCTCGGCGATCCCGCGCCCGAGCGCGTCGAGCGTGCAGACGCCGGCGACCGGCGTGCCGAGGGAGGCGCCGAGCCCGCGCGCGGTCGCGATGCCGATCCGCAGGCCGGTGAACGAGCCCGGGCCGAGCCCGACCGCGATCAGGGCGACGCGCTCCCAGCCGCCCGCTGCCTCGGCGCAGCCCTCGACCTCCGCCAGCAGAGCGACAGTGTGCTGGGGCCCGCCATCGCCGGCGACCCCCAGCAGCGACTCGTGCAGGACCTCGCCGTCGCGCCAGGCGCAGGCGGCGGTGTCGGCCGTCGCGGTGTCGAAACCGACGACGGCCTGGGCCGCGGCGCCGCTAGGACTTGACCCGGAAGACGAAGGAACCGACCTTCTTGCCGGCGACGAACCAGGTCACCCGGTGCTTGCCGGGAATCGTCGAGGTCACCTTGTTCACGTAGAGCGTCCCCTGTTTCGCTTCCTGTTTCTGCGCGCAGAGGTTTTTGCCGCTGGGGAACTTGACGCAGACGCTGTAGACGACATCCCCTTTGAGGCTTTTGAAGAATGCACCCTTTTTGGTGTTCTTCGGGCAGAGGTGCGAAGGATTGGCGTTGCGGGAGATTCCGCATCCGACGTAGTGCTTGAACGCCGCCGCACCGGCGGTGGCGGGCAGCGCGCCGGCCAGCAGTCCGGTCACGACCAACACTGCTGAAAGCGCCTTCAGTCCCTTCATTGGGTCCTTCCCTTCGTGGATCTAGTTTCGGCGTCGATGCTACAAGTTGTGTTCGCTGCCCCCCTGAACACGCCTGCAAGGCCGAGGCTGCGGGGGAATCCGCGCTACCAGCCGATCTCGATCGTCCGCGCCTCGCCGCCGGCATGCGCCAGTCGAATCTCCAGCGCCGGCCGGCCAAGCCGCTGGGCCCCGACCGCCGGCCACTCGACGAAGGCGACGCCGTCGGGGCCCAGGTAGTCGTCCAGCAGGGCCGGGTCCTCGGCCTCGAGGCTCTCCAGCCGGTAGAGGTCGAGGTGGGACACGGGCAGCCGGCCGCCGCTGTAGCGCTGGCCGATCGTGAAGGTCGGCGAGGTCACCGGTTCCTCGATCCCGAGCGCCCGGCAGGCGCCGCGGATCAGCGTCGTCTTGCCGGCACCGACCTCGCCGCTGACGACGACGACGTCGCCCGGCGCCAGGCGCGCGGCGACCCGCGCACCCACCGCCTCGGTCTCGCCGGCGGATTTGCTCTCGATCCGCTCCACGACTAGCCGAACATGTCCAGCTGGTCTTCAGGGGGCGGCGGCGGATCGGGCTCGCCGGCAACCTCGCGTTCGGCGGCGGCGATCTCGGCGGCACTCGGCGCCGGCGCCGGTGGCGTGCGGTTGAGCAGGTCGGGAACGGTCGCGAGGTCTTCGCGCAACTGCTCCTTCATCGCCGGCGTGCGCAGCGCCGCGGCCGGGTGCAGCAACGGCAGCAGGAAGACCGTGCGACCGCCGAGCTCGTGGACCTGGGGGGTGCCACGGACCTTGGTGATACCGACCGGACTGCCGCTGAGCAGCTTGGTCGCGAAGTTCCCCAGCGTGCAGACCACCTTCGGCTCGATCAGCCGCACCTGCTCGAACAGGTACGGCTTACAGGCCTCGATCTCCAGCGGCTGCGGGTCGCGGTTGCCGGGCGGGCGCGACTTCAGCACGTTGGCGATGAAGACCTGCTCGCGCGAGAGCCCGATCTCTTCCAGCAGCTGGTTCAGCAGCTGCCCGGCGCGGCCGACGAACGGCAGCCCCTGGCGATCCTCTTCGGCCCCCGGCGCCTCGCCGACGAACATCAGCTCGGCGTCGGCATTGCCGGCCCCGAAGACCGTCTTCGCCCGGGTCTCGTGAAGAGGGCACTTGGTGCAGCTGGAGACCTCCTTGTAGAGAGCGACCAAGTCCTCCCGGCGCTGCTCCGCGGTTGCGCTCACTTCGCCCCCTTCTTCTTCGGCGGATGGGGATTTTCGCCCCGCGCCCGCTTCTGGCGCGACTCGGCGATGCGATCGTGCCGGGCCGCTTCGCGCTCGCTCCGCTGCGATTCGTTCGAGCGGACCTTGGCCCCTCGCGGCTGCCGCCCCGGCGGCGAGACGCTCGACATCAACCGCCGCGTCCGCTCCGATCCGCACTCCGCGCAGGCGACCGCGCCGGTCCCTGCGGCGACCAGCTCCTCGAACCTAGCCCCGCACGCCTCGCACTCGAACTCGTAGATCGGCATCGACCCGACCATCGTACGCGGCGGCGAGACGTGCATTCGCCACCGTATGGGTGGGGAATGCACGTTTCGTCGGCGACGCTAGGGCAGCGGCTCCCAGTCCCAGGCCTTCTGCGAGGTCAGGCTCTCCTGGTCGAGGTAGCGGCGGAACTCGTCGAGCTCGCTGGGCTCGACGCTGTAGACGTGGTCGGGTTCGGGGAAGTGACGGCTGCGCACCTCCTTGCCGTAGGCGACCACCGCCTCGACCATCGTCCCGTGCACGTCCGCGTACTGCTTGACGAATTTGGCCATGTGGCCGGTGGTGATGCCGAGCAGGTCGTGGAAGACCAGGACCTGACCGGTGGTCGACGGGCCCGCCCCGATCCCGATCGTCGGGATCTCCAGCTTGGCGACGATCGCTTCCGTGATCGCCGCCGGGACGGCCTCGAAGACGATCGCGAAGCAGCCGACCGACTGCAATGCGAGGGCGTCCTCGCAGAGCTTGATCGCGTCCTTCGCGGACTTGCCCTGGGCTTTGTAGCCGCCGAGGGCGGTCGCGGTCTGCGGGGTGAGGCCGAGGTGGCCCATCACCGGGATGCCGGCGCGGACGATCGCCCGGGCGCGCTCGACGGCGACGCCGCCGGACTCGATCTTGACGACCTGGCAGCCGGTCTCCTTGACCAGGCGCTGGGCGTTCTGGATCGCGATCTCGTTGCTCGCCTCGTAGCTGCCCATCGGCATGTCGCCGACCATCAGCGGCGTTCTCAGGCCGCGGCGGACGGCCTTGCCGAGCATCACCATCTCGTCCATCGTCACCTGCTCGGTACCGGGGTAGCCGAGCACCACGTTCGCGGCCGAGTCGCCGACCAGGACGATGTCGACGCCGGCCTCCTCGGCCACGGTCGCCGAGGGGTAGTCGTAGGCGGTGACCATCACGATCGGCTCGCCGTTGGCCTTCATCTCCGCCAACCGCGGCAGGTTGACCGGGGCCCGGCCGGCGGGCGGGGGCGCGGTGTGGGAGCGGCCGCCCGAGCCATTTGAGCAGTACCTCCGGGTGGCTGTCGACCGCGACCGGATCGTTGTCGTCGTCGACGTGGACGACGACGGGCGAGTAGCGCTCGAGGTCGGCCTCGTCGTAGGCGCCGAAGGTGGCGACGATGATCTTGTGGCCGGGCTCGACCAGATGTGCGGCGGCGCCGTTCACCTGCATCGTGCGCGAGCCGGGCTCGCCGTCGATCACGTAGGTGACGAAGCGCGAGCCGTTGTCGACGTCCCAGACGTAGACCTGCTCGTTGGTGATCATGTCGGCCTGCGCCATCAGCTCGGTGTCGATGGTGATGCTGCCGATGTAGTCGACGTCGCAGTCGGTGACGGTCGCTCGGTGGATCTTCGACTTCAGCATCTGTCTCTGCATTGGCTCTCCCTTGCCTTCTACGTTCGCGGGTGGATCACGGGTTCGTTTCGGGGTCGATCAAGACGTTGTCGATGAGGCGGGCGGCGCCGACCCGGGCGGCCACGGCGACCAGGACCGGGCGGCCGTTCAGCTCCGCCACCGGCTCCAGCAGCTCGGCGTCGCGCGCCTCCAGGTACTCGGGCTCGATGCCGGCGTCCGCCAGCTCCGCGCGGGCAGCGGCAAGGCCGGCCTGGAGCGAGTCCTCGCGGGCGATCCGCTGCGCCGCCCGCAGCCCCCGCGAGATCGCCACCGCGCGCTCGCGGGCGTCCTCGTCGAGGTAGGCGTTGCGCGAGCTCAGCGCCAGGCCGTCGTCCTCGCGCACGGTCGGCAGCACCTCGATCCGCACCGGGAAGTCGAGGTCGCGGGCCATCCGCCGGATAACGGCGGCCTGCTGCGCGTCCTTCTGCCCGAAGTAGGCGACATCGGGGCCGACGCTGTTGAAGAGCTTGGCGACGACGGTGGCGACGCCGCGGAAGTGCTCGGGGCCGCGGCGCCCGGGATCCCCGTCCAGCACCGCGGTCAGGGTGCCCTCGACGGCAACCGCGGTCGCGAAGCCGTCGGGGTAGACCTCGGCGACCGGCGGCGCGTAGACGTAGTCGACGCCGGCCTCGGCGGCGAGGCGGAGGTCGCGCTCCTCGTCGCGCGGGTAGCGGTCGAGGTCCTCGCCGGGCCCGAACTGGGCCGGGTTGACGAAGAGGCTCATCACGACCACGTCGCACTCGGCGCGGGCGGCGCGCAGCAGCGAGACGTGGCCCTCGTGCAGATAGCCCATCGTCGGCACCAGCCCGATCGTGCGGCCGGCCCGGCGCGACGGCTCCAAGGCAGAGCGAAGCTCCGGCCTGGAGCGCAGCGCTCGCGCACCGGAAATCGCAACGGGGGGGTTGCCGATCGAAGAGTTCACGTCAGTGGGTCCATGCCCGGGTGGGTCACGGCCGGAAGCAATTGTACCCCTTTCCAACGGACCTGAAACGAAACTTAAAAGAACGCCAAACGAAGTGATCCAAGAACCGCCGGAGGTCGCAGGTACGGGGCAGAAGCTGGACCCATTCCCCCCGATCGAAAGGCAACCACTTCCAATGAGTTCTGAGCTGAACATCGAGCAGATCGACGTAAACGGCGACATTCGCGAAACCGCCCATGAGGCAGCCGAGGCGTTGGAGGGCGACACCCGTCTCTCCTTCCTCAAGAAGGCCGGCCTCGCCGGCGGCGCCGTGGTGGGCGGCGGCGCGCTGCTGAGCGCCCTCACCCCGGCCGCCTCGATGGCCGCCGGCAAGGGCCGCCCCCCGGCCAAGTTCGGCAAGGGCGACATCGGCATCCTCAACTACGCCCTCACCCTGGAGTACCTGGAGGCCGCCTTCTACAACGAGGCGACCGCGAACAACGCCAAGAGCTCGTTCATCAAGGGCGCGGGCGAGATGGCGTTCCTGAAGCAGACGACGGCGGACGAGAACGCCCACGTCGCCTTCCTCAAGAAGGCGCTCGGCAGCAAAGCCGTCGCCGCGCCGAAAGTCGACTTCGGGGCCACCACCTCGAGCGAGAAGGCGTTCATCGAAACCGCCGTCGCCCTCGAGAACACCGGCGTCGGCGCCTACTCGGGCCAGGCGCTGAACATCGCCAGCCCCGCCTACATCGCGGCGGCGCTCTCGATCTGGTCGATCGAGGCCCGGCACGCGTCGGTCGCCGGCCTGTTGCTGAAGCCGACCCCGGCGAACATCTCGCCCAACGGAGCCTTCGACAAACCGAAAACGGCGGCCCAGGTCCTCAAGGCCGTGGAAGCGACCGGCTTCCTCAAGTAGCCCGGCCACGACCCGGCGGAGCGATCGCTCCGCCGGGGTAGGTCGCCCCTCAAACGAAGGAGAAAGCAATGCCCAACATCGGACCACTCGAGATAGGAATCGTCCTCGTCATCGCCCTGATCGTCTTCGGGCCGAAAAAGCTGCCGGAGCTGGGCCACTCGCTCGGCAAGGGCCTGCGTGAGTTCAAAGGCTCGATCAGCGGCGAGAGCAAGGACGAGGCCCCGGCCGACCACCCGACGATCGCCCAGCCGATCACGGCGGCGCCCGAGGCCGCGGTCCCCAAGGTCGAGACCACCGTCAAGCAGGCCTGAGGCAGTTCGATGCGGCGCGTCAAAGCGATTGCCCCAGAAGATGAGCTCAGCCTCGTCGAGCACCTCGACGAGCTGCGCGCCCGCATCATCGTCTCGATCGCGGTCTTCGGCGTCGCGCTCGCCCTCTGCTTCTGGCAGAACAACCTGCTGCTGAAGCTGGCGAACGGGCCGCTGCCCGCCAACCACGACAGGCTGATCACCTTCGGGATCACCGAGCCGTTCACGACGACGATGACCGTCGCTGCCTACGGGGCGATCATCCTGGCGCTGCCGATCATCCTCTACGAGCTGTTCGCCTATCTGCTGCCTGCGTTCAGCAAGCAACAGCAGCGGGCGGTGCTGCCGCTGGTACTGCTGATGCCGGCGCTGTTCATCGCCGGGGTCGTCTTCGGCTACTTCGTGGTCCTGCCGGCGGCGACGAAGTTCCTGCTCAACTTCAACGACGCCCAGTTCAACATCCAGGTCCGGGCCAAGGACTACTACGGCTTCTTCGCCCAGACCCTGGTCGCCTGCGGGGTCGTGTTCCAGGTCCCGGTGGCGATCCTCTCGGTCACCCGTCTGGGGATCGTCAAGGTCGAGCAGCTGACCAAGAACAGGCGCTACGCCTACCTGGTCTGCGCGGTCGTGGCCGCGGCGCTCCCGGGGATCGACCCGGTCTCGATGCTGCTGGAGACCGCACCGCTGATCCTCCTCTACGAGCTCAGCATCGTCCTCGCCCGGGTCTTCGGCCAACCCGCCCCCGCGCCCCTCGGCGACGCGCCCCCGAGCGGCAGTCCCAGTTAGGGACTAGGGCCCCCGCCCTCGGCGAAGTCGATCTTGCGAATCGTCTTCGCCGGCACGCCGGCGGCGATCGTCGCCGGGTCGAGGTCGCGGTTGACGACCGAGTTGGCGCCGACGACGCAGCGCTCGCCGACCGTGACCCCGGTGGTGACCGCGCAGTTGACCCCGAACCAGCAGTTGGCGCCGATCTCCACCGGGCCCTTCGAGGTGAACCCCTGCCAGGTGATCGGCAGCTCGGGGTCGTCGAAGCGGTGGCTGGCGTCGCCGACGAAGCAGCCGTTGGCGAACATCGTGTGGTCGCCGATCGTCACCCGCTCATGCGCGGCGATCATCGTGTTGCGGTTGAGGAAGCAGCCGGCGCCGATCTCGATCCGCGCCTCCGGACCCAGCGTCAGCCAGCAGCCGGGCTCGAGCATGGTGCCTTCGCCGATCGTCAGGCGGCCGTCGTCGAGCGCCTCCAGCACTTCCCCCTCGACCGGGTAACGGATGTAGAAGCCGCCGCGGGCGGCGTGGCGGTCGATCCGCCGTCGCCGCAGCCAGCGCCGGTTGCGGTCGTACCAGCGCCGCTTCGCCCACCAGATCCGCCAGCCCCGCTCGCCCTTCTCGCGCATCCGCGCAGCGTAGACTGCGCGCGTGGCTGACCTGCGCGGCGGCATCGATCTCGGCGGGACGAAGATTCAGACGGCGATCGTCGACGCCGGCGGCAAGGTCCTGGGCGAGGCCCGGCAGCCGACGCCGACCAGCGGCGGGCCGCAAGATGTCGCCGATGCGATGGCGGCGGCGCTGCGCGAAGCGGCCGAGCAGGCGGGCATCGAGCCCGCCGGTCTGACGGGCATCGGGGTCGGCTCCCCCGGCGACGCCGACGAGAAGACCGGCATCGTCTCCGGCGCCCGCAACCTCCCCGGCTGGGAGGGCAGCTTCCCGTTGGCGGAAACCCTGAAGCAGGCGCTGGGGGCCGAAGTCCGGGTCGGCAACGACGTCCAGGTGGCGACCGAGGCCGAGTTCCACCTTGGCGCGGGACGCGAGTTCCAGACCTTGATCGGCGTCTTCTGGGGCACCGGCGTCGGCGGCGGGCTCGTCTTCGACGGCAAGCCGTGGCTGGGCCGCGGCGCCGCGGGCGAGATCGGCCACATGGTCGTCAAGCGCGGCGGCGCCAAGTGCCCCTGCGGCCGCAGGGGCTGCATGGAGGCCTACGCCGGGCGCTCGGCGATGGAAGCTGAGGCGCGCCGCCAGCACGAAGAGGGCCACAAGACGGACCTCTTCAAGCTGATGGAGAAGCACGGGAAACCGCGGCTGACCAGCGGCATCTGGGAGCGCGCCCTCGACCACGGCGACGACCTCGCGGAGAAGCTGATCGAGCGCGCGGTAGAGGCGCTCGGCACCGGTGTCGCCTCGGCGATCAACCTGATCGACCCGGAAGCGGTGATCATCGGCGGCGGCCTCGGGGTCCGCTTCGGCGAGCGCTTGATGGAGCCGCTGATGGCGGAGATGAAGAAGCATCTCTTCATCGACGAACGGCCGCCGGAGGTGCGGGTCGCCTCGCTCGGCGACCTCGGCGGCGCAATCGGCGCCTCGCTTCTGTTCGCGCGCTAGAAGCTCAAACTCGGCCGGTGGCCGAGCGCTGGTTGCGGGCGATGGCATCGACCAGGACGGCGAGCAGGAGGACGCCGCCGGTAACCATGAACTTGACCGCCGAGGAGAGCGCGAGCAGGTCCATGCCGTTGGAGATCGAGCCGATCACCAGGGCGCCGGTCAGCGCCGTCCAGACCGACCCGCGGCCGCCGAAGAGGCTGGTGCCGGCGATGACCGGGCCGGCGATCGCCAGCAGCAGCAGTTCGTTGCCGCCCGAGTTCTGATTGACGGCGAACAGACGCGAGGCGGCCATGATGCCGCCGATCGCGGCCATCGTGCCGGCGATGCCGAAGACGGCGACGCGGATGCCGTTGACGCGAATGCCGGCGCGGCGGGCGGCCTCGGCGTTGCCACCGACGGCGAAGACGTGACGGCCGAAGCCGGTGCGCTTGACCACGTACTCCATGCCGACCACGAAGCCGAGCAGGATCAGCACCGCCAGCGGCACGCCTTCGTAGGAGTTGAAGATCAGCAAGGCGGCGATCGTCACCACGGCGACCGCGCCGAAGCGGAGTCCGAGCCGGGCCATGCTCTCTCCTTCGAGCCCGGCGGCGACGCGGCGGCGGTGCCCGAGAAGCAGCAAGCCCCCGTAGGCCCCGATCACCACGACGGCCATGACCCAGCCAACCGCATCGGAATAGAAGGTTTCGGTGAGGCCGGTGATCTTGGGGTCGTTGATGTTGATCGAACCGGTCGATCCCAATACCTGTAACAGGGCCCCTTGCCAGGCCAATAAGCCCGCAAGCGTGACGACGAAGGACGGCACGCCGAAATGACTGAAGAGGAACCCCTGCAACAGGCCGATCGCCAGCCCGACCGCGATCGCGGCGGCGATCGCCAGGTAGGGGTTCCAGCCGTGCTTGACGCTCAGCACCGCCATCACCGCTGCGGCGAGGCCGCTGACGGCCCCGACCGAGAGGTCGATCTCGCCCAGCAGAAGCACGTAGACGATGCCGACCGAGATCAGACCCGTGGCGGCGATCTGCAGCATCAGGTTGGTCAGGTTCTGGGCCGAGAGGAAGCGGTCGTTCTCGAACTGGAAGATCGCCCAGATCAGGGCCAATCCGATCAGGACCCGCAGCGAGGCGAGGTCGCCCTGAATCAGCCGGCGGATCGTCTCCTTCGGCCGCGTCGTGGCTGCGGCGGAATCGGCGGTGCTGACCGCGGCGTCGCTCATCGTCCATCCCCCCCGTTGTCTCCGGCGGATTTCTCGCCCTCGCGCCCGCTCCGCTCCTCGCCGTCGGAGCCGATGCCGGTGATCGCCGAGACCACGTGCTCCTCGGTCGTCGCTTCGGCGCTGAAGTCGCCGGCCGGGCGGCCTAGCCGGAGGACGAAGATGCGGTCGGCGACCTCGAAGACGTCGACCAGGTTGTGGCTGATCACGACGACGCCGAGGCTGCGCTCCCGCAGCCGCCGGATCAACTGCAAAACCTGCGCCGTCTGGGCGACGCCGAGCGCCGCCGTCGGCTCGTCGAGCAGCACCACCTTCGGCTCACCGAGCAGCGAGCGGGCGACGGCCACCTGCTGGCGCTGACCGCCGGACAGGGTCCCGACCTCGCTGCGCAGGCTGGGGATCGTCACCGCCAGGTTGGAGAGCAGCTCGCCGGTCTGGTGCTCCATCCGCACCTCGTCGAGCTGACGCGAGGCGGTGCCGAGCCCCGGCGAGACCTCCTCGCGGCCGAGGAAGAGATTGGCGACGACGTCGAGGTTGTCGCAGAGGGCGAGGTCCTGGTAGACGGTCGCGATCCCGAGGTCGGTCGCGTCCTGGGGTTTGGAGATCGAGACCTCGCGGCCCTCGAAGCGGATCGCCCCGGTGTCGGCCGCGTGAATGCCGGCGATCGTCTTCACCAGCGTCGACTTGCCGGCGCCGTTGTCGCCGACGAGGCCGACGACCTCGCCGGCGTGGACGGCGAAGTCGACCCGATCCAGAGCCTGGACCGGGCCGAACGCCTTGCTGACTCCCTCCAGCTCGAGGAGCGGAGTGCCGTCGGTCATCTCAGCCCGAGATTCCCGCTTCTTTGCACGCCGCCGCGTAGGAGCCGGTACAGAGTTCCGAGGCGGTGACGAAGCCGTCCGCTACGACGGTCGACTTGACGTTGTCCTTGAGTACCGCGATCGGAGTCAGCAGGACCGACGGCACTTTGCCCGCACCGTTGTCGAGTTCTTCGGTGACTTTGTCCTGCGGAACTTCCTTGCCTTCGGCGAGGGCGATCGCGATTTCGGCGCTGACCTTCGCCTGCGGGCCGATTTCCTTGTACACCGTCATGAACTGCTGGCCGGCGAGGATCCGCTGCAGCCCCGCCACGGTCGCGTCCTGACCGGTGACCGGGATGTCTTCGGGGTTGAGGCCGGCCCCCTTCAGCGCCGCGATCGCGCCGCCGCCGGTGTCGTCGTTGGCGGCGTAGATGCCGGCGAAACCGTCGTTGCCGAGGGCGGTGATCGCCTGCTGCGCCTCACGCTGGGCGTTTTCTGCAGACCATCCGGGCGTGTCGTATTCCTTCGCGACCTCGACCCCCGCGGCTTCGAAGCCCTTGTTGGAGCCCGCCTTGAACAAAGCGGCGTTTGGATCCGCCGGATCGCCGTTGATCTTGATGATCGGACCGCTCGGGCTGCCGTCTTCTTTTAGCTTTTTCGCCAGCGTTTCCGCCTGCAATTCGCCGACCTTTTCGTTGTCGAAGGAGACGTAGGCGTCGACTTCGCCGTTTTCGATCAGGCGGTCGTAGCTGAGCACCGGCACGTTCTGGGCCTGCGCCTTTTCGGCGATCGCCGCCGCCGACTTCGAGTCCATCGGGTCGACCACGAGGACTTCCGCCCCCTGGGTCAATGCCGCTTCGGCCTGGCTCTGCTGCTTCTGCGCGTCACCACCCGCGTTGCTGTAGATGACTTCGCAGTCGCTACAGAGTTCGTCGACCGATTCTTCGAAGTCCGGCCGGTCGTTGGTTTCGTAGCGGGGCGTCTCGTTTTCCGGCAGCAGGAGAGCGATCTTGGTTCCACCACCACCGTCGCTACTGCCGCACCCGGCAGCGACCAGGGCGATTACGAGTAGAGCGACGAACCCGAGAGAGGTTCGTTTCAAAACGGCAGGACTGGACATTTCGTCTCCTCCTTGTGGCCGGGATTCCCACCCCGTTTCCCAAATCTCATCCGACCTTACCCCGCTCCTGAGGGTTTGAAGCAAGTTCGGGCCAGCTCGGCCAACGGCGGGGAACAATGTGGGACGCCCCGTCCTAGACGTCGTGCCTATAAGGGCGAAGGTGACTGTTAAGCGGCGATCGGCTCGCGGCGCCTGGCGCCGCGTTTCGGCTTCGCCGGCTCGACCAGCTCTGCCAGAAAACGACCGGTGTAGGAGCCCTTGACCGCCGCGACCTCCTCGGGGGTGCCGGTGGCAACGATCTCGCCGCCCTCTTCCCCACCCTCGGGCCCGAGGTCGACCAGCCAGTCGGCGGTCTTGATCACGTCGAGGTTGTGCTCGATGACGACGATGCTGTTGCCGGCGTCGACCAGGCGCCCGAGTACATCGAGCAAACGCTGCACGTCGGCGAAGTGGAGGCCGGTGGTCGGCTCGTCGAGGATGTAGAGGGTGTCGCCGGTGGCGACTTTGGAGAGCTCGGTGGCGAGCTTGATTCGCTGCGCCTCGCCGCCGGAGAGCGTCGTCGCCGGCTGGCCGAGGCGGATGTAGTCGAGCCCGACGTCGTGCAGGGTGCGCAGACGGCGGGCGATCTTCGGCACGTTCTCGAAGAACTCGACCCCCTCCTCGACCGACATCTCCAAGACGTCGGCGATGTTCTTGCCCTTGAAGCGGACCTCGAGCGTCTCGCGGTTGTAGCGTTTGCCGTGGCACTGCTCGCAAGGGACGTAGACGTCGGGCAGGAAGTGCATCTCGATCTTGATCTGGCCGTCGCCTTTGCAGACCTCGCAGCGGCCGCCCTTGACGTTGAAGCTGAAGCGGCCTGGTTTGTAGCCGCGCGCCCGTGCCTCCTGGGTCTGGGTGAAGAGCTGGCGGATGTGGTCGAAGACGCCGGTGTAGGTGGCCGGGTTGGAGCGCGGCGTACGGCCGATCGGCGACTGGTCGATGTTGATGATCTTGTCGATCTGGCTGAGCCCGTCGATGCCGTCGTGGGCACCGGGCCGCAGCTTCGCCGCGTGCAACCGGTTGGCGACCGCGTGGTGCAGGGTCTCGTTGACCAGGGTCGACTTACCGGAGCCGGAAACGCCGGTGACACAGCAGAGAACGCCGAGTGGGATCGCCACATCGACACCCTTGAGGTTGTGTTCGCGAGCGCCGCGCACCCGCAGCGCCCCGCTTGGCTGCCGGCGCTCCTCGGGGACCTCGATCCGGCGCTTGCCGGAGAGGTACTGGCCGGTCAGCGAGGCGGAGTTCTTCGCCACCTTGGCCGGGGTGCCGGCGGCGATCACGTGGCCGCCGTGTTCGCCGGCGCCGGGACCGAGGTCGACGAGGTGGTCGGCGGCCATCATCGTGCCCTCGTCGTGCTCGACCACGATCACCGTGTTGCCGAGGTCGCGCAAGCGGTTGAGGGTCGCGATCAGCTTCTCGTTGTCGCGCTGGTGCAGGCCGATCGAGGGCTCGTCGAGCACGTACATGACGCCGACCAGGTGCGAGCCGATCTGGGTCGCGAGGCGGATCCGCTGCGCCTCGCCGCCGGAGAGCGAGCGGGCCGAGCGGGCCAGCGAGAGGTAGCCGATGCCGACGTTCTCGAGGAAGGCGAGCCGTTCGGTGATCTCGCGCACGATCAGCCGCGCGATCGCCTTCTCGGTCTCGGTCATCTCCAGCTCGGCGATCCACTGTGCCGCCGCCCGCGCCGAGAGGTCGCTGTACTCGGCGATGCTGAGGCCGCCGATCTTGACCGCGAGGCTCTCCGGCCGCAGGCGGGCGCCGCCGCACTGCGGGCAGGGCTGCTCGGCCATGTAGCTCTCGATCCGCTCGCGGTTGGTCTCCGAGTCGGTCTCCTCGTAGCGGCGCTGGAGGTTGTTGACGATCCCCTCGAAGCGGACCTTGTAGGAGCGGCGGCGGCCGAAGCGATTGGTGTAGGTGACCTGGTGGCGGTCCTCGCCGGTGCCGTAGAGGAATATCTCCTTGTCGCTCTTCTTCAGCTGCGACCAGGGCTTCTCGGCGTCGACCCCGTACTCCTCGGCGACGGCGGCGATCAGGCGCCTCCAGTAGGCGGTGATGCCGCGGTTCCACGGCTGCAGCGCGCCCTCGGCCAGCGAGAGCGTCGGGTCGGGGACGACCAGCTCGGGGTCGATCACGCGCTGGAAGCCGAGCCCGTGACAGCCGTCGCAGGCTCCGTGCGGGGAGTTGAAGGAGAAGATCCGCGGCTCCAGCTCCGGGATCGAGGTGCCGCAGTTGAGGCAGGCAAACTGCTCCGAGAAGAGCAGCGGCGCGGCTTTCGGATCGTCGACCAGCTCGACTTCGATCAGCCCCGCGGCGAGGCCGCCGGCCGCCTCGACCGACTCCGAGAGCCGCCGTCGCAGGTCGGTCTTCATCACCAGCCGGTCGACGACGACCGAGATGTCGTGTTTGAACTTCTTGTCGAGGACGATCTCCTCGTCGAGCCGGCGCAGCTCGCCGTTGACCTTGACCCGCGAGTAGCCCTCGAGCCGCATCTGCTCCAGCAATTTCCCGTACTCCCCTTTGCGCCCGCGCACGATCGGAGCCATGACCATGAACTTGGTGCCCTCGTCGAGGGTCATCAGGCGGTCGACGATCTGCTCCTGGGTCTGGCCGGTGATCTCCTCGCCGCACTCGGGGCAGAAGGGGGTCCCGATCCGCGCCCAAAGCAGGCGCAGGTAGTCGTAGATCTCGGTCACGGTGCCGACGGTCGAGCGCGGGTTGCGCGAGGTCGTCTTCTGGTCGATCGAGATCGCCGGCGAGAGGCCCTCGATCGAGTCGACGTCGGGCTTCTCCATCAGCCCGAGGAACTGGCGCGCGTAGGCCGAGAGCGACTCGACGTAGCGCCGCTGGCCCTCGGCGTAGATCGTGTCGAAGGCAAGGCTCGACTTGCCGGAGCCGGAGAGCCCGGTGATGACGATCAGCGCGTCGCGAGGCAGCTCGAGGTCGATGTCCTTGAGGTTGTGCTCACGGGCGCCGGAGATGACGATTCGATCGGAGGCAGCCACTCACAGCGATTCTACGCAGACGAACAGATGTTCCCCCGGGGTGAACTCGGGGCATTCGGTCACTTGTTGCCGGTATGCGGGAAGAAATGCGTTCTCACGCCGAGCTTGCCGCCTTGGCGGAACGGCAGCACGGAGTGGTTTCGCGACGGCAGTTGATGGGGCTCGGGTTCTCGGGGAGCGCGGTCGGACGGCTCGCGGATGCCCGGCGAGCGCACCGCGTCCACCAGGGCGTGTATCGCATAGGCCATCAACCGCTTTCCGATCGAGGCCGGTGCATGGCGGCGATCCTGGCCTGCGGGCCAGTTGCCGTTCTCAGCCACGGATCGGCCGCCTGGCTCTGGGGGCTTTTGCAGCGGTGTCCAGCCGAACCCGCGATAACGGTCGCTAATCGCCGCGCTCGACGCGTCGGGATCGAGGCGCATGCTGCGTCCCTCACCGCGGCTGAGTGGGGGACGATCGAGCGCATCCCCGTCACCTCGCTGCCCCGGACCCTCCTCGACCTCGCAGCCGCCGATCGGGCCAAACGGCTACAGCAGGCGATCGAGCAAGCGGAGCGGCTGGGCCGGCTCGACCTGATCGCAATCGATGCGCTGCTCGCACGGCGGCGGGGCGAGCGCAGCACCAAGCGTCTCCAGCTGGCGCTGGACCTGTATCGAGATCCCGCGTTCGTGCGCTCGCGCTCGGAGCGACTGCTCTTGGCGCTCGTCAAGCGCGCCGGGTTGCCGAAGCCGGCGATGAACACCTTCGTCGCCGGGCATGAGATCGATGCCTACTGGGAGGCAGAGAGGTTCGCGGTCGAAGTCGACGGCTGGGACGCGCACAGAACCCGGGCCGCCTTCGAGAACGACCCCCTGCGCCAGGAGAACCTGAAGCTGGCCGGAATCGACTCGATCCGGCTCACGGCCCGTCGGATCGAACGCGATCCGAAGCAGGTCGGCGAGCGCCTGGCCATGCTCCTCGCACAGCGCCGTCGGGAGCTTGACCTCAGCCGGTGAGGTGTCAGTTCTTCCCGGATACCGGGAGCAATTGACACCTCACGACTAACCGAGGGCGGTGGCGAGGCGGCGGCGGTAGGCGCGGGCGCCGGGGTCGGCGGGGTCGAGGTCGCTGAGGATGCCGACGATCGCCTGGCGCAGCAGCTCGCGAGTGTCGGGGTCGGCGCTCGCCATCGCCGCCAGCAGCGCATCGAGGGCCGCATCGCGATCGCCGCGGTCGAGCGCGACGAAGGCCTCGGTGCCGATGCCCTGACGCGAGAGCTTGATCCGGGCGGCGAGGCCGGTGGCGGCGAAATCGCCGGCGTGGGGAGCGACCGCTTCCAGTGCCTCCTCCTCCGCCCCGCGCTCGAGCCGGGCCCGGCCGAGGCGCACGGCGACGTCGGCGCGGCGCGGCTCCAGTTCGGCCGCCTCGCGCAGCGAGAGCTCGTCGCCCTTCTCCAGCAGCTCGTCCGCCTTCGAGGGGAGCAGCGCGTCGAAGAACTGCTCGACCTTCGCCGGTGGGATCGCGCCGGTGAACTCGCTCACCACCTCGCCGTCGCGAAACGCCTTCACCGCCGGGATGCCCTGCACGCCGAAGCGGCCCGAGAGCGATTTGTTCGTGTCGACGTCGACCTTGGCCAGCAGCACCCGGCCGCCACGGCTCGCCTCGGCGGCTTCCAATGCCGGGCTCAGCGCTTTGCAGGGCCCGCACCACTCGGCCCAGAAATCGACCACGACCGGGGTCTGCTTCGAGAGCTCGACGACGTCGCGATCGAAGGTCGCTTCGGTTACGGCGATGGCCACGGGCGGAGATTAGCCAGGAGCGACGCCTGGCCGGTCGCCTGGCCCTTGTGCCGCCGGGCCGGCGGGGTTACGTTGGACACAGGCAGGGTCAAACAGAGGAGGAGAGATGTCCAATCTCGACACTGCCAAATCCGCCTACGCCGCCTTCGGCAGCGGCGACATGGCCGCATTGCAGGAGTCGTTCGCCGAGGACGCCGTCTGGGTCACCTCGGACGAGCTGCCGCTCGGGGGCGAAACGAAAGGCCGCGACGCGATCATGGCCAACTTCGCCCAGATCCCCAATTACTGGACCTCGTTCAGCGTCGAGCCGGAAGAGTTCATCGACGGTGGCGATTGGGTCATCGTCCGCGGCACCCAGCGGGCGGGCAACGACAAGGGGAGCTTCGAGGCTCCCTTCGCGCACCTGATCAAGGTGAACGCCGACGGCAAGACGGTGCGCGGCGAGTTCTACGGCGACAGCGCCAAGGCGGCGAAGCTGGTCGACTGACCTGGCACTAGGCCCCGGCGGTCATCCCGTCGAGGTCGCGGCGCAGCTCCCTGAGCTCGTCGCGGATGCGGCCGGCCTCCTCGAAGCGGAGGTCGTCGGCCGCGGCCAGCATCTCCTCCTCGAGCGCGACGATCGTCCGCTCCAGCTCCTCCGGGCTGTCGTACTCGCCACCGCGCTTGGCGCGCCGCTTGGCCGGTGCCCGGTCCTCCATCGCCAGGAACGACGACATCTCGGAGATCCCTTTGCGGACCGTCTCCGGGGTGATTCCGTGCTCCTCGTTGTAGGCGAGCTGGATCTCCCGGCGGCGGTCGGTCTCGCTCATCGCCGCCCGCATCGCGTCGGTCTCCTTGTCGGCGTACATCAGCACCCGCCCGTTGACGTTGCGGGCGGCGCGGCCGATCGTCTGCACGAGGCTGGTCTCGCCGCGCAGGAAGCCCTCCTTGTCGGCGTCGAGGATTGCGACCAGCGAGACCTCCGGCAGATCGAGCCCCTCGCGTAGGAGGTTGACGCCGACGAGGACGTCGTACTCCCCCAGCCGCAGGTCGCGGACGATCTGGATCCGTTCCAGGGTGTCGATCTCCGAATGGAGGTAGCGAACCTTGATCCCGTACTCGAGCAGGTAGGCGGTCAGGTCCTCGGCCATCTTCTTGGTCAGGGTGGTGACGAGGACCCGCTCGCCGGCTTTGGCGACGACCCGGGCTTCGTTCATCAGGTCGTCGATCTGGTTCTTGGTCTCGCGGACCTCGATATAGGGATCGACGATTCCCGTCGGGCGCACGATCTGCTCGACGATCCGACTTGACTCCGCCCGCTCGAACTGGCCCGGCGTGGCCGAGACCATGACCAGGCGGGGGACCCGGTCGAGGAACTCGTCGAACTTGAGCGGGCGATTGTCGATCGCCGAGGGCAGGCGGAAGCCGAAGTCGACCAGGGTCGTCTTGCGGGAGCGGTCGCCCTCGTACATGCCGCCGATCTGGGGAATCGTCTGGTGGGACTCGTCGACGAAGACGACGAAGTCGTCGGGGAAGTAGTCGATCAGCGTGTGCGGCGGGCTGCCGGGCGGGCGTCCGTCGAGGATGCGCGAGTAGTTCTCGATCCCCGAGGTGAAGCCGACCTCCTTGATCATCTCGAGGTCGTAGGCGGTGCGCTGGCGCAACCGGTGCGCCTCCAGCTGCTTGCCCTCCTCCTCGAGCTCGGCCGTGCGCGATTCGAGTTCGGCCCGGATCTCCTCGACCGCTCGCTCGACCGTCTCGTCTTTGGTCACGTAGTGCGAGGCCGGCCAGACCGAGACATGGTCGATCGTGTCGAGCACCTCGCCGGTCAGCGGGTCGAAGTGCTGGATCCCCTCGATCTCGTCGCCGAAGAGGGCGATCCGGTAGGCCGACTCGGCATAGGCGGGCATGATCTCCAGCACCTCGCCGCGGACCCGGAAGGAGCCGCGGCCCAGCACCGCGTCGTTGCGCTGGTACTGCATCTTCACCAGCTTGCGCAGGACCTCGTCGCGGTCGATCGACGCCCCGACTTTGAACAGCTGCATTTTTTCGTTGTAGACCTGGGGCGAGCCGATCCCGTAGATGCAGGAGACCGAAGCGACGATGATCACGTCGCGGCGGGCGAACAGCGAGGCGGTCGCCGCGTGGCGCAGGCGGTCGATCTCGTCGTTGATCGAGGAGTCCTTCTCGATGTAGAGGTCCTGAGCCGGGACGTAGGCCTCGGGCTGGTAGTAGTCGTAATAGGAGACGAAGTACTCGACCGAGTTGTCGGGGAAGAACTCGCGGAACTCGTTGCAGAGCTGCGCCGCCAGCGTCTTGTTGTGGGCGATCACCAGCGAGGGGCGCTGGACCGCGGCGATCGTTGCCGCCATCGTGAAGGTCTTGCCGGTCCCGGTGGCGCCCAGCAGCGTCTGGAAGCGTTCGCCGGCGTCGATGCCCTCGGCAAGCCCGGCGATCGCCTTCGGCTGGTCGGCGGTCGGCGTGTAGGCGGGGTTGAGTACGAAATCGGGCACGAAGACGTGACCTTAGCTGGCACGCTGGGCGGGCTTGCCGGGCTGAGGGGCATTGCCGCGGCGCACCTGGGAAACTGCGCGCCGATGACCCTGTCGCGCCGTCTTCTCGCCGCCTTCTTCTCATTTACGGGAACGCTGCACTTCGTGATCCCGCGCAGCTTCGAGGCGATCGTGCCCGCCGGCATACCGGCCAAAGAGGTCGTCGCGATCAGCGGCGTCGCCGAGATCGCCGGCGGTCTGGCCGTCCTTCACCCGAAGACCCGCCCGCTCGCCCGCTTTTGGTTGCTGGCCCTGCTGCTCGCCGTCTTCCCGGCCAACATCCACATGGCGGTCAATCCGGAGCAGATCAAGGGCCTGGACCTGGACAGGATTCCGCGCTGGGCGCTATGGGCGCGATTGCCGCTGCAGCCGCTGGCGATGCTCTGGGTCTGGCGCGCGACCCGTCCCTAGCCGCCTCCCGGCGGCGGCCCGGCGAACCCTATTCCGTGGTCACCAGCTGGTCCGCCGGCGCGTAGTCGTCCCGCAGCGGCTCGGCCCTCGCGGAGAACCGTTCGATGTCCTCCCTTTCGCCGCTGATCGTCCCCCCTCCGTGGGTGCCGGCAGCTGCCGGGATCTGACGATCGGAGGCGAGAAAGACGAAGCTGCCGCCGGCCAGGTTCCCGCTCCGCGTGGGGAAGCTGACCAGGTGAACGTCCTTGAAGCTCTCCAGGAGGGTCGCGGCCTCGGCCCGGGCCAGATCCAGCGGATGGAGGTCGATCAAGTTCATCGCGTAGAGACCATCCGGCTTGAGGACGCGCCGCACTTCGTCGAGCCACTCGCCGGTGGTGAGGTGCCACGGCACCGATTCGCCGCTGAACGCGTCGCCGACGACGACGTCGGCGCTGTCGGTCGGCACATCCAGCATGCCGACGCGGGCATCGCCGACCGAGACCCGCAAGCTGGACGACTCCCGCAACCCGAGCCGGTCCTCCGCGAATTCCACCAGGCCGTCGTCGAGCTCGAGCACGCGCGCGTTCGACCCGGGGCGCGTCTCCAGCAGCCAGCGTGGGAGCGTGAAACCACCGCCGCCGACGAAGACCCCGTCAAGCGGCGCCCGGGGTCGGTCCACAGAATCGATCGCGTCGGCGATCCATTTCACGTAGGGATACTCGAGCCGAGCCGGATCGTCGAGATCGACGTAGGAGTTGAAGCTCTTGTCGAGCACGAGGTTGTAGGCGCGCGGGTGGGCGGGATCGGCGACCAGGCGCACGCAGTGGTATTGGGTCTCGGTCAGGCAGGGGGAATCGGAGCTGGTCGAGAGGACCCCGAAGCCGACGGCGACGATCGCGATCGCGGCCACACCGGCCGGGGCCAGGACCTTCGAACCGGCCCCGAGCGAGATCCCGACCAGCACGAGCACGGCGCCGATGACGAGGACGGCACTGCTGACCGGCATCAGCGGGATCAGGACGAAGCCGGTGCCGAACGTTCCGAGCAGGGCGCCGGCGGTCGCCCAGGCCGAGAGGCTGCCGACGATGGTGCCGCTGACCCGGAGGTCGTGCAGCTGCAGATGGGCGACGGCCGGAGAGACGGCGCTCAAGACGGCCGCGGCGGGAACCAGCGCGATCAGGGTGACGCCGACGACGGCGAGGTCGCCCTCCCCGCGCACGCCAGGCCCCAGCCAGTGGACCACCGGGACGGTCAACAGGGTCAGCATGCCGCCCCCGATCAGCAGCCCGACGATTAGCTTGCGGGTGTCGGTGCGGTCCGCGAAGTAACCCCCGGCCGCGGCGCCCAGGGCGATGCCGGCGAGGGCGGCGCCGATCACCGCGGTCGTCGTCTCCAGGGTCAGGCCGACATACGGGGCCAGCAAGCGAACGGCGAGGATCTCCAGCATCAGAACCGCCCCCGCGGCGACGAACACCAGCGCGGCAGCCGCCGGAAACGGCAATGCGGTGGGCAATGAGGTCAGCGATTGCGCAGGGGCCCCCTCCCCCTCGGCGTCTCTCCGCTCCGCCATCGGGGGAACATACTGAAGGACCCTGAGTTAAGGAAGTAGTTCTTCCAAAAATTCGCCGGCGGGCCCGAGGAAGGTCTGCAGGTTGTTCAGCACCGAGCGCGCGTCGCGGACGATTTCGATCGCCCGGTCGAGCGGGATTTCTTCGACCGTCGTCCGCAGCGGGCCGGCCAGGAGCGGGCTCAGGGCGCCGGCGTCTTCGGCATCGTCGACCGCGCGCACGAGGCCGGCACGGATCGCCCGCGCCAGTCTCTCGTCGTCGATCCCGTAGCGCTCGCTGAAGCGTTCGCGCGCCTCCGGCGAGGCGAGCGCCCGCGCCAGCGTCTCCCGGCTCACCCCGAGCTGGCAGGCGGCGCCGTCGAGGGCGGAGATCGAGAACTGGTTGGCAATTTCGCCCAGGCTCTGGGGATCGGTCCAGGCCCGGTGCTTGCAAGGATCCTGCGTCTTCTCCGGCGCGTAGGAGGAGCCACCGGCCGCCAGGTAGGCGCCGATCAGGGCCAGCGAGGAGACGATCGCCACCCCGACCAGCAACTGGGCTCGCAGACCCGCGTTCACAGGTCGACCCTGCGCGCGAGCGCGATCGGGAACAGCGCCAGCAGGCCGAGCAATGCCGCCAGCAGGAATGAGGGGCTGAAGGCATGAGTGGCGCCGGCGTTGAGCTGCTCCTGCAGTTCGTCGCGCAGCCCTTCGACGTCGGCGCGGTCGCCGGGGTCGCTCGGCAGCGGCTCGAAGGCCGGGCCGATCGTCGGCACCTTGCCGGTCTCACCTTCGAGCCGGCTCTCGATCTTCTGCGCCAGCTGGATCTTCAGCAGCGGATCGACCTTGGAGTCGAGGATGACCGCGGTGCCGGCGTCGATCGCGTCGGTGCGCTGGTCGGCGATGTCGGCGGTGAAGACCGGGGTCAGCGCCAGCAGGCCGATGACCACGCCCGCGTGGCGGGCGGAGATCGTCCAGCCGCCGTGGATCGCCTGCGGGGAGCGCCCGGCGAGCGCGGTCTCGGTCAGCGCCGAGAGCACCAGAGCCAGCCCGACCCCGACCAGCAACTGCGGCGGCAGGGTCAATGCCACCTCCGCCTTCGGCAGGAAGCCGAGGCCGGCGAGCCCGCCGGAGACGAAGATCGCGCCGGCGGCGGCGCGCGCCTTGGCGCTGGGCACCAGCGGGTCGAGCCGGCTGCCGAGCAGCGCCGCCAATGGCATCGCCGTGACCACGATCGCGGCCCCGATCGGGGTCAAGCGCCAGCCTTCGATCAGCAGCAGAACCAGCAGGAAGAGGGCCGCGGCGATCGCCGCCGAGACCATCGCCAGGGCGATATTGGCCGCCAGGTGCGGCCGGCCGGTGCGGCGGACCTCGGTCTGCAGGACCCCCGTCGCCGCCTCGTGTTTGGCGACGGCCAGGATCGGCACCGCGGCGGCCAGCGCCAGTGGCACCTGGAGCAGGAAGATCGACTGCCAGGAGACGAGCTCGGTGAGGATGCCGCCGACCGCGGGGCCGAGCGCCGCTCCGGTGGCGCCGGCGGTGGCCCAGACCTTGGCGGCGCGGCGCTCGGAGCCGACCGTGGCCGGCAGCAGCTCGAGGCAGGCGGTGACCGCGAGGGCGCCGCCGAGCGCCTGCACGCAGCGGGCCAGGATCAGGGTCGAGAGCTGGTCGGCGACGCCGCAGGCGATCCCGGCGCCGGCGAAGATCGCCAGCCCGACCGCGGCCGCGCGCCCGGGCCCGACCCGCCGCGCCAGCAATGCCGCCGGCACCGCCGCCAGCGCCATCACCAGGTTGAAGGAGATCAGCACCCAGGTGACGCCGGCGACGCTGGTGTCGAGTTCGCGGTAGATGTCCGGCAGCGCCAGGACGACGACCGAGGAGTCGGCCAGCACGAGGCCGACAGCCAGCGCCAGCGCCGCCGCCCGCGGTCTTGGGACCCCGGCGCTCATCGGTAACCCAGCTCCTGCGCGTAGGTATGGCGGTAGGTGTCGCGCTTCTCGAGCACCTCTTCGACGTAGGCACGCGTTTCCGGGAAGGGAATGCTGGAGACGGACAGCTCGCTGCCGCCCCACTTTTCCGCGTTGGCGGGGCCGGCGTTGTAGGCAGCCAGGGCGGCGGCCTCATCGCCGTCGAAGCGTTCGAGCAGTTCGTGCAGGAAGAAGGTGCCGTAGCGGATGTTGATTTCGGGATCGGAGAGGTCGTCGATCTTGAACGAAGTTCCGCCGCTGAGGCGCTCGATTTCGTTCGCCGCTTCGGGCGTGATCTGCATCAGGCCTCGGGCGCCGGCGCTGGAGGTCTGGTCGGAGAACTTCGACTCCGCGTAGATGACGGCGGCGATCAGGGCCGCGTCGACTTCCTTTTCGGCGGCCTGCTGGCGGATGATGTCCTCGTGGCGCAGGGGCAGGGTCAGCTCCTGGATCGCATCGTCGAAGGTGCCGCTGACGACCATCACCCCGACCACGATCCCGACCGCGGCCGCGCCGGCACCCAGTGCCAGCCTGCGTCGCCGCCTCGCCCTGCGCTTCATCGCCCCAGCTTTTCGATCAGAGCGGACAGGGCTCGCTCGAGATCCTCGATCGAGCCGTCGTTGGCGACGACGTGCTCGGCCCGCGCCGCCTTCTCGTCCTGGGACAGCTGCCGCGCCTCGCGCTCGTCGACCAGGGCGTGGCCCCGGGCCGCCGCGCGCTCGCGCCGCACCTCGTCGGCGGTGACGATCGCGATCGTCGTGCCGAACACCTTCTCCATCTCCCCCTCGAACAGCAGCGGCACCTCGATCACGGCGATCTCGGTGTCCTCCGGCAACCCGGTCAGCCAGGCGCCGATCCGTTCGCCGACCAGCGGGTGGATCTGCCCCTCGAGCCAGGTCAGCTGCTCGGGGTCGGCGAAGACGACCTCCCCGATCCGGCCACGATCGACCTTGCCGTCAGGCGCCACATCCGGCCCCCAGCGCTCGACCAGATGACCCAGCAGGGGTTCGGAATCGAGCAGCTCGTGGACGACCGCGTCGCTGGACAGGGTCGCCGCCCCCAACCTCGAAAAGGCCGCCAGCGCCTCGGACTTCCCGGCCGCGATGCCGCCGGTGAGGCCGATCGTCAGCGGCATGACCGTCTAGGAGTCGGCGGGCGCCTCAGGCTCGGACGTCTCGCCCGCGGCCTCGTCGACGTCGTCGGGGGAGTCCGGACGGTCAGCGGCGGTTTCGCCCTCCTGGGCCTCCCCACCGTCCTCGTCCGGCCCCGCATCCTCAGTCGTCCCATTCTCCTCCGCCACCGGAGCCGGCTCCGCATCCTCAGAAGCCTCCTCCTCGGCAGGTGCCTCAGAAACCGGCTCCTCCTCCTCGGCGGGAACCTCGGCCGCAGGCTCCTCAGCAGGCGTCTCGTCTTCAGCAGTCTCGGCGTCCGCAGTCTCGGCGGACTCAGGCGCCTCGTCCGCGGGTGGCGTAGAGGTGGGCGCCTCGCCCGCAGCTTGCGAGGACGAGGTGTCCTCCTCTGCGACAGGACCCGCGGTCGTGGGGTCTGCGCCCTCGACGCTCGCCTCCTCCACGACAGGACCCGCGGCTGACGCATCCGCGCCCTCAGCGTCCCCGTTTGCGGCCAACTGGTCGCCCAGCCCCTGCATCGGCATGTTCTGCCCCTCGACCCGCTTGATGCTCAGCGACAAGCGCCGCCGCTCTTCGTCGATCTCAAGGATCTTCACGTTCAGCGTTGCGCCCGGCTCGACCACTTCGCTCGGGTTCTCAACATGGTGGTCGGCGAGCTCGGAGATGTGGACCAGGCCCTCGACGCCCGGGAGGATTTCGACGAAGGCGCCGAAGGCGACGACCTTGGTCACCGAACCCTCGAGCACGTCGCCGGAGCGGTGGGTGCTGATGACCCGCTGCCACGGATCCTCCTGCGTCTGCTTGAGACCAAGCGAGATGCGCTGGCGGTCGCGGTCGATGTCGAGCACTTTGATCCGCACCGTGTCGCCGATTTCGACGACTTCGGAGGGATGGTTGACGTGGCTCCAGGACAGCTCGGAAATGTGGATCAGGCCGTCGATCCCGTCGAGGTCGACGAAGGCGCCGAAGTCGACGATGTTGGAGATCTTGCCTTCGACCACCTGGCCGGGCTCGAGCCGTCCGAGGATCTGCTCGCGGACCTCCTTGCGCTCCTCCTCGAGGACGGCGCGGCGGGAGAGGACAACGTTGTTGCGGGAGCGGTTGAGCTCGATGACTTTGCACTCGAGCGTCTGGCCCATGAACTCGTCGAGGTTGTGGACGCGGCGGATGTCGACCAGCGAGGCGGGCAGGAAGCCGCGCACCCCGAGGTCGAGGATGAGCCCGCCCTTGACGACCTCGATGACGCTGCCTTCGACCGGTTCCCCGGAGTCGGCGGCGATCTCGATCCGGCGCCAGGCCTTCTCGAAGCGGGCGCGCTTCTTGGAGAGGATCAGGCGGCCCTCGGCGTCCTCCTTGGTGAGGACCAGCGCGTCGACCTCCTCGCCGAGCTCGACCTCCTCGGCCGGGTCGACCGACTTGCGGATCGAGAGCTCGTTGGAGGGGATGACGCCCTCGGCCTTGTAGCCGATGTCGACCAGGACCTCGTCTTTGTCGATGCGGACGACCTTGCCGTTGACGACGTCGCCCTCGTCGAAGGAGACCATCGTCGCGGCGTAGTTGGGGACGATCTTGCCGTCGATCTGCAGCAGCAGGCCGCCGGATCCCTCGACGGGGGTGGCGGTGGGCGCAGGGGCGGTCAGAACGTCGGTCGCGGACACGGCGGCGAATAATGGCAGAATCGACCTCGATGCCGATTCGAGCAACTAAGCGCGGCGACGAGCGCACCCCCCTCGACGGGTCGCGCGACGTTCTTATCTGCGGCGCCAGCTTCGCCGGGCTGGCGATTGCACGCGAGCTTGCGGGCTCCGGCGCCGACGTGATGATCGTCGACCGCTACGAGATCGGCGAGCGCCAGACCTCCGCCTGCGGCATCCCGACCGAGTGGCTGCGGCAGCTGGGATTGATGGACAGCGAGTGCCAGCGCTTCGACGAGCTGGTCATGCACACCCCCCACGGCGACGCCCGCTACAAGCTCCCCTGGACCTTCTCCACCTTCGACTATCGCGAGCTCTGCCAGCTGCTCTGGCGCGATTGCGACGCGACCTTCGAGACCGCCAAGGTGAACGGCCGCGCGGCGCCGACGAACGGGAGCGGCCAGTTCTCGATCGAGACCGACCGCGGCACGATCTCGGCGCCGCTGGTCGTCGACGCGCTCGGCTGGCGACGGGTGCTGGCGAACGGCGACGGCTACCAGCCACCGGACGCGCCGCTCTCGCGCGGGCTCGAGGTGCACCCGGCGGGGACCGGCGACGACCTCGAGATCTGGATCGACCGCCGTTACGTGCCCTCCGGCTACGGCTGGTCCTTCCCCGCCCGCGACGAGCTGCGGATCGGGATCGGTTCCTTCGACCCGCGCTTCCACGTCAAGGACACCACCGTGCTGCTGACCGAGGACCTCGGCAAGGAGCCGAACGAGTACCAGGGCAACTGGATCCCGCACAAATTGCGCCGGGCGACCGAGGGCGGCATCTTCTTCGCCGGCGACTCGGCCGGCCACTGCCTGCCGCTCAGCGCCGAGGGGATCAGGACCGCGCTCTACTTCGGAATCGCCCTCGGGCGTGAGCTGCGCGGCGTCGTCGAGGGGCGCCAGAGCCGCGAGCAGGCGGCCGCGACCTACGCCGAGTTCAACGACTCGCACGAGTGGAAGTTCCGCTGGATGCTGCGGGTGCAGAAGCTGATCCCGCGGATTCCGCCGCGGATCCTCGGGCCGGCGATCCGGCTGATGGGCAGCAAGCGCTTCATCGACTGGTCCTTCTCGCACTACCTGGCGATCGCGCCGCCGGACTTCGCCGGCTCAGCGCAGGATCAGGAAGGTCCCGGCCAGCAGCAGGACGATGCCGGCGATCCGCGCCGGGCCGATCGGGACCTGGTCCAGGCCGAATAGGCCGAGGCGGTCGATCACGACCGCGGCGGTGAGCTGCCCGGTCACGGTCGCCGCGGCGACCCCACCGGCGCCGACCGCGGAGACCGCGAGCAGCGCGGTGGTGACGTAGGCGGCGCCGAGCAGGCCGCCGAGCAGGTAGTACCAGCTGACGTCGAAGGTCGAGCTGAGTCCGGCGGCCTTGCCGCTGAGGACGACGATCGCCGCCAGCGCCAGCGAGCCGACCGAGAAGGAGACGAGCGCCGCCGGCAGGCCGCCGGTGGCCTTGCCGAGGCCGGCGTTGATCGGCGCCTGCAATGCGACCAGCCCGCCGGCACAGGCGGTGAGGACGACCGCCAAGCCCCTATCCATGGCCGTGCTTTCGGGTTCGCGTGATTTTCGGGGCAAGTATGTGTTGCATGAGCAGCGCGGGTCGGATGAACCGCCGTGCCGTCATATCAGTACCGCAGTCAGGAGCCGCCAAGCCGATGCCCCCACCGCCAGCAGAGCCCTTCGCCGCCCGGGTCTTCCTCGGGCCGGCATTGCGTGCCCAGTCCGACCGCCGCCTGGTGACGCTGGTCCGGGAGGGCTACGAGACGGCCTTCGAGGAGATCGTCCGCCGCTACCGCAAGCCGCTCGACCGCTTCGCCGCGGTCTTCGTCGGCGACCGTTCCGAGGACGTCACCCAGGACGCCTTCTCGAAGGCGCTGCTGGCGCTGCGCGGCTCCGAGAAGGAGATCGAGCTGCGCCCCTGGCTCTACCGGATCGTTCGCAACACCGCGCTCAACGACCTCCGCGACCGGCCGGCGGCGGCCGAGCAACTGGGCGAGGCGATCGCCGGCGGCGCCAGCGCCGCGATCGAGGCCGAGCGGCGCGAGGAGATGGCGGAGCTGATGCAGCGCCTGCGAGCACTGCCGGAGCCGCAGCGAGCGGCGATCGTGATGCGCGAGCTGGAAGGGCTGAGCCACGAGGAGATCGCGGCCGCGCTCGGAGTCAGCGGCGGCGCCGCGCGGCAGGCGATCTACCGGGCGCGGGCGACCCTGCGCGACGGCTTCGGCCTGCTGCTGCCGTTGCCGCTGCTGCGCTTCCTCTTCGACAACGGAGCCGAGGCTGCCGGGGCGGGTGCCGGCGCCGCCGGGGCGGGTGCGGCCTCGGCGGCCGGCGGCGGTGGAGCCGCGATGGGCGGGCTCGGTGCCGCCGGGGCGCTCAAGGTCGGCGTGGCGACGGTGGTCTTGGCCGGGTCGGTGGGCGCCGGCGTGGCGATCCAGAAGGATCGCGGTGGCGAAGGGCGCCCGGTGCTGCCTGTGGCCGAGGCCGCGGAGTTTCCTGGTGGCGAAAACGCTGCCCCGGCGGGCCTGCCCAGCTCTGGGCTCTCGAACAGCGGCCCCGACCGGGGCGACACCCGTGGCGCAAGCGAGGACCGCGGGCACGGCAGCGGCGGCGACGGGGACAGCAAGCGCGGTCGCGGCGGGCGGGCCGATGACGGAGGCGGGCGCGGTCGCGGCGACGAAGGCGACGACAGCGGTAGCAATGGCGACACTTCCCACAGTGGCCACGGGTCCGGACCTCGCATCGAGCACGGGGGCAGCGGATCTGGGCGCGGCGGGTCGGGTGGGAGCGACGACGACCGCTCGGGCGGAGAGGGGGTTTCCGGCGGCGAGCACTCGGGCCGCCACGGCTCCGGTGGCGGTACGTCAGAAAGCGGCTCGGGCAGCGACAGCAACAGCGGTTCGAGCGGGCACGGCGGAGGCTCCGGCAGCGGCAGTTCTGGTGGAGGCGCCGACGGCTCCGACGGAGGTCACGGCTCCGGCGACTCGGGGAAGAGCGGCGACGACTCGGGGTCCAGCGGCGGCCCGGCGGCGGTCCTCAGCCCACCCCCCGCCCCGGAACCGCCGCCGGATGAATCGGGTGGCGAACCGGACGACGGCGGGGGCTCGGGTTCCGGCAGCGGCAGCGGTGGTTCGGGCTCCGGATCCGACGATTCGTGATCTTGGCGAACGGCTCGGGTTGTAAGCCCGAACGTGTCCAGATTCCAACGTAGGAGGCAGTCATGACCAGCTCCAAAGGAAGGCGCGCCCAGCTCGCGACGCTGCTCGCGGTGGCGCTCGGCGCCACCGCGATCTTCGTCCTGCCCAGCCTGGCCAGCGCCCGCGACGACAGCAGCGACAGCAGCGCGACGATCCAGTCGTTCGACCAAGCGACCGGGACCCTGGTCCTCTCGCTGCCGGGCGGCAACACCCTCAGCGGCGACGTCACTCGCCGCACCAAGATCAGGTGCGAGGACCAGCGCGGCGATCGCGGCCGTCACGGCATCCGCGCCCGTGAGGCGGAGCCAGGCGACGACCACGGCGGCCATGGCAACGAGGTCGGCGATGACAACGGCGGCCATGGCAACGAGCCGGGCGACGACAACGGGGGCAACGGCAACGAGCCCGGTGACGACAATGGCGGCGGCAGCTCCGGTCCCGGCTCGTCCGGATCCGGCCCCAGCGGCCACGACGACAACGGCAGCGGCGCCAGCTGCAGCGTCGCCGACCTGGTCGCGGAGGCCGCGGTCGAGGAGGTCGACCTCGACTTCGAGCACGGCGGCGTCCGCTTCGACGAGGTCGAGCTGGACGACTGAGACTGGACGTTCGACTGAGGCGGGACACGAGGGAGGTGTCCCGCCTCTCCATCGGGGTACTCACTTTCAAGTATGAGTGGATTCCGACATTGAGGCGGATGGGCCGGGTCGAGACCCGGTAGTCCGGGAGACCGAGCGCGCCTCGCAGGTCGAACTCGTGGGCTAGCTACTTGGCGGCGAGCCAGTCGGGGCCGACGCCGATGTCGACCTCGAGCGGCGGATCGAGCCGGTAGGCGGCGCACATCTCGCGCCTCACCAGCTCGGTCGCGCCGTCCATCTCCTCCGGCGGGCCCTCGAACAGCAGCTCGTCGTGGATCTGCAGAACCAGGCGGGTCTCCCCTCCGGCCTCGCGCAGCGCTTGCCGGCAGCGCACCATCGCCACCTTGATGATGTCGGCGGCGGTGCCCTGGATCACCGTGTTCACCGCCAGCCGCTCGCCGAGCCGGCGGGTGTTGGGGTTGCCCGATCGCAGCTCGGGTATCTGGCGGCGGCGGCCCATCAGGGTCGTCACGTAGCCCTCCTCCTGGGCCCGCTCGACCACCTGCTCGCGGAACGCGCGCACCGCCGGGAACCGCTCCAAGTAGCGGGCGACGAATTCCTCGCCCTCTTTGCGGGGGATGTTCAGCCGGTCGGCGAGGCCGAAGCCGGTGAGCCCGTAGACGATCCCGAAGTTGACCATCTTCGCCTTCGAGCGCTGGCCGACGTCGACTTCGTCGCGGCCGATCTCGAAGACCTCGGCGGCGGTGGCGGCGTGGACGTCTTCGCCGGCGTGGAAGACGTCTTTGAGCACGGTCTCGTCGGCGACGTGGGCAAGCACCCGCAGCTCGACCTGGCTGTAGTCGGCCGAGAGCAGCCGGGCGCCGGCCTCGGCGACGAAGCAGGCGCGGACCGGGCGGCCGATCTCGGTCCGGATCGGGATGTTCTGCAGGTTGGGGTTGGTGCTGGAGAGGCGGCCGGTGGTCGTCGCCGCCTGGTTGAAGGTCGTGTGGACGCGGCCGCTGGCCGGGTCGATCAGGTCCGGCAGCGAGTCGAGGTAGGTGTTCTTGAGCTTGGTCAGCTCGCGCCAGGACTCGATCTTCTCGACGATCGGGTGCTCGTCGCGGATCTGGGCGAGGACGCGGGCGTCGGTCGAGAAGCCGGTTTTGCCGCGGCGCTTGCGCGACAGCTCGAGCTTCTCGAAGAGGATGCGGCCGACCTGCTGCGGGGAGCCGATCGTGAACTCCTCCTCCGCCAGCTCGAAGATCTCCCTCTCCAGGGTCTCGATCCGCTCGCCGAAGCCGGCACCGACCTCGGCCAGGCGCTCGGCGTCGAGCTTCAGCCCCTCGCGTTCCATTGCCGCCAGGACCTCGACCAGCGGCAGCTCGACCTCGTGCAGCAGGGTCCCCAGCCCGAGCCCCTCGATCCGGGGGCGCTGGACGTCGGCGAGGGCCGCGACCAGGCGCGCTTCCTCGGGCGGGTCGAGCCCGGCCTCGACCTCCTCGCCGAGCGCGAGCTGACCGTCGTCCTCGTCCGGCGTGGCGGCGGCACCCTCGGCGAGGCCGATGCCGGCGTCGGCAGCGAGCTCGACCAGGTCGTAGGTGCGGCGCTGCGGCTCCAGCAGGTAGGCGGCGAGCATCGTGTCGTGCTCGAGCGCCAGCCCGACGCCCTCGCGGGCGGCCGCGGCGAGGAGGCCGTGGCGACCGCCGCCGAGCGACTTCAGGTCATGGCCGGCAATCTCCCGCTCGCCCAGCGCAACCGCCAGCTCGTCGTGGGTCGAGGACCCGACCAGGGTCCGCTCGGCGTCCGCCGCGGCCCAGCGGTCGCCGTCCAGCGCCAGTGCCAGGGGCCCGGCACCGAGATCGTCGAGGCCTCCCTCGACCACCTCGACCTCGAGCTCGGTCTCGACCTTGCGGCCGGGCACCGCGTCGCCCTCCGGCAGCGCTTCTTCCAGCCGCTCGAGGACCGCCCGCAACTCGAACTCGCGCATGAAGTCCCGCAACGCCCCGCGGTCGGGCTCGGAGGCCATCGCCGCACCCAGGTCCACCCCGGTCTCGATCTCGTACTGGAGCGTCGCCAGGTCCTTCGACATGCGGGCGTCGTCGGCGTGCTCGGTCAGGTTCTGCTTGCGTTTGGCGCCGGAGATCTCGTCGACGCTCGCCAACACCCCCTCCAGCGAGCCGAACCGCTGCAGCAGCTGCGTCGCCGTTTTCTCGCCGATCCCGGGGACGCCGGGGATGTTGTCGGAGGTATCGCCGCGCAGGCCCATCATGTCGGTGATCAGCTCCGGCGGCACCCCGTAGCGCTCCTCGACCGCGGCGCGGTCGTAGATCTTGGTCTCGGTTATCCCGCGCGAGGTGCTCATAACCCGCACCCCCTCGTCGACCAGCTGGTAGGCGTCGCGATCGCCGGTGACGACCATCACCTCGATCCCCTCTTCGCGCGCCTGCCGGGTGATCGAGGCGATCACGTCGTCGGCCTCGTAACCGTCGACCTTGACGTTGGTGTAGCCGAAGGCCTCGACCAGGGGCATCAGGTGCGGCCACTGCTCGCGCAGCAGGTCCGGGCGCGGTTTGCGCTGGGCCTTGTAGAGGTCGTAGGTGACCTCACGGCCGGACATCCCGGCGTCCCAGGCGACGACGACGCCCTGCGGGTGGTGCTCGTCGATGATCTTGACCAGCATCGAGGCGAGCCCGTAGATCGCGTTGGTCGGCCGGCCGTCGCTGGTCCCGATCGACTCCGGCAGTGCGAAGAAGGCGCGGTAGGCGAGCGAGTTGCCATCGATGAGGAAGAGCTGCGGTGCGTCGGCGGCCATCGGCGCGACACTCTACGAGGCGAGCCCGAGGGCGTCCCGGAGGTCAGCCGCGACCGTCTCCGGCTGTTCGTCGATCTGCTCTTCGCTGAAGCGGTGGATCGCGAAACCACGGCGTCGGAGCTCGAGGTCCCGCGCCCGATCGTCGCGAAAGGCGGTGCGCCCGCGGTGGTAGCCGTAGAAGTCGGTCTCGACCGCGAGCCGCTGTGCCCGCCAGAGGAAGTCGACCGTCCAGCCCCCGACCTTCACGTTCACCTCCGGGGCCGGGAGGCCATGGCGCCGACAGAGCCGCAGGAAGTCCCGCTCGAGGTCGCTGCGCGTGCGGTCGGTCTCGATCGAGGCGAGCGGCAGGCGCTTGAACTCCGCCTGCCGCAGCGCCCGTCGCCACTCCCAGGGGGAAACGACGTGCCGCAGGTCGGCGATGGTGCGCTCGGGCGTGGTCACGGGGATACCGCGATGCGTCACCGCCCAACTCGCCTCCATGCGCCGGCGACGGTGGAGGCGGACGCCGGGGCGAGGGGACCGCCCAGCCCGCACGGCTGTCGAGACGTCCACGGGCCCAGCCTGAGGTGCGAGCAGCCCCCAATGGGCGGCCGCGCTGCGGTGGCTCAGCGCCGCCCCTTTTCCAGCTGCCAAGACAGCCGCCATCCATTCGCCCTCCCTGGTCGCAGGCGGGTAACCCACCGCGTAAACGGCCCGATGCAGGCGGTGCAGCCGACCCGTCCGGACCCGGCGCGTGATCCCGTTCCTGTCGATCCCCACCGCCGCCAGCTGCGCACCCGTCACCACCCCATGCTGCCGACGGGCGACCCCGGCGATCCTCGCGTCGGCTGGGTCACTTTCCTCTCGCATAGCGAGAGTAAGTCGACCCAGCCGGGGATTCTCCCCCGCTAGGGGCGCGGCTTGACGACGAAGGTGAAGGAGGAGATGGGGCCGGGGCCGGTCGCGCTAATAGCGCGAATCCGGAAGACATGAAGACCGAGAGCGAGTTTCGGCAGCGTCACCGGCGAGGCGCAGGCCCGGTAGGGCCGATCGTCGAGCTTGCAGCGGAAGCGCGCGCCGGGCTGGGCGGCAAAGCGGAAGGTGGGGCGACGGTCGTGCGTGCGGTGGCGCGGGCGGGCGAGCAGGGCGACCGCGCCGGGGATGGAGGCCGGCGTGGCCGATGCGCCATCGGTGTCTGCGCCCGAGGAGACCGGCGCCACCTGCCGCAACACCGCGGTGCCGCTCAGAGCGGGGTCGACCGAGGTGTCGACAGCGGTGATCGTGGCGGCGCCGACGCGGGTCGAAGCCGCGACCTCGACCGCATAGATGCCGTCGCCGCGATCGCGGACCGGACCCAGGCGCTGCCCCGCGTCGGTGCTGGAGAAGGAGAGCTGGTGGCTGAGGATCGGGTTGCCCATCGCGTCGGTGACCTTCGCGATCACAGTCGCGGTCGCGCTGCCGTCGGCCGGGATCGGATCGGGCTGCGCGGACACGGCGACGCGAGCGGCGGGACCGGCCACCTGAAGCAGGTAGGCGGGCGCCGTCAATGCGCCCATCGAGGCGCTGAGGCTCTTGAGCCCGGCGACCGACGAGGCCACGACCCGGACGCTGTAGGTGCCGTCATCGTTGTCGACCACCGGTCCGAACCGCTGCTCGGGGTCGCTTGAAGAGAGGGTGACGGATTCACCGGGGACGGCGTCGCCACTCACATTGACCGCGGTCACCGTCGCGGTGACGGCGGAGACCCCGTCGGCGACGACCGGGCTCTGCGGCAGGGTCAGGAAAATCTGCGAGACGGGAAGCTCGGGCGGCTGCGCGGCGAGCCAGGCGCTCGCCTCAGCGGGACGCGTGGCGGCGAACGCGGCGGTGCCCACCACCCAGTCTTCGAACTGCTCGAGGCTGTACTCGTGGCGGGAGTTCGCCTGTTCCTCGGCCACCCAGGGCTGCAGCACGGCGCCGAGGTCGGTGGCCATCTGCTCCAGGTCGGCGGCAACGATCGCGCTGCGGGCTTCGCGCAGCGAACGCCGGTACATCTCCGCGCAGCCGCTGTCCGCCAGGCAGCGGTCGAAGAGCACGCCGGCGTCTCCATCGAAGCCGAGGTGGTCGATCCAGGTCTGGTCGACCCCCCAGGGCAGCATCCGAAACCAACCCTGGCCGTCGCTCTGGAGGTAGTAGTTGTTCGGCTGGAAGCCGCTCTCCTGACCCGAGTACCCGTCCCAGTTGCCGACGTATTTCTCGACCGCCCACATGCGGGTCATCTCCTTCAGGTCCGCGAACGCTTCGACCCGCCGGGACCAGTCGCCGGCGACGGAGCTGTCGACCGCGACGATCAGCGCTTCGAGGTCGCCGAGGTCGTCCTCGTCCCCCTCGTCGACCTCGAACCCTTCCGCGGCTTCGGTCACTTCGGCGGCGCTCGGTCCGGGTCCGGTCTCGACGTCGGAGCCGTAGGAGCCCTCGTAGACATGTTCGAAGTCGCCGATGCGCTTTTCCGTCGCTACGTCGTCGACGTTCTCGACATTGAGGTGCAGGCCGTAGTCGACTCCGTTGACGTAGACGTACGCGTAGCCGGTGCGCGAGGCGGGCACGCCGGCCGCGCGGAAGGCACGGTAGCTGAGGGCCTCGTGGAGACTCGACGGGTCCTGGACCATGTTGTTGAGAGTCAGCTTCTTGAGGCCGAGGAACTTCTGGCCTTTGACCCAGCTGAATTTCACCTTGAAGGCTGCCTTCTGGCTGAGGTTCCGGGCCGAGCCGAGCTGCCCCTTGAGGCGGATCCCGACCGTGAGCGGAGTCGAGGGCGTGCCGATGCCGGCGGGCGTGCCGTCCGTCTCGGCGAGGGAGAAGGTCCCCTCCACGTATTCATTCGGTTCCGCGTCGAGCGCCGTGATCGATGCCGGCGGCAGGGTGAGATAGACGACGTCGACGTTGTCCGGGTGGTACATGGCCGCCGGCGGATCGCCGCTCGGTTCGACCGCGCCCGCGCTCGCCGGTGCCGCCGCGAGAAGGACCACCGCGGCGGCAAACAGCCGCACGCCGTACTTGGTCACCGCGTCGCCCGCTGTAAGCGAACCCGGCGCGAGTCGCTTTCGGGACGGCCGATCGCCGGAACGAAGCGGGTGACGACCTCGATCCGCAACCAGCGAGCTTGGAGGCGCTCGCGCAACGCCGCGGAGAGCCGGCAGTTGAGGATGAGATCACGGGCGCCCTCGACATCCATCTCGGCCCGACCAACTCCGACCTCGCCGCCGGCGGTCGCGATCTTCAGCCGCTGGCTGATCGTGCCCGCAGCGGGGATGTGCAGCTCGGTCCGCAGGATCCCGCCGGACGCCTTGGCGCGCCCGACCTCGAGGGTGTCGGCTCGGACATCCGCGGGGCTCTGGGAGGGGATGTTGCCCGCACCGGCGGCGGGTGCCGGAGGCACGGAGACTCCCGGGCAGGGGGCCCCAAGAAACGAGACCACCTCGGCCGGTCGCGAGGCGATGAAGTCCCGCGTTTCCTCCACGCCGTCCTGGATTTCACCGAGGTCGTGCTCATGCCGGGTATTCCCCTGTTCGAGCTGCTGCCAGGGCGCGAGCACGCCGGCGGTGCCGACCGCGAGGGCATCGAGGCCCGTGCTCCCGATCGCGCCACAGGCGCTCGCCAGCGACTGCCGGTAAGTGGCGACGCACCCCGCGTCGCCGAGGCAATGGGTGAAGAGCAGCCCGTGCCCCTCGTCGAACGGGAGGTGATTCCCCTCCTGCCAGGTTTCGTCGGCACCCCAGGGGAAGATCTGGAAGCGGCCGCTCGGGTCGCTGTAGAGGTAGTAGTTGTTCGGCTGGAACGGGCTTTCGCCACTCGCGTAGCCGTCGAGCTCGCCGACGTACTTCTCGATCGCCCACATCTTCGTCATCTCCCCCAAGTCGGCAAAGGGGGCGACGGCGGTCGACCACGGCGTGGCGCCGGAGTTGACGGCGCCGATCAGCGCTTCGAGGTCGGCACGATTGACTTCGTCGCCCTCGTCGACTTCGAATTCCGCCGCCCCGCCCGGCCGGACGTCGGCGCCGCTCTCCCCCTCGTAGAGGTGTTGCGGCGCCGCAAACGACCCGAAGCGCTGTTCCAGCGCGACCTTGTCGAGGGTCTCGACGTCGAGATGAAGGCCGTAGTCGACCCCGTTCACGTAGACGTAGGCGAAGCTCGTCCGCGGTGCCGGCACCCCGGCCGCCCGGAACGCCGTGTAGGCGAGCGTCTCGTGCGTCATCGAGGGGTCCTCGACCATGTTGTTCAGGGTCATCTTGCGGAGGCCGAGGAAGGGGCCCGCTTTCGGAAATTTCAGCTTGAACGCCGCCTTGCCGTCGAGGTTCCTGAATGAGGCATCGCCCTTCAGTTTCACTTCGACCGCCTGAGGCGCCGAGAAGGGACCGGCCGTCGCGGGCGTGCCTAGGGTTTCGGCGAGCGAGAAGGTCCCTTTCACATACGCGTCGGGTGCGGCTTCGAGTTTGGCCTTTTCCGGCCCGTCAAGGGCCAGTTCGATCACGTCGACGCGGTTCGGCTGGTAGAGCGCCGCGGCTTGGTCCGCCGCCGCGGAGGCAGGCACGGTCGTCGCCGCCAAGCACAGGGCGGCGATCAGAGCCGGCAGGACGCCCCCGCGCCCGCTCGTTCCCCCGAGGTTCATCCGCTCACAAGGTAGCGCGCCATATGCCTACAAACGGCTTGGGCATGGGAAGTTTTGCGCTTCGACGAAAGAAATCCGCGCTCAGCAGCGAAAGCGGTCTTCGCCTTCGTGCCAACAGGTGGGTCGGAGCGTCGCCTCGATGCCGGAGCCGGCGAGCGGGACATTGGAGCGACCCGGCAGGTCGATGGCGAGGGTGCCGGTCCATCTATTGGCCGGGCCGGCATCGCGACGGAAGGTCGCCCGGCCCGAGAACGGCACGGGGGGTTCGAGGGCCGCGCTGCCGAGCCCACGCTCGAAGCGGAAGGCATCGGAACCGAGCCAGAGGGTCCGACTGCGCGTGATGAAGATTCCTTCGCGCTCTTCGTGAAGGTCGACTTCGAACCGCGTGCGCGCCCCGGGGCGGTTCTTGTTCACCTGTGCACTCAGCCGATAGGCGCCGCGGCGGGCGTGGAGCATGAGCTGCGCGCCGGGGAGACCCGGGCCCGAAGTGCTGCCACTGCCGTGGCTGCCGCAGAAGAGATCGACGAAGAAACGCATGTATTCCTTCGGCGCCGAGGAGACACCATCGGTGTAGCCCTCCTCGCCGTGGAACTCGAAGCTCCCCTGGAACAGCTGCGGTTCGAACTTGGTGGGCCCCGATTCGGTGTCGCAGCGCGTCTTCAGGCTCCGCTGCCTACCCGTGGGAACCACGTCGAGCGCCACCGATCCGAGCTTCCCAAGGTTGGCGTCGATCCTGGCCGCGGTCACGGTCGCCGGCGCCTGGTAGACCACGGACCCCTTGCCGCCGGAGACAAACAGCACCAGCTCCCCGCGCCCGTCCGCACGCTCGGATGCCGCGATGGCGAGGATCGAGTAGCCGTTGCTGGACTCGAGCCCGAAGGCGTAGCTGTGCTTGAGATCGGAGTCAGTCGCGCCGGCGCGAGCCGGCGAAAGCGCCGCTGCGACCGCGGCGGCCAGCAGCACCGCGCAGGCGACGATCGCGACAACCCTCTCCCCCTTCCTGCTCATCCGCCCGACCGTAACCCACCGCTCGGGGAGCCGCCGCGCCGGCCCCATCGGTCCGCAGCCGCGCCGAGCCGGGCGAGCGAATCTGATTCGATAGCCGCGATGGCCGTCAGCGCGCAATACAGCGTCACGATCCGGGTCGAGCTCGATGCCCGCCAGGAGCCGCTGGGCAAGTTGACGGCGGCGATCGCCGAGGCGGGCGGGCAGCTGCAGGGCGTCGATCTGGTCCCCGGCGCCGGCCCCGAGGGCAAGCGCGTGCGCGAGTTCACGATCGACGCCCAGGACCGCGACCACTGGGAGCGGATCCTGCGGGCGATCGGCTCGACGCGCGGCGCCCGCGTCCTCGATTACGTCGACCGCACGATGCAGATGCACCGCGGTGGCAAGATCGACATGCACAACAAGTACCCGGTGAAAACGCGCGACGACCTCTCGATGGCCTACACGCCCGGCGTCGCCAGGGTCTGCATGGACATCCACGAGGACCGCGCCAAGGCCTTCGAGTACACGATCAAGAAGAACACCGTCGCGGTCGTCTCCGACGGCAGCGCCGTGCTTGGGCTCGGCAACATCGGCCCCGAGGCGGCGATGCCGGTGATGGAGGGCAAGTGCATGCTGTTCAAAGAGTTCGCCGGCGTCGACGCCTTCCCGATCTGCCTCGACACCCAGGACGCCGACGAGATCGTCAAAGCGGTCGAATTGATGGCGCCGACCTTCGGCGGCATCAACCTCGAGGACATCTCCGCCCCGCGCTGCTTCGAGATCGAGGACCGCTTGAAGGAGACCCTCGACATCCCCGTCTTCCACGACGACCAGCACGGGACCGCGGTGGTGACGATGGCGGCGCTGTTCAACGCGTTGAAGATCACCGGCAAACCGATCGCGGAGCTGCGGGTGCTGGTGGTCGGCCTCGGCGCCGCCGGAGTGGCAGTGACGAAGATGATGCTCGCCTCGGGGATCACCCAGATCGTCGGCTGCGACCGCAAGGGCGCGCTCTCGACCGCGCGCGAGGACTACGGGTCGGGCGAGATGAACGAGGCCAAGCGCTGGTACGCGGAGCACTCGAACCCGGAGCTGATCCAGGGCCAGCCCGACGACGTAATCGAGGGCATGGACATCTTCGTCGGCCTCTCCGGCCCCGGAATCATCGAAGCGAAGTCGCTGGACAAGATGAACGACGACGCGATCGTCTTCGCGATGGCCAACCCGACGCCCGAGGTGATGCCCGAGGACGCCGCCCCCTACGTGCGGATCATGGCCACCGGCCGCTCCGATTACCCGAACCAGATCAACAACGTGCTCGCCTTCCCCGGCATCTTCCGCGGCGCCCTCGACGCCGGCGCCCCGACGATCACCGAGGAGATGAAGCTGGCCGCGGCCAAGGGGATCGCGATGGCGGTCTCGGAGGAGGACCTGGCCGAGGACTACATCATCCCCAGCGTCTTCAACCGCGAAGTGGCGCCGAAGGTCGCCGAAGCGGTGGTCGAGGAGGCGCGGCGCGATGGGATCGCCCGCCTCAACGAGGAGACCGGCACCTTCGCCACCGTGGACGGCGACCAGTGAGAGGCACGGCGCCAAGCCGATGAAGGTCCTCGTCACCGGAGCCAGCGGCCTAATCGGCTCGGCGCTGTGTGACGCGTTGCTCGCCCGGGGCGACCGGGTGGTCGGGCTCAGCCGCGACCCCGACCGCGCCCGCGAAGGCAGGCCCAGCATCGAGTGGCACCGCTGGGAGCCGACCCTGGAACGGCCGCCGGCGGCGGCCTTCGACGGCGTCGACGGGGTGGTCAACCTGGTCGGCGAGAAGATCGATCAGCGTTGGACCGACGAGGCCAAGCGCAAGATCATGGAGACCCGCCGCACCGGCACGCACAACCTGGTCGGGACGATCGCCGGGCTCGAGCGCAAGCCGGCGGTCCTGGTCAGCCAGTCGGCCGTCGGCTACTACGGGGATCGCGGCGACGCCGTCGTCGAGGAGTCGACCGGCCCCGGCAGCGAGAGCTTCGACTCCGAGGTGGTCGTCGAGTGGGAGAAGGCGGCGCGCGAGGTCGAGGCCACAGGAGTCCGCCTGGCGATCCTCCGGACCGGCCAGGTCCTCGACCCGAAGGGCGGCATGCTGGCCGAGCTGCTGACTCCGTTCAAGCTCGGCCTCGGCGGGCCGCTCGCCGGCGGCGCCCAGTACCTCGCCTGGATCCACCGTGACGACGAGGTCGGCCTGATCCTCTGGGCCCTCGACAACGACACTGTCTCCGGCGTCCTCAACGCGACCGCGCCGAACCCGGCGACGAACCGCGACTTCTCGAAGGCACTGGGCCGGGCACTCGGGCGCCCCGCGGTGGTCCCCGTGCCCGGCTTCGTGCTCGACCTCAAATTCGGCGGCGAGTTCGGGAGGGTGCTGCGGGGTGGCCAGCGGGTCGTTCCGACACGAGCAGAGGAACTTGGCTTCGAGTTCCAGCACCCGGAATTGGACGAGGCGCTGCGGGATCTGCTTTAGACGAGGGAGAGGGGGACGGGCACTCCCCTCCTCCGACAAGCAGCCGGCGTGGAAGCACCGATAGGGCTCAGATGATGGCGGCCGGCTGCTTTGAGTATCCGTCGGCTGAGGGGAGTGCCCGTCCCCCTCTCCCGGCCTAGTTCAGAGCGTCGTCGACCGATTCGCGCAGGGAGTTCGGGTCCGCGGACTCGATGGCGGTGAGGAGCTCGGCCATCCCGGTCTTCCCGGAGCTGGTGGTGATCGTGGGGATTTCCGGGGCTTCGAGGATCGGGTTCGAAAAGCGGGTGGCGGGGCCGGGGGGGTGGATGTAGGCGACGGTGGTCGAATCCTCGGTCGCGCGGCGTGCGTTGGCGCCGACCGCGGCGAGGTCGAGCCGTTTCGGCCCTCCCTCGCGGGCCAGACAGAAAATGCGAACGCGCAAATCGCCCGCCCGCGCTCCCTCCCCTTCCAGCTCCCGTTTCGCTTCACCACAGAGAGGCGCCGCCACGTAAGCCGTCACCGTGGCCCCATCCGCCACCCCACTCTCCTCACCGCAGCCGACTCCAAACGCCACAAGGAGCATCGCTCCAATCGCGGCGGCCTGAACCCTGGCCACAACGCTCGTTTTGGACGAGCGTCGCCAGGAGGGTCCGGTGCCCCCTCCCCAAACACTCAAGAGCGGCCTCCGGCCGCTCGTTTGGGGAGGGGGCACCGGACCCTCCCCCCACGCTCACCCAAAAAACACCTCGGCCTCCGCATAAAGCTCCTCAGGCACCGTCTTCAGCCGCGCCACCGCCTCGGTCAGCTGCACCAGCTGGATCTCGGTCCCCCGCAGCGCCGTCATCGTGCCCCATTCGCCGCCGTCGGCGGCGTCGATCGCGTGCAGCCCGAAACGGGTCGCCAGGACCCGGTCGAAGGCGGTTGGAGTGCCGCCGCGCTGGACGTGGCCGAGCACGGTCGCTCGCGTCTCTTTGCCGGTGCGCCGCTCGATCTCCCCCTCGAGCCAGTGGCCGACCCCGCCGAGGCGGACGTGGCCGAAGGAGTCGAGCTTGTCGTCCTCGGCGCTCGGCACGCCGCCGACCGGCTGCGCGCCCTCGGCGACGACGACGATCGGCGCGAAGTGACTGGCGAAGCGGCGGCCGACCAGCTCGCAGACCTTGTCGACGTCGAACTCGCGCTCCGGGATGAGGATCGCGTTGGCGCCGCCGGCGAGGCCGGCGTGGAAGGCGATCCAGCCGGCGTGGCGCCCCATCACCTCGACGATGAGGACGCGGTGGTGGCTGTCGGCGGTCGTGTGCAGGCGGTCGATCGCCTCCATCGCGATGTTTATCGCGGTGTCGAACCCGAAGGTGTAGTCGGTGGCGCCGAGATCGTTGTCGATCGTCTTCGGCACGCCGACGACCTGGACACCGTGCTCGGTGTGCAGGCGCGAGGCGGCGCCGAGGGTGTCCTCGCCGCCGATCGCGATCAGGCCGTCGACTCCCGCCGCCGCCATGTTCTCGGCGATCCGCGCCGGGCCCCCGTCCGCGGCGAAGGGGTTGGTCCGCGAGGAACCGAGGATGGTGCCGCCGCGGGGCAGGATGCCGCGCACCTCGGGCACGCCGAGCGGGCGGCTGTCGTCCTCCAGGGGGCCGCGCCAGCCGTCGCGGTAGCCGACGAACTCGTGCCCGTAGTTACCGACCCCCTTGCGGACGATGGCGCGGATGACCGCGTTCAGTCCCGGGCAATCGCCGCCGCCGGTGAGGACTCCGATCCGCATCGGCCCAGCTTAGAAGTTGTCCATGGCCGGTGGCAGGAGGTAGTTTCGAAGCAGACCCGACGAGGAGGAAGAGATGAGCGACTCGCCCGACCTGCAAGCGGTAACCCAGGTTCAGCAGCAGATCTGGTCCAAAGGCGACTTCGCGATGGTCGCCAACATCGTCTACAACGCCAGCGAGAACCTGGCCGAGGCGCTGCAGCTGATCCCCGACGAGCGCGTCCTCGACGTCGCCTGCGGCAGCGGCAACGGCGCGATCTCCGCCGCCCGCCGGACCTGGGGCGGCACGGTCGGCGCCGACTACGTCCCCTCACTCCTCGAGCGCGGGCGCGAGCGCGCCGCGGCGGAGCGGCTGGAGGTCGAGTTCGTCGAGGCCGACGCTCAGCAGCTGCCCTTCGAGGACGGCAGTTTCGACGTCGCGATGTCGATCTACGGCGCGATGTTCGCGCCCGACCAGCAGCGCGCTGCCGACGAGCTGCTGCGCGTGGTCAAACCCGGCGGCCGGATCGGGATGGCCAACTGGTGCCCCGACGGCGCCGTCGGGACGATGTTCAAGACGATCTCCAAGCACGCGCCGCCGCCGCCGGGAATCGACTCGCCGCTGCTCTGGGGGACCGAGGACCGGGTGCGCGAGCTGTTCGGCGACGGGGTCGCGGAGCTGCGCGCCGAGCGCCGCGTCTCACGCCAGCCGTTCCGCTCCCCCGACCACTACATCGAGTTCTTCCGCAAGTACTTCGGCCCCACGCAGACCGCCTACGAACGCGTCGGGCCCGAGGGTGAACAGGCGTTGACCGACGACCTGCGCGAGTTCCTCACGGCGGTGAACACGGCGGGGGACCGGGCGATGGTGCTCGAGGCCGACTACCTCGAGGTGATCGCGGTCCGCGCTTAGCCGCTGACTAAGAAGGCTTCGGCGCGACGATGCGAATCGCGGCGCCTATGAGCAGCACCGTGAAGAAGACCAGGCCGGCGACCGGGCCGCCCTGCCCGAAGGCGTAGGAGACCGTCATTGCCGCGAGGGCGAGGAAGAGCGTTACGACCATTCCCATTGCGGCCGGGAGCCTATCGAGCGAGGGCGACGCGCGTCTGACTGAGGAAGTCGGCGACCGCGTCGGCGGCGCCGGCCGGCGAACCGCCCTCGCCGGCGGCGCGGACGAGGCGGCTGCCGATGATGACCCCGTCGGCGACCCGGCCGACCTCCGCCGCCTGCTGGGGGGTGCCGATGCCGAAACCGACCGCGACGGGGACCTCCGCATCGTCCTTGGCCGCGGCCACGAGGTCGGCGAGCTCCGGCGGGATCGCGGACCGCTCGCCGGTGGTGCCGACGCTGGAGACGACGTAGACGAAGCCATGGGCGACGGCGCAGATCCGCGCCCGGCGCGCGGGCGAGGTGGTGGGCGCGACCAGCGGCACCAGCGCCAGACCCTGCGAGCCGAACTCCCCGCGCACTCCCTCGGCCTCGCCGAGCGGCAGGTCGGGAACGATCGCGCCCGCAGCTCCCGCGGCAAGCGCGAGGCGCGCGAACTCCCTCGCCCCCCCGTGCGCGAGCACCATGTTCGCGTAGGCCATCAGCACCACCGGCACCCGGTCCCCGACCGCGCGGCAGACCTCCAGCGCGGTGGCGAACGTCGCCCCACCCTCGAGCGCCGCCGTCGCCGCCGCATGAATCGTCGGCCCATCGGCCAATGGATCCGAGAAAGGCACCCCGAGCTCGATCAGATCCGCCCCCGCATCCACATACGCGGCAGCGACGGCCAGCGCGGTCTCCCGATCCGGATACCCAGCCATCATGTACGGCATCAGCGCCGCCCGGCCTTCGTCCCTGGCAGCTTCAAAAGCACTCGCGATCCGCTCAGGGCCGCTAGACGCCTCCGTTACGGGCGCCGGGGGATGACCCGCCGGAGCCTCCCCGCTGTTGCTCCGCCGGGTCATCCCCCGGCGCCCTTCGCGACGGCCTCAGCCATGTCCTTATCCCCTCGCCCCGAGAGACACAGCACGTCGAACCCGGACTCCCCGCGGTTCTCCAAGAGCCAAGCGATCGCATGCGAGGACTCGAGCGCGGGAATGATCCCCTCCAGCCGCGAGAGCTCGGCAAACGCCGCCAGCGCTTGCTCGTTGGTGATAGCGACATAGCTGGCGCGGCCGGTGTCGCGCAGGTGGGCGTGCTCGGGGCCGACGCCCGGGTAGTCGAGGCCGGCCGAGATCGAGTGCGCCTCGAGGATCTGGCCCTCCTCGTCGGCGATCACCGAGGAGAGCGAGCCGTGCAGGACGCCGGTGCTGCCGGCGCCCAGCGAGGCGCCGTGGCGGCGCGTGTCGAGGCCCTCGCCAGCCGCCTCGACGCCGACCAATGCCACCTCGGCGTCGGCGAGGAAGGGGGCGAAGATGCCGATCGCGTTGGAGCCGCCGCCGACGCAGGCGACGACCCGAGACGGCAGCGCGTGCTCGGCGGCCAGCGCCTGCGCGCGCGCCTCTTCGCCGATTACCCGCTGCAGGTCGCGGACAAGGGCCGGGTAGGGAGCCGGGCCGACGGCGGAGCCGATCACGTAGTGGGTCGTGGCGACGTTGGCGACCCAGTCGCGGATCGCGGCACTGACCGCCTCCTTGAGGGTGCGGGCGCCGGCCTCGACCGGCTCCACCGCGGCTCCCAGCAGCTTCATCCGCTCGACGTTGGGTGCCTGGCGGCGGATGTCCTCGCTGCCCATGTAGACGACGCACTCGAGCCCGAGCAGGGCGCAGGCGGTCGCGGTGGCGACGCCGTGCTGGCCGGCCCCGGTCTCGGCGATGATCCGCTGCTTGCCCATGCGCTGCGCCAGCAGCGTCTGGCCGACGGCGTTGTTGATCTTGTGGGCGCCGGTGTGGGCGAGGTCCTCCCGCTTCAGGTAGACCTTGGAGCCGACCCGCTCGGAGAGCCGCTCGGCCAGGTAGAGCGGGGTCGGGCGGCCGATGAAGTCGCGCCGCAGCAGGTCGAGACGCGCCATGAACCCGGCGTCCTCGCGTGCCTCGGCCCAGGCCGCGGTGAGCTCGTCGAGCGCCGCGATCAGCGTCTCCGGCACGTAGCGCCCCCCGTAGGGGCCGAAGCGCTCCTCGACGGCGCTCATGGAGCGGCGATGCCGGCCGGCTGCGCCGCCTCGAAGAAGGCGGCCATCGCCGCGTGGTCCTTGCGGCCGGGCTCGGCCTCGACGCCGCTGGCGACGTCGACCGCGAACGGCTGGGTGATCGCGATCGCCTCGGCGACGTTGTCCGGGCGCAGACCGCCGGCGAGGATGTCGGGCACGTCGGAGCGGTGGCCGTGCAGCAGCCCCCAGTCGAAGCTCTCGCCGGTGCCGCCCCAGAGCCCTTTGCCGCGGCGGTCGAAGAGGTGAAAAGCCGTGCGGTAAGCCTCGGCGGCGTGGATGTCGGCGGCGCTGGCGACGTGAATCGCCTTGATCACCTTCAGCCCCGTCCGCCGCTGCACCTCGGCGCAGAACTGAACCCCCTCGGCCCCGTTCAGCTGCACCAACGTCAAGCCACCGTTTTCAACCGCCTTGTCCACTTCCTCCAAGGTCGGGTTGACGAACACGCCCACCACCTCGCACTTGCGCCTGAAGGCAGCCCCGATTTCGGCCGCCACGTCCGGCTCCACGCACCTGGGGCTGCCGTCGAAGTGAATGAGCCCGATCGCCCAGGCGCCGAGCCGCACGGCCTCCGCCGCGTCGTCCAAATCGGTGATCCCACAGAACTTGACCCGCATAGCCTCAGACTACGCGAGCCGCCACGCGGAGCGGAGCGCTATTCGGAGCCCTGGCCCTGTTCGACCGAGTCCGGCCGATCCCCGAGGGTGACAGTCGCGGTCTTCGTACCGCCGTCGCGCAGGATCGTCAGCTCGAGCTCTTCGCCGGCCTTCATCTCGTTGATGAGTTCGACGATTTCGTCCATGCTCGTCACCTTCTTGCCCTCGACCTCGGTGATGATGTCGCCGCCGAGGCTGACTTCGGCGCCGTCGATCGTGGCCGCGGTGTTGCCACCTTCGATCCCGGCCTTGTCGGCGGGCCCGCCCTTGACGACGGACTGGACGATCACCCCTTCCTTGACCGGGAGGTTGATCGCCTTGGCCAGGTCGGGAGTGATCGTGCCGCCGCTGATGCCGAGGAAGGCGTGGTCGACTTCGCCCTTGGTTTCGAGCTGGTGAATCTCGGCCCGGACCGTGTCGATCGGGATCGCGAAGCCGATGCCGACGTTGCCGCCGCCGCTGCCGCCGGTGGCGATCTGCGAGTTGATCCCGATCACTTCGCCGGCGGCGTTGATCAGCGGGCCGCCGGAGTTGCCGGGGTTGATCGCCGCGTCGGTCTGAATCACGTTGGTGATCGAGAAGCCGTCCGGGGCTTCGATCTGGCGCTGCAGCGCCGAGACGATGCCGCTGGTAACCGTGCGGTCGAGCCCGAAGGGGTTGCCGATCGCGACCACCGGGTCGCCGACTTCCATCTCCGCGGACTTGCCGAGCGCAAGCGGGTGCAGCTGGCTCGCCGGCGCTTCGACGTCGAGCAGCGCCAGGTCGGTGGCCGGGTCGGTCCCGACGACTTCGGCCGTATAGGTCGTGTCGGAATCGCCGAGTTTGACCTGGATCCGGTCGGCGCCTTCGACCACGTGGTTGTTGGTCAGCAGGTGGCCCTCGGTGTCGATCACGAAGCCGGAGCCGGTTGCGGTGCCGCCGCCTTCCTGTTCGGGTTCGCCGAAGGGCGAGAAGCTCTGGCTTTCCTGGGCCGGAATCTCGGATTCGATGAAGGCGACCCCGTCGCCGTCGTTCTTGTAGATCTGGTTGACGACGTTGCCGCCTTCGTCACCCGAGCGGTCGACGACCGGCGCCGCCAGGGGCGCTGCCACGGTGGTCGTCGAACCGCCTTCGGACTGGATCCAACCGGCCGCGATTGCGATCCAGCCGAAGACGGCGACGATGGCGCCGCCAAGCAGCGCCGAACCGAATGGGGTGCGTAGGAGTCGCTTCACCTTGGTCACGACGACGATGGTGCCGCCACGCCGTGAGCCGTCCCTAAATGCTCTCGAAAGGTTTTCTAAATTCGCCGGCCCGGCCGGCGGCGAGCGCTCAGTAGAGGTGCTCGCGGGTGCCGTCGTCGGCACCGGTCAGCTCTCGCGTCTTCGCCTCGGGGTCCTCGGCGGCCATCAAAGCGCCGCCGATCAGGACCGCGTCGACGCCGACCCGGTCCAGCTCCTCCAGCTCGGCGCGACCGGAGATGCCGCTCTCGGCGACCACGGTCTTGCCGGCCGGGACGTCCGGCATCAGCTCGAAGGTGGTCGCCAGGTCGATCGTGCCCTGGTCGAGGTTGCGGTTGTTGATCCCGATCACCTCGGCGTCGGCCGCCAGGGCCCGCTCCAGCTCCTCGCCGTCATGGACCTCGACGAGACAGTCGAGGTCGAGCGCCCGCGCCTCCTCATAGAGGGAGCGCAGCTGCTCGTCGTCGAGCGCGCGGACGATCAGCAACACGGCGTCGGCGCCGTTTACCGCGGCCTCGTAGAGCTGGTAGGGGTCGACGATGAAGTCCTTGCGGATGATCGGCAGGCTGCAGGCAGCCCGTGCGGCCCGCAGATCCTCGAGCGAGCCGCCGAAATGGGGCTCGTCGGTGAGCACCGAGAGCGCGGCGGCGCCACCGCGCTCGTAGGCGCCGACCTGCTCCGGCACCACGGCGTCGGAGGAGATCTCCCCGGCACTGGGCGAACGGCGCTTGAACTCGGCGATCAGCGACAGGCCCGGGCGCACCAGCGCCTCGTTGAAGGGTCGGTCCTCGCCGCGGCCGGAAAGCCGCGATTCGAGATCGGCCTGCGGTAGTTCGCGCCGACGCGCGTCGACTCCCTGCCTGGCCCCGGCGATGAGCTGCTCGATCATGCCCACTAGCCGGACAAAGCCTAGACGGCGCCGCCGCCGGTCGCGGCGACCAGACGCTCCAGCACGTTTCCTGCCGCGCCCGAGTCGATCGCCTCGGCAGCCTTGGCGACCCCTTCGTCGAGGTCGGCGGCGAGCCCGCCGACGTAGATCGCGGCCGCCGCGTTGAGCAGGGTGAGGTCACGGTGCGGGCCCGGCTCGCCGGCCAGGACCCCGCGCACGGCCGCCGCGTTCTGCTCCGGAGTGCCGCCGGCGACGCTTTCCAGAGAAGCCGGGGCGAGGCCGAACTGGCCCGGCTCGACGAACCACTCGGAGGTGCCGCCGTCGGCCACCTCGATCACCCGCGTGCGGGCCGCCAGCGAGATCTCGTCGAGGCCGTCCTCGGCGGCGACCACGAGGGCGCGGACGCTGCCGAGCCCGACCAGCGCCTCGGCAATCGTCTCCTGGTAGTGGCGATCGGCGACGCCGAGGAGCTGCCGGTTGGCCCCCGCCGGGTTGGTCAGCGGGCCGAGGAAGTTGAAGATCGTGCGCACGCCGAGCGCTTTGCGGGCGGGAATTACGTGTGCCATCGCGGCGTGGAAGCGGGGGGCGAACATGAACCCAAACCCGATCTCGTCGATGCAGCGGCCGACCTGATCGGCCTCGAGCTCGATATCGACCCCGAGCGTTTCCAGCAGATCGGCCGAGCCGCAGTTGGTGGTGGCGGAGCGGTTGCCGTGCTTGGCCACCGCGCAGCCGGCCCCGGCGGCGACCAGCGCGGCCGCGGTCGAGACGTTGAAGGTGGTGGGGCCGCCGCCGGTGCCGGCGGTGTCGACGAGGTCGGGGCGGGAGCTGGAGACCGGCGTCGCCAGCGCCCGCATCGTCCGCGCCAGCCCGACCAGCTCCGGCACCGTCTCGCCCTTGGCCCGCAGCGCGATCAGGAAGGCGCCGGTCTGGACCGGGTCGGCGCGCCCCTCCATGATCTCGCTCAGCACCGCCGCGGCATGGTCGGCGGTGAGGTGGTCGCCGGCGCAGACCGCGTCGATCGCTCGGCTGACAACGTCGTTGGGCATCAGACCGACGTTGCGGTAGAGGTTTGTAGCGCTATCCGCACCAAAGCTCTACCGCTCCCCGAGGAAGTTGGCGAGCAGCGACTTCCCCTGCGGGGTCAGCACCGACTCGGGGTGGAACTGAACGCCCTCGGCCGGCAGCTCGCGGTGGCGCGCGCCCATCACGACGTCGCCCAGCGAGGCGGTCAGCTCGAGCTCGTCGGGCAGGTCCGGGTCGGCGACGAGCGAGTGGTAGCGGCCGGCGACCAGCGGGCTCGGCAGGCCGGCGTAGACGGCCTTGCCGTCGTGCTCGACCTCTCCGTCCTTGCCGTGAACGGGCTCGCCCTGGACGACGCGGCCGCCGAAGACCTCGACCATCGCCTGGTGACCCAGGCAGACACCCAGCACCGGCGTCCCCGCCTCGGCGAAGGCGCGGATCGCCGCGCCCGAGATTCCCGCCTCGGCGGGAGTGCACGGGCCCGGCGAGACGACCAGCCGGTCGGGCCCGCGCTCCAGCAGCTCGCCGACCTCGGCCTTGTCGTTGCGCACGACCTCGATCTCCGACCCCAGCTCGCCCAGGTACTGGACCAGGTTGTAGGTGAAGGAGTCGTAGTTGTCGATCACGAGCACGCGCACCGCGTTCACGCCCAATCCGGCTGTTCGCAGGCGACCTCGACGGCGCGGAAGACCGCCTTCGCCTTGTTCACCGACTCGTTGTACTCGTAGGCGGGCTTGGCGTCGGCGACGGTGCCGCCGCCGGCCTGCACGTGCAGCTGCCCGTCCTTGACGACGACGGTGCGGATGTGGATCGCGGTGTCGAGGTCGCCGTCCCAGGCGAGGTAGCCGACGGCGCCGCCGTAGGAACAGCGCTTGACCTGCTCGAGCTCGTCGATGATCTGCATCGCCCTCACCTTCGGCGCCCCGGAGAGGGTGCCGGCGGGCAGCGCCGAGCGCAGCACGTCCATCGCGCTGACGCCCTCGCGCAGGGTGCCGGAGACCTGACTGACTATGTGGAGGACGTGGGAGTAGGTCTCGACAACCATCAGCTCGTCGACCGCGACCGAGCCGTACTCGCAGACGCGGCCGAGGTCGTTGCGGCCGAGGTCGACCAGCATCACGTGCTCGGCCCGCTCCTTGGGGTCGTTGATCAAGCGCTCGGCGAAGCGGCGATCCTCGTCCTCGCTGCGGCCGCGCGGAGAGGTGCCGGCGATCGGCCGGGCTTCGACCCGGTTGCCGCTGACCTTGACCAGCGGCTCCGGCGAGGCGCCGGCGATCTGGAAGTCGCCGAACTCGAGGTAGTACATGTAGGGCGAGGGGTTGACGGTGCGCAGGCCGCGGTAGACCGAGAAGGCCTCGACCGGCGCCGGCGCCGAGAAGCGCTGGGAGGGGACGACCTGGAAGGCATCGCCGGCGTGGACGTACTCGACGATCCGTTCGACCGCCGCTTCGAACTCCTCGCGCTCCATGTTGGAGACGAACTGCGGCGGCTCCGAGACCGTGGCGGCGGCGGGGACCGGAACGGCGCCGCGCAGGCGCTCGCGCATCTCGGCGATTGTCGCGGCGGCGCGCTCGTAGGCGCCGTCGACCTCCTCATCGGAGTCGGCGAAGACGCAGGCGAGGATCGTCAGCTCGTGCCGCAGGTGGTCGAAGACGACCATCGCGTCGGTGATCATCAAGGCCATGTCGGGGAGACCGAGCGGGTCGGGGTTTGGCTCGCCCAGCGGCTCGACCGTGCGCACGAGGTCGTAGCCGAAGAAGCCGACGGCGCCGCCGACGAAGGGCGGCAGGTCATCGATCGGGGCCGGCTGGAACTCGGCCAGGCGGGCGGCGACGGCCGCGTACGGGTCGGGCGCCGGCTCCGTGCGGCTCGGGGCGGCGCCGGTGGCGGCCTCCTCCCCGCTCCACTCCGAGAGGGTGCCGTCGCTCCAGCGCAGCACCGAGCGTGGGCGCAGGCCGACGAAGGAGTAGCGGCCGACCTGGCCCTGCTCGGCGGACTCGAGCAGGAAGGCGGGGGCACCCTCGGGCTCGCCCGCGCGCAGCTTGAGGAAGGCGGAGACCGGCGTCTCGCAGTCGTCGACGAAGCGGGCGCGCACCGGCACCACGCTGCCTTCCCGCGCCAGCTCCCGCGCCCGCTCGAGGCTCGGCTCCAGCTGCAGCTCGGAGTCAGCCGCTACGGGCATTCAGCACTTCCATCACCGCGGACTGGGAGACCCCGCGTGAGACCAGCAGGACGCTGAGGTGGTAGAGCAGGTCCGCCGCCTCTTCGGCGACGCGCTCGTTCGACTCCTCGCGCGCGGCGCGGATCACCTCCTCGGCCTCCTCCTCGACCTTCTCGCCGATCAGCTCGCGGTCGTCGAGCAGCTTCACCGTGTAGCTGCCGTCCGGGCGCTCGACCGCGCGGCTGCGCAGGGTCCGCTCCAGCGCCGACAGCGCTTCGTAGGTGACCGGGAACGGCTCGCCCGGAGCCGGCGGCGCGTCCTTGCGGCTGGAGGCCGAGCCCAGTACCTCGCGGTAGAAGCAGCTGCGCTGGCCGGTGTGGCAGGCGGGACCGGCGGGGTCGACCATCGCCACCAGGGAGTCGCCGTCGCAGTCGTAGCGCAGCTGCCGCAGGTGCATGAAGTTGCCCGAGGTTTCCCCTTTTTTCCAGAGCTCGTCGCGGGAGCGGCTGTGGAAGTGCAGGTCGCCCGTCTCCAGCGTCATTTCCAGCGACTCGGCGCTGACATAGGCCAGCATCAGGACCTCGCCGGTGGTCCAGTCCTGGACCACACAGGGGGCCAATCCCCTTTGGTCGAATTCGATTTCCCCGAACATCGGCCCAATCGTAGTGGCCGGCCGGCGGGTCACTCGATCCCGAGCCGGTCCAGCAAGTCCTCGTCCCGCCGCCAGTTGCGCCGCACGCGGACACTGAGGTCGAGATGGACCTGCGCCTCGAGCTCGGCTTCCAGCGAGCGCCGGGCGGCGGTCCCGATCTCGCCGATCTTGGTCCCGCCCTTGCCGATCAGGATGCCCTTCTGCGACTCGGTCTCGGCCCAGATCTCGGCCCGCACGACGACTAGGCCGTCCTCGCGCGGCGCCACCTCCTTGACCGCGACCTCGACCGAGTGCGGAATCTCCTGCCGGGTCCGGTTCAGCACCTGCTCGCGGATCAGCTCGGCCAGCAGCAGCTCACTCGACTGGTCGCTGCTGTCCTCCGGCGGGTACAGATAGGGGCCCTCGGGCATCAGCTCGCCAAGCCGCGCGACGAGGACGTCGAGGCCCTCGCCGGTGCGGGCGCTGATCGGGAAGACCTCGTCGACCCCCGGCAGCTCGGCGGCGGCGGCAAGGACGGGAACGATCTCGTTCGGCCCCAGCCGGTCGGCCTTGTTGACGGCGCAGATCACCGGCAGGCTCGCCCCGGCGCCGAGCAGGGAGCGGACGATGAAGCGGTCGCCGGCGCCGACCCCCTCCTCGCCGTTGACGACGACCAGGGCCACGTCGGACTCGGCCAGCTCGCGCTTGACCCGCTCCTGCATGCGCTCGGTGAGGATGTCGCGCGGGCGCTGCACGCCGGGCAGGTCGACGAGGATCAGCTGGCGCTCCGCCTCGAGGTCGGTGGCGACGCCGCGGATCGCGCGGCGGGTCGTCTGCGGCCGCACCGAGGCGATCGCGACGTGGGAGCCGACGATCGCGTTGACCAGGGTCGACTTGCCGGCGTTGGGACGCCCGGCCAGCCCGATGAAGCCGGAGCTGCTCACGCCAGGCCCGCCAGGACGCGGGCCTGCAATGCGAGCATCTCCCCCGCGTCGACCTCGTGGTCGTGGCCGCAGAGGTGGAGGACGCCGTGGACCGCCGCCTCGGTCAGGTCGGAGCAGTGCTCGGGGCAGATGACGACGTCGCCGAGCTCGCGCGGCCCTGCCGTCGGCTCGGTGCCGTCGAGCGGGAAGGCGAGGACGTCGGTCGGCGCGTCCACACCGCGGTGCTCGCGGTTGAGCTCGCGGATGCGCTCGGAGTCGACCAGCTCGACCGCGACATGGCCGTCGTCGACACCGCTCGCCTCCAGGGCGGCCGCGACCGCGGCGCGCAGGTCGGGGGGAACGTCGGCGAGGTCGGCGCTCAAGAGCCCGGGGTCGGCCCGTGTTCGGCCCGCGCCGCGCCCTCGCTGTTGCCGTGCGCGTCGTAGGCGGCGACGATGCGCTGGACCAGCTTGTGGCGGACCACGTCCTCGCCGCCGAACTCGACGAAGGAGATGTCCTGGACCCGGTCGAGGATGTCGCGGACGACGATCAGGCCGGAGCGCTGGTCGCTCGGCAGATCGATTTGAGTGACGTCGCCGGTGACGACCATGCGCGAGTTGAAGCCGAGCCGGGTCAAGAACATCTTCATCTGCTCGGGGCTGGTGTTCTGGGCCTCGTCGAGGATGACGAAGGAGTCGTTGAGGGTGCGGCCGCGCATGAAGGCCAGCGGCGCCACCTCGATCACGTCGCGCTCGAAATAGCCGTTGACGCGATCGGGATCGATCATGTCGTAGAGGGCGTCGAAGAGCGGGCGCAGGTAGGGGTCGACCTTGGCCTGGATATCGCCCGGGAGGAAGCCGAGCCGCTCGCCGGCCTCGACCGCGGGGCGAGTGAGGATGATCCGCTGCACCTTGCGTTCGGTCAGCGCCGCGGCGGCCATCGCGACCGCGAGGAAGGTCTTGCCGGTGCCGGCAGGACCGATCCCGAAGGTGATCGTGTGGCGGCGAATCGAGTCGACGTAGCGTTTCTGGTTCAGCGTCTTCGGCGCCACTTTGGTGTTGCGGTGGCGCCAGACGACGTCGTCGAGGATCTCGGCCGGGCTCTCGTCGGCCTCGAGCGCACCGGTGACCGCCTGGATCGTGCCCGGGGCGACGTCGTGGCCGTTCTCGATCAAGTCGACCATCTCGTCCACGACCTCGGCGGCGGCGGCGACGTCGGCATCGTCGCCCTCCAGCGTCAGCACGTTGCCGCGCAGGTGCAGGTCGGCTCCCAGCCGGCCGCGCAGCTCGCGCAGGACCGTGTCCTCGGAGCCGGCCAGCTCGGCGGCGACGCTGTTGTCGAGGGTCAGCTGTCTACGCGCCAACGCTCAGGCACCCAGCTTCGCCCGCACCGCGGTGCTGACCCGCTTGCCGTCGGCGCGACCGCCCACCTGGTCCTTCAGCACACCCATGACCTGGCCCATCTGCTTCATGCCGCCGGCGCCGGTCTCGGCGACCGCGGCCTCGACCAGCTCGGCCAGCTCCTCGTCGGAGAGCTGCGCCGGCAGGTAGCCCTCGATCAGCTCCGCCTCGAAGCGCTCGGCGGCGGCCTGGTCCGTGCGCCCGGCGCCCTCGTACGCCTCGGCCGCCTCGATCCGCTTCTTGCGCTCGCGCTGGAGCACCGCGACCTCGTCGCCCTTGCCGAGCTTGGCGTCCTGCTGGAGCACGTCGACGACCATCCGCAGGGCGGAAGCCCGCTCGCGGTCGCGGGCTTTCATCGCCGTGCGCACGTCGCTCTGCACCTGTTCGAGAATGCTCATCGACTTAAGGGTAATCGGCGGCGTCAGGGGTAACGGCGAGACCCTTGGAAACGAGATCGCGAATGTCGGTGCTGACCAACCGCCAGCCCCGGCGCCTGGAGACAGCGACATAGGTCGCATCGTAGGCGCTGATCCGATGTTGCTCCGCGATGTCGACCGCGATCCCAATCAGCTCGGGGTCGACCCTCTCCAGTCGACTGCCATCGCAGCAGTTGACGATCAGTCTGGAGAGCCTTTCGGCGTTTCGCGCCTGGCCGTGCTTGACCCCGAGCGCGTTCGCCACCTCGTAGAGGGTGAGATCGATAGCGGCCAGATCATCTTGGCGCTCGCGCACCAGCGCGACCGCCTCAGAGTGGTACTCATCGTCGGCGGTCCCACTCGCGACCCAGACCCCGGCGTCGAGCAGCAGGGTCAATGCGATTCCCGATCTTCGCGAATGACCTGTGCGGCGCTCTTGCCACCGAGGTCGATGTCGAGCGAATCGAGCAACTGGATCACTTCTTGATTGCGGCGTTCCTGATCCGCGTCCAACTCCCGTTCCGCCAATCGCCGCAAGAAGCCACTGCGGCTCTCTCCACCGGCGCTCGCGTGCGCGTCGACGCGCTCCAAAAGCAGGTCGGGAAGTGAGATCAGGACCTTTGCCACGGGGAGAGTATATCCAGTATCTCTGATGGCTGAAACGGGCACACGCAGAGACTGACGGAGCGCGCCGCACAGATGACACCCGGATCCGGTCAACTTCGAGCTGTTTCTTTCGCGACTTAGCGACCGGCGGCGATCTCGACGCGCTCGACCTCGCCGAGGGGCATCTGCAGGAAGCGGGTGCCGAGGTCACGGAAGGAATCGGTATCGCCGGTGCAGAGGAAGCGATAGTCGCCCTCGCCGTCGCGGGCACGGGCGATGCCGGCGCGCTCGAGCGTGCGCTGGACGGCGGCGGCGACGGCGTGGCCGCCACTGACCAGGCGGATGTCGCGACCGAGGATGCGCTGCAGCATCGGCGCCACCAGCGGATAGTGGGTGCAGCCGAGGATCAGGGTGTCGACCCCCGCCTGCTTCAACGGCGCGCAGTACTCGCGAGCCATCGCCATCACCTGCTCGTCGAAGGGCGAGCCATCCTGGATGAACGGGGCCAGCATCGGCGCCTCTACTTCGGTCACCTCCAGCGGCCGCCCCTCGGCTTCGAGGGCGCGGCGATAGGCGCCGCTGGCGACCGTGTTCGGCGTCGCCAGCACCCCGACCCTGCCGCTGTCGGTGATGGCGGCGGCGATCTCGGCCTGCGGCTCGACCACCGGCACCACCTCCACCCCGCTGCGGGCGCCGACCTCGCGCGCGACGTCCTCGCCGATCGCGGTCGCGGTGTTGCAGGCGATCACCAGCAGCTTGGCGCCGCGCCCGAGCAGCAGCTCGGCGATGCTGACGATCCGTTCGCGCAGCCGCTCGGGATCGCGGCTGCCATAGGGGAACATCGCCGTGTCGCCGAGGTAGACGAAATCCTCCTCCGGCAGCGAGACCAGGCACTCGTGCAGGACGGTGAGCCCGCCGACGCCGGAGTCGAACATCGCCACCGGCAGCGAACCATCGAGCGTGTCCACTCGCGAGCGCGCCGTTACAGGAACGGTTTGTACGTCATGAAGAAGATCGTGACGACGACGATCAGGCCCGCGATCCCCCCGACCTGCCCGATCCTCTGCCCGATCGCTTCGAACTCAGGGCTGAGCGTGTCCCCCGCCTTCAGATCCCGCTCCGCGATCTCCTTCGCCTTCCGAACCTGCGGCTGGAAGAACCCGTGCTGAAGCCCGAAGAGCACGAAGATCGCGACGAAGCCGACAGCGACGAACACGTCGCTCGTATCCCAGGCCCCGTCGCTCGCGGTGAGCAGCCCGATACCGGCCAGCAGCAGCACGACCATGCCGGGGTTGACCAGGAACCGGTCGCATTTCTGGACCCCGGCGAGGATCCCCGGGGTCGCCCGCGGATACTGCGGTGCCACCGAGAAGAAGAGCGCGTAACCAAACGTCGGTCCAAACGCCAGCACCACGGCCAAGATGTGCAGGAACAGCGCAATCTTGTAGCCGGGATCGACTATCGAGCCAAGAAGCATCGTCGGAACCCTACCCCTCAGCCCTGACGCAGCAGTAATGCGGCCCAATCCCCGTCGCGGCGCCGCTCTACCTCCACGAACCCGCTCCCCGCGAACGCACCCACGACCTCGTCCAGCTCACCGGGGAGCAGACCAGAGCAGACGAGCGTGCCGGGCGCCGGGGGATGACCCGCCGGAGCCTCCCCGCTGTTGCTCCGCCGGGTCATCCCCCGGCGCCCGCCCGGCCCTTCGAGCTGCGCGGCTACCGCTTTGAGGATCGGCGCGGTCATATTCGCCACGACGGTTGGGGCGAGGGGCGGGAGGCTTTCGCGAAGGTTCGTCCGCTCAAGAGCGAGGTCGACTCCGTTCACCACCGCATTTGCAGCTGAGGCTTCAAGCGCCGGCGGCTCGTGGTCATAAGCGGAAACCGGATCCCAGCCGAGCTTGGCGGCGGCGATCGCGAGGACGCCGGAGCCGGTGCCGAGGTCGGTCAATGGGCCCGATGCCTCGCCGGTCGCTGCCAGCTCCAGCAGGAACTCCAGGCAGAGGCGGGTGGTCGGGTGGGCGCCGGTGCCGAAGGCCTGGCCGGGGTCGACGACGACGTCGATCGCGCCCTCGCGTGGCGGCTCCCAGGAGGGGCGCAGCCAGAGGCGCTCGCCGACCAACAATGGCTTGTGGAAGTCGCGCCAGCGGTCGGCCCAGTCGTCGGGGATCGTCGTGCTGCTGACCGTGATCAGACCCTCTCCGACCGCGGCATCGAGGTCGCCCAGCTCCGGCAGCTCGCCCTCGCCGCCGTAGATCGCGTACTCGACGTAGCCCGGGCCGCGCTCCTCCTCGACCCCGTTCGGCGCCAGCACGGCCAGCTCGGCGAGGACCAGGTCCGCCTGCTCGGGCGGACAGCGGACCGCGAGCCGGATCACCCGAAGGCGCGGCGGACGCGGCCGAAGAGTCCCTCGCCATGGCGCGGCCCGAGGTTGTCCGGTCCCAGCGAGTCGTCGAGGCGCTCGACCGTCTCGCGCTGCTCCTCGCCGAGGTTGGTGGGGATGACGACCTCGAACAACACCCGCTGGTTTCCACGGCGGCGGCTGCCGAGCCGCGGCAGCCCGGCGCCGCGCAGGACCTCTTCGTGGCCGGGCTGAGTCCCCGCCGCGACCTCGATCTCACGCTCGCCCTCCAGCGTCGGCACGGTGACCGCGGTGCCCAGCATCGCCTCGGTGGCCGGGATCGAGACGACGCTGACGAGGTCGGTGCCGTCGCGCTCGAAGCGCTCGTCGGCCGTGACCTCGACCTCGACGTAGAGGTCGCCCGGGGGCGCTCCGGCGTCGCCGGCGTGGCCGCCGCCGGCCACCCGCAGCCGCTGGCCGCTCTCGATTCCGGCGGGGATCTCCACCGCCTGCGCCTTCTCGCCGCGGATGCGGCCGCTGCCGGCGCACTCGCCGCAGGGCGTCTGCGGAATCTTGCCGGCGCCGGCACAGGCGTCGCAGGCGACGCCGCGGACCATCTGACCGAAGGGGGTGCGGCTGACCTGGCGCAACTGCCCGGCGCCGCCGCAGCGCTCGCAGGTCGTGATCGGCGTGCCGGGCTCGGCGCCGTTGCCGTGGCAGTGCTCGCAGGCGACGACGGCGTCGAAGGAAATCTCCCGCCGCACCCCGTTCGCGACCTCGTCGAGGTCGAGCTCGACCTCGATCAGGACATCGGCGCCGGCGGCACGCCCGTTGCCGCCACTGAAGCCGAAGGCGTCGCCGCCGCCGCCGAAGAAGGCCTGGAGGATGTCGTCGATCGAGCCAAAGGAGGAGGCGCTGCGAGGGTCGAAGCCGCCGGAGCGCAGGCCCTCGTGGCCGTAGGCGTCGTAGGTGCGGCGGCGCTCGGCGTCGGAGAGCACCTCGTAGGCCTCGGCCGCGGCCTTGAACTTCTCCTCCGCCTCGGGGTCGTGGTCGTTGACGTCGGGGTGGAGTTCGCGGGCGAGCTGGCGGAAGGCCTTCTTGATCTCGGTCTCGCCGGCGTCGCGGCCGACGCCGAGGACCTCGTAGTAGTCGCGCGGCATCGCCGGCTAGCCGTCGTACACGGTCTCGAAGTAACGAGAAAGCTCGCGGGCAGCGCCACGCACCGAGGCGATCGCCGTCGCGTAATCCATCCGCAGCGGGCCGACCACCCCGACCGAGCCGAGGTTGCGATGACCGAGGCCGTAGTTGGCGCCGATCACGCTGACCGAGCGCAGCTCCGGCTGCGGGTTCTCCTCGCCGATCCAGAGGAAGACCGAGCGCTCGTCGAGCGTGGAGCGCAGCATCTGCAGCACACCGGCCCGGCGCTCCAGCGCCGTCATCAGCTCATCCGCGCGCGGCAGGTCGGCCAGGTGCTCCTCCGAGAGCAGGCGCGAGGCACCGTCCATGTAGAGCGCCCCCGCCTCCCCCTCGAGCTCGGTGAAGGCGGCGGCAAGGATCGCGACGAACTCGGCCTCGACCCGATCCAGCTCGGGATCGGCGAGGCGGCCGGCGATCATCCGCGAGCCCACACCCAACCCGGCCAGGGACTCGTTCAGGTAGCTGGACGCCCATGCGACCAGACCGGGGTCGACCGAGGCGCCGAACTCGAAGACCCGCCTGGCGACGTCGCCGGTCGAGGCGATCGCGATCACGACCACCTTGTGTGGCTGCAGCAGCAGGACCTCCACCCGGTGGATCGTCGCCGTCAGGTTGGGGCGGGGCGCCGTCGCCATCGCGACCAAGTCCGTTACCTGGGCCAGCGCCGCCGTCGTCTCCCGCATCGCCACGTCAACCTCGCGCCGCAACCGCGACAGCTCCAGCTCGACAGCCGCCTCGGCGGGCGTCCCAGCGGCCATCAGCAGGTCGACGTAACAGCGGTAGCCGGAGTCGGTCGGGACCCGCCCGGCCGAAGTATGGGGGTGGGTCAGATACCCCTCGGCCTCGAGCGCCGCCAGCTCCGCCCGGATCGTCGACGGCCCCCAGGCAACCTCAGGGTTGTCGGCGAGCTCCTTCGAAGGCACAGGCCGCGCCGACGCCAGATACGCGTCGACCACCAACTGCAGAATCAGCTCTTGCCGCTCGGAAAGCATCGACACATCTTAGGAACCGCGGCCCCCGACCCGGAGATCGAGCAAAGGCAACTCAAGAAACGCAGCTGAAGCCGGTCCAGCGACGGTAGGAGAGGGCGGGCATCCTGTGAGCGGGTGAGCCGAGCAGGTTGCCCGCCCTCTCCTCGCTCGCTAAACCCGAATCTCCGCCTCGGCATTCTTGATGATCTGACTCTCGCCCTGAGTGGCAACCGTGTCGATGACGACCGTGTCGCCGTCAGCCGACTTGACCGTGCCGGTGACGACGATCTCCTGCTCGGGCATGCCCATGCCGCGGAACTGGACCGAGAGGCGCTTCAGCGCCCGCGGGTCGCCATCGGCGACGGCGGCGTTGGCCTTGGCCACGAGCCCCATCGAGTAGAGGCCATGGAGGATGTTGCGGGGCAGGCCGACCATTTTCGCGAACTCGTCGTCGATGTGGATCGGGTTGAAGTCCCCGGAGGCGCCCGCGTAACGGTGCGGCAGGTACTTGTCCGGCGTTACCCGCAGCTCGGCGACTTGGTCGCCCACGTTCAAGTCAGCCACGTCAAACCCCCCTGACGATGTTGGTCCAGGTGCCGCGCACGACCTCGGTGCCGTCCTGGTTGGTGGAGACGGTCTCGAAGACGTAGAAGCCCTTGCCGTCTTTCTCCTCGATCGAGAGGCACTTCGAGGCGGTCGAGATCTCGTCGCCGGAACAGACCGGCTCGCCCCACTCGAACACCTGCGCACCGTGGACCATCGCCGCGAAGTTCATCTCCACGTCGGGATCGAAAAGGACCGGGCCGAGGGCCGGACCGCTGTAGACGACGGCGAACATGGGCGGCGCGACGACGTCGCGGAAACCGGCCGCGCGGGCCGCCTCGACGTCGAAGTGCACGGGGTTGTCGAGCCCCAGCGCGGTCGCGTACTCCTTGATCTTCTCCCGGCCGACCTGGTAGGTCGTCGCCGGCCACTCCTTGCCTACTGCATCGGTCTTGAGAGTCATGGCGGGGCACTCTAACTGGCTGCATAGCCAGGGGTCGGGCGCTCCCGGGACGTCTTGCACTTTCGCGCAGCGAAAGTTAAGTGAAGGGAGTGCCCGACCCCTGGCACCCGCGGCTACTCGTCGATCTCGAGGACCGCCAGGAAGGCCTCCTGGGGCACTTCCACCCGGCCGACCGCCTTCATCCGCTTCTTGCCCGCTTTCTGCTTCTTCAGCAGCTTGTTCTTGCGGGTGACGTCGCCGCCGTAGAGCTTCGCGGTGACGTCCTTGCGCAATGCCTTGACGGTCTCGCGGGCGAGGATGTTGGAGCCGATCGCCGCCTGCACGGGAACGTCGAAGAGCTGGCGCGGGATCGTCTTGCGCAGCCGCTCGACCAGCCGCTTGCCCTGGTCGTAGGAGAAGTCGCGGTGGACGATGATCGAGAGCGCGTCGACCTTGTCGCCGGCCAGCAGGATGTCGACCTTGACCAGGTCCGAGGCGCGGTTGCCGATCGGCTCGTAGTCGAGCGAGGCGTAGCCGCGGGTCGAGGACTTGAGCAGGTCGAAGAAGTCGAGAACGATCTCCGCCAGCGGCATGTCGTAACGGATCTGCACCCGCACCGGGCTCAGGTAGTGCATGTCGACGTGGGTGCCGCGGCGCCCCTGGCAGAGCTCCATCACCGCGCCGACCTGCTCGGAGGGGCAGATGATCGTGGCGCGGATGTAGGGCTCTTCGACCGACTCGATCGTGCCGGGATCCGGGAGGTCGGTCGGACTGCGGACTTCCTTCGAGGTCCCGTTGGTCAGGTGCACCTCGTAGCGCACGTTCGGGGTCGTCGACAGCAGGTCGAGGCCGTACTCGCGTTCCAGCCGCTCGCGCACGATCTCCATATGCAGGAGGCCGAGGAAGCCGCAGCGGAAGCCGAACCCGAGCGCCTCCGAGGTCTCCGGCTCCCAGGACAGGGCGGCGTCGTTGAGAGCCAGCTTCTCGAGCGCGTCGCGGAGATCTTCGTAGCGGTCGGTGTCGATCGGGAAGACGCCGCAGAAGACCATCGGCCGGACCTCGCGATAGCCCTCGAGCGGCTCCGACGCGGGACCGGCCTGGGCGGTCAGGGTGTCGCCCACCCGCAGCTTGGTCACGTCCTTGATGCCGGTGATCAGGTAGCCGACGTCGCCGGCCTCCATCCCCTCCACCGCGGTCATCGCCGGCCGGAAGAAGCCGATGTCGTCGATTTCGGCCTCGGTCCCGTTCTGCATCGCCAGGATCCGCTCGTGCTTGCGGAAGGAGCCGTCGACCATCCGCACGTAGGCGATGACGCCGCGGTACTGGTCGAACTCGGAGTCGAAGATCAGCGCCCGGGTTGGCGCCTCCGGTGCTCCCCTCGGCGCGGGGATGCGCTCGACGATCGCCTCCAGCACCTCCGGCACGCCAACCCCGGTCTTGGCCGAGATCCAGAGCGCTTCCTCGGCGTCGCCCCCGGTGAGGTCGGCGATTTCGGCGGCGACCCGCTCCGGCTCGGCGCCCGGCAGGTCGACCTTGTTGATCACCGGGATCAGCTCCAGCCCGGCGTCGATCGCCAGGTAGGTGTTGGCGACGGTCTGCGCCTCGACCCCCTGGGCGGCGTCGACGACCAGCAGCGCGCCCTCACAGGCGGCGAGGCTGCGCGAGACCTCGTAGGAGAAGTCGACGTGGCCGGGGGTGTCGATCAGGTGCAGGTGGAATGTCTCGCCGCTCTCGGCCGTGTACTCGACCCGCACCGCCTGCGCCTTGATCGTGATCCCACGCTCGCGCTCGAGGTCCATCGAATCGAGCATCTGCGCCTGCATTTTCTTCGGATCGACGGCGCCGGTGACCTCGAGGATGCGGTCGGCCAGGGTCGACTTGCCGTGGTCGATGTGGGCGATGATCGAGAAGTTGCGGATGTGGTCCATGGGCGTGCGGAAGTATGGCGAGCGCTGCGGGCCGGCGGGTCCTGTCACGGGGGGAGGCGCCTGCGGGCGAGGTGTACGTCCTCGGCACCTCCCCCCGTGCCACCCGCCGGCAGCGGCGCCGGTTACTTACACGTCGAGGGATCCAGCTTGCCCGTCAGCTGGAAAACGACCGTGGGGGACTTTCTCAGGATGGGTTTTGCTCCGGGGGCTTCGGTCCAGCGGGCTTGGGGCGGGTATGGAGACCCGCCGGGTTCCAGGCGGTCGAAGGTCGTGATCACGTAGTCGTAGTTGCCGGCGTTGATTTGTTCCCGCCAGGCGCGGCAGGTGGCGGGGGCGACGAAGCCGCCGTGGGGGGTTTCGTCGCCGATGAACTGGACGTGGTTGGAGAGGTCGGTGCCGAAGAGCGGGTACTGGCGGGTACTGGTGGTGGCGATGCGGGTGTCGGCGATGTCGTCGGCCCAAGCGAAGGCGGCGTTGAGGCCTGGGGTCGTGAAGGTGGGATCCGAATAGCGGCTCGCCAGGTAATGACGCTGCACCGGGTAGCCGAGGGCAGCAACGACAAGCAGCGCAACCCCGACAACGGCCAGGCGCCAGCGCTTCGACAAGCCCGATCCCGCAGCGCCTTTGTCCTTTGTCGCCCTCTGGGTTACAAAAGTCAAAGGCGCTTCCGCGAGGCGGGCGAATTTGTCACGGAGGAGTGGCGTCGTAGGCAGGAGGGCGAGGCCGAGGACCAGGGCCGGGGCGAGGTAGCGGAGGCCGGACTCGAAGCCTCGGGGCATGCCCTCGGGGCCGGAGGCGGAAGTCGGGGCGATCAGCCAGGCGAGGGCGGTGGCGAGGCCGACCAGGCCGGCGAGCGGGAGGACCGGGCTCCATTCGCCCCCAGCCGCACGTCCTCGCGGTGACAGGCAGAGGATGAGGCCGACGAGTGCCGCCGTGCCGAGGAGGGGCCAGACGATCCAGAGGCCGCTGTGCAAGCCGGGCAGGAACCAGTCCGACCAGACGGCGCTGTCGGTCACGTAGCCGAGCACGCTGTGCGCTTCGCGACCGCCGAGAGCTTGATCCGGCGCGGGCAGCGCGACCGGACCCAGGTGATGGACCCAGGGGAGCGGATTGCCGGCGTGGGCGAGGTTGCGCAGGTACCAGTAACCGCCACCGACCAGGGCGGCTCCGCCCGCGACGAGCAGCGCCCGAATTCGCGCTCCGCGCGGGGCGATCGCGACCAAGCCCAGAACGAGGACCGCGCAGGGCAGGAGAAAGTTGAGCTTGGTTCCCGCCGCGAGTCCCGCCGCGAGGCTGACCACGGCCAGCGACCCCAACGACAGACCCTTCTCTCCCTCCCCCCGCCCCGCCCACGCATTCAGCGCGATCGCGACCGCGGCCAATAGGAAGAAGATCCCGACGATGTCGTTCCGCGCCTCCCCCGCCTGATCCGCGAGCGCCGGCACGCTGAGCGCCACCGCTCCCAGGAGCAGCGACCAGGGAGCGACCCGGTAGGGCTTACCGATACACCAGCAGGCGACCAGGCACCCCACAAACCAACCGAGGTTCAGCAGCGGCGACAGCAGATCCCTCCCAAAGGTCAGCATCCCGACCGAGTGGAAGATTTCCCCGTTCGCCGGGTAGAACCAGGCAAGGAACTGCGGTGCGATGAAGTGCAGATTCCAGGTGTCTCCGCTCTGGCTAAATCCTGCCGCGAACGGTCCGTGGTACCAGGTCGAATCGAACCCGGTCATCCCCGTCGACAGCCTCGTCTTCACCCCCACCGCGAAGTGAACGGTCGCGATTGCCGCGACGGCGAAAGCGACCAGCGTTACGACGCGGGGACCCTCAGCCGCGGGTCCTGTCGCGGCGGCCACCCCCACGGTGCTCGCCGCTGGACGCGGCTCCGCGCCGCGGGGGTCCCCCGCCACCGCGCCACCCGCGGGAGTAGCGCCGGCGAGCCCGATGCCGAAACGCAAGCCAAGGCCGACCAAGGCGACGGCGACCAGGTACGGCAGCGGATTGAGCGCCGCGAAAGAGCCCAGCAGCTGGGCGGTCAGGATCAGAACCGCGAGTACAAGGACGGCAGCTGCGAGGTGCGCGGGGGGACCTGAGAGTCGAGGCAGCAGGAGTGCACGCAGCCGGGCTGCTCCAAGCCAGGCGAACCCGACCAGCAGCGCCAGCTCGGCAACGCCCAGGAGGTAGCGGCCGGGGCCGAGCATCTAACGGCGGCGCAGCAGGCGGGTGATCTGCTCCAGCTCGGCGACCCGGAGCAGCTTGACGACCGCGAGGTAGACGACTCCCCCGGCCGCAAGGCCGGCGCCAAGCGAGACGATCTGGCCGGTCAGGCCACGACCCAGGGCCTGGTCGAGCAGGTCCCAGACGATCCAGCCGACCCCCGCCAGGGCCGCGGAGGCGATCGTGATCCGGGCCGCGGTCGAGAACAGCCGGCCGAGCTCGAGACCGCCGAACTCGCGGCGCAGGATCAGCGCCTGGGCGACGACCGCCGCGGTGGTGCCGATGCCGGTGCCGGCGACGATGCCGCCAACGCCGTAGGGCTCGTAGAGCAAGAGCGCGGCGACGGCCGAGACGACGAGGTCGATCGCCGCCAGACTCACCGCCTGCCAGGGCCGCTGCAGGCTGAAGAAGGTGCGGGTCTGCAGCAGGTAGAGCCCGTTGGTTGGGAGCGAAAAGGCGAACCAGAACAGCGCCGTCGCCACCACCGCCGTCTCGGCCGGGTTGAAAGCGCCGCGCTGGTAGACGAGCCGGATCATCGGATCCGAGAGGGCGAGGATGGCAGCTGCCGCCGGCAGCAGCACGAAGAGGATCTGCCGCATCCCGTTGGCCATCGTCGCCCGCAGGTTGTCGATCTCACCGGCGTTGGCGAAGCGGGCCAGGGTCGGGAACAGGACCGTCGCGATCGCGACCGAGAAGATGCCCTGCGGCAGCTGGTAGATGCGGAAGGCTTTGTCGATCGCCGCCGGCGCCTGCTCGGAGACGAAGCTGGCGAAGAAGCTGTTGATCAGCAGGTTGAAGTTGATCAGCCCGAGGCTGATCGTCACCGGCAGCATCAGCAGCAGCACCCGCCGCACTCCCGGGTGGCGCCAGTCGAAACTGAGCTTGAACTCGAAGGGGGTGTTGCGCAGGTCCCAGGTCGGGATCAGCAGCTGGACCAGGGTGCCGACGAGGATCGCGATCGCGTAGGCGTAGATCCGGTCCTGCCCCTCGAACAGCGGCTCGATCAGGACCAGCACGAGGATGATCGTCAGGTTCCAGAACAGCGGCGAGATCGCGAAGGCGCCGAAGCGGTCGTAGCTGTTGAGGATGCCGACGACGACGCCGCTGATCCCGAGCAGGATCAGGATCGGGAACATGACCTGGGAGAGGGTGACGGTGAGGTCGAGGATCTCGCCCTCGAAGCCGGGCGCGAAGATCGGCATCACGACCGGGGCGAGGAGGACGAAGAGAGCGGTGATTACGCCCAGCACCATCGTCACCAGCAGCAGCAGGGTCGAGGCGAGGCGGAAGGCCTCCTTGTAGTGCTTCTTGCCGATCAGTTCGGTGAAGACCGGGACGAAGGCCGGCTGCAGGGCCGCGTCGGCGAAGAGGGCGCGGATCAGATTCGGGACTTGGAAGGCGATCGTGAAGGCCGACATCGGCCCGCTGATGCCGTAGTAACCGGCGGCGACGACTTCGCGCCCGAGGCCGGCGACGCGCGAGGCGGCGGTGGCGACTGAGAAGAAAGCAGTCGAGCGGGCGATGCGGCCGGCCCGGCGGCCGGGGGCGGGCGCGCCGGCGAGTTCCTCGCCGGGATCGAACGCCTCAGCCTCACGCAGAGCGGCGTCGGCGTCTGCCGCCGCCCGCTCGTCTGCTTCGGGGGTATCGGGTGCCTTGGGCGTCTCCAAGCTGGATCTACGTGTCAGTCGCTATAGTCGGCGGCCGCCTGGGGCTGGCACACCGCCGGCTCAGGCACTTGACTCATGGCCAACATAGCCTCACAGAAGAAGCGGATCCTACGCAGCGAGCGCGAGCGCGCTGAGAACCGGCTGCTCACCAGCACGGTCAAGACCCACTTCCGCCGTCTCGAGAGTGCGGTCGAGGGCGACGACGCCGAGGCGATCGCCAGCGAGGAGCGCGATCTCGTCTCGAAGATCGACAAGGCCGTGCAGAAGGGCGCGATGCACAAGAACACCGGCGCCCGCAAGAAGGCCAAAGCCTCCCGCATCGCCGCCGCCGCGGCAAAGTAGTCAGGCCGTAGCTCCCGCCGCTCGCCGCAGGGCGAGGGTCAGCGCCAGCTCGTCGCCGTAGTCGGCGCCGCCACGGCACCACAGCTCCAGGTCCGCCAATGCCTCCGTCGCCAGGCGCAGGCCGGCGAGATCGGCGTCGCGGAGGCGGGAGACCAGCTGCTTGGCGGCGTAGGGGTGCATCTTCAGCGAGGACTCGACCTGCTTCGGCGGCACCCCCTCCTCGAGCTGAGCGGCGACCGCGCAGGCGCTGCGCAGGCGCGAGGCGAGGCCGTAGATCAACCCGGTGACGTTCTCGCCCTGGTCGATCAGCCGCTCGCCGATCCGCAGCGCCGCGGCGGCGTCGCCTTCGAGCAGCGCGTCGGAGAGCGACCAGACCGCGGCCTCGGAGGTGTCGGCGATCATCGCCGCGAGGTCGGCGGCCGTGACCTCTCCCCCCTCCCCGGCCCACAGGGCCAGCCGCTCGAGCTCCTGCTGGAGGCGGACCGGCCCGGCACCCATGCGCTCGACGAGCAATCTGGCGGCGGCGGGGTCGAGCCGAAAGCCCAGGCGCTGCGCCTCGGCAACCAGCACCCGCGGCATCTCGCGCGCCTTCGGCGCCTCGAACTCGTGGATCTCCCCTTTCGCCGCCTTTACGGCTTTCGCCAGCTTCGCCGGCGCTTTGGCGCGGGCGATCAGGACCAGGGTCAGGTCGGGCGGCAGCTCGGCGACCGCGGCGGCGACCGCCTCGAGCTGACGGTCGCGCCAGCGCTCGACCCCGTCGGCGAGCAGGTAGCGGCGCGAATCCATCAGCGACATCGCCGGGATCGATGCCAGCAATGCCTCGTGGTCGGGCATCCCCTTGCCCTCGCCGGGCTCGAAGACCTCGAGCGCGTCGGAGCCCGCCTCACGTTCGGCCCGGGCGCGCAGCCGCGAGCGCGTGGCGTCGATTTTCGCCCCGTCGGTGCCGGCAATCAGGTACAGCGGTCGCATCTCCTCGGCCACCGGCCGAGTCTAGGCGACCCGTGGGCGTCCTCTCAGTCGGCCGTGTGGACCGCGATCGCAGCGCGGGTCACGTCCAGGGTCACGGTCCCATCGCGGTCGGTCCGTAGAACCGGGACCCGGTGCCGGGCGAGTATCGCCAGCGTGGTGGCGGTCGGGTGCCCAAAGGGGTTGTCGGCGCCGACTGAGATCAGCGCCAGCCCCGGCCGGGTGCGATCGAGCAGATCCTCCAGCCCGGCGTCGTCGCTGCCGTGGTGGGCGACCTTGAGCACGTCGAGCGGCCCCGGGTCCAGCGGCACCGCCTCGGTCTCGGCATCCGCGGTCAGCAGCATCGAGAAGCCACGCCAACGAGCCAGAAGGACGAGCGCGAGCTGGTTCGGGTCGGCCCCCGGCTGCGGTTCGGCCAGCAGCTCGGGCGGCGGCCAGAGGACCTGCAGGCGCAGAGCGCCGGAGCGAAGGACCGAGCCTGCGGCGGCCCGCACCGGCTTCGCGCCCGCGGCCTCGGCGGCGCTGCGCAGCGGCTCACCAAGGCGGGCGTAGACGAGCCTGGCGACCGGGACCCGCCCGAGCAGCTCCCAGACCCCGCCGTCGTGATCGGACTGGTCGTGGGTGACGACGACGGCGCCGAGGCGGTCGACGCCGGCATCCCGGAGCTTGCCGGCGAGGTCATCGCCCGGCGGACCGCCGTCGACCAGGACAGCCGGAGAACCGGCCGGCCGCAGCAGAATCGCGTCGCCCTGCCCGACGTCGAGAACCTCGACGCGCAGGCCCCGCAGCGGGAAGGCGGAAGCGGCGCTGTCGCCCCCCTTTGCGAGTACCACGCCGAGAACGAGGAGCGTGAGCGCGCCGAGGGCGACCTGGATCCGGCGGGAGCGGTGGCGACCCAGCCCAGTGCCCCCGACTCCACTGGCCACACTGCCAGGTCCCTTGGCACGCCTCAGGCGCCGGCGGCGACCGAGGAGGTGGGCGACCCCCACGGCGATGCCGATCGCGAGATACGAGAGCAGGAGGCCGGTGCCATCCAGGCGCACGTGCAGCTCCGCCCAACCTGGTCTGCCGCACCACGCGGCAACTTGGGCGATGTAGCCGAGCAGCGGGGCCGCCAACCAGTTGATCGGCTCCAGCGGCAGACCCGGCACCTGCGCGGCGGCGGCGCTCAGCATCCCCAGCCACATCGCCGGTGCGACGGCGGGCAGGACCAGAATGTTGGCGACGAGGGTCGTCGTCGAGAGCGTTTCGAAATGGAAGGCGATCAGCGGCGCCGTCGACAGGGTGGCGGCAACGGTCACCGCGGCCCCCTCGGCCAGCGCCCGCCGCCAACCTCTATCGCCGATCCGAGCGACGATCGCCGCCCGCACCGGCGCCGCCAAGGCGAAGATCCCGGCGACGGCCGCGAAGCTGAGCTGCCAGCCGATGTCGGCGGCGACAGCGGGGTCGATCGCCAGGGTGACGATCAGCGCCAGCAGCAGCACGTAGAGGCGCGAAGCACGGCGACCGGCCAGGGTCGCGAGCACCCCCAGCGCGCCCATCACTCCCGCCCGCTGGATCGATGGCCCGGCGCCGGCGAGCGGCACGTAGATCGCGATCAGCCCGAGAATCCAGAAGAGGCGCTCGCGCAGCGGGATGCCGAGCGCCGCCAGCAACGGCATCGCCAGGAGCGCCAGCAGGGTTACGTTCTGACCGGAGACCGCGAGCAGGTGACTGAGCCCGGCACGGCGGAAGTCCTCCTCGGTGCGGGCATCGATGCCCTCGTCCTCGCCCAGCACGAAGCCACGCGCCAGCTCCACCTCGCGCGGCGGCATCCCCCGCCCCAGCCCACTCTCGGCGCGCTCGCGGATCGCGTCGCTGCGAACCAGGGCGACCGCCACCAGCAGCGCGATGCCGATCAGGACGGGCAGCGGCGGGCGCGGTGAGCGCACAACCCCGCCTACGGCTGCAGCCGGGCCCGCAGCGACTCCATCGTCGCCGGGCCGATGCCGCTGAGCTGGTCGAGCTGGTCGACCGAGGCGAGGCCGCCGTGTTCGTCGCGGAACTCGACGATGTCCGCCGCCGTCACCGGGCCGATGCCGTCGATCGTGTCGAGCTGCTCGACCGTCGCGGTGCCGAGGCTGATCGGCCCCTCTTCCTCGGCGCCCGAAGCGACGGCGGCGGCGCCTCCGGGAGCGCGCTTGGGCACCACCACCTGCTGCCCGTCGGCAAGCCGGGCGGCGCGGTTGATCGCTTCCAGCTGCGCCCCGGGGGCGGGACCTCCGGCGCGGCTGACCGCGTCCTCGACGCGACTGCCGGCGGGCAGCCGGTAGACGCCCGGCCGCGCCACCGCACCGGCGACGTCCACGACCAGGTCCGACGCCTCGCCGCTGAGACTGAAGCCTCCACCCGCCTCGGCACCGCCCCCCGCGGCCGCCGCATAGGACGGCTCGGCCGCACCCTCGCTGCGGATCGCCCGCGCCCCGACCAGCAGGAGGGCGACGGCGATGGCGCCGTAGACGACGATCTGGGTGCGGCTCAGGTCGGGCATGCCGGGGAAGCCTGCCCGGCCAGGGCGCACGCGTTGCGCGCGCGGATTGACGATTCAGCTAAATATCGTCGTCTTCGTCGTAACCGGCGACCTCGGCGAGCTGGTCGCTGTAGAGCTCTGCCGCGGCCACGGGGGGCGACTGAATCGAGACGCAGGACAGCTCCACCTCGCCGTTGTTGGCGACCGAGTGCTCGGTCGCCGGCGGCACCAGGATCAGATCGCCCTCGCCGACCTGCTGGGTGTCCCCCGCCACCGACATCGTGCCGGCGCCGCGGACGACGACATAGGCCTGCTCGGACTCTTCGTGCGAGCGCAGGGCCTGCTTCGCCCCGGCCGGAACCGAGAGCCAGGTCACCGAGAGATTGCGGGAGCCGAGTTCGCCGGCGTCCATGAGCACGTGCGTGCGCAGCCGGTGCCACTCCTCAACTGGTGCGTCCTCCATCCGCCTTACGAGCATCGGCGCGCTTTCTACCAGAGCGGGCGGCAAGCGGGGCGGCCGCCGCTCACCGAACCACCAGGTTGACCAGCTTGCCGGGCACGACGATCTCCTTCACTACCTCTTTGCCGTCGAGGTGGCGGCCGACCTTCTCGCTCGCCCGCGCCAGCCGCAGCAGCTCCTCTTTCGGGGCTTCGGCGCCGGCCTCGATGCGGTCGCGCAGCTTGCCGTTGACCTGGACGATCAGCGTCACCGTGTCGCTGGCCAGCAGCGCCGGGTCTGGCTCGGGCCAGGGTTGCTCCCAGACCCGCTCGCCGGTCAGGCGCTCGAAGATCTCGCTGCCGAGGTGCGGCGCGAAGGGGAAGATCAGCGAGGCGGCGGTGGCGGTCGCGAAGCGCAGCGCCGCCTCACCCTCGGGACCGCCATAGAGGCCGTCCTTGAGCCGGTAGGCGTCGTTGACGAGCTCCATGACCGCCGAGATCGCGGTGTTGAACTGGAAGCCGCGCTGGAAGTCCCGCGTCGCCTTCTCGATCGCCCAGTGGGCCTTGGCGAGGAGCTCGCGCGCCTCGCCCTCGACGCCTGCATCCGGCAGCTCGGGGCGGGTCTGCTCCTCGACCTCTCCGCAGAGTCGCCAGAGCCGGGAGAGGAAACGGTTGACGCCCTCGACGCCCTCGTCGGTCCAGTCGCCGCCGCGCTCGGGCGGACCCATGAAGCAGACGTAGGTGCGGGCGGTGTCAGCGCCGTAGCGCTCGACGTAGTCGCCGGGGCTGACCGTGTTGCCGCGGGACTTCGACATCTTGGCGCCGTCGCGGGTGATCATGCCCTGCGCGAAGAGGTTGGCAAACGGCTCCTGGACGTCGAGCACGCCGACGTCGGTCAGCGCCTTGGTGAAGAAACGCGCGTACATCAGGTGCAGGATCGCGTGCTCGACGCCGCCGATGTACTGGTCGACCGGCAGCCAGTTGTCGGCCGCCGCGCGGTCCCAGGCGGCCTCGGCGTTGCGCGGGTCGAGGTAGCGGATGAAGTACCAGGAGGAATCGACGAAGGTGTCCATCGTGTCGGTCTCGCGCCGGGCCGGGCCGTCGCATTGCGGGCACGCGGTCGCGACCCAGTCCGCGGCCGCGGCCAGCGGGCTCTTGCCCTGCGGCGCGTAGTCCTCGATCTCCGGCAGTTCGACCGGGAGCTGGTCGTCGGGAACGGGGACCATCCCGCACTCCTCGCAGTAGACGATCGGGATCGGGGCGCCCCAGTAGCGCTGGCGCGAGACGAGCCAGTCGCGCAGGCGGTAGTTGACCGAGGGCTCGCCGCGCCCCTCGGACTCGAGCCAGGCGACGATCTCCGCGTAGGCCTCGCGGTTGTCCTTGCCGTCGAAGCGGCCGGAGCTCGTCATCGGCCCGTCGCCGGGATAGGGCAGGCCGTCGTCGTCGCGGGCCGCCTCGGGATCCTCGCCCTCGATCACCCGCTTGACCGGCAGATCGAACTTCTGGGCGAATTCGTAGTCGCGGCTGTCGTGGCCCGGCACCGCCATGATCGCCCCGGTCCCGTACTCCATCAGCACGTAGTCGGCGACGAACATCGGGATCTCCTCGCCGTTGACCGGGTTGACGACGCTGCGCCCGAGCGGGACCCCGGTCTTCTCGCGATCCTCGGCGCCGCGCTCCTCGGCCGACTCGCGGCCGACCCGGTTGACGTACTCGCGCACCTGCTCCTCGGCAGGCGTACCGGCGACGAGCCGCTCCAGCTCCGGGTGCTCGGGTGCGAGCACGAAGAAGGTGGCCCCAAAGAGGGTGTCGGGACGGGTGGTGAAGACCGGGAAGTCGAGGTCGACTTCACTTTCCTGACAACGGAAGACGACCTCGGCCCCCTCGGAGCGCCCGATCCAGTTGCGCTGCATCGTGATCACGTGCTCGGGCCAGGACTCGAGCCGGTCGAAGTCGGCGAGCAGGCGCTCGGCGTAGTCGGTGATCTTGAAGAACCACTGCTCGAGTTTGCGCTGGATCACCTCGGTGCCGCAGCGCTCGCAGCGACCGTCGACCACCTGCTCGTTGGCGAGCACGGTGGCGTCCTTCGGGCACCACTGGACGGCCGCCTCGGTGCGGTAGGCGAGCCCCTTCTCCAGCAGGCGCAGGAAGATCCACTGGGTCCAGCGGTAGTACTCGGGCGTGTGGGTGGCGAGTTCGCGCGACCAGTCGATCGAGATCCCCCACTCGCGGAACTGGCGCTGAAAGGAGGCGATCGAGCGCTCGGTCGCCGCCCGCGGGGCCTCGCCGGTTTTGATCGCGTTGTTCTCGGCCGGCAGGCCAAAGGAGTCGTAGCCCATCGGGTGGATCACCTCGAAGCCGTGACGGCGACGGAAATGGGCGACCGCGTCGCCGACCGCGTAGCACTTGAGATGGCCGACGTGCGGCTCCCCGGACGGGTAGGGAAGCATCTCCAGCACGTAGGACTTCGGCTTCGCCTCGTCGAAGCCGGGCTCGCCGGGGTTCGCGACCTCCCAGGTCTTCTCCTCGGCCCAGACCTGCTGCCACTTGCGCTCGATCGCCTTCGGGTCGTATCCGCTCATCGAGCGGCGATCTTATGAGCCGAAGAGGAAGTGGGTCGTGATGTGGTCGGGATCGATCGGCGAGAGCGCCTCGAGGATGTGCGGCCAGACGTAGACCTCGATCGTCGCCGCGGCGAGAAGCACGGGCACCGCGAGGGCGACGGTGATGAAGGTCGCCGCCAGCAGCTGGTTCCACTCGCCGCGGCGGCTGGCGATCAGCCAGGCGGCCAGCGGCAGGAAGAGCGCGGTCAGCTCCGGCAGTGCGTGCGGAAGCACGCTGAGGATCAGCTCGAAGCGGGTGATGTGCAGCTGGAAGGCCAGGGTCGAACCCTGGAAGCCGAGGTAGAGCGCCTGGGTCCCGAGCGAGAAGAGGGTGACCGCGCAGACGAAGAGGATCGCCAGCTCGCCGGCCTTGACATGGACCCAGCGCGAGAACCCGGACCGCTGCGCGGCGGCGATCGGCATCGAGGCGCCGGCGATGAAACCGGCGACACAGGCGGTGCCGTGCAGTGCCAGGACCAGGGAGTTGCGCCAGAGGATCGGCAGCAGGTCGCGCGGTTCCGAGGGTTCGGTCAGCCCCGGCAGGTGGATCGGCGTCAGGTCCGGGGTCAGCAGGCCGGCGACGAACCAGGTTGCCGCCAGCAGCGCCAGCGCGATCGCCACGCTCAGCGCCAGCCAGGCGCGAAGGACCGACCAGGGGCGCTCGCTCCAGACCTCCAGGGTCTCCCGCGTGTCCTGCATCCCGTGCGAGAACACGTGCTCGTTGACCACGCTCATCCACTCCTCATCGGCAACGCGCGGGCCCGCTTGAGTCCGGTCGAGCCCTATCCGTAATGAGAACGGCAGCCGTTGACGAACTCCGACCAGGATCCCGCCAGCAGTTCGTCGATCGCCGCATCGACCGCTTGGGAGTCGCCGACCCTCGAGACGACGAGCTCGTAGAGGTCGTCGAGGGTCTCGATCGGGCTGCCGGGAGGCAGGACGCCGCCGGGATAGACATCGTCGAGGTCGTCGATCCCAAATTGCGCTCCTGCCCGCAAGAGCACTTCGAACCTGATTCCCGCCGCGGCCATGTTGGCGTGCTCCTCGACCAGCTCGTGCGTCATCCCCACCCCGGACGCCTCGACGACGTCGGCCGCCCAGGCCCTGAGCGCGGCGGCCACCGAGGGAGTGCCCGACACCGAGGAGCGAACCGGCGCCTCGGCGAGCATGTCCATCGCCTTGGCGATCGCCTGGAAGAGGTATCGCCGCTGCCTCAGCACCAGCGGTTCGACCCAGTCCGGGCCGCCGAGACCCCAGGCGATCCTCAGAACCTGCTCGCCCCTGGAGTCATGGGCGGCGATGGTGAGGGCGGTGCCCTTGAATCCCTCCTGGGTTTCCCTCAGCCTCGCGATCGAGGCGGTCGCGCAAAGTCGCTGGACCTCGATCCGCTTGTGGAAGATCCCGTGCTCGCGGGTCAGCGTGACCGCGTGACGGTGGACGACGTAGAGGTCGAGGTTCGACCCGGTGCCGTTCTCGCCAACGCCGACGATGTCGGCGATCGCGATCCCTTCCTGGGCGATCACGGCGTCGAGGCAGCGGCTGTACTTCTCCTGGTCGTGCGCACCTTCGATGCCTGCGTCCAGGAAGAGGTTGGGGTAATCGGCCTCGAGCACGGGTATTCCCTTCGGGTCCAGGGGCGGACGAGAAGGTCGCGAACCTACCGAAGGCGAAATACCCCTGTGTATTCAGGGCCAATAAAGAGGTGATCGGGACGATGGAGCTGAGGGGGCTCGAACCCCTGACCTTCGCGCTGCCAGCGCGACGCTCTTCCAGCTGAGCTACAGCCCCAGAACTGCGGCCGAGTTTATCGAGAGTGACGCCGGGCTAGGCGGCGCGCTGCTCGCCTGCATCCTCGTCGACATCGAGGATCAGGTTGTCGGGCGCCGTGTGGCGGACCTTGAAGTCGAGCGCGGAGAGCTCATCGAGTTCGCGCAACAGCTCAACCGGCTGGTCCAGCCGCATCGAGAGCGTCGCCCTGCCCTCCGAGAAACGCTCGACCGAGATCTCCGAGGCACCGAGCTGACCGACCGCGTCCTCGAGGCCGACCAGCTGGGAGAAGTCGCCGAGCGGGCCGATCTCCAGCTTGACCAGGCCCTCGAAGATCTTGTCGAAGGCGTCCTCGTGGCCGTTGGCGGTGGCGAGGGCGTCCTCGCCGGCGGCTTCCGCATCGGAGAGGTCGCGCACCCGCTTACTCACCTCGACCGCCTCGCGCAGCGCTTTCATCCGGATCCGGGTCGCCTGGCCGCGCGCCTGCGCGTTGATGTCCTCGAGCCGGGAGGAGACGGCCTCCAGCGAGGCGATGCTGCGGTCGTGCCGTTCGTTCGCCTCCCGCAGCCGCTCGATCAGGCCGCGGATCTCACGCTCGCGCTCGATCACCATGCCCGAGAGCGAGGAGAGCTCGCCCTCCAGCTCGGCGATCGTCGCCGCCTGGCGCTCGCACTCGCCAGCCTGACCTTCGAGGGTCCCGATCCGGCCGTCCCGCACCGCGACCGCCGCATCCACATCGGGGCGGCGGTAGCCGAATAGCGCCCGCTTGAAGCTTCCCATGCGCGGCACCGTACGGCCGCGTTCGGACGGCAACTCAGGCGCTGGCGGCGGAGGGCGCTTCGGGCGTGTCGAGGTCGAGCTCCAGGCGGGGAGCCTCGCGCCAGAGATCCTCGAGCTGGTAGCGATCCCGGGCCTCGGCGGTGAAGACGTGGAGGACGCAGTCGAGGTAGTCGAGGACGATCCAGCCGTCTTCGCCGCCGCCGTCGACCCCGCCCGGCAGGATCGCCAGCTCGCCCTTCACCTGCACCCTCACCTCGTCGACGATCGCTCGCGCCTGGCGCTCGTTGCGGGCGGTGCAGATCGTCAGGAAGTCGGTGTAGGAGACGAGCTCGCGCATGTCGAGGACGACCGCGTCCTCGGCTTTTTTCGTGTCGGCGATCTCGGCCAGCCGCCGGGCCAGCGCCTCGGACCGCGGCGCGCTCATGCGTAGAGCCCCTTTTCCTCGATGAAACGGGCGACCGGCTCCGGCACCAGGTAGCGCAGCGGCCGACCGGCCCGGGCCCGCTCGCGCACGGCCGAAGAGGAGACGCCGAACTGCGGCATCTCCAGCATCGTCGCCTCGCCCTCGGCGCCGAGGCTGCGCAGCACAGCCGCGACCTCCGCCTCGGAGATCCCGGCCCGCCGCGCCACGGCGATCCGGGCCAGCTCGACGACCCGCTGCGGGTTGCGCCAGCTCTCGAGACCCACGGCTGCGTCCGCGCCCATCACGAACACCAGCTCGGTTTCGCCTCTTTCTCTCGCAAGCAGCTCCAAGGTCTCATACGTGTAGGACGGCCCCTCGCGATCGACCTCCAGCGAGGAGACCGAGAAACGCGAGTCGTCGGCGGCGGCGAGCCGGGTCATCGTCATCCGCAGCTCGCGGCCCGGGTCGTCGGCGATCCGCTTGTGCGGCGCGTCGCCGGTCGGGACCAGGATCACCTCGCTCAGCCCGAGCTGCCAGAGAGCCTCCTGGGCGAGCGCGAGGTGGCCGAGGTGGGGCGGGTTGAAAGCCGACCCCAGGATCCCGATGCCGGCGCCGTTCGAGCTACTCACGCACTTGACCGTCGCCGCGCGCCACGTACTTGAACGTGGTCAGCTCGCGCATCCCGATCGGCCCGCGGGCGTGCAGCTTCTGGGTCGAGTTGCCGATCTCGGCGCCCATCCCGTACTCGAAGCCGTCGGTGAAGCGGGTCGAGGCATTGACGTAGACGGCTGCCGCGTCGACCCCGGCGACGAACTCCTCGGCCGCGGCCTCGGAGCTGGTGACGATCGCCTCCGAGTGCCCGGTGCCGTGGGCGTTGACGTGCGCGACCGCGTCGGCGACCGAGTCGACCACCGCCACCGCCAGCTTCAGGTCGAGGTACTCGGTGTCCCAATCGGCCGTCGTCGCGGGGCCGACTTCGACCCCGCCGGCGAGCGCGCGGACCCGCTCGTCGCCGACCAGTTCGACCCCAGCCTCGCGCAGGTCGGAGAGGACCGCGGGCAGAAAACGTTCGGCGATCGCGGCGTCGACCAGCAGCGTCTCCGCCGCGTTGCAGACGCCCGGCCGCTGGGTCTTGGCGTTGACGGCGATTCGCCGCGCCATCTCCGGATCGGCTTCGGCGTGGACGTAGACGTGGCAATTGCCCGCGGCCGCATACATCACCGGCACCGTGGCGACGTCCTTCAGCGCCGCCTTCAGGCCCTCGCCGCCGCGCGGGATCAGGAGGTCGACCAGCTCCTCCTGGGTCGCCAGCTCGGCCAGCCCCTCGCGGCCGCCGCCCTCGAGCATCGAAACCGCGTCCTCGGGAAGCCCGGCCTCGGCCAATGCCTCGCGCACGATCGCCGCCAGCGCCCCGTTCGAGCGTTCCGCGTAGCTAGAGCCGCGGAGGACGATGGCGTTGCCGCTCTTGATCGTCAGCGCCGCGCAATCGATCGTCACGTTCGGGCGCGCCTCGTAGACGACGGCGACGACCCCGAGCGGCACCCGGACCTTGCGCAGGTCGAGTCCGCTGGCAAGCGTTTTGCGTTCCAGCTCCTCGCCGACCGGGTCGTCGAGGTCGGCGACTACGCGGACGCCCGCGGCCATCGCCGCCACCCGCTCGGCGCTCAGCGCCAGGCGGTCCCGCAGCGCCTCGGTCAGATCGGCCGCGCGCTCGTCGGCGAGGTCGGCGGCGTTGGCCTCGAGGATCGCCGCTGTGCGCTCGCCCAGCAGGCGCGCGGTCGCCTCCAGGGCGGCGTTCTTGACCTCGGTCGGGGAAGCCGCCAGCGTCCGCGCCGCGGCCTTGGCGGCGGTGCAGGTCTCGGCGACGGTGGTCGTGGTCACGGCCATCGCAGAAGGGTAGCTGGAGGCCTAGAGCAGGACGAAGCGGTCGCGGTGGATGACCTCGTCGGCGGCGTGCGGCAGCAATTCGCGAACCTGCTCGCTCTTCATCCCCTTGACCCGGTTCAGCTCCGCCGCGGAGTAGTCGGCGATGCCTTTGCCGATACTGCCGCCGTCGACCGTGACGTCGACGGCGTCGCCGGCGGCGAACTTGCCCTCGGTGGCGACGATGCCGACCGGCAGCAGGCTCGACCCTTGCTCGCGCAGAACCCGGGCGGCGCCCGCGTCAACCGCGATCCGGCCCCGGGCGGGCTTCGCGTACTTGAGCCAGAGCTTGAAGCTCGACGCCTTGCCGGCCTGGGCCGCGAAGCGGGTCCCCACCGCCCCGCCCGCCGCCGCGGTCGCGAGCGTTCCCGGCTCGGTGCCGTTGCAGATCGTCGCCGGGATGCCCGACTCGCTCGCCATCTCCGCCGCCGCGACCTTGCTGCGCATGCCGCCGGAGCCGAAGGCCGAGGTGCGATCGCCGATCTCCAGCGCCTGCAGCTGGGAGAAGTCGTCGACCGCGGCGATCGGCTCGGCGGACGGATCGAGCCCGGGGTCGGCCGAGTAGAGGCCGTCGACGTTGGTCAGCAGGACCAGCAGGCGGGCGTCGAGCAGGATCGCCACCTGGGCGGCGAGAAAGTCGTTGTCGCCGAAGCTGATCTCATCGGTCGCGGTGGTGTCGTTCTCGTTGATCACCGGCACCACCCCCCAATCGACCAGCCGCCGCAGCGTCTGGCGGGCGTTTAGGTAGTTGGTGCGGGCGGCGATGTCGGCCGCGGTCAGCAGCACCTGTGCGGCCCTGGTCCCGCCCGCGGCCAGCCGGCTCTCGTAGGCGCGAAAGAGATTGCCCTGGCCGACGGCGGAGGCCGCCTGCAGCTCGTCCATCGCCCGCGGGCGCACCGGCAGCTCCAGCAGCCGCATCCCCCGCGCGATCGCCCCCGAGGTGACCATCACCACCCGCTCCCCGCCCTGCTCGAGCGCGCTCACCTGCGCGCAGACGGAGTCGAGCACGTCCGTGCGCAGCTCGCCGTCGTCGGCGGCGACGATCGAGGAGCCGAGCTTGACGACCAAAGCCATGGCGAGCAAAGTAGCCGAGATGGCAGCGGCTATCGGCTGGGGCGCACTGGCGGCAAGCTCGCTCGTCATCGGCGCGCTGCTCAGCTTCGCCCGCCGCTGGTCGCCGCGGCAGGTCGGGCTGGTCCTCGCCTTCGGTGCCGGGGCGCTGATCAGTGCCGTCAGCTTCGAGCTGGCACAGGAGGGGCTGGAGGTCGGCGGCGCCGGGTTCACCGGCATCGGCCTCGGCGTCGGCGCCCTCGTCTACTTCCTCCTCGACGGCTTGATCGCCAGTCGCTTCGAAAGCGGTCGCGGGCGCCGCGGGCGCTCGCAGGGGCAGTCCGGAGGCACCGCGCTCGCCCTCGGAGCCTTCCTCGATGGCATTCCCGAGCAGGCGGTGCTCGGGATCAGCATCGCCGCCGGCAAGGGCGTCGGCGTCGCCCTGCTGGTCGCGATCTTCGTCTCCAACCTGCCGGAGGCGATGGGGTCGGCGGATGACATGCGCAAGGCCGGCAGGTCGCGAAGCGCGATCTTGCGCCTCTGGCTGATCGTCGCCGCGATCTGCACCCTGGCGACTGTCCTCGGCTACGCGGCGGCCGACAGCGTCAGTGGCGAGGCACGGGGCGCGATCGACGGCTTCGCCGCCGGCGCGCTGCTGGTGATGCTGATCGACTCGATGATCCCCGACGCCCGCGCCGACGCCGGCCGCGCCGCCGGCCTCGTCACCGTGCTGGGCTTCGCCCTCGCCGCGGGTCTCTCGCAGCTGACCTGACGCGCTCGCGAGCAGTCAGATGTGTAGTTCGAACTCGTGCTCGCCGACGCGGACGTCGTCGCCCGGCTCGAAGCCGGCCTTGGTCAATGCGGCGATGACGCCGATCTCGTTCAGGCGCTGCTCGAGGTAGGCGAGCGCTTCCTCGTTTTTGACGTCGTGGCGCTCGAACAGCAGCTCGACGCCGCGGCCGAAGATGCGGAAGCCGCCGTCGTCCTCGCGTTCGACCCAGTAGCCGCCCTCCCCGGCCGGGCGGTAAACGCGATGCTCGACTTCGAACTCCCCGGCGGGCTCTCGCTCCCGAGCGGCGCCAGGGCCCGGGGACTCCGGCAGCTCGTCGAGAACCCGGTGGCGGAGGTCGTCGAGCCCCTCGCCGGTGGCGGAGGAGAAGGCGAGCACACCGAGGACCGAATCGCCGAGCCGCTGCGACCAGGCAGCGGCGGTCGCCTCGACCTCCTCCTGCGTAAGCAGGTCGCGCTTGCTCAGGGCCACCAGCTCCGGCAGCCGCTCCAGGCCGGCGCCGTGGGCAGCCAGCTCCGCCCGCACGGTCTCGTAGTTGTCCTCCGGCGTCCCTTCCAGTGGCGCCAGATCCACGAGGTGGACGAGCATCGCGCAGCGCTCGACGTGGGCGAGGAACTCGTGCCCGAGCCCGGCCCCATCCGCCGCCCCTTCGATCAGGCCGGGGATATCGGCGACGACGGCCTGGCGGTCTTCGTTTTCGATCGTGCCGAGGACCGGCGAGAGCGTCGTGAACGGGTAGTCGGCGATCTTCGGCGTCGCCCGCGTCAGCCGTGCCAACAGCGAGGACTTGCCGGCGTTCGGCAGCCCGACCAGGCCGACGTCGGCGAGCAGCTTCAGCTGCAGCTCGATCCAGTCCGCCTCGCCCTTCGTCCCCTTCTCCGCGAACCGCGGCGCCTGCCGGGTCGAGTGCGTGAAGCGCTTGTTGCCGTGCCCCCCGCGCCCCCCGTGCGCGACCACCGCCCGCTGCCCGAACTCAACCAGGTCAATCGCGCTGCCATCGACGGTCACCGCCTGGGTGCCGGCCGGAACCGGGATCGCCAGCTCCTCCCCGCGCGCCCCGTGCCGGTTCGAACCTTCCCCATGCGATCCCCGCTGCGCCCGGAAGTGCTTGCTCCCCTTCAGCGCCCCCAGATCCCGCTTAGAAGCGTCACAGACCAAAACCACATCCCCGCCATGCCCCCCGTCCCCGCCATCGGGACCACCTCTGGGCACATGGGCCTCCCGCCGAAACGAAATGCACCCATTCCCCCCAACGCCGCCCTCAACCCAGATTTTCGCCTTGTCGTACATAGCTCGATGAGAGTAGTCCGGTTGCTGTCGTCCTTTGTAGCGCTATGCGCACCAAAGGACGACAGCAACCAGTGGAGCGCAGACCTCAGCTACGGAACGAGTGTCCTGAGCGACGACACCCGCGCCGGCGAGAGGGGCCGGGGTGCCCCTCCAGCGGAGGCTCAAGGAACCGCGCCCCGAAGCACGGCGGCGACCCAGCTGCGCGACGGTCTCCGATGGAGGGGCACCCCGGCCCCTCTTACCTTCAGCCTTGGTCGTCAGCCAGAACGCGAATCGTCCGACCCTTGCGAGCCGTAAAGAAATCCACTTTGCCGGCCTGCGTGGCGAAGATCGTGTGATCGCGACCGAGGCCGGTGCCCTCGCCCGGCCAGAACTTGGTCCCGCGCTGGCGCACGATGATCTCGCCACCGGTGACCTGCTGCCCGGCGAAGACCTTGACGCCGAGCATGTTCGGGTTCGATTCGCGGCCGTTGCGGCTGGATCCAAGACCTTTCTTGTGAGCCATCGCTAGGCCTCCTCTTTCTCGGCTTTTTTCTCGGCAGCCGGTTTTTTGGCGGCGCTTTTGCCGACCTTGAGGCTGGTCACCTCGAGCTTGGTCAGCTCGGAGCGGTGGCCGGCGCGGCGGCGGTAGCCCTTCTTCGCCTTGTATTTGAAGACTTTGATCTTCGGGCCGCGCAGGTGCTCGGCGACTTTCGCCTCGACTTTCACCTTCTCCAGCTCTTTCGGCTCCGCGATCACGCTGTCGTCGCGGAACATCACCGGGCGCAGAGCGACTTTGTCGCCCTCTTTGGCATCGAGACGGTCGACCAGCAGGGACGTGCCCTCCTCGACCTTGTACTGCTTGCCGCCGCTTTCAACTACCGCATACATGCTCAATCGTCGTCCTTGCTGCCTTGATTAGCGCGCGACCGCCCCCGGCCGCCCCTGCGGCCGCGACTGCCTTTACGCGAAGGAGCGGAGGATTCTAGCTCGGAGCCGTCTCCGTTGGCGGCAGCCCCATTGGGGGAATCCGATCCCAGCAGCGAGGCGGTCGCGGTCGAGCGCTCGACTGCCTCGATCCGCACCAACTTGCGCTCGCCGACGAAGGGACCGCCGCCGGTGATGCTGACGATGTAGGAGTCGATCCGGGCGACCGCGTCGTTGGCGTTGTACATATGCGGCTCGTCGATCTTGACCAGCACCTCCTCGCCGACCTTGAACGGCAGCGCCCGCTCCTCGATCTCCTCGCGGGTCCCCTTCTCGACCATGTCGAAGGTGCCGATCGCCAGCGCGTCGCCCCCCTCGAAATGGAAGCGTTTGCCGATTTCGCCCTCGAGCTCGGAGAGGCCGCTGTCCTCCTTGGTCAGCTCCTGGGCCACTTTGGGGTTGACCCGAATCAGGAAGGCCTCGGCCTCGCCGTTGTCGGCGGCGATGTCGCGCATCTGTCGCAGCCCCTCCAGCGCCACCGTCTCGGCCGAGAGCACGACGCCCTCGCCGTGGCAGGTCGGACAGGGAGCGGTGAGGATCTCGCGGACGCCGTCGGTCACGTTCTGGCGGGTCATCTCGACCAGCCCCAATGGCGAGACCTCGACCACGTAGCTCTTCGACTTGTCGGCGTCGAGCGCTTTGCGCATCGTCTTCAGGACCTTGTCGCGGTTGCTGGCCCGGGCCATGTCGATGAAGTCGATGACGATGATGCCGCCGATGTCCCGCAGCCGCAGCTGCCGCACCGCCTCCTCGGCGGCCTCGGTGTTGACTTTGGTGATCGTCTCCTCGAGGCCGCCTTTGCCGCGACCGGTGAAGCTGCCGCTGTTGACGTCGACCACCGTCAGCGCCTCGGTGTAATCGATGATCAGGTAGCCGCCGGAGGGCAGGTCGACCCGCCGGTTCAGGGTCGACTCGATCTCCTGGTCGATCTTCCATTTTTCGAACAGCGGCTGTTTCTCGTCCTTGTAGAGCTCGACGCCCTCGACCAGCTCCGGCGCCGTGCGCTGGAAGAAGTTGGTGACGCGCTCGAACTGCTTCTCGGAGTCGATGATCGCCTTCTCGAACTCGCTGAGGAAGACATCGCGCAGCACGCGAACCGAGAGGTCCGCCTCCTGGAAGACCAGTGCCGGCGCCTTGGTTTCCTTGCTGCGCCGGTCCAGCACCTCGTTCAGCTTCTGCAAATAGCCGATCTCCCGCACGAAGTCGGATTTTTTCGCGCCGTGGGCGGCGGTGCGAACGATCAGCCCGCCCGGGCCCTTGTAGATGCGGTCGACCATCTTGCGCAGGCGGTCGCGCTCGGAGTCGGAGAGGCGGCGGCTGACGCCGACGCCGCTGCCTTGCGGGGCGAAGACGAGATAGCGGCCGGCGATCGAGACGTTCATCGAGAGCCGGGCGCCCTTCGACTTCAGCGGATCCTTGACGACCTGGACGAGGATCTCCTGCCCGGGTTTGATCAGCTCGTTGATGCGGCGGCCGGAGCCGCGCCCGCGCTTGGGCGCCTGCTCGCCGCCGGGAAGGACGATCTCGTCGACGTGGAGGAAGCCGTTGCGCTCGAGGCCGATGTCGACGAAGGCGGCCTCCATGCCGGGCAGGACGTTGTCGACCTTCCCCTTGTAGATGTTGCCGACGATCGACCGCCGGCCGCGGCGCTCGATGTAGAGCTCGGCGACGTCGCGCTTGCCGCCTTTGCTCTTGGCCTCGAGCACGGCCACGCGGGTCTCTCCGCGCTCGGCGGAGACCAGAATGGTTTTCTTCATTTGTTGTTCAGCTCAGTTCGGGTTGGTACGCAGGCCGGTGGGCCCTCTTTCAAGGCCTCACCAGGCGAACCTCCCCTTCTGGCTCAGATGCGCCTGGATGTTGATGCTCTGAAGCACTCCGACCGCCAAGAAGGTGGCAAGCACGGAGGAACCTCCGTAGCTCATCAGCGGTAAGGGGATGCCCGTGATCGGCATGATGCCGAGGTTCATCCCCACGTTGACGAAAACCTGGAACAGCAGCGAGACGGCGATGCCGCCCGCGACCAGGGTCCCGTAGGAGTTCTTCGAGAGCGTCACTATCTTCAGCGCCCGCCAGAAGAGCAGGGCGTAAAGGGATAGGACGAACGCGGCGCCCATGAACCCGTAGCGCTCACCGATCACCGCGAAGATGAAGTCGGTGTGCCGCTCGGGAACGAAGTCGAGCCGCGTCTGGGTGGCACGGTCGCCGCGGCCGGTCTTCTGACCGGATCCGATGGCGACCACTGATTGGTTCTGCTGATAGCCCGCGCCGCTGGCGTGCTCGTTCGGGTGCAGGAAGGAAGTCAGTCTTTCCTCCTGATACCCGTGCAGGACCGGCACCCCGAGCTTCGGGGCGGCGACCAAGACGAGCGCGACCAAGGCGACAAGCGTTGCGCCGATAACGGCGAAGTGGGTCCAGGGAACACCACCGAAGTACATCACGGCGAGGGTGGCGGCCGCGAACACCATCGAGGTGCCGAGGTCCGGCTGGAGGAAAACCAGGGCCGCCGGCGCCAGTCCGAGGCAGAGATAACGCACCGTGCGCTGGCGCGGGGAGCCGCGCCTGGCGCCGTCGATGACGAAGCCGGCGAGGGCCAATACGAGCAGGAGCTTGCCGAGCTCCGAAGGCTGAAAGCTGAAGAGGGGGAATTCGAAGGCGCGGCGGGAACCGCGGGCGGCGAAGCCGAAGACGAAGACCAGGGAGACGCTGGCGCAGAGGAAGGTGTAGATGCCGACCCGCAGCTCGCGGAAGCGCGAGTAGTCGATCCTGGTCAGCAGCAGCATCCCGATCACCCCGAGGACGGCGTAGGTCAGCTGCCTGTCGACGTAATAGCCGGGGTTGCCGGGGACGTCGTGGGTGGTCGCCTGGCCGAGGACGAAGACGCTGAAGGCGGCGAGGCCGACGGTGGCGATCGTCAGCGGCCAGTCCATGTGGGCGAGGCCGAGGCGCTCGCCGATGCCGATCCGCGCCGCGAAGGGCTCGGGCCGAGCCTGACGGGTCCGCGAGGCGTACATCATTCGGCGAGCCCCGTGCCGGCGGCGGAGACCGAGCTGGCGTGCTTCTGGAAATACGCTTCGAGGATCTGCAGCGCGGCCGGCGCCGCGGATTCCGCTCCGAAGCCACCTTCCTCCATGGTCACGATGGTGACGATACGGGGGTCCGGGTACGGAGCGAGAATCGCGTACCAGGACTGGTCGGCGTGCGGCGGTCGCTGGGCGGTGCCGGTCTTGCCGGCGACCTCGATCGGGAAACCGCCGAAGATGCCGTAGGAGGTCCCCTGCGGGCCCTGCGCCGCCTGGTGCAGCCCTTCCATGATCGCGGTCCGGGTGGCGGGGTCGATCTTGATCTTGCGCTGTGGCTTCGGGTCGAATTCCTTCAGCACCCGCCCGGCCGAGTCCTCGACTTCCATGCCCACGTGCGGGGTCACGATCGTGCCGTCGTTGCCGAGCGCGGCGTAGGCGATCGCCAGCTGCAGCGGGTTGGTCTGGAGGTCGCCCTGGCCGGTCGCCAGCTGGATGTTGTCGCCGGCCGACCAGGGGCGGTCCGTTTCTTCTTCCTTGTAGAGCTGGTTGCGCCAGGCCTGGCTCGGCACCAGGCCTTCGGTCTCGCCGGGGATGTCGAGCCCCGACTCCTTGCCGATCCCCAGCTTGGCCGCCCAGTCCTGCAGCTGGTTGGTCTTCCACATGTCGAGGCCGAGTTCGTAGAAGAAGACGTCGGAGGACACTTCCAGGGCCGGGACCAGGGTCAGCGGCCCGTAGGAAGCGCCGCCGGCGTTCTGGAAGCTCTGGGTGCCGACAGTGAGTTTGCCGCCGTCGAAGATCGAGGTCGAGGGCGTAATCACGTTCCCTTCCAGGGCCGCCAATGCGGTGACGATCTTGAAGGTCGATCCCGTCGGGTAATAGCTTTCCGTGGCGCGATCGGTCAACGGCGCGGTCACGGGGTCCCGATAGAGCGCGTTCACCTGGGCCTGGGTCATCGGTTCGGTGAAGACCGTCGGGTCGTAGGTCGGGAACGACCCAAGCCCGAGCAGCTGGCCGTTGTGGACGTCCATCGTTACGAAGGCGCCCGGCAGCCCGCGCGAGGCGAGGGCACTTTCGCCCGCCGCCTGCACTTCGGGGTCGATCGTCAGCTTCAGGTTGTCGCCCGGAGTCGGTGGCTCGGAGACGAGCTGCCCGCCGGGGGTGGGCTGGCCGAGGGCGTTGACCTGGATCTTGGTCAGCCCGGGTTCGCCGCGCAGGTAGCGATCGTAGGCGTACTCGACCCCTCCTTTGCCGATCTCGTCGCCCGGTTCGAGGCCCTTGTACGGCTCTTCCTTCAGCTCTTCTTCGTTGATCTCGCCGACGCTGCCAACCACGTGCGCGGCCCGGGTCCCGTCGGGGTAGCTGCGGACGAAGACCCGCTGCACGGTGACGCCGGGGAAGCGATCCTGGTTCTCTTCCAGGTAGTAAACGAGGTCGTAGCCGACATCCTTGCGCAGAGTCACCGGCGCCCCCGCCGCGACTTCTTCGCCTTCTTTGATCGTCCGCCGCAGCTTGCGCAGCGGCATCTGGACGAGACTGGCGAGCCGGGCGAGCTCCTCGCGTTCTTCGGCCCGGTCGGCGGGCAGTTTGGCGGTGTTCAGCTGCAGCGCCAGGCTGGTCCGGTTGTCGACCAGGACGTTGCCGTCGCGGTCGAGGATTTCGCCGCGCGGGGCGATCACTTTGTACTCGCGGGTGCGGTTGTTCTTGGCCTCGGCCAGGTACTCGGAGCCGGAGAGCACCTGCAGGTCCCAGAGCCGGAAGAAGAGCACCGCGAAGAGGGCGACGGCGACGCCGCCGAGCACGGCAATCCGCAGCGAGAGTCGGCCGCTGGCGCCGGGGCGGTCGTTCGAGCGCTCGTACATCCGGCCTAGGCCCCCATCACCCGCGGGCGCCGGGGCCGCGGCGGGCGCACCGGGTGCTCGTCGACCAGCGCCGGCCGCAGGATCCGCTTCAGGCCGAGGTAGAGCGGCCAGCCGAGCACGAAGGCGAAGACGCCCTGGAGGAGGATGTCGCGGACGACCAGGCCGCTGACGCTGGTATCGGCCCCGAGCATCAGCTCGACGGCGCCGAAGCCGAGCTCGGCGAGGATGGTCATCACCATGCAGAGCAGCGGCGGCACGAGGGCGCTGTGGATCTCGAAGCGCTCGCGGAAGAGGCCGGCGAAGTAGCCGATCGCGAGCAGGATCAGCGAGGCGCCGCCGAGCGGCGCGATCAGCAGGCAGTCGAGCAGGAACCCGACCGAGAAGCCGACGACGGCGCCGGTCAGGGTGCCCCCGAGCAGGCCGAGGCAGACCACCAGCACCGGCAGCAGGTCCGGGCTGACGTGGAAGAGCGCGACCTGGGAGAAGAACGAGAGCTGCAGGATCACGCCGAGCAACACGATCGCGACCAGCCGGGCGAGGATCTTCGGCGTCAGGATCATCCGCGCGAGCCCCCGGTCAGGACCTGGACCAGGTCGAGGTCGCGCAGGTCGGCGAAGGGGCGCACGTGCACCTGCTGCTCGGCCTCCTGCTCACGGATCGAGGCGGTCGTCACTTCGCCGATCGGAAGGTTGGGCGGGAAGCGGGATTCGATGCCCTGGCCGCGCCATCCCGCCGTCACCACCGCCTGGCCCTTGTGGACGTGCTTGGTCGAGTCGATGAAGTCGAGGATGAGGTCGGTGGGGTCGCCGACGTTGGGGCGGATGACCCCCTGGACCGCGACCGGCACGACCTTGGCGGAGACAGCGCTGGAGTTGTCGGCGATCAGCGTCACCTGGGCCGAACCGCCGGTCACCGCGGAGACGGTGCCGACGAGGCCGTCGCCGTTGATCACGGGGTCGTCGACCTCGACGCCGGCACCGCTGCCGGCGTCGATCGTGACGTCGGCGAACCAGACGGTCGGGGAGCGCGCGATCACCCTTCCCGTAACCGGGTTGTAGCCGGAAGGGATCGCTCCGCTGCGATCGAGGTGAAGCAGCTTGCGCAGCTGCGCGTTTTCGGCCAGCGCCGAATCGGCGCCGACGGCCTGCTTGCGTTCCTCCCGCAGTTCGCCCCGCAGGCGGTCGAGACGGCCACGGGCGTCGAAGGTCTGGTCGAACCAGTTGACGAGGTCGCGCGCGGGCTTGAGCGCCCCGTCGGCGACGGACTGGACCGGGCTGAAAATCGTGCTGACGCCGCGCTGCAAGCCGTTCGAGCCGGCGCCGTAGGTGACCGTCAGCAGCACGAAGGAGCCGACGATCACAACGCGAGCACCGCCCGGCGGCGGCGTACTTGCTTTCGATACACGTAAGAGACCTAGGTTCGTTGCTTTTTTGCACGGTGGATCGCCTCGAACTCCTCGAGCGAGATGCCCGAGCCGACTGCCACGCACGTCAACGGCGACTCTGCCAGTTGGCAGGGCATCTGGCACTCGTCGTGGAGGCGCTGCTCCAGTCCTTGCAGGAGCGCGCCGCCCCCGGCGAGGGTGATGCCGCGTTCCATGATGTCACCGGCCAGCTCCGGCGGCGTGCGATCGAGCGTCTCGCGCACGGCGTCGACGATGTGCCCAACCGGTTCGTCGAGGGCCGCCCGCACCTCCTCGGAGCCGAGCGTGATCGTTTTCGGCAGGCCGGAGACCAGGTCGCGACCGCGGATCTCGGTCTCGACCTCACGCGCCAGCGGCGAGGCCGAACCGGCCTCGACCTTCACCTGCTCCGCCGTCTGCGCCCCGATCGCCAGTTTGTAGGCGTGCTTGCAGTGGCTGACGATCGCGTCGTCGAACTCGTCGCCGGCGATCCGGATCGATTGCGAGACGACGATCCCGCCGAGCGAGATCACCGCCACCTCGGTCGTGCCGCCGCCGACGTCGACCACCATCGAGCCGACCGGCTCGGCGACCGGCAATCCGGCCCCGATCGCCGCCGCCATCGGCTCCTCGATCAGGTAGGCCTCACGAGCGCCGGCCGAGAGGCAGGCCTCCTCGACCGCCCGCTTCTCGACCCCGGTCACCCCGGAGGGGACGCAGACGACGACGCGCGGGTGGGCGAAGCGGTTGGAGTGCACCGACTTGATGAAGTGCCGCAGCATCTGCTCGGCGACGTCGAAGTCGGCGATCACCCCGTCCTTGAGCGGCCGGATCGCGGTGATCGTGCCGGGCGTGCGCCCGAGCATCCGCTTCGCCTCGGCCCCGACCGCATGGACCTGGCCGTTGCGCGAGTCGATCG
>CAVTKC010000012.1:0-268153 GCA_963735255.1 uncultured Solirubrobacterales bacterium | reverse complement strand
AGATGGAAAGCCGTTTCGATCGTCTCGAAGACCGCTTCGATCAGCTTCAGAACACTCTGATCGTAACCCTCGGCGCTCTCGTCGCCGCCACGCTGACGTTGACCGCAGCGGCGCAGTTCTGAGCGTCGGACGCTAAGCGGGAACAGCCGTAAGCCGCTCGACCACGCGGTCGGTGCCGGCGACGTGCCGGGTCATGCCCAGGTCCTTCGGCTCGACGCCGAGCGCCAGCCCGACCAGCTGTGGCAGATGCAGGACGGCGAGGCCGAGGTCGCGGTTGACGACCTTCGCCGCCTCCGGCTGCTGCATGTCGAGGTTCAGGTGGCAGAGCGGGCAGGGGGTGACGAGGCAGTCGGCGCCGGCGTCGATCGCGTCGCCGACGTGGGTGCCGGCCTGGCGCAGCGAGGTGTCGCGGTTCATCGTCACCACCGGGAAGCCGCAGCATTTGCGGGCGCCGTCGTACTCGACGACCTCGCCGCCGAGGGCCTGGATCACCTTCTCCAGGTAGATGTCGCGGTCCGGGAACTCGCCGTAGCCGAGGCGCTCCTTCGGCCGCACGATGTAGCAGCCGTAGAAGGGGCCGACGCGGAGGCCGGAGAGCGGACGCACGACCTGGGAGGCAAGTTTGTCGAGCCCGTAATCCTCGACCAGCAGCCAGAGGAAGTTTTTGTTGTTCCAGGAGCCGTCCTCGGACTTCTCGTAGGCGAGGCCCTGGCCGGAGAGCGCCTCGTTGACGTGGGCGCGGTAGGCGGAGTCGGCGTCGAGCCGCTGCTGGCACTCCGACTGGGCGCCCTGGCAGGTCGAGCAGATGTTCATCATCGAGAGCCCGGTCTGCTGGGCGAGGGCGAAGGTGCGGGCGTTGAGCGTGTCGGCCAGCTCCTGGTTGTGCTCGGCGATGACGCCGGCGCCGCAGCAGTTGGCGCGGTCGAGTTCGACCAGCTCGATCCCGAGCTTCTCGGCGACGATCGCCATCGAGCCGTGCAGCTCGGGGGTGAAGCCGCGGGAGACGCAGCCGGGCCAGTAGGCGACTTTGATCTGATCAGCCATTCGCGGTCTCCTCGCCGGCAGCGGGGGCGGCGGCCTCGGCGACATCCTCGCGGGCCTCCTCGGCCTCGATCTCGGCCAGCTCGCCCTCGTCCCCCTTGATGTACAGGTTGAATTCCTCGTTGTGCTCCTCGGCGTGGGCGTAGATCGCCTTGACGTCGGCCATCGCGTCGCCGGGGAGCTTGTGGTGCGTGCCGGGAATCGCCTGCCGGAGCTTGACCTTCCGTTTGAGCAGCGGGCGGATGATGGTCGGCAGCGATTTGATCGTTTCCCGGATTCCCCGCTTGTTCGGTTTCAGCTTGCCTTTGATGCCGGGTGCGTAGGACTCCTGCACCAGCATCGCCTCGTCGAGCGTGCCCTTCTTCTCGATGATGTTGACGAAGGCCATCTCGTGGGCATGGCCGGCGTTGGGGTCTTCGATCCCCTCTTCGCCGGCCTTACGGCGCAACCGCATGATCTGGTCCATCGGCGCCACGTCCTTGGGGCAGGCGTCGACGCAGCTGAAGCAGTGGGTGCAGTCGTAGATGCCGTGCGGGTCCTCGGCCAGGTCGTGCAAGCGCTCGACCGTCTCGGCATCGCGCGGGTCGCCGACGAAGCGGTAGGCCTTGGCCAGCGCCGCCGGGCCGATGAAGTCGGGGTCGGCTTCCATCGAGAGGCAGGAGGAGACGCAGGCGCCGCACTGGATGCAGGCCATCGACTGGGTGATGTCCAGCATCGATTCCGGGTCGACGATGTACTCGCGCTCGGGCGCCTCGCCGTGGGGGAGGAGCCAGGGGGTGACGCGGCGGATCTTGGTCCAGTGGGTCGACTCCATGTCGGTGACCAGGTCCTTGATCACCGGCATGTTGCCCATCGGCTCGATCACGACGGTCGCGCTCTTGGTGTCGCCACCGACCGCGCTCAGCTTCTTTTCCGCCAGCTCCTGCGCCTCGCCGATCTGGGTCTTGCAGCCGAGCCCGGACTGGCCGTTGATCTTCATCCCACAGGAGCCGCAGATCGCGGCCCGGCAGGAGCAGCGCACGGCGAGCGAGCCGTCCTCACGGTCCTTCGTCTGCAGCAAGGCGTCGAGGACGGAGAGCGAGGGCTCGAGCTCGACCTTGAACTCCTCCCAGTACGGCCCCTGGCCGCTCTCGGGCTGGAACCTGCGGACTTTGATCGTGTAGTCGGCCATCAGTAAGTCCTCGCTTCCGGTTCCCACTGGGTAATGGTCACCTCGGAGTATGAGATCTCGGGCCCGTCGTCGGTCTGCTCGAGGTCGATGTGTTTGAGCCACTCCTCGTCGTTGCGCTCGGGGAAGTCGGTGCGGTACTGGGCGCCGCGGCTCTCCTTGCGCTCGAGCGCGGCGATGCAGGTGCACTCGGCGTTGTCGAGCATGTAGCCGAGCTCGATCGCCCCCAGCAGGTCCTGGTTGAAGACGCTGCCGTGGTCGTCGATGTAGGCGGTCTTTGCCTCCTCCTTGAGGCGCTTGACGATCTCCAGCGCTTCCTGGATCCCGGCCTCGTCGCGGAAGACGGCGACTTTGGCGTCCATCGTCTCGCCCAGCTCCAGCTTGATCTCGGAGACGCGGCGGCCGGAGCCCTTGGCGCGGGAGTTGACGTCGGCGATCATCGCCTCCTCGTCCTCCAGCACCTTGCGCGACGGGCGCGAGCCCTCGGTGCGCTTGGCGCGGGCGGCGGCGTCGACGCCGGAGCGCTTGCCGAAGATCAGCGTGTCGAGCAGCGAGTTGGCGCCGAGCCGGTTGCCGCCGTGGACGGAGACGCAGGCGGTCTCGCCGGCGGAGTAGAGGCCGGGGATGTCGGTGCGGCCGTCGATGTCGGTCTTGACCCCGCCCATCGTGTAGTGGTTGCCCGGCTTGATGTGGATCGGTTCGCGGGTGATGTCGACGCCGGCGAAGTCGCGGCCGACCAGGACGATCTCCCGCAGCGCCTCGTGCACGCGCTTTTTCGGGACCACGGTGATGTCGAGGGCGACGGTGCCGTCGGGGAAGCCGCGGCCCTCGTTGATCTCGGTCTGCTCGGCGCGGGAGACGACGTCGCGCGAGGCCAGCTCCATCTTGTTCGGCGCGTACTTCTCCATGAAGCGTTCGCCGTTGGCGTTGAGCAGGTGGGCGCCCTCGCCGCGGGCGCCCTCGGTGATCAGGAAGCCCTTGCCCGCCAACGTCGTCGGGTGGTACTGGATCATCTCCATGTCCATCAGCTTCGCCCCGACCCGGTAGGCCATGGCGATGCCGTCGCCGGTGCAGATCAAGGCGTTGGTGGTCGGCTTCCAGACTTGGCCGTTGCCGCCGCAGGCGAGGATCACGGACTTGGCCTGGAACAGCTCCATCGAGCCGTCGGCGACATTGCGGGTGACGACGCCGCAGCACTCGTTGTTCTCGTCCATCGCCAGGGCGGTGCAGAACCACTCCTCGTAGCGGGCGACCGACTCGGAGTACTTCATCAGCTGCTCGTAGAGCACGTGCATGATCGCCTGGCCGGTGATGTCGGCGACGTAGTAGGTGCGGGCGGCGGAGGCGCCGCCGAAGGCGCGGGTGCCGAGCTTGCCTTCCTCGTTGCGGTGGAAGGTGACGCCGAGGTGCTCGAGGTGGAGGATCTCCTCCGGCGCCTCGCGGGTCATCACTTCGATCGCGTCCTGGTCGCCGAGGTAGTCGGAGCCCTTGATCGTGTCGAAGGCGTGGGACTCCCAGGAGTCGCCGGGGTTGAGCGCGGCGTTGATCCCGCCCTGGGCGGCGTTGGAGTGCGACCGCACCGGGTGGACCTTGCTGATGATCCCGACCGACACGCCTTCCTCGGCGGCGGCGAGGGCGGCGCGCTGGCCGGCGAGGCCGGCGCCGATCACTAGAACGTCATGGGATGGCACGGCGCCGAACTCTATAGCGCGAAAATCCGAGCGCGCAGTCGGGATTCCGTCAGAGCCAGCGTTCGCCGAGCCTGCGGATTGCCGCCTCGGCGAGCTTGATGCCGTTCTCCACGGTGTCGAACTCGACGTTCTCCGCCAGGTCGTGCCACCAGTGGTAGTTGGCGGGCTGCTTGAGGTCGGTGCAGCCGCAGATCGCGACCGTCTCGTAGCCGGCCGCCAGCGGCTCGAGGCCGTCGGTGCCGTTGTGCAGGCGCAGGTTGGGGAAGAGGAAGATCCCCATCTCCTCGGCCAGGCCATCGATGAAGGCCAGGGAGCGCGGCGGGTACTCGTGCAGTTTGAGGAATCCCTCGGCGCGCAGCGCCAGCAGGTGCGGCGAGCCGATCGACTCGAGGATGAGGAAGAAGGTCGACTCCCGCGGCAGCTCCGGGAAGTGGCGCTCGCCGTAGGCTTTGATCCCCTCGCTGAAGGACTCCTCGGCGCCGACCGCGAGCAGGATCACCTTCACTCCCTCGGGCGGCTCCTCGAGGAAGCGCTGGGCCAGGGCCAGCTCGGAGACGACCGCGGTGCCGTTGTCGTTGGCGCCCGGCACGACCTTGCGCAGGCCGATGTCCGCCATCGCCGCGACCGAGCCGAGGCCGAGGAAGATCCCGAGCTTGGCCAGCAGGCGCTTGCCGGTGAGGGCGCCGAGGGCGGCCAGCAGCGGGCCGCCGAGGACGGGCGCCATCAGCATCGGGCTGGTGTCGGTCTTCTCGATCAGCCCGAGGCGGTCGGCGACGAGCGGGATCTGCGGGTGGAAGACGATGCCGGAGTGGGCGGAGTCGAGGTGGGAGACGACGACGACGGTGCGCTCCGCCTCGGGGTCGCCGAGCTCGCAGACGACGTTGTAGGCGGTGCGCTTGGGCAGCGGCCGGCGCAGGCGCCGCTGCCCCGGCGGGAAGTCGTCGGCGATGCCGGCGGCGCCGATCGCCCCCAGCAGGGTGCCGAGCAGCCGCTTGCCGCTCAGCGTGGCGATCCCGGCGAGCGCGCCCAGAGCGGCGCCGATCCCGAGCGGCCACCAGTAGGTGCCGTGGGCGGGCTCGGCCTCGATCCGCGCTTCGGCGCCGAGCTCGGCGTAGCGGGCGACCAACCACTCGGCGGCGCGGCGCTCGCCCTCGGAGGCCGACGGCCGGTCGATCTTCTCCAGTTCCTCGAGGTGCTCCCGCAGCTGAACCTTGCCCGTTCCCATTGGACCGGGGACGCTACCCACTTACCATGGGCGCATGTTCGGCGGCCGCAGCTTCACTCTCTTCCACGTGCGCGGGATCAGGATCTCCGTCGACTTGTCCTGGTTCCTGATCCTCTTCTTCCTGATCTTCTGGATGTCGAGGTTCTACGGCGACCTGCTCGACGAATCGGGGGCGGCCACCGTGCCCTTCGTGCTGGCGGTGGCGAGCGCGGCGGGCTTCTTCGGCTCGATCCTGCTGCACGAGCTCGGCCACGCGATCGCGGCGACCCGCAACGGGATCGGCATCACCGGCATCCAGCTCTGGATCTTCGGCGGCATGGCGCGGATGGACCGCGAGGCCGACAGCCCCGGCACCGAAATGAAGGTGGCGCTGGCCGGGCCGCTGGTGACGCTGGCGATCGTGGCCGCGCTGACGGTCGGGGGCATCGCCGCCGTCGGTGCCGACGAGTTCCGCGACGCGGCGGTGCTGGAATCGACCGCGGGGGTCTCCGGGGTGATCGCGATGGTCGCCTGGCTGGCCTCGATCAACTTCCTGATCCTGATCTTCAACCTGATCCCGGCCTTCCCGATGGACGGCGGCCGCGTCGCCCGCGCAATCGCCTGGTGGCGGACGGGCGACCGCACCTCGGCCACCCGCTTCGCCGCCAACCTCGGCCGCGTCCTCGCCTACGTGATCATGGCCGGCGGCCTCGCCCTGATCTTCCTCGGCGACATCTTCGCCGGCGTCTGGCTGGCCCTGGTCGGGATGGTGATCAACGGCTCCGCCCGCGGCGCCGCGATGCAGACGGCGATCAGCAGCAAGATCAGCGACGTCCGCGTCGCCGACGTGATGGACCGCGAACCGGTCGCGATCCCCGGCGATATCAGCATCGAGCGGGCGCTCGACGAGTACTTCCTGCGCTACCGCTGGCCCTGGTTCCCGGTCGTCGACGCCGCCCACCGCTTCCTCGGCCTGCTCGAACGCGACCGCGCCGACGAGGTGCCGGAGATCTCCCGCGCCAGCTCCAACGTCTCCGACCTGATCGACCACGACCAGGGTCTCTTCATAAGGGACGACACGCCGCTGGACTCGCTGCTGTCCAACCAGAACCTGCGGAAACTCGGGGCGCTGATGGCGGTGGACGCGGACGGGAGGCTTAGCGGGGTGATCACTGTTGAGCAGGTCGGGCGGGCGCTGAGGGACGCGACGGTGGGGTCCGGGTAGGGGTTTCGCTTAACTTTTTCGCAGGGTCGCGTCAGCTGTCCGCCGTCCTGTCAGCAGCGAAAAAGTTGAAGACGCTCCACCCCTACCCGGACCCCACCGTGGGTTCGCCAGCTTCTCCGACTGAGTGACTTCTGTGCCGACCCGTTCAGGGGATGGCGCCCGCGCAGCTGGTGATTCCAGCGCCCGAGCTCCCGACGCGGTTGAGTGACTAGCGTCCTTCGAACGCTGGTGGTGGGAGCGTCCCGGGAGGGGTGGAGCGTCTTCAACTTTTTCGCTGCTGAGGGAAAAACGGACGGCTGAAGCGACCTGCGAAAAAGTTAAGCGGAACCCCTCCCGGGACGCTCCCGACCTCAAACGTCGGCGCGATGCCGATCGATGATCCGCCCGAAGTCAGTCCCGGCCGGCAGAGTCCCAAATGCCTGGCCCCAGTCCCCCGCAAGCCGGGAGGCGCAGAAGGCATCGGCTACGGCGTCGTCGCCGTAACGCACCAGCAGCGATCCTTGAAGGGCTAGCGCCATCTTCTCGACGACGCGCCTGGCGCGGGACTCGATCGTCTCGACGTCGCCGGGAATCTCCTCGCGGACGGACTTGGCGTAGCTGGCGAGGCGGGGCTCGGAGACGGCGCCCTCATCGACCTCGGCGAAGAAGGCGTCGAGCGCGGCGGGGGACTTGATCATGGCGCGGAGGACGTCGAGGCATTGGACGTTGCCGGAGCCCTCCCAGATCGAGTTGAGGGGGCTCTCGCGGAAGAGCCGCGGCATCCCCGACTCCTCGACGTAGCCATTGCCGCCGAGGCACTCGAGCGCCTCGCCCGCGTGCATCGGGGCGCGCTTGCAGATCCAGTACTTGAGCACAGCGTTGGCGATCCGCTTGAGGTGGGCCGCGTCCTCGTCGCCGCCGATCGCCTCGTCGTAGGCGCGGGCCAGCCGCATCGCCGAGATCGTCGCCGCCTCGGACTCGACCGCGAGGTCGGCGAGGACGTTGCGCATCAGCGGCTGCTCGCTCAGCTCGCGGCCGAAGACGGAGCGGTGGGAGGCGTGGTGGATCGCCTGCGCGACCCCCGCCCGCATGCCGGTGGCGCCGCCCATCACGCAGTCGAGCCGGGTGTGGTTGACCATCTCGATGATCGTCCGCACCCCGGCGCCCTCCTCGCCGACCAGCCAGGCCGAGGCGGAGTCGAACTCGACCTCGCTGGAGGCGTTGGAGCGGTTGCCGAGCTTGTCCTTCAGCCGTTGCAGGCGGAAGCGGTTGCGCTCGCCGTCGGGGGTCCAGCGCGGGAAGAGGAAGCAGGAGATGCCGCCGTCGGCCTGGGCGAGGACGAGGAAGGCGTCGCATTGCGGCGCCGACATGAACCACTTGTGGCCGTTGAGCTCGTACTCGGCGCCGGGGCCGCCGCCGTTGACCGGCCGGGCGACCGTGGTGTTGGCGCGGACGTCGGTGCCGCCCTGCTTCTCGGTCATCCCCATCCCGGCCAGGGCACCGGCCTTGCCGGCGGCCGGGGCGTTGGCCGGGTCGTACTCGGCGGAGAAGAAGCGCGGCTCCCACTCGGCGGCCAGCTCCGGCTGGGTGCGCAATGCCGGGATCACCGAGTAGGTCATCGAGATCGGGCAGCCGACCCCGGCCTCGGCCTGCGAGAAGCACATGAAGGCGGCGCCGCGGGCGACGTGGGCGCCCGGCCGCGGGTCCTCCCAGGGGGAGGAGTGCAGCTCGTAGCCGACCGCTTTCGTCATCAGCTCGTGCCAGGCGGGGTGGAACTCGACCTCGTCGACGCGGTTGCCGTAACGGTCGTGGGTGCGCAGCTTCGGCCCGTTCTCGTTTGCCAGCCGGCCCAGGGTCTGTGCCCGCTCGCTGCCGGCGTACGCGGCGATCGCGGAAATCCGCCGCTCGGCCCACTCGGCGCCCTCGCGGCGGACGGCCTCGGTCAGCGGACGGTCGGCCTCGAAGAGGTTGTAGTCGACCAGCGGCGGCGGCTGGTTCGCCACCTGGTGATTGCCGAAGGTCGGTCGCTCCGCGGTAGCCATCGGTACCGATTGTGGCAGTTCCGCCGCTTTCCGATGCGGTCATGCGACCGACGCCGTGAGGTAGATAGCATCGCCGCCCGGTGGCGAAGATCCAGGTCAAGAACCCGGTCGTGGAGCTCGACGGCGACGAGATGACCCGCATCATCTGGTCGTTCATCAAGGAGCAGCTGATCCTGCCCTACCTCGACGTCGACCTCGCCTACTTCGACCTCGGGATCGAGAGCCGCGACGCGACCGGGGACCAGATCACGGTCGACGCCGCCAACGCGATCAAGGAGCACGGGGTGGGGGTCAAGTGCGCGACCATCACCCCCGACGAGGCGCGGGTCGAGGAGTTCGGCCTGAAGGAGATGTACCGCTCGCCGAACGGGACGATCCGCAACATCCTCGGCGGCGTCATCTTCCGCGAGCCGATCGTGATCTCCAACGTGCCGCGCCTGGTGCCGGGTTGGACGAAGCCGATCGTGATCGGCCGCCACGCCTTCGGCGACCAGTACCGCGCCACCGACATGGTGGTGCCGGGCGAGGGAACCCTGACTCTCACCTACACGCCCAAGGACGGCTCGGAGCCGGTCGAGCTCGACGTCTACGACTTCCCCGGCGGCGGCATCGCGATGGCGATGTACAACCTCGACGACTCGATCCGCGATTTCGCCCGGGCCTCGATGCGTTACGGCCTCAACCGCGGCTACCCGGTCTACCTCTCGACCAAGAACACCATCCTCAAGCGCTACGACGGCCGTTTCAAGGACCTCTTCGCCGAGGTCTACGAGGCTGAGTTCAAGACCGAGTTCGAGGCCGCGGGCATCACCTACGAACACCGCTTGATCGACGACATGGTCGCGGCCGCCCTGAAGTGGGAGGGCGGTTACGTGTGGGCCTGCAAGAACTACGACGGCGATGTTCAGTCCGACACCGTCGCCCAGGGCTTCGGCTCGCTCGGGTTGATGACGAGCGTGCTGATGAGCGCCGACGGCAAGACGGTCGAGGCCGAGGCCGCCCACGGCACCGTCACTCGCCACTTCCGCCAGCATCAGGAAGGCAAACCGACTTCGACCAACCCGATCGCCTCGATCTTCGCCTGGACGCGCGGGCTCTCCGCCCGCGGTCGCATGGATGACACGCCGGACGTCTCGGCGTTCGCGGAGACGCTCGAGCGGGTATGCATCGAGACCGTCGAGAGCGGCAAGATGACCAAAGATCTCGCGCTGCTGGTGGGTGGGGACCAGGCGTACCAGACGACCCAGGAGTTCCTCGCCTCGATCGACGAGAACCTGCAGCAGGCGATGGCCTAGCGGTCACGCCGACAAACCCCCGACTCCGAGGAGATTATTCAGTGAGCACCCCCGTCAAGGTCACCGTAACCGGCGCCGCCGGCCAGATCGGCTACGCACTTCTGTTCCGCATCGCGAGCGGCCAGATGCTCGGGCCCGACACTCCCGTCGAGCTGAGCCTGCTGGAGATCCCCGACGCCATCACCGCTGCCGAGGGCACCGCGATGGAGCTCGACGACTGCGCCTTCCCGCTGCTGAGGAAGATCGACATCACCGACGACGCCAAGCTGGCATTCGACGGCGCCAGCATCGGCCTCCTGGTCGGCGCCCGCCCGCGCGGCCCCGGCATGGAGCGCTCCGACCTGCTCGAGGCCAACGGTGGCATCTTCAAGCCGCAGGGCGAAGCCATCAACGCCGGCGCCGCCGACGACATCAAGGTCCTCGTCGTCGGCAACCCCGCCAACACCAACTGCCTGATCGCGATGTCGAACGCGCCCGACGTGCCGCGCGAGCGCTTCACGGCGATGATGCGGCTCGACCACAACCGGGGCATCTCGCAGCTGGCGAACAAGCTCGGCAAGCCGGTCAGCGCGGTCACCAACATGACCACCTGGGGCAACCACTCGGTCACCCAGTACCCCGACCTCGTCAACGCCAAGGTCGACGGCGCGAGCGCCTGGGACACGGTCGACGACGAGGCCTGGATCGCCGACGAGTTCATCCCGCGGGTGGCGAAACGCGGCGCCGAGATCATCTCCGCCCGCGGCGCCTCCAGTGCCGCCTCGGCCGCCAACGCCGCGATCGACCACATCCACGACTGGGTGCTGGGAACGCCGGAGGGCGATTGGGTCTCGATGGGTGTCCCCGCCGACGGCTCCTACGGGATCGGCGAGGGCATCGTCTGTGGCGTCCCCTGCACCTGCAGCGGCGGCGAGTGGTCGGTAGTCCAGGGCCTCGACATCCCCGACTTCTCCCGCGAGCGAATCGACGCCAGCGTCATGGAGCTCCAAGAGGAGCGCGACGCTGTCAGCCAGCTGGGCCTGATCTAAACCAGTTCGTTCCCAGCTGGGGGCTGGTACTAGCTCGGCAGCAAGATCGCGATACGAAACGGGCCCCGGTGGGGTCCTTCAAGACACTCAGCGCGAAGCGCGTCTTGAAGGACCCCACCGGGGCCCGTTCCCTACAAGCTCGAATCAGCTACCGGGAAAGTACTTCCGCCCGTCCTTCTTGACCCGGCCCTCTTTCTCGAGGTCGCCGAGCACGCGGTACAGATAGTTCGGCTTGATTTTCATCTGCTTGGCGACGTCCGAGGCGCTGATGCCGGGCTCGCTGGTAATCAGGTTCACGGCCTGGTCGGCGCGGGTACCACCGCGGCGTTTACGGCGACGGCGAGGCGTTGCGGTTCCGGCCGAGGAAGCTTTGGCCGGGGAGGCTTTGCTTCCACGCGGGCGGCCCGGGGCGCGCCGGGTCGCTTTGCCACCAAGCTCGGCCAGTGCGCGCTCGAGGCGCGTGCGCTCCTCGTCGAGGTCGGCGAGGCGCTTCTCCACTAGCTCCCGGGCCTCGTCGAGTACGTTCGTCGTGCTGGGCATCGGTTTCCTTTCCATCCAAATTCCATCCGTTTTGTACTTGTGGGGAGTGTGGCACAGTGGTATCGACTGTGACTATTCATTTAGTCAGAATCACTCCGGCGCAGCCGTATCTGGATGGATTACCGACTGCCGAGGTGCCTAAGTGTCGAGTCAGGCTTGCGGTGATCAGCCGACTGGCCGGTCATGCCGGCGCGGAGTTAGTGGTTGCGCCGGCGCGGGAGGGTGCGGAAGACCACGTCCCAGAGCGGTGAGGAGACGCCGTAGCCGAAGCGGTGGTCCTGGAAGTGATGGCGCATGTGCTGCTCGCGCAGCTGCTTGCCCAGGTTCGACTTCGGGACGAAATGGTGCACGTAGTAGTGCGTGTAGTCGTAGGCGAGGTAGCCGAAGATGAAGCCGCCGAAGAGTGGGAAGGCGGCGGGGCTGCCGAAGATCAGCCAGAAGGCGCCGAAGAAGAGGGCAGCGAGCGGGATCGAGACCGACGGCGGCATCACCAGGCGCAGCTTGTCGTTGGGGTGGTCGTGGTGGATGCCGTGGATGATGAAGTGCATGCGGCGCCCGAAGGCGTTGTCCGGCTCCCAGTGGAAGACGAGCCGGTGCAGCCAGTACTCCGTCAGCGTCCAGATGCCGATTCCGGCCAGGCTCAGCAGGAGCAGGGAGAGCACCCCGTAACCGCGGTCGATCCCGAGCCACTCCATCGCGATCACCACGGGCACGAAGACCACGGCCGGCACCGCGGGGTGGACACGGGAGAAGAAGTTGAGGAATTCGCTCTTGAAGAGCGGGGGGGATGCCGAGAGCTTCTCGGTACGGTCGTGAGCCTCCATCGGGGCCAATAGTAGCGACGGGCTCCCGCGCCCCCGCAAGACGCGGGGAACATGTGACGAGTCTGTGTCAAAGAGGTAGCGATTTGCGGAATTGACGCTCACGGAAGTGCCTCGACGCTGCCAACATGCCGCCCCCGTGCCACGCAAGCCAAAGCCCCCCACGTGCGAGGACTGCTACTTCCACAAGAACCTCCTCTGCGCGCTCGAGCTGAACGAGCCCTGCGCGACGTTCCGGCCGAACCGGCCCGAGGGGCTGGTGCCGCCCAAGCAGCCGGTGCTCCTCATGCGGGCGCCACGCTGGGCTTCGCGGCCGGCATAGACGGGGCGCGGGGGGCGGTCATCCCGCTCCCGAATTGAGTCGCGCACCCTTCGGGTGCTGCTCCGGAACATGCTGCCCGCCTATGGCGGGCAATTATCGGATTGCATTTCCGCCGCTTCGCGAGATTCGTCCGCGGGATGACCGCCCCCCGCGCCCAGCCCCGCCGTCCCTCGCCAAGCTCACCGTCCCCAGCTCGTCCGTAAGTACCAACCGTCCCTCGCAGCTACTCCCTGATGCGCGACGCAACTGGAAGCTCGAACGGGGGCTTGGAGTTGGGCCCGGGGAGTGGGTGCCCCTCGGAGGAATCTCGCGAAGCGGCGGAAATGCAATCCAATTCCTGCGCGCCATAGGCGCGCACCAACCCCCGGAGCCGCACCCGCAGGGTGCGCGACTGAATTCCGCAGAGGGGCACCCACTCCCCGGGCCCCCACACCAACCACCCGTCCCTGGCTATGTTTCCCAGGTGCCCCAACGCGACCTGTTCGCCGACTTCGCCCGCATGCGCCGCGAGATGGACCAGATGATGGGGGATGCCTGGGGGCGCGGCCGCTACGTCGCCCGCCGCACCACCGGCTTCTCGCCCAACATCGACGTCTACTACTGCGGCGACCCGCAGCAGGCTGTGATCAAGGTCGACCTCGCCGGGGTCGAGCTGAGCGAGGTCGGGATCGAGGTCAGCGCTCGGCACCTGGCGATCGCCGGCGAACGCCCCGTGCAGGAGACCGAAGGCCGCGTCTACCAGCAGATCGAGATTCCTTCCGGACCCTTCCGGCGGGTGGTCGAGCTGCAGGTGGAGGTCGACGCCGAGCGCGCGAAGGCGACCTACGAAGACGGGGTGCTGAAGATCGAGCTGCCGTTGCGCGACCCCTCCGAGACCACCCGCCGGGTGCCGATCGGGCGCAAGTGATGGAGGGCGCCCCGGTCCTCGAAGTGGTCGATGCCCCGCTCGACGCGGACGACGCGATCCTCGCCGGCCAGCCGCTGCCGGAGGCGCTGCCGGTGCTGCCCCTGCGCGACACCGTCACCTTCCCGGAAACGCTGACGCCGCTGGCGGTCGGCCAGGAGCGCTCGATCCAGCTCGTCAACGACGTCCTCGGGACCAACCGGATGCTGGTCATGGTCGCCTCGCGCGACCCCGAGAACGAGACGCCCGGCCCCGAGGACCTCCACGACGTCGGCGTCGCCGGCGTCGTCGCCCGCATGGTCAAGATGCCCGACGACACGCTGCGCATCCTCGTCCAGGGGACGCAGCGGGTCCGGCTCGGGCCCTACGTGGCCGAGCAGCCCTATCTGGTGGCACGGATCGACGAGCTGCCCGACGTCAGCAAGCCCAGCCCGGAGCTGGAGGCGCTGAGCCGCAACGTCCAACGCACCTTCTCGGAGATCGTCGCCCAGATCCCATACCTGCCGGAGGAGCTGCAGCTGGCGGTCGCCAACATCGAGGACCCGGCGGCGCTCGGCCACCTGATCGTCGGCGCCTTGCGGATCGAGACCGAGGAGAAGCAGGTGCTGCTGGAAGAGGTCGACGTCGCCAAACGGCTGCGCCACCTCTCGAGCATCCTCGCCCGCGAGCTCGAGGTGGTTCAGCTCGGGACCCAGATCCAGACCCAAGTGCAGTCGGAGATCGACAAAGGCCAGCGCGAGTTCTTCCTGCGCCAGCAGCTGAAAGCGATCCAGGATGAGCTCGGAGAGGAAGACGAGCAGCTGGCCGAAGCGAACGAACTGCGCGAGCGAATCGACGCCGCCGGCCTGCCCGAGCAGGCGCTGAAAGCGGCCGAACGCGAGCTCTCGCGCCTGGAGAAACTGCCGCCCGCCGCGGCCGAGCACGGCGTCATCCGCACCTACCTGGAGTGGCTGGTCGAGCTGCCATGGTCGGCGCAGACCGAGGACAACCTCGACATCAAACACGCCCGCAAGGTGCTCGACGCCGACCACTACGACCTGGAAAAGGTCAAGGACCGGATCCTCGAGTACCTGGCTGTGCGCAAGCTCAACCCGGACTCGCCCGGCCCGATCCTCTGCTTCGTCGGTCCGCCCGGGGTCGGCAAGACCAGCCTCGGCCGCTCGATCGCGAAGGCGCTGGGGCGCGAGTTCGAGCGGATCTCGGTCGGTGGCGTCCGCGACGAGGCGGAGATCCGCGGCCACCGCCGCACCTATATAGGGGCATTGCCGGGGACGATCGTCCGTGCCCTGCGCGACGCCGGGACCCGCAACCCGGTCTTCATGATCGACGAGATCGACAAGATGGGAGCCGATTTCCGCGGCGACCCCGCCTCGGCGATGCTCGAGGTGCTGGACCCGGCCCAGAACGACTCCTTCCGGGACCACTACCTCGACCTCGAATTCGACCTCTCCGACGTCGTCTTCATCGCCACCGCCAACGTCCTCGACACGATCCCCGGCCCGCTCCTCGACCGGATGGAGACGATCGAGCTCTCCGGCTACACGGTCGAGGAGAAGCGCCACATCGCCCGCCGCTACCTGGTTCCGCGCCAGATCGCGGCCAACGGCCTGAAGCCGTCGCAGATCGATTTCGCCGATGCCGCATTGACCGCGGTGATCGAGGAGTACACCCGCGAGGCCGGCGTCCGCAACCTCGAGCGCCAGCTCGGCACGATCTGCCGCAAAGTCGCGCGCGGCGTCGCCGAAGGCAAGGCGAAAGGGAAGGTCAAGGTCTCCGGCAAGAAAGCCCGCGAGCTGCTGGGCCGCCGCCGTGTCTTCGCCGAGCAGCGGCGGCGGACCAAACACCCCGGCGTCGCCACCGGCCTCGCCTGGACTCCGACCGGCGGGGACGTCCTCTTCATCGAGGCGACGGCGATGCCGGGCTCGGGCAAGCTGACGATCACCGGCCAGCTCGGCGACGTGATGAAGGAGTCGGCGCAGGCGGCGCTCTCCTGGGTCCGCGGTCACTGGGCCGAGGTCGCGCCCGGCCTGGGTGAGCTCTGGTTCGGCGAGCACGACATCCACGTCCACGTCCCCGCCGGGGCCGTGCCCAAGGACGGCCCTTCGGCCGGCGTGGCGATGACCGTCGCCCTCTCCTCCCTGGTCAGCGGCCGCCCCGTTCGCAACGATGTCGCGATGACCGGCGAGGTCACCCTGACGGGCCAGGTGCTGCCGATCGGCGGGCTGAAGGAGAAGTCGCTGGCCGCCCAGCGGGCGGGGATCAAGCGGGTGATCGTGCCCGGGCGCAACGAGGGTGACGTCGCGGAGATCCCCAAGCACGAGCTTGGCGGCCTCGAGTTCGTCTTCGCCGACGAGGTCTCGCAGGCCCTCGCCGTCGCCCTCTCGTAGTCGATGGAGGCGGCCGCACTCGACCGGGGTCGCCCTGGCGCCTTCGCTCAGTCTTTGCGCGACGCGGCCAGAGCCCGCTCGCGGGCCTTCTGGATCGTCGCCGGGCTGACCCTGCTCGCCGCCGTCCTGCGCTTCGCCACCCTCGGCGTCCAGGCCTACCACCACGACGAGATCGTCACTGCCAGCCGCGTCCTCCGCGGCAGCTTCTGGCACGCGATGGATGCGGTCGGCTTCAGCGAGTCGGCGCCGCCGCTCTATTACGCGCTGGCCTGGTTCTGGACGCAACTGACCGGGACCGGCGAGTTCGGACTGCGCTCGCTTTCGGCCCTGGCCGGGGTCGCGACGGTGCCGGTCGCCTATCTGATCGGCCTCGAGCTGCGCGGGCGCCGGGCGGGGCTGATGGCGGCGGCGTTGGTCGCGGTCAACCCGATGCTGCTCTGGTACTCCCAGGAGGGTCGCGCCTACGCCCTGCTCGCCCTGCTCTGCGCGGTTTCGCTGCTCTACTGCGTGCGCGCCCTGCGCCGAGGCGAGCGCCGCGACTTCCTGCTCTGGGGCCTCGCCTCCGGGCTCGCCCTGGCGACCCACTACTTCGCCGTCTTCCCGATCGCCGCCGAGGCGATCTGGCTCCTGCGCCGCCGCGGCAAGGCGAGCCTGGGCGGGCTCGGTATCCTCGCCGCCTTCGGCCTCGCCCTGGCCCCGCTCGTCGCCCACCAGACCTCGCTTGCCCACGCCGAATGGATCGGCAACTTCACGCTCGGGCACCGGCTCTGGGAAACCGCGGCGACCTTCGTCACCGGCGAGACCACCGACATCATCGCCCGCCCCGAGCGCCCGGCGCTCGCTCTCGTTCCGCTCGCCCTGGCCCTGGCGGCACTCGCCCTGTTGCCCCTTCGGGCGAATCGCGAGGAGCGCCGGGCGGCGGCGCTCCCGCTCACTCTCGCGCTCGCCGCGATCGCGACGCCGATCCTGCTGGCCGTTGTGCCCGGGGGCAAGGACTTCGTCCTCGCCCGCAACGTGCTGCCGGCGCTGGTGCCGTTGCTGCTGGCCGTCGCGATCGCCGTCACCCTGCCGGCGGCTCGCCGACTCGGCGCCGCGGTTGCCGCCGCCCTGCTCGCTTACTCGCTTGGATTCTGCATCTGGGCGAGCTTCTCGCCCGACCTGCAGCGGCCCGACTGGGACGCCGTCGCCGCCGAGCTCGGCGAACCGGCGGCGCCGCGGGCAACCGTCACCTGGGTTCTCGGCGAGGCTTCGCTGCGCTACTACCTCTCGACCGGCGCGTTTCAGGCGACTCCAGCCGAAGGCTACGACTGGCTGGTGCACGAAATCGACTTTGTCTCCGACGGCGAGGTGCCGCCGCCGGCGCGCCTGCTCGGGCCCGGCTTCCGCGAAACCTCGAGTGCGTCGGTCGGTCGCCTTTTCGTCCGCCACTTCGAGCTGCCGGGACCGGGCCTGGCGCCGCTGCAACTGCGCCGACTCCGAGGCGCGGAGCTGAATTTCCGCAACACGGGCGTTCTGCTCGACGGGGTTGGACCGGGGTAGCACCCACCAGGTTCGGGTATAAGCTCCTCACGGATCTGCAGAGCCAGCGAGGAGACGGTATGAGCAAGACGAGTGCGAGTCGGGCCACCGACATTTATGAGACTGCCCGCGAGAACCCCTATGTGCAGCGCCTGATCGAGGACGACGAGCTGCGCGACAGCCTGCGCGACGCCTTCGACGCGGCCAAGGGCGCCTATGGGCGCGCGACCGGCAACGGCAAGGGCGCGGTCAAGGCCGTGACCAGCGACAAGAAGGTGCAGAAGGACTTGCGCGAGGCGGCCGAGAGCCTGCGTGAGGCCTCCGAGCGACTGCGCAAGCCGCCGAAGCGCAAGCGCGGCATCGGCCGCTACCTCCTCGTCGCCGTGGTTGGCGCCGTGATCGCCCTGGCGGTCAGCGAGGGCGCCCGCAAGGCCGTTCTCGACGCCCTCTTCGGAGCCGAAGAGGAGTTCGAGTACACCAGCACGACGAGCATCAACGGCTCCTAGGTTGGGGCGCGCGGGCGGCTCTGCCGCCCGGCGCTCTCCTAGACTGCATTTATGGAGGCGGCGACCAAAGAGCGTGAGCTGAGCGGCGACAAGGCGCAGCGCATCGTCGACGCGATGCGCGACAGCGTCGCCCGCCGTGGCGCCGCCGGATCCACCTTCGAGCACGTCGCCCGCGAGGCGGGTGTCAGCCGCGGCCTCCTCCACTACTACTTCGGGACCAAGGAGCGGCTCCTGGTCGAGGTCGTGCGCCGCGACGCCGAGATCCGCATCACCCGTCTCGACGAGCGGCTCGAGCGGGCGAAAACGGTCGACGACGTGCTCGACGTGCTGGTCGCCAGCCTGACCGACATGATCGTCAACGAACCGGGCTTCTTCCTTCTCCTCTACGAGCTGTTCAGCGCCGGTCGCCGCAACCCCGACATCCAGCGCGAGGTCGGCCAGCTGTTCGAGCGCACCCGCTCCCACGTTGCCGCGGTCCTCGAGGCGAAGCAGAGCGAGGGCGTGCTGAAGCTCCGCTTCGAGGCCGAGGCGATCGTCTCCTACCTGTTCGCGGTCGGCGACGGGTTCGCTCTGCAGGCGCTCTCCGACCCCGAGCGCGACAACACCGCCGCCCTCGCCGCCGGCGCCGCTTCGGCCCGGTACCTGCTCGTCGAAGAGTAAGCGCTCCACCGCGTTCGAGTGACGCGACGCACAGACCGGGTGTCGCCGTTGCGAAAAGCTGGCCAACCAGCCAATGCGCGACGCAATGAACCGACTTGCCGCAGTTCTCGGCCGCCGCCGCCGCTGGGTCCTCGGCGCCTGGATTGCGATCGTCCTCCTCGCGCTTCCCTTCGCCGCCCGCCAGACCGAACACTTGACCGGGGGCGGCTTCGACGTTCCCGGCAGCCAGTCGGTCGCGGTCAGCGAGGCATTGCAACGCGACTTCGGCTCGCTGGCCGACGGGATCTCGGTGGCGCTGAAGGCGGCGCCGGATTCCACTCCCGCCGAGCGCGCCGCCGCGGTCACCCGGGTGCGTGGCGAGGTGGCCGCGATCGCAGACGTGACCCTGCCGCCTGCGGCCGCCGTCCAGGGCCGGCGGCAGTTGCAGCGGACCGGGTTCGCGATCTTGCCGCTGCGCAGCAGCCAGTCCTCCGATGAGCTGATCGACTCGGCGACGACCCTGCGCGAAGACCTCGACCCGGGTACGGCCGCCGCCGGAGTCACCCCGTACCTGATCGGGCAGCCGACGATCTGGGCCGGGATGCAGGAGATCTCCAAGCGCGACCTCTCGCGGGCGGAGGCGACCGGCTTCCCGATCGTCGCCCTGATCCTGCTCGTCGTCTTCGGCTCGCTCGCCGCGGCGGTGCTGCCGCTGACCCTCGGCTTTGTCAGCGTGCTGGTCACCGGCGCCCTCATCTACTTCATCTCGCTGCAGATGACGACCTCGGTCTTCGTCACCAACATGGCCTCGATGATCGGCATCGGCGTCGCCGTCGACTACTCGCTGTTCATCCTCGCCCGCTACCGCGAGGAGCGCGAAGCCGGCCGCGACAAGCGCGGCGCCCGGTCCGAGGCGCTGGCCACCTCCGGCTTGGCCGTGACCTTCTCGGGGTTGGCCGTGATCATCTCGCTGGCCGGACTCTGGATGGTCGACAACCAGGCATTGCGCTCGATGGCGCTGGGGGCGATGACGGTGGTCGCGGTATCGATCCTGACCGCGACGACGCTGTTGCCGGCGCTGATCGCGATGCTCGGCGACCGCGTCCTCCCGGGTGGCGTCGTCGGCCGGGTCGAGCGCTTCTTCAAGCACACCGTCCTCCGCCGCCCGGTTGCCGCCGCGGTCGACACAGGCGGCACCCCGAGCCGCTTCTGGGAGGGCTGGACGCGGCGGGTGATGGCGCGGCCCTGGACCGCGATCGTCGGCGTCTCCGCGGTCCTGCTGCTGCTCGCCAGTCCGATCCTCTCGCTGGAGACGGGGACCGAGGCGCTTGGCCAGTTCCCCAAGGGCAGCGACGTCCGGGTCGGCAACGAACTCGCCTCCGCGGAGCTCGGTGGCGGCACCGACCCGATCCAGATCGTCGCCGCTTTCGGCGCCACCCCGACCGGCGCCGATCGCGCCGCCGTCGCCGGCTTCGTCCGCCGCATCGAGACGACGCCCGGCATCAGCGCCGTCGCCCCACCCGCCTACTCGCGCTCCGACGTCCTGATCCAGGCGACCCCGAGCGCGTCGAGCGAGTCCGACGCCGCCGCGGCCCTGGTCGACCGTCTGCGCGACAGCGTCGTCCCCGCGACCGCGCTGAGCCAGGCGGCGAGCGTGAACGTCGGCGGCGAGACCGCCCGCAGCCACGACGTCCGCCTCCAGATCAGCGGCTCGATGTGGAAAATCGTCCTCTTCGTCCTCGCCCTCAGCTTCCTCGTCCTGATGGTGATGCTGCGCTCGCTGATCCTGCCGCTGAAGGCGGTGCTGATGAACCTGCTTTCGATCGGGGCCGCCTTCGGTGTCCTCGTCGCCGTCTTCCAGTGGGGCTGGTTCGACAGCCTGCTCGGCTTCGAAAGCCAGGGGGCGCTGGACACGATCAACGTGCCGCTGATCTTCGCCGTCGTCTTCGGCCTCTCGATGGACTACGAGGTCTTCCTGATGTCGCGGATCCGCGAGCGCTACCTGCGTCACGGCGACAACGAGCGCGCGGTCGCCGAGGGGCTCTCTTCCAGCGCCCGAACGATCTCCTCCGCAGCACTGATCATGACCGCCGTCTTTGCCGTCTTCGTCATGACCGGCGTTCCCTCGATCAAGGAGCTGGGCCTCGGTTGCGCGGTGGCGATCGCCCTCGACGCGACCCTCGTGCGCCTCATCCTCGTGCCGGCAGCGATGAAGCTGATGGGTGCTTGGAACTGGTGGATGCCGAGCTGGCTCGACCGGCTGCTGCCTGATCTCAGCTTCGAGGGCGGCACCGCCAGTGAGCCTGAGCCGGCGGAGGCGTGAGCGCCGGTCCCGGTAGAGGTTCCGCTTAACTTTTTCGCAGGTCGCCTTGGTCGTCCGTTGGCCCGTCAGCAGCGAAAAAGTTGAAGACGCTCCACCTCTACCGGGACCGGCGCTTAGGATGCTCGCCGTGGGTCAGGCTGACGACATTGCATTTGCTGGGGCCGCTCGGCAGGCGGAGATGGTTCGAGGCGGCGAGGTCTCGCCGAAGGAGTTGGTGCAGCTTTGCCTCGACCGCATCGAGAAGCTCGATCCGGAGCTGAACTCGTTTCGGAAGGTTTTTGCCGAGCGGGCGTTGTTGGAAGCTGAGCAGGCGGAAGCTCGGATCAAGGGTGGGGATGAGCGGCCGTTGCTCGGGGTGCCGATCGCGATCAAGGACGAAGTGGATGTGGCGGGGGAGATCAATACGCACGGGACGGATGCTTTTACCGAGGCCGCGAAGGCGGATTCGGAGATGGTGCGGCGGTTGCGGGAGGCGGGGGCGATCGTGGTTGGGCTCACTCTGCTGCCGGAGATGGCGATCTGCGGGTTCACTGAGTCGGCTACCTATGGGGTGACCCGGAATCCCTGGGATCCACAACGGTCGCCCGCGGGCTCGAGCGGCGGCAGCGCCGCGGCAGTTGCCGCCGGCCTGGTGCCGATCGCCTCGGCCGGGGACGGTGGCGGCTCGATCCGGCTGCCGGCGGCTTCGTGTGGACTCTTCGGGATCAAACCCCAGCGCGGCCGGGTCTCGCTCGCGCCCGAGCGCGAAGGCTGGCACGGCCTCGCGGTTCTCGGTTGCGTCAGTCGCACCGTTCTCGACTCCGCGCTCTGGCTGGACGTGATCGCCGGCGGCTCGCGGGAGCCGGAGGCGCCGGCCCCGCCGGAGCGGCCCTTCGTCGAGGCGGCGAAGACGCCGCCGGGGCAGCTGCGCGTGGCCTGGTCGAATGTGGCGCCACGGGCAGTCGCGCCGCCGATCGTCGGCGACGAGGTCAAGGGCGCGGTCGTCGAGACGGCAGGGGTGCTCGCTTCGCTCGGTCACCGGGTCGAGCAGCGCGATCCGGCCTGGGGGCGGATCGGCGACAGCATCACCCCGCGCTTCCTGCGCGGGGTCTCCGACACGGTTGCGGAAGTGCCCCATCCCGAGCGGCTCGAACGACGCACCCGCGGCTTCGGACGGCTCGGCGGCCTGCTCCCCGACGCCCTCTACGAGCGGGCAATACGGGCGCGGGCGGAGGACCAGCGCCGGGTCAACGCGATCTTCGACGAGTTCGACGTCCTGATGACCCCGGTGATGGGCGGGACCGCGATCCCCGTGCGCCGCTGGGAGGGCCGCAGCGCCCTGCACACGGTGCTGGGGATGAGCCGCTTCTATCCCTTCTGCGTCCCCTGGAACCACCTCGGCAACCCGGCGATGTCGGTACCCGCCGGCTTCGCGCCCGACGGCCTGCCACTGGCGGTCCAGATCATCGGCCGTCCCGGCGACGAGGAGACGCTGTTTTCGCTCGCGGCTCAGATCGAGGCTGAGCGGCCCTGGGCGGATCATCGGCCGCCGATTTCTTAGGCGGGCGTGGGGGAGGGGAGTGGATGCGCCTCCCCTGGAATTGAGTCGCGCACCCTTACGGGTGCTGCTCCGGGGGTTGGAGCGCGCCTATGGCGCGCAATAACCGGATTGCATTTCGGCCGCTTCGCGACATTCCCGGGGAGGCGCATCCACTCCCCTCCCTCCGAACCCGTCAGAGGACGGGGGGGTTCGTCCTGCGGGCTAGATCCCGAGAGACGCGAGGGCTGGTCCCGCGGGAGCTGGAAACTCGAGGGTGCGATTCGTTGGAGGGGGTCTGGGAGGCCCCTGGGCGAATGTGGCCGAAGGCCGCGATATGCAATCTGTCATCTGCGCGCCATAGGCGCGCACTAGGTTCCGGAGCAGCACCCGAAGGGTGCGCGACCCAATTCGCCCAGGGGCCTCCCAGACCCCCTCACGCAACCGCCCCTAACCGAACACCTTGCGCATCCGCGCCAGCTCGCGCAGGCTGCCGCGCGGGCGGATCCGGCGCTGCAGCAGCATCCGCACCTGGTTGGCGTCGGGCTTGCCGGAGGCGACCCAGTCGGCCCAGCTGGACTCGAGCACCAGGTTCGGCGACGGCGCTTCGCCCGGTTCCGCCCGGGTCGAGCCGTTGTCGATCGTCAGGTACCAGGGCTCGGCGTCGCTGAACCGCCACTGGTAGACCAGCGGCGAGCCGTTTGCCGCCTTGGTGTTGGCGGTGCGGCCGACGAGGTCGAAGTAGAGGCGCTGCAGCTCCGGGGTCGCGCCCGGGGTGGGGCCGTCGGGCGGGCCGAGGATGCCGGCCAGCATCAGCTTGACCTGGTTCTCGGCGATCTCCTCCTCGGAGGCCTCGTGGTCGAAGGGGAAGACGCCCGGCGGCATCTCCTCGGTCGGGTAGCCGATCGTGCGCCAGCGCTGGCGGATCAGTTTCAGCCCGAAGGCGAAGATGTCCTCGAGCGTGAAGCCGTAGCACTCGGTGTACTCGCGGTCGAGGTTCGGCGGTGAGAAGACGGCGGGGCCGTAGGGGAGCACTTCGCGCAGCAGCTCGACCACGGCGGCGCGGTTCTCCTCGCAGCCGGGGCTGTCCTCGCCGAGCAGCTCGGAGAGCACCTTGACGCCGAAGCCGATGTGCCGCTGCTCGTCGCGGGAGACGTTGGCCATCCCGTCGCTGAAGCCCGGCATCGAGTCTTCGGAGGCGAAGAAGTCCTCGATGAAGTGCTGGCCGGGCTGGGCCAGGCTGCCCTCGACGATCAGGTGGTAGAGCGTGATCGCCTGCGCGTACTTCGGCACCGAGCGGTCCTTGCGCAGTTCCTCCGCCATCAGGTCGAGGCGGTCGAAGATGCCGCGGTAGCCCCAGTTGAGCTGCGGCAGGGTGGAGGCGAGGGTCGACTGGATCGAGTCGCCGCCGACCCCGATCACCTCCTTGAAGAAGCGGTGAAAGAAGATCGAGTGGCGAACCTCGTCGACCTGCTGGGTGGCGAGGAAGTAGCCCTGCTCCTCGGTCGGCGCGGCGGTGATGTACGGGGCCAGGGTGTCGGCGACCCGGTCCTCGCCGTAGAAGAACATCGAGTAGATCCACATCGCCGAGCGCTGCTGGATGTCGCTGAGGTTTTCCCAGCCGGCTTTGTCCTTCGACATGTCGATGTCGTAGGCACTCCAGTTCCCTCCCTCCCAGCGGCGGTAGAGATCCTCGTAGGTGATGTTGGCCATCAGGCTCTGGGAGGCGACGCTCATCTCTGCTCCTTTTGGTGTTGCGATACCCGGTTGGAGGAGCCTAGCGCGAATTCCTGGCTGGCTGGCCAAGCCGGCGGTTGAGGTCCGTCCCGGACCTGGGAGGAGTCCTCAGACGGTCCCGGGCGGCTCGATCTCGCGCTTGAGGATCTTGCCGGTGGGGCCTTTCGGCAGCTCCTCGAGGAACCAGACCAGCCGCGGGTACTTGTAGGCGGCGATGCGCTCCTTGACATAGGCGCTGACCTCCTCCGGCTCGATCTTCTCGCCGTCGTGGAGGACGACGGCGGCGCCGATCTCCTCGCCCCACTGCTCATGGGGGACGCCGAGTACGGCAGCTTCGCGGATCTTCGGGTGCTCGTAGAGCACTTCCTCGACCTCGCGCGGGTAGACGTTGTAGCCGCCGCGGATGATCATGTCCTTCTTGCGGTCGACGATGTAGAAGTAGCCCTCCTCGTCGACCCTGGCCATGTCGCCGGAGTGGAACCAGCCGCCGCGCATCGCCTCCGCGGTCGCGTCGGGGCGCTGCCAGTAGCCCTTCATGATGTTGTGGCCGCGGATCACGATCTCGCCGACCTCGCCCTGGGCCACCTCGTTGTCGTCCTCGTCGACGACCCTCATCTCGACCCCCTCCAGCGGCGTCCCGATCGAGCCCGGCTTGCGTTCGCGGTCGGGGTGGTTGGAGCTGGATACCGGGGAGGTCTCCGAGAGCCCGTAGCCCTCGAGCACGATCGCCCCGAAGGCCTCCTCGAAGCCGCGCAGCACCTCGACCGGCATCGAGGCGCCGCCGGTGATGCAGGTGCGCAGCGAGGAGGTGTCGTACCGCTCTCGCTCGGGGTGGTGCAGCAGCGCCCCGTACATCGTCGGCACCCCGTAGAAGTGGGTGACGCCGTCGCGCTGCATCGTCTCCAGCGCCTCGCCGGGATCGAATTTGGGGACCAGGGTGAGGCAGGCGCCGACCATCAGCGAGGCATTCATGCTGACCGTCTGGCCGAAGGAGTGGAAGAGCGGCAGGCCGCCGAAGACGACGTCGCCGGCGGCGATTTCGCTGGTCGTGCGCGAGGAGACGTCGGCGTTGCGGTAGAGGTTGAGGTGGGTCAGCTCGGCGCCCTTTGGCTTGCCGGTGGTGCCGGAGGTGTAGAGGATCACCGCCGTGTCCTCCTCCGCGGTATCGGCCAGGCCGGGGGTGGGCTCGAAGCCGTCGAGCAGCTCGGCGAAGGCCCCCGGCTCGACTTCGATCAGCTCACAGCCGGCGTCGGCGGCGCCCTCGCGCGCCTCGGCGGCGAAGCCGTGCCAGGCCAGCAGCAGCTTCGAGCCGGAGTCCTCGAGGTAGAAGGCGATCTCGCGCCGCTTCAGCAGCACGTTCATCGGCACCACGACGGCGCCGGCCCGCAGCACCCCGTAGTAGGCGACGGGGAACTCGAGCACGTTGGGGAGCATCACCCCGACCCGGTCGCCGGGCCGCACGCCTTTATCGTGCAGCAGCGTTGCCAGGCGGGCGCTGCGCTCGTCGAGCTCGGCGTAGGTGAGGGCGGTGTTGCCGAGGCGGACCGCCGGGTTCTCCGGCACCTGCGCGGCGCTCTCGGTCACGATCGATGCCAGGTTCAGTCCCATCCCTCTCCTCTCGCCCTATTCCCGCGCTGAGTGTACGAGCTGATCCTCCGCTAGGCTCGGCCGATGGACGATCTCGGGGAGCGCAGCTCCTACCTCACGGTCAGCAAAGGCGTGCCGGTGTACTCGAGCGACGGCGAGAAGCTCGGGCGCGTCGTCCGCGTCCTCTCGGCCCCCAACATCGACATGTTCGACGGAGTCATCTTCGACACCACCGCTGGGCCTGGCGGCCACCGTTTCGTCGACGCCCCCGAGGTGGGGGAGATCTTCGAGCAGGGAATCGTGCTGAAGATCGACGCCGCCGAAGCCGCCAAGTTGCCGCCGCCGGCTGCCAATCCGGGCGCGCTCAAGGTCAACCCGGCGGACCTCGCCGGCCGCCGCCGCGGCTTTCTCGGCCGTACCTGGGACCGCCTCTCGGGCAAGGGCTGAGTTACGATGCCGCCCATGAGCAGGGGGAAGATCTCGGTCCTTGCGCTGTGCCTCATGCTGGCGCTGGCGATCGCCGGCTGCGGCAGCAGCGACGACTCGACGACCGGGTCGAGCGGCGAAGCGACGACCGCGGAAGGGTCGAGCGAAGGCGCGTCCGCCCTCGGCAAGAAGCCGAAGGTCACCGTCCCCGAGGGGTCGCCGCCGAAGAAGCTGGAAGAGAAAGAACTGGTCGAAGGCAGCGGCGCCGAAGCGAAAGCGGGCGACGAAGTCACGGTCCAGTACGTCGGCGTCGGTTTCAAGAGCGGCGAACAGTTCGACGCTTCCTGGGACCGCGGCGAACCCTTCACCTTCACGCTCGGCGCCGGCGAAGTCATTCCCGGCTGGGACCAGGGCGTCGAAGGCATGAAGGTCGACGGCCGCCGCGAGCTGATCATCCCGCCCGAACTCGCCTACGGCTCCGCCGGCGCCCCGCCGGCGATCGGTCCGAACGAAACGCTCGTCTTCGTGATCGACCTGCTCGCGGTCAAGTAGCCCCGCTCCGCAGCTCGGTCGCCCGATGAGCCTCGAGGCCTACCTGGAGCGGCCATTGGCGCCGCCCGACCCGACCGCCTGGGCGGCGATCGAGCGCGGGCCGATCGAGCCGGCGACCGCGCTCTCGCGCGACCGTCTCGACCGCCTGCTCGACCCGGCGCCGCTGCCGGCCGAGACCGGCTGGTGCGTCCTCCCCGACGGCGTCCGCTTCGTCGCCGTGCGCACGCCGATGCCCGCGGTGAGCGGCGAGATGGTCGACTGGTGGTTCGACTGGCACGCCCGCGACCCGCTGCGCTACCGGATCTGGCACCCGCTCGCCCACAGCGACAACTCGCTGGACCCGGGCCCCGCCGCCGCGACCAAAGCCCACTGGGGCGCCGTCCATCACCCGGTCGAGGACGTCGGGACCGGCAACGAGCGGGTGCGGATCGCCTTCGTCCCCCCGAGCGCGCTGGGCTTCTCCAGCGATGGCCTCGACGACCCCGCCGTGGCGACGATCGTCTGCGGCTGGGTCGGCGACGACACCCGCCGCCTGCGCCACTCGCTGATGGCCCACGTCTTCCTGCGCGAGGGGGAGGGCGTCGTCCTGCGCAGCCACTTCTGGCTCGGGGCCGCGATCCGGCCCTACCTGCCGCGCCCGCTGGCCGGCCTCGGGGAGGCGGCCCTGAACCGGCGCCGAGTCCGCAACCTGGCGCTGCCAGATGGCCTGCCCGAGGCACTGGCGCGCCACTGCGCCGAGGAGTACGCGAACCTCGCCACCCTCCTTCCAGAGCTCTATCCGCGCTTTGGCTGATCGGCGGCGACGGCAGGAGCGATGATCGCGGGATGAAGTCCTCGCCGCTGGCGCAACGCCTGACCGCCCAAGGCCTTGCCGGCCCGGCGCTGGCGCGCCCGGTCGACGTCGCCGAGCGGCTGCTGGCGGTGCAGGGTCAGGACCCGCGCGGCGCCCGCCTCGCGGTCCGCGCCCGTACCGAAGGCCTCAGCGCCGGCGACGTCGACCGCGCGTTCACCGAGGACCGCTCGCTGCTGATCACCTGGCTTAACCGCGGCACCCTGCACCTGGTCCGCAGTGAGGACTACCCGCTGCTGCAATCGCTGACGACGCCGCCGTTGCTGACCAGCAGCAATCGGCGGCTGCGCCAGGAGGGCGTCTCCGAGGCGGCGGCCGAGCGGGCGCTGAAGACGATCGAACGGGCGCTGAGCGACGATGGCCCGCTCAGCGGCAAGCAGCTGAAGGAGCGGCTCGAAGCGGCGAACCTGCGGACCGCGGGCCAGGCCTTCATCCACCTGATGTTCCTCGCCGCCCTGCGCGGTATCTCCGTCCGCGGCCCGATGGTCGGCAAGCAGCACGCCTACGCGCTCGTCCGCGACTGGCTCGGTCCGCAGCCAATGGTCGACCGCGATGCCGCCCTGGCCGAGCTGGCTCGCCGCTACCTGGTCGGGCACGCTCCGGCCGACGACCGCGACCTCGCCCGCTGGGCGGGCCTGCCGCTGCGCGACGCCCGCGCCGGCCTCGCGGCGATCGCCTCCGAGCTGCTCGAGCGCGAGGACGGCTTGGTCGAGCTGAAGCGACAGCCGGGGGCCGCCGAGATTCCGCCACCGCGCCTGCTCGGTGCCTTCGACCCGTTGCTGCTCGGCTGGACCTCGCGCGAGGAAGTCGTCGGCCCGCACCGGATGCTGGTGACGATCAACGGCATCTTCCGCCCCTTCGCCCTGGTTGGAGGGCGCGCGGTCGCGACCTGGCGATTTGCCGGCGGCAAGACCACGATCGAGCACCTCGAGGCGGTTCCGACAAAGGTGGCGGCGGCCCTGGAGGCGGACGCGCGGGCCGTGGAAGACTTCCTGAACACCCTCTAAGAGGAGAGTCATGGCACGGCCGGTCGTTCACTTCGAGGTGGTTGGCAAGGACGGCGACAAGCTCAAGAGCTACTACGAGAGCCTCGGCGGGACCAGGATCATGGGTCCGGAGACGATTATGGAAAGCCTCGTCCTCTTAGGGGCGAAACGCCCCGGGTGCGCCTCGGCGCACCCGGGGTTCGATGCGGGTCTTAAGCCTGAGGGGCTGACGGCGGCATCTCGCTCGACACCGGGGGCGGCTCGTGGCCCGGCAGCGCCTCGGCCTCCTGCTCCCAGATGTGGTTCAGCGAGACCTGCAGATAGGCCCACATGCCCGGTGAGAGCAGCAGGTAGAGGAGCAGTGCGATCCAGCCGCTGACCGGCTCGCGGCCGGCGACTTTGGAGGCGCCCTGGACGCGCTTGGTGCCGTTCCAGTAGGTGACGAGGGCGGGGATGACGATGATCCCGCCCGGGAACAGCGCCAGCAGCGAGTTGGTCGGGTTCTGGCCGAGGTCGAAGCCCTTGGCCTCACCGTACGCTTTCAGCTCCTTGTTGATCTTGTACCACCAGACCAGGTGGTAGATGCCGAGGGTGATGATCGGCAGCAGGGCAACGGCCCACGGGCTGCGCACCTTCACCTCATGCTCGGTGCCGCGGATTTTCATCTCGTAGGCCATGTTCTCCTTGTACTTGGTCGAGGACAGTCGCGTACTGCTTCGACCGCGAGGGGGCTCTCCCTTTAGCCGGAAAGCCGAAAACGGCTCTGCCGAGCGCGCTCAGACGTCGAGCTTGGGGCTGCGCCAGGGCTGGTTCAGGCGGGCGACGAGTTCGTCGCCGAGGCCCTCGATCGGGACCCGCGTCTGCTCGAGCGAGTCGCGGTCACGCAGGGTGACGGTGTCGTCCTCCATCGTCTGGTGGTCGACCGTGATCCCCCAGGGGGTGCCGATCTCGTCCTGGCGGCGGTAGCGCTTGCCGATCGAGCCGCCCTCGTCGAACTCCGCGGGGAGGCGTTTGCGCAGGTCGCGGAAGAGCTCACGCGCCTTCTCCGGCATGCCCTCCTTGGAGACCAGGGGCAGGACGGCGACCTTGACCGGCGCGAGGCGGGGATGCAGGCGCAGCACCGTGCGCTGGCGGCCCTCCACCTCCTCGACCTCGTAGGCGTCGACGAGGAAGGCGAGGGTGGCGCGGTCGGCGCCGGCGGCGGGCTCGATCACGTGCGGGACGTAGCGCTCTTTCGTCTGCTGGTCGAAGTACTCGAGCTTCTCGCCGCTGAACTTGGCGTGCTGGGTGAGGTCGAAGTCGCCGCGGTTGGCGATCCCCTCCAGCTCCGACCAGCCGATCGGGAACAGGTACTCGACGTCACTGGTCCCGGAGGAGTAGTGGGAAAGCTCGTCGGCGTCGTGGGGGCGGACGCGGAGGAAGTCGGGGCGGATGCCGAGGTCGGTGTACCAGCGCTCGCGGGCCTCGATCCACTCGCGGTACCAGCGCTCGGCGTCGGCCGGCGGCACGAAGAACTCCATCTCCATCTGCTCGAACTCGCGGGTGCGGAAGATGAAGTTGCCGGGGGTGATCTCGTTGCGGAAGGACTTGCCGATCTGGGCGATCCCGAACGGCGGCTTCTTGCGGGCGAAGCTGAGCACGTTCTTGAAGTTGATGAAGATGCCCTGCGCCGTCTCCGGCCGCAGGTAGACCTCCGAGCCCTCGCCGGCGACGGGACCGACGTGGGTCTCGAACATCAGGTTGAACTGGCGCGGCTCGGAGAGGTCGCCGCCGCACTCGGGGCACTTGAGCTCGGCGCTGGGGTCGCCGCCTTCGGCTTCGATCGCCTCGCGCAGATGGTCCTCGCGCCATCGCCGCTTGCACTTGCCGAGGCACTGGACGAGCGGGTCGGTGAAGCCGTCGAGGTGGCCCGACGCCTCCCAGACCCGCGGGTGCTGGAGGATCGCCGAGTCGAGGGCGACGATGTCGTCGCGCTCCTGCAGCATCGCCCGCCACCACTCGGCTTTGACGTTGCCCTTGAGCAGGACGCCGTAGTGGCCATAGTCGTAGGTCGAGCCGAGGCCGCCGTAGATCTCCGAGGAGGGGAAGACGAAGCCCCTGCGTTTGCAGAGGGCGACGATCTCCTCCATCGAGACCTCGGTCGGGCGCGCGGCTGGCTCGGTGCTGGCCATGGCTGAACCGTATCGGCTGCGATAATCCCGCAGCCCGTGCCTATCTACGAGTACAAATGCGAGAACGGCCACGTCTTCGACGTGATCCAGAAGATGGCCGACGAGGCGCTGACCGAGTGCCAGGAGTGCGGCGCCCCGGCGGTGCGCGTCCTGCACTCGCCCGCCGTCCACTTCAAGGGCTCCGGCTTCTACAACACCGACTACGGCAAGAAGAAGAAGGGCGGGGCGGGTACGGACAGCGGTAAGGAGTCGAAGGACTCCGGCTCGTCCGACTCCGGCGGCTCCTCGGACTCGAAGTCCAGCGAGTCGAAGTCCGGGGACTCCAAGCCGAAAGCCGCCACCGCCGACTGACCACACCAGCATTTGAGCCCCTATACGGGCCACAAAACTGGGAACGGTCGGTTTCTCAGCCGTTGAGGAAGTGGTTGACGGCCTTGCGCCGCACCGACTCCGGCACTTCGATGCTGCCTTCCGGGCCGGCGCCGCAGCCGGAGCTGCCGGGCCCGCAGAGGATGTGGGCGGGGGCGCTGCCGCCGATCGCCGCGGCGAGAACCAGCTGCGGCATCGTCAGAAAGCCCATGTCGCTGACGAACGCCTTCGGCGCGTCCCAGCCGATGATCGGCCCCCTGACGAAGTTGTAGGGCGCGCGCAGGGGGTCGGTGAGGCGGCCCTTGATGCCGTTGATCACCGACTGCTGCGCCTTCTCGCGGTCGAGGTCGTCGTAGCCGAGGGAGTAGGCGCTCTTGCCGGGGCCGGGGCATTCGCTCGGCTTGCGGATGCGCGAGTAGGCCAGCGCTTTTTCGCCGTCGAGGGTGTTCTCGCCCTTCTTCAGGTGCAGGGTGATCCCGCCCTGGCCGCCGCCGGAGCCGCCGGCGATGTCGGCGCAGAGCTTGTGCGGGAGGTCGACCTGGATCCCGCCGACGGCGTCGATCAGGTCTTCGAAACCGGTGAAGTCGACGATCGCGACGTGGTCGACCTGGATCCCGAGGAACTGCTCGATCGTCTTGATCTGCAGGGCGGCGCCCCCGAACGCGTAGGCGCCGTTGATCTTCTGCGGCGCCTGACCGGGGATCTCGGCGTAGCTGTCGCGCGGGATCGAGAGTTTGCGGAAGGCGCCGCCGCCGGCCCGGATCAGCATCAGCGTGTCGGCCCGGAACTGACCCGGTTCGCAGCCGTCGTGGGGGGCGTCGCCGTGCGCCTGCTGTTCGAAGCACTTCTGCGACGGCGCCGCTCCCGGCTCGTTGGTGTCGGGCGGGCGGGCGTCGGTGCCGAGGACGAGGATCGTCTGCGCGCTCGGCAGCAGCAGCGGGTTGCCGTGCAGCTCGTCCTTGGCTTCGCCGGAGAGCTTGAACGACTGCAACTGGGCGGAGACCGCGAAGGCGAGGAAGCTGAGCAGGATCCACCCGAAGGCGGCGATCCCGACCCATTTCAGAACCCGCTTGGCGGTGAAGCGCCGCGGCGGCGCGAGGCCGCCGTCGCCGCGGTCGCGTTTGCGACGCGGCCGCCAGCCGGGCAGCTTCGCGCGCTCGCGCAGGCTCGAGAGGTCGGGCGACTTCAGTCGCGAGGAAAGGCTCCTGCGGGACCGGTAGACCTTGTAGTCGGGCGGTCCCGAGGGCCGCTGCTCTTCGTTGTCGGCCATAAAAGGGCTAGAACCGTAGCCGATCGATCCCTGGCGGATTCAGTTCTTGGGCCGCCCGGCGCCTACGCCGCGAGCGCCAGTTTCGACCGCCGCGGCAGCTCGATCAGGCGCCCCCGCTCCGCGTACACAGGCTCGAAGGCGGCGACGGAGATGACGACGAAGCTGTAGCCGCAGCCACAGACCTCGCGCTCGAGATCGTCGAGGTCCTCGACCAGAACCTCGGACTCCTCGGGGCAATCGGAACAGGCGACGAGCACTTGCCACATATGACGATGCTCGCGCGCGCCCCGGACGGAGCGCGCGCGGCCCGCTATTTGCCGGCGACCTCGCCGGTCGGCTGCTTCGGCAACCCCGCCTTTTGGCGCAGCTTCTGCGCGATTTCTTCGATTTCGCCGGACTCCGGGCCCGGCGCGAACACCGCCGGCTGCTCGGGGAGGTCATAGGCCAGCGCGCCCTCCGGGTGCAGCTCCTCGGCCACTTCCAACTCCTCGCCGGTCTCGGGGTGCGGGCCGTTGAAGACCGCCGACAGCTCCTGGAAGTCGTCCGGCGACCAGCGATAGAGCTTCAGGTGCTCGCCCCGTTTGATGTGCGGTTTGCACTCGGGGATTTTGTCGGTCGGTATGCGCGGGGTCGGGAACAGCTTCTGCATGTCGGCGCCGGTCAGGTTCTCCAGCGCTCGCGCGTAGGCGACCTGGTGCACCCCGCCGCGCACGAGCAGGTAGCCGGTGAGCGCACGGGCCGCCGGGTGGTCGACCGCCTCGTAGACCTTGAGCTTGTTGTTGCGGGCCCCCGTCTCGAGGAAGAAGTTGTGGGTCAGGTCGCCGATCAGGTCGCCGCTGGCGTTGACGTAGTCGCCGCTCCAGGGCTTGCCCATCGAGTCCTGAACCACGGCCGAGGCGCCGCCCGCGAGGAACTCCTGGCTGTTGCGAACGTCCTTGATGCCTTTCAGCGAGCCCTTTTTGCCGGCTTTCCCTTTCGCCGCCCCGGTCAGCATCGTGTTGATCGCGGTGGAGACGAGCTCGATGTGGGCGAACTCCTCCGTGGCGATGCTGGACACGAGGTCGTAGAAGGGCCGGGCGCCCTGGCGGTTGCGGAAGTTGAACGACTGGTACGTGTAGTTCATGAAGGTCGACATCTCGCCGAACTTGCCCCCCAGCAGCTCCTGAACGAGCGAGGCGCCGTTCGGGTCGGGATCGGAAGGTGGCGGCATCTCGGCGATGAGCCGATCGAGTCTCATGATCATTAGGTCTTCTCCTTACCCCGTCGTGGACGGGTCTGAGTAAGCGGGTCGGTCCGACCGAACGCTGCCCAGAGAGTCGACCGGCGCCAGCGGGTGGGCTGGTGCGGCGTGCAGAACGCGGCGATGACCGCGATAAATTCCGGTTACCCCGGGCGGTCGCAAGCAAACGTGCGACCAGGTTCCCGGACCTGCGTCCCCACGACGCAGGCGCTGGGCTAGCCTCACGGCGATGCAGCCTCCCGCCCACCTGCTCACCCCCATCCGCCCGTGAGCGCGAGCGAGACGATCGGGGTCGATCTCGGCGGCACGAAGATGGCCGTCGGCGTGCTCGCCGGGACCGAGACGCTCTGGGAGAGCCGCGAGGCCTCGACCGGGCAGACGGAGGACGAGCTGGTCGAGTTGCTGATCCGCGAGATCTGCGAGGCGCGGGACGCGCGCCCCGGGGTGACCGCGGTCGGGCTCGGGATCCCGGCCACGATCGACCACGACAGCGGCGTCGCCGTCTCCGCGGTCAACCTGCCGCTGGCCGACCTGCCGATCCGCGACCTGATCCACGAGCGGGTCGGGCTGCCGGTTTTCGTCGACAACGATGGCAACGTGGCGGCACTGGCCGAGTACCTCTTCGGCGCCGCGCGGGGCAAGCCGAACACGGTGATGCTGACCGTCGGCACCGGGATCGGCGGCGGCCTGATCCTGGGCGGCGAGGTCTACCGTGGGGCGACCGGCGCCGGCGCCGAGCTCGGCCACACGGTGATCCAGGCCGACGGCCCGCCCTGCCAGGGCAACTGCCCGAACCACGGCTGCGTCGAGGCGCTCGCCTCCGGCACCGCGCTCGGTCGCGAGGGCCTGGCGGTGGCGGAAAGCGCGCCGGACTCGGCCCTCGGGAAGCTGCTGGCGGCGGGGGAGAAGGTCGACGGCACCGCCGTGACCAAGGCCGCGCTCGCCGGCGACCGGACCGCGATCGAAGTCTTCGACCTGATCGGCGGCCGGCTCGGGGTCGCCTGCACCAGCTTCGCCAACATCTTCCAGCCCGACGCCATCGTCGTCGGCGGCGGCGTCATCGCGGCCGGCGACCTGCTGCTCGACCCGGCCCGGCGCGAAGTCCGCGAACGGGCGCTGACGCCGATGAACCGGACCCCGATCCTGGAGGCGACGCTGGGGAACGACGCCGGGATGATCGGCGCCGCGGCGCTGGCCCGGGTCGAACTCGAGCAGGGGAGCGGCTGATGCCGGGGCTGCTGGTCGTCTGCCCGACCCCGATCGGCAACCTCGACGACGTCAGCCCGAGGGTGCGCGAGGCGCTGGTCAGTGCCGACTACATCGCCTGCGAGGACACCCGCCGCACCGGCTCCCTGCTCGACAAGCTGGGGATCCGCCCGGCGCCGCGGCTGGTCTCCAACCACGAGGGCAACGAAGCGGCGCGGGCGACCGAGCTGGCGCAGCGGATCGAGCGCGGCGACGTCGTCGCCCTCGTCTCCGACGCCGGCATGCCGGCGATCTCCGACCCCGGCTACAAGCTGATCCACCGCTGCATCGAAAGGGACCTCGAGGTCACCGTCCTGCCGGGCCCCTCGGTCGTGCCGGTGGCCCTGGTCGCCTCCGGGCTGCCGACCGACCGCTGGCGCTTCGAGGGCTTCCTGCCGCGCCGCGCCGGCGAGATGGAGCGGGTGCTGCGCTCGGCCGAGACCGTTGTCGCCTTCGAGAGCCCGCGCCGGGTCGGCGAGTCGCTGGCGGCGCTCGCCTCGCTGGCGCCCGACCGTGAGGCCGCCGTCTGCCGCGAGCTCTCGAAGATGCACGAGGAGGTCGCCCGCGGCACCCTCGGCGAGCTCGCCCGGCGCTTCCGCGGCGACGTCAAAGGCGAGATCGTCCTCGTGATCGGCCCGGCCGCCTCCGGCGCCGAGGACAAAGACGTCGGCTTCGCCGTCGACGCATTGCGCCACCTGGTCCAGTCCGGCGCCCGCCCCCGCGCCGCCGCCAGCGTCGTCGCGGCGCTGACCGGGACCCGCGCCAACGACCTCTACAAAGCGTTGACCGGGCGCGAGGCCAGGCGCTAGCGCCGGTCTCATAACGTAGACGCAGGTAATTCATGTCCTTCTACGTCACCACCCCGATTTACTACGTCAACGCGGAGCCGCACCTCGGGCACGCGTACTCGACGATGGCGGCGGACATCCTCGCCCGGCACATGCGCCAGCGCGGGGAGGACGTCTTCTTCCTCACCGGGACCGACGAGCACGGCGAGCCGATCGAGCTGGCGGCCGAGCGCGAGGGGATCTCGCCGCAGGAGCTGGCCGATCGCAACGCGGCCAAGTTCGAGGCGCTGCTGCCGATCATCGACGCCAGCAACGACTTCTTCATCCGCACCTCCGACCCGCGCCACACGGCCAAGGTCGCCGAGATCATGCAGCGGGTCTACGACAACGGCTGGGTCAACAAAGGGGTCTACGAGGGCTGGTACTGCCCGCGCTGCGCCGACTTCAAAACCGAGCGCGAGCTTGGCCCCGGCAACACCTGCGCGATCCACGAGATCCCGCTGGAGAAGGTCCGCGAGGAGAACTGGTTCTTCCGCCTCTCCGCCTTCCAGGAGCAGCTGGAAGCGCTGTACGAGGGGCAGCCCGACTTCGTCGTCCCCGATTTCCGCCGCAACGAGGCGGTCGCCTTCATCAAGGGTGGACTGGAAGACGTCTCGCTCTCGCGGCCGACCTTGAAGTGGGGGCTGCCGCTGCCGTGGGACCCCGAGCAGCGCATGTACGTCTGGTTCGACGCGCTGCTCAACTACGTGACGGCGCTGGGTTTCGCCCGCGAGGGGGAGGACCTGACCGAGCGCTTCTGGCCGGCCAGCCTGCACGTGCTGGCCAAGGACATCCTCAAGTTCCACGCCGTGATCTGGCCCGCCCTCTGCCTGGCCGCCGGGCTGGAGCCGCCGCGGCGGATGACGATCCACGGCTACCTGCTGATGGGCGAGAAAAAGATGTCGAAGAGCCTCGGCAACGTGCTCGATCCCTTCGAGGTGATCGAGCGCTTCGGCGCCGACGCGTTGCGCTTCTACCTCTTCCGCGAGGTCAGCTTCGGCCAGGACGGCTCGATCTCCACCGCCGGTTTCGAGTCCCGCTACGAGTCCGAGCTCGCCAACGACTACGGCAACCTCGCCAGCCGGGTGCTGGCGATGGTCGACCGCTACCGCGACGGCACCGTGCCGGTGGCCGCCGTCGACGCGGTGCTGGCGGAGGATTTCGAGGGCGCCGTCGAGCGCTTCGAAGGGCTGCTCGACCGGGCCGAGCTGACCCAGGCGCTGGAGGAGGCTTGGAAGCTGGTGCGCCGGCTCAACCGCTTCGTCGAGGAGACGCAACCGTGGGTGCTGGCCAAGGACGAGGCCGACCCCGAGCGCCTCGACGAGGTCCTCTACAACCTGGTCGAGGGACTGCGGGTCGTCACGCTGCTGCTCGTCCCCTACCTGCCGCGGACCAGCGAGACGCTGCTGGCGGCATTGCGGGAAGAGGGACGGGGGCTTGCCGAGCTGGGCTCGCGACCGGGTGGGCAGCGGGTCGAGCGCACGGAGGCACTCTTCCCGAAGATCGAGTCCCCCGCCTGACCCCGTAGCGCGGCGGCGCCGTACCAACTATCTGCACTTCCTCCCTTGTGGGGTTTGATCCGCGGTAGACCGGGAATTCTCGGTCCCATGGGTTGCTCGACGTCCCCGGGAAGGACGGCACCGTTCGGAGTTGCGATCGGGCTGATCGCGATCGCCCTGTTGCTGAGCGCAGGCCCCACCGCGGCAGCTCCACTGGTCGGCAAGGACGGGCGGATCCACGCCTGTTACAAGGTCAAGGGCAAGGCAAAGGGCACCGTGCGCCTGGTGCGCGGTGCCAAGGTCCGCTGCCCGCGTGGCTGGAAGAAAGCCGCCTGGAGCGCCGCCGGCCAGCCCGGTACGGCCGGCGAAACGGGAACCCCGGGTGAAAGCGGATCCGGGGCGGAAGGCGGCCAGACCGGGAGCAAAGGCGACCCCGGGGCCCTTACCACCGGCACCAAAGTCGCCTCGCTGGAAACGAAAGTGACCGAACTGCTGAGCCAGGTGAAAAGCCTGGAATCGATCCTCGCCGGGGTCACCAACGCCGGCCTCAAAGAAGCGATCGGCAAAGTGCCGGTCGTGACCGCGCTCTGCGGCCAGGCGAAAGCGCTGAACGAACAGACGGGGGGCCTCGGCAGCTCGCTCGGCGCCCTCAACACGGTCCTGGGAGCCCTGTTCCCCTTGTTCAGCCCGGTCGCCCTGCCGCCGGCCCTGCCAGCCTTCGCCTGTCCTTAGCGTCGGCCCCTTTTAAGAGCCGGTAGCGAGCAGCTCGCGCCCGATCTGGTCGGGCCGGGTTAGCCCGCAGAGCGCCATCGTCAGGTCGAGCTCGCCCAGCACCATCTTCAGCACCGCTTCGACGCCGGCCTGGCCGTCGAGGGTGAGGCCCCAGACGTAGGGCCGCCCGAGGCAGACGGCGTCGGCGCCGAGCGCGAGCGCCTTCAGCACGTCGGCGCCGCCGCGGACGCCGCTGTCGAAGAGGACCGCGAGGTCGCCGCCGACCGCGTCGGCGATCGCCGGCAGCGCGTCGAGCGAGGCGATCGCGCCGTCGACCTGGCGGCCGCCGTGGTTGGAGACGACGATCCCGTCGAGGCCGCGGCGGGCCGCCTCGCGGGCGTCGTCGACGTGCTGGATGCCCTTGACGACGATCGGCAGCGAGGTCATCTCGCGCAGCCCGGCGAGGTCGTCCCAGCTCAGCGAGGGGTTGGCCTGAACGCCGAGGAAGTGACCGGTCGCCGCCCCCTGGTCCTCCTCCGGCGTCCGCTCCAGCGCCGCCCGGAAGACCGGGTCCTGGAAGTAGTTGCCGACGCCCATGCCTTCGAGGAACGGCAGCCACGCCTGCTGCAGGTCGCGCGGCTTCCAGCCGGGGATGAAGGTGTCGACGGTGACGACGATGGCGGTGTAGCCGGCCGCCTCGGCGCGGCTGACGAAGCTCGCGACCAGGTCGCGGTCGTTGGCCCAGTAGAGCTGGAACCAGCGCGGCGCGCCCTCGCCCCCGGCGGCGGCGATCTCCTCCAGCGTGAAGTGCGAGGCGGTGCTGGCGATCATCGGCGTGCCGACCGCGGCGGCGGCGCGGGCGGTGGCCAGCTCACCGTCCTCGTGGAGGACACGCTGGACGCCGATCGGCGCCAGCAGCAGCGGCGCCGGCATCGCCGTGCCGAGCAGGGTGGTGGAGAGGTCGCGCTCGGCGACGTCGCGCAGCATGCGCGGCACGATGCGCTGCCGGCCGAAGGCCTCGGCGTTGGCGCGGATCGTGTCCTCGCTGCCGGCGCCGGCGCCGACGTAGTTGGCGGCGCGCGGCTCCATCGCGGCGATTGCCGCGCGCTCCAGCTCGGCGACGGAGACGGGAACCGGCGGCGTCTCGCCGCCGAGACCGCGCATGTAGATCTCGCGGTAGTAGTCGGCGAAATCGGCCATTGGGACCAAGGCTATTCGAGGTCGTAGTGCGCTCGGTTTCTAGACTGCTGCGGTGATCGATTCGCACACCCACCTCGTCCTCTGCGACGAGGCCGAGGCCGAGGTGGTCGCCGCCGCCGCGGCGGCGGGCGTCGCGCGGATGCTCACCGTCGGCATGGACGCCGAGACCAACCCGGCGGCGATCGCCGCCGCCGAGGCCCACGACGCGGTCTTCGCCGCGGTCGGGCGACACCCGAACGAGGCGACCGGCTTCGACGACGACGCGGCGGCGGAAATCCTCCACCTCGGCGCCCACGAGAAGGTGCGGGCCGTCGGCGAGACCGGCCTCGACTACTACCGCGACGGCGCCCCGCCCGCGGACCAGCGCCGCGCCTTCGCCGCCCAGATCGAGATCGCCCGCGAGCTCGACCTGCCGATCGTGATCCACGCCCGCGACCCCGAGGGCGGCAGCGAGGCGATCGACGAGATCTTCGCCACCCTCGACGCGCGGGCCGCCGGCCACCCCGTGATCCTCCACTGCTTCTCGGCCCCGCAGCGGGTCGCCGACGCCGCCGAGCGCGGCTGGTACTGCTCCTTCGCCGGCAACGTCACCTACCCCAGCGCCGAGCCCCTGCGCGAGGCGGCGGCGCGGGTGCCGGAGGAGCGGATCCTGGTCGAGACCGACGCTCCCTACCTGAGCCCGCAGGAGAAGCGGGGCAAGCGCAACGAGCCGGCCAACGTCGTCGCCACCGCGCGCCTGGTGGCCGCGGTCCGCGGCGTCTCCTACGAGCAGCTGGAGCGCACGGTCGAGGCCAACGCCCGCGCCCTCTTCGGCTGGTAGCGGGCACTTGTGGTTCGGCTCGGCCAGAACTTCCTCGCCGACCCCAACCTGCTCGACGCGATCGTCCGCGACGCCGAGCTGGCGCCGGGCGAGGTGGTGCTCGAGGTCGGGGCGGGGGAGGGGGTGCTGAGCGAGCGCCTGGCGGCCGTCGCCGGCCACCTGCACACGGTCGAGATCGACCGCCGGCTGGAGCCGGCGCTGGCGCCGATCGGCGCCGCCGGCAACGTCGACCTGCACTGGGGCGACGCGATGAAGCTCGACCTGGCGGCCCTGGAGCCGGCGCCGACCGCAATGGTCGCGAACCTGCCCTACGCGGTGGCGACGCCGCTGATCCTGCGCACGATCGAGCTGCTGCCCTCGCTCGCCCGCTGGACGGTGATGGTCCAGCGGGAGATCGCCGACCGGCTGCGGGCCGCACCCGGCAGCCGCACCTACGGCTCCCCGAGCGTGGTTGTCCAGCTGGCCTGCGAGGTCGAGCTGGTGCGCAAGGTCGACCCCGCCGTGTTCAAGCCGCGGCCCCGGGTCGATTCGGCGATCCTGAGCCTGCGCCGCACCGGACCCGGCGCCGACCCCGCGACCAGGGCGCTCGTTCGCGCCGCCTTCGCCCATCGCCGCAAGTCCCTCGCTCGCTCGCTCGAGCACGGCGAGGCCGGCTCGCTCGCCGCCGCCCGGGGGGCGCTCGCCGAGCTCGGCCTGCCCGAGGACGCGCGTGCCGAGGCGCTCTCGCCGCCGCAATTCGCCGCCCTGTCCGCGAAGCTCCAGGCTGGCGCCTGAACCCGCCACGATCGCGATGCTCCACGCTCCCGCCAAGCTCAACCTCTGCCTCTACCTCGGGCCGCGCCGCGCCGACGGCCTGCACGAGCTCTGCTCGCTGTTCGAGCCGCTGGCCCTGGCCGACCTGATCACGCTTTCGGAGGCCGAGCGCGACGAGGTGATCTGCCCGGGAGTGGAGGGCGAGAACCTGGCCGCGCGGGCGCTGGCGGCGCTGCGCGAGCGCGGCTGGGCCCACCCGCCGCTGCGGGTCGAGATCGAGAAGCGGGTGCCGGTCGCGGCCGGGCTCGGCGGCGGCAGCGGCGACGCCGCCGCGGTCCTCCGCCTCGCCGCCGGCGAGGTCGACGACCTGCAGGAGCTGGCGGCGGCGCTGGGCGCCGACGTGCCCTCGCAGCTGCGGCCGGCGCTGGCCCTGGTCCGGGGCGCGGGGGAGCGGGTCGAGCGGCTGCCGGAGCCGGCTCCGCACGCCGCGGTGCTGCTGCCGGACGGCGGTGGGCTGAGCACCGCCGAGGTCTTCGCCGCGGCCGACCGGCTCGGGGCCGGGCGCGGGGCGGAGGAACTCGACGAGCTGGCCCTGAAGCTGCGCGAGGCGGCGGGCGCCGGCGCCTCGCCGCTCGCCTACCCGGAGCTGCTGGTCAACGACCTGGAGGCGCCGGCGCGCTCGCTGCGCCCGGCGATCGGCGACGCCCTCGACGCTCTGCACGCGGCCGGTGCGTCGGTGGCGATCCTCAGCGGCTCCGGCCCGACCGCGGTCGGGCTCTTCGCCGACCTCGCCACGGCCCGCGCCGCCGCCGCGGCGCTCGATCGCGAGGACGCGATCGTCTGCGAGGCGGGGAGGGCGCCGTGAGGATGCCGGGCGAGAGCGGCGAGGGGGGCAACCGCAAAAAAATCATCATCGGCGCGGCGGTCGCGATCGTCGCCCTCGGCTACTACTTCCTCAGCCGCGAGCTCGGCCACCTCGACCTGCAGGGGCTGCTGGAGGACATCTCCAACACCCTCGGCGGCTGGACCTACCTCCTCGTCGGTTTCTTCGCTTTCGCCGAGACCGGCGCCTTCGTCGGCCTCGTCGTCCCCGGCGAGACGGTGATGCTGCTGGGCGGCGCCGTCGCCGGCCAGGGCGCGATCGACATCTACCTGCTGATCGCGATCGCCTGGTTCGCCGCCTGGCTCGGCGACACGACCAGCTTCTTCCTCGGCCGCCGGCTCGGCCGCGAGTTCGTCCTCCGGCACGGGCCACGCGTCGGGATCAGCCACGAGCGCTTCGAGCGGGTCGAGGACTACTTCGACCGCCACGGCGGCAAGACGATCTTCATCGGCCGCTTCATCAGCCTGATCCGCGCCTTCGCCCCCTTCATCGCCGGCAGCTCCGGCATGCGCTACCGCGCCTTCGTCCCGTACAGCATCCTCGGCACCGGGCTCTGGGCCAGCGCCCACATCCTCGTCGGCTACTTCTTCTCGCGCAGCATCGAGACCGGCGCCAAGTACGCCGGCAAAGGCGCCTTCGCGCTGGCGACGCTGATCGTCGTCGTCGGCAGCATCGTCTTCATCTACCGCTACTTCCGGGTCGCGGCGAACCGCGCCGCCACCGTGCGTCGGCTCGACTCCCACCTGGCGACCCGCTGGCTCGTCGTGCTCGGTCGCCGCTACCAGCCGCAGCTGCGGTTCCTCTGGGACCGGGTGACTCCGGGCGGCACCTTCGGGCTCGAATTCACCTCGCTGATGGCGACCCTCGCGGTCTCGCTCTTCGTCCTCATCGCCTACGTCGTCGTGGTCGGGCGCGACGCCGGGCCGACCCCAGGCGACTTGACCGCCTTCGACGTCGTCGAAAGCCTCCGCGTCGGCTGGCTCACCGACATCTCCAAGGCCGTCACCTTCCTCGGCTCCGGCCCCTTCATCTGGACGCTGACGGCGGTCTGCGCGATCGCTCTCGTCGTGCGCCGCCGCTGGGCCGAGGTCTGCGTCCTCCTCGCGGGGATGGTCATGACCACGGTCGGCTTCCACGAGATCAAGGACGCGGTCGATAGGCCCCGGCCCGGGGGTGGGCTGATCGACACCTCCGGTTCATCCTTCCCCAGCGGCCACGCCGCCTACTCGGTCATATACCTGTGGCTGGCGGTGACGATCGTCCTCCGCCTGCGACCGGGGATGGCGCGCAAAACGGCGGTGGTCACCGCCGGGCTGGCGCTGACGATCCTGGTCGGTCTCTCCCGGGTCTACCTCAACGTCCACTACCTCAGCGACGTCAGCGCCGGCTGGGCACTCGGAGCCGCCTGCTTCTCGTTCTGCGCGGCCGTCGCCCTCGTCGTCTCGGGAGTGCGGCAGAATCCCCGCCAGTGATTCCCTACGCGCTGTCGAAAATCAACGACCAGTACCTGCTCTTCGGCGCCGCTGGACTGGTCTGCCTGGTCGCCTTCGTGACTCTGATCCTGGCCCCGGCGCTGAGTTCGCACGGGCGCATCTGGGAGAAGGCGGCCGCCGGCTTCCTCTCGGTCTTCGTCCTCGCCGCGCTCCTGGTCTGCGGGGTCGTGATCGGGCTGGTGATCGTCTACTACTTCACCGACATCACGAACTTCGTCAACGGCAACTAGCTGCCAACCGGGCGCCGAGGCCAGGATTTGGCGTCGGGCTGGGGATAATAGGCCTGTGCCGGCAACTTCAGAGGGGGCTGAAATCCCTGCAAAAACGGAAGATCCAGGGCTGCTCGACGCGCTCTCGGACGCGGTCGAGTCGGGCGCCGGACTGCCCGCGGTGGCGCGGGCGGCGGCGCGGCTGCTCGACGCCAGCGTCGCCCTGATCGACCGCTCCAGCGCTGTCCTCGCCGTCGCCGGGGCCTCCCCCGACCAGGAGAAGAAGCTGCTTTCCGGCGGCGAGGGCGTGACCGCGGTCGAGCTGCGGGTCGCCGACGCCGCCGTCGGCGAGCTGCGCTACCGGGCCAAGGCGCCGCCGGACCCGGCGATCACCCGCATGGTGACGACGCTGCTGGCGCTGGAGCTGGAGCGCTCGCGCTCGCCCGAGTGGGAGAGCGAGGAGGTCGCCAGTGCCTTCGTCACAGCCGTGCTCGCGCGCCAGGTGACCGACCGCGGCGACATCGTCGCCCGGGCCGGGGAAGCTCGGCGCCGACCTCGATCGCGGTGCCGGCGTTCTGATGTTGCGGGCGGCTCCTCGCGCGGCGCAGACGGGGGAGTGGCGCGAACGGGTCCTGACCCTGGCGATGCGGACCCTGCGCACGCTCGCCCAGGGCTCGCTGGCAACGACCGAGGACGGCGAGGTCGCCGCCGAAATCGCGGTGATCGTCCCGGCCGAGGACGACGAGCGCCTCGCCCGCGCCGCCGCCGGCCTCGTCCGCGAGCTCGACGACACCCTCTCTGGCTTCCACCTCACCGTCGGCCGCAGCCGCCGCAGCGCCGACCCGGTCGACCTCTACCGCGCCGGCAGCGAGGCGCGGCTGGCGGTCAACGTCGGCGAGGCCGAGGGGCACGCGCTGCTGGCCTTCGAGGACACCGGCGCCTACCGCCTGCTGCTGCCGGCGATGAGCGAGGACCCGGCCGAGCTCGAGCGCTTCTACGCGGAGACGATCGAGCCGCTCTCCAAATACGACGAGCAGTACGAGACCGAGCTGGTCGCGACCGTCGAGGCCTACCTCGACAACGACGGCAACGTCGCCGCCACCGCCAAACAGCTCTTCACCCACCGCCACACCGTGCGCTACCGGCTGGAGCGGGTGAAGGAGCTCTGCGGCCACGACGTCTCCGCCACCGAGGGTCGCGAGAAGCTCGGCCTCGGCCTCAAGGCGATGCGCGTGCTCGGCATCGCCTCGCCCAAGGGACCGGCGCTGGAGCCCGGCGCCAAGGGTGGCAAAGTGACGCGCAGCAGCGAAGATTGAGGCGTTCCGGGGCCGCAGTTCCGGGAGGAGGGCTTGAACCCCCACTTCGTGGACCAAAACCACGCGTGCTGCCGATTACACCATCCCGGAACGCGCTCCGAGCGTAGCGTCCGTAAGGCCACTTAGGGTTTTCCCCGTGGAGATCGGAGGAGCGTCGATGGACCCGCAGGTCCGCGCCGGTTTGGAGCGCAGCTGGAAGCTGCTGATGACCGCCGGCGTGCTCGCGATCCTGCTCGGCTGCTTCGCGATCCTGGTGCCCGCCGTCGCCTCGGTCGGGACCGCGATCTTCATCGGCTGGATCCTCCTCATCGCCGGCGCCTTCCTGGTTGCCGCCGCTTTCTCGGCCCACTCGATCGGCAGCGTCGTACTGCGGCTGATCTGGGCGGCGCTGACCGTCGTCGTCGGCGTCTGGCTGATCGTCGAACCGCACAACGGCACGCTCACCCTGACCCTGGTCCTGGGTATCTATTTCCTCTTCATGGGCCTGACCCGGATCACCGTCGCCTTCCTCGCCCGCGGTCAGCAGAACGCCGGCTGGGTCGGCCTCAGCGGCGTCTGCGGCCTGTTGATCGGCATCCTCGTCCTCGCCAAGTTCCCCAGCTCCGCCGACTGGGCGATCGGCCTCCTGGTCGGCATCGACCTGATCTTCGCCGGTTGGACGCTGACTTCGGTCGCCCTCGTCGGCAAAGACCTGGCCCGCAGCTCCTAGGTGTAGTTCCTAACAACGTTGTTCATCCGGGCCTCCTTGAAGGCTGGGGGTGCTGAAGCCACCCAGATCAAGGAGGACACCGGATGAAGCTGCACGGTAATGCCCGCACCTGCCCGAAAAGCAGGCGCCTGCTCGTAGACCGCCTCGAAGGAGAGTGGTCGCTCACGGAGGCGGCCGAGGCCGCCGGAGTGAGCGAGCGCACCGCTGCCAAGTGGCTGGCCCGCTGGCGCGCCGAGGGCGAGGCCGGGCTGCAGGACCGAAGCTCTGCTCCCCACCGGGTTCCGAGCCGGACTCCCGAGAGGCGAGTCGAGGCGATCGCTGCTCTGCGCCGCCTGCGGATGACCGGCCCCGAGATCGCCGAACTGCTCGAGATGGCGAGCTCGACGGTCTCGGCAGTGCTGGATCGGATCGGCCTGGGCAAGCTCAGCCGCCTGGAGCCACCAGAGCCGCCCAACCGCTACGAGCGAGCGCGCCCCGGGGAGCTGATCCACATCGACGTCAAGAAGCTGGTGCGGATCGAGAAGGGCGCCGGTCACCGGGTGACCGGCAAGCGCACCCGCCAGGCGCGGGGCGCCGGCTGGGAGCGCGTCCACGTCTGCGTTGACGACGCAACTCGCCTCGCCTACGTAGAGGTCTTGGACGACGAAAAGGCGAGAACCTCAGTCGGCTTCCTCAAGCGCGCCGTCGCCTTCTACGCGGCGCATGGGATCGCTGTCGAAAGGGTGATGACCGACAACGGTCCCGGCTACACCTCGATCGCCCACGCGATCGCCTGCCGGGCTCTGGGGATCCGCCACATCCGCACCCGGCCCTTCCGCCCGCGCACCAACGGCAAGGCAGAGCGCTTCATCCGCACGATGCTCGGCGGCTGGGCCTACGGAGCGATCTACCGCGACTCGGCACAGCGGACCGCAGCGCTGTCTGGCTGGCTGGACTTCTATAACTGGCGCAGACCGCACGGCTCTCTCAGCCACAAGCCGCCCGGGGCTCGCCTTGCCGAGCTGAACAACGTTGCTGGGTCTTACACCTAGATCCACGGCGACAGGACCCGTGCGCCGCGGGGTTTCGTCTGACAGGAAATATCCAGCGGAATAGGATCGGCGGGTGAGTTCCCCCCTCGTGCTCGTCATGGCGGCCGGGAAGGGCACGCGAATGCGGTCCTCCACGCCGAAGATGCTGCATCCCGTCTGCGGACGGGCGATGGTCGCTTGGCCGATCCTCGCCGCGCGCGAGGCCGGCGCCGGCAAGGTCGCCGCGATCGTCTCGCCCGGGATCGACCTCGCGCCAGGTCTGCCCGAGGGCGTGGAGACGGTCGAGCAGCCCGAGGCCAACGGGACCGGGGGCGCGATCCGGGCGGCAGCCGCATTGGTCGAGGAAAGCGACACGGTGCTGGTCCTCTCCGGCGACGTGCCGCTGATCTCCAGCGAGACGATCGCGTCGTTGCTCGAGGCTCACGATGGCTCCCCGGCGGCGGCGACGATGCTGACGATCGAGCTCGAGGACCCCGCCTCCTACGGCCGCGTCGTCCGCACCGGGTCGGGCGAGGTCGAGCGCGTGGTCGAGGCCAAAGCCGCCGGCGACGCCGACCCCGCCCAGCTGGCGATCCGCGAGATCAACGCCGGCACCTACGTCTTCGACGCGGCCCCGCTCGCCGCCGCCCTCGCCGGCCTCTCCAACGACAACGCCCAGGGCGAGTACTACCTGCCCGATGTCTTCCCGGCCCTGCGCGAGGCGGGCCACAGCGTTGCCGCCCACCTCGCCGACGACCCCGCGGTGACGATGGGCATCAACAACCGGGTCGACCTCGCCGCGGTCGAGGCCGAGGCCCGGCGGCGCCTGCTCAAGACTCACATGCTTGCCGGTGTCACCGTCGTCGACCCGGGCTCGACCTGGATCGACGCCGGCGTCGAGATCGGCGCCGACGCCCGCATCGAGCCCGGCACCAGCCTGCGAGGCGCCACCAGCATCGGCGCCCACGCCGTGGTCGGGCCGTTGACGACGCTGATCGACAGCGCGGTCGGCGTCGAGTCGTCGGTCGTCCACTCCTTCCTGATGGAGTGCGAGGTCCGCGACGGCTGCTCGGTCGGCCCCTTCGCCTACCTGCGCCCCGGCGCCCTGCTCGACGCCGGTGCCAAGGCCGGCACCTTCGTCGAGGTCAAGAACTCCCACATCGGCAAGGGCAGCAAGGTCCCGCACCTGGCCTACGTCGGCGACGCCGACGTCGGACCCGGCAGCAACCTCGGCGCCGGCACGATCACCGCCAACTACGACGGATTCCGCAAGCACCGCACGACGATCGGCCGCGACGTCCGCATCGGCGTTGACACGATGCTGATCGCGCCGGTAGAAGTCGGCGACTCCGCCTACACTGGCGCCGGCGCGGTGATCAAGGACGACGTCCCCGAGGGGGCACTGGCCGTGAGCGAGAACGCGCAGCGGAATATCGACGGATACGCGGCCGCGAAAGCCGCCCGGATGCGAGAGGACAAGGAGCCGTGAGCACGATCGAAGAGCGCCCGCAGGTGCCCAGCGCCCTCCAGCACGACTACTCGAAGCGGATGATGGTCTTCGGCGGCCGCAGCTCGATGGACCTGGCCGCCAAAGTCGCCGGCAAGCTCGACCTCGACCTCGGGCAGGCGACGCTGACCACTTTCGCCAACGGCGAGGTCTACTGCCGCTACGAGGAGTCGATCCGCGGCGCCGACGTCTTCATCATCCAGTCGACCTGCGCCAACGAGCAGAGCGGGATGACCCCGAACGACTCGCTGGTCGAGCTGCTGACGATGATCGACGCCGCCCAGGGTGCCTCCGCCCACCGGATCATCGCCGTCATGCCCTGGTACGGCTACGCCCGCCAGGACAAGAAGTCGGCCCCGCGCGAGCCGATCTCCGCCCGCATCGTCGCCAAGTGCCTGGAGGGGGTCGGCGTCGACCGCATCCTCACCATGGACCTCCACGCCGGCCAGGTCCAGGGCTTCTTCCACGTCCCGGTCGACCACATGACGGCGATGCCGATGCTGACCCAGTGGTTCATCGACCAGAAGCTCACAGAGGAGCTGGTGATCGTCTCCCCCGACGCCGGCCGGGTGAAGACGGCCCGCAACTTCGCCCGCCGCATCGGCACCCACTGGGCGGTGATGGAGAAGGAGCGCCCGGCCCAGCAGGTGGCCGAGATCGGCTACGTGGTCGGCGACGTCAAGGGCAAGACCGCGGTCCTGGTCGACGACATGATCGACACCGCCGGCACCCTCTGCGCCGCCGCTCAGACCGTGCTCGACGAGGGCGCGGCGCGGGTCATCGCCTGCGCCACCCACGGCGTCTTCTCCGGCCCCGCCTACGAACGGCTCGCCGACTCGGCGATCGAGCGGATCGTCGTCTCCGACACGCTGCCGCTGCGCCCGGGGGCCCCGGACAAGATCACCGTCCTCACCACGGCTGGCACCTTCGCCGACTCGATCCGGCGCATCTTCACCGACGACTCGGTCTCCGAGATCTTCGCCGGCGAGAACCAGCTGTTCTAGGACCCTGACCACCGAGGCAGCCACGAAGTTGCGTCTGGTCGGCCACAAGGGCGCCGATCTGATCGCCCCCGGCAACACGCTGGAGAGCTTCCGGGCGGCGGTCGATGCCGGGGTCGACACGATCGAGTTCGACGTGCTCTGGCTCCAGGACGCGCACCTGCCGCTGGAGCAGCGGGCGCCGCTGGTCGTCGCCCACGACTGGGCCGACGCCGAGCGCCGCAGGCCACTGAGCCTGACCGAGACGCTCGACGCCTTCCTCGAGCCGCCGCTGGACAAGGTCGAGATCGACCTCGACATCAAGCTGCCGGGCCGCGAGGAGGAGATCGTCGATGCGCTGCGTGAGCGAGGCCTGGTCGAGCGGGCGATGGTCTCGACGATGGAGCTCTACTCGCTGGGGCGTCTCGTCGAGTTGGAACCGAAGCTGCGGCGCGGCTGGACCTATCCCAAAGTGACCAAGGACTGGACCTCGAAGCGCTGGGCGAAGCCGGCGATGCCGGTGGCGCTGGCCGGGATGCGCTATCGCCTGCCCGGGCTGGCGGCGGAAAAGCTGACGAAGATCGATGTGCGGGCGATGTGGGTCTACCACCCGCTGGTGAGCGCTCGCCTGGCCCGCATCTGCCGCCTCGCCGGGGTCGAACTGATCGCCTGGACCGTGGACGACGAGAAGCGCATGCGCACCCTCCTCGACGCCGGCGTCACCGGCCTCTGCTCGAACGACCCGCGCCTATTCGGTCGCTTGATGAGTTAGTCGCGCTATAGGCCGCTTAACTCATCAAGCGTTGGACTAGATGTAGATGCCAGCCACGTTGTTCCGGTTCAGCTCCTGCAGCCGAGCAATCGGCGGCCGGTGACCGAGGGCGCCATGTCTTCGCCTGAAGTTGTAGCGCTCGACCCAGCCAGGCAGGGCCGCGGTCCTGTCTGGCGAGCTGCCGTAGACGGCTGCATAGGCCCACTCGCGCAGCATCGTGCGGATGAAGCGCTCGGCCTTGCCGTTGGTCTGGGGCCGGTAGGGCCGGGTGCGTAGGTGCTTGATCCCGAGGGCCCGACAGGCGAGGGCGTGCCTCGCGGAGCGGTAGGCGGAGCCGTTGTCTGTCATCAGCCCCTCGACCTTGATGCCGTGGGAGGCATAGAAGGAGACCGCTCGCTCGAGGAAGCCGATCGCAGTGGACGCCTTCTCGTCGGGCAGCACCTCGACGTAGGCGAGGCGGGTGGCGTCATCGATGCAAACGTGCACGCACTCCCAGCCGACCTGTAGGCGCCGCACGCCCGAACGGTCGGTCTTGGTTGGGCTCCGGCGCTGGCCCTGGCGCCCGAGGACCCTGTGCCCGGCACCACCGACGATCCGCCCCAGCTTCTTAACGTCGATGTGGATCAGCTCGCCAGGGAGTTGCTTTTCATAGCGGCGGATTGGCTCCGGGGGCTCAAGGCGGGAGAGCTTGCCCAGGCCGATTCTCTTCAGCACCGCGGAGACCGTCGAGGTCGCCATCTCCAGGGTCTCTGCGATCTCGGGGCCGGTCAGCCGCAGGCGCCGCAGGGCGGCGATCGCTTCGACCCGGTCCGCGGGGGTGGCGTTGTGGACGCGGCGTGGGGCCGAGCTGCGGTCGAGCAGGCCACCCTCGCCCTCTGCGCGATAGCGCCTGACCCATTTGCCGGCGGTGCGCTCGCTCACTCCGGCGGCCTCGGCCGCCTCCGTGAGCGACCACCCCTGCTCGATAACTCGCCGACAGATCACAAGCCGCCCCTTCGGGCCGAGCTTGGCATTAGCGTGAAGGTCCATCCGGGTCTTCTCCTTGGTGCTGGTGGCTTCGACACCTCCAGCCTCCAAGGAGGCCCGGATGAACAACGTGCTTAGGAACTACAACTAGACCGTCCCGGGCGTCGCCGTCGGCGGCGCGTTGCGGCCGCCCTTCTTGACCTTGACCGCCGACTCCAGATCCTCCTGGGTGAAACCGCCGACGGCTTGACCCTCGACCGCGTAGCGGTAGAGGGCGACGCCGAAGACGCCGCTCAGCGCCTTCTGGATCAGCATCGCCACGCAAATGATCACGGCGCCGATCAGGATCAGTGCCACCGCGGCCGGGCCGGAGGAGGACCAGAGGACGACGCCGGCGCCGATCAGCAGCGCGGCGGGGAGGATTGCGAAGAGGCCGATGGCGCCTCCGATCGCGATGTTGCCGGTGATCTGCTGGCCCCATTTGTCCTTGAAGATCGTCGCCGAGCGCTTCAGCGTCCCGAACGGGCCGGTGCCCTCGATCGCCAGCACCGGGACCGCCATGAAGGTGACCAGCGCCCAGGCCATCCCGACCAGGCGCGCCGCGATGTTGCCGAGCACACCGCCCTGGTTCTCCAGCAATGCCATCAGCAGGCCGATCGAGGTCGAGAGCGCGGCCCAGCCGCAGATCTCGGGGAAGCGGCCGCGGGCGGCGGCGAGCCCGTCGCCGACGGTCGCCTCACCACCCTGGAAGATCTTGTTCGCGGCGGCGGCGAGGCCGACGGCGAAGTAGGTGCCGACGAGGCTGAGCACGTAGACCCCGACGACCAGCAGTGGGATCGCGCCGCCATAGCTCTTCTGGTCGAGCAGGTAGAGCCCCGGACCGCCGAAGAGGATCGCCAGCGGGATCGTCACCAGGGCGCCGTAGAGCGGAAACCGGATCAGCTCCCGGTGCGTGTTCAGCAGCGCCCAGCTTTTCTTCGTCAGTCCCCAACCGCGTTTGATCCTGCTCATCGTTCCTCCTCTGGTGGTCCAGCCGGCGTCTCAGCTGATCTCGGCAAGACCGGGGGTTCGCTTGACCCCGCGCTCCTCGAAGTAGTCCCATTCTTCCTGGCCGAGCTCGGTCGCGGGCTGGTCGGCGTAGACCCACTCGCGGAAGATCCGGTGCCAGTTGCGTTTGGCCCGCAGCTGGCCGAGCACGGCGGCGACGCCGATTTCCATCCGCCGCCCCATCAGCTCCTCAGCCGGGATCGACTCGCGCCGCATCAGGTCGTAGTACTCCGAGCGCGGGTCGTTGGTCGCCTCGATGATCTTCATCACCCGTTTCGGAGTGATTTCGATCTCGCGATCCTCGATGTACCAGCCGCCGACGGCGCCCATGTGGTCCAGCAGTCGTTGGGCGTCGAGCTTCGAGGGCTTCTTGATGAAGCCGAGCTCGTGCAGGGCCTGGCGGAAGTCCTCGGGATCGTCGCGCGAGGCGGCGTCGAAGGCGCGCTGCTCGAGCACGACCTGCTCGCGGTCGAGCTTCTTGGTCATCCCGAAGTCGAGGAAGGCGACGCGCCCGTCCGCCATCAGCAGATAGTTGCCGGGGTGGGGGTCGGCGTTGAAGTGCTGCAGGTTGAACGACGAGCCAAGGCTGCCGCGGAAGACGATCTCGCCGAATCGGCTGCGCTCCTCGTGCGGCAGTTCCTTGATCGCCTCGAAGCCGATCCCCTCGACGAACTCGGTTACCAGCACCCGCCGGCGCGAGAGCCGGGTCACTACTTCGGGCACGTAGATGAAGGGGTGGTCGCGATAGGCGCGGGAGAAGGCGCGCTGGTTCTGGGCCTCGTACTCGTAGTCGAGCTCCTCCATGAAGCGCTCGCGGATCTCGGTCGCGATCGCCTTCGCGTCGAGGCCGGGGGCGAGCGCCTTGGCCAGGCGCACGATCGTGCCGGTATTACGCAAGTCGGCGTCCATCGCCTCGGCAATCCCCGGGTACTGGATCTTGACCGCGACCCGGCGGCCATCGAGCAGCTCCGCCCGGTGCACCTGGCCGATCGAGGCGGCGGCGAAGGCCTCGTGCTCGAGCTCGGCGAAGAGCTCCGAGAGCGGTTCGCCGTCGTACTCCTCTTCGAGCACCTTGACGACTTTCTCCCAGGGCATCGCCGGGGCGTCGGTGCGCAGTTTCGCCAGCTGTTCCTGGTAGACCTCGCGGTGCTCCTCGGGGATGAACTCGGTGTCGATGAAGGAGGCGAACTGGCCGAGCTTCATCGCCGCGCCCTTCATCTGGCCCAGCGCCCCGACCATCTTCATCGCGGTCTCCAGGTGGCGCTGGTCCAGCGCCTCTTTACCGGCCTCCTCGGAGCGGCCGACGTTGGCCGCCTTGGTTCCCGCGTAGCGGGCGCCCTGGGTGCCGACTATGGAGCCCAGCTTGGCCGAGCGGCGAACCCGCCCTTTGGGAATCTTCGAGTCGTCAGCCATCGTCGCGAAGGTTGTCACACGTTCCGTTTCGCCTCGGTTCTCTATCCTCTCCCGTCCGATGGCCGGAACCCGCTCAACCCTCAAGGTCGCCCCACGCGCCGAGTTCGGCTCGCGCACCTCCCGTCGCCTGCGTGGCGAGGGGCTGGTCCCGGGCGTCGTCTACTCGGGTGGCTCGGAGGCGACCGCCTTCCAGGTCTCCGAACGCGAGGTGCGGCACATCATCGCCGAGGGCGCCGCGCTCTTCGACCTTGAGATCGAGGGTGGCAAAGCCGTCCCCGTGGTCGTCAAGGAGCAGCAGCTGCACCCGGTTCGCGGCAGTCTTCAGCACATCGACCTGCAGGAGGTGAAGCTCGACGAGGCGATCCAGGCCGAGGTCGCGATCGAGCTCGAGGGCGCCGACACCGCTCCCGGCGTCAAAGGCGGCGGCGTGCTCGAGCACGTCACCCGCGAGATCACCGTCGAAGCGCTGCCGACCGAGATCCCCGATCGCCTCATCGCCGACGTTTCGGCGATGGAGATCAACGACACCTTCGCGCTCTCGGCGATCGCCGCGCCCGAGGGCGTCACCTTCGTCGCCGAGGACCTCGACGAGGTCACGATCGTCACCCTCTCGCCGCCGCGCGTCGAGGAAGAGCCCGACCCCGAGGTCGAGGAGGAGACCGAGCTGGTCGGCGAGGGCGACTCCGAGGGCGACGGCGGCGACTCCGACGGCGACTCGGGCGACTCCGAGGGCGAGTAGCGCCCTGGCGCTGTTCCGCCGCCGTCACGACGAGGACGGCGAGGGCGGCGACCGCATCCTCATCGTCGGGCTGGGCAATCCCGGGCCGGAGTACGCGGGCACCCGCCACAACGTCGGCTTCGCCGTCGTCGAGGCGCTCGCCGGCCGCTGGGAGCTGCCGCGACCGCGCGACAAGTTCAACGGCCGCATCGCCGAAGGCCGGGCCGGCCCCGGTGGGCCCCGGGTCGCGCTGCTGCAGCCGCTGACCTTCATGAACGACTCCGGCAACTCCGCCGGCCCCGCCCGCGGCTCGCTGAAGGTGCCGCTCGACCGCACGATCGTCCTCCATGACGAGATCGACCTGCCGTTCGGTGAGATCCAGCCCCGTCTCGGCGGCGGCCTCGCCGGCCACAACGGTCTCAAGAGCCTCAAACGCGGTTTCGGCGACACCGAGTTCTGGCGGCTGCGGATCGGCGTCGGCCGGCCCGACTCGACCGATCCCGAGATCGTCTCCTCCTACGTGCTCTCGCGCTTCCGCGAGCCGAAGGCGGAGGTCGAGGCGCTGGTCGGCGCCGCCGCCGAGGAGGCCGAGCGGCTGGTCGAACGGCTAGGTTCCGGCTCATGAGCGAGGGGCAGGAGCTGACCAGCTACGCGGTCGACGAGCAGGGCGTCGCGGTGCTGCGCCTGGAGCGGCCTGAGGCTCGCAACGCGATCAACACCCAGATGCTGGCCGAGCTGCTGGAGCACCTCGCCGTGGCCCGCGACGACGATGCCGTGCGGGTCCTGACGATCAGCTCGAGCGACCAGATGGGTCTTTCCGCGGGCGCCGACGTGCGCGAGCAGCTCGACGATGCGGGCAAGATCGAGCGGATGCAGCTGTTCGCCGACCTCTACGACCAGATCGTCGCGCTCCCGAAGCCGACGATCGCCGTCTGCCATGGCGACGTCGTCGGCGGCGGCGCCGAGATCGCGATCGCCTGCGACATGCGGGTCGGCGGCGCCAACCTGCGCCTGCGCTTCCCCGGCGCGGCCCTCGGCGTCCCGGTCGGGCCCGCCCGTCTGGTCACCCTCTGCGGGCTCGCCGCCGCCAAGTACCTGCTCTTCTCCTCGCGCACGATCGGCGCCGACGAGGCGCTCCGCCTCGGCCTCGTCAACCGCGTCGCCCCCGCCGCCGCGACCGAGGCGGCGGCGCTGGAGCTGGCCGCCGCGGTCGCCACCCATCCGCCGGATGCTGTCGCGCAGCTGAAGCGGATGCTGCACGAGTGGGACGACGTCGTCGGTCGCTCCAAGCTCGAGGGCATCGGCCAGGTCGACTGGGCCCGCACCGGCCCCGGCCTGCCCGCCCCCGATTGACTGAGCTTCTCTTAAGCGCTTAAGAAAAGCTTGCCTATCCGTATGGGGACGGCTAGAGTCGCGCCGTGCTGTGCGGGGATGCAGGGGGGTACCGTCGCGTCGTGGGCCTGGCCGTGGCCCTCGTCGCTCTTTCCTGCGCGCTGTGGGCGCCGTCGTTCGCGGCGGCGGAATCGTTCCTGGTCAACAGCGTTGGCGACGAAACCGACGCTGTTCCCGGTGATGAATTCTGCGTCACGGCGGCCGCCAAATGCACGCTGCGCGCGGCGATCGAAGAGTCGAATGCCCTCAGCGGTGGAGACAGCTTGGATTTCGAAGAAGAAGGACTGTTCGACGGCGGCGTCGGCGGCACGATCGTCCTCGCCAAACCCCTGCCGACGATCGAAGGGGAAATCGAAATCTTCGGGGAATGCGTGCCGTCCGAAGAGGTTCTGCGACCCTGCGTCGGAGTCGACGGCCCCACCGCCACCGGTCCGGCCATCAGCGTGAAAAACGCGGAAGGGGTGACGATCAGCGGATTGGCGATTACCGGCGCCGGAACCGGAATCGACGTCCTCGGCACGACCAGGTTCAAGTCCCTCGGCAACTGGTTCGGCGTCAAGCTCGACCGCACCATCGACGGCAACGAAACCGGCATCCTGCTCGGACCGGCGGCGCGGCGGAGCCTGATCGGCAACGGCGGCGAAACTCCCAACGTCTTTGCCGGTGGCGAGACCGGGCTCGACATCTTCGGTGCCGCGGAAACCGAAGTTCTCGGCAACCTGTTCGGGGTCGGGCCCGATGGTGTGACCGTCGCCCCGCTTGCTGTTGGCATCGAGGTGACGGGAGTCGAATCGGGTGCGGCGGCAACGGGGACGAGGATCGGGGCCGCGCTGAGCCCCGCGGCGCGTGCGACCACGGCCTGCGACGGCGGCTGCAACGTGATCGCCGGCGGTGCGATCGGCATCGACCTCGAAGCAGATGACAGCGGAGAGGTTCCGGCGGCCGACACCTCCATCCGCGGCAATTACGTCGGTCTTGGAGTCGACGGAACGACGGCGGTGCACCCAGGGATTTCCGGCGTCGGCGTCGGCGTCGGCGCCGCCCCGCGCACCGCGATCGGCGGTCCGCGAGCGGGGGAAGCGAACCGCTTCAGCGGTGGGGCCGAGGCGGTGAACGCGAAGCCAGGTGCGGGCGGGTTGATCGTCCGCGGCAACTCGATCGGACTTGACGCAGAGGGTGAGCAGAGCGTCGCCCCCTCCGCTTACGGCATCTTCGTCACGGCGGAAGCGGCGGCCGGTCCCGAAGCGATTCTGGCCGGCAACGGGCTTGCGATGGAGGGCGGTACGGGCATCCTGCAGAAAGGTTTCGGCGCCTGGATAACCGGCAACGAAATCAGCGGCGCGGCCAATGGCATCGAGACCGGCGGGGCATTCGACGAAAGCGGCAACCTGATCGAAGGCAACCTCGTCGAAGGCAGCGCGAAGAACGCGGTCCTGCTCGCGAGCGACCAGAACGAGGTGCTCGGCAACGAACTGCTCGACAGCGGCGAAGCCGGTGTCCTGGTCAGCGGCGAACCGCCCTTCGGTGTCAGCGGCAACCGGATCGGTGGCGATACGGCCGAACAGGAAAACGTGATCTCGGGCGCCACCGGCGCGGCGATTGAAATTGCCAATGCCCAATCAAGCGAAAACGTCGTGGCCCGGAACCGAGGCGGTGGCAACGGCGGGCCCTTCATCGATCTGGTGTCGCTCGATCCGCTTACGGAACCGAAAGGACCGAACAGCGGCGCGGCGCCACCGGTGTTCCTCGCGGCGACGACGACCGCCGCGAGCGGCCAGGCCAAACCGGAAGCGGTGGTGCGGGTGTTCCTGCAGACCGGTCCGGCGGCCAGCGGCATCGAGTCCTTCCTCGGCGAAGCGGTCGCCGACGAAGACGGGCTTTGGGCGGTTGCCTATGCCGATCCCGCGCCTGCCGGTAGCTACATCGCCGCGACTCAGACGCTGGAAGGCAGGCAGACCTCGGAGTTGAGGACCGTGGACATCCCGGCTACTCCGAACGTCCCGGAAACCCCGGAAACCCCGGAGGACCCGGCAATCCCGGGCACCTCGGACACTCCCGGCAGCAGCGATGGCTGCTCGGCAGCGAGCTGCTCGGCGGCGATCAGCGACAGCACCCCGCCGCTGACCGCGATTCTCAAGCATCCGAAGAAGAAGTCGGCGAAGGCGACCGCCCGCTTCACCTTCGAAGCCGACGAGGCCGGGGCCAGCTTCCAGTGCAAGCTCGACAAGAAGCAGTTCGCGGCCTGCGGGTCGCCGAAAAAGTACAAGCATCTGAAGCCCGGCAAGCACGTGTTCCAGGTCCGTGCCACGGACCCGAGCGGCAACGCCGAGGCGACGCCGGCGAAGTACAAGTTCACCGTCAGCGGCTGAGCGCGCCGACGACCTAGAATCGGCCGACGCGCCGGATCCGCGGATCCGGGCGTTTCTGCTGCCATGAGCCTCCGCCCCCTAGTCGAGATCGCCGCCGAGAACGAGCGCCTGCACGCGCTCGCGGCACGCGTGCGCGACGCGAGCGCCGGCGGGGAGGCGGAGACGGTGCGCGCTTCGACGATGCTGCGCCCGCTGCTGCTGGCGGCTCTGCTGGAGGACGACCGCGGGCTCTCCGGGCGCCCGGCGCTGCTGGTCAGCGCCGATGACCGCTCCGCCCGCGACCTCGCCGCCGACCTGCGCGCCTACCTGGCGCCGCGCCGGGTCCGGCTCTATCCCTCGCGCGGGACCGGTTATGCCTCGCACATCTCGCCGCCGCCGCACCTGGTCGGGCTGCGGATCGACGCCCTCGACGCGCTCGGCCGCGAAGCCGACGCGGTCGTCGTCGCCAGCGCCACCGCGCTCGCCGAGGCCGTGCCCGACGCCTCCCTGCGCCCGGCCGGGTTCGCGATCTCCAAGGGCGAGGAGATTGAGTTGGGCGCGGTTGCCGACGACCTCGTCGGCGCCGGCTACGAACGGGTCGAGCAGGTCGAGGAGCGCGGCCAGTTCGCGGTGCGCGGCGGCATCCTCGACGTCTATCCGGCGACCGAGGAGCGGGCCGTGCGGATCGAGCTGTTCGGCGACGAGGTCGACTCGATGCGCTGGTTCTCGACCTTCACCCAGCGCTCGCTCGGCGAGGCCGAGCTGGTCGAGCTGGCGCCGGCGGCCGAGCTCGACGCCGAGCACCGCGAGCTGGCCGAGCTGGCGGCGCTGGAGGCGGGCGAGGACGGGGCGGAGCCGACCAACCTGGCGGAGCTGCTGCCGCTCGAGCACTTCCGGGCGCCGCTCGACCTGGTCCCCGAGGGCACCGCGGTCGTGCTCGCCGCCGCCGAGGAGATCGAGCCGGCCTTGCGCGACCACTGGGAGGACGCGACCGCGGCGATGCACGCCGACGACGCTCAGCACCTCTACGTCGACGTCGCGGCGCCGCTGGCGGCCCGCGCCGTGCTGGCCCTGAGCGCCGCCGGCGAGGACGACGAGGACGCCTTCCGCGCCGCCCGCGCCGAGTCGCCGGCCCGCAGCGTCAAGGAGGCCGAGGGCGAGCTGGAGAAACTGGTCCGCTCCGGCTACCGCGCCGTCGTCGCCTTCGACAGCCGCGGCGAGGCCGAGCGTGCCCGCTACGGCCTCGACCGGCTCGACGCCCGCCTGCTCGAAGGCGGGCGCCTGCCGCCGGACCCGGGCCTCTCCTTCGCCGAGGCGCGCCTGCGCGAGGGCTTCGTCAGCCCGGAGTTGAAACTCGCGGTCTACCCCTTCCGTCGCCTCGTCCATCGCCGCCGGGCCGAGGAGCCGGCGCCGGGGGGCGGTCGTGGCCGGCTCGCCTTCAGCGACCTGCGGGTCGGCGACTACGTCGTCCACGAGGACCACGGTGTCGCCCGCTTCGCCGGCTTCGAGACCCGCGATGTCGGCGGCGTCACCCGCGACTACCTCTACCTCGAATACAAGGGCGAGGACCGCGTCTACGTCCCCACCGACCAGCTCGCGAAGCTGAGCCGCTACGTCGGCGCCGGCGGCGAACCGGCGCTCTCGGCGCTCGGCGGCAAACGCTGGCAGAACCTGAAGGCGCGGGCGCGCAAAGCCGCCGGCGCCCTCGCCGGCGAGCTGCTCAACCTCTACGCCGAGCGCCGCGCCCGCCGCGGCCACCCGTTCCCACCCGACGGCGAGTGGCAGATCGCGATGGAGACGGCATTCCCCTACCGCGAGACCGCCGACCAGTTGGAGGCGATCGAGGCGGTCAAGGGCGACATGGAATCGGAGCGGCCGATGGACCGGCTGGTCTGCGGCGACGTCGGCTTCGGCAAGACCGAGGTGGCGCTGCGGGCGGCCGTCAAGGCCGCCGCCGACGGCAAGCAGGTGATCGTCCTGGTGCCGACGACGATCCTCGCCCAGCAGCACTTCGGCACCTTCCGCGAGCGGCTCGCCGACCTCCCGTTCAGGGTCGAGGGGGTCTCGCGACTGCGCCCGGCGGCGGAGGTGAAAGCCTCGCTGAAGGACTTCGGAGAGGGCAAGGTCGACATCCTCATCGGTACCCATCGGCTGCTCTCGCGCGACGTCCGCGCCAAGGAGCTGGGGCTGGTCGTGGTCGACGAGGAGCAGCGCTTCGGGGTCAAGCAGAAGGAGCTGCTGCGCCAGCTGAAACTGAAAGTCGACGTGCTCTCGCTCTCGGCGACGCCGATCCCGCGCACCCTGCAGATGAGCCTCGCCGGGCTGCGCGACATCTCCGTGATCGAGACCCCGCCGGAGGGCCGCCGCCCGGTCCGCACCTACGTCGGCCCCTACGACGAGGACCTGGTCCGCAAGGCGATCGTGCGCGAGGTCGAGCGCGACGGCCAGGCCTTCGTCCTCCACAACCGCATCGACTCGCTGCCGGAGACGGCCGAGCGGCTGCGGGCGCTGGTCCCGAACGCGCGCTTCCTCGAAGCCCACGGCCAGATGGACGAGCACACGCTGGAGGAGACGATGCTGAGCTTCCTGCGCGGCGAGGCCGACTGCCTGGTGACGACGACGATCATCGAGTCCGGCCTCGACATCCCCAACGCCAACACGCTGATCGTCGAGCGCGCCGACCAGCTCGGGCTCTCCCAGGCCTACCAAATCCGTGGCCGGGTCGGGCGCTCGCGCGAGCGCGCCTTCGCCTACCTGCTCTACCCCTCGGCCGAGGCGCTGACCGAGGAGGCGGCGGCGCGGCTCTCGACCCTCGCCGACCACACCGAGCTCGGCTCCGGCTTCCGGATCGCGATGCGCGATCTCGACATCCGCGGCGCCGGCAACCTGCTCGGCGACGAGCAGTCCGGCCACGTCGCCGCGGTCGGCTTCGAGCTCTACTGCCAGATGATCGACGAGGCGGTCGCCGAGGCCGGCGAGGCCGCGGGCGAGGGGGAGGAGGAGGCGCCGGAGCCGGTCCGCCTCGACGTCCCCGTCGACGCCTACCTGCCCGCCACCTTCGTCCCCTTCGAGGCGGCGAAGATCGACATCCACCGCCGCATCGTCGCCGCCCGCGAGACCGGGCAGCTGCGGGCGATCCGCGACGAGCTCAGCGATCGCTTCGGCGAGCTCCCGGACGCGGCCGAGAACCTCCTGAAGTTGCAGCGGGCGCGCATCGAACTGGGCCAGGCGGGGGCGCGCAGCGTCGAGTTCCGCGGCGGCCGCCTCAGCGTCACCGGGGTCGAGCTCGACTCCGAGGGAGCGGGGATCCTGGCCGACCGAGTCGAGGGGGCGCTCTACGAATGGCGCGAGCAGACGGCGGCTCTCCGCGCCGGCAACGATCCCGAGGAGCGCTTGGCGGCGGTGCTGGCAATGGCCGCCGGCCTGCGCGAGGCCCGGCGCTCCGGCGAGACCGCGACGGCCTGAGCTCCCAGCGGCGGGCAGATCCGGCGCTGTCGACTCGTTTGGCCCCTCTTTAGTCAATTTGACTATGCTGCCCGCTTCGTGGGAGCGAACTCGGGGCAGAGCAGGAGGGCCGGCCGTCAGCGTCTCACGCTGGCCGTCTTCGGCATCCTCTTTGTCGTCCTCTTCGGCGGCTACGCCATCGCCGAGGGGATCGGTCACCCCAGCGTTCCCGACGGCGACGCGGCGATCGTCCAGAAGGTCCCCGCCGAGATCGGCACGGTCAGCGAAGCCGAGTTCAAGCTGGCGCTGTTGCAGCAGGCCGCGCAGGCGAAACTCAAAAAAGCGCCGAAACCGGGCGAAGCGAAATACGACGAACTGAAGGACGCCGCCCTGGGCGAACTCCTGGACGAAATCTGGATCCAGGGCGAGGCCGAAGAACTCGGCATCTCGGTGACGCCGAAACAGATCGCGACCGAACTCGCCCAGATCAAAAAAACCAACTTCAAAACCGACGCCGAATACCAGGAATTCCTTAAAACGTCGAAATTCACCAGGCAGGACGTCCTCGACCGCGTGAAGCTGCAGCTGCTCAGCACCCAGATCCAGGAAGGGATCACCAAAGAAGCTTCGACCCCGACCAAAGGCGAAATCTCGGACTACTACGAGAGTGCCAAGGACAGCCAGTTCACGACGCCGGAAAGCCGCGACGTCCGCGTCGTCGTCAACAAAGACAAGGGCAAAGTCGAAGAAGCGAAAGCACTGCTCGACAAAGACGACTCGCCGGCCAGCTGGAAAAAAGTCACGGCGAAATTCTCCAGCGACCCGACGACGAAAACCAACGGCGGCCTGCAGAAAGCTCTGACCGAAGAACTCCTGCAGAGCCAGGAGGACCTGAAAAACGCCGTCTTCGGCAATCCGACCGGCGTCCTCATCGGTCCTCTGAATATCTCCGGCAGCTGGTTCGTGATCGAGGTCGAGAAACTGAACGCGGCGAAAGTGCAGACGCTCGGCGAAGTCAGCGCCCAGATCAAAACCCAGCTGACCCAGCAGCTGGCCCAGGAAGTCTTCTCCGAATTCGTCAGCGAATACCAGAGCAAATGGTCTTCGCGGACCTTCTGCGCGGCTGACTTCACGATCGAACGCTGCTCCAACTACAAGGGCAACGGCCATCCCGCGACCGCTCCCCCGGGTTGCTACGAAGCCGATCCCAAAGGCGGCCTGCCGCCGAGCTGCCCGGCTCCGGTGGCCCAGGTCGCCCCGGCCCTGCCCGGGACTACGACGATCCTGAAACCGCAGGGTGAACGGCTGCCGCAGCGGCCGCGACCCGAGGGCCTCAAAGAAGCTGGCGCCGAAAGCCTGCTCCCCGAAGGCGTGCCTCCGGGCGCCACGGGTGCTCCTGGCGCCACCGCGCCGCCGACCACCGGCGAATAGGCGGACCCGCAGCGCGGTGAATAGACTGGCGCGCCCGTGAGCGCCATCGCCTCGATCCACGCCCGCCAGATCCTCGATTCGCGCGGCAACCCGACCGTCGAGGTCGAAGTCGCGCTCGAGTCCGGCGCCCGCGGGCTCGCGGCCGTTCCTTCCGGCGCCTCGACCGGTGAGTTCGAGGCAGTCGAGCTGCGCGATGGCGGCGACGCCTGGGCCGGCAAGGGCGTCGCGCGCGCGGTTGCCAACGTCAACGGCGAGATCGCGGCGGCGCTGGTGGGCGCTCGTGCCGCCGAGCAGGGCGCTCTGGACCAGACGATGATCGAGCTCGACGGGACGCCGAACAAGGGGCGGCTCGGCGCCAACGCGCTGCTCGGCGTCTCCCTGGCGGCGGCAAAGGCCGCGGCGATGGACTCGGCGCAGCCGCTCTATCGCTACCTGGCGGAGCTCTACGGCGGCGGCGAGCCGACGCTGCTGCCGGTGCCGATGATGAACGTCCTCAACGGCGGCGCCCACGCTGACAACTCGGTCGACTTCCAGGAGTTCATGGTGGTTCCGGCGGGTGCCTCCAGCTTCTCCGAGTGCCTGCGGGTCGGCGCCGAGGTCTACCACGCGCTGAAGAAGTCGCTCGCCTCGAAGGGGCTCTCCACCGCCGGCGGCGACGAGGGCGGGTTCGCGCCCGATCTCGACTCCAACGAGGCGGCGCTGCAGGCCGTCCTCGCCGGCGTCGAGGCGGCGGGCTACGAGCCCGGCTCCGACGTCTTCATCGCTCTCGACCCGGCCACCAGCGAGGTCTTCGAGAACGGCGCCTACGTGCTCGAGCACGAGGGCCGCAGCCTCTCCCCGGAGGGAATGGCCTCCTACTGGGCCGATGCCTGCTCGAACTACCCGATCGTCTCGATCGAGGACGGCATGGACGAGGAGGACTGGGACGGCTGGAAGCTGCTGACCGAGAAGATCGGCGAGCGCGTGCAGCTGGTCGGCGACGACCTCTTCGTCACCAACCCGGAGCGACTGCGCCGGGGGATCGAAGCTCGGGGTCGGCAACTCGATCCTGGTCAAGGTCAACCAGATCGGCACCCTGACCGAGACCCTGGAGGCGATCCGCATCGCCCGCGAGGCTGGCTACACGGCGGTCATCTCCCACCGCTCGGGCGAGACCGAGGACACCACGATCGCCGATCTCGCCGTCGCCACCGGTGCCGGCCAGATCAAGACCGGCGCCCCCTCGCGCTCGGACCGCGTCGCCAAGTACAACCGGCTGCTGCGGATCGAGGAGGAACTGGGCGCCGCGGCCGAGTTCCCCGGCCTGCAGGCATTCGTCCAGCGCCGTTCCTAAATGAAGGAATGCGGGGCCCGGCCGCAAAGGACCGGGCATGGCAGCACGCGCCCAGGCCGCCCGTACCGCGACCCGGAGCCGGCGCAAGCCCGCCGCGCGCCGCAAACCGACGGCCCGGCGCAAACCGGCGGCCCGTCGCGGCGCCAGCCGCGTCAACTGGGACCGCGTCGGCCGGATCGCCCTCACGGTCGTCCTCGCCGCCGTCCTCTACTCGTATCTGAACCCGGCGATCGACTTCGTCAAGACCTACACGGCGACGACTGCCGCGAAAGCGCAGCTGCACGAGCTGCAGCACGAAAACACCAGGCTGCACAAGCGGATCCAGTCCGCCGACGAGCCGCTCGTCGTCGACCGCATGGCGCGCGCGCAGGGGATGGTCGCCGAAGGCGAGACCCCGATCGTCCTCCGCGGCGGCTGAGCGGCTCTTTGGCGGTACCCCGTGGTTAGCCTCGGCTCCTACCTCCTAGGCGCCGTACAGCTGGCCCTGGTGGCGCTCTCGCTGGGTTTCAGCGCGTACAAGCTGCGAGCGCGGCTGATGGCGGAGTGGGAGGGGGCGCCGGCGCGCCTGGTGGAGGCGATAGTCGGAGTCGGGCTGCTGATCTGGATCTCGGAGATCCTCGGGGTGTTTGGGTTGCTCTATGCCGGGGCTCTCGTCGCGGCCTCCGTGTTGATCGCAGGGACGATTGCCTTCTGGCCGGCGGGTCCTGTCGTCGCGGCATCCCCCACGGTGCTCGGCGGCGGAGCCGCCTCCACGCCGCGGGGGACCCCCGCCACGACGCCACCCGCCGGAGAGGGGTTCTGGCCACTTTTGATCATGGTTGGGGTGATCGCGCTGGTGTTCGGTCACTGGGCGTTGACGACGAAGCACGCCTTGGATCGAGGGGTCTTCAACTTCGATTCGCTCTGGTACCACCTGCCGTTTGCGGCAGAGATGGCCCAGGAGCACTCGGTGACTGGGATGCACTACGTGGACACGGTGTTCACGAACTGGTTCTACCCGCAGAACTCGGAGTTGCTGCATGCGGACGGGATGCTGCTGACGGGGCGGGACACGCTTTCGTTGTTCCTCAACTACGGATGGCTGGCGGTGGCGTTCCTGGCCGCCTGGTGCATCGGGAGGCCGTATGGGCGGGGGTCGTTAAGCGTGGTGGCTTCGGCAATCCTGCTGGAGGCGCATGTGCTCGTCGTGCGCGAGCCCGGGGCAGCAAAGAACGATCTGATGGCTGCCGCGCTGCTGCTGGCCGCGATCGCGATTCTCATCACCGCCTGGAAGATCGCTCGGAGCGCTGGGGAGGGGGAGGCCCCGCGGTCGGGGACGTCGCTCGGCCTGCCCGTCGGCTGGGCACTCGCCGCGGCCGGGCTGGCGGTGGGGCTGGCGGCGGGGACGAAGGTGACGGCGCTGGCGATGGCGGCGGCGTTGAGCGTGGCGGTGCTCGTGCTGGTGCCCGCGGGGCGGCGCTGGGCGGCGGCGGGGTGGTGGTTCGTGCCGGCGCTGCTGGGCGGGGGGTTCTGGTACCTGCGCAACCTCGTCGTCGCCGGCAACCCGCTGCCGGCGGTGGAGCACCTGGGGCCGATCTCGCTGCCGCATCCCGAGCGGCTGCAGATCGGCCGGCCCGACTTCAGCATCGTCCACTACGCGACCGACACCGGCGTCTGGAGCGAATACTTCGCGCCGGGGCTGCACAACGGCTTCGGCGGCCTCTGGCCGCTGGTCCTCGGCGGCGCGATCGTGGCGGCGCTGTGGGCGCTGCTGGGCGGTCGCGACCGCGCGGTGAGGGCCATCGGCGCCGTCGCGCTCTTCGGCTTCCTCGCCTATCTCTTCACCCCGCTCAGCGCCGCCGGTGCCGACGGCGCGCCGGAGGCCTTCGGGATCAACATCCGCTACGTCTACGCCGCCCTGCTGGCCGGCTTGGTCCTGGTCCCGCTGCCACGCTTCTTCGACGCCGAGCGCCGCCGCTGGTGGCTGCTGGGCGGCCTCCTGGTCGTCCTTCTGCTCAGCGACCGCGGCGACGCCGTTCTCCACGACCGCGGGCGCACCTTCGCGCTGCTGGTGATCGTTCTCGCCGTGCTTGTCCCGGCGGCGCTGCTGCTCGCCCGCGGACGGGGGGCGAGCCGGGGCGTCGTCGCCGTTGGTTTCGCGGCCCTGGTCCTGGCCGTGGTCGCGATCGGCTACCCGGTCGAGCGCCATTACCTCGAGCAGCGCTTCGCCAACGAGGTTGCCGACGAAAGCATTCCGGGCATGGACCTCGACTCCGCCTACCGTTGGGCCCGCGGCGTCGAGGACTCCCGCATCGGCCTCGCCGGCAGCAGCGCCGGCTTCGCCCAGTACGGCTTCTTCGGTCCCGACCTCTCCAACGAGGTCGCCTACATCGGCGCAAAGGGCCCGCGCGGAGCCTTCAACGCGATTCCGACCTGCGCCGGATTCCGCGCCGCCGTCAACTCCGCCGACCTCGACTACCTGGTCACCGCGCCCTTCCTCAACTTCCTCCATCCCGGCGACCCGGTCCCTTCGCCCGAGGCGCGCTGGCTGCGGGGCGAGCGCGCCGTCGCCCCCATTCTGCGCAGCGGCCCGGTAACCGTCTGGAGGGTCCGGGGGAAGCTGGACCCCGCGGCCTGCGGGCCTCGCAACGCACCGCTGCGCGAAGTGCCCGACACGCCCGGCGCCTGACCGGCGGCGCCCACTCGCTATTTTCGAGCGATGGGCTACCCCCTCGCCAATGCGCTCTACCAGTGGGAGGAGGGCTACCGGGCGCTGCAGGCGATCGAGGACCCGCGCGGCCGCCGGCTTGCCGACCGCGTCGTCGACTCGGTCCGCGAAGAGCTGCGGCGCCGGATCGGGCCGACCTTCAGCGCCGAGGAGCTCGCCGACCTCTACGGGCGCGGCACCGACTGGTGCCTGCAGGTCGCGATCGACGTTGCGCCGGCGGCCGAGGGCGACGCGCAGTCGCTGGCCGACGCGGCCTTCTGGTTGTACCTCAGGGGAGCCGGCGATTTTGCCGGCGGCCGCCAGCTAGTGCCCTGACTGAGGCCGTCTCGGGGCCGTGGTGCTACTCGTCGTCGTCGGAAGACGAGTCGTCGCGCTCGGGCGCGGGGGCGCCGGCGCGGCGGATGACGATCTGGTCGGCCTCGATGCGGACGGTGACGTCGCGTTTGCCGGCCCAGTGCTCGGTGTAGACGGGGTTGTCCTTGACCGAGGCGTCGAGCCAGAGACCGTAGCCGTCGGTTTCGCCATGGTCGAAGGTCGCCTCGAGCTCTTTGCGGCGCCCGCGACCGCCACGGCGCCCGCGGCGGCGGCGGCGTTTGGGGCGATCGCCGGAGGCAGAATCACGATCGGAGTCCTCGGACCCCTCATCGTCGCCCTCGTCCTCGCTCGCGTCGTCCTCCTCCTCGACCTCGTCCTCCTCGGCGGCAGCGGCCTCGATCTCGGCTTCGATCTCGTCGCGCAGGTCGATTTCGCTGGAGCCGGCGCTCTCGTCGTCGGCGGAAAGGTCGTACTGCTTGCGGAACTCGCGCAGCTCGGTGGCGCTGATCTCCAACTGGTGGGCGATCCAGGCGTCGGTCCGGCCCTGGTGCACCCAGGCGCGGATCTGGTTCAGCTGCGGCTTCAGTGAGCGTCTGGCCATCGGCGCGCGAGTCTATTCAACCGGGAGCGTCGTTCGCGGAGCGCTAGGCCATCAGGAACGCGAGCGCCTCGAACATGACGATCATGACGACGACCACAGTCACGGTCAGGCAGACCGCGAGAACGCTGAAACGGACCTTGCTGTGCTGCTCGGTGCGGTTGATTTTTCGCGCCCTTGAGCGGTTCGCGGCGCGGCGACGAAGCTGCTCGCGGCGGCGGCGCTCGAGTGAGGTCTCCTGCTCGAAGGCGCTCTCGAACTGGGAGATGCTTTGTCTCATCTTCATAGAGGGCTGGTCCGAAAGGACCGCGGGGCACCGTAGCAAAGCCGCAAGAAACGGTTCAGGGGGAGCAGCTGCCCCAGAGCCCGCGCCCCGCCCGCGCCGCCTTCAGCTCGAGACGCCGGAAAACGGCTTGGTAGCGCGTGTTCGGCGGGATCGCCAGGGTCCGCGCCAGGCCTCGCCGCACCAACGTGGCGTTGACGAACCTGTGACCGATGTACGCGTAGGCGAGCAGGCGGCCGTAGACGTCGCGGCGCTCGACGCCGAAGACGAGGCGCAGACGCCGATGTTCGACCAGTTGGTGGTTGAACGCCGAGGCGCGGTGACCGAAGCACTGCACCGGCGTGCCCGGCTTCACCGTCTCCGGCGTGTCGACGCCGATGTAGCGCACGTCCTCGAGCCTGCCGCCGATCCGAACTTCGACGGTGTCGCCGTCGACGGCGCGGACGACGGTGGCCGTTGCCCTGGGTGGCCCTCGTTCGGCCCCGCCGCCTTCCCATGGGCGCAGCAGCAGGGCGGCGACCGCCAGCATCAGCAGCATGCTGCCGGCACGGCCGCGGGGGCGCCAAAACAAGTCCACCCCCGCACAAGGCGAGGGTGGCTCGAAAGTCTCCCCGCGTCGCCGCGGGCTATTTGCGGCTCTTTACGGGGTGCGGCGCACGTTGGCGAGCAGGCTTTCCTTGATCTGCTCGACGATCGCCAGCGCCTCGCTCCACTCGCGCTGCCAGACGTTGCGGCCGAAGATGACGCCGCTGCCGCCCGCCTCCATCACCTCGCGGGTGTTGGTGAGCACGGTCTCGTCGTCGGTCTTGGAACCGCCGGAGAGGACGACCAGGGCGCGGCCGGCCGATTCGACGCACTGGCGGATCGCCTCCGCCTGGTCGACTTCCAGCTCGTTGTAAGGAGCGGGGGCGTCCTTGTCCTTCTTCGGGTCGATCTTCGGCATATTGAGCTTGACGATGTCGGCGCCCATCTCCATCGCCATCCGCGCCGCGTAGTCGATCGCGTAGAAGGAGTTGGCGCTGCCCTTGGCGTCGACGTTTTCGCCGCGCGGGTAGGACCAGATCACCAGCGGCATGCCGAAGCGGTCGCATTCCTGGCGCACCCGGCGCAGCTGGGCGAGGTCCTCGTCCTGGCGCGGGGAGCCGACGTAGAGGGTGTAGCCAATCGCGTCGGCGCCGAGCCGGACGCCGTCCTCGACGCTGGAGTTGCAGCTCGAGAAGGACTTGGCCGAGGAGGGAATGTCGGTCTTGCCGTTGACCTTGAGGATCAGCGGCACCCGGCCGGCGTAGTCGGGGTAGTACTTCTCCGCCATCCCGATCTGGCAGGCGAGGGCCGAGTAACCGGCCTCGGCCGCGAGCCGGAACTGGTAGTCGGGGTCCTTGGAGGCCGGGTTGGGGAAGAAGTCCCGCGGACCATGCTCGATGCCCTGGTCGATCGGCAGCAGCATCAGGGTTCCGTTGCCTGGGCCGAACTCGAACAGCAGCCGGTGCAGGCGGGCACGTTTGCCTGGCGGCAGGGTCGCTAGCAGCGATTTCTGCTCGGTCAGACTCTTCAGCTCCACGTAAATTCCTCCTCGAAGATGGGTGTCCAGGGAGTATGCCACCGCAAACGGCAGCGGGGAGCGGGACAGGGGGGCTATTCTCGGAGGACCATGAGCGAGACTGAGCTCAGCGTCATCTGCAAGAACTGCGGCTCCGAGGTCAGTCCCTACGTCACCGAGTGCCCGTATTGCGGCACCCGGCTGCGGAAGCGGGCACCGAAGCTGGAGCGGCGCGATGGCGCGCTCGAGGCGCAGCGCCCGCGGCGCCGACGGCGGCCGCGCCTGCGGCGCCGGCCCAGCTCCGGAGCGGTCCGCGGCTTCCGTCCCTACGCGACCGCCGCCGTGATCCTCGGCTCGGCGCTGCTGCTGCTCGTGCAGAAGGCCAGCGGCGACCCGCTCTCCACCTTCGGTGGACTGATCGTCCCAACCGGAGCCGGCGCCTGGTGGCGCTACCTGACCGCGCCGTTCGCCTACGTCGACGTCGGCTACCTGTTTGTCGTCGCCGTCGGCCTGGCGATCTTCGGCACCGGGGTCGAGCGCCGCCTCGGCAGCGCGCCGACGGCGATCCTGATGGTGGCCTGCGGGACCCTCGGCATGCTCGCGGCGGGCGGCGTCGCCGATGCCCAGGGCGACATCGCCGTTATCGCCGGCGGCAACGGGATCGCGCTCGGCGCCGTCGCCGCCTGGTTCGCATTGCGCCGGGCCGAGGCGCACGGGGCGATCGACGAGGAGTACGACCTCATCGGCGTCGCTGTCGCTGCCGTGGTGCTGATCGCGCTGCCGCTGTTCGCGCCGACCGCTGACCTCGTCGCCTGCCTCGTCGGCGGCGCCGTCGGCGGGCTCGCCGGGCTGGCCGCGTCGGCATTGCACTCCGGCGACTGACTAGGCTGGGCCGATGCCGGCGGAGAGTGAGTTCGAGGCCGCGATCGAGCGGCTGCTCGACCCCGAGCGGTTCTCGGAGGCTGAGCGCGTCGTCGCCCAGAGGGCGCCGCAGCTGCAGAAGGTGCTCGCCGCGGCGCTGGCCGAGGGCGGCTGGTTCGGTGAGCCGCACGAGGCTGAGGCGCTGAGGGCCGCCACCGTCCCCGACCCCGAGGAGCGGATCGCCGCCGTCCGCGCCCTGCTCGCCGAGGAGGCGCGGATGGGGATGATGGTTGGCGTTGCCGTCGGCTGGGCACTGAAGGAAGAGATGACCGACCCCACGCACCGGGGTGAACCAGAGGGAGAGCGCTAGATGGAGATCAAGTTTTACGGCCAGTCCTGCTTCGAACTGAGCGACGGGGAGACGCGGTTGCTGATCGACCCCTTCCTGAAGCCGAACAACCCGGCGGCGGTGACCACCGGCGAGGAAGTCGACCCGACCCACATCGCGATCACCCACGGGCACGCCGACCACGTAGCCGACGCGATCCCGGTCGCGAAACGGACCGGCGCTCACTGCGTCGCGATCGTCGAGCTGGCCGAATGGCTCAAGGGCGCGGGCATCGAGGAGGTCAGCGACCCCAACCTCGGCGGCACCGTTGCGTTCGACTGGGGTTGGATCAAGCTGGTCCCGGCCTGGCACACCAGCACGATCCCCGGTTCCGAAGAGGCCCCTTTCAGCGCCGAGCACGGGACCGCGATCGGGACCGCGACGGGCCTGCTCATCAACATCGAGGGCAAGACCGTCTACCACGCCGGCGACACCTGCCTGTTCGGCGACATGAAGCTGATCGCCGAACGCAACCCGATCGACATCGCGCTGCTGCCGATCGGCGGCCATTACACGATGGATCGCCACGACGCCACCGTCGCGGCCGAGTTCGTCGGCGCCAAAACCGTGATTCCGATGCACTACGACACCTTCCCGCCGATCGAGACCGACGCCGAGGCGTTCAAGGCCGATGTCGAGGCGCAGACCCAGGCCGCGGTGGTGGTGCTGAAGCCGGGCGAGTCGCACAGCGCCTAGTCGGGGCGACCTGCCTGATGCGGCGGCTGAACGTGGTCGGCCTCGGCTGAGGCCGATTTCCGGCGCCGGCGAGCCCGTTGGCGGCTAGGGCAGCAGTTCGGTTTCGACCGAGACTGCTTCGCCGTCGGTCGGTTGTTCGGCCGGCGGGGCTTCCGCTTCGACCGGCGGCGCGGGGGCCGGTTCGGCCACTGGCGGCGCGCTGGCCGGGGGGGCGGGGGCGGCTGGGCCGGCGCCCACGGTCACGACGACGACGGGCGCGGTGCCGTGGCCGGCGCCGGGCGGAGGCGTCGCGCCGACGGGCGGGGTCGCGCCGGTGACGGCTTCACCGGCGGGATCGCCGGTGCTGATCTCTTCGCCGGCGGCCGACTGTCCGGCGGCTTCGTCGTCGAGTACGACCGGGTCCGGCTCGGGGGCCGGAGCGGCGGGAAGGGATTCGACTGCCGGCGGGGCGGGCGCGACCGCTTCCGGTGAAGAGCTGGCGATCTTCGGTTCGCTGATCTGAGCCGGGGCGATGGCGGGAGCGGTGGACGGAGCGACCCGCGTGGAGATCTTCGCCGGCACCGGCTCGACCGGGTTGGAGTTGGTGTTCTGCTTGACCTCGACCGCGCCGGCGGTGAGGACCGCGGCGGTGACGACGCCGGCGACGGCCTTGGTGCCGATCGCGCCGCCGATAGCGCCGAGGCCGCCGGCGGCACTGCTGCCGCCGATCGCGGCGGCGCTGACTCCGCCGACCGCACCCGCCCCAGCGGCTCCGGCACCCGCGCCCGCAGCGCCGGCTCCGGCGGTCCCGGCGCTGCCGCCGGCACCTCCCAATCCAAGCTTGGAAAGGATGAAGCCCTTGAGGGCGAACAGCCCACCGACCGGGAAGAGGGCGGCCAATGCCTTCTCGTTGGAGCGGACCTGGGAGCGGAAGTCGGCGCATTCGTCGCACTCGCGCACGTGGCGCCGGACCGGCGCCGAGACCTTGCGCAGCCCCTCGGCCGCTTCGGAGAGCTCGACCCGAACCTCGCCGCAGGTGAGCAGGCGGGCCTGGCTTGCCTCGGCGAGGGAGATCCGCGCCCGCACCAGCAGCGACTTGACCGAGGGCACGGTGGTGTCCATGGCGGCGGCGATCTCCTCATAGGAGAGCGCGTCCATCTCGCGCAGCAGCAGGGCCGAGCGCTGGGTCTCGGGAAGTTTCTTGACGTCGATGAGGAGCTGGCGGAACTCCTCGCGGTTGTGGACGCGCTCGGCCGTCGAGGAGGCCTCGACGGCGGGCACCATGTCCATCGATTCCTGCGCGTCGGCGGTCGGTTTGCGCAGGTGGTTGAGGCAGCGGTTGCGGGCGATCCGGTACAGCCAGGGCCGCAGGTTGATCTCACGCTCGTCGCGCAGCATCGCTTTGTAGGCGTTGACGAAGACCTCCTGCAGCACGTCCTCGGCGTCCTCGGTGGAGCCGAGCATCTGGCGGCAGAAGCCGAGCAGGCGGCCCTGGTAGCGGTCGACGATCGTCTCGAAGGCGCCGGGGTTGCCGCTGCGCACCATCGCGACCAACTTGGGGTCGCCCTGCAGTTTCAGCAGGGGGGAGCGCCGGGCTAGAAGTCCGCGGCGACTGGCGTGCGTTAGGGCTGATGCCTCCAAGCTCTCCTCCAGGGAAGGCGGTGTTCCTAGGGTTAGAGACACCGTAACAGCGGCGGAGTTGCGCCCCGCGAACATTTATCCCCGTTTTATGAGGCCGCAAGCGGGATACCATCGCTGGGCCCGGATGGCGAAACTGGCAAAAGCGGCGCCCTTAAAAGGCGCTGCCCCGGAAGGGGCTTGCGGGTTCGAATCCCGCTCCGGGCACTTTGTGGCGGACCCAGGTTGCCGATACGGCGTCCTCGGTCGCCCGAATAGCGCTGCTATTCGGGCTTCCTGCGTCCTTGTCTCGGCTGCCCTGGGCCACGCCACAAAGCGCCCGGAAACGGTCTGACTATAGGCTCGGTTCTATGGAGGAGCATGGGGGGCGGATAGTCGCGAAGGCGCTGAAGTCGCGTGGGGTCGAGCAGCTGTTCACGCTGTCGGGGGGACACCTGTTCTCCATATACGACGGCTGCAAAGAGGAGGGGATCGGGCTTGTGGATGTTCGGCACGAGCAGACGGCCGCCTTTGCCGCCGAGGGGATCGCCAAGGCGACGCGCGGGTTGGGCGTGGCTGCGCTCACCGCCGGGCCCGGCGTCACCAACGGGCTCAGCGCGATCGCCGGGGCACAGGCCAACGGCTCACCGATCTGCGTGCTGGGCGGGCGGGCTCCGGAGCTGCGCTGGGGCTCGGGCTCGCTGCAGGAGATCGATCACCTTCCCTTCGTCGCGCCGCTGGTCAAGTCGGCGGAGACGGTCAAGGAGCCGGGCCGGATCGCGGCGATGACCGCGGCGGCGCTGGACCTGGCGGCGGCGGCGCCGAGCGGGCCGACCTTCATCGACTATCCACTCGACGTCGTCTTCACCGAGGCGGAGTCGGAGATCCCGCCATTGCCCGTTGCCGGTCCGGCGGAGCCGGCCTCCGGCGTCGAAGAGGCGGCGGCGCTGCTGGCCGCGGCCGAGCGGCCGGCGATCATGGCCGGCAGCGGTCTCTACTGGGGGCATGGGGAGGGGGAGCTGCGGGCGCTGGCCGAGGCGCTCGGGATCCCGGTCTTCCTCAACGGGCTCGGCCGCGGCTGCCTGCCGGCCGACCACGAGCTCGCCTTCAGCCGCGCTCGCGGCACCGCGCTGAAGGGGGCGGACGTGGCCCTGGTGGTCGGCGTGCCGATGGACTTCCGGCTTGGCTTCGGCGGCAGTTTCGGCGAGGAGACGAAGGTTCTCCGCCTCGACGTCGCCCCGAACGCGCTGACCGCCAACCGCGCCCCCGAGGTCGACATGGTCGGCGACGTGCGCGCGAGCCTGGCAGCGATCCGCGAGACCGCGGGGGGCGAGCGTCGCAGCGACGCTTGGCTGGAGCAGCTGCGGGGGGTGGAGGCGGAGAAGCGGGCGGCCGAGCAGGAGGAGCTGAACGACCCGCGCTCGCCGCTGCACCCGGTCCGCATCTACAAGGAGCTGGACGAAGTGCTCGACCGCGACGCGATCGTGGTTGGTGACGGCGGCGACTTCGTCTCCTACGCCGGCCGCTTCGTCAATACCTACGAGCCGGGCTGCTGGATGGACCCGGGGCCGTTCGGCTGCCTTGGCGCCGGGCCCGGACAGGCGATCGGCGCCAAGGTCGCGCATCCGGACCGGCAGGTCTGCCTGCTGCTCGGCGATGGCGCTTTCGGCTTCGCCGGGATGGAGTTCGACACTATGGCGCGTCACGGGCTCGGCGTCGTCGGCGTGATGGGTAACAACGGCATCTGGGCGCTCGAGCATCACCCGATGAAATTCCTCTACGGATACTCCGTCGCGGCGGAACTGCGACCGGAAACGCGCTACGACCAGCTGGTCGAATCGCTGGGCTGCGACGGCATCCTCGTGCGCGATCCGAGCGAGCTGAAGCCGGCGCTTGAGCGGGCCTTCGCGTCGGGCCGTCCGACCCTCGTCAACGTACTCACCGACCCCGAGGTTGTTTACCCGCGCAAGTCGAATCTGGCTTAGATAAGCCAGATTTCGGTGTAAGGGTGGTCGGGGGCGCGGTCTGTTCCCGAAACAAGAATCGGCCACCATCGCTGGTGGCCGATTCAAGTTGGTCCCTCAGGACGGGCAGGGGTACGTCTTCAGGGACCAATGTGTATTCGATGGGCTCAGACGGCGGGAGGCGCCATGATGCGGCAATCGCCTAAGCCCTGTAGCCGGGACGGAAGCTGCGGACGATCCACAACTCTTCCCCGGTGAGCCGATTATGCGCCTCGCTATCCGCTGCGTCTAGTCGGCCCAGACCCTGGTACTCATAACCGGGTAGGTAGACCCTACCGACTTTTCGGGGTAAGGCCGAAAGTCTTACCCATCTGGAAGGTCTATATGAACCCGACTGTACACCCGGTACCGAGAAGTCCTTCGAGCGAAATAGTCAGTACTCGCCGGGAACGAAGCCAGTTCAGACCGGCTCGGAGCCGACGGCAATCGCGGTCCCGTAGAGGATGTCGTGCTCGGAGATCTCGATCTCGTCGAGGCCAAAGGCCCGCATCGTCTCGACCAGGATGACGACGCCGGCGACGATCGTCGGCGCCCGGTCGGCGTGCATGCCCGGGATCTCGACCCGCTCCGAGAGTGGGGCGGAGGCGAGGCGCGACAGCATCCGCTGGATCGAGGTAAGGGAGAGCGTGTGGCCGTGGACCCGGGAGGGGTCGTAGGGCTCGAGTTCCATCTCGACCGCGGCCAGCGAGGTCGGGGTGCCGGCGACGGCGATCCCGGTACCGGCCACGACTCCGCCGCTGACCGCGTTCTCGATCAGCCCGCGAACGTCGGCGGCCAGGGCTTCGAGCTCGAGCACAGTGGGGGGGTCGGAGGCGACGTGCCGCTCGCTGTGGCGGACGACCCCGGCCTGCAGCGAGGCGTGGAAGGAGATCTCCGAGCCGGTGCCGACGACCAGCTCGGTCGAGCCGCCGCCGATGTCGACCACCAGCGTCGGTTCGCTCGGCGGGTCTTCCGAGGTGGCGCCGAGGTACGTGAGTCGCGCCTCCTCCTCGCCGTCGAGCACCCTGGCCGAGAGCGCGAACCGCTCCCGCAGCTCGGCGACGAAGGCGCTGCCGTTCTCGGCGTCCCGGACCGCGCTGGTCGCGATCGCCCGCACCGTCTCCGCCCCCAGCCCCTTACATAGAGCGACGTACTCGCCGATCGCCGCGCAAGCGTCCTCGATCGCCTCCGCGGCAAGCCGCCCGGAGAGGTCGACGCCGCGCCCCAGCCGCGTCACCGTGCTGCGCCGCTCGACCGGCTCGACCCGCCCGCCGGCGACGTCGGCGACCAGCAACCGCGCCGAGTTGGTGCCGACGTCGATCACCGCGACCCTGTGGGAGCCCTCTGGCATCGGCGGGACTCTAGAGAGGGACCGGCCCGGGACGCCGCTTGCGCCAAGCCGACCGCCACCCCAGAAAAGCGCGCCTCGTTGCTACCATGCGAGTCCGCCGCGGGGTGGAGCAGCCAGGTAGCTCGTCGGGCTCATAACCCGAAGGTCGCAGGTTCGAATCCTGCCCCCGCTATTTCACGAAAGCCCCGCAAATGCGGGGTTTTCGTCTTTCGGGGCGCGCAGACAAAGGGGTTCAAAATGGGCCATGGGGCAACGCCTGGGGCAACATGAGCTTCAAGAGGGATCGATTTAGGCCTTGCGCAGGGTTCCGGGTCCACCTACGTTCGGCCGCGACAAACGCCAAACTGAATGGCCCCGGCGGCGGTGGAACGCCCCGGGGCCTGGCACCGAAGAAAACGCCTTCGATGCGAGAGAGACGGTACCGCCGTAGCCCCCCAGCGGGGGCGACTCGCTGGCCATCTTCGGTGCCCCTACCGGGAGGAGGGGCGCCATGCCCGACTTGCTCACCATCAACCGCGACCAGCGCGACGGGCTCTACGAACTGGTCCGCAACCACCTCGGCAGCATCGAGGACTTCTGGGTCGCGTTGGAGCGGACCCGCGACTACGAGACCGCCCAGCGGCTCGGGGCGGAGTTCGGAGACGACTTCATGCTCCTGAGGAGCATCGGCTGGCGGCCGATCGAAGCTCGAGAGGTTTACGCGTTGACCATGCCCCGGCAGGACTTGATCGAGGTGCTGCGGCGCCTGCACGGCGAAGCGGCGCAGGTCCTGCTTGGGTCAGCCGCCGAGTCGAGCCGGGAGGACTCCGAAACCGACCAGCGCTTCCAGGTCGGCTACGAGACCTGCGGGACGGTGCTGGCCGACCTTGATCAGCAGGAGACGGGCTGACCCATGTGCGGACATCGCACAGGACGGGCGGGCCGCCGACTGCAACTCCCCGGCGCCACGTCGCCGAGGCTCAACTACTCGGTCCTGACCGGGACGTTGATCGCCGATCCACGGCTCGGGCGTAGCCCGGTCGGCGACCCGGTAACTCTGCTTCACATCGAGTTCCCGGTCACCGATCCCGAGCGCCCGCAAGTCCTCTGGGCCTGGGCGCGCTTCGACGTGGAAGTGCCCGCCGAACTGGTCCACCGCTACGAGGTGCAGTCGCTGAAAGGCGGCGTGCCGATCCTGCGTCGGGCCAGCTCAGCGAACGGTGGATCAAGAACGGGCGCAGCAGTAGGCGCGGGGTGATCGTCGCCGATTTCATCCAGCCTGACGCGCCGGATGCGGCGGGCGGCCTCCTGGCGCCCCAGGGGCGACGGCCGTGACCGCTTCCGACAACCCGCAGGCGGCCATTTGCCGCCGCTTCGCTGGGAATCTGATCGTCGCGCGTGGCCGCCTTGATCTCGGCCAGGACGAAATCGCAGAGCGCTCCGGGCTGCACCGCACGCAGATCAGCCTCTTGGAGCGCGGCCTTCGCCAGCCGCGCGTGGACACGATCGTCCGGCTCGCGGGAGCGGTCGAAGTGAAACCTTGCGAGCTACTGGCGGGGATGGCCTGGCGCCTTCGGGACGAGGAGGAGAAAACGGCCGCTACCTACCTCGAACGCGAGGGGCGTGCCTAGATGCCGGCCAGCGCTCCTGACACCGTGGCCCTCCTCTTCGGCGCCAACCTACAGCGCCAAAGGCGGCGGATCAGGTTGAGTCAGGAAGCGCTGGCAAGGGCGGTGGATATTCACCGAACCGAGATCAGCCAGCTTGAGCGCGGCCTTCGCTTGGCCCGGCTGGACACCATCCTCAAACTGTCAGCGGGGATTGAGGCGTCGTCCTGCGCGCTGCTCGCGGGCCTGGAGTGGCAGCCCGGCCACTACATCGAGGGCAAGTTCTATGTGGAGGACGAGACTGTCCTGCGAGTTCTCGGGGATCGGGGCTAATCGGCAATGGCGTCAAGGAAGCCAATGCCTCCAAACGACGAACTGCGCGAAAGGTTCGGGCAGAACCTGCGCGAGTGCCGGAGCCGGGTGGGCATCAGCCAGGAAGAGCTGGGGTTCCGAGCTGGGATTCACCCGACTGCGGTCGGCCTCTACGAGCTGGGAAAGAAGCTGCCCTTGATTGCCACCTTCATTCGCCTCGCGGGAGGGCTCGGTGTCACCCCGAGCGAACTGACCGCGGGCATCTCGTGGACGCCGGGTGAGGCGGTCGTCACGCCAGGGGGCTTCGAGGTGCCTGCCGATCCCGAGCTTGCTGCCGAGATCGCCGACCTGCGCGCAAGTGCCTACCGGCGAGGAAGGCGTCGCAAGTCGTGAATAGAACGCCGCCGAGATCCTGGGAACTGAGCTATGCGGCCCGAGCCCGCCTCGCCGACAACATCTTCCTCCAGCGAATGCGAGCCGGCTACTCCCAGGAGGCGCTGGGAGACCGGGCGCAGTTGTCCCGCGGGCGGGTCGGGCAGATCGAGAGGGGCCACGTCGGCGGGACGCTCGACACCTACGTCCGGCTGGCCGGCGCCCTCGGCATAACGCTCGACGACCTGCTCGCCGGGGTGAGCTGGACCCCGGCGTTCATCGAGTCTGAGGTAGAGGGCGGTTACGGCGTGGAGTTCGAGGTTGAAGGTCCAGAAGGTGCCTGAACCCGAATTTCAGGAGGAGACAGTCTCGATCTAGTCGGTCGTGACGGTTCCCTTCCTGCCGTGGCGATCCTGGGGAGGGAGCTGTTCCTGGTCGCAAACCTCATCGCAGCCGATTATCTGGCAACCGCGCGGGAAGATCAGCGCGCTTAAGAACTCTCGGATTAACGGGCTGAATAGTGGGTAAAGCCCCCCTTGCACGGAGCCGCATCCGAGCCTGCGGCTCTCGAAAGTGTCTTGGGAGGCTGCGGTGAGAAACACGACGGCAGTGAAAGAGGGGTCCACTTTCCCTCCTCGCTGCCCTGTTGAGGTGATGGCCTCCGACGCCTCGACTGCGACCGCCCCGGATGACGCTGACGCTCTGCTCCAGAGCCTGGTCCGCGGAGGGCGGGGGAGGGCGCTCCGGGCACAGCTTGCCGCCCGCTACCCCGACGTCTCGCCGGACGCGATTGAGGAAGCGGTCCAGTACGCCTGCAAGAGCTTCCTGGACGAAGCCGAGGGCATTGCCGCTCCCGGCCAGGTCTATGCCTGGATTCGCACTGCCGCGCACCGCAGCCTCGGCCGCGAAGCCGATCTGCACCATCGCGAGCTCGTTGTCGATCCCGTCGGGGACGGGTTGGACGCGATCAGCGCCGAGGACGCCGGTCCGGCTGACGAGCTGATCGCCCTTGAAGACGACGCGGACCTGTCGATGCTCGTGGAGGAGGTCGCGTCCTCGCTGTCGGATCGCCGGCGCGAGGTTCTCGCCCTCTACGGCGCCGGCTACAAGCGCCCGCAGATCGCCGAACGCCTCGGCTTGACGGAGCGGGCGGTCAAGCGCGACCTCCGCGAGATCATGGATCAGGCGCGGGCGACCCTGGCGCGGCTGGCCGGCGGCGGCTGTGATCGCGGCGAGCCCCTTGTCATGCGCTCCATCTGCGGCATCGCCTCGCCAGATGAGTCGGAGCAGGCGCGCGAGCACCTTTCCCATTGCGGCCGCTGCGAGGTGTTCAGCGAGCGCGTGGTCGCCTGGCGGGAGAAGGCCGGCGCGATGCTCCCTGCCCCGGCGGTCGAAGGCGCGAGCCCCGGCCTGCTCGGGCGGATCGCGCACGCATCGACGGAACGGATCGCGACGCTAAAGCAGCAGGTGCTCGATAGCGGGGCCCAGGTCAAGCAGCAGGTGGCCACGACCTACCGCGCCGTCGATCCGACCCCGCTCACCGCCGCTCGGCCCGGCACCGTCGGCGCCGTGATTGCGAGCTGCCTTGCGATCGGCGGCGGCGCGGCGACGTACTGCGTCCAGCAGGGCGTCGATCCCATTGGCGCCGCGACGGGACTGATCGCCTCCGAGCGAGAGGGCGAGCCCGAGCCCGAGCCCGCGGCCTCCCCGCCCGAAGCCGGATCGACCGGCCCCGAATACACGCCGGCCGAAGCCGAACCGCCGGCAGAAGAAGCGCCCGCCCCGGAACCGACTCCCGAACCAGCCGCGTCGGAACCGCAGCCGAAGCCCGAACCCGAACCCCCGCCGCCCGAGGACAGCTTCGAGCCGGTATCTCCGAGCTACGAAGGGGAAGCCGAACCCGAAGCTACCTATGAAGCCCCCGCCGCCGAACCGGCTCCGGTCCCGGCAGGCTCCTCGCCGCAGTTCGGAGGACCGTGATGCGCCCGGCGACGAAGACTCTTCGCGTCGCAGCGACCCTCATTGGCGCCCTTGCGGTTCTGGTCGGCTTCGCGGCTCCCCGACCAGCGGCGGCCGGCGAATACACGATCTATGCCTGCCAGGCCGACGACGCTGGCTACGTTAGTTCGGCTTTTGCTGACTTCGCCACCAGAGGGATGAAGTGGCGGCGAGCCTGTAACCCGTTGGGGCCGGGGCTGCGCGGGCTGGTCAGCGCCAACGTGCCGGGCACCGGCAAAGTGGCGCGCGGGGCGCAGTCCGGCTTCGCACTTGACGCCCCGCCGGGGACGACGTTCTCCCGTCTTCGCTGGTCGGGCCACGCGCAGCGACGTGACTGCCGTTACGCCCTCCAGCTTTTCGCCGAGCGCCCCAGTGCCTCGCCAGTCTCGATCAGGAACGTGCGCGCCAACCGAAACTGCCCCCGCCCCGATGTGGCCCAGGCGTCGAGCTGGCCGCGCCTGCGCTCCTACGACCTCGGCGGCGCGACCCGGATCGTCCAGCGCGTCGTTTGTGTCGGTGCCCCTTCGCGCGAGTTCTGCTCGGCCCGAGGTCAGAACTTCATTCGGACCTTCGCCGCAGAGGCGACCGTGGTCGACGGCTCTCCTCCCTCGGTGGGAATCGCCCCGAGCACGACCTTTACGCAGGGGGCGTGGATTCGCGGAAAACAGAGCTTCGACTTCGACGCTTCCGACAACGTCGGCGTCAAAAGCGCATCCGCCCTCGTCAGCGGCGGCGTGCGCGGGAGCGATCCTCGCGAATGCGACTTCTCGCAGCCGGTTCCCTGTCCGAATGGGTCCGGGTCCATCCAGATTGACACCGCGGAAGCTCCTGAAGGCTCGCAGCCGTTGACGGTCGTGGCCGAAGACTCGGCTGGCAACCGCGCCGAATCGGGCGCCGTCACGGTGCGGATCGACAACGCCGCGCCCGGTGCGGTCCCGGTGGGAGTCGGCGGAGGCGAGACCTGGCGAAACAGCAATGACTTCGACCTTGCCTGGGCCAATCCGGCCGAACCCGATCGGGCCCCGATTACCGCCGCTCATTTCCGCATCTGTCGCGAAGGCGGCGATGAGTGCGTTAGCGGCGATCGCGCCGGGGCGACGCTCGCGGCCATCGAAAACGTGACCGTGCCCTCGCCGGGGGAGTGGTCGCTGCGCCTGTGGCGGGAGGACGAAGCTGGGAATCAGGAGGCGGCGAACGCCTCCGAGCCGGTACTGCTGCGCTTCGACCCCGAGCCGCCGCAGCTCGGCTTTGAGACCCCGGTCCCTGAGGACCCGACGCGTATCTCCGTCCAGGTCACCGACCGGATCTCCGGGGTCGGTGGCGGCGGGCTCGAAATCAGCCGCGCCGGCTCGGGCAGTTGGCAGATGCTGCCGAGCATCCAGGAAGGCGATCACCTCATAACGCGGATAGACGACGCCGCCCTGCCAGCCGGCGATTACGAACTGCGGGCGAGCGCGCACGATCTGGCCAACAACCTGGCCGGGACCGACCGGCGCCTCGACGGGCAGCCGATGCGGCTGCGGCTGCCGCTGCGGGTCGCGACCTCAATGAAAGCCGGGGTGATCGGGGAGCGCAAGGGCAAGGGGGGCAAGCGCCGGACCGTCCTCGAGCCACGCGACAAGGTCGCGTTCGGTCGCCGGGTGCGGCTCGGCGGCCGACTCGTCAGTCCGGCCGGACACGCCCTTGAAGGCGCCAAGGTCCTCGTCTACTCCCAGCCGAGGGAAGGGACCGAGCAGCTTGAAGACACGGTGACGACCAACGCCGACGGTCGCTTTGCCTACGAAGTGGAGGCGCGTTCTTCGCGGCGCTTCCGCTTCGTCTACCAGGGCACGGCGACGATCCTTCCCACCGAAGGCTCGGCGACCCTGCTGGTCACGGCGACGTCCACCATTGCGGTCAAGCCGAAGCACGTCCTAAACGGCGGCTCCGTCACGTTCAGCGGCCACGTCAAGGGGCGCCCGCTTCCCGAGGCGGGGAAGCTGATCGAGCTACAGGTCCGGCTCACCGACGAATGGCAGACGTTCCGCACGATCCACAGCGACGCCGACAGCGCCTGGCGCATCACCTATCCCTTCCGGCGGACCTGCGGCGTGCAGCATTTCCGCTTCCGAGCCCATCTGCCCGGCGAGGCGATCTATCCACTGGAGCCCGGCGACAGCCTTGAGCTTGAAGTACGAGTGAAAGGTCGGCCATGCTCTGCGGGATAGGCAGATCACCTAGAACCGAGGAGGGTTCCCAATGCTGAGGGCGCTGCTGGACCGACTCACCTACGCAAACGTCGTCGCGACCGTGGCCCTGTTCCTCGCCCTGGGAACCGGCGGCGCCTATGCCGTCTCCAAGATCGACGGCTCAGACATCAGGAAGCACAGCCTGACGGGCAACCAGTTCAAGGCGAACTCGATCGGCGGCAGGGCGGTGAGGGAGTCGAGCCTGAAGCCGGTCCCGCGCGCGCAGAACGCAGCCCGCCTCGGCGGCCAGCCCGCCTCCCGCTTTCTCGACAGTTGCCCGCAGGCATTTGCCCCGACGATCCCGCTCGCCGATGTCTGTATCGAGGTGCAGCCTCGGGCGCCGGAGTCCTACCGCAGCGCGGCATTTGACTGCAACCTCACCGACAACCGCGAAAGGGCTGGCCGGCGATTGCCGACCCAGCAGGAGCTGATGATCGCCCGCGCGAGTTCTCAGATTCAGCCCGGATCAGGCGGCGAGCTGACCAGCGAGGTCTACCCGTCGAGCAGTACGCCGGGCAAGCTCGATGTCCTCTACATCGCAGACAACGGAGAGGTGGGACTGGTCCCCGAGGACACCGCCAAAAGCTTCCGCTGTGTGGCCGACCCCATGAACTGACAAGCACGCCCTCGATGGGCGAGGAGGAACCGATGGCAAAACTGACGCAACATCTGACTTCCATCTCTCCCGACCTGCGATCGGGTTTCTCTCCTGGCCGGCGAGTCCTCGCCCTGGTGCTGTGCTCGATGCTGGTGATCGGCAGCGTCTTCCCCGGCGCCGCCCTGGCCCGCGAGGCCGACAGCGAAGGGGAAGGGACCTCGCCGTCGATAGAACTGCCCGAGCCTCCCGACTTCGACCCCGGCGGGGAAGAAACCGGCCTGGAAGAAGTGCCGGCGACCGGGGGCGACGAAGAAGGCGGCGCGGTGGAAATCGAACCCGAAGTGGACATCGAAGTGCCGCCGCCCGAGGAAGTCACCAGCGCCGCTGCCGAAGCACCGGCCGAAGCACCGCCGCCCCCGCCGGTCGTGGTACCCGAAGCCGCGACCTCGACGCCCGAGCCCCAGCCCGTCCAGGAAGCCGCATCGGAGCCGGCGAGCCCGGAACCGGTCGCGAATCAGTCGATCACCGCTCCGAAGCAGACGCCGGTCGCCCGGCCCTCGGCATCCGAGAACGCGGCGCAGCCCGAGGAAGCGCCGCCGTCGGCCGAACAGGAAGCGCCGCCGTCGCCCCAGCCGGTCGCCGCCCCGCCGGCCGATACGGGGCGCAACCTTGCCGGTAGAGGTTCCTACGTCGTGCGGCCCGGAGACTGCTTGTGGCACATCGCTGACGGACTGCTGCCGGGCGGCGCCGGGGATGCTCAGATCGCTCGGGAGGTGCAGCGCATCTGGCGGCTGAACGAAGACCGCATCGGCACCGGCGATCCAAACCTGCTGCTGGTCGGGACCGAGCTTAGGCTGACCTGATCCACGCCTTGCCGGACTTCGCGGAGTCCGCGAGGATCTCACCTACAACTTCCTCGTCTCGATCCTTCCAGCGCCGGTGGCGAACGCAGTTGCTGCAGCAGGCTGGACACGACCCCAACCGTTCGTCATCCTCATAGCCATCGCCCCTAGGCGCACCCGCGAGGGCAGTGGCATTCCTGAAAGAAACCGCTACTCTTTCTAGAGTTTTTCGGGAGGCTAGCCAGGGGGATGTCTGTGAACAGCTTGATCGATGGCCGCGTTCTTCGCCTAGCGCGTTCGGCGGCGTTTCCGCTCGTGCTTCTGGCGGCGATGGCGGGCTGGGCCAGCGCTGCGCTCGCCTCCGAGTCGGGTCGTGTGGCGGCCGGCGGCACCCACTCGTGCGCGATCAAGGCTGACGACACGCTCGTCTGTTGGGGCAGCCAGGGCGGCGTCCCCGTCGGCCTCGGCAGCGTGGACCAGGTTGCCGCCGGCTGGCATCACGACTGCGCGATCAAGACCGACGACACGCCGGTCTGCTGGGGCGAGGACAGCGACGGCCAGAGTACGCTCCCCGCGGGCATCGGCACCGTCACTCAGATCAGCGCTGGGACCTACAACACCTGCGCGGTCAAGACCGATGGCACCCCGATCTGCTGGGGTGACGACGAGTGGGGGCAGAGTACGCTCCCCGCTGGCATCGGCACCGTCACCCAGATCAGCGCTGGGACCTACAACACCTGCGCGGTCAAGACCGATGGCACCCCAATCTGCTGGGGCGATGACAGCGACGGGCAGAGCACGATCCCGGCGGGCACCGGCACCGTCACCCAGATCGCCACCGCCGGCGAAGGGCACACCTGCGCGGTCAAGACCGGCGGCGCCCCCATCTGCTGGGGCGACGACGACTTCGGCGAGGTCACGATCCCCGCGGGCATCGGCACGGTCACCCAGATCGCCGTCGGCGAATGGCACACCTGCGCGATCAAGACCGGCGGCACGCCGATCTGCTGGGGACGTAACGCCCCCATCGGCCCTCAGCCCTCGCTCCCGCCCGGCATCGGCGCCGTCACCCAGATAACCGCCGGCGAATACCACTCGTGCGCGATCAAGGTCGACGAGACTCTCGCCTGCTGGGGCAGCCACATCGCCGGCCAACTGGGAGGCTCACCGACCTTCACCAGCGGCTCGCCGCCATCTCTGGTCGGGGTCGGGCCGTTATCGCACACCTACACCGCCGAGCCGGCCCCGATCCCGGCAGGCGAACTGGTCGCCCGGTTCTTCCTCAGCAGCGGCTCGTTCCCGCCCGGCCTGACGCTGGACGGGACGACCGGCGTGCTCGCGGGCACGCCGGTCGTCGACGGCACCTACACCGGCGTGGTGAGCGCCACCAACGACGTCTTCAGCCCGGCCATGCAGGCGTTCTCGATCACCGTCGACACCACGGCGCCCGCCGCGCCGGCCGGCCTGGCGTCGACCCCCTCGTCCCCGTCATCCAACTTGCAGCCTCGGATCGTCGGAGCCGCTGAGGCCGACTCGACCGTGCGGCTCTATGACAACGAGACGTGCACGGGTCCACCGCGCTCCACCGGCAGTGCGGCGGCCTTCGCCTCACCTGGCCTGCAGATCATCGTCATCGCCGGCTCGACGACGACCGTCTACGCGACCGCGACCGATGGCGCGGGCAACACCTCGGGGTGCTCGACCGGCAAAGCGACGTACATAAACGCACAGGATCCGATCCGTGACCCGGAAAAGCCGATCGTCATTGTCGACCCGCCCGGGCGGGTCGCATGCGTCGTCCCAAGGCTTGCCGGCAAGACGCTGGCGCGCGCGAAGACCGCGCTGGCGATGGCCAACTGCAATCTCGGCACGGTCCGGAGGCCAGACCGGCCGACTGGCAAAAGGCGCCGAGCACTGGTCGTCAAGTCCTCGACTCCCGGAGCGGGGGCGAACCCTGCTGGTCTGACGGTCGACCTCAGGCTCGGGCCGAAGCCGCGCAAGGCCCGCTAGCAACCTCGATCTCCTCGGGGTCGTTCGCGCCCCCGAGCATCCTGCAACGCTCGCCTCCATGCCGGACATATATGGGTAGTGCTCACGGCCACCGCCCCCAACCAGGCGCTCTCGCATCAGCTCGCCGAGGTTCGCTTCCGCAAGCTCTACGCCGACCACCGCGGCGAGATCCTCGCCTACGCGCTGCGTCGGGTCACTGACCCCGAGGACGCCGCCGACGTCCTCGCCGAGACCTTTCTCGTCGCCTGGCGGCGCCTCGATGATCTGCCGCCTGGGGTCGAGGCCCGCTTCTGGCTGATTGGCGTCGCCCGCCGCACCCTCGCAAATCAGAGCCGTGCGGATAATCGCCGCTCGAAACTCGTCGAGCGCCTGCGTTCCGAGTTTGCGGTCGACCTCGGGCGACTTCCGGTCGAATCGGCCGATGGCGGCGAAGTTCTCGCCGCGCTCGCTGTTCTCGACCCTGCCGATCAGGAACTGCTGCGCCTGAGTGCCTGGGAGGCCCTCAGCCCGAGCGAGGCCGCTCGCGTTCTCGACATCTCATCGGTTGCTGCCCGCAGCCGCCTTCACCGCGCTCGCCGCCGACTTCGGCAAGCCCTTGAGGCCCAAAGCACTGGTCTAACTCAAACTAGAAGCTCGAACCGAGGCAGGAAGAATGAATCGTCGCGAGACTAGGCAAGCGCTTGCCGCCGCCAATCCTGTCGTAGACACGGCTGGCAAGCACCCGCTGGACGCAGCTGACCAGGTGCTGATCGACTCTATCCTCAACGAGGATCGCGAGATCCCCGGGCGATCGGGGAGCCGGCCGCGCCAATCCGGACACCGTCTGCCTCGCCTTGCGGTCGGGCTGAGCGCGGCCTTCGTCCTGGCGCTCGCCTCTTTCCTTCTGCTCAGCAACAACGGCGGCGGGCCGAATGGGGGTCCCCAGCCCGCCTATGCCGCTCCGCTCGTCCACCTCGCCGAATCCACCCCTCTTGTCTTGATCGGTGAATCCAGCTGGCATGTGGAAGGCCTGCAGCCATCCTCTAGCGATGAAGGCGAGATGCAGTTCTATAGCGGTGACTCGCCACCCCCCATGAACCTGCCCAATCCTGAGCATCTAGAGGGCGGCGCCCCTTTGCCGCCTTCTATTCGACAGCGCAAGGCCGAACTCAACTGGTACGGACCACTCAAGGTTTCCACCCAAGAACGGGACGAGGGCATTCCTGAGCTCGACACGACCGAGAAGGTCTTCAGGTTTCGAGTCGAGGACAGGGCGAACGGCGCCGAAGTCAGGACCACAGCTCCCGTCCTCGGCACCACCGCGGAGGTCTTTCAGTACCGAGGGGGCTCACCCGGCGATCGCGACATCACCTCGCTCTGGATCGAAGGCGGGCGTGTGCTCGAGTTCCGAAGTTCCGTCCCCGACATGGCCACCTTCAAGCGTCGGCTCGCCTCGCTCGAAAAGGTCGACACCACGACCTGGCTCGATGCGATGCCCGCGAGCGTGGTCAAGTCTGCCGACCAGCCCAAGGCGATACAGGAAATCCTCAGCGGCATCGACCTTCCACCCGGCTTCACAGCGGCAGACGTTCCCGACGAAGGCCTGAGCACAGACCGCTATCAGCTCGACGCTCTCGTCGTCAGCAGCATCTCGTGCACGTGGTTTGCGCGCTGGGCGACCGGGAGGCTCGAAGGCAACGAGGCCCAGGTCAAGGAATCCGTCGACGCGATGGCCGGCGCCAAGAGCTGGCCGCCCATGCAAGAGATGTCAGAGGAAGGCGCCTATCCGCAGGTGGTAGAGAGCCTTGCCGCGGCGATGCCAAGCGGACACGTTTGGCATCGGCGACCGCTCAAGGTGGACGTAGAAAGCGCCCTGCTCTGCGGCCGTAGATTCGGCATCCCGATTCCCGAATCTCAGGCCGCCCATGCAAGAGATGTCAGAGGAAGGCGCCTATCCGCAGGTGGTAGAGAGCCTTGCCGCGGCGATGCCAAGCGGACACGTTTGGCATCGGCGACCGCTCAAGGTGGACGTAGAAAGCGCCCTGCTCTGCGGCCGTAGATTCGGCATCCCGATTCCCGAATCTCAGTCTGCGGGCAACTGAACCGGCTGACCGCGAGCTCGGCGCCTTCCCGCTAGCGGCGCGCTTTTCGAGGCTTCGGGCCGAGCCTGAGGTCGACCTTGTTGGTCGCGGACACCGCACCCGCGGCAGGGCTCGACGACTTGACGACCAGGGCGCCGCGTTTGCCTTTCCCCGGTTTCGGAATGCCGACCACACCGAGTTTGCAATCGGCGTTTGCGAGCGCTGCCTTCGCCTGCGCCAGCTTCTTGCCTTTCAGCCTCGGAACGAGGCAGGAGGGACTCGGCGGGGGCGGTGGTGGTGGGGGGGTGGTGCGTTCCTCCGGCGGCGATCCGCCCGCGGAGTTGGTGGTGAGCGTCCGATCGGCGCCGTGGGTCACGCCGCCGGAGTTCTCGGAGACCAGCCGGTAGTGGTAGGCCGTTCCCGCCGCCAGCCCGCCGATCGTGGCCGCGAGTGGCCTCGCGCTGGTGGAGTGGGTGACGCTCTGGCTGGGGGTGGAGGCCCCGTACGCCATGGTCGTCCCGTACTCGAAGTGCGCCGTGCTCACGCCGCCGGCGCCGAGCGACCCGTTGAGATTGGCGCCGCTCTGGCCGACGCTAGTTGCCGCACTCGTCGTCGCGGCCGGCGGGTCGACGAAGACCCACGACGCGCCCGTGCCACCGTTGTCGCGCCAGCCTCCGATCAGCGCGGTGGCGCCGTCGGCCGACAGCGCGACGTTGGTGCCGAATTCGCTCTCTCCGGCCGCGTCAGCGCCGGTCAGTTTCCCGCCCTCCTGCGTCCAGGTCGAGCCCGAGCGCCTGAACAGCCAGGCGGCGCCCCTGGCGCCGTTGTCGTAGAGCGCTCCGATCAGCGCCGTGTTGCCGTCGGCCGACAGCGCGACGCCGACGCCGAACCTGCCTTCTCCGACCTCGCCCGCGCTGGTGAGCTTCGGTCCCTGCTGGCTCCAGACCCCGCCCGAGCGCGTGAACACCCAGGCCGCGCCCTTGCTGGTGTCGTCGTTCCAAGCGCCGATCAGCGCTGTGCTGCCATCTGCGGAGAGCGCGACGATCGTCCCGAACTTGCCCCCTCCGGTCTCGTCTGAGGGGGTGAGCTTCGGCCCTTGCTGGGTCCAGGTCGAGCCCGAGCGGGTGAATACCCAGGCCGCACCTTTGCCGCTGTAGTCCAGGTTGCCGGAGGCCGTGCTGTCGTCGTTCCAGCCGCCGATCAACGCGGTGTTGCCGTCGAAGGAGAGCGTGACGTTCGTCCCGAACATGCCTTCGCCGTCCTCGTCTGAAGGGAGGAGCTTCCCGCCCTGCTGGCTCCAGGTGTTGCCTGAGCGCGTGAACACCCACACCGCGCCTTTCCAGCCGTCGTCGAGCCAGCCGCCGACCATCGCCGTTTTCCCATCGCCGGAAATCGCGACGGTGTAGCCGAACCAGGCGGCCCCGATCTCGCCCGCGCCGGTCAGCTTCCCGCCCTGCTGGCTCCAGGTCGAACCCGAGCGCGTGAACACCCAGGCCGCCCCTTTTTTGAAGTCGTCGCCGGGGGCGCCGATCAGCGCCGTGTTGCCGTCGGCGGAGAGGGCAACGCTCGTGCCGAACCCGCCTCCTTCTCCGGTCGCCCCCGCACCGGTCAGCTTCGGGCCCTGCTGGCTCCACACCCCGCCCGTGCGCGTGAACACCCAGGCCGCGCCTGTGGTGTTGTCGTCCTTCCAGCCGCCGACGAGCGCCGTGTTGCCGTCGGCGGAGAGCGAGACGAGGACGCCGAACTCGGTGTTGTCCTCTTCGCCGCCGGTGAGTTTCGGCCCCTGCTGACTCCACACTCCGGCCGACCGGGTCGATACCCAGACCGCGCCCACGGCGGAGGCGTCCTCGGGGCCGCCGGTCAATGCCGTGTTGCCGTCGCCCGAGAGCGCGACGCTCTTTCCAAATTCGCCTTCTCCGACCTCACCGGCGCCGGTGAGCTTGCCGCCCTGCTGGCTCCACACCCCGCCCGTGCGCGTGAATGCCCAGGTCGCGCCCGCGTCGGCGCTGTCGCCGGGGCCGCCGATCAGCGCGGTGCTGCCGTCGGCCGAGAGCGCGAGGCTGGAGCCGAATCGGCCGGTCCCGCTCTCGCCCGCGCCGGTGAGCTTTTCGCCCTGCGGACTCCAGGTCGAGCCCGAGCGGGTGAATACCCAGGCCGCCCCTATGCTGCCGTCGTCTTCGGGCCCGCCGATCAGGGCCGTCGTGCCGTCGGCCGAGAGGGCGACGCTCTCGCCGAATTCGCCCTGCCCGACCTCGCTCGTGCCGGTCAGCTTCCCGCCCTGCTGGGACCAGGTGGATCCGGAGCGCGTGAACACCCACGCCGCGCCCGTGCTCGTATCGTCACGCCGGCCCCCGATCAGCGCGGTGTCGCCGTCGGCGGAGAGGGCCACACCGGAACCGAATTCGCTTATTCCGATCTCGCCTGAGCCGGTCAGCTTTTCGCCCTGCGGACTCCAGGTCGAGCCCGAGCGGGTGAACACCCAGGCCGCGCCCGAGCTGGTGTTGTCGTGCCGGCCCCCGACAAGCGCGGTGTCGCCGTCGGCGGCGAGCGCCACGCTGATGCCGAACTTGCCTTCTCCGATCTCGCCGTCGCCGGTCAGCTTTGCGCCCTGCTGGGCCCAGGTGGAACCCGAGCGCGTGAACACCCATGCGGCACCCTTGCCATCGTCGTCGGCAGGCGCGCCGATCAGCGCCGTGTCGCCGTCGCCCGAGAGCGCCACGCTTACGCCGAATTCGCCTTCGCCGATGTGGCCGAATTCACCCTCTCCGGTGTGGCCGGTGCCGACCAGTTTTCCGCCTTGCTGGGACCAGGTCGAGCCGGTGCGCGTGAACACCCAGGCCCCCGCGGCGCCGGGGTACCCGTAGCGCGCTCCGACCAGCGCGGTGTCGCCGTCGGCGGAGAGCGAGACGCTGTAGCCGAACCGGCCGGTCCTGGTCCCACCCGTGCCGGTCAGCTTTTTGCCCTGCTGGACCAAGGGGTCGATCAGCAATGGATATGTGGCACCGCGGTCCGCGACCCGGATCAGCACATTCCCGTTGTCCACCTCCAGCCAGGAGCGCAGAACGCGCCCGTTCGCGTCGGTGGAGTGGAGGTTGCCGTAGTGCAGCGTGGTGCCCCCGCCGCTGAGCAGCACCGAGCCGTTGCGCACCCGCGCGTCGAGGTTGCCGGAGAGAGCCAGCGAGAGCGTCAGCGGTCCGGCGGCGGCAGTGGGACGAGTCGCGACGTCAAAGCCCTGCTCCAGTCCCAGCGGACCGTTCGCATACCACTCCGTGAGTGCTCCGTGCGCGTAGCTGACACGGTTGGCGGTGGCGGCCGGTGGGGCAGAACCCACCGGCTCGAGAGCCTCCGCGTACCCGTACGCGGAGAGGGTCATGCCAAGTCGCGCCTTGCCCGAGGCGACGTTGACACCGTGGCGCGAGAAGCGAGCGTGCAACTGCTGCGCCGGGTTGACGGCCTCGAGGCCCGTGACCCGGTAGGTCGGCGCCTCGCTTCCCAGGGCCGCCGAGACCGGGCCCTGCGCGGCCATCGGCAAGCTCGCCAGGCCATGACCGGCCGTCGTCGCTGGCTCCGCGCTTCCGCCTGGACTCGTCAGCGTCCCCGCAACGCATCCGATCGCGGCAGCGACGGTCACCGCCAGGGCCACGACCGTTAGACGCAGCCGACCGATTCGGGCCGCCGCATCCCGTCCGGACGGGATGAACCCCTGCGCCGCTCTCAGTTCTCTCACGCTTGCCTCCCTAGCAGTCACTCCCTCGCCGCCTTCACTGTTCGCAGATGGCGCGAGGCCTGCGCTGCTCTTGTCCGTGCCGTCGCATACGGGGCCAGGGCCAGTGTGACCAACTCGCCGCGCAGCGCCGGCAGCGATGCCGCTTCGCCGTCTCGCAGCCGCTTCGCGACTACGGCGAGGATGCCGGCGACGACCAGCTCCTCGACCGCGGCAAACGCGCTGGGCGCTCGCTCGCCCTCCGGGCGTCCCCGCTTCAGCGCCGCCAGGAGTGCGGCGGCGCTTGCTTCTTCCTTCGGGCCCGTCGGGACCCTGACGATGCTTGCGCGATGCACGAAGCAGAGCTCGGCCAGCAGGGGCTGCTCGCGGACCGCGTCCAGGAAGGCCCCGATCGTCCGGTCAACCCACTCCTCCCACGCGCCCTGTTCCTGGGTCGTGTCTTCGACGGCTGCCGCCAGTCGCTTGTCACTCAGTTCGCAGGCGAACTCGAGTGCTTCATCAATACCGGCGAAGAGGTCGTAGAAGGTGTTCCTCGAAATCCCTGCCCGGGCGATGACCCGCGTCGTGCCGAGGCCGTTGCCGCCGCGCTCGTGCGCCAACTCGGCGATCGCCACCGCGCAGCGCTCGCGCTTTCCGTCGTCGACGATCTCCTGCGACAGCATCTGCTGGCCTGGTGACCGGGTTTGGCCACCCTCCAGATCCCGCGCTTGCCTTGGTGTATCCCGGCCGTTGGAGTTCATCGCAAGTCGTCCCTGTCTCGGACTCTCCGAAACCGTAGTCTTTTCTAGAAAGAACCGGCTTCGAGTATAGAGCGAGGCGCTCGGTCATCGGCCTGCCTCGCCCAGCAGCTCCCGCCCCCGGCGCGCCAGCCGCAGAGCGTTCTCCTGGCCCAGGAACGGCACCGTCGCCCCGTAGACGAAGTCCGGCAGCAGGCGCGGCAGCTCCTCGGCGCGCCGGGCGACGATTTCCCTGCGGATGATCGCTTCGGCGCCGCCGAGGATGCCCAGCGCCGTCAGCGTCGGCTGCGCGTCGCCGTCGGAGTACTCCCAGCCGCGCTCGAGCATCGCCCGCAGCATCTGGTGGCCGGATTCATAGACTTCGCGAACCCGGGCCGGCGCCATCTGCCGCGCGGCCACGTACCCGAGGTAGGCATAGGAGGGGTTCGCCGCCATCAACTCGAGAATCGCCTTGACGCCCAGGAGGGCGCTGTCCCACTCGGAGCGGTCGGCGGAGTAGCTGGCCCCGACCGCGGTCACCACCTCGGTCAGGATCGCGTTCTCCGCCGCCTCGCCGCAGGCCTCCTTGTCGCCGCCGAAGAGATCTTCGAAATCAGCCGCGCTGACCTTGGCCCGCGCCACGATCTGCTCGATGGTGGTCTCCTCGAAGCCCCGCTCGGCGCAGAGGTCCGCCATCGCCCAGACGATCCGCTCCCGCGCGGCAGGTGGCTCGCCGGGCCCGATCACCCTCACGGCTCCCAGCGCGTGCCGCGCAGTAGTTGCCGCCCCCGTCGCGCCAGCCGCAGCGCCTCGCTTTGGCCGAGGAATGGGACGGTCGCCCCGTAGACGAAGTCCGGCAGCAGCCGGGGCAGCTCTTCCGCTCGGCCGGCGACGATCTCGCGCCGCACCGCCGCCTCGGCGCCGCCGAGCGCGCCAGCCGGCACCGCCAGCGGCTGCGTGGCCTCCCGCGAGTAGGCCCAGAGCCGCTCGAGCATCGCCCTCAGCAGGCGGATGCCCGGTTCCCGGGCCTCGTGGATCTTCGGCGTGGCCATCTGGCGGGCCGTGATGTAAGAGATGTAGGCGAAGGAAGGGTTGGCCGCCATCAGTTCCAGGATCGCCCTGATCCCGACCAGCATGCTGTCCCATTCGGAGAGATCGGCCGAGTAGGAGCCGGCGACCACGCTCATCACCTCTCCGAGGATCGCGTTTACCGCGGCGATCGCGCACTCCTCCTTGTCGGCGAAGAGCTCGTGGAAGGCCTCGCTGGAGACGCCGGCCCGGGCGACGATCTCCGCCACCGTCGTCTCCGCGTAGCCGCGCTCCGCGCAGAGTCCACTCATCGCCCGCAGCACGCGGTCGCGATCGGAAGGGGAGAGCACCGTCGCGGTAACTCCCGTCATGTCCGCGGCCTCTAGAGCGCCGCCGAGGCGCTGCGCATCTCGTCTGCGGCCCGGTCGGGCCCCATGAACGGGACCAGGACCGAGAAGAGGATTTCCGGCATCATCGCCGGCAGCCGCTCCGCCCGCCCCGCGTCGACCTCGCTGAAGATGATCGCCTCGGCAGCGCCGACGGCGAGCAGCTCGACTTCCCCGGGCAGCTCCTCGTCGACGCCCGAGTAGTTGCGGCCCTCCTCCATATATGGGAGGAAGCGGGACAGCAGCTCCACGTAGCGCTCGTAGGTCGAGGGCCGGATCCCGGGGAAGGAGCGGGTCATCGCCTTCGCCATGCCCGGCTCAGCGGCGATCGTCTCCAGCAGGTTCTTGAGCCCGTCGCGCAGTCGCTCCGGCCACTCGCGCTCGCTCTCGCAGTCGCTCGTCGCCCTGCTCAGCGCCAGCTCTGTCAGGTGGTCGTAGGCGGCGAACAGACAGGCGTCTTTGTCGGCGAACTCGGCCTCGAACTCGGCCGGGGAAATGCCGGCGGTGGCCAGCGGTCCCTCGACGGATGTGTCCTTGTAGCCCTTCTCGGCGAGCTCGGCCATCATCGCCCACAGGAGCTTCTCGCGTTGCGCTCTCTCCATCATTCCTCCTCGGCGAGCAACTTCCTCGCCAGCCTCGATTGACGGAGCGCCTCCCTCTGGCCCACGAATGGCACCAGTGCCGCGTAGACGAAGTCTGGCAGGAGCGCGGGCAGGGCGCCGGGATTTCCGGCCACGAGCTCGCGCCGCACCACCGCCTCGGCTCCGCCCAGCGCCGCCCGCGCCGCTCTGGCCGGGGGCTGTGGACCGGCTCCCTCGAGCCGTTCCATCATCAGCGCCAGCACGTGCGCCGCCGACTCGTAGGCGTCGCGCATCCGCTTGGTCCCGCCCTGGCGCGCCTCGATGTAGCCGAGCCGGGCAAAGCCGGCGCGGGCGTTCATCAGCTCCAGGATCGCCCGGATCTGGGCCACTCGCCGCTCTGGCTCCGTGCCCTCGGCACGGGTCGTCGCGACAACCGCCAGCGTCTCGGAGACGATCTTGTTGAGAGCCGCCAGCGCGCAGTCCTCCTTGCTCTCGAAATGAGCGGCGAAGCTCTCGGGGGGCAGGCCGGCGCGGTCTACGACGGCCGCGATCGTCGTCTCCTCGTAGCCCTCCGCGGCGCAGCAGTCGGCCATTGCGGCCAACAGCCGGTCTCGCTCGTTGGCGGAGAGGACCCCTGCGCTTATCGCCGTCGCACCCAAGGACTTGGATGGTACCGCCTGGCCGTATGGCGGGTTCGATTTATAACAGTCTTCGTACTCTTCTAAAAAGGTCTATGGTCTCGCCGTCCAGGCGCGCACGGTAGAGCCGGTGCGGGGTGCAGATGCGGCAACGACCAACTTCCGATCAGGGGCAGTCCTACCGCCGAGCGCGGCGCGGCTTGCGATCCCAGGTATCCTGGGCCGATGGCGGACGCTGCCCGAGCAAGGAAACGCGCCCGTCCCGGCGGGCACCAGCTCCGCCCCGAGGTGGTTGCCCACCACCAGCGCCAGCGCATCCTCGCCGGCGCCGCGGCCGCTTTCGCCAAGCAGGGCTATCGCCAGGTCACGGTCGCCGACATCGTCAAGAGCGCGGCGGTTGCCCGCGCTCGCTTCTACGAGAATTTCTCCTCCAAAGAAGACTGCTTCTTCGCCCTCTACGACGAGGCGACCGCGGCGGCGCTGCAGGCTGTGGCCGCGGGTTGCGAGGGGCAACTGGGCGAGTTCCCGGAGCGCGTTCGCGCCGGCCTGGGGGCGTTGCTCGCCGAGCTCGAATCCGATCCGGCCGTCGCCCGGGCCTGGATCGTCGAGGGGCCGGCCGTCGGGACGGCGATCGACGAGCGCTTCGAGCGCCTGATCGGCGACTTCGCGGGACTCCTGCGCAGCGGCCGCGCCGGCGCCACCGGCGCCGAGCTGCCCGACTCGGTCGAGGAGACGGTCGTCGGCGGCCTCTACTGGCTCCTCTACTACGCGCTGCTCGAGGGCCGGCCCAAGCGCATCGCCAAGCTGCTGCCCCAGCTGACCGAGTTCTCGCTGATCCCCTTCGCCGGCGCCGAGACCGCGCGCAGCGCCAGTACTTCCTCCTAGCGGTCTCCGGGCCCCTCCCGTCTCCCAGGCGCCGCCGGTGAGCGGCTGGGCCGAAGGCGGGGGGGAGGGTGACCCACCACCCTCGCCGGAGCGCCGGCAGGTTCTGCTCGCCTTCGTCACCCTGGTCTCCGGGCAGGGCTTCGCGGCGGTCGACGCCGACGCGGTCGTCCGCTTCGCCGGCACCGGCCCCGGTTCCTTCGAACGCCACTTCGCCGACATGGAGGAGTGCTTCCTCGCCGCTTGGGACGGGCTCGAACGTGACTACCTGGCGCGCCTCGAGGCCTCCTATGAGGGCTTCGAGGACTGGCGCGAGCGCTTCCGCGCCGCCACCGCCGAGACGGTGCGCCTGGCTGAAGCCCACCCAATTTGGGCCCGCTTCCTCACGGTGGCGGCGCTTGGCGCGGGGGAGGTCGGTCGCGAGCGCCAGCGCGCTCTCGGAGACAAGCTGGCCGCCCTGCTCGACAGCGCCCGCGAGCAGATCGACGACCCCGGGGCGGTGCCGGAGGTGACAGCTCGCTGGATCCTCGGCATCTTCTTCGACCGCCTCTACCGCCGCTTCGCCTCTCCCCAGGGCCCCGACCTCGTCTCCCAGCTCCCCGAGCTGCGCTTCCTGGCTGTCAGCTCCTACTTCGGCACCGAGGCCGGCCTGGCGGAGCTGCGTATGGCGCCTTAGCGCTCACCTGGACGGGTTCTAGGCCGAGCCCGCGCCTAAGATGCCTCTTCGTGCCCAGCAAGCTGCCCGATGAGAGCGCCGAGTACCCCGACGAGCTCGCCCGCCTGCCCAAGGGGCGCCACGGCCTGCCACCCGAGTTCGTCGCCCACAACCAGCGCGAACGTCTGCTGGCTTCCTTTACCGCTGTGGTCGCCGAAAGCGGCTACGAGGAGACGACGATCACCGCCATCACCGAAGGCGCCGGTGTCTCCTCCGCCACCTTCTACAAATACTTCGCGACCATCGAGGAGTGCTACGCGGCCGCCTTCGACGCCGCCCTGGCGCGCTTTGGCGAGGGACTGGCCGGGGCCTACGGATCCGAGCGCGAGTGGCCGCTGCGGGTCCGCGCCGCCCTCGCCGCCTGGCTCGACTTCCTCGCCGCCGACCCCGACGTCGCCCGCCTGCTCACCGCCGAGCCCTTCGTCGCTGGCCCCGTCATCGCCGAGCGCTACAAGGAGGCGATCGACCGCGCCACGCCCTACCTCAGCGCCGGCCGCGAGCTGCGCCCGGCGGGCGCCGAGCCGCTGCCCCCGACGACCGAGCGCGGCCTGCTCGGCGCCGTCAACGGCCTCGTCTCCCGCCAGGTCAAAGCCGGCCGCGCCGAGAGCCTCGGGGAGCTGCCTCCCCGACCTGGTGCAGTTCACGCTGACGCCGTACCTCGGAGCCGCCGAGGCCCGCCGGGTCGCGGCTCCTTCCTAGCCGCCAATACCAGCGGGTCCGTTGGATTTTCCTGCTTCCCCGCCTGGACAGCGGGTTTACCGAGCCGCGTGCGTTTCTCGCCGTCGTCCCGATACAGGCTCTCTTATAGAACCAAAGTATTTTCTTGACACCACCGTCTTAATGCCGCTACGGTACCGGCGTCTTATTGGGTAAGACGCAGGGGACCGGTTCCACTCGAGCCGGTCGAAAGCAGGACGAGCCACCAGGGGGCTCGTGGGACAAGGAGAGCTATAAGTGAGACGCCACGTGAAGGCATCGTCCGCGGCACCGAGCAGGCGCCAGGCCAAGGGCCTCGGCCGCGCCATCCGTGGAGCCGTCGCGACCCGTGGTGGCTTCAGTGGCTCCAAAGGGAGTGGTGCGCCCTCACGCCGCCTCCTCGGCCTCCTCGCCCTCGCGGCCTTTGCCCTCCTCGCCTTCGCCGCCACCGCTTCCGCCGCCAACGTCGAAGCCGGCTCCTTCGCCGGCGGCGGCCCCGACGCCGGCGGCTCGGGCTCTGAAGACGGCCAGCTCGCAAACCCCGGCCAGGCCGAGGTCAACGACTCGAACAGCAAGCTCTACGTCGCCGACACCGGCAACGACCGGGTCGAGGTCTTCTCGCTCAGCGGCGCCAGCGGGACCTATGACTCCCAGGCCGCGCTCCCAGGAGCCAGCGGCCTGGCGATCGATCAGTCAAGCGGCGACCTCTACGTCGCCAGCGCCACCGGCATCTCCAAGTACGAAGCAGACCTGACCCCGATCGCCGTCGGCTGGAGTGACCCGGGCGTAACCGGCAACCTCGCCGTCGACCCCTCCAGCGGCGACCTCCTGGTCGCCGACACCGCCGCCAACCTGATCCGCCGCTATGAAGCCGACGGCACCCCGGCCGGCAGCTTCGCCGCCGAACGCCCGATCGACCTCGCCGCCAACTCCAGCGGCGAAATCTTCGTCGTCACCTCGACCGGCGACATCACCGCCGGCTGCGGGCCGACCTCGGCGGTCAAGCGCTTCAGCTCAGCCGGGGTCGAGGAAGCCACCGTCGGCGCCTCCCTCGAATATCCCGGCGCCGTTGCCGTCGATCCCGACGACGACTCGATCCTGATCGCCGCCTACGTCAACACCTACTTCTGCGAAGCCGGCCACCTGCCCGAAATCGCCTACTTCGACTCCGGCGGCGCCTTCCTGGAATCGACCCTGCTGCACGGCCAGGGCGATGAGTCCCTCTACGCGATGATTCCCGGGCTCGCCGCCGCCGCCGCCGGCTCGACCCGCGCCTACGCGGTCACCAAGAGCCCCGCCAGCGACAGCTTCGGCTCCACCCGAGTAGCGGTCCTCGACGACCTCCCCGCCCCGGTCGCCACGATCGCCGCCGCCGATGGCCTCGGCTTCTTCGCCGCCACCGTGCACGGCACGGTCAACCCCGAAGGCAACCCGACCACCTGCCACTTCGAGTACTCCACCGACACCAGCTTCACCAAGAGCGCCACCTGCGTGGAGGATCCCGGCGCCGGCACCAGCCCGGTCGCCGTGCACGCCGACCTCAGCGACCTCGCCAACGCCACCGCCTACAACTTCCGCCTCGTCGCCGCCAGCGCCGGCGGCGCCCTCTCCGATACCTCCGCCGAAGAAAGCTTCACCACCGCCACCGCGGTCTCCCCGACGATCGAGCCGGTCGATCCCGACACGCTTACCGCCACCGCGGCCCAGCTGAGCGGCACCGTCGACCCCAACGGGGTCTCCACCCAGTGGCACTTCGAGTACCGGATCGTCGGCGCCCCCAGCTGGACCACCACTCCGAGCCAGGGCGCCGGCTCCGGGGAAGCCGCGATCCCGGTCTCCTACGAGCTTGCCGGGCTTGCCCCCCACACCGAATACGAAGCCCGCCTCGTTGCCGCCAACGTGGGCGACACCTACGCCAGCGCTCCCAGCCCGATCTTCACCACCGATGCCGCCGCCCCGCTCATCACCACCGCCGCCTCGGTCGCCTCCGAAGAAGACGCGACCCTGCACGGGCTGATCGACCCCCAGGGGTCCAACGTGACCGGGTGCCACTTCGAGTGGGGCACCACTCCCGCCTACGGCAACTCCGCACCCTGCGCCGCATTGCCTGGGGCCGGCCAGGGGCCGAAGCTGGTTACGGCGCAGCTCCACGGCCTCGACCCCCACGCCACCTACTACTTCCGCCTCACCGCCACCAGCGCCGCCGGCAGCTCTCAGGGACCGGCCCGCTCGCTCGCCACCGGCCCCGGCCTGCCGGACAACCGCGCCTGGGAGATGGTCTCCCCGCCGGAGAAGAACGGCGGCGGCATCATCCCCATGGGAAGCTCTCACCAGCGCCGCCCAGGAGCTCGCTCCCGGCGAGCCGATGGCCCTCGCCTACAACTCGCTGGTCGGCTTCGGCGACACCCGCGGCGGCGGCGTCGCCTTCGACTACCTCGCCGTCCGCGACGCCGCCGCCGGGCGCTGGGAGACCCACGCGATCACCCCCGAGGGGGACCCGAGGACGATCCTCGACTCCTTCCAAGCGTTCAGCTCCAATTACCAGCCCGAGTTCTCTGCCGACCTCTCGCATGGCATCACCCGTCTCGCCCCCAACCGCGTCCCCTTCACCCCCGACTCCGCCCCGGTTCAGAAAGTCTGGAACCTCTACCTCCGCAGCGACCTCCGCGACCCCGGCCCCGGCAGCTACCGGCTGGTCTCCGGCTGCCCCCTCTGCCTGCAAAGCGAGCCCCCTACATCGTTGACCCGTGTTCCTACGCTTGCTCCCTTCTTTGCCGCCGCCTCTCGCGACTTCTCCCACGTCGCCTTCGCCTCCCCCGACCAGCTGACCTCCGACGCCAATCCGCTCTCCCTCTTCAAAGCCTACGAGTGGGCCAACGGCCAGGTCCGCCTCATCGGCCGCGTCCCCGTCTCCGGCGACCGTTGCGACGACCAGGCCGGCCCCGCCTGCGAACCGGCCCCCTCCTCCGAGGTCGGCCGTGGCCATCAGCATTTCCGCGCCGACTCGGTCTCCAGCGACGGCTCCCGCATTCTCTTCATGGCGCCAGGAGCTAACGATCAAAAAAGCCAGTACTACATGCGCATAGGCGGCCATGCCAGCGTCCGCGTCAACGCCTCCGAGAAGCCCGGCGCCGGCACGCCCCAGCCCGCGACCCTCTGGAAATCCACCCCCGACCTCTCCCACGTCTTCTTCACCACCGAAGAGCAGCTGATCCCCAGCGACGAAGACAACTGCTCCGACCTCTACCGCTACGACGTCGATCCACTCGGGCCCGACGGCCTCCCCGACCCCGGCGCCTCCCACCTGACCCGGATCTCGGTCGACCAGGAGCCCGCCGACGGGATCTGCGCTTTGGTCCAGGGCGCGATCGGGACCAGCACCGACGGCGACACCGTCTACTTCATCGCCGGCGGTCAGCTCGTGCACGGCGCCCCGCCCGCGGTCAAACCTGTGGTGTATCGCTGGCACGACGGCGCGATCCGCTATATCGGCCAGCTGGGAAATCTAGCCTTCGATGGCGGCAAGAACCTTGGTTCCTCCGGTGGCCTTGGCGAACTCACCTCCAGCGTCAGTCCCGACGGCGAGCACCTCCTCTTCAGCTCCACCAGCGGCGCCCGCCTCACCGGCTACCAGCACGGCAAATGCAATAGCACTTCTGTCGACTGCCAAGAGTTCTACCTCTACAGCGCCGACGCCGACAACGGCAAAGGCGAGCTCGCCTGCGTCTCCTGCAACCCCAGCGGAACCGCTTCGCCCTTCCGCCCCAGCTTCGAGGACGGCGCCAGCTTCCGCTCCACTCACTTCCAAGGCGGCACGGAAAGCGCTACTGCCCATATTTCTCACCCCCTCTCCGACGACGGCCGCTTCGCCTTCTTCGACAGCGGCGAGCGCCTCGTCCCCGAAGACGAAAACAACCAGCGCGACGTCTACCGCTATGACTCCGAAAGCGGCCAGCTCTCCTTGCTCTCCTCCGGGGCTGAGGACGCCGCCGCCGGCTCCTTCTTCCTCGACGCCGCCGCCGACGGCACCGACGCCTTCTTCGGCACCGCCGACCAGCTCAGTGGCTGGGACGTCGACCATGCCTACGACGCCTATGACGCCCGTATCGACGGCGGCCTGCCCGAGCCCCCGGCCATCCTGCCGAGCTGCGTCGGCGACGCCTGCCAGCCGCCGCCGGGCCAGCTGAACGACCCGACCCCCTCCAGCTCCAGCTTCTCGGGAGCGGGCAACGCCAGGAAGGGCAAGGCAAAAGCGCGCTGCCCGCGGGGCAAGCGCGCGGTCAAGGCCCGGGGCAAGAGCCGCTGCGTCAAGGCCAAGAAGCACAAGAGCAAGAGCAAGCACAAGAGCAAGCCAAGCAAGCGAGACGCCAATTCCAACCGGAGGGCCAGCCGATGAAGACCGCGAAGAGGAACAACCGACTCGGCTTCCTGACCGCCCTCCTCGCCGGGGCCGCGTTGCTGCTAGCCGCTCCCGCGCTCGCCTCGGCGTCGGTGCAATTCAAAGTCCTCACCCGCTCCAACTCGACCGTGGCCCCGAACAGCACCTTCAAGTACGGGGTCGGGACCCAGAACATCGGCGACGCCTCCGGCTTTGGCACCGAGACCCTCGTCGCCAGCCTGCCGGCGGGGGTCGAAGCGCTCTCCTTCTCGACTCCGAGCGGCTTCGAATGCAGCGGCGATGGCCCCGGCGCGCCGCCGGCCATTCAGGGCGCCTCCACCCTGACCTGCACCTTGCCGCCTAGTGCGCTCATCGAACCGGATGCGTCAAGCGGTCGGGCCCTGGTCATCGAAGCCCACGCCGGCGCCCTGGCCGAGGGCTCCACCGCGCTCGCCCACTTCGACCTCTACTTCGACTCGCTCTTCGGGCCCGTCACCCGGCTCGACGGCGGTCCCTGCGACGCGGCCCCCCCGGGCACCCCCTGCGCCTCCACCACCGATCCCACCCGGATCACCTCCGCGGCGCCGGTCTTTGGCATCGACGCCTTCGACATGGCGATCGCCAAGCGCAGCGGCGCCGCCGACCTGCAGGCCGGCGCCCACCCCTACTCCCAGACCACCTACATCGACTTCAACAGCGCCCGCAATCCCGCTGTCGACCCCGACAGCGAAGGCTCGGAGGAAGCCTGGCCGGTCAAGGCCACCCGCGACGTCCTCGTCGACCTGCCGCCGGGCTTCGTCGGCAGCACCGTCGGCATCCCCCAGTGCAAAGACGTCGACCTGATCGCCAAAAACAATGGGCCCGAATGCCCACCCGCCTCTCAGGTCGGGGTCACCTCGTTCCGGACCGATAACTCTATTGTCGTTTTGTTGAGCTCGTTGGGCAGCGGTCCGATCCCCGTCTACAACATGGCCCCGCCGCCCGGCACGGCCGCCCGCCTCGCCTTCGAGGTCGCCAAAACCGTGATCTCGATCGACGTCAAGCTGCGCTCGGGCGGGGACTACGGGCTGATCGGGGTGGTGCGAAACATCTCCGAGGGGCTGGCGGTGAGCGGCAGCGACGTGACGCTCTGGGGAAACCCGGCCGATGAATCGCACCGCCTCGAGCGCGCCTGTCCTGGAGAAATACCCACGGCCGCCAGCAACTGCCCCGGCGCCGAGGCCCCGGTCGCCTTCCTGCGCAACCCGACCTCCTGCACGCCGGCGGGCCAGGGCCTTGCCTCCAGCGCCCAGATCGACTCCTACGCCGACCCCGCCAGCTTCAACGTGGACGGCAGCGCGAATCTCTCCAACCCCAACTGGCACTCAACCTCCTCGGCCACCCACGACCCGGTCGGCTTCCCCTACCTGCCCTCCGCATGGGGCCCACAGCGCGGCACCGAAGGCTGTGAGAACGTCAAGCTCCGCGGCAGCCTGGAAGCGAAGACGAGCGCCCGTGAAACCGAGACCCCAACCGGCCTCAACGTCCACGTCGAGGTGCCCAACGCCGGGATCAAAAACTCCGAAGGCATCTCCTCCTCCGACATCAAGGGCGTGCGAGTCGCTCTGCCCCAGGGAGTCACCATCAACCCCTCCCAGGCCGAGGGCCTGGGAGTGTGCTCCCCGGCGCAGTACGAGAGCAGCGCCCTGACCTTCGCGGCGCAAAACTCCGCCGGCTGCCCCTCTGACTCCAAGATCGGCACCGTCGAGGTCAAATCCCCCCTCCTGGAGGAGACGATCCCCGGCCAAGTCTTCATCGCCCAACCCTTCGACAACCCCTTCGGGAGCCTCCTAGCCCTCTACATCGTCCTCGAAGAACCCCAGCGCGGAATCTTGGTCAAGCTCCCAGGCAAGGTCGAAACCCTGGATGGGACCGGCCAGGTGATCGCCGACTTCCAAAACCTGCCCCAGCTGCCGTTCAGCACTCTCGACTTCAAGTTCCGCGAGGGCGCCCGCGCCCCGCTGGTAACCCCGCAAGCCTGCGGCGACTACACCACCCACGCCACCTTCAGCGGCTGGTCGAACCCCGACAAGAAGCTGGCCTCCGATTCCACCTTCACGATCGACAAGGGCATCGGCAGCGGTCCCTGCCCAAGTGGCGGCCTGCCGCCCTTCAAGCCGGGACTGATCGCCGGCTCGCTCAACAACAACGCCGGCTCCTACTCGCCCTTCAACCTGCGCCTGTTCAGAAGCGACGGCGAACAGGAGTTCACCAACTTCTCGATCAAGCTGCCCCCGGGCCTCTCGGGCAAATTGGCCGGGGTGCCCTTCTGCCCCGACGCCGCGATCGCCGCCGCCAAGTCCAGGAGCGGCGGCGCCGAGATCGCCTCCCCCTCCTGCCCCAAGGCCTCCGAGGTCGGCCGCACCCTCTCGGGCGCCGGCGTCGGCACCGTCCTCACCTACGTCCCCGGCAAGATCTACCTCGCCGGCCCCTACAACGGCTCCGCCCTGAGCATCGCCGCGATTACCGCCGCCAAGGTCGGCCCCTTCGACCTCGGCACCGTGGTCATCCGCGAGGCGCTGAAGGTCAACCCCGAAACCGCCGAAGTCTTCATCGACCCGACCGGCTCGGACCCGATCCCCCACATCATCGACGGCGTCACCGTCCACCTGCGAGACATCCGCGCCTACGTCGACAAGCCCGGCTTTGCCTTGAACCCGACCAGTTGTGACCCGACCTCGACCGCCTCCACGGTGCTCGGCTCGGGCCTTGACTTCGCCAGCGCCGCCGACGATCAGCCGGTCACCGTCTCGACCCGCTACCAGGCGGCCAACTGCGCCAACCTCGGCTTCAAGCCGAAGCTGCAACTGAGCCTCAAAGGCGGCACCAAGCGCGGCCAGAACCCGGCCTTCAAAGCGGTCCTCACCGCCCGCAAGGGCGATGCCAACATCGGCGCCGCCCAGGTCACCCTGCCCCATTCGGAGTTCCTCGATCAGTCCCACATCAAGACGATCTGCACCCGGGTCCAGTTCAAAGAAGGCGCCTTCCCCGGCGAGAAGTGCCCCAAAGCCTCCGTCTACGGCTATGCGAAGGCGATCACGCCGCTGCTCGACGAACCGCTGCAGGGCCCGGTCTTCCTGCGCTCCTCCTCCCACAACCTGCCCGACCTCGTCGCCGCGCTTCATTCTGGGCGGATCGACATCAACCTGGTCGGCAGGATCGACTCGGTCAAAGGCGGGCGCATCCGCAACACCTTCGAAGCGGTTCCCGACGCTCCGGTCACCAAGTTCACCCTGACCATGCAGGGGGCCAAGAAGGGGCTCTTGGTCAACTCCACCAACCTCTGCCGCTCGACCAACCGGGCGATCTCCCACTTCACCGGCCAAAACGGCAAGGTCTCCGACACCAACCCGGTCTTGAAGGCGAAGTGCAAGCACGCCAAGAAGAAGAGCGCTAAGCACACCAAGAAGAAGGGCTAGTGAGGCGCGGTTTGATCAGTGCCGCGGCGCTCGCCGCGGCACTGGCGCTGGCCACCCTCGCCCCCGCCGCCGTAATCCAAGAGGGCAACCTGCGGGTCACCGTGCTCTCCCAGATCCAGCCCTTCAAGCTGCCCAGGGTGGGAACGGCTCCGATCGCCGTCTTCATCTCCGGCCACGTCGGCGCTCTCGACCGCTCCACCCCGCCGCAGCTGCAGAAGATGAGCGTCAAGGTCAACCGCCACGGCCTCCTGCAATCCGGTGGCCTGCCGCGGTGCGCCCTGCCCCAGATCCAGGCCGTTTCCAGCGAACGGGCGCTGCAGCAGTGCGGCGATGCCCTGGTCGGCTCGGGGCGCTTCTGGGCCACCATCGTCTTGCCCGACCAGCGCCCCTACCCGACCCGCGGGCGCCTGCTGGTCTTCAACGGCCGCCAAGCGGGAGGGCCCGTTTTGTTCTCTCACATCTACACGACCAAGCCCTTCGCCACCTCCTTCGTGATCACCTTTGCCCTGAAGAAGATCCACAAAGGCCCCTACGGCACCGAAATGTCGGCCTCGCTGCCCCAGGCGCTGGGCAATTGGGGCTTCGTCGACCGGATCAAGCTCACCTTGCGCCGCAAATACCAATACAAGGGCCACCAGCGCTCCTACTTCAACGCCGGCTGCCCGGCCCCGGCGGGCACCCGCATCACCTCCTTCCCGCTCGCCTACGCCGAGTTCTCCTTCGCCGAACGGGACCCGATCGGCCTCACCGTCCCCAGGGCCTGCGGGGTGAAGGAATGAGGCGCGCCACGCTTGCCACGGCGACGGCTCTGCTCTCGGCCTCGTTGCTCCTCAGCGTTCCGCTCGCCGCGGCGACCTATGACCCGCTCGCCTCCGGCGCCACCGAGCTCAGCCTCGACTCCTCCTTCCGCACGCTGCTGGGGCGCAACGGCGTCAAGCTCCAGGGCAGGGAGGGGGTTAAGGTCAGCGCTAAGGCCGTCACCTTCCCGGTCTCCGGCGGCAAGTTCGACCCGCTCACGTCCAACGGCACGGTCGAGCACGGCGGCGCCCTGATCTTCACGGCCGGGGCCAGGAAGGTGGCGTTGGGCGCCCTGCAGCTGAAAACCACCCAGCGCCGCGCGCCGCTCTCGGCCAAAGTCGGTGGCGGCCAGCTGAAGCTCGCCACCGCCGCCAAGCTCACCGTCACCCGCCGGGGTTTCGGGGAGAAGACGAAGGCAAGCACCCTGGTGCTTTCCGTCAAGTTCGCCGAGCGCCTCGGCAAACGGCTCCACCTCGGGGGCGTCTTCGCCGCCGGCCAGCCGCTCGGCTCGGTCCTGACCACGACCCAGCCCGCCACCGTCGCCATCCTTCCCAGCGGGAGGGCGACGCTCACCCCCGACCCCGCCTTTCTGGCCAAGCTCAACAGCCTCTTCGTCTCGCTCAACCCGATCTCCCCGGCCGAACTCGCCCCTGGTCCGCTGTTCAGCTTCCCGATCGCTCCTGAGGGCGCCATCGCCCCGGATGCCTCCGCCGGCACCCTGCGCACCGGGGGAGCCCTCGAATTCCTCCAGCTCGGCGGCGGCCAGGTCTTCACCCACGAACCCTGGCTCGACCTCGGCGCCCACTCCCTGACCGCCGAACTCGACGTCCAACCCTCCCCGCCCTATCCCGGCAAAGTGGGCCGCCTCGGCATCCTCGACCTCGCCGGCGGCGCGGGCTCCTCGGACCCCGCGGCACGCACGATCGGGCTCTCTGGCGCCCAGCTCACCCTGCAGGGCTTGGCGGCGTCGGCGTTCAACCAGGCCTTCGCGGCGGGCAAAGAAGTGTTTAGGGCCGGCGAGCTTTTGGGGACGCTGTCGTTCGTGGCGCAGGGGCAGTAGTGGGCGCTCGGGGCTCGCACGAACAACCGGTTTTGTCAGGCTCTCGCTTGCCCTACGCTGGCTGCAGCCCGTGGCACCGCCTTCCCAAGCAGCCGAGCGCCAGCGCATCGTCGCCGTCCTGATCTCCCTGGTCGCCGAGCGCGGCTATGAGGCGATCGGCGAGGAGGAGCTGCTCGCTGCGGCCGACATCAACGCCGCCGCCTTCAGGCGCCACTTCGCCGGTAAGCAGGACTGCTTCGACCGCGCCTGGGGAGAGATGGCCAACGACTTCATCGCCCGCCTTCGTGCGACCTACGCCGGTACCGACCCCTGGCGCGACCGCCTCCGCGCCTCCGCCTACTACATCCTCCGCTACTTCCAGGCCGATGAGGCGCGTACCCGCTTCTTCATGCTCGGAGTGCTCGAAGCCGGCCCGCTTGCGGCGGCCCGCCGCGACCTCGTCATGCAGGTCGGCATCGACATCGTCGATGGGGGCCGCCAGGAGCTCGCCGACGCCGACTCGGTCGGCCGCGATACCGCCGACGCGGTCGTCGTCTCGATCTACCAGGCGATCCTCGCCGAGCTCCAGAAAGGAGGCGGCGCCGGCGCCCTCACCGGCCTCGTCCCGAAGCTGATGCAGCGCGCCGTCTATCCCTACCTCGGCCCCGTCGCGGCCGCCGAAGAGCTTGCGATCGGACCGCCGCCTCCCGAGCCGCTCACTCCTCGCCGTTAGCCACCGCGGCGGCCCGCTCGCCGCCCACGAACGGCGCCAGCGCCACGTAGGTCGCCACGGCGCCGATTGCCGGTAGCGCCTCGGCACCCTCGGCGCGAATCTGCTCGCAGATCAGGCCGTAGATCGCCCCGCAGGTCACCTCTCCGGCGACTGCCGGGGGGGTCCGCGGGGCCAGCTCATAGCCCGGCGCCAGCAGCGCCTCCAGGCCCTCCATCACCTGGTCGCGCTGATCCAGCGCCCGCCCGCCGGCGCCGTAGACGTCGATCGTCAGCAACTCCGCGAACTCCGGCTCGCTCGTGCCGAAGGTGAGCATCGTCTCGATCGCTGCCCGCACCGCCTCCGGCCAGCTTGCCGCCTGCCGGTAGGCCGGCAGGATCGCCGCCAGCATCCGCGCCGAGCCCTGGTCGAGCGCCGCCAGCGTCGCCTCTATCTTGCCGTCGAAGTGCGCGTAGAAGGTTCGCTGCGAGGTCGCCGCCGCCGCGACGATGTCCGAGACCGCTGTCTCCCGGTAGCCCTTCTCGCTGACCGTCCGGCCCAGCGCCCGCAGCAGGCGCTCCTCCGTGTTCGGCTTCGCTCGCGCCGGCGCCCGCTTCCCGTTCCCTCGACCTCGCCTTCGCAGTGGCTGCGGCGCCGGTGGCAGTTCGAGGCTCCACTGCAGGAGCTGGGGTGCCAGCTCGATCAACTCGGCCTCGCCGCCCCGGCGAAGGCGCCGCTCGATCACGATCCGCAGTCCGCCGACGATCGCCCCTGCCAGCTCGGTCGGCATTTCTCGTCCCCAGATGCCCGCCAGCTCTTTGCCGACCCAGGCCTCGAGGGAGGCAATCGCGCCCTCCTGCGGGCCGAGCGCGCCGGGCCCGCCCGCGTGGACCTCGATCAGGCACATCCGCGCCGCCGCGGGCTGGGCGACGATCAGCCCGATCAGCGCGTCGAGCCCCGCCCGCACTCGCCCCTCTCCGCCGCCGCTCACCTTTTCGCAGGCGCTCGCCAGTCCCGCCGCCGTCATCGCGACCAGCTCCTCGACCGCCTTGAGCAGGCAATCATCCTTGCTGGCGAAGAGCTCGTAGAAGCTCTTCCGCGAGACGCCGGAGACGCGCTCGAGGTCGGCCAGCGTCGTCGCCGCGAAGCCCTTCTCACTGACGCAGGCGACCATCGCCGCGGACAGCCGCTCGCGCTGGTTTCGCTCCGCCACCCGCCGCGGCGTTCCTCGTCCCGCGGGCAGCCTCCGCCCTCTCAGCTCAGCCGTGTCCCCCCATGGTGTCTTCACCGCTGGCGTCCTCCGAAGTCGCTGATCACCAGTTTTGGTATGGCTCAGTTTCTATTAGATCAAGCCCCAGAGCCAAAAGCGAGGAATAGCGCCGTCCTTGTGCAATTGCTCCTTTACAAATGGAGCCATCGTGCCATCCTCCTTCTGGGTTTTGGAAAGAGTCGCGGTTTCCTACAGAATCGTGACTGTTCCAGAGAAGGAAGACAAACGGCTGACCGGCCCCCGGTCAGGGGACTCCGACATCGAGCCGGAGTCAGGGTGGGGGCCAGGCCACGGGACAAGGAGACGTATCAGGTGAGAAGACAGGCGAGGGCATTCTTGGTGGTCGTGGCATCGCTGATGGCTTTCGGGGTGGCCCAGGCATCGGCTGATCTGCCCACCTTCGACACGAGCTTCGACGGCTCGACGATCACCCCGGCCCCGACCAACCCCTTCGCCCCGGCGGAGTCCGCGGTCGACCCGGCGACCGGCGACGTCTGGGTGATCGACAACGCCAACGCCGTCATCGATCGCTTCGAAGCCGACGGCGCCTACGTCGAACAGGTCGACGGCTCTGAAACCGAAGCAGGGGAATTCGGCTTCGGCGGCATCGACCAGATCGCCACCGACAGCGCCGGCAACCTCTACGTCGTCACCGAATCGCCGAGCAAGGTCTTCGCCTTCGAGGCCGCCAATGGCTACGAACTGCTGTGGGAAGGCACCGGCCTCAGCGAAATGTGTGGCGTCGCCGTCGACTCGCTCGGCAATCCCTGGACCCAGGCCTACGGCAACGGCATGCAGAAACGGAACCCGGTCACGGGTGCCGCCGAAGGAGACTCGGTGGTCGCCGAAACAAACTGCAACGCCTACTTCGACTCCGCCAACAACCTCTACCTCAACAAGTACAACGGCGGCGTCAGCAAATACGCCGCCCCCGACTACACCGGCTCGGGTGCCGAAATCGAGACCAACGCCACCTCCGGGCTTGCCATCGACACCACCAGCGACGCCCTCTACACCGTCCGCAACAGCGGTGAATTGGCGATGTTCAAGGCATCCGGGAGCGAAGAAGCCGGCTCGCCCCTCGCGACCGGGGCCTTCACCGGCATCTCGGTCAACCCCGACGACGGCAAGCTCTACGCCAGTGTCGGCTCCGAAGGCGAAGTCCAGGTCTTCGACATCCCCGCCCTCCCCGAATTCGCCCTCACCGCGACCGTGAGCGGCGCCGGCTCGGGCTCGCTCAGCGCCAGCTCCGGCACGATCTCCGGCTGCACCTCGGCAGGCGGCGCCACCTGCGCCGGCGAATACACCGAAGGCAAGACAGTCATCCTCACCGCGGCGCCCCAGCCCGGCTCCAAAGTCGGCAACTGGACCGGCTGCGACAGCAATCCGACTCCCGTTACCTGCTCGCTGGTGATGCCCGCTGCGCCCGCGGCGGTCGGCGTCAGCTTCGAACCGGCCCTCAACTACATCCTCACCGTCGACGTCACCGGCGCCGGCGAAGTCAAATGCCAGGTCGGCGCCGACCCGGTCGGCCCCTGCGCCGCGCAATATCAGGAGGGCACCGTCGTCACCCTCTCCGCAACTCCAGCCGCCCACAACAAATTCAGCGGCTGGGGCGCCGCCGATGCCGGCGCCTGCGCCCTCATCGTCGAGCCCTGCGCGGTGACGATGAGCGCGGACAAGACGCTGACCGCTCCCTTCGTCCCGATCACCCGCACCGTCAAAGCGGTCGTCCAGGGCGGCGGCAAAGTCGCCGCGGCCAGCGGCGTGATCGTCAACTGCACCTCGAGCGGCGGCGCCGCCTGCGAAGGCCCCTACGGCGAGGACTCCGAAGTGGTGCTCACCGCCGCCCCCAACGCCCATCAGAAATTCCTCAGCTGGAGCGGCTGCACGACCGTAGTCGGCGCCCAATGCAAACTCAAAGTACCCGCCGCCAACGCCACGGTGACGGCCCAATTCGCCCCGATCGTCCACACCCTGACCGTCTCCCGCGCCGGCAGCGGCTCGGGTTCGGTCAGCTGCGACGGCGCTGCCTGCGCCGCCAGCTATGAAGAGGGCGCCAAAATCACCATCGCCGCCAGTGCCGCCTCGGGCTCTTCCTTCGCCGGCTTCTCCGGCGGCGGCTGCTCGGCGACGCCCTGCACGCTGACGCTCGAAGCCGACACCACGGTGGCGGCGACCTTCAACACCAACCCGCCGCCGGCCAAGGAGAACCCGCCGGCGCCGCCGCCGCCGCCGGCGCCGGCCCCCGCGGCCACCTGCACCGTCCCCAAGCTGGTCGGCAAGAGCCTCAGCAAGGCCAAGTCGGCGCTCAAGGCCGCTCACTGCACCCTCGGCAAGGTCACCAAGCCGAAGTCGAAAAACGGCAAGAAGAAGGCCCTCGTCGTCAAGTCATCGACCCCCGCCGCCGGCAAGGCCACGACCGCCAAGGTCGGCCTGAAGCTTGGGCCCAAGCCCAAGAAAGGGAAGAAGTAGGGGGCCGGGGAGAGACAAATGATGCTCCAGACCACCAAGACCAGGTTCACGGCTTCCTGCCTGGGAGCGCTCCTCACCACGGCCCTGTTGGCCGGTGGCGGTGGCTCGGCCGGCGCCGCCGAAGCCTGTCCCAACGAAGCGCTGCGGGTCGAGCAGCGCTCGACCCATCTGGCCGACTGCCGCGCTTACGAGCTCCTCAGTCCGGCGGACAAGAACGGGGCGGACGTGATGGTCGACACGACTCGAACCCGCGCTTCGGTGGGGGAGTCGCCCGGCATGCCGCAGGCAGTGATGTTCTCGTCCCTCGGCGCCTTCGGCGACGTTCAGGGCACCAGCATCGCCACCGACTACCTCGCCCAGCGCGATGCCCGCCCCGGCACCCGTGGCTGGGGTGTCCACGCGGTCACTCCACCGCAGGAAGCTGGGTCCTACAACGACGTCGTTTTCGGCGGCAAGCAGCATCTCTACGTAGGTGACGGCAACCCCGACCTGAGTAAGGCCATTTTTCGCTCCTACTCGGCGATCGGTCCGGCGCCGAACACCGAAAGAGTTCAGAACCTCTACCTGCGCAACGACCTGCGCAGCCCCGGTCTCGGGAGCTTCCAGCCGCTCACCGAAGCATTCGCGCCGGTGACACCGAGCGCGCTGGAACTCGCGCCGCTGCCATACCTGATCGGCGCCACCCCCGATCTTTCCAAGCTGCTGATCGAATCGATCTTCCAGCTGACCGCGGACGCGCCCGCCACCCTTGATCAGCGAAAGCTCTACCTCTCGACCAACGGATCGCTTCAATACGTCGGCTACGTTCCGGCTGGGTCCGCGACTGCCTGCACCGGCGTCGAACCGAGCTGTGTCAAGGCGCCGACCGTGACCGCTGGGCAGTCCGGTAGCGGCAACGCCGCCGGCGCCTTCTACGCGCCCCACGTCTTTTCCACGGGCGGTAGCAAGGTCATCTTCACCGTTCCAACCGGCCCCACCACCCAAGAACAGGCGGAAGGCGCGATCTACGAGCGCGATTTCCATGGCACCGCGAGTACAGCGGATGACACCACCGTTCAGATCAACGCCACCGAGATGGTGGCCCCAGACTCCACCAAGCCTGCCGTCTACTGGGATGCTACGGCGGACGGCTCGCGAATTTTCTTCACCACCTTCGAGGAGCTCACCGCAGACACCCCGGCGGGAGAATTCGATGCGCATCTCTACATGTGGAGCGCCACGCCCGATGCGGACGGGCATCATCTGACCCTCCTCTCGGCCGACCATGAGGGAGCCGACGGCCTGGGCGCCGCGCTCGGCACGCTCGGGGTCAGCGACAGCGGCGACACGGTCTACTTCCTGCAGAGGGGTCAGATCGTCGCGGGTGAGGAACCCCTCGGAAACGTTGCCGGAATCTATGTCTGGCGCCAAGGCCAGGGTATTTCGTTCATCGGGCAGATGCAGCAGGAAACTGACGTCAAGGACGACCTCGGCGGTTATACGCACTATGTGATCGAACCGCCCTTGCAGCTCGGCGCTCGGGTCAGCGCCGACGGCTCGCACTTGCTGATCAGCCTTCGTCAACCCCCTACGCCGGGGGGCTTTGACCACGGCAACTGCATCGATTGGTCAAACCTGCCGGGCTGTCGTGAGATCTATCTCTACGACGCCGAGAGCGGGGCGGAGCCGCGGTGCGTCAGTTGCGATCCGAGTGGCGGCCTGCCGACCAGCCCCGCCTTCTTCTCGACCCGACAAGCCCAGAGCATCGCCACGCCCAGCACGCACCTGAATCAGCCGATGTCCTCTGACGGCTCTCGCGTTTTCTTTACCAGCGGCGAGCCGCTTTTGCCAGAACAGGACACCAACGGCGCGAACGACGTCTATGAGTGGGAGGCGGTCGGGAGCGGCAGCTGCCAGGTGGAAGAGGCCAACGGCGGCTGCCTGCACTTGATCTCTTCGGGCGCCGATCCCAAGGGCTCCTACTTTCTTGAAGTGACTCCCGACGGCTCCGATGTCTTCTTCACCACCTTCCAGAAGCTGCTCGGCTGGGACGTGGACCAGAGCGGCGACATCTACGACGCCCGCGTCGAGGGTGGCTTCCCCGATCCTCAGGCCTCCACGGCGCCCTGTGCGGGAGACGCCTGCCGTGCCACGCCGCGCTCGGCGCCGGCCGCGGCCGCGGCGGGAAGCGCCTCCCTGGTCGGCTCCGGCGATCCCCTCGTTCGGCGCGTTAAGCGCTGCCCCCCGGGTCGCAAAGCGGTGACCCGACACGGCAAGCGTCACTGCGTCAAACCTCATCGCAAGCACCGAGCCGATCGCGACCGGAGGCAGGGAGGATGAGGCCGTTCAAGTTGGCGCCCCTGGCTTCTTTGGCGATCCTGGTCGCGACGGTTATGACACTGATCCTGCCGGCTCCCTCTCAGGCGGCCGTCGGGGCGCGGTGGAAAGTCTCGGCGCTTGTCAATCGCACCGCTGCCGAACCCGGTGCGACCCTCTCCTACAACATCGTTGCCTACGATGACGGCGACGCCGATACCGAGCCGGGCGCCTGTCCTGGCCCGCAGTGCCAGACGCTGGCGATAACCCTGCCGGACGGCCTCGTGGCTGAAAGCGTCCAGGGGGTTGGCTGGGCATGCATCCCGGATGCCGATTCCCGGCACATCACCTGCACGAGCGAAGAAGTCTTTTCCCACTCCATCTCCGACACCACCCACAAGCTGGCGAAGATCCTCATGCTGGCCAAGGTGACCCCGGAGGCGACGGGCACCGAAGTTGCGGCGTTCGCGCTTTCAGGGGGCGGCGCAACCGGTGCCAGCATCCGCGACGCAATCGAGATCGGGCCCGAAGCGCCCTTTGGCATCGAAGCGCTCGACGGCGCCGCCGAAGACTCCAACGGACAGGTGCTCACGACGGCGGCCGCTCACCCGACGACATACTCGAACACGATCGCCTTCAACCACGGGCTCAATCCGCTGCACGGGGGCTTTTCGCCGATGGCGCCGATGCGCGATACGGAGGTCGAGCTTCCTCCCGGCCTGGTCGGCAACCCAACGGCGCTGCCGACCTGCACCGCTGCCCAGCTCAGCCGCACTGAAGAACAGTTCGTGGTGAGGGCCGAATGCCCCCCCGCCTCACAGGTCGGGGTCGTCGCACTTACCGTCAAGTTCCCCAAGGACAAAGTGACGCTCGGAGCGGAAGGCTTCCCTGGCGCCGCGACCATCATGCCAGTCAGCGTTTACAGCATGGCGCCGCCCCCCGGCGTCGCGGCTCGTTTCGGCTTCAACCTCGCCGGCGTCATCGTGGTGCTTGACGCATCGGTGCGCGGCGGCTCTGACTACGGCATTACCGTCGCCAGCAGAAATGCCAACCAGGCGCTAGCTCTGCTCGGGACGAGGTTCGAATTCTGGGGGCTCCCCAGCAGTTCCTCCCACGACTTCGTGCGTAGCTGCCCTGGATTTCGCCCGCCCTATGAAAACGGCCCGACCTGCAGTGCCGAAGGCGATGCGGTGACGATAGGGCAGGGGGGAGAAGGCGAAGGCGTCGAAGGCGAATCCGGCCCGGTCGGGGAAGTTGCCTTCCTGCGCAACCCCACCAACTGCGCCAAGGAGCACAGGGGCCTTACCACCACCGTTCGGGCCGACTCCTGGAGAGAGACCGGAGTTTGGAAGGAAGCCGGCTTCAACAGCCATGAAGTCCCCGGCTACCCGACCCCGCCCACCGAATGGGGCGATGAGATCGGCATCACCGACTGCGATTCGGTCGCCTTCAACCCGAGTATCTCCGTCGCCCCGACGACCAACCGGGCCGACAGCCCGACCGGCCTGGAAGTCGACCTCTCGATCCCCCAGGGGAGCTCTCTCCGACCCCAGCGCGATCGCGCAGTCGGACCTCAAGCAAGCCATCGTCGCCCTGCCCCAGGGGATGAGCGTCAACCCCTCCTCGGCCAGCGGCCTCGGTGCCTGCGCTTCCGCCCAGATCGGCCTGCTCGGCACCGACTTCCCGGCCCCGGCCCCGATCCACTTCACCGACAAGGCGCCCAACTGCCCCGATGACTCCAAGGTCGGCGAGGTGGAGGTAACGACGCCGTTGCTGGACCACGGGATCAAAGCCGACGTCTACCTCGCCAAGCAACAGGACAACCCCTTCAACAGCCTCCTGGCCCTCTACATCGCCGGCCGCGATGCCGAGAGCGGAGTGGTCCTCAAGCTCTCCGGCCAGGTCAAAGCCGAAGATGATGGCCGGCTCGTCACCACCTTTGACAACCAGCCCCAGGTTCCATTCTCAAAGCTCCACCTTGAGCTCTTCGGCGGCCCCCGCGCCCCCCTGCGCACCCCATCCGCCTGCGGCGCCCACACCGCCACCGCCGAGCTCACCCCCTGGTCGGGCAACGCCCCGGTCGAGCTGTGGTCGAGCTTCCAGATCACCCAGGGCCCCGCCGGCGCCCCCTGCCCCAACGGCGCCTTCGACCCCAAGCTCGCCGCCGGCACCACCAACCCCCTCGCCGCCGCCTACTCCCCCTTCACCCTGCGCCTCTCCCGCGCCGACGGCACCCAGGAGCTCGGCGCCATCACCGCCACCCTGCCCCCGGGCCTGATCGGCAAGCTCGCCGGCGTCCCCTACTGCCCCGACGCCGCCCTCGCCGCGATCTCCGGAGCCCTGAGAACCGGCGCCGCCCAGATCGCCTCCCCGTCCTGCCCGGCGGCGAGCCAGGTCGGAACCGTCACCGTCGGCGCCGGCGCCGGCCCCAACCCCTTCTACACCCAATCCGGCCGCGCCTATCTAGCCGGCCCCTACAAAGGTGCCCCACTGTCGGTGGCAGTAGTCACCCCCGCCGTCGCCGGTCCCTTCGACCTCGGCAACGTGGTGGTCAGAAACGCCCTGCGAATCGACCCGGCTACGACCCAGGTCACCGCCGTCTCCGATCCGCTGCCGAGCATCCTCCACGGCATCCCCCTGGACCTGCGCGACGTCAGGGTCGACCTCTCCAGGCCCGACTTCACCCTCAACCCGACCAGTTGCGACCCGATGGCGATCGACGCCACCCTGACCGGCACCCAGGGGGCCAGCGCCAGTCGCTCCGAGCGCTTCCAGGTCGCCAACTGCGACAAGCTCGCCTTCAAGCCCAAGCTCTCGATCCGCCTCAAGGGCGGCATCCGGCGCTCTGACCACCCGGCCCTGCGGGCGCAGCTGGTGATGCCCAAGAAGACCGGTGCCAACATCGCCCGCGCCTCGGTCGCCCTGCCGCACTCGGAGTTCCTCGCCCAGTCCCACATCCGCACGATCTGCACCCGCGTGCAGTTCGCGGCGGGAAGCGGTGGGGGGGAGGCGTGTCCGGCGGGATCCGTCTACGGCCACGCCCGCGCCTTCAGCCCGCTCCTGGACAAACCCCTCGAAGGCCCGGTCTACCTGCGCTCCTCCAGTCACCGGCTGCCGGACCTGGTGGCGGCCCTGAACGGCCAGATCGACGTCGAGCTCTCCGGCCGGATCGACACCACCAACGACGGCGGTATCAGGACCACCTTCGCCCTCGTCCCCGACGCCCCCGTCTCCAAGTTCGTGCTGAGCATGAAGGGCGGCAAGAAGGGCCTGCTCGAAAACAGCCGCAACCTCTGCAAGTCGACGAACAGGGCGACGGTCAAATTCGACGGTCAGAACGGCAAGGTCAGCGACTTCACTCCGATGGTCGAGGCGCGGTGCGGCAAAAAGGGCAAGCGCAAGTAGCGCTTGCTCCGGGCGCCCGCGTGCTGGAGGCGCCCGCGTGCTAGCGCGGGACGAGCTGCTTTAACCGTTCGCCGTCTCCCACGCCGTCTCAGCCCCAATCAGCGGCGCCAGCACCAGATAGGTGGCGAGTGGGGCCATCTCCATCAAGGTTTCCGCGCCCTTGGCCCGGATCCATTCGTAGAGCAGCGAGTGCAGTGCCGCCAGCGTCGCCTCGACCCCAAGGGGGTCCAGACCGGGGGGCAGCTCCTTGGCCAGGGCGCTTAGAACCTTGACGAGTTCTCCGCCGGTGCGGTCGCGCTGCTCGACCGCCTTTGGCCCCACCGCATAGACCTCGACCTCGCGCAGGTGGGCGAAGGCGGGCTCGGCGGCGAAGAAACCGCAGAGGGTCTCCGCGGCGACGCGCATCGCCCCAGGCCATTGTGGCGAGCGCCGCACCGCCGGCAGCGTCGCCGCGATCATCTGGGCGCCGCTCGAGTCGAGCGCCGCATGCATTACGTCGGCCTTGTCGCGGAAGTGCGCGTAAAAGGTGTTCTGGGAGATCGCGGCCTTGGCGGCCACGTCGGCGATCGTCGTCGCTGCGTAACCCTTCTCGGCCACCGCGGTGGCGAACCCGCGCAGGATCCGCTCGCCGGGGACGTGGGCCACGAAGGGCGGTAGGCCCTCGCCCTTGGGGCGACGCCGCCGCGCCCGTGCCCGCAGCGGGGCCGGGGGAGGGGGGATGCTGAAGGCCCAGCGCTGTAGTTCCGGAGCCAGCTTGGCGATCGCCTCCGCTTCGCCGTCGGCCAGCCGCCGGTAGACGACTCCGGCGACGCCGCCGAGGATCGCCCGACTCAACTCCGGCGGCATGCCGCCGTGCCCGGGAATGCCCTCCATCGAGCGCTGCAACAGCTGCCCGAGCACCCACAGCGCCCCGTGCACCCGCTCGCGCGCCTGCTCGCCGGCGCTGAACGCCTCCACCAGCCACAGTCCCGCCGCGGCCGGCTGGGCGACCAGCGTCTCGCTCAGCGCCCGTGCTGTGAGGTCCACTCGCTCCTCCATCGAGCCCTCGCCGTTGAGCTTTGCCGCGGTCATCGTCTGCACCGAGCTCAGGACCTCCTCCATCGTCGCCAGGAAGCAGTCCTCCTTGTCGGCGAAGAGGTCATAGAAGCTGCGGCTGGAGACGCCCGAGAGCTCGACCAGGTCGCCGACCGAGGTCTCCGGGTAGCCCTTCTCAGCACACAGGGCGACCATCGCCGCGAACAGTCGCTCGCGCTGGTTTCGGCGCACCTCCTCGCGCGGGCGACCCCGGCCCGGAGCGAGCTGTCGGTCCCGCAAAGTGCTCGCGTCCCCCCACGGCGTCATCACCATTCCCTGGGCAACATAGCCAGCCATTTTCAGCCCCGAATTCCGCTTCTGAAGCGGTACACCGCAGCTTCTATATGAGGATCCACGGACCCCGTCTCTCTCCCGGCGAAGCCCTTCCCGGCAACGCCCATACCAATCTGAGAACCACAACACTTTCTTGACAACTCCACGAAACCCTCGCTAGGATACCGCTGCTTTTCCGGATGGCCGCATGACAGGGGGGCTTTGATCGGACGCCGCATCGGCTTGCTCATTGCAGTCTTGGTTCTCCTCGGGGCAGCTCCGTTTTTCGGATCCCCCGCTGTCGCCCCTGCCGCCCCCTGCTTCGGCGACGAATGCCAGGGACCGGCTCCCGTGCCCGAGGATCCGACTCCCGGTACCGTCGTCGTCCAGGGGCCGCCCAACCCGCCGCAGCCAACTCCGAAGCAGGGCAAGCACAAGAAGAAGCCGCACCACAAAAAGCACCGAGGTAACAGCAAGGCTCAGAAATGAGGTCCTGCCGCGCAATCCTCAGTGCGCTCGTTGTCGCTGGGGTCGCCTGCTTCCCCGCGATGGCCAGTGCCGATTTTGGCATCGACAATTTCTCGGTCGCCGTCGAAAACCAGAACGGCACCCCGACCGTCCAGGCTGGCGCCCACCCCTACGCTTTCCAGGTTGACCTCGCCCTAAGCACCCCCGGCGGTGTCTCCGACGGCGATCTCCGCGATCTCCATGTCGCGCTGCCTCCGGGCTTTCTCGTCAATCCGACCGCGGTCGGCGAATGCTCCGCCGCTGCCTTCAGCACCCCGCGCGTCTCGCCCAACGAGACCAGTCTCTCCGGCGAGAGCTGTCCCAACGCCACCCAGGTCGGCGTCGTCGCGGTCCGCTCCAGCTTCGAAGGCGGCTCGACCCGCTACTTCGGCGTCTTCAACCTGGTGCCGCCCTTCGGCTCGCCGGCCGCGATCGGCTTCGCGCCCTTCGGCGTCCCTGTTGTCCTCACGCCGTCGCTGCGTGAAGCCGACGCCGGCCTCGACCTCGACCTCGATGACCTCTCGCAGGCACTCGACCTCCACGGCCTCGAGCTGACGATCTGGGGCACCCCCTGGCTCGCACCGCATGACGCCGAGCGCGGCAATTGCCTCAACGAGCAGACCGGGGCCTCCTTGGGCTCCTGTCTCGTCTTCGGCGCCGCCTCGGCTCCGGGCGACCTGATCAAGAGCTACCTCACGCTGCCCACCACGCCTTGCGCCGTGCCGCTTGCCTTTACCGCTGCTGCCAGTTCCTGGCAAGGAGACGGGGGGCAGAGGAGCGCTCAGATCCCTGCTCTCGGAAAATGCAACAAATCGCTCTCCACCGCCCAGGTTCAGCTGCATGACCGGCAACGCCGCCTCCGGCAGTGGCCTCGTCTTCAACCTCGCCGTCAACGACGGCGGCGGCATCCTCAACCCGGGCGGCATCGCCCGCCCGGCGATCAAGCGCACCGCCGTCGCCTGCCCGAGGGGCTGACCATCAATCCCTCCGTCGGCGCTGGCCTCGGCACCTGCAGCGAAGCCGAGTTCGCCCGCGAGAGCGCCACCTCTGAACCCGGCGCCGGCTGCCCCAACCCCTCCAAAATCGGCGACGGTCGAAGTCGAGGGCCCGCTCGGCCTGGCCGAACCGCTTAAAGGCTCGGTCTTCGTCGCCAAGCCATACGAGAACCCCGCCGGCACGATGCTCGCCCTCTACATCGTCGCCTCCTCCGCCCGCCGCGGGCTGGTCGTGAAATCGATCGGCAAGATCGAACCCGATCCCCGCAGCGGTCGCCTCCAGATCACCTTCGACGGGCTGCCCCGCCTCCTCTACACCCACTTCCGCCTCGCCCTGCGCGAAGGCCAGCGCTCGATGATCGTCTCCCCGCCCACCTGCGGCACCTACCCGACCGACCTCCAGCTCAGCTCCTGGGCCGAACCCGACGTTCGCGTCCACGACTCGAGCGCCTTCCCGATCAAACATGGCGAAGCCGCCGGCCCCTGCCCGGCCGGCGGCACCCAGCCCTTCCGCCCGGTCCTCCTCGCCGGCTCGCTCAACCCCACCCCCGCCATCTACACGCCCTTCTACCTGCGCATGACCCGCACCGACGCCGAGCAGGAGATCACCTCCTACTCGGCCACCTTCCCGCCCGGCATGCTCGCCAAGCTCGCCGGCCTCAGCGATTGCTCCGATGCCGCGATCGCCGCAGCTCGAAGCAGAACTGGGGTGCGAGGAGCTCGTCAGCCCGTCCTGCCCGGCCAGCCTCACGGGTCGGACGCACCCTCGCCGGCTACGGGGTCGGCGGCACCCTCGCCTACGCCCCCGGCGGCCTCTACCTCGCCGGCCCCTACCACGGGGCCCCGCTCTCGATCGTCGCGATCGACTCCGCCCTCGTCGGCCCCTATGACCTCGGCGTCGTCGTCGTCCGCTCGGCGATCCGCGTCGACCCTCGCACCGCCCAGGTCTCGATCGACTCCGCTGGCTCGGACCCGATCCCCCACATCCTCAAGGGCATCCCGCTGCACCTGCGCGACATCCGCGTCTACGTCGACCGCGCCAACTTCACCAACACCCCGACCAGCTGCGATCCGATTCCAAGTCGTCTCCACCCTGACCGGCGCCGGACTTGACGTCTTCAGCCCCGCCGATGACTCCTCCGCCTCCTCCTCCCAGCGCTACCAGCTCCTCGGCTGCTCGACGCTCGGCTTCAAGCCCAAGCTCGCCCTCGCCCTCAAGGGCGCCACTAAGCAGGGCGGCTACCCATCCCTGCGCGCCACCTACACCGCCCACCCCGGCGGTGACGCCAATCTCGGTAAAGCCACCGTCACCCTGCCCCCCTCGCTCTTCCTGGCCCAGGAGCACCTCGAGACGATCTGCACCCGCGCGCAGTTTGGCGCTGGTGCCGGCAACGGCGCCCAGTGCCCGTCGGGCTCGGTGATACGGCCACGCCAGCGCGACGACGCCGCTGCTCGACCAGCCGCTGGACGGGCACCGTCTACCTGCGCTCCTCCTCGAACTCGGTGCCGGACATGGTCATGGCGCTGGAGGGCCGAGGCATCGCGATCGACCTGCTCGGCCGCATCGACTCGCGCAAGGGCGGCATCCGCGCCAGCTTCGAAGTCCTCCCCGACGCGCCCGTCACCAAATTCACCCTCAGCCTGCTTGGGGCCAAGCGCAGCCTGCTCGACAACGCCGAAAATCTCTGCGCCTCCCCCCAGAGCGCCAAGGCCCGCTTCATCGGCCAGAACAACGACGTCAACAATCAGCGCCCTCGCCTTGGCGCCAAGTGCGGGAAGGGCGCCAAATCAAAGCCGAAGCCAAAAGGGGCCAGCCGATGAGACGCCTCGTCCTCCTCGCCACCCTCGTCCTCGCGGCATCCGCCACCCTCGTCCAGGCCGAGGTCGTCCAGAAGGGCCCCTTGCGGGTCGACTTCTCAGGCAAGATCAGCCCCCAGGCGTTGCCTCGCACCGGCGCCGCGCCGATCAAGGTCGAGCTGGGTGGTGAGATCACCACTACCGACGGTTCGCTGCCGGCGCAGCTGCGCCGGATAACGATCGCGATCAACCGCCAGGGCCGCCTCGACACCAAGGGCCTGCCGGTCTGCCAGCTCGATCAGATCCAACCCTCCACCACCGCCCATGCGCTTGAAAACTGCGGCGCCGCCAAGGTCGGCGAAGGCAGCTTCTCCGCCGATGTCGCTGTCCCCGGCCAGGCTCCTTTCCCCTCTGACGGCAAGCTGATCGCCTTCAACGGGGTCGAAGCCGGCAAGCCCGTCCTCTTCGCCCATATCTACGGTGCCGAACCGGTGCCGACTTCTTACACGCTCCCCTTCCGCATCACCACCGGCCAGGGCACCTTCGCCACCAAGCTGAGTACCTCGCTGCCCCAGGTCACCTCCGACGTCGGCTTCGTCACGGGCCTCTCGCTCACGCTCAAGCGCAACTTCAACTACCAGGGCAAAGCTCACAGCTATCTCTCCGCCGGCTGCCCGGCGCCAAAGGGGTTCCCGGGCGCCGTCTTCCCGCTGGCCCGGGCCAGCTTCGACTTCTCTGGTGGTCAGAGCCTCGGGTCGGTGCTCTCGCGCAGCTGTCGAGCGACGGGCTGAACCCACGCAGCTGCCCGGAGGAGTGGGATTCTCCCCCGGGCGATGTCTGCGTCGTTGAGGCAGCGCCGTCAGGGAAGGCGGGGCGGCCTCGGGGTGGCAAAGCCACATCGGGGGCGCAGGGAGCGCCCCGTCATTCAGCGCTGCAGGAACTGACCCATCCCGCTGAACACCCCCAAAACTTAGGATGGAATACCGGTCTTGTCAAGAAAAACTTCTGGTTTCATTGACCAGACGGCCCCGCTAACCACGCCTAAGGCCGCCGGTCTCCTCCCGCCAACCGCCCCCAGGCTTCATCGCACTCGGCGGGACGAATTTCCGAGCACGTCCGTCTTGGGTGCCGCGGTGACCGAGCTCCGGGTCCACGCCGAGAGTCGGGCCTGGTTCACGCCGCCTCGCTGGCCTCCTACCTGCAGGTGTCCGACCGGATGATTCGCAAGTGGGTCGCCGAAGGGAGGCTGCGCTCCTACCGATGGCCGCGCGGTCTGGGTCGCTCGCAATCGCGATCTCGACGGCCGCCCTTGCTACGCGAAGCCCGGGTGGAAGGGACGCCAAGTCCACCGGGAACGGCGGAGATAGATGGCTCACCTTTGCTCTGTATGGCTCTGATCTGTGCAGTGCCACTGTGGTGCCGTACTCAAGAATGCAGTTTTTCCTCAGCTGTTACCAATCAAGCAATCATCGCAGGGGACCACTTTTCACCGTTCGTCCCCTGTTGTAGTGAGATGGCAATTAGTCCCGAACAGCAGGTAGGCGCAGCGGCTCGAAATGAACCGCTGCCCGAGGAGACGGTCGAGATGGTGGCGGCGATGCTGAGGGTCCTCGGCGACCCGACCAGGATTCGGCTGATCGAGGTGCTGAACGAGCGCGGCGGCGCCACGGTCAGCGCGCTCACCGCCTGTTTCGGGGTGAGCCAGCAGCGCGTCTCCCAACAGCTCTCCATCTTGCACCAGGCCGGCATCATCAGGCGTCGCCGCGACGGCGTCTGGGTCCGCTATGAGCTGGTCGACTTCTCGGGCCTCTGGCTCGTTCGCCAGATCGCCTCCGCGATCACAGCCGGTTCGCCCAGCTCCGCGGCCTGATCCCGGAGACGAGGATTTCACCCAAGCGGCGAGGCGTATGCCTGGCCGCTTGGGTGTGTGGACCTGACACACACAAGGATTCGCTTGTGACCTTGTGACCACTTCGGCACTTCGCCTCCCCGTTGTCGTGAGCCAGCAAATCGGCTGGCACCAAGCACGACAACGGAGGTGGTCTAGAAGTGTCAGAAGGAATTGGTACTCAGCTCAGGCGGCGTGAAGGGGATGGCCGCTCGGTCGGCTCGGCGCTCCGGGCTGTGGGCCGGGTGGCGCTGTGGGTGTTGGTCGGGCTCCTGCTCCTGCGGGGCGTCTCGGGCGTGCTGTCCGAGCCTCGCCAGGGCGGCTCGACCGCCGCCGATCACAGCGCTGCGGCCGACCCCGCGACTGCCGCTTTCGCGATCAGGTTCGCGCGGGCCTACCTCACGGACGCCTCGCCGCAGGCGCTGGCTCCATATCTCGCACCGGGCGCCTCGGCGCCGGTCCCCGCCGGGACCGGGGCCGTCGCCCAGGTCGAGCAGGCCGAGGTCGCCGCAGTTCGCGATCTCGGCGATCGCCAGGCGATCGTCACGGTCGCCTGCGAGCTAGACGACGCCCGCACTCTCTACCTCGCCGTCCCGATCGTCCGCGAAGACGCGGCCGAGGTGGCGGCCCTGGGAGTGCCGGCGGTCGTCGCCGGACCGGGAGGGGTCGGGGCGAGCATCGAGCCGCCCCGGCCCGTCGCCGGCCCTGACGCCGGCGCGGTCGCCGAGCTCGTCCAGCGCTTCCTGCCGGCCTACCTGTCGGCCACGACCCCCGGCGATCTCTCCTACCTCCTGGCGCCCGGCGCCACGGTGGCGCCCCCCGGCGGCGGCTTTGAGCTCGTCGCCATCGCGAGCGTGAAGCAGGTTGGGAGCGGGGAAGGGGCCCGGCGCACGGTGATCGCGACCGCACGGGTACGCGACGCGGCGACCGGGGCGATCATCCCGCTCGCCTACCGACTGCGGCTCCTCCACCGGGACCGCTGGTACGTCGAGCTGGTCGAAGGGGCGCTCTCGTGAGCCGGCGGCTGGCAGTCGCCCTCGCCCTGGTCGTCGTCCTCGCGGCGGCGCTGTGGCTGGCGCCGGAGGCTCTTGCCGCTGGCGGCAACGACGTGGGCCGCAACATCGGCGCGGAGCTGCGCCGCTGGGCTGGTTCGATCTACGGCGGCCTGCTCGCGATCGTCGGGCTGGTCTTCCTCCTCAATAGGAAGTTCACCGACCTTGCGGTCTTCCTGCTGGCCGCGATCCTGGTCGGCTGGCTCGTCTTCTCGCCTGACCAGGTCGCCGATGCGGCGCGGGCGATCGGCAACCGGATTCTGCCGTGAGCGACGGCTACGAGTCGATCCGCTCCTACCAGCGGATTTTCCGCCCGGAGCGCCGCATCTACTCCATCGAGGGCCGGCCGCTGCCGGTGCCGGGCGGGGTCCCGCTGCGCTGGCTGGCCTATGCGACTGCTGCGCTTCTCGTCGTCGTCGCCCTCAGCTCGGGCTCGGCCGCCGTCGCTTTGACGATCGCCGCGATCGCCGGGCTTGGGGGCGCGAGCGCTGGGGGCCGGGTCGGTGGGGCGGTGGCCGCGCTCGGCGCGCTGGCGGCGACGTGGATCGGCGGCTGGGCGCTGGGCCTGCTCGACTGGCCGCTGCGGCTGGTCGTGATTCCGGTGGCGGTCGCGACGCTGGCGACGCAGGCGACGCCCGACGGGCGGCGTGCGGATCGCTTCGCCCTTTCCTGGCTCGCTGTCCACCTGGCGCCGCTTCGGCGTTCTCTCGGCCGGGCTCTGCCCGCGCTGGGGCGAGCGCATCTGCTCGGCGGCGAGCTCTGGGTCGCGCCCGACGAGCGCTCGCCAAGGCTGCGCCGGGGGCGAGTCCGCGGCCCGGCCGTCGTCTTCTTCTCGGCGCCGGTCTCCCTGCGCGGCTCGGGGTGGCGAGGGCGCCGGCGGGTGGCGCAGGCGCCCGGTCGCCGGCAGCGCAGGGGGGACGTGAGCGCGCGGCGGCTGGCGCTGGGCGAGCGCGAGGTCTTGGAGGTGCGCCCGTGACCGGGTTCCCGCTGCGCTACGCGAGGCGGAACGTCCTGATCGGGCCGGACGGCGAGGCGGCCGCGCTCTACCGCGCCGACACGATCGCCTATCCCTTCCTTCCCCCCGCGGAGAAGTGGGGGCTGTTGCGACGGCTTGAGCGCTTGGCCCACCTGGCCGGCGCCGACTTCTCGATCTGGAGAGTCCAGCGGGCCTACCCGGCCGAGCGCTACGCGCCCGAGCTCGCGGACCTCGCTGACGAGCGCCACGCCGACGCCGAGGGCTGGCGGCGCTACCTGGAGGGCCACCAGGCGAGGCTGCGCGAACTCCGCTCCCACGTCCCCGAGGTCTACATCGCCGTCTCGCTGGCCGAGGGCGGCGCCGGCCCGAGCGCACTGCGCTCCTTCGGCCGCGTCCGGCGCCGGGTCGAGGAGATGGCCGGCGTCGGGGCGCCGCAGCCGATCTCGGGCTCGGAGCTGGAGGCGCTGGCGGCGGTTGAGCAGCGCACCTTCGACCGGCTCAGCGGGGCGATCGCCCTGGAGCGGGCATCGACCGAGGAGCTGCACTGGCTGCTTCGCCGCGCCGCCTGTCGCGGCGTCGCCGAGCCGATCGCCGACCGGCACTGGCAGCCCGACGCCCTGGTGGTCGTCGCGCCCGGCGGGTCGGTCGCCTACGAGCCGCTTGAGTCCGAGCTTTGGCGCTGCGCCAACGCGCCCGCGACCGAGCATCCTGGCGAGCCGCCGTCGCTGGTGGTCGAGGCCGAGGAGGGCACCGCCTACCAGGCGTTTCTCTGCGCCGGATCGCTCGCCGAGGAGGCCGAGTTCCCCGGCGCCGCCGAGGTCCTTTTCGCCCCGGCCGAAGACGCCGGCTTCCCGGTCGACGCGGTCTTGCACGCCCAATGGGTCGGCAACCGCGAAGCGCTCGGCCAGGTGCGCAAGCGCATCCTCGACGTCGAGCACGCCTACCGCGAGCAGATGGAGGGGGCGAGCGGCCCGGGCGTCCTCGCCGAGGAGGACCGCGAGCTCGCCCGCGAGTACGAGGCGGTCTTGCAGTCCTCGGCGCATCCGCCGATGCTGCGGGCCTCGATCTCTCTCGCGGTCGGCGCTCCCGATCGCGAGGAGCTGGAGCGGCGGGTCGGGGCGCTGCGCGAGCGCTTCGGCGACGTGTCGCTGCACCGCCCGCGTGGCCTCCAGCACGCGCTGTTTGCCGACCACCTGCCCCGGCCGGGCGGCGGCTCGGTCCCCGACTACGTCCAGCAGATGACGGTCGAGCAGTTCGGCGCCTCGGTGCCGATCGCGACCGCGCAGGTCGGCTCGACGGACGGTGTCTACATCGGCTTCTCCCCGGCCGGCGGCGCTCGCCCCGTCTTCTATGACCCGACCGAGGCGCCGCGCGAGGCGCGGGCCTCGGCGGTGTTGCTGGCCGGCACGCTCGGCTCGGGCAAGACGATCGCCGCGCAGTCGATCGCCTTCGCCGCCCAGCGCCGGGGCTCGCTGGTCGTCGACTTCGACCCCAAGCCCGACCACGGCCTCGACCGCGTCGCCGAGCTGGAGGGCGAGGTCGAAGTCCTCGAGCTCTCGGGCGCGGTCGAGCACCGGGGCAAGCTCGACCCGCTCGCGATCGGGCTGCCCGAGCTGCGCGAGGAGCTTGCCTCCAGCTACCTGCTGGAGCTGCTGCGCGACCCGCCGCCCTCCTGGGAGGTCGCGATCGACCGCGCCGTGCGCGATGCGGTGCGGGCGGGGGAGCGAAACCTGCGCGGCGTGATCGAGCGGCTGCGCTCGTCCGAGGCCGAGGCGGGCCGCGAGGCCGCCGAGGCGCTGGACGTGCTCTCCGACTTCGGCCTCGCGCGGCTGGGGTTCGGCAGCGGCGAGGTCGAGCCGATCGAGGTCGCCCGCTCGGTAATCACGATCCGCACGCCGGGGCTCAGCCTCCCCGACCCCGGCGCCTCGCGCGAGACCTACACCCGCGCCGAGCGCGTCTCGGTGGCGACGCTCTCCCTGGTCGCCGCCCTGGCGCTGCGGCTGATCGCGGGCGACCGCAGCCGCCACAAGGTCGTCGTGCTGGACGAGGCGTGGTTCCTGCTCGCCTCGACGCAGGGCCACTCGCTGCTCAACCGGATCATCCGGCTCGGCCGCGCCCTGAACGCGACCGTGCTGCTGGCGACCCAGCGCCTCGCCGATCTCGGAGACCTGGCCGAGCTGTTCGGCGTCTACTTCCTGTTCGGCCAGGAGACCGACGCCGAGGCGCGGGCGGGGATCGCACAGATCGGCCTCGACCCCGACGACGGCGCCGCCCGCGCCCGGCTGCGCGAATACCGCCAGGGCCTCTGCCTGATGCGAGACCTCGACGGGCGGATCGGCGAGCTGCGCTTCGACCTCGTCTTCGGCGAGCTGCTGGCCGCGCTCGACAACACCCCTCGGGCGGTGGCCGCGTGAGCCGGCGTGCTGCGGGCAGCTGGGGCCGCCGCGTCGTCGTGGTGCTCAGCCTGGCGGCCCTGATCGTGCTCCTCGCCCATCCCCTCGCGGGAGCGGCCAGCGATGTCTGGGGCAACGTCGGGCCTGCGCCCCAGGTCGGCGGCGAAGGGATCGCCGGGCGCTACCCGCTCACCAACTACTCGCTCGACCAGCACTTCGACGCGATCCAGGCATCGCTGACCGGCGGGGTGGACGCCTCCGGCGTCCCGCCGATGATCGCCTACTTCCTCGCCTCGATCCTCTGGCTCGGGACGAGCTTCCTGGCGAACCTGCTCATCACCCTTTTCGGCTTCGCCTTCGGCCTCGACCTCGTCAACGGATCGCAGGCCACCGGCGGGGCCGGGGCGCTCGCGCCCGTCTCCCGCGCGATCCACTCGATCTATGCCGGCGTCCTCGGCGAGCCCTGGCTTGTCCTCGCCGTCGCCATCGCCGGCATCTGGGCGATGTGGAAGGCGCTGGTGCAGCGCCGCTACTCCGAGACGGCGGGGGCGCTCGGGCTGTCGCTGATCTACGTCGTCGCAGCGCTGTTCTTCGTCGCCCAGCCCGGCTCGACGATCGGCAGCGTCTCCAAGTGGACGGATGAGATGTCCGGGGCGTTCCTGTCGATCTCCTCCCACGGCGATGCGACGAGCGCCCGGCAGGCGAAGGAGGACACGGCAAACGAGCTGTTCAACCTGCTCGTTTTCAAGCCCTGGGTCGTCCTCAACTTCGGCGGCATTGAACACTGCGTAGCCGCCAGCAGCGGGTCGAAGGACTCCGATCCCGAGTCGGTCGCGGTGCGGCCGCTGTCCTCCAATCCCAGCCGCGACGCCGCGCTCGCGAACCGCCTCCAGGCCGGGACCGAGATCACCGCCGACGGCAAGGTCTGCGTCAACAACGCCAACAAGTACGCGCCTCGCTTCCTCCGCTACAGCCTCGGCGCCGACGAGCACGACGAACGCGACAAGGAGTACGACGCCCTAAACGACGGCGACGCCTCCGACCTCCCCGACGCGGATCGCTCGGGCTACCGCCTCGGCGTCGCCGACAAGCCGGCGACCGACGCGATGGAGGAGGGCGGCCAGTACCAGCGGCTGCTGCTGGCGATCGTCCTGTTCGTCGGCGAGCTCGGCGCCTTCCTGCTGCTGGGGTCGCTCTCGATCGGGGTGATCTTGGCCCAGGTCCTGCTGCTGCTCCTGCTCGCCTTCAGCCCGGTCGCGCTGATCGCGGCGGTGATCCCCGGCCGCGGTCACGACTTCTTCAAGGGGTGGCTGGAGAAGCTGGCCGGCTACCTGCTTCGCAAGGCCGCCTACTCGTTGATCCTGGCGGTCCTGCTCGCCGTCACCGGCGCCCTGTCGAGCGCTACCGATCAGCTCGGGTGGCTGATGTCCTTCGGCCTCCAGTCGATGTTTTTCTGGGCCGTCTTCCTCCAGCGGAAGACCCTCGCCGACGGCCTGATCGGGATCGCGACCGGGCCGAAGGCGCCGGGGCGGGACGCCTCGCTAAAGCTGCTCTCGGTCTACGCGGGCGGGCGCATCGCGGGGCGCTTCGCGCAACCCCTGCGGCGCGGTGCCCGCTCGGCGAGTGGTCGGGCCGGTCGCGTGGTCGGCGGCGTCGCCAATGGCAGGGGCGCCGACTCCGATCAGCACCGGGCGCCCCTGTTTGGGACCAGCTCCAGCAGGCCGGTCGGTGGCGACGCGCCTGCCCTCGACGCGCCGCCCCCCGCCGGGCGCTCGCGCCGGGCGGCGCCTTCGGCCGACAAGACCGAAAAAGCCGCCCCGGACTCCCGGCCGCCGGCCTCGGCAGCCAAGCCCGCCGCAGCCGACGACCCGACCAAAAAGGGCGCCGGCAGGCGCAGGCGTCCCACCGGCGACCAGCCCGCCTCCGCCGCCCCGCCGCCCGCGCCGCGCTCCGAGAAGGGGCAGCCGGGGCGCCCTGCCCGGCGCGAGGCCAAGCAGCCCGCCGCAGGGCATCCGCCGGCTCGTAAGGCCGCGTCCCCGACCCAAGCCAAAGACAGTCTCGGCGCCGAGCTCCGCGCCGAGCGCGAGCGTAGCCGTGAGGGCGTCAGGAAGCCGCCGGCAGAGAAGCGCCCTGACCCCGGCCGAGATGTTCCACCGCCGCCCCCGCGCAGGCGCAAGGGGCGGAAAGGCGGCGCACGGTGAGCGCCAAGCGTCGCGGCGGATCGGCTCTCGTCCTGATCGCGGCCAGCGTTCTTGCGGTCCTGGTCGTCGCCATCACCGGCACGGTGATGGCGATCCTCGGCGGCGAGATCGCCTGCATCGGCGGGGGTGGATCGGCGGTCGCCGCCCCGGCCACCAAGGCGGCGGTGCGCGAGATTCCACCCAAGCGCCTGCGCATCTACCAGCAGGCCGGGCAGCGCTTCGATGTCGATTGGGCCTTCCTTGCCTCGATCGGCTACCAGGAGTGCGGCCACGGCGCATGTGCGGAGGTCAACCCCTCGGGCTGCGGCGGACCGATGCAGATCGGGATGGTGCGCGAAAGCGCCTGCAGCCCCGGCTCGGGTCCGACGATCTGGGAGCGCTACAAGTTCGACGCGGACGGCGGCGGCGCCGATCCTTTCGATCCCGCTGACGCGATCTTCACCGCCGCCCGGATGCTGCGCCCGGTCTTCGGGCTCGCGGGCGATTCATACGCCGCCTATCGGGAGGTCGCCTGCAACTACTACGGCGCCTGCGGGGACGGCGTCGCCGATTACGCCGACGAGGTGATGTCGCGGGCCGTCTCCTACGGCTTCCGCGGCAAAGGGGCACCGCCGCCGAGCGGCCCGGCGGCGACCGAACCCGCCGCGAGCGGGGGCGGCTCGTCCTGCGGGTCGAGCTCGCCGGCCGGGGCGGGCGGGAACGAGATCGTCCGCATCGCGCAGAGCCAGCTCGGCACCCCCGAGAGCCCGCTGGGGACGAACTGCAACCCCTACGGGCCGTGCGTCGAATGGTGCTCGCTGTTCGTCGCCTGGGTCTGGAAGCGGGCCGGCGTCCCGCTGGAGGGCAGCACCGCGACCTACGCCTATTCGGGCTCGATCTACAAATGGGCTGAGGCCCACGAAGGCGGCCCGTTCGCCGTGCCGGGTCCAGGCGATCCGCCGCTCTCCACCCCCGAGGCAAACGGCGCCCGAGCCCTGCCAGCGACCGCGACGCCCACGCCCGGCGACGCCGTCCTCTACGGCAGCGGGCCGGAATACGGCGAAAGCGCCCACGTCGGCATCGTCGAGCGCGTCTTCCCCGGCGGGCAGATCACCACGATCGACGGCAACTTCGGGGACCGGGTCGCCCGCTCGGGTCCGTTCCTCCCCTCGCAGGCCGTGCAGTACGGAATGCCGGGGCCGGTCTACGGCTTCGCCCACCCGCCCAGCACCGAGGACGGCGCCGATGGTTGACCGTCTTCGCGCCCTGCTCGATCGCCCGCTCGACCCGAGCGCGGCGCGGGCGATCCTGGCCCTCGCCAGCGCGGTCCTGCTCGGACTCGCGGCGCTGTTCGCCCTCGCCGCCAGCGAGCCCGACCGGCCGACCTCGCATGGAGTCCGGCCGGCGGCGGCTTCCCCATCTGCCACGGCCGCCCCGGTCGAGGAGGCCGAAGACGAAGCGGTCGAGTATCGCCCGGCGACCCCCCGGCAGGACCCCCAGGACGAGAAGGGCAGCGCCGCCGGTCAGCGCGCGGCTCGCGCCCTGCGATCGCACCGGGCGCTCCAGCACGTCCCTTATAAGGACGGCGAAGTTACGGTCGTCCTGACCGGGGCGCGGGGGAGTCGGGCTGTCTTGCGCCTCAGCGCCCCCACCCGCGCGGCGGCGCAGCGGGGATGGCATCGGTTCCTGTGGCGCTACCGCGACTCGGGGCGGGCCTATGTCCCGATCTTCGCGACGACCGCGGGCAAGAGGTCGAGGGGCGGGGCGTGAATGTCGGCAGCCTCTTCTCGGGCATCGGCGGATTCGACCTCGGCTTCGAGCGGGCGGGGATGCGCGTCGCCTGGCAGGTCGAGCTCGATCCCTTCTGTCGGGCCATCCTCGCCCGACACTTTCTCGCCGCTGCCCGGTTCGAGGACGTGCGACGGGTCGGAGCCCGCGAGCTCGACCCCGTCGATCTCGTCTGCGGCGGCTTCCCTTGCCAGGACCTCAGCAGCGCCGGCCGAGGCGCCGGGATCGACGGCGCCCGCTCGGGTCTTTGGGCCGAGTTTGCCCGGATCATTCGCGAGCTTCGACCCCGATACGTCGTCGTGGAGAACGTCCCGGCCCTCCTCACCGGCAAGGGGAAGCGGTGGGACCGAGGCCCGATCGGCCGAGTTCTCGGAGACCTGGCCGAAGCACGGTATGACGCGGAGTGGGCGTGCCTGTCGGCTAGAGAGTTCGGGGCACCCCACCTGCGAAAGCGGGTCTGGATCGTGGCCTACCCCGCATGGGATGCCGAAGCCGGGGCAGCGGCGGAATCCGGGTCCGAGTGGCAACGAGCTCGGGCGGGCGGTGAACGAAGCCGAGCGGAGGATCTGGCCGACGCCGATCGCCAGCAACACGAAGGCCGAGCACAAGCGCTCAGCGGGTCGGCCGCCGAGGAGCTACGGGACTACTGGGCCGTTGAACCCTCCGTGGGTCGAGTGGCTGATGGGGTTCCCCATCGGGTGGACCGCCTTGCCGGCCTCGGCAACGCCCTCGTCCCGCAGATCGCGGAGTGGATCGGGCACCGAATCCTCGCCTATGAGCGCGCAACACGACGGGAGGCGATGAGCTGATGCAGCCCAATCGGATCGTTGATCTCTTCGCCGGCGCCGGCGGCTGGGACGAGGGCCTTCGCGACCTCGGCTACACCGCGATCGGCATCGACGTCGACCGCTGGGCCTGCGCCACGGCGCGCGCCGCCGGGCATGAGCGGATCGAAGCGGACATCGCCGCGCTCGACCCCGCGGAGTTCGCGCCGGTCTGGGGGCTGATCGGCTCGCCGCCCTGCCAGGCGTACTCGACCGCAGGCAAGGGGCTCGGCCGCTTCGACAAGGAGCGGGTGATCGCCTGCGCCCACGAGCTCGCCGCCGGGCACGACACCCGCGCCGAGCACCTTGCAGCCTGCCGCGATCCTCGCTCGCTGCTCACCGTCGAGCCGCTGCGCTGGGCGCTGGCGCTGCGACCCCGCTGGGTCGCGCTGGAGCAGGTGCCGGGCGTCCTCGAGCTTCTGGTCGCTGTTCGCCGGCCTGCTCGCGTCCCACGGCTACGACGCGACCGCAGGAGTGCTGAGCGCCGAGCAGTTCGGCTTGCCGCAGACCCGCAAGCGCGCCTACCTGGTCGCCTCGCTCGACGGGCCGGCGCAGCTGCCCGTCCCGACCCATCGCTCCTACAACCCGCGCCGCCCTGACGAGGTCCGCGAGGGGGAGGAGGACCTACAGCCCTGGGTCAGCATGGCCGACGCCCTGGGCTGGGCGCGGGACGCCGTCACCCACACCAACAACCAGACCGCCAGCGGCAGTCGCCCGCGAGGTCTCAGCCGCCCGGCGACGTGCCCGGCGCGGACCCTCGACTCGGCCTCGGGATCGTGGACGGTCGAGCGCTCGGCGAAGGGCGGCGACAGCGATGGCTGAGCGCCGGCCGGGGTGGACGAGGCGGCGGCCGGCGACGACCGTGCTGGCCGATCCGCGGATCTCGGCGCCCTCGGCGAAGGACCGGGACCCGAGCTGGAAGCCAGGGGACAAGTGGCCCTCGCAGTTCACGAACGCGGTTCGGGTCAGCGTCGAGGAGGCCGCCGCCCTGCAGGGCTTTCCCGCCGACTACCCCTGGCAGGGCTCGCGGACCCGCTGCTTCTTGCAGATCGGCAACGCGGTCTGCCCGCCGGTTGCGCGGCTCGTCGTCGCGGCGGCTGCTCGCCACAGCCTCGACCACGGAGGCAAGCGGTGACGCCGATCAAAGCTCGCACTGCACTTCGTACTGCGGCTCGCACTGCGGCTCGCACTGCACTTCGCACTGTGGCTCGCACCGGCCTGCGGGCGACTGGCGACCCGGCCGCTTTCTACCCGCATTTGAGACGGGCCGCCTCCGCTGACATCTATCCCCGAAGGGGGTCAATCCGTGAGTGAGTCAGACCGGCGGGACGCAGTCCCGCTCGCTCTCCTCGCGGCAGCTATCGCGGCTCTGTTCGTCGCCGCCAGCCTCCGTCAATGGCTGGTAACGCTGCGCGAGCTTGCGGGACACCCCGCTGCCGTCAGCCTCGCCGGGGCTCTGCTGAGTTTCGCCTGTGCGGTGTTCGTCGCGCGGCTCGTTGTCACTCGCCGGGCTCTCGATCACCGCGTGGCGGTCCTCGCCGTCCCGGCCGATTCCTTCGATCCCTCACCCGAGTCCGTCGTCCGCTTCGCCTCCGGCCTCAGCCGATCTCGGCGAGCGCTTCGCGGCCTGCTCGATGCCCCGGCGAGCGCGGTCCGGCTGAGGCTCGACGCCGACCCGGCAGGAAAGCTCCGCTACGCGGTCGAGGTGCCCGAGCGGGCGCGGGGAGCGCTGCGCACGGCGATGTCCGCCTACCAGGGCGTCGAGCTTCGCCCTGCCCCGGCGCCGCCGCCCGAGCCCGAGACGGGGGAGGTCGTCCGCGCCGAGCTGGTCCTTGCCAGGGCGAGCAGCGAGCCGCTGCGGGCGGCCGGTCTCGATCCCGATCCGCTCTCGGGGTTCGCCCGCGCGATCGACGCCCTCGATCCGGCCGGCGGGGACGGCGCGACGATCTGCGTCGATCTCCTGCCGGTCACTCCGGGGAAGCGCCGGCGCCTGCGGAGGCGGCTGCTTCGCCGCGCTCGCCACCGGGCGCCGTCACCCTCGCCGGGAGACGAGCTGACCGACCTCCTGGGCGGCGGCGATTGCCGTCGCGGCGGCGCCCCGCCGGCCGAGCTGGTAGAGCAGAGGGTGGGGCGCCAGGCGCTGGCCCGGAAGCTCGGGACCGACGAGCCGCTGTTTGAGATGCAGGTACTGATTCGGGTCGCCTCGCCCGTCCCCGGCCGGGCGAAGGCCCAGCTCGCCGGCATTCTGGCCGGCTTCGACGCCTTCGCCGGGGAGAACCACCTGCGCGTCTCGGGTCTCCGCATCCCCGGCGTCGCCTTCCTCGGCTCCGATCTTCCGGGGCGCCGTCGCGGGTTCGATCGTCGCCTCGCGACCGGGCTGTTCCGACCGGCCCGCCGCCGGGTCGTCACCGCGAGCGAGATCGCCGGCCTGTTGAAGCCCCCGAGCAAGCAATGCGCCTCGCCGAACGTCCTGCGCTCCGGTGGGGCGGTGCACCCGCCGCCCCGAGGGTTGCCGACCTTCGCTGGCCAGGCGGGCCTGCTGCCGCTCGGGAACGTCGAGACCGAGGCAGGGGAGCGGATGGTCGGCGTTCCCCTGCGCGACACCTTCTTCTTCTACATGGCCGGCCGCAGCCGGTTCGGGAAGACGGAGACGGCGATCGGCCAGTTCCTGCACGTCGCCCGCTCGGGCCACGGCTGCCTGTTCCTCGACCCGCATCTCGACGCGCTCAACCGGATCAAGGGCTACCTGACCGAGGAGGGGCTGCGAGAGCGGGTCGTGGAAGTCAACCTCGCCGACCCCGATCGTCAGCCGGCCTGGAACCTGTTCGCCGTCGCCGGCCGCTCGCCGAGGCGGGCCGCCGGCCAGGTCGATGCCGTGGTCGATGCCTTCGCCTCGGCCCTGCGCTGGGACGAGGTCAACGCCCGCGCGCTCAACCTCACCACGCAGGCGGCGCAGGCGCTTGTCGACCTCGCCCGCCAGCTCCCGGCCGAGCTGGCGCCGACGATCTTCGAGATCCCCGTCCTGCTGAGCGACGACGACTGGCGGGAGGCGGTGCTGCCGTATGTGTCGCCCCCGGTTCGGCAGTTCTTCCGTGAACGCTTCCCGCGCCTCGCGCCCGAGGCGATCACGCCGGTCACGAACCTGATCGACCGTCTGCGGGCGGCGCCCTCCACTGCCGCGCTGCTCGGCAACCCCCTGGCGAGCTATGACATCCGCGCGGCGATGGACCGGGGGCAGATCGTCCTCGTCTGCCCCGGCTCGGGGTCGGGGCGCGATCGCCTGATCGCCAACTTCGTCGTCTACGACGCCCTGCACGGGGCGAAGTCAAGGGCCGACGTTCCGCCCGAGCGCCGCCGCGAGTTCTACGTGTGGCTGGACGAGGTCCAGATATATGACGGGGCATCCTCGGGCACCCTGGCGGCGCTGCTGGAGCAGGTCGCGAAGTTCGGGGTGCGGGCGCTGCTGCTGAACCAGAACCCCGAGCGGCTGACGGCGGCGACCCGCGACGCGGTCACCACCAACCGCTCCCACCTGGTGACGACGGCGCTGAACGCGAAAGCCGCCGGGCTGCTCGCCCGCGAGCTCGGCGGCGAGGTGAGCGCCGAGACGATCGGGCAGCTGCCCCGCTTCCACAGCCTCGCCTCGGTCACCCTTGACGGCGAGATCAGCCAGCCCTTTCGGCTCGGCGGCGTGCCGGTCGAGGAGCTGTTCCCCGACGAGTGCCACCCCGAGGGACTGTCGGCGCTCGACGCCGCGATCGACCGCAGCCTCGGTCGCGTCCCGGTCGCCGAGACCCTGGATCGGCTCGATCGCCACCCGCAGGAGATCGCCAAGCACCTCGCCGCCCCGCCACGGCAGCCGGAGCGCGCGAGCGGCGGTCGTCAGACCCTCGACACCGGGGCCGCGAGTTGACCGCCGCCGAGCGCGCGCTGCCACGGCTCGGAGCGACCGCTGTGACGATGCTCGAAAGCCTCAACCAGCATCGGCTGCTCTCGACCGCACAGGTCCACGAGCTGCACGCGCCTCGGGCCTCCCGGCGCTGGGCTCAAGAACAGCTCGCCCTGCTGCGCGAGGTCGGGCTCGCAGAATCGACCTCGCTGCCGGGGCGGCGCCTGCTCTGGCATCTGACCGAGCGCGGCGTCGATGCCGCCGCGACGATCCCGAGCCGCGCGGAGACGCGGCGCAAGGTGATCGCGCCCGAGCAGGCCGCCGGCCCCCTACAAGCGCACACGATCGCGGTGAACGATGTCGGGCTCGCCTTCGTGCGGGCGGCCCGCGAGCGCGGTGACGAGTGCGGCCCGTTCGACTGGCTGCATGAGGTGGCGCACTCGCTGGGGCCGCCGCCGGGGAGGCGCACGCCCGAACAGTTGATCTCCGACGCGGTGCTGACCTACCAGCTCGCCGAGGTCGGCGGGCAGACCAGCATCGCCTACAGATTCATCGAGCTCGATCGCGCGACCCGTTCGGCCGCCGACCTCGCGCACCGGCTCGGCCGCTACGCGCGCCTCTACCGTCGCACGGTCCCCGTCGAGGGCGCGGCCGGCGGGTCGGCGGCGCTGTGGTCGCGGCTGTACCCGGTCTTCCCGACCGTGCTGGTCGTCCTCGCCGGCCGGCCCAGCGACCGGCTCGAGGATCGCCGCCGGACCGTGCTCGCGCTGTGCGGCCAGGACCCCGATCTCGCTGAGACCCCGGAGGTCGAGGTCTCGATCTGCCTGCTGGACGACCTCGCCGATCGCGGGCCGTTCGCGCCGATCTGCCGGACCCTCGCCGACCCCGGCAAGGCGGTGGACTGGCTGGGAGAGGGGGTCGGCTGAGATGGCCGGGGCCCGACCTGCCAGCGAGCGCCGCCGCCCTGCCGGGATGCCGATGCTGCGGGCCGACGACCGCTTCGTAGAAGCGCTGGCCGCCACCGTCGCCGAGCAGGTCGCCGATCGCCTTCACGGCACCGCCGCCGAGGGCGAGGGCTACCTGAACCCCGAGGCCGCCGGCCGCTACATCTGCGTCCCGCGCAGGCGCATCCACGAACTGACGAGCGCCGGCCTGCTGACGCCTGACGGATACGACGGGCGCACGCCGCTCTACCGCCGACAGACGCTGGACGAGTACGTGACGGCGGCGGGGAGCGAGCCGTGATCGCGACCCGCCAAATGTCCCATGAGAACAGGGATTGCGGGCCTCTGATCCGTGAATACAGGGCGCATCATCCTGTTAACGTTTTGTCCGAGAAAACTAAATGGGGCGGCGCCGCGACAACGGCCCGCCCCCGGCCCATGAGGAGTTAGCCCCATGAGCAATTCCCAGGATAGGGACGTTCAATCGGACAGTGACGGGTGCGGCGACAAGCGGCGACTCGTCAAGACCAAGACGCCCGGCGTCTTCAAGCGAATCGACGGCCACGGCGCCACGGTCGGCTACGTCGCCGTCATTCGGGTCGCCGGCAAGCAGCGCAAGCGCAACGCGAGCACCTACGACGCCGCGCGCAGGATCAAGCGCGAGAGCGAGACCGACCGTGATCGCGGCGAGCTCCAGGCGCCGACCGCGATCAAGTTCTTGCCCTTCCTCGATGAGTGGGTCGAGCGCTATCGCGGCCAGGGCCGTCGTGGCTTTCGGGAGAACACCCGCGACGAATACCGGCGGTTGATCGCCAACTACGCCCGCCCCTACTTCTCGGCCAAGTTGAAGCTGGTCGACGTGTCCACCTTCCAGCTTGCTCGCTTCGTGGACTGGCTTGCCGACGAGGACGAGCAGGGCAAACGCCTCAGCGACTCGACCATCGCCAACATTGTCATTCCGCTGCGGGCGGCGCTGACGACCGCGAACCGCGAGGGCCTGATCCGCCACAACCCCTCTCAGGGCCTGGCGCTGCCTCACCGCGAGGAGATCGAGGAGGACGAAGAAGAAATCAAGGTGTTCAGCCGCGAGCAGCTTGCGGCGGTCCTGGCGATGGCGCCGGAGAGCTACAAGCTGCTGTTCGAGGTGCTGGCGACTACCGGCCTGCGGATCAGCGAGGGCATGGCGCTCCAACGCCTTCACTTTCAGATCGACGGGTCGACTCCCGAGGTCTGTGTCCGGCGCGCGATCGTCCGCGGTCGGGTCGAGCCGCCAAAGACGAAATACGGCAGGCGCGAGGTGGCACTGCCTGCTTCGCTCGTCCACCGGCTGCGCGGGCACCTGGCTGAGCAGGAGGACCAGGATTCGACCGCGCTCGTCTTCACGAACAGGGACGGCAACGGCCTGGAGTACGGCAACCTCCTCCGCCGGCATCTCAAGCCGATCGTGGAGGAGGTCAACGCCCCCTGGGCGGGCTTTCACACGTTCCGCCACACCTTCGCCTCGCTTCACCTGAGCCGAGGGACCAATCTCCTCCAGCTCAGCCGCGCGCTCGGCCATCACTCGGCCGCGTTCACCCTCAGCCGCTACACGCATCTGCTGCCCGGCGACGAGGCGCCAGCGCTCGATCTAAGCCCGGTGATTGCGTCGTATCGGCTTGGAGTCGGGGAAGTGGAGACGCGCCTTGCCGCTTAGGCAGCAGATGTCTCAGCACCATTTGGAGAGGGATGACGCGGTCGGCCAGCCGCAAACGGCCGTTGGCTATGCCCGCCTGCTCGAAAGCGAGGGTTCCAGCGGCGCTGGGCTTGAAGGCCAGCGCCGGTTGATTCGGTTGGAGGCAAAACGGCGTGGGCTCTCCCTAGCATGGAGTTGCGACACGAGCGATAGGCGCGAGGCTCTGGATCGGAGCGGTATCGCTCGGTCCCTCAGGCTCTTGAGGGGCGAGCGACACACGACCCTGATCGTCGCGGACCTGAACTGTCTCACGCGCTCACTGTCTGTTCTCTCAGCGATCCTTCGACGGTCCGCAGAGGAGGGATGGGCAATTGTGTCGCTCGGCTCCCCGCGGATTGATACGGCCCGTCGGGAGGGCAAGGTTCTGCAGTCGGTTCTCAGCTCGTACGACGCCCTCCTGGATACAGAGGAAGACGAGGCTTCCGCATGTGCAACGAAGGCGGATGATCCTGATCAGCCTTCGACCAGGGAGCGGATCGTCTGGGAGCGAATCGGCGGGGCAAGTCTCGGCCAGATCGCCAACGGGCTCAACCGCGATGGAGTTGCGGCACCCGCGCGCGATAGCTGGTTGCCCTCTGCGGTCTGGGCCGAGTTGGAGATCCTTCGCCCAGGCGGCGACTAGGTGGAGAAGGATTCGAGTTGAGGCGTTAGACGCATGGAATCTCGACTTATCTCTTTGTACGTCTCATCTCGTTCTGACCGGGGCACGCCCCATCGCGTCTTCCAGAAATCCGCAAGATCATCCAGCGGGAAGTCGATCCAATGCAGGTGGGTTGATTCACCGCGCAGGAACGCGCGCCAGCCCATGGCGCGGGGCGCGACGAAGACCTCGCGCTTGATCCCGTGGCGCAAAAGATCGCCGTTGAGGCCAAGTTCATCGAGTGCCTTACGAATCGTTCTAATGCGCCAGTTAGGCCCTTCGCCGTACTGGTGCCCACGAACCTCATGGCCCTCCTCATGGAGGAAGTCGAGCAGTCTCGTGAAGAGCTCGTCGCTGAAATGGAAATGGCCGAAGCCTCCGGTGAAGCCGATGGAGCGATAGGCCCACCGGTCGCGGTACTTGAGTCGGTTATAGATCGCCGACCTTCCCAGTGATGAGGTGGTGGTGACCAAGACTGGGTCCGCGCTCTTCGTCTCGCCACGGATTTCGGTGACGGCGCCGTGGTACTTCTGGATGAGATAGTCGGCGGTCTCGTCTGAGAGCGCACAGAGCGCCGCCAGCTTGCCCCCGATCAAGTTTCGATAGGGACCGACGGCGCCGAGCACATAAGCGTCGAAGACGTTGTAGAGGCGTTCCTGTCGGTCTTCCTGATTCCAGCCAATGAGCTTGTCCCGAACGCCGAGGTTGAACACAGGGTCCCCCAAAGCGAAGACGCCGATCAGCTTGCCGTTTGCGCCGTCGCGAATCAAGAAGCGACTACGGCGACCGTATCCCTGAGAGACGGGAACGCTCCAATGCAAGGTCGCGAACCGAAATACCGCTCGCTCCTGCTCTGAGTCGACCGGCTCGATCAAAGGCTGAATTGCACCGGGATCGACTTCATCCCCGGAGGCGAACTCGCCAATTACGCGGTCCTCCCACTTGTCAAGGAATGAGGCGTTCTTCGCCAGGACGTTCTGTCGATGCAGGGCGTGCAGCCGCCGCACTAGATCCTTCGGATCGGTCGTCTCGGGAAGCTCTAGTAGCCCTTCGTGGTAGACGAAGCCGGCGCGCTCGAGCTCAGCTATGACGCTGCCGCGCAGTTTCGCCTTCGTCATCTTGCGGCCGTTGCGCCTCGGGACAGCACGCGGTCGCGCCGCCTGCTCGTCTTTTTTTGAGGTTGCGCTAGCCAAAAGTGGGTCCCGATAACGGGAAGGGCGGCATTCCGCCGCCCTTCCTAAGCTATCGGGATGCCGGGTCGGGAAATCAGGCTGGCGTGCCTGAGGTTGGCTCCTCGACCTCCGAAGCCGAGTCCTCCGGCTCTTCCGGGGTGAGGTCGATCAGCGTGCCGAGCTTGGCTAGGGCGACGTTGAGCCGCCTCGACCACTCCTGGCGCTCACTCTGGTAGAAGAGCTCACGATCGTCTGAGGCGTCGATCTCCGATTTGCCGAGAACGAAAAGCAGGACCTCAAGCGCCTGGCGAATCCTCGCGCCGTCGGGCCCGGCGACCGCGGCGTATACGTCGGTGTAGAAGCGGTGTGCGGAGTTGATCAGCAGCACGATCTGACCGCCTTTGAAGTCGACCCGGTAGAAGGGTCCCTCCGGGTTCTTTTCGACCTCGACGCGGAAGGGACGGTCCTTCTCGACGGCTTCGATCACCCGCTCGGCTTCCCCTTTTGGGACCCCTTTTTTGACGAGCTCCTTCACGGCCTCCTCGCGGCTCTGCACTTCGCGCTCGCTCCGGCGCTCGCTCTCCACGACTGGAGGGTCGAGCTGAACCGCCTCTGCCATTGCGAGCTCCGAAGGGCGCTCGTCCTCCTCGCTCGGAGGCGCGTCGTATTCGGCGGTCATATCCGCCCGCAACTCCTTCTCGCGCTTGCGGAGCTGGTCGAAGGTCTTCCAGATGCCGTTGTCATCGAGGATCTGCAAGATGCGGTCGGATAGCGTGATCTGCTGCTTGTGCGTAGTCACGCCGAAGTACTCGTCGAGCGTCGGCGGGAAATCCACCTCGATCCCGATATAGCGGTCGTAGTTGACGAAGACCCGGGGCAGGCCGCGGGTGACCACGTCGATCTGACGCCCAGACCTGAGCACGACCAGACCGTTGTGGTCGCGGAGGATCGGCCAACGCTGATTTCCGTTGCGCCGGCCGACCTCCCGCGCCTTGTCCTTGCGGGCAAAGGTTGGGGGCATGACCGAGAAGCGGGCCGTGACCGTGCCAAGCACCTCTTGGCTGTCTCGGTCCTTGACCTCGAAAGACTGCGGCTCAATGGCCTCGGCTCGCTCGGCGTCAGCATCGTAGAAACGGGAGGCCTCGGTAATAAAGAGTGGATCGACAGGCTCAACAGGCTTCCCGTTCACGGCCACCGACATCCCTCGGAGGTGATTTCGGTAGGTCACGCCGAAAGTCTCCAGAAGGTGATTCTCGAGCTCCGGCGCTCGCTTTTTGCTCGCCCGGTCGAGCGCCGACCAGACGATGACGGTGCGCACCTTGTCGAGTCCTCCCGGGAAGTGCTCGGCGGCGTACTTCTGCACGAAGGCCGGCAGGTCGCTCACCACCGGCTTCGCGATCGAGACCTTGCCGTTGACGAGATTCTTGCCGTCCCGGATTTCATTGAGATCGAGATGCGCGCGGTGAAAGTCGCTTTTTTTCGTTCGCGAGTAAATCTCGACCCGGCGACCCTGGCTCACCGACGCCGAGGGGAGGCCGTAGCCAAAACGGCCAAATAGATCGCGACTGTCGTGGCGGTCAGTTCCACCCCAGAGCAGTGATGCGCGAGTCATTTCGGGGACCATGCCGATCCCGTCATCGATGATCGCGATGGCATCGGGCTTTCGGGAACCCTCCGGGTAACCGAAGGCGACGTGGATGTTCTCTGCTCCCGCCTGGGCCGCGTTGTCGATTAGCTCGTTCGCCGCGGTGCCGGTCGACCGGTATCCGAGGTCGCGAATGCTCTCTACAAAGGCGTTGCCGACGACAAGGCCGACATCGAAGCCTGCCTCGCCGATGGACTCGACGTAGGCCTTCTGGCGCTTATGCGCCTCTTTCGGGTCTAGTTTGAGAATCGTCATCATCGTTCTGCTCTCTTTCTGGCCGCCGGTTTCAGGCAGCGTTGGCAAAAAGCTGTTGGTTCGTCTCGCGGGGAGTCGCCGGCGAGGACAGGCCACTCGTAAGGGGAGAGTCGTGCGGTCCACGGGTCGGCTGCCCTTCGAGATGGGAATCGCAAAAGGCGCAACGCCCGCTCGGGAAGGGCATCGTCTCCTGCGCGCAGCTGGGGCACCAGGCGGCCCATACCGACCTCCAGTAGGACCAGCCCCTTCGACGGGGCGCTCTCGGTCGCCGGGAACGACTGCCCCGGCAGGGCATGCTCTGCATCACAACCTCCTATTTCGTCTAGAGGTCGCGCAGATTGCTGTCGCTCTGCTTTCGTGCAGCGAACTTTTTGCGCCGCGTGAGAACGACCTCAGGAATTGAGGAGACCTTAGAGGACAGGTCGGCCTTCGTGGAAACTTTCGCGCGGCTTCTAAACGGAAGCTGGGCATCTCCGTGAACGCAAGCTGGCGAGCCGGGACTGCTGGGGCAACAAATGGGGCAACACGCCCCACAGATCCCAGCCGATCTCGATCTCGCGAATCCGCTTGAAAATCGTGCCTTGCGTAGTCCAGCGGGATCCCTGGTTCGGGCCCGGTACGCAACCCTTTGCTAGCTGCTCCTGAGAGGATTCCGTGCCATGCACCCGATGGCGCCCGTCGAGCTTCGTGGCGATCTCGTCTCAATCGAGCCACTGCGCCTCGACCATGCCGCTGGCCTTCTCGCCGCTGCCGATATGGACGAGGTCTTTGCCTGGCTCCCCTATCCGCGCCCCGCCGACATCATTCAGGCCGAGGTATGGATTGAGGGTGCCCTGGTGGATCGGTCTGCCGGTCGTCGTTTCCCATTCGCGGTCCTCAATGCTGAAGGTGGTTCGGTGATCGGCTCGACTTCCTACTGGGACTTCGACGCTCACAACGCCCACGTCGAGATCGGCTCGACCTGGCTCAGTCGCGCCTCATGGGGAAATGGCAGCAACGCGGAGGCGAAGCTATTGCTGGTGGCGCACGCGTTCGAGGCCCTTGAGCTCGAGCGCGTCTCCTTCCGCACGGACATCCGCAACGAGCGTTCGCAACGGGCGATCGAGCGGCTTGGCGCGAGCAAGGAGGGCGTGCACCGCCACGAGATGCGACGACGCGACGGTAGCTGGCGCGACAGCGTCCATTACTCGATCCTTCGCTCCGAGTGGCCGGACGCCAAGGAGCGTTTGTGCGCCTGGATTGCAGCGGCCGGGGCGGAATGAGGCGTGCATGGCCGAGCACCCGATCTACATCTGTGATCTGGACGGGACCCTGTTGCGCTCTGACGGAGTGCTTAGCGACTTCGCAAGGGACGGGCTCAACGAGCTGCTGAGCGCGGGTATGCGCCTCACGGTCGCCAGTTCCCGCGCGACCCCTGCAATGCGTGCGTTGCTGGCTGGGGTCGATTTGCGATTGCCTGTGATCGAGTTCAACGGCGCGTTCGTCTCCGAACTGGAGAGTGGCCGCCATCTCGCCAGCAGCGTCCTATCCAATGCCGCGGCCTGCACCGCCCTTCCTGCGGCGCGGCGACGTGGATGTGGCGAGCGACTCATGGACTGGCTGGCCGAGGAGGCGGCGCGCCTCGACTGCGAGGGGCTTCATCTCGACTCCGGCGTCGCCGCGGACCGCGCTCCGGCACATCGGCTCTACATGCGAAACGGGCTTCGCATCTCGGCGCATCACTTCGAGCGAGAGGTTTAGCCGGGAACTCCAGGCTCGAGTTGAAGCTAGTCGAGGTTGGCGCTCTCCGGGCGACGAGGCAAACCGTCCTCGGGAATTGGCTCCCAGGTCGCGGCGTAGGTGACGAACTGGCGCACGTCGGGACGGATGCCGGGGTCCGCGTCGAAGGCGCCCATGCGGATGCTCATCCGATCGTGATCCTCGGGATGGCGGCTGAGCATCCCCGACCCGCACTCTGCGCAGAACAGCTTCTCCCAGCCGCCCTCTGGCCTCCAGGCCCGCAGCTTCTCCTCCCCGGAGAGCAGGCGAACGAGCCCCGCTCTGGCCGGGCGTTGGCAGAGGCGGCGGTTCCACTGCGCCGCTGACACCGCGTGCAATGGCAGTAGTTCGCGGCGACCAAGGGAGTCGTGACCTCGAAGCGGATTGCTCCGCAGCCGCAGCCGCCAGTCAGGGGGAGAGGATTCGCCGTCACCGCTTGGGGCAAAGGATAGAGCCGCCTCTCACCAGGAACCGTGCGCAGGAGTCGAAATCGTTATCCGCACTCCGTAGTCGATTCGCTCATCGCTCGCGCCCGCCGCACGCCGCGCGCGGAGATCGCCAGCCAGCCCCAGAAGCCCGAGATCGGCACGAGTACGATCGCCGCCGCAGCGCTGGCGAGGCCGAGGCGGTGGGCGCGGCGCACGGCGGCCCAGTCGTCGCTTGCTTCCGCGTCGGTGATGAGCTGCCCGATCGCCCAAACCAGGGGAGAGGCGATGAGAAACCAAAAGACGGTCGCCTTCGGACCGCGGTAGGGGACCCCCGCGACGACGCCGTCGCGTCTGATCGAGCGCAGCTCGCGGCGGTAGAGGGCGATGCCGACCAGGGCGTGCAGGACGGCGAGGCCGCGCAACAGCGCGCCCTCTCTCGGCAGTGCGTCGAGCCGTTTCATCACGCTCTGCCGCGCTCATCGGCGGCCACCCGCTCGAGGCCGACCCAGGTGAGCTCGAGGAGTCGCTCCACCATCTCCTCGCGCGGCACCTCGGGGTGCTCGTACCACCACGCCGCGAGTCCGTTCTGGGCTGCCTTCAGCCCCTCCGCGAAGATCTCCGCTGCCCGCTCGGGGTCCTGGTAGGAGCCGAGCACGCCGGGGTCTCCGCTGCGCAGAAAGACGGCTATCCCGGCCGTCGCCTGCTCGTTTAGCTGCCGGTAAGCGGCGGCTACCTCGGGGTCGCTAGGTGGGTCTCGGAACAGCAGCCGCCATGCGAAACGGTGCTCCTCTACGTAGGCGAAGAAGGCATCAACGCCGGCCCGCATTAGTGCGGAAGGCTCGGCCGGCGCTCCGTCGAGCGCCCTGGCGACGAAGCCGAGAAGGGCTTCGGTCTCGCGCGTGAGCAGCTCGATCGCAAGCTCCGCCTTGGAGGGGAAATGGTCGTAGATCACAGCTGCGGTCACCCCGCCCGCTCGAGCGATCTCGCCCATCGAGGCCCCCTCGTAGCCGCGCTCGGCAAATAGCTCCGTCGCCCCCGCGAGGATCAACTCACGGCGCTGCTCGGGCCGCAGCCGGCGGCGTTTCCGGATTGCTTCGGTTGAAGGCATGGGGGAGTTGTACCAAATGTCTATTTGGTATGTTCCTACCGAACGATGATTTGGTAATGACTCAGACAACCCGGAGGCAACCATGCCGATGATCGACTTGACCTATCCCGAGGGAGCGCTCGAGCCCGATGCGCTTGCCACTGCGGTCGACCGCCTCACCGAGTCGCTGCTGCGTAACGAGGCCGCGATCGACAACGAGCGCATCCGCGCAATCGCCTGGACCTATGTGCACGAGCACCCCCGCGGCGCGATCTATGGCGGCGGCAAGCGGGCGGAGCTGCCCTACTACCGGGTCCAGTTCACAGTCCCCGAGGGGACTCTCATCCACGGTCCTGGTCCCTATGCGGTGCAGGCGCGCGCCAATCTCTTCCGCGAGGCGGCCGAGATCTTGCTCGATGCCGAGGGCTCGCCGCTCACTGACGCTAACGTGGCCCGCATCTGGTGCTTCGTCACCGAGGTCCAGGACGGCCTCTGGGGCGGCCTCGGCAGCGTCTTCCGCATGGCTGACATCGCCGGTTTCGCCAGCGACGATCTGCCCGCGACTGAGCTCTCTGAACGTGCTCGTGAGGCACTCGGAGAACACAGGGCAAAGTTGGCGCAGGCGGAGGCCGTGCCAGGGGCCTGACGATGGCCACGCGGCGGTACGAGTTGGTCGTCTACGGCGCGACCGGATACACCGGGCGGGAGGCGGTCGCCTATCTCGCAGGAAGGGCGTCGTGCCTCGACCTGGGCTGGGCAATCGCGGGGCGCGACGGCCTCAAGCTGGCCGAGCTCGCGGCCAGCTTGCCCGAGCCGCAGCCCGGGATCCTGGCCGCAGATGCCGGCGATCCCGGTTCGCTTGCCGCTCTTGCTTCAAGCGCACCCGCCGTGATCAGCTTCGTCGGCCCACACGCGCCCCTCGGCGACGAGCTGCCCAGGCAGTGCATCGCCGCCGGCACGCATTACGCCGATCTCTGCGGGGAGAATGACGTGATCGCCGCGCGCGTCGCCGAGCTCGACCTGCCGGCCCGCGCCGCAGGAGTGAAGCTGATCCCCGCCTGCGGATATGAGTCGGTGCCTTTTGACCTCGGAGCGCTCGGGCTCGACCACGCCTTCCATGCTGTCGATGGTTCACGCCTGCAGGAGGTTGACGCCGAAGTGCGCTTCATCTTCCATCGCAGCCCGCTGCGCTTCGGCCATGGAAATAGCGGCGGCACCCTGGCAACCGTGGCGCGGCTGGTCGAAGACAGCGAGCTGACCGACACCCAGCGCCTCGCCAGGGCATTGAGCACCGCTCCTGATCTCGGCCAGGGTCGGGCGCTCAGCCTCGGCGCCAGCCGCTCGCCTGCGGGCGATTGGCTTGCGCCGATAATGCCGACGCCCTTCCTCAACCCGGCGATCGTGCAGCTGAGCAGCGCTCGACTCGGGGAAGGTTCGGTCGGCTACTCGCCTCCTCCCGCCTACAGCGAGGCGCTGAACGTCAGCGCCAGCCTCGGCTCCAAGCTGCTCGGCGTGCTTGGGGCCAAGGGCTTGGCCGCCTTGCTGCGGCGGATCGCCGCGATGTCACAGGGGCGTCGCAACCTCGGCGACCAGGCGATGCTGGCGATCCTACGGGGGCTCGCCCCCAGGTCCGGTCGCGGTCCCTCGCGCGCATCGCTCGACGCCATCGACTACCGCATCGACATGCGGGCGCGCTCGACCAGTGGCGCCTGCCGCGACGCCGTCGTTTACGGCGCCGGGCACCCCGGGTACCGCTCGGCCGCGAACATCCTGGCCGAGGCCGGTATCGTCCTCGCGCGAAGCCGCTCGCTTCCCGAGCGCCATGGCGTCCTCACCCCTGCGAGCGGGCTGGGGATGGAGTTCATCGACTCCCTCGGGTTCGCCGGGCTGAGCTTTGACTTCGGCCGGGATTGACGCGGGTGAGCCAAGAGAACGACCGGGATTCAATCTTTGCTCGTTGGGTCTCTGCCTTCGCCGCCTTGTGCGCGCGGGCTGGGGCAACAAATGGGGCAACATACCCCACAGATTTCAGCCGATCCCAGCCGATCTCAATCTCGCGAAAACCGCTTGAAGCCGTGTCCTACCTAGTCCAGCAGGACCCCTGAGTCGGGCTCATAAGCGGACTGTCCTTGTAGGAACCCGACAGTCATAGGGCTTCCTAGCCAATTTCGTGCTCCCCGCCCTTCGGCCGACCTCGACGAACAGGGTAGCGCGACCTTCCAGAACAGCTTCCCCGTCGGCGTCATGCTCGCCGACATTCGTCTGAATGACTTGTGGTGATAAGGGCCTAACTGGAACGAAGAGCGAACTAAAGAACGTCGCCCTGGCGTTATGGGATTCTCGTCGGGTGAACCAAGCGATGGAAGCGCAGAACGATCAGTGGGAAGCGGGCTACTCGGCACCCGGGGGATATGCCGTCTGCGCAGAGTGTGCGAAAGACAGCGCTCTAGTCGACCTAATCGAAACGAATGCCGATGCCGACGAATGCTCCTTTTGCGGTCGCAAGGGAGGGGGAGTCGCCGTCGACACCGAGATCGTGCTGCAGCGGATCGGTTCGCAGTTGCTGATCGAGTGGTCTAGGGCGGAGGAACTTCTCTATCACGACGATGAGGCCGATAGCGGGTACGCCGGGCCTGTTTATGAGATTCGCGATGTCCTAGAGCTTGAGGGGGTGGAGTTAGGAAACGAGCGATTCGAGGAATTCGTCGTAGATGCGTTCAGCGAAATGCAATTCACTCCCACCGGCGTCTACGCGACGACGCAGGGTGAGGCGCTGAGGTTCGGGTGGGACGACCTCGTCCGGACCGTCAAGCACCAGCAGCGCTTCTTCTTTGTGCTCGCGCCCAATGATCAAAGCGCTGATGGGGCGGGAGTGCCGGTTCCTCGCGGTCTCGAACTTCTCAGTGAGTTGTCTCGGCTGATTCGAGAGTACGGCCTTCTTCGCGAACTCCCGGCTGGCACCGCGCTCTTTCGAGCCAGGACCCACTCGGTGCGCAAACGCTACGTAAGGGCCAAGGAGCTGGGATCTCCGCCGCCCAGCGCCGCTTCGCAGAGTCGCATGAGCCCGGCGGGGATTCCGATGCTCTACACGGCTGACGATCCAGACACCGCGATAGCCGAGATCGTCGGCTCTCGCCCGACTCTCCGCAAGGGAGTGACGATCGCGGTATTCGAGCCGACGGAGCCAATGCAGGTCGTCGACTTCTCAAGGCTCCCAGAGTTTCCTAGCGTTTTCGAGGACTCGCCCGACGTTCCGCGCATCCGCCAAGAGCTCGGCTTCCTCTATGGCATGCGCCGCGACATCGGGCTCGAGGTGAAGCTCGACGGACGTGAGCACGTCGATTACGTACCGACGCAAGTGGTCTGCGAGTACCTCCGCCACCAACTTCCCGCCCAGCTTGGCTCGCCGGTGCACGGACTGGCATGGGAGTCAACGAGAGTCTCCGGCTCGCTGAACATAGTCCTCTTCCTGGACCAGGCCAGATGCGTCGAGGTGGAGGAGCGGCCAGCCATGGCGGAGGGTCCCCTGGTAGAGCTCGTGCGGCACGAGTATCGGCCCCTGCAATGAGCACGGATTCGACCTGATTCAGCCAGACGGACCGAAGACGACCCATGGAGCCCAGTGAGCTGGCCGCTCGGCGGCGAAAGCTTCGCGCGTGCGGCGTACTGCTGGCGCGAGCGGCTCACCATCATTCAAGGCTTCGTAGAGGGCCGTCATGAACCGCGCGGTCGCGGCGTCGTCGACCGGCCACAGGGCCGCGAGAACCTCGCGTGCTCCGGCTCGGTGGAAGGCGTGTGCCAGCCCGACCAGTCCCTCGCCACGAAGGATCTCGCCTCCGGCGGTTGAGCAGGAGGCGAGCACGACCGTTTCGCAGGGGATGGAGAGATCCTCTATCTCCCAGGCTTCGAGAGTGTCGTCGGTGTTCTCCAGCAGCGCCTCGTCCGCTGGCCCGGGGGGCGCAAGGACGAGACCTCCAAACGCAGCGCTCTGATCGTCGCCGGCGCCATGGCAGGCGAAGTGCGCGCGTCGGTGGCGGGTGAGCTCCTCGACTACATGGGCCTCGGTCGCGTCGGTGCCGGTGAGGAGCGTGTGGTCCGGGTGGAGTGCCGCGATTGCCGCCAGCTCCCTAGCGGTGCCGGTCAGCCGCCTGTGCCGGGGGTCCGGGAATTGGTGAGGCGTATAGGCCGGGTCTCCCACTAAGAGCAGGTCACGCTCTGGCGCTCGATGGGCCCGGCCGGTCAGCGCCAAGTAGGCGGCCGCGGAGACGGCGTGGGAGATCGAGCGCGTCATCCCGAGGGGCTTGCCGGCCTGGTGGATGTCGCGAAGGATTGCCCACGGCAGCCGGTGCAGCGGGCCGTCGCAGACGACGATCAGCTCACTTGACTCGTCGGACAGATCGGCGAGCAACTGCTCCGACAGGGTGTGCAGGTCGGATTCGTCGATCTCCTCGCCCGCCGATGCGGCCTCGGTCAGCCTCTCGATCGCCTCGGCTATCCACGGTTCGTCGATTGAGAGTTCGCGGACCTTGAGCTCACCGGCGGTAAGGGTGACCACGGCGGATTCCATCGGAGTGACGTAGCAGTGGAGGATCGTCTGGTGGGGGGCGATCCTTGCCTGGATCTCGGCGCAGGAAAGGACGGCGGGCGGTTCACCGTTGCTGCCCAACTGGGCATCGATTGCTTCGATCTGGTGCTTTGCGAGAAGGTCGACTCGCTCCACCGCCTCGGCGTCGAATCCGCCCTCCATGGGGCGGCCCGCGGCCAGTTGACGCCGGGCGCGGTGCGCCTGTTGTCTGGCTCGTCGCGCTTCAGCTCGGAGGGCGCGCAGGCGATTGACACGCTCTGCGTTCAGTTCCTCGCCCTCTTGGGGATCCCCCAGAGTGTCAAGCAGCCAGCGACCGCGGCGGTGCTCCAGCGCCTCGACCAACTGCTCCCGGCGGACCGGTGAGGTGGCAAACAGGAGGGCAAAGACCAGCGTGTCGTATGCCATTGCCGACGCGTCGGCGATCTGCTGTCTGCCCAGACCCCTGCCGGCCTCGGCTCGGAGCGCCTCAGCAGCCTTCATCCCGTCCTCGGCAACAGCGATCCCCTCCTCGATATGGCCATCGGCCAGCAGGTGGGCTGCGAGGCTGGTCCGCATCTCGTAGGCGTCCCGGCCCTGCGGTGCGACGGCGGAAACCGTCTCCACGCACTCGCGCAGGCCGGGGATCAGCGCGTGGCTCGGCTCGTTCAGTTCAGCCGCAGCCGTTTCGCGCCGGTAGAGGCAACGAGCGTAGAGCTCAGATTCGGGAGCGGCCTCACGCACCACGGCAACGGCCTCTTCCGCCATCGTCCGCGCCCGAGCTGAATCGTCTGCATTGGAGTGCAGCACGCTCAGCGAGAGCAGCGCCTGCGCCTCGGAGGCGTCATTGCCCGCGGAGCGGAAGAGGTCGAGCGCCTCCTCCAGTCGCGACAGGGCGACCTGAAATTCGCCGACGTCGCCACTCGCACTCCCCAGGTTGAGAAGCACCGCGCCACGCTGATAAGAGGTGACGTCGGCGTCCTTCATCGCATCCCATGCCTCTTCATAGAGGGCGAGGGCCCGAGGGACGTCGCCCAGGTGCGACACCAGGGCGCCGAGACTGTTGATCGCTGAGACCAGGGCGTCGCCGGGGTTCTCGCGGAGCAAGGGGATGGCCATCTCATAGGCTTCGCGAGCTGCTCGGTAGCGGCCGAGGGTCCGTAGTGCGTGGCCGGTCGTCCCAAGAAGGGCGCCTCTGGTCTCGGGCTCGTCGAGCTCGCCGCCTGGCGGACCTAGACGGGCCGCCCCGCGACCCAGCGCGTCCATCGCGGCGCCCGCGTTCCCGTGTTCGAGCAGGGCCGCCCCGCGCGCCTGGTGCACCCGAGCTGGCATCGACCCCACCCTCAAGCCGTGCTTCTCGAAGGTTTCGAGGATCTGGTCGCAGATGGCGACCGCCCCGGCGAAGTCCCCGCTCTGGAAGTGCTCGTGCACCGTGCGCAGCTCTTCGGTGGCGGCAATGAGATCTGGGTGTAGGTCCATCCCGGAGATCTTGCCGATCGTCAAGCGCCGGCCTTGGCAATAGCTATCGGCAAGACTCCGACGGAAATGGCTAGGACGATTTGGGGTTGTCGATGTACTCGACCTGGAAGCCGGAATCGGACTCATATCCAAACTCGAATGAAGCGGGGCGCTGGGAGTCATCCGAGTAGATCAGGTGGATGGCGACGGCCGAACCGGGCCTCTTTGCCAGCTCACGCTCTATCGAGGCCCACTGCGACCCCTTGCCGCGATTGACGCTCCTCGCCTGTGGGATCAGGTTGATGTCCATGCCGCCGCCCAGGCTCGTCGCGATCACATGGCCCTTCTCGTCATCTTTCTCAGATGGTCTCGGGCTACCTTGCTGCCTGCTGCGATCGCGCACCCCTGGGGCGCCCGTCTTGCCGGTTAGGTAGACGAGTCGCTCAGCAGCGATGTCGAATCCGTAGGTAAGAGTGCCAAGATCGACGCAGACGATCTCGTTGCCGCTTTGGCGTTCATAGGCGGCTCCCCAGTGTGAGGCGATCTCCGAGCAAGCCCGCTTGGCCGCTGTCGAGTGAGGTCGTCGACGAACGTGTCGTCTGCGACGGTGCGGCGTTCTGATTGCCGCTGATTGCCGCAGCCTGATTTGCGGTCTAGGCCTGGGTCGCAATAGGAATCTCATAGTATCTCGACACCGTGTCAGCCAGTTGGGATAACTGAGGATTATCGGTGTCGGCCCAGCGGTCGTCTCCCTACGAAGATCGCCTTGAGGGGATCCTTCGCGACCACGCCGAGTTCCGTCGGCATGTGGTGCCGCTATGCGCTGCGGAGACGCCGATTTCGGACTTTGTCCGGTCGTTCCTAACCGCAGGGATTCACGAGCAGTACGCGATGGGCGGCCCGCTCAAGGTGGAGGAGGACAACTTCATCGGCGCCGAGTTCGTCATCGCCCTGCACCAGCTGACGATCGATCTCTGTCGAGATCTCTACGGAGCTCGCTATGCCGACCCCAGGCCTCTTAGCGGCACCTCCGCAGTCACCAACCTCCTGATGACTTTCTCGGAGCCCGGCCAGCGGATCATGCTCCAACAGCACGAAAGCGGCTGCCATGCCTCGATGGCGCCGATTTGCCGGCGCTTGGGCCTGAAGATCATCGACATCCCCTATGACTTCGAGCATCTTCAGTTCGACCCTGATGCCTGCCGTGAGGCGGCGGCGAAGGCTTCACCCGACTTCGTCCTGCTCGCCCCCTCGGACATCATCTATCCGCCGCCGCTTGAGGCGATGGGCTTTCCCGATTCGACGATCGTCATCTACGACGCGACCCAGACCCTCGGCCTGATCGCGTCGGGTCACCTTCCGTCACCGCTCGACGCACACCCCAGGGTCATCGTCTCTGGCGGTACCCACAAGACCCTGCCGGGGCCGAGCTGCGGCCTGCTATTGACGCAGGACGAGGAGATCGCGATGCGGATCGATACCGAAGTGAGCCCCAAATTCGTTCGTCACTCCCACCCTCACCACATCGCAGGACTGTGCGCGACCCTGATCGAGCACCGTGCCGTCGGCCATCGCTACGGAGAGAGGATTCGCGAACACGTACACACGCTTTCCAGATCGTTGGAAGCCACAGGGATCGTGGTTGTCCAGGACGGCGGCCGCGTCTCCGAAACCCACCAGATTTGGCTTCATGTTCCAGCCGACAAGACCCGCGCCGTCTACGAGCGTGCGCTCGAAGCGGGCATCACGCTGAATGACAAGTACCGGCGGCTGTTCCGGGATACCGGCGTTCGGCTCGGGGTCCAGGAGATCGCCCGCTATTGCTGGGATCAGGGGAACGTCGAAGATCTGGCGGGGCTACTGGCGAGGCTGGTGAGAGGCGAGGGGCCGATGGAAGAGCTGCGGGACCAGGTCGAGGAGATGGCCAGGCTCAACGTGTTTGCGCCCGAGATGACCATTCCGCCCGTTCGGGTCGCAGGGCCGTCCGGCCCAGGTGACTTCACCCTCACCTAGCCGCGTCGCCGATCAGAAGTTGATCAGCCGCGTGGGAAGCTCGACCACTGCGCCATCGAGCTTGGCGACCACATTTTCAGCAAGCTGCTTGGTCACCTGAATATCAGCCTCGGCGGCGATGTTGCGGGCGTGCAGAGCGGACCCCCGCGCCTCCAGCTGCGAGGAGTGGTACTCCCAACGGTCCAGTGAGATGTCCGCCAGGACGAGGCCCAAGAGTGCGATCGAAGTCATGTTGCGGTCCCGGTTTCCGGTGCCGAAGCGGTAAGCCCGGTCATAGTCCTTCAGCGCCGCCGAGCCGTCTCCACCCAGCCGCAGAAACTCGGCTCGTTCGAAAAGGAGGTCGTAGAGGAGCCGGTCGTTGGTCGCCCGCGCCTTTTCGATCGTGGCTTCGATCCGCTTCATTGCCGCCTCCCTGTGTCCGCGGATCCAGTCCACTTGAGCCAATGCCTTCCAGATCCCCAGCATGTGCCCGTCGTGGGTTTGGGCGGTGGCGATCTCCCGCTCGAGGCCTTCGAGGCGCTCCTCCTCGTCGTCGGGCACCGATTCGAAGAAGACCTTGATCATCGAGGCACCGGTGATCGACAGACTCTTGACCGAGAGCATGCTCAGGTCTTCACCGAGGCTCTCTGCTTGCTCGAACAGCGCCAGCGCGCGCTCCAATTCGCGGCCCTGGTGGCGCAGCACGTGAGCCTGAGCCCAGATGCACCTGGCCCGCAGCTCTTCGTTGCCGTTAGCGCGGGCGGTCTCGGCCAGGCCTTCGAAGCCGATCGCGGACTCCTCGTAGCGATTCAAGAGGTGGGCGATATCGATCTGGAGGTACTTGAGCTCCAACTGCAGCTCGGACGCCACCACGTCCGCGCCGTCGCGGATCGTAGCGACGCTGGTTTCCAAGATCTCCTCTTCGGCATCTTCGTAGGAGCCGAGGCCCGCCAACTGAGCGGCTCGCCCGTACGAGAAGAGGTCGGAGCGCTCGCGGTCTTCGGCCAGGAACTCCAGCACGCGCTCGTTCGCTCGCGACCTCTCGTGGAGGGTCTCTAGAAAAGCGTAGTCGCGCGATTCGACCGCATCTCTTACCGCCGACGGAAGGACCTCGTCGAAGCGCCCGTCGCCGAGCTGCCTGGGAGTGGAGAACATGGCGAACACAGCAGCCTTGGGTCCTTCGTCTCGCTGGTGCGCGCGCTGGAAGAGGATCGCCGCCGCCTCCGTCACCTCGGGCTGAAACTGCGCCAGGGCTTCTTCGCGCGCGATATCGTGCATGGTCAGGAACCTGCCCTCCGCGGTTGGCTCCACGAGCAGCTCTCCGATCGCGTCTTCCAGATGAGTGTCGAAATCCGCGATGGGACAGCGCCCGAGTTCGGCCAGCGGTATGCGCCGCACGGTCACCGCAATCAGTGCCGCATATGCCGCCAGGCGGCGCGTTCCGGTTGCGAGCTCGACCCGCTCGGCGAGCGCGGCGTGCTGCGCTCCCCTGGGGCCGGCGTAGTAGGGCAAGCCATCCCACTGGGTGTGAAGATCAATGATTTCCGGCTCTTGCAGAGGCAGCCCTTCGAGGTGGACCAGCTCCGTGAATGCTGTGACGTCCAGCCCGCCGACGTCGACCCCTCCGACCTCCTCGTTGTCGAGGTGGAGGCACTCGATCGACCCCAATAGGAGCTTGTCGTGCTCACGTGCCAGCAGGTATTCGCCCACCGCCTTTCCCACTGGCTTCCACAGGCTTGGCGAGTTCACGTTGTCGAGGACTATCAGCACCGGGCCGGGGTGCCTCTTGTTCACGTAACCGATGAACTGTCCCCAGCTGCCGTCCTGCCCGAAGCTTGCGCGGCACACCTGTGACTCGATCCCACCGAAGCCGATCGCATCGGCGAGATCGAAGTAGAGAGCTGCCGAGAGATTGCGCGGCCAGGTGTGGTCTGGGTTCGGCTGGCGATGCCCGTTGACTACGTCGGTGAGGTACTGAAGCACGAAGCTCTTCCCCGCCCCTCGGGGGCCGTGGCAGTTGACGACCTCGTGCTCTTCCAGCTTCTCCGTCAGGTCGGCGACCTGCTCGGCCCGATCGACGATCGTCCGCCCGCTGCGGAGCTTTGGGGAGCGGACGTCGATCGGGGCTGGGGGATGGTCGCGGGGCTCGCGAATCGTGACGATCCCTGATCCGATCCCGACTACGGCGGCCAGGGCTCCAACCGCTTTCGCCGTGAAGGAGAGGAACCCGGGCGGATCTTCGACGAAGACGCTACTCAAGATCAGCAGCACGCACACCAGGAAGATGAACCCAGCCAGCATCAGCACCCGCCGTGCGCCAGCGGCGACCCGACGTTTCCTCCAGGGAGACAACTGCCGTTTCCTGATAATCCTCAGTTATCACGCCTGCGCAACCCTCCCGAGGACGTTGGCGTTAGAGACCACGCGTTGAAGTGCCCTGTCAGAGACGTGGGTGTAGATCTCTGTCGTGGTCAGGCTTGCATGGCCAAGCAGACGTTGGATGTAGCGGATATCGACCCCTGCCTCTATGAGCTGGGTCGCGGCAGTGTGGCGAAGCATGTGCGGAGTCACCCGCGGCTCGACTCCGGCCGCCAAACTAGCCTTGGCTAGCCTCGACCTCATTGCGGGCGGCGTGAGCGGCTCGTAGTGGCGATTGAAGAGCAGCCTCGGATGTCGAATCCCGAGGGCGGATCGAGCTTCTAGATAGGCCTCGGTAAGACCCGTGATCCAGTCGTCGGGAAGAAAGACCTGCCGTTCACGCCTGCCCTTGCCGAGCAACCGGATCGTCCGGCTCGGAAGGTCGACGTCGATGCAACGGATACCGGTGGCCTCGTTCACTCGTATGCCTGTGGCAACCATCAGGATGACCGCCAGCAGTGTCGTTGACTCGTAGGGCTTCGAGTGAATGAGCGGTGCTTCGGGGGCTGATCCCGAGTCCAACTCGGCCGCCGCCTTCAGGTACCCGACCAGGCGGTTGAGCCTATGGGTCGGAATGGTTCGTGGCAGTTTCTTCGAGCGTCCGAGTTGCAGTCTCGTTTCGCTCCAAGGGTCGATTTCAAGGGCGCCGTGCAAGATCATCCAGCGACAGAAGCCCCGCAGCGCAGATGCCCGTCGGCGAAGGGAGGCGGGAGAGATTCCCGCCTCCCTCTGAGCCTCGACAAAGGAAAGGATGACCTCGCGATCGATGCTGGTGCACTCGGCACCGGTATCTAGGTACCGCTCAAAGCTGTTGAGATCGCCCGCGTAGGCACGAATCGTGTGAGCCGAGAGGTCTTTGGCAACGGTCAACCACCGAACGTATAGCCCGCTTGCTTCGCTGATCTGCACTGAATCTCCTAGGTCCCGAACTCCAACAAACCAAGGTGTTTGTGGTCGGCACGCCTATGGAGGGACGTGACTTCCGGGACGACGTGTGCAGGCGGGTCAATCCAGCGCTATCAAAGCGTTCGACAGCGTCCCGAGCCGACGGGCGCCGTTGGCCTGGATCAGGATGGGATCCTCCACGTTCACGCCTCCGAAGCCGAACTCGTAGTAGGGCGCCTCGATGTTAATCACCATTCCGGCCTCGAGGGTCGCGTCGCTGTCCGCGGTGAGCACCGGGTCGTCGTAGGCCTCAAGGCCGATTGCGTGACCGACGTGATGCCGCTGGAAGTGGCGGAGACCGGAGGTGCGAACAGCATCGGCGACGGTCTGAAAGAGATCGGCAACCGGCATTCCAGGTCGAGCAGCCTCTACGCCAGCGTCCTCTCCTGCGCGGGCGGCCTCGTAAACGCGGCCCAGCTTGTCCCTCGGCGGTCCAAGCGTGACAACGCGCGCGATGTCGGCCCAATAGCCGCGATAAGTGCAGCCGACGTCGATCCATATCGCCTCGCCTCGTCGCAGTTGAGTCGCATCAGGAAGCGCCTGCTGGGCAACGGCGTTACGGCCTATGCGCACAAGGGTGAAGCCCGGCGATGCTCCACGGCTCACGATCTCCCGCTCAAACTCGCGGGCGAGCTGATACTCGGAGACCCCCTCTGAGGCGCTTGCTGCAATCGCGAGGACACCTGTCTCGGCGATCCGCGTGGCGTCGGACAGCCGGCGGACCTCCTCCGGGGTCTTGATGCGACGAACTGTCCTAAAGAAGGCGGAGGCAGGAACGAAGCGGATAGTCGGAAGGCTCTGTTCAAGCGCCATGAGAAAGTCCCGGGGGACAGCCATCTCGTCGATGCCTACGGTCATACCGACTAAGTCAAGGTCGCGGACCGCGACTGCTAACGCATCGAGAGGAGTTGAGCCGCGAGGGGAGTCGCGCATGATCGACTCAAGTTGCTTCTCACGGTCGTTGAGTTCGACCGAGTCGCTAGCGGTTCTGTAGAAGGTGCCGAAACCGACCGTGTGGCAAACGATCGGGTCTGCATCGAGAACCTGATCGATCTCGCAGAACGAGGAGACAAAAGAAATACGGCTGAGATTGCTCCGGCTGACGACGGCGAAACACTCTGGGGAATGAGGGAATGAAGAGAGGGCGATGCTCCGGATGTCAGTTAGGTAGCAAACATTCGGGCCGCTGCAGGCGATCAGCCCGTCTAGTCCCGCTACTTCCATCTCCTTATTGAGTCGGTCTGGATCAAAGAGCATGGGGGCGGCACCGTACAGGCATTCCACGGCTTCCGGTACGCCCGGGAGCCAGAACCCCGACGTAGCTCAACGGCGCGTGCGCGATTGGCATTGCTTACAACTGATAGGTCGCGAATCCGAAGCCAAGTACGACCAGAAGCAACAGGGCGACGACAAAAGCACGGAACGAACTCTCGACAGCCCGAATCTTTGCATCTGCGACCTCCCAGTTGAAGGCGAAGCCGTGCAGCATTTCTGCGGCTCGTGCGAGGCGTTGGTCGCTTCGGCCTTCGCCCCGCCGCGCAATTACTTGATCGGGGTATGGCCACGACCACCGCCGGAAAGTTACGATTGCCCGAGCCGCGTAAAAACCCGCCAAGGCAAACATCAGGGTTGCCAGTGCGAACCCCAACGCGAATGCGAAGCGCCACGCCTGCTCTGGGACCTTCGTTTGATCGAGAACAAGGCTGGCGCCGCCGACCGTCAGGCTGGCCGCGATGGCAACCGTGCCGCCGAGCGTGGTGGCGCGCCTATCCGCTGCGGCGGTCCGATCGACCGCAGACTGAGCAATGTCCTTGGCCTGATCGAGGGTCTCATCTATATCCGACGGTCCTTGTAGGAGGTTACGTAGCTCCTTTTCGCCAAGGTCACGACCATCGTCGTCGGTGAAATACCACCGCTTGTTCTGGCTAGGCCAAAGCCAATCGCGCCGGGAGCGCTTGGGTATCGGAGGAGGCATCGGCCGCTAGCCTCTCGGTGGCGCGCTCATTCGCGAAGCCAACCCCCGTTAGCTGGCATTCCGGGCTTCCCGCAGGAAGTCGTCGGAGAAGTCGACCCTGAACTCCGCCCAGAGGGGGCGGTGGTCCGACATCTGGTAGGTCCGCCAGGTCTTGTACTGGGTCGCCGCGGCCTTCTCGTTGGCCGGTTTCTTCGGGGATTTCTTGCCGGCTTTCCAGCGCGCGGCGATGTACTCGTCGATGTAGGGGCGGTAGATCCCGGCGTCGCCGTCCCCGAAGACGTGGCGGTAGTAGTCGATCACTCCCGCATTGCCGGTGGCCTCAAAGCGCCCTTCGCGGGATCGGTAGGCGATCTGGTCGTACTTCTTCTCCCCGGTCAGGTTGCTGCCGGGGATTGTCTGGATCTGCTGGGGGATCGTGAAGTCGCCAGCCTCGGTCAGCGCCTTCATCGTCTTGTCGCCTTCCGCGAAGATGTTGAAATCGCCAAGGGCGATGAAGTTGTGGATCTCTTCTGCCGGGTCTTCCGTCCTCGCTCGCAGGAACTTCGCGACCTGTTCGATCTCCTCGATGCGCGCCAGCGGCTCTGCCGTCTTGTCGCCGTAGAGGATGTGCACGGTGGTGAGGACAAATTTGGTCCAGCCCACCTGGAAGGCGGCCATCAGCGGCGTGCGGACGATCTGCTGCGCGGGGATCGTCTTTTTGCCCGATTTGACCGGCGGCAGGACGAGCTCGCCGGCCATGCCGAGGAAGCGGACCCTGCGAGTGTCGTAGAGGAAGGCGAGGCGCTCCTGGTTGCCGGCTTTGCCGGCGGTCACGTCGGAGACGAGGTATGACCAGTGCTCCCCCAGCCGCGCCCGCAGGTGCTTGAGGGCCGCCAGTGATCGCACCTCCTGAATCGCGATGAGGTCGAAGCGGTCGACGATCTCGGCGATGTAGGCAAAGCTCTCCTCAAGTCGCTCGCCCCAGGTGGGGGCGTCAAACTCGCGCAGGTTCCACGTGCCTAGGAGGAGGGTGCCCATCGAGCGCGGCGGGGGAGAGGTGTCCTCGCTCTGCATCGCCTCGCGGAGGCCGAGCAGGTTGTCGATCGTGCGCTGCCGCCCGCGCTCGTCGCCTTTCCAGTGAGAGGTGAGGGGGTTTCGCGGGTTCAGGTCGGCGTAGTAGGGCACGGTCGAACAAAACCTAACTTCTCAATTACTCAGTGTCCAGGCAACGAAAGAAATTCTGTGGCTTCTGCGGTCCATTGACGCTCCTTTTCCTGTCCGCCCGGCGAGACGGGAGATGCAGCCGATTGACTGGGCTCTGGGTGGCGCGGCGGCGGCGTGTAGAGGCGTTGATCAGTTGGGGCTGGTGGGTGCTTCGCGTAGCTGCCGTGCTCCTGGATGCCGGATGCCGTCGCCGCGCCGGCTGTTGCAGAGCGAATGCGCCAGGCGCACATTCGATGGCTCATCTGCTCCACCGAGGGAGATCGGGACGATGTGATCGAGGGTCGCATCGCCTGCGTCGACCGGCTCTCTGCAAATCCCGCAGATCCAGCCGTCCCGCTCGAAGATCGCTTCTCGGTCGATCGGCTCTCGCTTCGCCTTCCTGAGTCGTTCCGCGCGGCGGCGCCTCGGCGCCCGCAAGACCTCGGCCGGATCTTGGTCGTAGTGGCTCGTACCGGCTGGTCTCTCGGCGCCGTATCGCTCGTGCCAGATCGCATCGGCGCGAGCGCGGCCATGCGCATAGATCGAAGCGCGCGCATCCGCGTAGCAGGACTTGCAAAAGCCGATCCGGTCTCCTTCGGAAGCTCGAGAACTCGATGATCGACTTGCTCTTGTGGCAGCGTCGGCAGCTCTTTTCGGCCTCCCTGCAACTCTGGCAGAACAGAGAGGGCGGTTGATCTGCTGAAAGCATGAACGCTCCGATCGGTTGCCGGCGTCGGCACTTCGGACACTGCTTCTCCTGTCGCTTCATGTAGTCAAAAGGATTGCGGATGCTCGCACCGCATGCTCTGCTTCATCCGCTTCCGGAGCGCGTGGTGCTGGGGCAACAAATGGGGCAACATGCCCCACGGATTCCAGCCGATCCCAGCCGATCTCGATCTCGCGAAACCGCTTGAAACCGTGCCCCACGTAGTCCATCGGGACGCCGGGTTCGGGCTCATAAGCGGACTGTCCGTGTAGGAACCCGATGGTCAGGGCTGGCGGTCCCTGCCGCCCATACTTACGAGAACCTCCTGCCGAGACCGCTACGCCCGGTGGGGACCCCACCAATCGAACCCGAAAGAGCAGCCTATCGCCCGATCAATGAGCTCGCGCAAGGTTCCACTCCTTTGCACGCTCGGGGGCGACAGTTCAGCCAACTACCCAGCGCAGTGCCAGTCGCGATGCCTCGCTGGCGCTGGTGAATGAAACCTCCGAGAGCAAGCCGGGCGCGGCGACCATGTCGCCCACCAGATACACCCCGCCGCCACGATCGATGGCTGGCCGGTCCTTCCAACTCCGGCCTGGGAGATCAACGGCGCCGGTGCGGCCGATGGCGCGCTGGCGCCTACGCCATACCTCACGCTCGCGCCAGTCGGGAAAGGCCAGGTCGAGAAGGGCTTCGAGCCGGCCGAGCGCCTCGTTGAGATCGTCATCCGGGGACAGTCCGTGGCATGCCTGGATCAGCACCTGGCCGTCGGGGGCGGAGGCGGGGAAGCGCTCGGCGAGCATCCCTTCGTCGAGGTCTAGGACTGCCTGCGGGTCGCCGCGGCGCGAAACGAGTCCGAGGTCGAGGGTGAGGACGTTCCCACTCGCGGCGGAGATACTTGGGTCGCCGAGGAGATCGCGAGCCTCGGGAAGTTCCGTGGCGACGATCACCGGGGGCGCCGGCAGCCTCTCGACCCGGCAGCCCGTTTCGATATCCACCCCGAGCGCGCGGGCCCGCTCCTCCAGGCGCGCGGCCAGCTCGCCCCAACCCCCCAGCACGTAGCGGATCGAGGGCGGCGCGTAGATCCAGCGCAGCCGCTCGGCGACGAAGGCAGCGGAGAGACTGCCGGGATCGTGGTGGAAGCTGAACGGACCGGCCCAGGCGCAGAGGATCTCCGCCGCCTTTTCGCCGCAGTGCTCGCTCGCCCAGCCATGGAAATCCCGATCGACGGGAGCCTCATGCAGGAGCTTTGCGAAGGACCGAAGAGCCACCATCGGGGGCATTCGCCGCAGTCTGCCCTCGCGGCGGTAGCGAACCAAGCGGGCGGCGGGTTTACCGGTCGGTGGCAGGAGGCCACGCTCGACGAGCCAGCGCCAGTTCGACCTTCGCTTGTAAAGAGCGTGGGGGCCGAAATTGGCACGAAACGGCCCGTCGGTCGAGCGGGCGCGGCCCCCAAGGGAGTTGCGGGCCTCGTAGAGGCGCACGTCTGCGCCTTGCTCTGCGCACTCGATGGCCGCGACCATGCCCGCCAGACCGCCGCCGACAATCTCTATCCGCGGCTTGCTCATCGCCCCCCCTTGAAAATCGTGCTCGCGACGAGCTCTGGGTCGTCCCACATCGGAACATGACCACATCCGGATAGGGTCACAACTCGGGTCTGGGGAGGCAACTCGTCGAGTAGGCGCGCCTTCTTGGGGATCAGGCGCTCCTTCTCGCCCCAGACGACGGTGACTGGGCAGGTGATGGCCGCCCCGTCGCGGAAGCGCTCGGCGCTCGTCGCCTCGAGATGGGCTTCGAAATCCGGCGTTGCGGCGTACTCGGCTGCCATCGTCGCGGCGGCGTCGGCGGGGACCTGACGTGGGCGAGCCACCGTGTCGCGCAAGAGCAGCGAGCGGCCGGCGGGACTGCGCATCAGGTGGGGAGTGAGCCGCGCGAAGCGACGGCCCATGCGGTACTGGCCGCGCAGCTTCATCTTCGCCGAGCGCGGGTTCCGGTTGGGCCACAGTCCGGCGGGGCCGATCGCGACGACTGAACGGGCGCGGCCGAGCTTTGCAAGCTCGAGGGCGGTCCAGCCGCCGACCGAATTGCCGGCTACGTCTACCGAGCGGTGGCCAAGCTCGTCAAGTACGCCGGCAAGGATTCTGGCGTAGCCAATCGGATTACTCGGTGCGCCCTGTGGAGTGGGTGATTCTCCGTGTCCGGGCAGGTCGATTAGAAGGAGGCTGCGCTGTGCGGCGAGATGGTCGCGAACCGCATCCCAGTGGCCGCGCGTCCCCCCCGTCCCGTGGATGAGCAGTAGAGGGTCGCCGTCACCCGTCCGTTCCACAATCACCGAGCGCACCATTTCTAGACTCAATGTCTCCCTCAATTCTAATGTTTTTCTTTGCTGAAAACGTTAGGATAGCTCTCATGGAGCGTTTTGGACCCACCAGGCGAGGGGGACCCGTCTTCCGCTGGCTTGGCGAGGATCTCTCTATAGATCTGGCGAATACGGTCATGGTCCTCCGCGAGGGCGGAGAGGCCGTCGATCTGCTCGCCGACGACACACAGATGCAGCGTTGGCTGGAGGTAGAGCGCGAGCGGCTCGGCTGTGCCGAGCTAGACCTCGGCGCCGAAGGTTTCATTCGGCTGTGCGAGCTGCGCGACGCGGTGCGCGTGCTCTTCGCGGCGAGCGCCGAGGGCGCGCCACTTCCTGCGGCGGCCATCGCGTGTCTAAATGCGGCTAGCGCGCAAGACCCCTGCTCGCCGCAGCTTTGCATCCGCGGGGACGGCGTTGCGGTGGTGCGCGAATCGTCCGTAACGGGCGTTGACCGTTTGCTCGGGATGTCGGCGCGTGCGGCGATTCGACTTCTCTGCGAGCCGGGGGGGGCTGAGCTGCGCCTCTGCAAAGCCCCCAGTTGCGGCATGTTTTTTCTCGGCAAACGCCGCTGGTGCTGCGCCGCCTGCGGCAATCGGGCGAGGGCCGCCCGCCACTACAGTCGCCGGCATGGCGATCGACGCGGAACAGGCGGACGGGGTAAAGCGTCCGATGCCCAAAGTTGAGTCCTTCCGGCTGCCGCTGGGGCAACAAATGGGGCAACATGCCCCACAGACTCCAGCCGATCTCAGCCGATCTCGATCTCGCGGAAACCGCTTGAAACCGTGCCTCACGTAGTCCAGCGGGACTCCAGGGTCGGGCTCATAACCCGAAGGTCGCAGGTTCGAATCCTGCCCCCGCTATAGGACGGAAACCCGCTTATCAAGCGGGTTTTCGCGTTTTTGGGAGACCTCAAAATCGGCCAAAAAACGCCCTGGGGCAACGCCTGGGGCAACACGAGATCGGAGAGACGTCGATTGAGCGGCTCCCTTTGAGGAGCCTTCCGAACCGGTTTGCGTTCGGGGCGCAGGGGGTCTAAAGTCGACTGAGAGCTACGGAAGGTCCAAGATGTGCACTGGCATCCGGTTCAGCGACGGGGAGGATCATCTCTACCTGGCACGCAACCTCGACTGGACGAGTGGCTACGGAGAGCAGGTCGTCATTACGCCTCGGGGATACGCACCCAAGTCACCGTTCGATGGGGTGGCCGGCATGCGGCATGCGGTCATCGGAATGGGCATCGTGGAGGAGGACACGCCGCTCTACTTCGACTGCGGCAACGATGTCGGCGTCGCCGTGGCGGGCCTCAACTTCCCGGGGTACGCCGAGTACGCCGCTGAGCCTGTCGAGGGGGCGACCAACGTCGCCGCGTTCGAGTTCCCGCTCTGGGTGGCCTCGCAGTTCGAGAGCGTCGACGACGTCGAGGCGGCGCTACGCGATGTCGCCATCGTCGATCGGCCGATCAACGAGAAGTACCCGAGCTCCCTGCTCCACTGGATCATCGGCGACTCGGAGCGCGCGATCGTGGTGGAGTACACCGCCGGCGGCATGCACGTCTTCGCCGACGACGTCGACGTCCTCGCCAACCAGCCGGGCTTTTCCTGGCACCACGAGAACCTGCGGAACTACCTCAACGCGACGCCGGACTTCCCCGAGGACACCGTGCTCGGCCGAGCGCACTTGGAGCCCTTCGGCTCGGGGTCGCACATGCGGGGGATCCCGGGGGACTACTACTCACCGTCTCGGTTCGTGCGTGCGGCGTATGTCAACGCCCACTATCCGGAGAAGTCGACCGAGGAAGAGAACGTCAGTCGCGCGTTCCACACCCTGCAGCAGGTCGCGATGGTGGACGGATGCGCAGCCATGGGCTCGGGCGAGTTCGAGAAGACCATCTACACGGGGCTCTTCTCGTCCCGCACGAACACCTACTACTGGAACACCTACGAGGATCCGGCCATTCAGAGCGTCGCGATGGCCGACCACTCGCCCGACGGGACGGAGCTTGCCGTCATGTAGACGGCCTTGAGCCGACACACGGTCGGTTAGGTCGCGGCTGGAGGAGGGCCGCAGCGAGCAGGCCGCTCAGCACGATCGACCCGGCGGCGACGGATCGTCGCCAGTGATTCCGACCCGATGCCCTCCCCGAGAACGGCATAGGAACGGTCCGAATAATCGCGCCGACCGCAAGCGCCTCCGACAAGGCCCGCGCCCCGATCGGCGATGCACCAGCCACGTAGTGAAGGGCCGTCGAAGGCACGCCAGGCGTCAACCTGCGGCCAGGACGGCCGAGAATCCAAAAAGGCGTCAAGTAGAGCCGCGCCTTCCACCTCTGTCCCTGGCATCAGGTGCCCGTATAGGTCGAAGGTGATCGTGATCGAAGCGTGTCCCATGAAAGACGACAGCGCCTTGGCGTTGACCCCAGCCGCGATCATGAACGAGGCATAGGTGGGGCGGGCTATGGACACGCTGATCGAAACCTCTGATCTCCTGACCAACACGGTCGTCGTCCTCGGCACCGTGGCGTGGGCGGTGTCCGGTGCGATGGCAGCCGCTCGCCACCGCTTGGACTGGTTCGGCGTGGTCGTCTTGGGTGTGATCGTCGCTGTCGGCGGCGGCACCGTCCGGGACCTGCTGCTCGGCCTGGAGGTCTCATGGATCCAGCGGCCCTGGCCCGTCTTCCTTGCCGCTGGCGTTGCTCTGCTCACGATTCCCCCGGCGAGGCGCTGGGCCACCGCGGTCGACCAATGGCAGATCGTCTTAGCCGCGGACGCGCTGGGGCTAGGGCTGTTCACGGTTCTCGGCTGCGATACGGCGCTGCACGCGGGTACGAGCTCCGTGGTCGCGGTGATTCTCGGAGTGATGGGAGGGATCTCCGGCGGCGTCATTCGTGACCTCCTGTTGACCAGAACGCCTGTCGTCTTGACTGGCGAGATCTACGCCCTGGCCGCAATTGCCGGAGCGGTCGCCTACGTCCTGTTGCTGCGGACCTCGATCAGCCCGGTCGCGGCGTTGTGGATTCCAGTCCTGCTGACGTTCGGGCTACGAGCAATCGCCCTGCGCCGCGCCTGGTCGATACCGTCAGCCCGCATCGACCGCGATGGCGATGCGGATATCTGACAGCTGTTTCACTTCGCCTCGCTTGCTGGCGACGCTGATGGTTCGGGGGCCTTGGCCTCAGCATTGCGGACCAGCGCTGCTCGATCTTGCCGTAGCGCCCGGCGCGGCCTTCGGCGGCCTGCCGATCTACGCCGACTACGCGCCCGATCCCGTCCAGGGTGCCCGCTGGGCAGAGGCGGCATTCGCCGAAGAGGAAGAGGAAGACGACGGCGATGCAACCGACGATGAGAAAGAGGCCAGTTAGGCGGCCAGGCCCGCAGGCTGGCGTAAGCTAGAGAGGAGCGGTTATGGCAGATGCACAAGAAATCGAGCTGGTCTTCGAGCCCCAGGACGAGGGTGGCTACCACGTCTACGCGCCCGACCTTCCCGGTCTGCACACCCAGGGCGACGACATGGACGACGCGATGGCGAACGCCAACGAGGCGGTCACTCTCTACGTCGAGGGCCTGCGCGAAGACGGCGAACCACTCGACAGCGGCGTGATCCGCCGCTCGATTCCCCTGCCGGCGTGAGCCCGCGTCAGCCGGTCGTCTCCGGCGAGCGCCTGATCAAGGCGCTGCGCAAGGAGGGCTGGGAAGTCGTCCGTCAACGCGGCAGCCACGTCCGCTTGAAGAAGGCGGGGCGCAGGCACGCTCTCGTCGTTCCCCTCCACCGGGAACTCCGTCGGGGCACCCTCGCCGGCATCCTCCGCGATGCCGACCTCGGTGCCGAGGACCTGCGGCGCCTGCTCGACTAACTCTGCAGCCCACCTTCTGCTCGGTGTGTGCGGGAATCGCACCCTGCTGGCCTGCGTCGTTACTCGTAGTGTCGTGTCATGCCCTTGGACGCGCGAATCGCCGACGCGCTGCGCGCCGCCGACACCGAGACGTCCTGGCACGACGTCAGTAACTCACTCCACGCTCTCGACCCCGATGGCGAGGACCTGACCGTAAGGCCGTTCTACTTCGCCTTCTCCTACACCCTGCTTGAGCGGACTAGCCCTCGCCGCGATCGGGTTGGTGGTCCGTTCGGATCGCGGATCGCCGGGGAGGGGTGGAGGTTCCCGCCCGAGGTCTCCACAATCGAGGACGTTGACGTTCAGGCTTGGATGGACGCCTTCGAGGAGATCGACTCTCCCGTAGTCAAGGCTCGCGTCGGCGATCTCGTCTTCGAGCGCAGGGCGGGATCGCGACCCGACCTCTACGCGCGCGGCGCGACCGATGCGCTGCTCGCCCTGGCCGATCGCGACGAGTGGGTCGATATCGAGCGCACGCGGTTGCTCTCGCGGGCGCTTGAGCTGGCCCAGGCCGTCGGCGACCGCGAACGGGCAGAGGCCGCCACCGCGCGGATTCTCGCCTTCGCCGAGGACGGGCTCGATAACCCGGAGAGCAAGCCCGGAGTGTGTCTGCGGCCCTTGCGATCGCTGGTCGACTTGGCGCCCGAGGATCGCCCCGACAACCTCGATCAGTTGCTTGTACGCGCCACCGAGCGCTTCGGCGCCGATCCGAACCTGATGGACAACATCGTCGAGCTTCGCGTGCGGCTCCTCGATGAGGAGGGCCGCAAGCAGTTGCGCGAGGAGCAGGTTGCGCGCTGGCGCGAGGAGGCGACGAACGGCGACGGTCTCCTGCGTGCGTTCAGACTGGAGAAAGCCCTTGAGATCGCCCGCACCTTCGGCTTGACCACCGAGGCCGACGAACTCCGAAAGGAGCTAGGGGATTTCGACCCCGAGCAGCTCGACCTACAAGAGATTTCGGCCGAGGTCGAGATGCCCAAAGAGGAGATCGAGCGCTTCCTCTCCAATTTCAGGGACGCGGCATCGTGGCAGGACGCGCTGCGATTTCTTACGGTGCAGCCGCCGCCAGGCGGGTCGCCGGCCGACCTTGAGGCTCATGTGCAGGAGCTGATGACCGAGGCGCCGCTCCAGTTCCTTGTCACGAAAGCGATCATCGGTCCTGAGAGCGCGGGAGCGATCTTCCACGCCGACAGCCCGGAGAAGCACAAGAGGGTGGCCATGTCCGAACAGCGAGCCTACGCGGCTTCGGTTTGGGCCCTCTTCGCCGCCGACGGCCTGAGCCTGATCGCGGACACGTTTCCGCGGCCAACCCATGACGAGCTGACCGAATTCTTCACCGGCGAGCTGGTCGACATCGATGCGGCAGAGCGCATGGCCCGAGCCCTCGAGCTGTATTGGGATGGGTACCCGGACGAGAGCGCCCACCTTCTCGTCCCCCGGATCGAGCAGGTGATCCGCGGTCTCGCTCGGCGCCTCGGTGTGCCCGTCTACCGGGAGCCGATCGGGAACGAACCGGGCGGGGTCGAGACGCTGGGGACTCTCTTGCGAGCGATCGGCCCTGCCTTCGCCAACGCCGGTCTTCACGCCTACTTCGTCGTTCTCCTCGTTGATCCCCTGGGCCTGAACTTTCGCAACAAGATCGCGCACGGCCTCGTAGGGAAGGTCCAGAAACCGGCTACCGCCCTGCTCCTCCAGGTCGCCTGCGTCTTGAGTTCCTTCCAACTGGGCACGCCCGCCGAGGAGCCCAGTCCTCCACCCGGCGCCGAGACGGTCGAGGAGGCGGACAGCGATAACGAGCCTGGCGTAGCTCCGGCGACCGACTAGCGGCAAGGGCGCGGGTACACAAACGGGTCACAATTTGAGCGAAGTGGGGTCAACTCAGACCAACTCGGACCGCTTGAACAAGCCAAAAACCAGCCTGGTCAACCCCCCCGAGAAACCTCATAACCCGAAGGTCGCAGGTTCGAATCCTGCCCCCGCCATTTCACGAAAGCCCCGCAAATGCGGGGTTTTTGTTTGTCTGGAGTTGCAGACAAAACACCTCAAAAATGCCGCTGGGGCAACGCCTGGGGCAACACGAGGTCTGAGAGAGGTCTAGCGAGGGCCTTGCCAGGCGCCTCCGGTCCACCTACGTTCGCCCGCGACATACGCAAATAAAGCGGCCCCGGCGACGCACGAACGTCCCGGGGCCCGGCACCGAAGAAACAGCCTTCGATGCGGGAGAGAAGCTACCTGTCCCTGCTTAGAGCGGGGAGTGCATCGCTGGTCGTTCTTCGGCGCCCCAACGGGAGGAGGGCGCCATGCCCGAGACGAACATCACCATCTACCGCGGCCAGCGCGAAGGGCTCTACGAGCTCGTCCGCAACCACCTCGGCGGCATCGAGGACTTCTGGGTGGCGCTGGAGCGGACCAAGAACTTCGCCGCCGCCGAGCGAATGGGAAAGGAGTTCGCCGAAGACTTCCGGCTCTTGCTGGACATCGGCTGGAGCGAGTACGACGCGCGTGAGACCTACGCGCTGACCATGTCGGCGGACGAGCTGCGAAAGCTCCTCTGGCGCCTGCGGGACGAAGCGGCCCAGGTCCTGATCGAACACGGCGATGAGGCTGAGTCGAGGCGAAGGGACGCCGAGACCAACCGGCGCTTTCAGATCGGACATCAGACCTGCGAAAAGGTGTCCGGCAACCTCGACTCCCCCCGCCGCAAATGACGGGCGGAAACGGAGGTGCCAATCCAGGACGCGGCAGGGTGCGGCTGCTCGTCACCCTCGACCTGCCCGAGATGGTGCGCCGCCGGCCGAGGCGTGGCAGCAGGAGGCGCTGACCGACCCCGCGCTGAGTCACAACACAGCTACTCAGTACCCTGACTTGTGTTGCAGGGGAGGATGGAAATGGGGACTAGAAGCCGGCGTCTGCTCGTCTGGGGCCTGCTGCTCGGGCTCATCCTGCCCGCAACAGCCTCAGCGGCGACCTGGCAGCCGGCGCAGCTTTCCGGCCTGGCCGCGAAAAGCTACATCCTCAACGTCTCCTGCCCGTCGAGCTCGCTGTGTGTGGCCAGCGGGACCAACAACATGATCGCCTCCTCGACCGATCCGACCGGCGGCTCGGCCGCGTGGGACCCCGTCTTCGTCGGCGAAGGGCCCTGGCCGAACTCGAACACCTGGCCGAACCAGGAGATCTCCGGGCTGCAGATCCAGTCGATCTCCTGCCCCTCGACCCACCTCTGCGTGGCGGTGATGAACAAGGGCTTCGTCTACAGCACCACCAATCCCTCCGGGCCGGCTTCGGCCTGGAAATCGGTCGAGATCGGCGGACCGGGAGGCCGCAACGTTCACCTCGTCGGCGTCTCCTGCCCGACAACCACCCTCTGCGTTGCGGTCGCCGAAAGGCACGTGGGCGGCGGCACCGCCGGGGACCTGAGCGATAACTACGCCAAGGTCCTCGTCTCGACGAACCCAACGGGGGACGCCTCGACCTGGCGCACCTTCGAACTGACCGAACCGTTCAACTTCGGCGCCATTTCCTGCCCTCGCGCGGACCTCTGCGTTGCGGTCGGCCAGGAAGGCGGGATCGCCTTCACCACCAAACCGCAGGGCGAAGCCGTCGACTGGCACGTCGTCGGCGCGCCCGCAGGCCCCGGCGGGATGCAGGCGATCGGCTGCGTTTCGACGGTCCTCTGCGTGACAGGAAACAAATCGGGCAGCCTGATCACCAGCACCGCCCCGACGGGCGGGCTCGGAGACTGGAAGGCATTTGGAGGTGGCGGTTCGGTCCGGATCACCGGGGTCTCCTGCCCATCCGCGTCGGAATGCGTGGCAACCGACGACAACGGCAGCGTCCTCACCTCGACCAATCCCACCGCCGATAGCTCCGCCTGGAGCTACGTGAACCTGATCCGCTACGAACTTCCGCAGGGCGGCTCCGTCCAGGAGGGCAACGGCCTCTTCGGCGCTGCCTGCGCCTCGCGCACCCTCTGCGCCGTCACCGGCGCCCGTGGGCAGATCTTCACCAGCACCGACCCATTCGCCGACCCGCCCGCGCCGACCAAGGCGAAAGCGAAGAAGCGCGGGCCCGAGCGCCCGCGGGCGAAGATCGCGACCGTGAAACCGCCCAGCAACCGCGCCATCGAAGAGCATCGTGCGAAGGTGCTGGTCCGCTTCTTCGCCCGCGGCAGGACCGGCGGCTTCGTCTGCAAGTTCGACAAGCGGCCCTACCGGCGCTGCAGCTCCCCGAAGCGCTACCCGGTCAAGATCGGCAGGCACGTCTTCAAGGTGAGGGCAATCGGGGTGACCGGGCTCCGTGGCCCGGCGGCTTCGGCCGTAATCCGAATCACCAAGCCCTGCTCGTTCGGAGGGCATCAGTTCGCGGCGCGTCCCAAAACCTGCGGCTCCACGGTCGACAAATAGCCCCCATCTTGGGGGTGCGAAGCGCTTGTCCTCTGCTGGCGAACTGGGGTGAGCTGAACGGCTCTACAGAGCCAAGTAGAACCCAGCCAACCGTGCTGGCGTGTTCGTCACGCCCTCGCGGCGCCGAGGAGGGGGTCGACCTGGTTGAGCGTTTCGGTCATGCCTTGCTCCATCCCCATCTCGATCATCTGTTCCATCGACTCGCGGTCAGCGAAGTGGGTTTGGATCGACATCGTCGCGGTATCGCCGGTCTCGGCGATCGTCACCGTCATCGCCGTCGGGCCTCCGTCATCCGGCTTGCCCTCGTCGTTGACGGCGTCGTCCTTGATGTGCAGCCGGTGGGGCGGCTCGACCTCCTCTATCCGCCACCAGCCGTGGTGCTTCTCGCCGTCCGGACCGGTCATGAAGTAGGTAGTGCGGGCGCCGACCGTGAGCTCGTGCTCGACGAAGGTCGACGAATGGGACGGGGGGCTCCACCAGCGCTCCAGCTGGCGCGGATCCGACCACAGCTCCCAGAGTCGCTCGGCATCGGCGTCGAACGTCGCCGTGATCGTCATGGTCAGGGCGTCGATGTCCTTGTCTACGTCGGTGACGGGCATCAGCTGTCTCCTTTGTCGGTTTCGAGGATCTGCTCCATCCGCTCGATCCGGCCACGCCAGTCCGCCTCGAGACGATCGAGTGCGGCGTGGGCACGCGCGAGGGCGTCGGTCTGGGTGTGGACGATCGACTCGCGACCGACCCGGTGCTTGCTCACCAGTTCGGCCCGCTCCAGCACGGCGACGTGCTTCTGCATTGCCGTCACGCTGATCGGGTGTTCGCGGGCCAGGGCCGAGACCGAGAGCCGGCCCTCGTGGGCGCAACGGAGGATGTCGCGGCGGATCGGATCGGCCAGCGCCCCGAACAGCAGGTCAGTGGCCCCCTCGTCGTCATGGATCGGCTTCTTATCTACAACCATTTGGTTGTAAGTTAGCACGACGGGATACGGTGCCGACGCTTGCAAATCGCGATCACCTGGAGGACGCCCGATGCCGGACACCACCTGCCACATGTCGATCTCGCTCGACGGCTTCGTCGCCGGATCGGACCAAAGCCGGGAGAATCCGCTGGGGAAGGGCGGCAGGAAGGTCCATAGCTGGCACCTCGGCGACGAGCACGCGAACGACGCCGACGCGACCGCCGAAGGCTGGCTCATGCGGCCGCGCGGGGCCTACGTCATGGGCCGCAACATGTTTGGGCCGATCCGCGGCGAGTGGGATCAGGACTGGGATGGATGGTGGGGCTCCGAGCCGCCCTACCACGCGCCGGTCGTCGTGCTCACCCACCACGCCCGCGAGCCGATCGAGATGGAGGGCGGTACGAGCTTCCATTTCGTCACCCAGGGCTTCGAGGCCGCCTACGCGCAGGCGCGTGAGCTGGCCGGCGAGGACGGCATCGACATCGCGGGCGGCGCCTCGACCGTCCGTCAGGCGCTCGCCGCGGGAGTGATCGACGAACTCACGCTCGACGTGGCCCCCGTCCTGCTCGGGTCCGGCGAGCGGCTGTTCGACGGAGTGGAATCCCTCGGGTTCGAGCCGGTCGAGGTGCTCCACTCGCCGCTCGCCACGCACATCCGCTACCGGCGGGCGGGGTGAGGAGCCAATCTCCGGCTCTGGGGCGGCCTCACCGCCGCGCCCGCGACGCCTGGCGGACCAGGTGGTCGCGCTCGGCGACGGTCGTGGCGCGGCGGGCGGCCTCGGCGTAGGCCTCCGCGGCGGCGGGGAGGTCGCCGTCCAACTCGTGCAGGTGACCGCGGACGGCGTGCCAGCGATGGCGCTCGCCGAGCACGTCGCGTAGGCGGTCGCTCTCGCGCAGGCCGGCGGCGGCACCGTGGATGTGGCCGACCGCGACGGCGCGGCCGAGGACGGCGGCGGGGTCGTCTCGGACCGGGTCGTCGGTGAGCGCGACCAGGTCGTCATACCAGGAGAGGATCTGCGGCCAATCGGTCTCCTCGGCGCTCGCCGCGTCGTCGTGCAGGGCGGCGATGGCCGCCTCGAGCTGGTACCGGCCCGGCGGCCGCGCCTCCGTCCGCAGCGCCAGCGCCGACTGCAGGACGCGCACGCCCTCGGCGATCTCGCGCCTGTCCCAGAGGCCGCGATCCTGCCGGTCGAGCGTGACGAGGCGGCCCTCGGCGTCGACCCGGGCCGGCAGGCGCGCGTGGTTGAGCAGCATCAGCGCCAGCAGGCCGCGCGCCTCCGGCTCCGCGGTCGCCAGCGTGAGCTGGCGGGTGAGGCGGATCGCCTCGCGGGCAAGGTCGACCCGGCCCGCGTGACCGGTCGTGTAGACGAGGTAGAGCACCCGCAGCACGACGGCGAGGTCGCCGGGCCGGTCCAACCGGCGCCCCCGCACCGTCCGCTTGGCGCGGCTGATCCGCTGCGCCATGGTCGCCTCCGGGACGTAGAAGGCGTCGGCGATCTCGCGCGTCGTCAGACCGCCGACCGCGCGCAGCGTCAGCGCTACCTGCGAGGCCGGCGCGAGTGCCGGGTGGCAGCAGCGGAAGAGCAGGAAGAGCGTGTCGTCGCCGACCTCCTCCGCCGCGGCCTCGGACCGCGGCTCGGCCTCCTCTTCGCGACGGTGACGGGCGGCTTCGCTGCGGCGGGCGTCGACCAGCCGCCGGGTCGCCACGGTCGTCAGCCACGCGCGCGGGTCGCGCGGCGGATGCTCGGGCCAGACCCGCAATGCCTCCAGCAACGCCTCCTGGAGCGCGTCCTCGGCGGCGTCGAAGTCCTCGCCCCGCCGGACCAGGCCCGCGAGCACCCGTGGGACGAGGGCGCGCAGCGCGCCCTCGTCCCACCCCGACATCGGCTCGGCGGTCACGACCCGCTCAGTCCTCGGACGACGACTTCCCGGACATGACCTCCCGCACGTCGATCCACTCGTACAGCGGCCCGCCGCCCGGGCCGGGCTCGGAGGAGATGTACGCCGCGATCTCGATCGCCCGCTCGCGCGACTCGACGTCGACCATGTACCAGCCCGCCACGAGGTCGCTGGTCTCGGGCAGGGGGCCGTCGGTGGTGACCGGCGCGGCGTCCGGGCCGCCGTAGCGGACCCAGGTCTGCGCCTGCGTCAACGCCTGCCCGTCGACGTACTCGCCGTTCTCCTGCAGCAGTGCTTTGACCTGCCGCAGGAAGGCCATGTGCGCCTCCACGTCCTCGGGCGCCCACTGGTCCATCGGCGGGAAGGGGTGGTGCGGCTCCGGGCCGCCGCTGTAGTGCTTGAGGAGCAGATACTTCGGCATTGTGGGTCTCCTAGCGTCGGGGGCCGCGCCTGTCGCGGCCTTCACATGGTGAGCGGAGCCGGTCACGGCTTCTCGACATCGAATCTGGAGATTGCCAACCTGGCACCCCGATCCCATCGTCGTCGCTCCGCTCGGGCTGAAACGCCGTCGTCCCGGGTAGGTGCGAGGCGCCGCTCTCAACGGGAGGAGAAAGACGATGGCGACGTACACGGTGGACTGGTTCATGACCCTGGACGGCTTCGGTTCGGGGCCGGAGGCTTACTGGGGCAAGGACGGCCCCGAGTTGCGCGAGCAGCGGGCCCAGGTCTAGGCAACGAAGACCAGACGCTGGTGTTCGGGGCGAACACCTACCGCTTGTTCCAGCGCTTCGCCCCGGCGGAGGACGATCCGAGCCACTCGCCGCTGAACGAGGCGCAAAAGATCGCGATCTCGCGGACGCTGGAGGCGCCGCTGACCTGGAAGAACTCAACGCTGATAGCCGAGGACGCGCTCGCTGCCGTCCCGCGCCTCAAGGCGGAGTCGCCCGTCCCCCTGCGCTCTCACGGCAGCATCGCCATGAATCGCGCGCTCCTCGCGGCCGGCCTGGTGGACCGGCTTGACTTGATCGTGTTCCCGGTCCTAACCGGAGCGTCGGGAACCGATCCGATCCTTGCCGATCTGCCCGATATCGACCTGGAGTCGTCGACTCGCAGGTCTATGACGGGCGCGTGCAGCGGCTCGTCTACGTCCCGACCGTTCGCTGAGCGCTATCTGCCGGCGGGTGCATCGCGCAAACCGTCGACTGCCTAACTAGTCGTCCCACCAGTCCCGCCGACCCTCCACGTCTTCGCGCGGAGCCTCGCCGAGATTGGGCGCGCCGATGACGAAGATCTCGAGGCCCTCCGGCCCGGCCTCGTAGCCGCGCCACGTACCGGGCGGGACGCGGACCGCGTCCCATTCCCTGAGCTCGACGATCTCGTCGTCGAGCTTCATTCGCCCGCTCCCGCGCAGAACCACGTACACCTCCTCCTGCTCCTTGTGCGTGTGGCCATAGGGAAAGCGATAGCCGGGTGGGACGCGCTGGTAGCCCAGGCCGGATTTCTCGAGCTCGAGCGCCTGGGTCGCCAAGCGGAACTCCAGGTCCGACGCGCCGTCGAAGTTGGACCCGACGTCCTCCAGGTCCTCCTTGAGGTTCCTGAGCGTGAATGGCACGGCGCGATCCTATGACAACCCTGAATCGGGTCGCCGATCTCAGGCATCGAGCGTTCGCGGGCCACGCCGTGCCTAACTCGAGAGCGCTCAAACGCCGGGCGGTCGTCCCTTCAAGCGCCGCTCGGGGGAGTCGGCGTGACACTCCGCCCGGTGTGGCGGCAGCCCGTTTATCGAGCCAAGATTGTCTCCTTTCGGGCCATCCGTTTATGCCACCCTCAGTTTGTGCTCTTCGCTTCCCCCCGGCGCTCGCCCGTCCACCTGCTGGTCAGTGCTCTTGTCGTGAGTGGCGCCCTCGCAATCGCGGCGCCAACCGTGGCCGACGCCGCCCCCAGCTGCGCCGAAGGCCCGCAGACCGTCGGCGACACGATCTATGGGACGCCCTGCGATGACACGATCCGGGCTCCGCGCGGCATCACCACGGTCATCGGCGAAGGCGGCGATGACACCCTCTACGGACAGCGCGGCAACGACTCGCTGTTCGGCGGTGAAGGAGCCGATCGTCTCTACGGCGGCGTCGGCGACGACCGCCTGCGCGGCGGGCCAGGCTCGGATCGCCTCTCCGGTGGTTTCGGGGCCGACTCCCTGGACGGCGAAGCGGGCGACGATCTCGACCGGGGCGACGCGACCATCGACCGCATCGGAGACTCGGGAGGCGGAACCGACACCCTCAGCTTCGCGACCGGCGCAACTCCCGGCTTCCCCAACCAGAGCGCCTTCTTCGACAACGCCGGCTTCCCGCCGGATGTCGGCAGGGGCGTCTACGTCGACCTTGGCAGCGACTTTGCCAACAACGGCCTCGCGCCTTCGGGCGGCGGCGTCGACGAACCGCTGGCGCCGGAGACGACGTTCGGCAACTTCGAGATCGTGATCGGGACGCCGTTCGCCGACTACATCGTCGGCACCGCGGACGCCGAGACCTTCTACGGCGGTGGCGGCGCCGACCTGATCGACGGGGGAGGTGGCGCCGATGTCGCCTACGGCGGCGCCGAGGGCGACGGGTGTATCGTTCCGACGCGCCAGGAATGCGAGTCGACCGGCGCCGAAGTCACTCCGAGGGCGGCCGGGACGATCTCGGCGGGCCTGATGGCGGCGCAGTCGGGCCAGGCCCCGGCCGTCTTCCTGGGCGGCAGCAGCGGCGATGACGCCGTGGTCGCCTCCTACTCCGGCGGCGCGGTGTCGCTGACCGTCAGCGGCAACCCGGCCGGCAGCTTCCCGCTCGCCGAGCCTCCCGACTCGGTACTGGTGGCCGGGCTCGCCGGCGAGGACACGCTCTCCGCGGTCGGCTTCCCGGCAACGACGTCGATCGTGCTGCTGGGTGGCGAGGGAGGCGACGAACTGACCTCGGGCGCGACCGAAGACGCGGACGTCGACGGCGCGGGAGACGACCTCGTCGACGCCGGCGGGGGCGACGACGCGGTGCCCAACAACGGCGGCGACGACAGCCTTCAGGCCGGACCGGGGGAGGACCTCTTCATCTCGAACTCCGTCTGCGACGGCGACACCCTCGACGGGGGGCCCGAACGCGACAACGCCAACTGGGCCAACTTCGGCAGCGCGGTCGCGATCGACACGGGCGTCGGCAGCGCCGGCCTGGTCGGCTCCGGCGGCGCGCCGAGCTGTCCGAGCGGCTCTCTGACCACGCTGACCGCGATCGAGGACACCGAGGGGACCAGCCTCGCCGACGTCATGGTCGGCGACTCCGGTCCCAACCAACTGCTCGGCAGGCTCGGCGGCGACGTCTACCACGCCGGCGACGGCGACGATTCGATCCTCGCCAACTCCGGCACTCCGAGCCCCGATCCCGATCCGACGATCGACTGCGGCCCGGGATTCGACACGGCGCAGATCGACCGGGTCCAGCACGGGCCCGACGCCGCTCCGGCCGGCTGCGAGGCGGTCGAAGAACGCGATCCGAACAGCTTCCGCCCACCCGATACCCCGCCCGACCCGGACCCGCCCGACCCGACTCCGCCGGAACCCACGCCCCCGGCACCGCCGGAGCCGACCCCACCCGCGGGCGGGCCCTCGCCACCCTCGTTCTCGCCGCTCCCCGTTCCTATCCAGCCGCTGCCGACCGTCGACCGCACCCCGCCGCAGACCAGGATCGTGCGCGGGCCCTCGGGCCCGATCGCGGTGGGCGCCGGGGGTAAGGCTCGGATCGTCTTGACCTTCACCGCAGGCGAGCCGGGAACGGTGTTTCGCTGCAGGCTCGACCGCGGCGCATACAGGTCGTGCCGCTCCCCGCGGGCCTACCGGGTTGGCGTTGGGAGGCACACGGTCGGTATCGCCGCGATCGATGCCGCGGGAAACCGCGACCCTTCGCCGGCCCTTTTTCGGTTCCGGGTCGGCCTTCGCTGAGGGCCAGACGCATCCTCGAGCACGACGATCTCGTCGCCGTCGACTTAGAGTTCGGCGATGACTCGATCCGAGGCGCTGCCTTCAGCTGGAGCACTGGAGGAGGTGCGGCGCCTGGCGGGCCCGTCAGCCGTGGTCCAGGGTGCCGCGCGCCTCGAAGGCGGCCAGCACGCGGACACCTGGAGGGTCGATACCGAGAATCCCGCGACCAGCGTCGTGGTCCGCCAGTTTCCGCTCGGCGACCCTGCCCCCTCGCGTGAGCAGCACGTATTGCGGGCTCTCGACGGACTCGGCGGTTTGGCTCCCGTGCTGCTCGGCGGTGACCTCGACGGCCGCTGGTCGAAACACCCGACCTCTTTGATCAGCTGGCTGGACGGCCAGCCCGACATCACCCCGACCGACCCCGGGGAGTGGGCGCGCGAGCTCGGGCGCGCGCTCGCCGCGGTGCACGCGGTGCCGAGCGAGCGGCTGGCGGATTTGCCGAGCGTGTTCGACCGTGGCGGAGGCTCTCAGGAGATGTTGGGGGGTCCGCTGGCGATGGAGGTTCGCTCCCGGTGGTCGCAGGTCGTTACGTCCCCGGAGGTGCTTACCCACTGCGATTACTGGTCGGGCAACGTCGTCTGGCGGGACGGCAGGCTCACGGGCATCGTCGATTGGTCGGATGCGGCACGCGGTCCACGTGGCTTCGACCTGGGCTGGTGCCGACTGGATCTCATCCTCCTGTTCGACGAGCGGATCGCCGACGATTTCCTTGTGGCCTACGAGGCGGAGACCGGCCAGGCGGTTGGCGAGATGCGCCTTTGGGACGCTTGGGCCGTCGCTCGGTCCGATGACGCGGTCGGATCTTGGGCCCCGAACTACCTGCCGCTGGGGCGTGGCGACCTCGATGAAGGCGAACTTCGTCGGCGCCATGCGCAATGGACGGCATGCCTCCGAGAGCGGAGGTAGGCCTCAGCCCCTCCCACCGGCCTCGCGTTCGTCCTGGCGTTTCTGCTTCCACGGCAGCACCGGGATTCCCCAGCGGGCGCAGCCGAGGCCTTCCGCGTGGGGCAGCAGCGGATGTCTGCGCCCGGCGTATTCCCAGTAGCCGCGCCGCATGTCCGCCGCGAGTTCCCAGACCAGGTCGGGATAGGCGCCGTCCTTTTCCATCTCGCGCAGAATCGGCCAGTGCCTGGAGCCGGCCATTGCCTTCTCGGCTTCGGCAGCCGCGGCTCTGTCGCCGGTCCTGCGGGCCTGGCCCCACTGGCGGAACCAGAGGCAGGAGACGGTGCCGGTCACGGCGGCGCCGACCTGGTAGAGGTCCGTCGTCAGGCCTTCGTCGACGACGCGGGAAGGATCGAAGGTGGGGGGCACGGGGATGCCCTGCAGCATTTCGCGCACCGTCGCATCGTGGTCGGCGGCTTTGACGACCTTCTCCGGCATCGCATCGAGCCAGGTCTCAGCATCCACCTTTGCCAGCCAGCCGAGGCGTTCTTCGAAGGCGCCGAGGTCGGGGACCGCGGCGTTCAGCTCGAGCGTGAAGCCGCCTTCGGACCACAGCGCGATCATCTGCCGGTTGCCGGGGCCGCCCTGGTTGACGTAGAACTCGGCCCGGGTGTCGACCGTGGCGGTCGTCTCCAGGACCGGTAGCTCGACCACCTGCCGGCCGTGCGGATGGAGCATCGTGCGGACCCTCTCGACTTCGCGGTCGAGGCTGCGGCGGCTCCAGAAAAGCTCGACCCGGCGCTGGCGCAACGCGGGCGGAAACATCCCCGACTCGCGCTGCTCGGTCGGGGAGCCGGAGATCCGGACCGATTCGTAGGGAATCGGCAACCCGGTGACGAATTCCATCGAGCCTTCGAGGCCTTCGCGGCTCTTGTACTGGGTGACGTTCTGGACCCGCCAGTCCGGGCCTTCGAGCAGCAGCAGCGGCGTCGACTCGGCGAAGCGGACGAGCGCGGAACCGTAGGCGCGGGAGGGCGACTCGGAGGGGCCGCCGCCGATGAGGACGATGGCTACCGCGGTGATCGCGGCGGCGGCGAGGCCGGCTGCCCCGAGCAGGCCGCGCCGGGGCTTACCGGTGGGCCAGGCGGGCGCCGCCGTTTCCGTCGCAGCAGTTGTCGCGGGCTCGGCGAGGATCGCCTCGGCGAGCGCCGCCGTCGCCGGCCCCAGCTCGAGCTGCTCCATCTCCCGGGCCGAGAAGCGGTCCGCATCGCGCAGTTGCCGGTCGATCTCGTGAGCCCTCATCGTGCCTCTCCCATCTCGATCTCGTTCCGCGGCGGCTTCTGCTCCGACTCATCGGTGAGGCGCGCCCGCAGGCGCCGCCGCGCCCGGTGAAGTCGCGTGCGGGCCGCCATCGCCGAGATCTCGAGCACTCGCGCCGCCTCGCTCGGGCTGAGTTCCTCCATCCCGACCAGCATCAGCAGTTCGCGGTCCGCGTCGGCCATGCCGGCGAGCGCGTCGAGCACCGGGCGATCGGAGCCAGGCTGCAACGGGAGTTGCCGCCGCAGCTCCTCCCGCAAGCGCTCGGCCAGGCGGGTGCGCCGATTGCTGCCGCGCTGGTGGTTGGCGAGCACCCGCCGCGCGGTCGCGTAGAGCCAGAGGCGTGCCTCTCCGTCGGCCGGAACCTCGCCGAGGCGGCGCCAGGCGACCAGGAAGGTCTCGGCGACGACGTCGGCGGCGTCCTGCGGCTCAGCGCTCCGTCGCAGCGCGTAGCGCAGGATCTCGCGCTCGTGATCGCGGTAGAGGCGCGAGAAGCGCGCCTCGGCGAGCTCGCGCGGCAGTGCCTCCTCGGCGGTCGCGTTTCGGGTCATCACCCCTACATGTCCGGCAGGGACCGCAGCGTTACGCCCCGGTGCGCCCGCGGATCGTCGCCGACGGTCGGCCGGCGGTTACACGCAGCTGCCAGAGGCGTGATCCCGGGCTGACGATCAGGCTCCCGCCCTTGCCTTTCTCGCAGGCATCGCAGTAGATGACGTAGGCGTAGAGGCCGGGGGGGAGGTCGGGGACCTCGAACCCGAGGAGGTAGCGGGGTGGAGCGCCGTGTTCGGGGTTGTTGCCCCGAGGCGGGGGAACCGCCAGCCCGAGGTAGGTGAACGGCGCCCGCCGCGGCGGTGCGGAGAACTGGGGCATGCAGAGCGCGTTTGGCCCGCAGGGATGCGGACCGGGCACTTTGTCGAGCGGCACCAGCGAGATCCCAAAGGACTCCGGCGGCTCGGCGCCATCGGTGCCGAGCATGCAGGGCCCGCGCTCGAACCCGGCGGGATGCCGTTCTCCCTTGGGTCCCTTGCACGGCGGGAAGCAGAAGCCGCACTCGAGCGTCAGCGCGATCTCGTCCCCTGGCGCGCCACCGCCGCGACTGGCCGCCGTGACTCCAACACTCGCCTGCGCCGATGCGGCGAACAGAGCGGCGACCGCAAGGGCGGCGACGCAAAAGGAAATCAATCGGCGTTCCATCTTCTACCTCCAATCGTGGGATCTCACCCCTCCTACAAGTGTCCCGGTCAGTTGGTTCCCGATCCCGGTGGAACCGATCGCCGCCCCGCGTTGTAGAAGCTCATAGCGTGGTCGAGCAGGCACCAGGGGAAGCGATCCTCCTCGCGAAGGCGAAGGATGGAGACCTCTCGGCCTATGAAGAGATCGTCGTCCAGCATCAGGCCACCGCTTTCCGGGTCGCCTGGCTGATCACCAGATCCTCGGCCGACGCCGAGGAGGCCGCCCAGGACGCCTTCTTCAAGGCCTACCGCTCGCTGGGACGGTTCCGCGATGGGGCGCCCTTCCGGCCCTGGCTGCTGCGAATCGTCGCCAACGAGGCTCGCAACCGCCGGGTCGCGGAGGCAAGGCGGGAGCGGCTCGCGGTACGGGCCATTGAGGAGATCCGGGGCGGCGAGGAGGTCGCCTCGCCCGAGCAGGAGCTGCTTGGAGCGGAGGGACGCGAGCGGCTGATCGCTGCCCTCGGAGGCCTCGAGGAGCGCGACCGGCTGATCGTCGCCTACCGCTACTTCCTCGATCTCTCCGAGGCGGAGATGGCGGCGTCGCTCGGGTGCCGCCGGGGGACCGTGAAGTCGCGACTCAGCCGTGCCCTCGCCCGGCTGCGAACGGAGATGGAGAACGATGACTGAGCTCGAGCGCGAACTGATGCAGGTGGGCACCCACCTCGCCTACCCGCCGACCCCGCCGATGGCCCCGACCGTCGCGACGCGATTGCGGGAAGCCGACGATGCCCGGCGCCGGGGCGCCCCCTGGCGCCCGAGGACCGCGCGCGTGGCGGTTCTCGCGGCGGCCCTCCTCTTGCTTCTTGCCGGCGCTGTGGTGGCTGCCGTCCCGACGGCGCGCCACGCCCTGCTCGATCTGGTCGGCATACGCGGCGTGACCGTCGAGCGGGTACCCGCTCTGCCCGATGGGGTCGAGGCCCATTTTCACGATGTTCTGGGCGAGCCGACGACGCTCGAGTCCGCCACTGACTCCCTGGGCTTTCGACCCCTGCTGCCGGCCCAGCTAGGGGAGCCGAACGGCATCTTCGTCGCGCTGCCGCAGGAGCGTTTCGCCCCGCCGGGCGGGGAACTCTCGCTCACCTACGCTCCACGCGCTGGCTTGCCGGAGTCCAAATACACCGGGGTCGGGCTCCTGGTCAACGAGGTCAACGGGAACCTCGCTCCCGGCACCTTCGGCAAGCTGATGCCGCCGGGGGCTCAGGCCGAGCGCCTACGAATCGACGGTCACCTCGCCGTCTGGCTGGAAGGACTGCACGGCTTCTTCCGCCGCCTCCATGGCTTCTACTACCGCGACTCGCAACCGATCTTCCGAATCGGCCGAGTGCGGCTGGCCGCCAATACCTTGCTGATCCAGCGGGGGTCGGTGTTGGTCCGGATCGAGGGCGAGTTCAGCCTCAGCCAGGCAACCACCATCGCCCGCTCGCTCCGAAGTTGATTCGTGCGGCGTCGCGAACCGTCTTCCGGAGCTCCTACAAGAACGGGTAGATGGGCGAGAGCCAAAACGACAGCGAAGCGATCCGCGCCTCCCTCGTAGACCCGAGCGCCTTCGGCGTCATCTTCGAGCGCCACTACGACGCCGTCCACGGCTACCTGCAGCGCCGGCTCGACGCGAACCTGGCGGACGAGCTCGCCGCACAGACCTTTCTCGTTGCCTTCGACGGCCGCTCCCGCTTCGACCGCAGCCGCTCGGAGTCCCGTCCCTGGCTGTTTGGGATCGCGACCAACCTGGCGCACAACCACCGCCGCCACGAGCTCGTCGAACTGCGGACGCTCGCGGCGATGAGGCCGGAGAACGGGGCGGGGATCGACGGCGTCGAGGCCCGGGTCGATGCCGAGCGGATGCGCAGCCTGCTCGCCGGGGCGCTGGCCGACCTCCCCACGGAGGAGTCCGACGTGCTCTGCCTGCTCGTCTGGGCGGAACTGAGTCAGACCGAGATCGCCGATGCCCTCGCGATCCCCCTCGGCACCGTCAAGTCCCGCCTCTCTCGTGCTCGCGGGCGGCTGCAGAGCGCCCTCCCACTTCCAACCGCCGACCCACTCCCCGCAACCCCGACCCCTGGAGGTAAGTGATGGACGAGCTGACCGCAATGCGGAGCTTCCGTGCCGAGCGCGTGAAGCAGAACCCCACGGCTCGCGTCGCTGCCTGGCGGGCGCTCGAGGCACGCTTCGACCCGGTCCCGGCTGCGGGCGTCGCCGCGATCCCAGCTCGCTGCCGCGGCCTCTTCTCCCGTCGCCGTCGTCTCCTCTCGTTTGCCGGCGCGACCGCCGTCGCCGCCGCCGTCGCCGGGGTCCTGGTTCTCGGCTCCGGACCGACCGCCCAGCCGGCCGCTGCGGAGATCTTGCACGAGACCGCCGCGGTGGCCGCCTCCCCGGATGGGTCGGCGTCGTCGCCGCTGCCCGGACCCGGGCAGTTCTACTACCGGAAGTCCGAGCGGCTCGAACTGCAGAGCTGGATCCCCGGTGGCGCGGGAATGATGGGCGGGTTGATGACCCGGCCGGGTGCATTCGCCGCGCTGATGCCGACGACGCAGGAAGCGTGGACCGCCTCGGACGGGTCCGGGCGCATCCGTCAGGTCGCGGGCACGCCCCAGTTCCTGACCGACGAGGAACAGCGTCGCTGGGAGGCAGGGGGATCACGACTCCCGTCCCCCTTCGATCCTGAATACCAGCGCAAGTACCCGCTCGCCTTCAGGCACGCGCTCGAGCTGCGCCGAGGCGTGGTCGACATCGAAACCTCGCCGATGGAGGGTTTCCGCTTTCCCGACACGTCCCAACTTCCGACCGAGCCCGAAGCCCTCCGGCTCGCCGTCGAAAGCAACCAGATCGAGCTGCACGGATTCAATCTCATGTACCCCTCCGCGCAGCGGCTCGACCCCGAACAAACGATCGCCCAGCTCTTCAACATCCTCACCGAAGGAAACCCGATGAGGCCGCAGTTGCGGGCCGCCGCGTTCAACGCTCTGGCCGAACTGCCGGGCATCGGAGTGGACACCGCCGCGACCGATTTCCTCGGTCGCCCGGGCTATGCGATTCGAACCGTCGACCGGACGACCGGAAGTCTCAACGAATTCATCTTCGACCCCCATACCTCGGAGATGCTCGCCGAACGCTCATCCCTCGGCGACCGCCGGCAAGACCCCTTCTCGAAGGGACTGCCGGCCGGCCTCACCATCCGCAAGACCGCATATCTGGATTCAGGGGTCGTCGATTCGACGCATGAAACCGGCGCTGAAGCCGAAGCAGGGGGGCCGGTGGCGACCACCGGCCCCACCTACCGCAGGTAAATCCCTCGGGGAGAGTCACTGGTTCGATCATGCCGGGAGGTAGGTGAGGAGGACCACTCCGGAGTCGAACCGCTTGACGTCGGCGAGCTGCAACCGGATGGTTCCCCGGTCGCCGAGTACGTGGACGTTCCCCTCGCCCCAGACGATCGGGTTGAGGTAGACCTCGAACTCGTCGACCAGGCCCTTCTCGGCGAGGGCGTAGGCGAACTCGCCGCTGCCGTGCACGAAGAGGTCGCCGTCGACCTCGTCCTTCAGCTTCGGGATCGAGTCCTCCAGCTCCCCTTCGAGCAGGGTCGCGTTCCACTCGAGCTCGCCGGAAAGGGAGTTGGACCCGACGTACTTCGGCAGCGAGTTGACCATGTCCGCCCACTTGCCCGACTGGCTCGGCCAGTATCCGGCCAGCCCCTCGTAGGTCTTGCGGCCCAGCACCAGCCCGCTGGATTTCGCCTGGCGCTCGAACGAGTAGGTGCCGTGGTCCCCATCCGGCTGCACCCACTCCCCGACCGGGTCGATGACGCCGTCGACGGTGGCCTGGGTAGTCGCGATCAGCTTTCCCATCTCGATTCTCCTTCGGTCTTCGGGGATCCTTTTGAGCCCTCTACCCAGGCGACGAGCGGGAATGCGCGGATTCGACATCGTTCCGCGGGACCAGCCGCAGAACCGGCAGTCGGGACCAGCTGAGGGGGGGGGAAGGGGCCGTGTTCTTGCCTGGGGTCCTTGACAAACTGCGATGGGTATCCACATCGAGTGGCGATTCGCGAAAAAGGAGCTGGAGATGCGCAGAGAAGGAAAACGGCTGGCGCTTGTGGCGCTCGCCGTCAGTGCGGCGGCGTTCGTGGTGGTCGGCGGCCCAGCCGTCGCCAAGGATCTGATCACGGGCAGTGACCTGGCGCCGCAGACGATCGGCTCGCGCGAGCTGGCAAACGGCTCCATCAGCGGGAAAAAGCTGACCAAAAAATTCCGGGGCGAACTCGTCAAAACTGGGGCCGAGGGCCCGCGCGGAGCAACGGGCCCGGCTGGTCCTCAGGGCGCCGCCGGCGCCACGGGCCCCGCCGGCCAGTTCAACTTCGTCGACGCGGCGGGAAGAGTGGTCGGCCCGGCCGCCGGTTTCTACTCGGGCGTGTACCCGATGGTGCTGCTGCCCAACGGCCTGATCATCCTGTATGACAACGATCCGACGACGACGGCGGCGGTCTCGCTGCTGACGACGCTGTACTACCAGGACGCCACCTGCTCGGGCGCGCCTTTCGCGTCCGGCCTCGGGTTGCCGATCCAGAGCGCGGTGATCCCCGAGTCCTCGCCGACGCCCGGGTCGGTCATGTACCAGATGTTCGGCTCCGTGGTGAAATTCAAAGCCGCGAGCCAGAAAACGAACGGCGGGTGCGCTCCGTCGACGACCAATATCTCGGGCTTTGCGGTCAAACCGGCCGGCACCGTCCCGGCCGTCACGAAGCCGCTCAGCATGGTGGCCGGCTGAGGATCAGTCCCAGGAGGCGCCCTCGGATCCAGTCCGGGGGCGTCTCCCTTTACTTCGGGTTGGCGCCCCGGAACTCGACTGGGAGCGTTTTCAGCTGGTTGAGAAAGGCCGACTCGACGAAGCCAGGCTTGCCCGCGAGCGAGATCTCGGGGAAGCGGGCGAGGGTCTCCTCGAAGAGGATCTTCAGCTCGAGGCGGGCGAGGGCGGTGCCGAGGCAGAAGTGGCGCCCGCCGGCACCGAAGGCCTGGTGCTCGGGGTTGCGGAGGACGTCGAAGCGGTCGGGGTTCTCGTAACGGCTCTCGTCGCGATTGGACGAGGCGTACCACATGACCACCTTCTCGCCCTTCTTGATCTCCTTGCCGTTGAGGACCGTGTCTTTGGTCGCGGTGCGGCGGAAGTGGGCGAAGGCCGGGAACATCCGCAGCGACTCCTCGACCACGCCGGGTACCAGCGAGGGATCGTTGCGGACGAGCGCCAGTTGCTCCGGGTCTTCGAGCAATGCCCGCATGCCGCTGCAGTACGTCGCCTTGGTGCTGTCGTTGCCGGCGGCGACGAGGAGGAAGAAGCCCATCACGATCTCGTGCTCCTCGAGCTTCTGGCCTTCGACGTCGGCGTGGACGAGGACGCTGGTGAGGTCGTCGGTCGGGTTCTCGCGACGCTCGGCGATCATCGTCCCGCAGCGGGCGAAGACCTGGGCGATCGCCTTCTGGATCGTCTCTTCGATGTTGTCGATCCCGTCGGGGCTGTAGTCGGGGTCGCTGGCGGCGAGGGCGGAATTCATCAGCTCGGCCCAGGCCGCGTCGTCCTCCTCGGGGATGCCCATGAAGCTGCCGATCACCCGGGAGACCGCGGGCTGGGCGACGTCCGTGACCAGGTCGCAGGCGTCGCGTCCCTCGAGCCGATCGAGGACGCCGACGACGATCTTCCTGATCTCCTCCTCGTGGGCGGCGATCCGCTTCGGCGTGAACCCGGCCTGGAACAGGGCCTTGAGGCGGTCGTGCTTGGGCGGGTCCATGCCGATGAACATCGCCCGCGCGAGCTCGATCGGGAAGACCTCGTCGATCACTACGACGCCGCCGAGTTCGGAGGAATAGGTCTCCCAGTCGCGGCTGACCGCGTGCACGTCGTCGGCTTTGGTCACCGACCAGAAGCCCGCCGCGGCCGGGACCTCGGTGACTTCCGGGGTCCAGTGGACCGGGCACCGCGCGCGCATCTCCTCGAAGAGCGCCTGCGGCGGGCCCTCGACCCAATGCTCGCGCTCGAGCACCATCTCCTTCTCGACGTCGCGCTTGGGCGTTTTCGTCTCGGTCTCGTCGGCCACTGCCGCGGATCGTACTGGCTGGCTGGCCAGTCTGCGTGCTTTCTCGCTCGTGCCGGCGCGGCGCTACGCTCGCGGCGTGACGTCAGAGGAGCTCGCCAACCTCGCGCACCTGCGCCGCGCCCGCGATCTGATCGACCGCGAGTACGCGCGCCCGCTCGACGTCGAGGCGCTTGCCCGGGCGGCGCTGATGTCGAGCGCGCACTTCTCGCGGCAGTTCCGGGCGGCCTACGGGGAGACCCCTTACGGATACCTGATGACGCGACGGATCGAGCGGGCGAAGGCGCTGCTGCGGCGCGGGGACACCTCGGTGACCGAGGCCTGCATGGAGGTCGGGTGCACGTCGCTCGGCTCCTTCAGCGCCCGCTTCACGCAACTGGTCGGGGAGACGCCGTCGGCCTACCGGGCCCGCGACCACGGGGCGCTCGCGGAGGTGCCGGGGTGCATCGCCAGGGACCTCACCCGCCCCAGTCGCAAGCTAAGCAGGAATGGACAAACCGCAGGGTCGCCGGCCCCCTAGCATCGCGGCCATGAACCTAACTCTCTCCCAATGCTTCGTAATCGTCCATGACCCCGACCTCGCGCTGAGCTTCTACCGCGACACGCTCGGCCTCGAGCTGCGCAACGACGTCAGCAAAGAGAAATTCCGCTGGCTCACCGTCGGCTCCGACTCCCAACCCGGCGTCGCGGTGGTCCTCACCAACTACCTGAACGGCAGCCCCGCCGATGGCAAGGCGGTCGCCGCCCTCGTCGCCAAGGGCGCCCTCAACGGCGTCCACTTCCACACCGACGACCTCGACGCGACCTTCGACCGCCTGGTCGCCGCGGAGGCCGAGATCGTGCAGGAGCCGACCGACCAACCGTGGGGGACGCGGGACTGTGCCGTGCGCGACCCTTCCGGGAACATGATCCGCATCGACCAGCCGCCGGCCTAGAAAGCGAGACGCCCATGAACGACGCAAAGCCTCCCGCTCGGCTCATCGACGAGCGGATCGAGGAGCTCGGGGACTGGCGCGGCGAGATGCTGGCCCGGATCCGCGGCGTCATCAAGGAGGCCGAGCCGGACGTGGTCGAGGAGTGGAAATGGCGGGGCGTGCCGACCTGGTACCACGACGGGATGATCTGCACCGGCGAGACCTACAAGGAGCACGTCAAGGTGACGTTCGCCAAGGGGGCCTCGCTGGACGACCCCGCGGGGCTCTTCAACTCCAGCCTCGACGGCAACGTCAGGCGCGCGATCGATTGGCACGAGGGCGACGAGATCGACGAGCAGGCACTGAAAGCGCTGGTGCGCGCTGCCGTCGACCTGAACGCGGCTTGAGCGGGAAAGCGAAGAAGACGGCCGCGGCGGTGCCTGCCGCCGACGGCCACGACCTGATCCGCGTGCACGGCGCCCGGGTCAACAACCTCAAGGACGTCAGCGTCGAGATCCCGAAGCGCCGGCTGACGGCGTTCACCGGCGTCTCCGGCTCGGGCAAGAGCTCGCTGGTCTTCGGGACGATCGCCGCGGAGTCGCAGCGGCTGATCAACGAGACCTACAGCGCTTTCGTCCAGGGCTTCATGCCGACCCTGGCGCGGCCCGAGGTCGACGTGCTCGACGGGTTGACGACCGCGATCATCGTCGACCAGGAGCGGATGGGCTCCGATGCCCGCTCCACGGTCGGCACCGCCACCGATGCCAACGCGATGCTGCGGATCCTCTTCAGCCGGCTCGGCAAGCCGAATATCGGTTCCCCGCAGGCGTTCTCCTTCAACGTGACCTCGGTCCAGGCGTCGGGGATGATCAAGAAAGGCGACGGGAAGTCCGAGCGCGTGAACTTCAGCCGCACCGGCGGCATGTGCCCGCACTGCGAGGGCCGGGGGGAGGTGACCGACTTCGACCTGGCGGCGCTCTACGACGACGGCAAGTCGCTCAACGAGGACGCGCTGACGATTCCCGGCTACAGCATGGCCGGCTGGCAGGGACGCATCCTCAGGGGCTGCGGCTTCTTCGATCCGGACAAACCGATCAAGAAGTTCACCAAGGCGGAACGCGCTGCCCTCCTCTACAAGGAGCCGACCAGGATCGAGGTCGAGGGCATCAACCTCACCTACGCGGGGTTGATCCCGACGATCCGGAAGTCGTTCCTCGCCAAGGACCGCGAGGCGATGCAGCCGCACATCCGCAGGTTCGTGGACCAGGCGGTCACCTTCACCGCCTGCCCCGAGTGCGACGGCACCCGGCTCAGCGAGGTGACCAGATCGTCGAAGATCGAGAAGAAGAGCATCGCCGACCTCTGCGCGATGCAGATCAGCGACCTGGCCGAGTGGGTTCGCGACCTCGAGCAGCCGTCGGTGGCGCCATTGCTGGAGGCGCTGGGGGAGACCCTCGACTCGTTCGTGGAGATCGGGCTGGGCTACCTCTCGCTCGACCGGGCATCGGGCACGCTCTCGGGCGGCGAGGCCCAGCGGACCAAGATGATCCGCCAGCTCGGCTCCTCGCTGACCGACGTCACCTACGTCTTCGACGAGCCGACGATCGGGCTGCACCCGCACGACATCCAGCGGATGAACGAGCTGCTGCTGCGGCTGCGCGACAAGGGCAACACGGTGCTGGTGGTCGAGCACAAGCCGGAGGCGATCGCGATCGCCGACCACGTCGTCGACCTCGGCCCGGGTGCAGGCGCCGCCGGCGGCGAGGTTGTGTTCGAGGGCAGCGTCGAGGACCTGCGGGCCTGCGAGACGCTGACCGGGCGGCACCTCGACGATCGCGCCTCCCTGAAGCCTTCGGTGCGGACGTCCGCGGAGGCGCTGGAGGTGCGCGGCGCCGGCATCCACAACCTGCGGGATGTCGACGTCGACATCCCGCTCGGGGTCCTGGTCGTCGTCACCGGGGTCGCGGGTTCGGGCAAGAGCTCGCTGATCAACGGCTCGGTATCCGGCCGGGACGGGGTGGTGACGGTCGACCAGGGGGCGATCCGCGGTTCGCGGCGGAGCAACCCTGCGACGTACACGAAGCTGCTCGACCCGATCCGCAAGGCGTTCGCGAAGGCCAACGGCGTCAAACCGGGACTGTTCAGCGCCAACTCCGACGGCGCCTGCCCCAACTGCAACGGCGCCGGCGTCATCTACACCGACCTGGCGATGATGGCCGGGGTCGCCACGCAATGCGAGGAGTGCGAGGGGAAGCGGTTCCAGGCCGAGGTGCTCGAGTACAAATTCGGCGGGCTCGACATCAGCGAGGTGCTGGCGATGTCGGTGACCGAGGCGGAGGAGTTCTTCGGCGAAGGCGATTCGGGCATCCCGGCCGCGCACAGGATCCTCGCGCGGCTCGCCGACGTCGGGCTCGGCTACCTCACCATCGGCCAGCCGCTGACGACGCTCTCGGGCGGCGAGCGACAGCGGTTGAAGCTGGCCACCCAGATGGCCGAGAAGGGTGACGTCTACGTCCTCGACGAGCCTACCTCCGGCCTCCACCTGGCCGACGTCGAGCAGCTGCTCGGCCTGCTCGATCGCCTGGTCGACTCCGGCAAGTCGGTGATCGTCGTCGAGCACCACCAGGCGGTGATGGCGCACGCCGACTGGATCGTCGACCTCGGCCCCGGCGCCGGCCATGACGGCGGCAAGGTTGTCTTCGAGGGCACACCGGTCGACCTCGTCGCCGCTCGCTCCACCCTCACGGGCGAGCACCTGGCGGAGTACGTCGGCGCCGGCTGAGCCGAGGCTCAGGTGACCGGGAACGCCGCGATCGTCTGGTCGACGACGCGGGCGACGGCGAAGACGGAGGCCGGTTTCTGGGCGAGGCGGAGGTTCTGGAAGACGACGACGAAGGTGCGGCCGGTCGAGGTCTCCTCGATGACCAGAGCCTCGGAGGCGACCAAGGGCGGCCCGCTGTTGACCGCGCCTTCGCCGATCTTGGTCGCCTGGGTCGTGAAGTGGATGGTGGGGTCGGCCTCGAGCCAGAAGAGGTGGTTGACGAAGGCTTCTTCGAGCAGGCCCCGCATCGCTTCGTCGCCGACGCCGTCGCCGACGAGGCTGCCGTCGAGCATCAGGGTGAGCAGCCTCGCCATCTGGTTGGCGGAGGTGGCCTGGGCGACGGGGGTGTCGTTGACGCAGGGGATGCGCTGCGGCGGGTAGCCGAAGGAGAAGTCGCCGCAGAGCCAGATGCCGTCGGCGGTGGCGGGACTGGCGGTCGCGAGGGGGTCGAGGAAGCCCGCTTCGGCCAGCGCCTGCGTCAGGTAGCCGAAGCCGACGCCGTGGATGCACTCGGCGGCGTGGTCGTTCTTGCCGAGGGCGATCGCGCCGAACAGGTGGTCCTTGAAGCTCTGGGAGAAGTCGAGGGTGGCGGTGGCCGGTTCGAAGCTGAACATCTGGTCGTATTTCGGCAGCAGGAATTTGGTTGCCAGCGAGGCGAGCTGGGGGACGCGGGTTTCTTCGATCGCGCCGTCGAATTCCGCCGCCAGGACGGGGGCGACTTCTTCGCCTTCGAATTCGAGTTCGGCGAGCAGTTCGCTCGCCGCCGAGCGCAGCTCGAAGGCCGCGTACATGGCGGCGACCTTGAGCAGGCTGGCCGAGTAGTGGACCTCGGCCCCGCGCTGGCCGGCGACGGCGTGGGGCGGCCCGTTCGGGTCGATCGCGACGATCACGATCGGCGCCGACCGCGGCGGCTGCGGCGAGGACGCCATCGCTTCGTCGAAGGCCTGCTGCAGTTCCGCGTTCGGCAGCAGCGGGTCTTCCTTGGGATCGGGGAATGGCCTCATCGCGGCTCTCCTGTCATTTGTCGACGCCTAGGGGTATTTGGGTGCAGTTCGATTGACCACACAGACGATCTCAGGTAGAAGACCACGATGGAAGTCCCGGAAGAACTGATCGCGGCGAAGGAGCTGGCGCAGGCGGCGATCATGGACCTGCCCGGAGTAACCGGGGTCGGGATCGGGATGTGGGAGGAGGAAGGGGAGGTCTACGAAGAAGATCTCGCCGTCCGCATCTACGTCGAAGACGCGAACGCGGTGCCCGAAGAGGCGCCGACCGAAGTCGGTGGGGTGGCGGTCTGCTTCGTGCAGATGACCGACGGGCCCTGCGTGGCGCCCGACCCCGACCGCTACAGCGAACTGAGGGGCGGGATCCGCATCGCCCAGCCCTACTTCGGCGCCGGGACTTTCGGGGCGATCGTGAAGGAAGTGCGCGAAGACGAAGAAGAACCGAACTACTTCGGCCTCTCCAGCTACCACGTGGTCGGCGGCCCCGGCGAAGGGTTTCCGGGCATCGTCTGGCAGCCGCGGGAACCGAACCTGACCGGGACGATCGCGCTCGGCGACAGCGTCGGCGAGGTCGTCCGGGCTGAGTTCCCGCGGCCGGTCCCGCTCGTCGGCGGCGCCGAAGTGGCCGACGTCGAGGCCTCGATCTTCGCCCTGCAGTGGGAAGGCAAAGGCCGCGACCTCTCGACCGCGATCGCCGGCCAGCAGCCCGGCACCGACATGGTCGAAGCGATCACCGCCTCCGAACTGCCCTCCGTCGGCCAGCTGGTGCGCAAGCGCGGGTTCGTGAGCCGGGTCACCGAAGGCATCGTGATCGACGCCCACAAAGCGTGTTACTGGAAGCCCGGGGGCCCCAACCACTACCTCGCCGAGCAGATCGTGATCATCGGCCAGGCCACGGCCGCCAATCCGAGCGGGATCTTCGCCGAACCCGGGGACTCCGGCGCGGTGATTCTCGATGCCGGCTCGGCGACCGCCGTCGGCCTCCTCTATGGCCGTGGCGAAGGGGAAGCGTTCTCCGTCGACGGCAAACGCGCCGTCGCCAGCAAGATGCGGAACGTCGAGCGAGCGCTTGGCATCACGCCGGTCCTCTAGCCGGGCCCGCCCGAAACGGTGGCGCCGATGAGCGCGCACCTGCTCGCGGCGCTGCGGGACGGCCTCGTCGTCGACCTCCTGCCCGGCGAGCTCGAGCGGCAGTTGGAAGCGCTCGGCCTCGAGGATGCGACGACGGCGCAGCACGGCGACGTCGAGGTCCTGCGGGCGACCGTGGTGCCGCTCGCCGAACACGGCCTGCCGGCGCTGAACGACCTGCCGCTGCGGGCCCCGGGCCTGAGCGCCGGCCTGCCGGCGCAGGTGGCGATCGAGCGCCCTGGCGGCGGCGCGGTGACGCGCTGGGCGGTCGACCTCGACCTCGATCCGCTGGAGCTGACCGTCCCCGGCCTGCGGCCGGCCCGCGAGGAGGGGGTGGAAGGCGAGCCCCCGACCCTGGTCGCCGACCCGGCCGCGGGCGCGGTGCGGATCGTCGGGCGCGGGGTGCTGCGGATCTCCTCCGCGGCCGGGGCGACGCCCCGGGCCGGCCTGATCGACGCGCTCGACGAGAGCGACCCCTTCGGGCCCCCGGACACGGTCGCCGGCCTCGCCTTCGACCCGCCGAGCTTCTTCGTCGGCGCTTCCGACTTCGGCTTCACGGTCGCGGAACTCGTCTATGACGACTCCGCAAGCGCGAGCCCGGCGCCGAAGCCGGCCGCCTGGCGGGGCCTGGCGCTGCGGCGGGCGACCTTCTTCCTGCCGCCGGGCGCGCCATTGGCCGGAGACGTCTCGGTCGGGGTCAGCGACGTCTTCCTCGGCGATCCGCTCGGGGTCGAGGGAACCGCCTTCGCCGAGTTCCCGGTGCCGCCGGGCGGCGCCTCGCGGGCGCAGGCGCGGGTCGAGGTCGAGTGGAGCGACGCCAACGCGCGCGGCCTCGCCGAGGCAGTCCCGACCCGGGCGGAGCTGGTCGTGCGCTGGCCCGGCACCGAGGTAGGGCTTCCCGGCGGTGGCAGCGCCGCGGTCGTCCGGCCCGGCGATCCGCCCGGCGCGCCGCCGCCGACCTGGGTGCTGCGCGGCGCCTGGGGCCACGATCGCACCGCCGGCTCCGACGAGTTCACGCTCGCGCTCGACGTCGACGGCGGCCCGGACGGGATCGCCGCCGTCAAGAGCGCGCCGCTGGCCGGCGGTTTGGGGCTGGCGCCCGCGGTGGTCGGCACCGCCGCCAACCCGAGCGGTGGCGACGCGGCCCTGGTCGGGGCCCTGATCGCGGCGCTCGGCGCCGCCGCCAGTCTGCTGCTGGCAGGCGACAGCAGGACGGTCGTGACCGGGCTTGAGATCGACCAGCTGCTGCGGGGCGAAGCGGGCCCCGGCTCCCGCACCCGACTGACCGTCGACTACACGGTCGAGCTGCACGTTCAGGTGGCCGCGCCCGGCCTGCCGCTCCAGGTCTCGACCCGGCCCGGGCGACCGATGAAGCTGCGCTATCGCGGTGTCGGGGTCGAGGTCGACACCGCAGCCGCGCACTGGTACGACGGGGTCGGGCTGATCGTCGGCGAGACGGTCCCGGAGGTCGTCGACCCTGGCAGCTGGCGGCTCGGCCAGCCACTCGACGACCTGCTGCGGGTGCTGGGAGTGCGCTCCGGCGCCGGCAGCGGCTGGCTCGAGGTCGACCTCGCCCTGGCCGCCGATCTCGGCGTCGTCAAGCTCTCGAACGCGACCGTCCGCATCGTCTTCGGCGCCGGCGGCATCGAGGGCCTGGAGCTGCGCGGCCTGCGCGCCGCCGTCGACGTACCCGCCCTGCGCGGCGAGGGCGCGCTCGACGTCGGCGGCGGCACCGTTCACGCCGGCCTCCAGGTCGACGTGGTGCCGCTGAAGCTGGCCGCCCTCGCCGACCTGGCGCTGGGGAACGACGGCTTCGTCGAGCTGACGATCGGCGCCCGCTTCCCGGCCCCGATCCCGTTCGCCAACTCCGGGCTCGGCCTCTTCGGGATCCTCGGGCGCTTCGTCACCAACGGCCGCCGCGACCTCGACGCGGCCAACCCCGATCCGGTCGAGCGCGAGCTCGCCTGGCTGGCCAAGCCGGCGCCGAAGTACCGGCCCGAGCACGGGCAGCACGCGCTCGGCCTCGGCGCCGTGGTCGGCACCGTGCCCGACGCCGGCTTCACCTTCCACGCCCTCGGCATGCTGACGGTGGAGTTCCCGCGGCCGGCGGTGATCTTCGGCGTCATCGCCAAGGCGCTGGCGGAAACGGCGCCGGTGCCGGTCGACCGCGCCGACAAGCCGGGGTTCGGGCTCTCGATCGTCGGGCTGGTGGTGATCGGCGAGGAGGGGGTGGCGATTGCGCTGCGTGGCCACTACGAGCTGCCTGGCCTGCTCGAGCTCGACCTGCCGGTGGGCGCCTGGTTCCCATATGCGGACCCGACGGCATCCTGGCTGCACGTCGGCACCGACGGCCAGCCCGGCCGCGCCGGGGCGCCGGCGACGATGACGCTGCTGCCCGACATCCTCGCCCAGCGCGTCTGGGCCTTCGTGATGATCCACGGCAAGGGAATCTCCCCGGGGCTGATGGGGAAGCCGGACTTCGCCTTCGACGGCTTCGCGATCGGCTTCGGCGCCGGCTGGGAAATCAAGTGGTCGGCGGGGCCGATCCGGCTCGAGGCCTCGGCGATGATCCTGGCCGGCTTCGGCACCAGCCCGCTGCGGCTCGCCGCCGGCATCTGGGTGCGCGGCTCGCTCGACCTGGTCGTCCTCAGCATCTCCGCCCGCGGCGAGCTGAAGCTGCTGACCGACGGCCAGGCGACCGACCTGCACGGCAAGTTCTGCGGCGAGGTCGACCTCTTCTTCTTCTCGATCGAGGGCTGCGTCGGGATCGACATCGCGGCGACTCTCGGCGGCGCCGGGCCGCCACCGAGCCCGGTCTCGGGGGTCGACCTGGTCAGCCGGCTCGGCTACGCGACCGCGAAGGCGACTCCCGGCGGCGGCGGGGCGCGGCCGCGGGTCTGGCCCGACGCGGTTCCGGTGATCCACTTCGCCCACACGGTCGACTCCGGCTCGGTCCAGGGCGACTTCCGCATCGGCACGCCGATGCCGGGGCCTGTCTGGAGCGGCTCGCAGAATCTCAAGCACGCCTTCCGGATCACCTCGGTGCGGCTGGAGGCGGAGGACGGCTCGCCCTTCCACCCGCCCGCCGGGGTGAAGTTCGACAGCGCCTGGTGGTGGCCGGGCGTGCGCTCGACCACGGCCCCCTCGCACCTGCTCTCCGCCGCCGGCAGCGAGTCGCGCGACCTCGCCCTGCTCTCGTGGGAGCCCTGGACCGGGCTGCTGCCGCTGACCGAGCCGGCGGGGTCGCCGGCCGACCCCGCCGGGCCGATCTCGGAACTGTGCGAACTGGTCCAGCGGCGGCGGGCGATCTGCGCGGCGGGCCAGTTCGGCCGCCCGGCGGGCGCCGGCGCCGCGATCCTGTCCGAGGCCGACGAAGAAGCCGCCGAAGACGGACGGGCGCCGCTGCGCCTGCGCACCGCGCAGCCGGGGGACGTCCCCTGGGACCAGGTGACGGCCGCGGCAAGCACCGCCGGCGTCGCCGTGGCGCCCGCGGGCGTGGTGCGGTTGGAGCGGCCCGTCGAATTGCCGAGCGGGCGCGAGCTCGACTCCGGCTGGCGCCTCGCCGGGTTGGTCCGGGGCGGCCAGGCGCTCGGGGCGCTGGGATTGCGCGGGACCTATGACCCGCCGCTCGAGGACGCCTCCTTGCTGCTCGAGGTGTGCCCGGTGCGGATCGAGGAGGGGAAGTTCGGGCCCCCCGATCTGAGCTGGGGCTGCCTGCAGCTGAAGTCGCTGGATGCCGAAGAGCTCGAACGGATCACCGGCGAAGATGGAATCGCGCGCTGGGAAGGGCTCGAGCTCTCCGCGCGCTCCGGCGAGCGGCTGCAGGTCGAAGAGCTCTACAGCGAAGAGTGGTCGCTGCGGATGCCGGAAGAAGGGCTGCTGATCACGCTGCCGGCCCCGGTCGGGGCGGTCACGGTCGGCTTCGTCGACCACGGCTCGGCGGAACTCGTGGGCTTCGACGCCGAGGGGGTCGAGATCGCCAACGAGACCTCGCCCGGGGACTCCTTCGAGGCGACGGTGCGTGCCCCCGGCATCGCCGCCGTCCTCGTCGTCGCCGAAGGCGGTGCCTTCCTCGGCCGCGTCTGCATGCCCGACCCGATCGGGGCCGGCAGCGAGCTGCTGGGCTGGGAGCCGGAGCGGCGCGAAGCCGACCCGCCGGAGGTCGTCGGCCTCCACGTCGACGGCGGCGAGGAGCGCTGGGAGCCGTCGGAACGCGGTGGCCGCGAGTGCCGGCAGGTGCGCTACGAAGCGCCCTCGGCGGGGCCGTGGGCGGGGGTCCGGGTGGCGGCCGCGCCCGGACGGCACGTCACCGTGGTCAGCTCCTGCGGGGTCCGCTGGCAGGAGGCGTGGGAGCGCCACCGCGCCGAGCGCCACCGCATTGACCTGCTCGCGGCGCTGACCGCCCACGCCTCGGGCGTTGTCGGCAGCGGCCGCGGGGTGGTGAAAGGCCACGGACCGCTGCCGCTGACCCTGCTCGGCCCGCCGCCGCGGCCGCTGCTGGCCCCGGGCAAGGCTTACCGGGTCGCGGTGAGCTGGGAGTGGCAGGCCTGGGAAGCGGGAAAGGGGTCCCCGGGCCCGGGCCCGCCCGACCCCAACGGCTGGGTCGCCGGCGGCACCGACGTCTTCGGCTTCGCGACGGCGCCGGCGGCGCCCTCGACCCCGGTCGACCTGATCGGCGAGGAGACCTTCGACCCCCGTGGCGCCGCCCGTTACGTGACCGGGGCCAGGCCGACGGGGCCGTTGCCGCACCTGCTGGACGACCCGATCCGCGTCACCTTCTCAGTCGACTACCTGCCGGCGCTGCTGCGCGCCTACGGCTACGAGGCGCGGGTGGAGGTGCGCCCGACCGACGTCGCCCCGGGCAGCCAGTACGCGGAAACGCACCCGCCCAACGCGGTCGACGCGGTCGAGCTCGTCTCCTGGATCGACGACGGCGTCCTGCGGCCGGTCGAGACCCACGTCGTCGGCGAGATCGCCGCCTCCCCCTGCGTCCCCAACACCAGCCTCGGCGGCCTCGCCGCCGAGGTGCGCGCGGGGCTGAAGCCGAATACCGCCTACGACCTCATGCTCGTCGCCCACCCGTCCGGGGGCGGGGCCGACCGGGTCGTCTCCCGCTTCCACTTCCGCACCTCCCGCTACCGCGACGTCGACCAGCTGCTGGCGGAGCTCGGCCTCGGCGCCGGCACGCCCGCCGGCGAGCCGCCGGACCTGCTGCTCGACGGGTGGCCGGGGCTGACGGAGCGGCGCTACGAGGACGCCGGCTTCGACGCCGCGCTCGAGGCGCTCGGCCTCGACCCCTGGCCGCTCGCGGCGGCGCCGCGGACGACGACGCTCTGGGTTCCGCCCGACCCCGGGCGGGCCGATTGGGGCCTGGCCGGCGTGCTGCTGGAGGCGCCGGAGCCGATCGCGCGGCGCGACCGGATCGCGGTCGCCGGGGGCGTCGGCGGCGTCCCCCTCGCGCATCTGCGCAGCACCGCCAGCGGCACCCGCGTGCTGCTGGCGCCGGCGGCGCCGTTCGCCCCCGCCGCCGGGGACGCCCTCGAGGTGCGGCTCGTCGACGATCTGCGCGGGCGCACCGCCGTCGGCGCCGCGCAGCTGCCGGGTGGGCCGGGCACGATCCGGCGGGAGGTCGGATGAGCCGGCTCGCCCCCACCTGGCTGCTGAGCGCGCAGGCGACCGACGCCGCCGGCGACGAACAGCTGCGGCCCGGGGCGCACCTGCGGGTGCTGCCGAGCCTGGAGCTGGGCCTGCCGGCGGCGCCGCTGCTGGTCGCCCGGATGGTGCTGGGACAGGGGGCCGAGCTGGGGAGCGAGGAGGACGTCGTCTGGACCGACTCGGCGGGCGAGCGGCGCTTCCTCCCGATCGACCTCGAGGAAACCGGGCCGGTCACGGGTTGGCTGCCCTCGCGGCCGGGCGACCCGGTGGTGTGGGCCGCGGTCGGGCTCAGCGCCGAGGAGGGCGAGGCCCGGGTCGACGCGCTCGTCTCCGGGCTGTTGGGCCCGGCCACCGTCGCCGACGCCACGGCCGCTCCGTGGCAGGTCTGCGCCACCGGCATGGACCGGCTGCTGGTCAGCGGGCGCGGGGTGATCGAGGGGGTGCGGATCCTGCGCATCGGTCGCATCGATCCCGGCGAGGTCGAGGGCGCCTGGAAGCTGGCGCTGCCGGTCGACGGCGGCAAGCGGTACCGCGGCGTCGAAAACGCGATCGGGGAGGCCGAAGCGCGGGTGCTGCGCGGGGCCGCGCCGCTGGCCGGCCTGCACGACCAGCCGGATGCCTCCGGGCCGACCGCGACCGCCGGCCTCGAACCCGGCGAAGACTTCGAACGCGTCTCCTTCCTCTGGGAACAGCGGCTGGGCCCGATGCTCGAGCTCCTGCTCAACGACACCTCGGCGCCGCCGCAGCGGTTGCGCATGCCGCCCGAGGCTCTGAGCGGCACCAAGACCGACGCCACGGTCGAGGTGCCGCCGCTGGCAGCGCTGCTGCAGGCCGCGCTGGACCCCGGCGTCGGGCGCCTGCTCGGCCTCGTCGAGCACGACGAAGAACTGCCGGGAAACGAGGGCGACGTCGTCCTCTACGTGGTCCGCGGCGGCTTTTCGCTGCAGCCGGCGGTGCTGGGACAGCGACTGGCCTGGCTCGCCGGCGGCGCGCCCGACAAACCCGCCTACTTCCCGCTGGAACTGCCCGACCTGGTGATGGAAGGCCGCGACGGCAGGTTCGCCGACCTCTGGACCGCGGCCGCGCTGATCGTCGGCGCCAGGGCCCCGCAACCGGCCCCGCCGGTCGTCAGCGGCTCGGAGGACCTCGGCTGGGTGCCCGAGGTGCCGCCCGCCGCCCGCCGCCACGTCGCCCTCTCCCTCGCCGGCCTGCGGCCCGGGGCGGGGATCGCCCTGGCGCGCGAAACGTTCGGGGTCGAGGGGCTGAACCCACGCCTGCCCGAGCTCTTCGAGACCGGGCCGAACCGGGCGATCCCGATCGTCTGCGGGACCCTGGCCGAGATCGCCACCGCGGCGGCGGCCTCGGGCCCCGGGCAGGGCGAGGTCTACGACCGCGGGGCGCCGGCCGAGGGCAGCGAATACCGGGTCGCGCAGTCGGACTGGTTCGGGCGCTGGAGCGAGTGGGGGTACGGCTCGGTCGCGGCGGGAACGCGCCCCGCGGTGCCGGTGCCGGTGCTGGAGGCCGAGTTCGCGCCACCGACCGAGCCGGGCGAGGCCGGGATGCTCGAGGTGCGCTGCGTGCAGCCGCGCGACCCCGACCTGCCCCCGGGCGGGCTGCCGCTGCAACGGCTGGAGCTGAGCGCCGAGGTCGGCGGCGGCTCGCCTGTTTCCGCGAGCGTCGCCGCCGAGCGCGGCGGCGCCCCGGCAGCAGGCGAGCCGCAGCCGCTGCTGGCGACGCTCGCGGTGCCGCCGCTGGCGCCGGCCGAGCAGCGCTGGCTGATCGTCAGCGGCGTCTGGGTCGACGAAGCGGGGCGGGCCTCGGCGCAGAGCCCACCGACCCGGGCGCAGGCGGCTGACCCCCGCGGCCCGGTCGCGCTAACGCTGCCGAACACGCTCGCCTACGGCTCCCGGCCCGATGCGCTGGGGCGCTCGCGGGTGCGGCTGGAGTGGCCGGGCGCGCCGGCGCCGACCGCCTACCGCGTCTACCACTCCGACGAGACCACCCTGCGCCACCGACTCGACTCGCTCTCCGGCGCGGCGGCGGACGCCGCTCGGGCCCAGCTCGCCGCCGCCCGCACCGCGCCGGATCGGGCTGCCGTCCTGCGCGCCAACCCGGGCCTGTTCGACCGTTCCTGCTTCGAGCTGCTGACCGCGACGCCGCTGCGCTCAAACGGGGGCCGGATGGCCTACGAGCACGAGCTGTCGGGGTCGCTGGGAGTGCTTGCCGTCTACCGCGTCGTCCCGGTCGGGGAGCTCGGGGCCGAGGCGCCGTTCGGCGCTTGCACGCTGCTGCTGCGCGGCGTGCCGAACACGCCGCCGCCGCCGGTCCCGTCGCTGACCGTAACCCCCGACCCCGCCGATCCGGCGCGGGCAGTGGTCGCCGTCTCGGTCCCGGCCGGCTCCGTCGACGCGGTGAGGGTGCGGCTGCGGCGCAGCCGCGTCAGTGGCGCCGACGCGCTGGGGATGCCGATCGTCGCCGTCGCCACCCCCGCGACCTGGCCGGCGCGCCTGGCCGACGCGGGAGCCGCGCCCTGGGCGCCGACCCTGCGCCTGGCGCCGTGGTTCACCTACACCTGGAGGGCGGAAGTCCAGGGCCCTCCCGAGCCGGGGAGCGAGCGGCCGGGCGCCTGGAGCCAGGCGAGCGCCCCGGCGTCGATGCGGGTGCTGCCGCCGGCTCCCGGAGCCGCGTCGCCGGGAGCTGCCGTCGCGGTCGCCGGCGGCGTCGAGGTGACGTTCGGCGCCGACGAGCCGCTCGAGGGCGGCCCGGACGGCGACTACGCACTCGACGTCTACCGGCGCGTGCCGCCCGGTTCCGCGGTCGAGAGCGGAGCCGTCGGCAGCTTCCCGGCGGCCGCGGCCCGCCAACCGGACGGCAGCTACGTGGTCACCGACCCGGTTGTGGCGCCGGCGGGAACCGCGTACCTGGTCGAGATCGCCGATCCGCTCGGGCGCCGCGGGCCCCGCACCGAGGTCGCGGTGCTCTGACGCCGTCGAGTTGCGCCTTGGGGTCCTCCCGCGACCCAAAAGCGCAACTCGTCAGAGGTCGCGCCGCCGGAACGCCAGCGCCAGCACCGCGGCGGACCACGCCTTGCTCATTGCCTCCATCCGGCTCCCGCCCTCGTCGGCGAGGTAGCCGGTGGACGCTCGGGCCGCCCGGCTGCCGGCCGGCGCCCCGGCGATCTCGGCTGTCCCCGCCGTCGCCCGGACCAGGCCGCAGGCGATCTTCACCAGGGTCGACTTGCCCGCCCCGTTGGGACCGAGCAGGCCGACGAGCTCTCCCGCCGCGACCTCGAGATCGACGGCGTCGAGCGCGGTCGTCCTGTCGTAGCGCTTCGAGAGGTCGCGGGTGGTGAGGGCGGCGGTCGTCGGCACAGGCGCTATGTTCGCCGTTTGGCCCCGTGGCTACATGAGCGCTATCCGGCCTTGGTCGAGACCCTCCCTCATCTCGCCCTGTCCGAGCGTCCGACGCCCGTTCGTGAGGTGGCCGGTCTCGGTATCTGGGTGAAGGAAGACGGCACCTTCGGTTCGGGCGGCTGGGGCGGGAACAAGGTGCGCAAGCTCGAGTGGCTGATTCCCGATGCACGGCGCCGCGGCCGGCGCTCGATCCTCACCTTCGGCGGTCTCGGCACTAACTGGGGGTTGGCGACCGCGCTCTACGCCCGCGAACAGGGACTCGAGACCGCGCTCGCGCTCCTCGACCAGCCTGTCGACGCTCACGTCAGGGCCCAGCTCGCCCGGCTCGAAGCCTCGGGCGCGCGCCTCTACCGCACCCACACGAAGGCGCGCACCGTGGCGATGCTGCCGTGGCTGCTCGCCCGCAACGTCCGCGCCGGTCGCCCGCCCTACCTGCTGCCGGCCGGCGGCTCCTCGCCGGTGGGGGCACTGGGCTACGTGGAGGCGGCTTTGGAGATCGCCGCCCAGGTCGAGGGCGGCGCGCTGCCTGAGCCGGCGCACGTCGTCGTCCCGGTCGGCACCGGCGGCACCGCGGCCGGCCTGGCGCTCGGCTTCCAGCTCGCCGGCCTGCGCACCCGCGTCGTCGGGGTCGTGGTCAACGACCAGCTTCGCCTCGACCCGCCGGTGCTCGCCCGCCTCGCGCGGCGTACCGCCGCGCTGCTGGAGCGCCGCGGGGCGCAGCTCGGCGAGCTCCGGCTCGAGCCGGGCATGCTCGACCTGACCCGCGACCAGATCGGGGCGGGCTATGGCCATCCCACCGAGGCCGCGACAGGCGCCGCCAGGCTCGCCGCCGAGGAGGGGCGCCCGCTCGACCCCGTCTACACCGCGAAGGCGATGGCCGGGTTGCTGGCGCTGCGCGCGGGGGGCCGGCTCGACGGCCCGGTGCTGTTCGTGCATACCGACGGACCGCGATAGGGGGGACGGGACATGGCGGAGCAGGTTCCAGCGGTGGGCAACGTCCTCGCCACGATCGAGCGTCGCGACTGGTCGCGTTTGGAGCGGCTGCTCGATCCCGAGGTCCATTGGACGACGGCGCTGGAGGAGCATCTGTACGGCGCGGAAGCGGTGATCGCCCGCTTGTCCGCCGATCCGCCACCGGCGCCCCCGGCCTTTCACGAGTTGCGCGACGGACTGATCGTCCGTTGGATCGATACCCCGGGCTGATCCCCTGCTGCTGGCGTTTCACCACCTCCTGGGCCGAAACTCCGGCCGAATCTGCCGGGATGCACGCGGTGCGATGTGAAAGAGACGTAAATTTGCGCCGTGTCAACGACCGAGTTCGCACAGGTGGGGGCCGAACCGGCTGCCGATTTTCGTTTCGCCCACTGGACATGGGTACGGCGCGGGGCGCTCGGGCTCTACTTCGTCGCGCTGGGGGCGTGGAGCGCCGCCTACGGGATCCCGGTCCAGCGCGAGCTGGTGATTGCCTGGACCTGCGGCGCCCTCGCCTGCGTCTCGATCGGCCGGCCGCCGCGGCAGATCCTGCAGCTGGCCCTCGACTGGCTGCCGATCGTCGCGGTGCTCTGCGCCTACGACTTCACCCGCGGCGTCGCCGACTCGCTCGGGATCGGCGCCCACGTCCACCCGATGATCGACTTCGACCGCACCGTGTTCTTCGGCCAGGTCCCGACCGAATGGATCCAGGCGCGGCTGTACACACCGGCAGCCGAGTGGTGGGACGTCGTCTTCACCCTCGTCTACACCTCCTACTTCATCGTTCCCTTCGCCCTCGCCGGGGTGCTCTGGGCGCGTGACCGGCTCGAGTTCCTGCGCTTCACCAAGCGCTTGATCTCACTCGCCCTCGCCGGCCTCGCCACCTACATCGCCTTCCCGGCGGCGCCGCCATGGATGGCCGGTGAGATGGGCCTGCTCGACGGCGTCCACCGGACCACGGCCTCGGGCTGGGAAGTGCTCGGGGTGGGGACCGCGGGGTTGTTCTCCGAGGGCCAGGCCAATGTCAACCTGGTCGCCGCCGTGCCCTCGCTGCACGCTGCCTTCACCGCATTGGTCGCGATGTTCCTCTGGGGCCGGGTGCGGCCGGCACTGCGGCCGCTGCTGGCGCTCTATCCGCTGGCGATGGGCGTGACCCTGATGGCCACCGGTGAGCACTACTTCTTCGACGTGCTGCTCGGCTGGCTCTACGCGGGCGGCGTGATGGCGGCCTGGGGTTGGTGGGAACGGCGCCGCGACGCGGGCGCGGTTCGGCGCTAGGCTCGCGCAATGTCGCAGCTTCGCTTCGAAATCTCGATCTCGGTCGACGGCTACGTCGCCGGTCCCAACCAGAGCGAGCAAGACCCGCTCGGCGAGGGGGGCGAGGGCCTGCACGAGTGGGTGCTGAAACTCGACTCCTGGCGCCGATCCCACGGCCACGGTCCCGGCGAGGTCAACGCCAGCGACGAGGTGGTCGCGGAAGCGCTGGAGAACATCGGCGCCGTGATCATGGGTCGCGGCATGTTCGGCGGCGGGCCCGGAGAGTGGGAGGAGTCCTGGCGCGGGTGGTGGGGAGAGGACCCGCCATTCCACGTACCGGTCTTCGTTCTCACCCACCACGAGCGGGAGTCGCTGGAGATGGAGGACGGGACCAGCTTTCACTTCGTCACCGACGGAATCGAGGCGGCGCTGGACCTGGCGCGCGAGGCCGCCGGGGACAAGGACGTCCGGCTCGGCGGTGGTGCCGAAGCGGCGCAGCAGTACCTCGCCGCCGGCCTGCTCGACGAACTGCAGCTGAACGTCGTCCCGATTCTGCTCGGGGGTGGAGAGCGCCTCTTCGAGAACGTCGGCTCCGACCTCGAGCTCGAGCAGGTCAAGGTCGTTCAGACGCCCGAAGTCACCCACATTCGCTACGCCGTCCGCTGAAGGGTCGCGGGCGCGGGTGCCGAAGCTGCCCACATGAACAGAAAGCTCGAAGTCGGCAGTGTCCTCAGCGAGGTCTTTTCCATCTACAGCGCCCAGGCGGGAGTGCTCCTGCCAATCGCGTTCTGGCTGTTCCTGGTCGTCGCGATCGTCAACGGCCTGATCGCCGGCAGCCTGATCATGCTCGCGGTCGCGCTGGCGGTGAGCACGATTGCCGGCACGCTCTACCAGGGCGTGGTCGTGGAGCTGGTCAGCGACGTCCAGGACGGGCGGCGCGATTCCTCCGCCGGCGACCTGCTGCGCGCGGCAAGCCCCTTCATCCTGCCCCTGATCGGGGTCGGGATCCTGGCCGGCATCGGGATCGGCATCGGGATGCTGCTGCTGCTCGTCCCCGGTCTGATCCTGGCCACGATCTGGGCCGTGGTGGCGCCGGTGGTCGTGGTCGAGAAGAGCGGCGTGATCGCCGCATTCGGGCGCTCGCGCGAGCTGGTCCGCGACAACGGCTGGCCGGTCTTCGGCGTCATCGCCGTCACCTTCCTGATCATCTTCATCGTCGGCGGGGTACTCGGCGCGGTCGGCGGCGCGATCGCCAATGGGCCGCTCGTCCGCATCGTCTTCAGTGCCATCGCCTCGACGATCACGGCGCCGGTCGGGGCGCTTGCCGCCTCGGTCCTCTTCTTCCGCCTGCGGGCGATCAAGGGCGCGGCGCCCGCCGCCGAGCCGGGCTTCGCCGGCACCGAAGCGGTGCCGCCCGCGCCGGCTCCGTCCACGGCCGATCCATTGCCACCTTCCTCCTCGCCACCGCCCCCGCCGCCTCCGCCGCCACCACCTCCGCCCGCGCCGCCAACCGCCTAGGAGGGTCCTGGCGCTAGCGGTGCTCGAGCAGGCCGGCGACGGCCTGCGCCACGCGCAGGCCGCGCTCGGTCAGCGTGTACTCGGTGTGGGGGGGACGGCCGGCGACGAGCGTGCGCTCGACGATCCCCGCCGCCTCCAGTTGCTCGAGGCGGTCCGAGAGCGTCGTCGGGGAGACGCCGGGGAGCGACTGGCGGAACTCGTTGAAGCGGGCGGCGCCGCTGGAGCAGGCGTAGATCGTCGCCATCGTCCAGCGGCGCTCGAGCAACCCGGCGGCCGCCCGCAGCTCGGTCGGGACCGGTGAGCAGTTACGACATCGCGGCGACATCGGCGCCCTTCTCGGCCGGCTCCAGCGCCTGTTCGATGACCTCGCCGACGCTCATAACCGGGTGGAAGCTCATCTGCTCGCGCACCTCCTCCGGGACCTCGTCGAGGTCGCCGCGGTTGCGCTCGGGCAGGATCACCTCGGTCAGCCCGGCCGCGTGGGCCGCCAGCACCTTCTGCTTCAGCCCGCCGATCGGCAGCACCCGTCCCTGCAGGGTGACCTCGCCGGTCATCCCGACCGTGTGCTTGACCGGGCGGTCGGTCAGCAGCGAGACCAGCGCCGTGGTCATCGCGGTGCCCGCGCTGGGCCCGTCCTTGGGGATCGCCCCGGCCGGCACGTGGAGGTGGAACTCGCTGTCGAAGCGGGCCGGGTCGATGCCGAGCTCCTCGCTGTGCGAACGCACGTAGGAGAGGGCGATCCGCGCCGACTCCTTCATCACGTCGCCGAGCTGGCCGGTCAGGACCAAGCCCTTGTCGCCGGCCATCGCGGTCGCCTCGATGAAGAGGACGTCGCCGCCGGTGCCGGTTACGGCGAGGCCGGTGGAGACGCCGGGGATCGCCGTGCGCTCGACCGACTCCTGGAAGAAGCGCTGGCGTCCGAGGGAGTCGTGGACGGCGTCGGCGTCGATCGCGATCGGCACCGCGGTCTCGCCGGCGGCGATCTTGGTCGCCGCCCCGCGCAGCAGCTTGCCGAGCTCACGCTCGAGCTGGCGCACGCCCGCCTCGCGGGTGTACTCGGTGACGACGCTGCGCAGGATCTCCTCGCCGAGCTCGACCTCGTCGGGCTCGAGCCCGTTGCGGGTCAGCTGCCGCGGCAGCAGGTAGCCGCGGGCGATCGCCATCTTCTCGGCGGTCGTGTAGCCGTCGAAGGCGATGATCTCCATCCGGTCCAGCAGCGGCCCCGGGATCGTGTCGGTGAGGTTGGCGGTGGCGATGAAGACGACCTCTGAGAGGTCGACCTCGACGTCGAGATAGTGGTCCCGGAACGAGTGGTTCTGGGCCGGGTCGAGGACCTCCAGCAATGCCGCTGAGGGGTCGCCGCGCCAGTCGGCGCCGACCTTGTCGACCTCGTCGAGCAGGATCACCGGGTTCATCGTCTTCGCGTCGCGCAGAGCGCGGACGATCCGTCCCGGCATCGAGCCGATGTAGGTGCGGCGGTGGCCGCGGATCTCGGCCTCGTCGTGGACGCCGCCGAGGCTGATGCGGACGAACTCGCGCCCGAGGGCGCGGGCGACCGACTCGCCGATCGAGGTCTTGCCGGTTCCGGGCGGCCCGACCAGGGTCAGGATCGCGCCGTTGGCGCGGGCGTCGTCCTCATCCTTGCCGCGCTCCTGGCGCAGCTTGCGGACGGCGATGAACTCGGTGATCCGCCGCTTCACGTCCTCGAGGCCGGCGTGGTCGGCGTCGAGCACCTCACGGGTGTGGACCGGGTCGAGCTTCTCGTCGGAGCGCTTGGACCACGGCACCGCGATCAGCCAGTCGAGGTAGCTGCGGATCATCGAGGACTCGGGCGACTGCTCGCCCTGGCGCTCGAGCCGGCGCAGCTCTTTCTCGGCCTGCTCGTTCACGGCCTCTGGCATCCCCGCCTCGGCGATCTTGCGCTCGTACTCGCCGATCAGGTCGGCCTCGTCCTCGCCCAGCTCTTTGCGGATCGACTCCATCTGTTTGCGCAGGAAGTACTCGCGCTGCTGCTGTTGGGCGCCGGACTCGACGTCGTCGCGGATCTTGCTGCGCACCTGCAGCTCGGCCAGCCGCTCGCGCTGCAGCTCGACCGCGACCTCGAGCCGCTCGCTGACGTCGATCGTGTCGAGCAGGCGCAGCTTCTGCTCGAAAGTGAGGTCGGGGCTGAAGCCGCTGGTGTCGGCCAGCGCGCCCGGCTCCTCGACCGAGCGCAGGAAGGCGGCGATGCGCCCGTCGTCGCCGCGCAGCTCGAGGATCTCCTCGACCACGGCGCGGTACTCGCGGGCGAGCTCGCGCGCCCGCTCGTCTTCTGGATGTCCGTCATGGAACTCCTGGACCTCGATGTGCAGCGAGTCGGGGTCGTCCTCACCGGCGACGGCGACGCCGGCCAGCCCGCGGTGGAGGCCGAGCACGGTCGCGACCGGGGCGCCGCCGCGGGAGCTGCCGCGCTCGACCACCTCGGCGACGACGCCGGTGCGGGCGAACTCGCCGTCGCTGCGCGGAAGCAGGAAGACCTTGTCCTCGTCGCCGACGTCGATGGGAAGGGTGGCGGTGACGGTGGGGAAGACGATCGCGTCGTCCAGTGGGATCAGGAGATAAGCCATGTCCAAGTCCACTTTCTGTAGTTAGTCTTCGAACAGGATAGCGCCGTCCGCACGCGGCTCCAAATCCCCGCCTTCGCGCGCCAAACTTGAGGACTTGTGGGGGCTATGGCGACAGCAAGTCCTCATGGCTCGCTACGGTGTCCGCATGGACGAGGCGAAAGCACGCGAGCTGCTGGCCGCTGAGCGCGAGCGGATCGAGGGCGAGGTCGCCGCGCTGGCGCGGAGTGGGCCGGAGGAGGGGGACGAGCGGCGCGAGCCGGGCGACTTCAACTCCGAGGGGCTCTACCAGGACGAGTTCGACGCCGGCCGCGCCCAGGACCTGAAGGACCGCCTGGCCGCGGTCGAGCGCGCCGAAGAGCGCCTCGCCGCCGGCACCTACGGCCTCTCGACCCGCAGCGGCGAGACGATTCCCGATGCGCGCCTCGAAGCCAACCCGACCGCCGAGCTGACGGTCGCGGAGCAAGACCCCGCGTCTAACTAAGGCGCTTTAGACGTCGACTTCGGCCGGCGCGCCGAGCGGCAGCCAGCGGACGCTCGCTTGGAACTGCGACGGGGCGGCGGCGAACTCGCGCTCGACTTCACCGCGGCCCTGGCGGAAGTGCTTCCAGCCCTCGTAGTGGATCGGGATCACGGTATGGGGCTTGATCAGGCCGCAGAGCTCGACCGCCTGCGCCGCGGTCATCGTGTAGTGAAGCGGGCCGGAGATCGGGAACTGGACGCCGCCGAGGTGGACGATCGCGGTACCGATCTTGAGCCGGTCGGCGACCTCGCGGACGCCGGGGTAGAGGACGGTGTCGCCGGAGATCCAGAGTTCGCCCTGTTCCTGGCCCTCCCAGCGCAGCGAGAAGCCGACGACGTCGCCGACCAGCGGGCGGCTCAGCGGCGGGCCGTGGCGGCAGGGGGTGGCGGTGATCTCGATCCGCGGCCGCCCCGGCGCCTCCAGCGCGGTCGTCGCCCAGGGCGCCAACCCGCGGGCGTTGCCGCCGAGGCGCTTGGCGCCCGCGACCGTGGTGAGGACCGTGCCGGCGCCGGGCAGCAGCTCCCGGCCGGCGGGGTCGAGGTTGTCGTCGTGGTGGTCGTGGCTGAGCAGGACGGCGTCGATCCGCCCGACCTCCCCGGCCGCGATCGCCGGCCCGGTGGTCTTGTGCGAACCGGTGCCCAAGCCGAACTTGTAGTCGCCGCCGGCGGGGTCGAAGGTGGGGTCGGTCAACAACCGCCACTCGCCGATCTCGATCAGCGCGGTCGGTCCGCCGATGTGGGTGATGCGGACGTTCACTCGACGCTTCCCCCACCCTGGTTTGCCCGCAGCTCCTTGTCGATCCCGGCTCGGACCGCGAGCAGTGCCCCCTCGCGGACCCGCAGCTTCGTCGCCTTGTGGGCCGCCGGGTCGAGCGTCGCCAGCTGCGCGGCGGCCTCGGCGGCGGCGGCATCGAGCTCCGCGGCGGGGACGACGCGGTCGAGGAAGCCGGCGGCAGCCGCTTCGGCCGGCGCGTACATGGTCGCGTTGACGAGGGCGCGGTTGAACTCGGCGGGGGAGAGGCGCTGGCGCGCCAGCTCGACCACGAAAAGGGGCATCGTCAGCCCGATCTGGACCTCGTTGAGGCCGATCTTGAAGGGGCCGTCGACGCCGATCCGCAGGTCGGCGGCGAGCAGCAGGAAGGAGCCGGCGGCGATCGCGTGGCCGCTGCAGGCGGCGAGGACCGGCGTCGGGAAGGAGAGGAGGCGCTCGCAGAGGGTGGCCCCGAGCGTCAGCATCTCGACGATCCGCTCCGGCTGCTCCTGGAAGACCTTGAGGTCGAAGCCGGCCGAGAGGTACTTCTCGCGGCCGGTCAGGAGGACGACCGCCTCGTCCGCCTCGGCCTGGTCGAAGGCCGCGTGCAGCGCCTCCAGCGTCGGGATCGAGAGCGCGTTGACCTTGCCGTCGTCGAGGACGATCGTCGCGATCCGGCCCTCGAGCTCGTAATGCACCGGCGCGGTCATCGTCTTCGCGCCCTCCTGCCGCGGCTCAGCCGAGCAGCTTTGCCTTCTGGGCGGCGAACTCCTCCTCGGTGAGGATGCCCTGGCTTTTCAGCTCGCCGAGCTGCTTCAGCTGGTCGATCACCGATACCTCGGCGGCCGGAGCTGGTGCCGCGGCGGGCGCCGGAGCGGCTGGCTGCTGCTGTTCTTCCTGCTGCGCCCAGCGCTGACCCTGGCGCCGCGAGACGCGGTTGCTGACCGTGGTGGCGGTGCCGGCGATGACGGCGGTGCGGGCGACTCCTCTAAGCAGTCCGGGCATGGTGGCTCCTTCTACTCGGCCGCGTCGAGGGCGGCGATGACGTCTTGGACGGGGATGCGGCCGCTGGCGACCAGTTGGGCGCCGGAACGGCGGACGGCGGCGGCGAAGGGCGCGGCCCAGGTGTTCTCGTAGACCAGCAGGGCGGCCGAGGTGCCGGGCTCCAGGGCGTTCCCGGCCTCCGCGTGGTCCTGCTCGGAGATCAGGCCGGAGGAGGCTCCCTCGAAGACCGCGACCTCGGCCACGGCGTCGCCGAGGTCGGCGATCTCGACCGCCGCCACGGAGCCGTCCTCGGCCTTGGCGATGAAGGCGAGGTCGAGGATCCTGATCAAGCCGCGGTCGACCAGGTCGACCAGGTGCGGCAGCGCCTCGCCGGTCGGCTGCTTGCCCTGCCACTCGACCAGGACGTAGTCGATCGGGCCCAACTCGTTCAGCTCTTCCGTACTCACACCGGACCCTTTCGTCGAAGAAAAATTTTTCGATCCAACCGATTGGCACCTTACCGCGCCGCCCCGTAGGGTGGGCCGCATGAACAAATCCTCCAGTGACAACGACGCCGCCATGCTCTACGGGAATCGCTTCCTCACCGAGGACGCCCCCGCCAAGGACTTCCCCGACGGAGGCATGTCCGCGCTCGACGCGATGCGCCTGGTCGACGAGGAACTGGCGCTGGAGGGCGACCCGAACCGCAACCTGGCCACCTTCGTCACCACCTGGATGGAGCCGGAGGCGCAGCGGCTGATCGCCGAGAACCTCTACCGCAACTTCATCGACCATGCCGAGTACCCGATCTCGGCCGAGATCGAGAAACGCTGCATCCGCATGCTCGCCGACCTCTACCACGCGCCCGGCGAGACCACCGGTGCCCGCACCCAGGGCTCCTCGGAGGCGATCATGCTCGGCGCCCTCTCGCTGAAGTGGAAATGGAAGCAGCGCCGCGAAGCCGCTTCGCTTCCCGTCGACAAGCCGAACCTGATCTTCGGCGGCGACGTGCACGTGGTCTGGGAGAAGTTCTGCCGCTACTTCGACGTCGAGCCGCGGATCGTGCCGCTGCGGCCCGGCAAGTACACGATCGGCCCCGAGGACGTGGAGCCGCTGGTCGACGAGAACACGATCGGCGTCGCCGCCGTGCTCGGCACCACCTTCACCGGCCACGCCGACGACATCCCCGGCCTCAACGACCTGCTTTTGGGAATCAAGAAAGAGCGTGAACTCGACATCCCGCTGCACGTCGACGCCGCCAGCGGAGGCTTCGTCTGGCCCTTCCTCTACCCGGAGTCGAAGTGGGACTTCCGGCTCGAGCAGGTGCGCTCGATCAACGTCTCCGGGCACAAGTTCGGGCTCGTCTACCCCGGCGTCGGCTGGCTCGTCTTCCGCGAGGAATCCGACCTCGCCGAGGACCTCGTCTTCTACGAGAACTACCTCGGCAAGACCGACGCCACCTTCACGCTCAACTTCTCCACCGGCGCCTCGATGGTGCTGGCCCAGTACTACAACTTCGTCCGCCTCGGCCGCCATGGCTACACCTACATCATGGAAGCGATGGAGAAGAACGCCCGGGCGCTCGCCGACCGGCTCGAGAAGTGCGGCGACTTCGAGCTGATCGGTGCCGACAAGGAGCAGCTGCCACTGGTCGCCTTCAAGTTGGTCGAGGGCAAGAACTACGACGAGTTTGACCTCTCCTGGCAGCTCTCTGCCGAGCGCGGTTGGATGCTGCCCGCCTACACGATGCCTCCGAACGCCGAAGACGTGAAGGTGCTGCGGGCGCTGGTCAAGGAGACGCTCAGCCGCGAGCAGGTGGACCGCCTCGCCGACGACATCGAACAGGCCTGCAAGACGCTGGCGGAGAAGGGCGGCGCCCACCCGAGCGAGCGCAAACAGGTCAAGACCGGCACCGGCTACTGAGTCGCGGCCGGCCGGCCGCTCAGAAGCCCCAGAACCCGGATTGCTCGTGCCGGACTCGCAATGAGCCGGCCATCCATTTGTCGCTCTTCTTCAAGCCGGTGAACGGGCTGCCGCTGGCGACCCGCGCCCGGTAGTGGCGCCAGGCGCTGAAGACATTGACCGCGTAGGCCTCGGCGAGGGCGCGGTCGCCGCGGATGACGACGAAGTTCTCGTCGTTCTCGGCAGTCGCGGGGAGGGAGAAGTTGTGACTGCCGGTGACCACGGTCGGCTTGGTCGAGAGCGGGTCGACGACCAACACCTTGCTGTGCACGATCGCGTAGCCGATGTTTGCTTTGAACTCGCCGCGGGTCGCTTCCGCCGCCCACCAGGCGAGCGGCTGCGGCCGTCCTTCGGGCTGGATCACGTCGAGCCGGTGTTCGCTCGGCTCGCCATCGCCGACGATGGTCACGTCGACCTCGCTCTCGTCGTCGGGCTTGGGCAGTTCGCTGACCACGCCGCGGACGAAGAGGCCCGGCTCCTGCTGTCGTTTCAGCACGTCGGGCAGGATGCCGCCGCCACCCGGCATGAACATCAGGAAGAGCAGTCCCTGGCGGGCCTCGGCGATCACTTCGCGCAGGTCGGTCAGGTCGACCTGTTTGTCGGTCCGGGTGAACCAGACGGTGGCATCGGCGCGTGGCTGCTTCGCTTCCGAGTTGGCGGCGACAAGCTCTTTCGGCATCTCGCTGCCCGCCTTGCGCAGGCGCTTCCACTGTTCGAGGAAGGCGGAGGCGATGTCGGCGTCGTTGGCCAGCAGGCCGTTGTTGAGCTGGGTGCAGAGGCCGGTCGGGGTCCAGTTGGTGCTGCCGGTCCAGGCCGTCTTCGGATTGCCTTTCTTATCGGTGAAGACGATGAACTTGTTGTGGGCGAGGCGACCCGGGGAGACGAAGCGGTTGGTCGCCTCGACGTCGACGCCCCCGGCGATCAGGCGCGCCCGGCCGGGCGCGTTCTGGTCGCGTTTGCGCGCCTCCGCCGAGGGTTCCCCTTTCTTCTTGCCGATCGAGCCGTTGGCGAGGACGATGTGGGCGCGCGGTCCGAGTGCGACCAGGGCGTCGATCAGCTCCGGGTCGCTGAGCTCGTACAGCGCCGCGTAGACCTCGCCGCCGCTGGTCCGTGCCTGGGCCAGCAGGGCCAGCATCTGCACCCGCAGTTCGCCGGCGAGGAACTGGCGGATGTTGTGGTCGTCCTCGTCGCCGATCTGGTCCTTGAATGCCTCGAGCGAGAGCTTTTCCTTTTCCAGGTAGCGGGCGACGAACTGCGACATCACGTAGCCACGGTTGAAGAAGGCCTGGTAGCGGCCGGAGAACTTGCGGCCTTCGGCCCAATCGCTGCGCTGGGCGTCGAGCCGCTGCAGATCGCCCTTTCCGTCGAGGACGATCGGCACCGCCCGGTAGCGGGCACTGTCGCCGGCGGAGACTTCGTGGTCGGTCCAGGTGAACCCCTGGAACGGCCACTCGGTTGAGGGTCGCCGTTCACCCGGGGCGTGTTTTTCGTCACTGAAGCCGACGAAGTTGTCGAGCCAGCTCGCGCTCTTCCTGCCTTCGTGGGTCAGCTCGCGGCGGACCGCGAAACCGACGCAGTCGGGGATCTTCTCGTCCACGTTCCAGACGAGCAGGGCGTCGTCGGCGTTGCGGAACACACTCAGTTTCACATTCACACAAAAAACACTAACTGAAAATCAACCCCGTACTAGTGAACTTTTGTGTCCGCTCTGTGAATGCGTGAGGGCCACCAGGTGCGCTCGCCGAGCCGGTAGGCGATCGCCGGGATCAGCAGGGCGCGGACGACGAAGGTGTCGAGCAGGACGCCGATGGCGACGGTGGCGCCGATCTGGACCAGCTCCTCCAGCGGCAGCAGGGTCAGGGTGGCGAAGGTGCCGGCGAGGATCAGGCCGGCGCCGGTGACGACGCCGCCGGTGTGGACGAGCGCGGCCAGGACGCCCTCGCGGCTGCCGAGCACGGCGGCTTCCTCCCGCGCCCGCGTCATCAGGAAGATGTTGTAGTCGACCCCCAGCGCGACCAGGAACAGGAACGCCATCAGGACCAGGTTGAAGGCGACCCCTTCGCTGCTGAGCAACGAGAAGGCGAGGGTGCAGAGCCCGAGCGTCGCCGCGAAGGAGGCGACGACGGTGACGATCAGGAACAGCGGCGCGACCAGGGCGCGCAGGACCCCGGCGAGGATCAGGGCGACGAGGAGCAACACCAGCGGCACGATCATTCGCGTGTCCGCCGCGTTGGTCTGCTCGATGTCGTAGTTCTCGGCCGGGATGCCGCTGAGCAGGCCGTCGGGGGCGATCGCGTGCAGGCGGTCGCGGATCCCGGCGACGGCGTCGGCCGCTTCGCCCGAGTAGGGGTTGCCGCGGAGGATCACGACGACGACGGTCTCGCCGCTGTCGTCGGTGGGGGGGACCGGCAGCGCCAGCTTGACGCTGTCCAGTCGTTCCATCCCGGTCACGACCCGGCCGAGGTCCTCGGTCGCGACCACCGCCGTCAGCGGCGAGCCGATGCCGGGCGGGAAGTGTTCGCCGAGGACCTTGGTGCCGCGGCTGGAGTTGGTCGGCTTGGTCTCGCCCTGGCCGAAGCCGATCGTGCCGTGGTGGGCGAGGTTGCCGAGCGCGAGCAGGACCAGGCCGGCGGAGACGAGGACGACGATCGCTCGCGAGCGCCTTCGCACCAGGCCCGCGACCCGATCCCAGCGGCCCGCCGCGGTCGTCGCGGCGGGGGAGGGCTTCGAGCCGCGCCCCGGCCAGAAGGCGCGCTCGCCAAGCACGGAGAGCAGCGCCGGCAGCAGGGTGAAGGCGGCGAGGAGCATGGTCGCGATCCCGATCGCGAGGATCGGGCCGAGCCAATGCGTCGACTGCAGGTCGGCGACGAGGAGGACCAGCATCGCCGCGATCACGGTCCCCCCCGAGGCGGCGATTGCCGGCACGCTCTCGCTCAGCGCCACCGGCAGCGCCACGGCCGGAGGCGAGCCTTGCTGCAGCTCTTCCCGATAGCGGTGGACGAGCAGCAGCGAGTAGTCGGTGCCGGCGCCGAACACGAGCACCAGCAGCAAGAAGGTGCCCTCGGTGTTGACGACGATCCAGCCCGCCTCGATCAGCAGGTAGGCGATGCCGGTGGCGACCAGGTAGGCGGCGCCGACCACGAGCAGCGGCAGCAGCCCCAGCAGCGGCGCCCGGTAGACCGCCAGCAGCAGGATCAGGACCAGGCTCAGGGTCGCGATCAGCAGCGTCCGGCCGGCTTCGTCGGCGACCCGCTCGAGGTCGGCCGCGATCCCGCCGGGGCCGGTGACGTAGGCGTTGAGGCCGGGTCGGTGGTGGGCGGCGAGGTAGCCGCGGATCGTCCTGACCCCGCCGACGACCGCGCCGCGGTCGGCGGCGTCGATCGCCAGCACGACCAGCGCCGCTTCGCCGTCGCGGGAGATCGGGCCGACGCCTTTGGCGACCCTGGCGACCGCGCCCAGGGGAGCCGCGGTTTCGGCCGAGAAAGGGTCGACGATCGGCGTCGCGCCGACGATCCGCAGCCGGTTCAATGCCCGGCCGTAGTGGCCGATCGCATTGAGGTCGGCTTTGGTGAGGCCGCCGGTGCGCTCGAAGACGATCACCGTCGGCACCTCTTCGCCGCTCTGCCGGCTGCGCTCGAGGCTGTCCAGCGCTCGCGTCGATTCGGCGTTCGCCGGCAGGAAGCTGCTCTGGCCGGCCGCGGTGGCGCCGCCGAGCTTGGAGTGACCGATGAGGCCGGCGACGCCGATCGCCAGCCAGACGGCAATCGTCAGCCAGCGCCCGCGCGGTCCGGTGACCGCGTTCGCGAGCTGCCGGATCAAAGCGGTTTGACCTCGGCGCCGGACACCCGCGGAAGCCTATTCAGCCGGCCGCGGGGAAAGGGCTACTTGGACTTCGGGGGGGGTGAGCGGAACTGGATGATCTCGATCTTGGTCAGCATCGTTTCGGTATCCGGTGTGCTCCTGTTCGAGACCCTGCCCTGGATCGCGATCAGCTCTTCGAGGGTCGAGTTGAGCAGGGTGATGGTTTCCTTCCAGCCCTCGTCGTCGACGACCATCGGAGTGCGGCTGACGTGGTTGTTGCTGGGGTCGTTGAAGGTGCCCGAAACCATCGACTGGGCGATGTCCTCTGCCATCAGCGCCAGGATTGGCATCGTCAGCCCGAGGACTTCGTTGTCCGCCATCTGTTCCCAAGCCTCTTGGTCGAACCAGGGTCGGACGGTGGCCCGGTAGAAGTGCTCTACCACCCGGCCGCCACTGGCGGGCTCGATGTTGGCGACCTCGACGCAGCCGAGTTCTTCGAGGACCTCGAGGTGGTACGTGACGTGTCTGACCGTGCGTTCCAGTTCCTTCGCCAGTTCCGCGGGACTGGCGGTGCGCTCGTTCAGCACCGCCACTGCGTGGACGCGGGTGGGATGAGCAAGGGCGGTGATCAGCCGCTGGTTGATCAGACGAGGTTGTGGGTTGCTCACGGGCGCTCCATCCATTTCTGCATCGAAAAGTAGTCCAGATTAAAAGAGAACGCTCTCGGTGGTACCTCGCTTCTGGTCTCCTGCGTTAAGTGCTTAGAGGTTTTTGAGTAAACCTTGACGCGGGGGCCGTGGGCCTGGTCGCAACCCCGCCGCCCTCTCGTGACCGCGACGTTGCGACGCGGGAGGTGAGGCAGGTGGAAATCGGAGTCGCAATCGAACGACTGATGCCCTCGAACGTTCGCAAGGGCGCTTAGCAGGGGTTAGCAGGCCCGGTTGAGGCGACCGGGCCTGCGATTCCCTCCACACTCAAATTCCTCTGAACAATTCAGGAATTGTCGTCAACGGGACATTGAAATACGCAAGGATTGCGGAATAGGCGAAATAGCACGTTTAATCTGATGCACAGCCGGGAGAGGGACGGCCATCTATGTCCGAGGACAGCAAACGCGTCATCGATCAGCGCCTGGTCAAAGCGGTCGCCCATCCGCTCCGGGTGGAAATACTGGAAACGCTGGTCAGCGACGGTGAACTGAGCCCGGCGCAGATCGCCAAGAAGTTGGGGCGCGCGCCCGGCAACGTCAGCTACCACGTCAACGTGCTCCGCGACTGCAATGTGCTCGAACTCGTTCGCACCGAACCGCGGCGGGGTGCGCTCGAGCACTTCTACCGCCCGGCCGACTCGATCAAAGGCTTCATCGACCTCGCTCTTGCCGCCTTCAGCCTCGGCTCGCAAGAGGGTCGGGCGGATGCGGTCGAGGACGACGACCTGTCCGACCTCGATTCGAGCCTCGGCAGCGACTCCAGCTCGGGCTGATCAGCCGGCGGCGGGGTTGCAGCCGACCCCACCGACCAGCATCCCGGAGCCGAGGTGGGCGCCGAGCACGGGCCCGACCTCGGTGCAGAAGAGCGGCTCGGTGCCGAAGATCGAGCGGCCTTCGGCGACCAGCCCGGCGGCGTCGTCGTAGGACTGGGCGTGCTGGACGAACCAGGCGCTTGCCCCGCGCTCATGCAGCTCGTGCAGGTAGGCGCGCATCCGCTCCAATGCCCGCTTCTTGGTGCGGACGCGGCCGACCGGGGCGATCTCGGTGCCGAAGGTGAGGATCGGCTTGATCTTCAGGGCCGAGCCGACCAGTGCCTGGGCGGCGCCGATGCGGCCGCCGCGCCGCAGATACTCGAGCGTGTCGAGGCAGAACCACATGTCGAGGCCGGCGCGGGTGCGCCGGACCTCGGCGACCACCTGCTCCAGCGACTGTCCCCGGGCGGCGGCTTCGGCGGCGGCGAGGACGAGGCAGCCGAGCCCGCCGGCGCCGGTCTCGCCGTCGACGACCTCGATCCGGCCGGGCAGCCCCTTTTCCTCGATCACCCGGGCCGCCTCGCGAGCGCTCTCGCAGGTTCCGGAGAGGCCGGCGGCGATGTGCACGGAGACGATGTCGCGCCCCGCCTCCGCCAGCGGTTCGTAGCGGGCGAGGAAGTCCCCGACCGAGGGCTGCGAGGTCGAGGGCAGGGTGTCGGACTCGCGCAGGCGGGCGTAGAACTCGCCGAGGTCGTACTCGCCCTCGGGCCGGTGGTCCCCCTCCCAGCCGACGTAGAGGCTGACCCGCTCGATCCCCCAGCGCTCGATCAGCTCCCCGGGCAGGTAGGTGGTGCTGTCGGTGACGACGGCGACGGTGCTGCGGTCGTCCCCGGCGGCGTCTGAGGGTGTGTTCATGGACAAGAGACTCTATGTTGAGCCCATGAACGACGACTGGCGCTTGCGGATCGACGTCGAGGAGGCGAGCCACGGGGCCGCCCTGACCGAGCAGATGGCGGCGGCCGAACTAGAGCATGAGCTCAGCCTCGCCTTCGACGACCGGCTGATCGTCTCCCGCGACGGCACCGGTTTCTTCGTCTACGCCGGCGAGCGGGCGGCGGCCGAGCGCGCTCGCGACCTGATCGCCGGGCTGGCGGCGACGAACGGCTGGACGGTCGCGGCCGAGTTGCGTCGCTGGCACCCGACGGCCGAGCGCTGGGAGGACCCCGACCTGCCGCTGCCGGAGGACGGCGAGGCGCGCCTCGCCGAGCACCGTGAGCTGATCGAGAGCGAGCGCCGGCAGACCGCCGCCGACGGCGCTCCCGAATTCGAGGTCCGCGTCGACCTGCCGAGCCACGGCGACGCCGCCCGCCTGGCGGAGCGGCTGCGGGCCGAGGGCTTGCCGGCGGTGCGGCGCTGGAGGTACCTGGTCGTCGGCGCCGCCGACGAGGACAGCGCCAAGGCTTTGGCGGCGCGCCTCGAAAGCGAGGCGCCCGCCGGCAGCGAGGTCAGCGCCGAGGGCAGCGGCCAGGTCGCCTGGGCGGAGCGCCCGGCGAATCCGTTCGCGATCTTCGGCGGCCTCGGCGGCTGAACCCATGGCCGACGAGGAGCGCGACGAGCTGGCCGAGCTGCTCGCGCGCCGGCTGCTGACCGAGGACGCGGCGCGCCCGGAGGCGGTGGAGCGGCGCCACGCGGCGGGCGGCAGGACGGCCCGCGAGAACATCGCCGACCTCGTCGACCCCGGCAGCTTCGTCGAGTACGGCCGCTACGCACTGGCCGCCCAGCGCGGCCGCCGCGAGCTCGCGGAGCTGATCGCGCGCACCCCGGCCGACGGGCTCGTCGCCGGCACCGCGCGGGTCAACGGCGAGCTGTTCGGAGCGGCCGCCGCCTGCGCGGTCCTCTCCTACGACTACACCGTCCTCGCCGGGACGCAGGGGGCGCTCGGGCACCGCAAGAAGGACCGCCTCTTCGAGCTGATCGAGCGGATGCGGCTGCCGACCGTCTTCTACGCCGAGGGCGGCGGCGGCCGGCCCGGCGACACCGACTATCCGGTCGTCTCCGCCCTCGACACCCGCGCCTTCGCGCTCTGGGCCCGGCTCGCCGGAGTGGTGCCGCGGATCGCCGTCGTCGCCGGCCGCTGCTTCGCCGGCAACGCGGTGATCGCCGGCTGCTCGGACCTGATCGTCGCCACCGAGAACTCCTCGCTGGGGATGGGCGGGCCGGCGATGATCGAGGGCGGCGGCCTCGGCCGCGTCGACCCCGACGAGGTCGGGCCGATCGCGATGCAGGCCGGCAACGGCGTGGTCGACGTCGTCGCCGCCGACGAGGCGGAGGCGACCGCGCTCGCCAGGCGGTTGCTCGGCTACTTCCAGGGAGCGACGCCGCCCGGCGCCGAGCCGGACCAGTCGCGGCTGCGCGAGCTGATCCCGGCGCGGCAGCGCCGCGCCTACGACGTCCGTCCAGCGGTCGAAACGCTCGCCGACGAGGGCTCGGTCACCTTTCTGCGCGAACGCTTCGCGCCCGAGCTGGTGACGGCGCTGGGGCGGATCGAGGGGCGGCCGGTCGGCTTCATCGCCAATGACTCCCGTCACGTCGCCGGCGCGATCACCAGCGACGCCTCCGACAAGGGGGCGCGGCTGCTGCGGCTCTGCGACGCCTTCGGCCTGCCGGTGGTCTCGCTGGTCGACACGCCCGGCTTCATGGTCGGGCCGGAGGCGGAGGCAACCGCCCTGGTCCGCCACGCCTCGCGCCTGCTCGTCGCCGGAGCGGCGCTGCGGGTGCCGCTGGTCGCCGTAATCCTGCGCCGTGGCTACGGGCTCGGCGCCCAGGCGATGACCGGCGGCAGCCTGCACGAGCCCCTGCTAACCGTCGCCTGGCCCAGCGCCCACCTCGGCCCGATGGGGCTGGAGGGGGCGGTGCGGCTGGCGCTGCGCAAGGAGCTGGAGGCGATCGCCGACGAGGCCGAGCGCGAGCAGCGGGTGCGCGACCTGACCGCCGCCGCCGAAGAGAACGCGAAGGCACTCAACGCCGCCGCCCTGTTCGAGCTCGACGACGTGATCGACCCGGCCGAGACGCGCGCGCTGATCGCCCGCACCCTCGCCGCGGCGCCGCCGGTCGAGCCCCGCGGCCAGGGCTCCCTCGACACCTGGTAGCGGCGCCGTTCACCGTTTCGTAAGCCGCGGGATGGGAGACTCGCCGCCCAGTCCGCCGCGAGAGGAGACGAATGACCGAGCTGACCCCGATCCAGGCCGAGCTCTGCGAGCAGAGCGAGATCGACTACTCCGACCTGAAGGCCTTCTTCGTCAACTGCACCCTGAAGCGCAGCCCCGAGGTCTCCAACACCCAGGGATTGATGGACATCTCGATGGAGATCATGCGCCGCAACGGGGTCGCGGTCGACTCGATCCGGGCCATCGATCACGAGATCGCCACCGGCGTCTGGCCGGACATGACCGAGCACGGCTGGGACGCGGACGAGTGGCCGGCGATCTTCGAGCGGGTGATGGCGGCGGACATCCTCGTGCTGGGGATGCCGATCTGGCTGGGGGAGAAGTCCTCGGTCGCGACCCAGGTGATCGAGCGCCTCTACGGCAACTCGCACCTGCTCAACGACGACGGCCAGTACGCCTACTACGGGCGCGTCGGTGGCTGCCTGGTGACCGGCAACGAGGACGGCGTCAAGCACTGCGCGATGAACACCCTCTACTCGCTGCAGCACCTCGGCTACACGATCCCGCCCCAGGCCGACTCGGGCTGGATCGGCGAAGCCGGGCCCGGACCGTCCTATCTCGACGAGGGCTCGGGCGGTCCCGAGAACGACTTCACCAACCGCAACACCACTTTCGCCGCCTGGAACATGATGCACCTGGCGCGAATCCTCAAGGACGCCGGGGGGATCCCCGCCCACGGCAACCAGCGCCCCGCCTGGGATGCCGGCTGCCGCTCCGACTTCCCCAATCCCGAGCACCGCGCGTAGGCGCTCTCACCAGACGGCGTCGTGGCGCTCCATGACACCGAAGCCCTCGGCCAGCCGCAGGCCGCCGAGGGAGCCGGAGAAGGTGCCGAAGCGGTGGCGGTAGCGGGAGCGGACGAGGAGGAAGTTCTCGTCGCGGGAGTGGCGGGACTCGGCGGTGAACTCGAGGCGCTCGCCGCCGCCGAGCTCGACGGCATCGAGGCCGTCGAAGCGGACCGGGGCCGGCTCGGTGGGCTCGCCGTCGACCCAGATCGCGCGCTCGCTGCGCTCGGCCGGGTCGTTGACGCCCTCGACCAGGTTCCAGGCGAGTCGCTGGCCGTCGGCGCCGCGGCCGACGCCCGCCGACCAGAGCCAGTTGGTGTGCCGCTGGTGGTAGCCCGCCGACTCGTCGTCGACGCCGCGGGCCGAGACCTGCCAGCGCCGCCCGGGGACCTCGACCGTGCCCTCGATCGGGACGCCGGCGCGCTTGCGGGTCCAGGCCCAGCTGGAGCCGCTGGGGCAGATCGTCTCGATCGGCAGGCACTGGCCGAGGCGGAGGCTGGCGCGCAGGTTGGGCGAGTCGATCTCCAGCCGCGGCCCGTCCATCGTCACCTCGCGACTGCCCGGTCGCAGCGAGGTGCGGGCGGAGTGGTGGCGCCCCTCGCGGTCCAGCAGCAGCCAGAAGGACTGGGAGAGCGGGCCGACCTCGGCGCGGGCGGCGCAGAGCATCAGCTCCTCGCCGAAGACGCCGACGTAGCGCCAGCGCTTGCGCGTCTGGCCGTCGCGGCGCAGCGGCATCGGTCCGGGGGGGAGGGGCAGGTCGGGCCGGTCGCCACCCGGTCCGCGCCACGGGATCTCGACCGAGGACATCGGTCCACGGTACTCGGGGCGCTCTAGGCTCGGGCGATGGACCAGGCGATCCAGATCGTCGGCGCGCTGCTGATCCTCGCCGCCTTCACGGCGGTCCAGGTCGAGCGGATGCGGCCGGACTCGCGGCTGTACCTGGCGCTGAACCTGGTCGGGTCGGCGATCCTCGCGGTGCTCGCCGTCCGCTCCGCCCAGTGGGGCTTCGTCCTGCTCGAGGGCGTCTGGGCGGTCGTCTCAGGCTGGGGACTGGCCCGCAGCCTGCTCGAGCCGGTCCCCTAGGCGGTTCATCCCGCGCTCGCGGGCGGCAGCGGCGGCGCCTGCCCAGTCGGTCTCCCGGTCGGGCGGCGGCTCGACCCCGGCGTCGCGCAGGGTGGCGATGTCCTTGAAGGCGACGAGGTCGTCGCGGGCCTCGATCAGGGCGGCGCGCAGTTTCGGGCGCCGCTCGCGGATCGCCGCGTCGAGCACGGCCTCGAGCGAGCCCTCGCGGCGCAGCAGCTCGGCCGCGGTTTTCGGTCCGACGCCCTTGGCGCCGGGCAGGCCGTCGGAGGGATCGCCGCGCAGGGCGATGAAGTCGGGGACCAGCTCCGGCGGGATCCCGTAGCGCTCCCGCACCTCCTCCGGGCCGACCTCTTCGGCGCCTTTGCCACCGGTCCTGACGTAGAGCACGGTCACGCCCTCGCCGGCGCACTGGTACATGTCGCGGTCGCCGGTCAGCAGCAGCGCGTGGCCGCCGCCCTCGGCCTCGCGCTGGGCGTAGGTGCCGAGCAGGTCGTCGGCCTCGAGGTCCTCGCTGGTGGCGACGGTCCAGCCGAAGGCCGCGAAGAACTCGCGGGCGGCGACGAACTGCGGCGCCAGCTGGTCCGGCATCGCCGCCTCGCGCTCGGCGTGGTAGGCGGGGTAGAGCTCGGTCCGGTAGCTGGCCGCGTCGGGGCCGAAGCAGAGGACGACGGCGCGCGGCCGGTGGATTTCGACCTCTTTGAGGATCAGGTTCGCGGTCCCGAGCAGGGCGTTGACCGGCTTGCCATCGGTGCCGACGATCGAGTCCGGCAGCGCGTAGAAGGCGCGGAACAGCATCGAGGGCGTATCGACGGCGAGCAGGGGCGCGGCCACGGGGCACTTATACGCGAACGGTCGGCCCCGCGAGGAGCGTGTCTGAGCTTAAGCGCCAAATATGGCCTTTAAGCTCAGACACGCCCCCGGTCGGTTACGGTCCGGCGATGGCAGGGGAGCGGGGTCCGCGCATCAGCCCAGGTACTCGCCGCGAGATCGGCTGGTTCAACTACGGGGTCGCGAAGGCGAGCGGGATGGCGATCGGCGGCGAGCCGCCGCGCGTCTTCACCACCCTGGCCCGGCATCGCGGCCTCTTCCGCGGCTGGCTCTTCTTCGCCGGCCGGTTGATGCCGAGCGGGAAGTTGCCGCGCGAGGACACCGAGCTGACGATCCTCCGCGTCGCCCACCTGACCGGCTCCGACTACGAGTGGAGCCACCACGAGCGGATCGGTAGGGAGGCCGGGCTGAGCGAGGAGGAGATCGCCCGCGTCCGCTCCGGCCCGGAGGCGCCCGGCTGGACCGAGCACCAGGCCCTGGTCCTGCGCGCCGTCGATCAGCTCCACCGCGACCGCCGCATCGACGACGAGGTCTGGGCCGAGCTCGCCCGCATCTTCGACGAGACCGAGCTGATCGAGCTCTGCATGCTCACCGGCCACTACGAGATGCTGGCGATGACCCTGAACTCGCTGGAGGTCGTCCCCGACCCCGCGCCCGCCGGCAAATCGAGGCTGCGATGGCTCTCCAAACGCTGAACGGCAAGCGCTGCTTCGTCACCGGCGCCGCCAGCGGCATCGGCCGCGCCACCGCACTCGCCGCCGCCCGCCAGGGCGCCGACCTCTACCTGACCGACATCCAGGCCGAGGCGTTGGAGCGGACCGTGGCCGAGATCGAGCGCGCCGGCGGCCGGGTCAGCCACAGCCGCGCGCTGGACATCCGCGACCACGCCGCGGTGGCCGCGCTGGCGGCGGAGATCCATGCCGCCCACGGCAGCATGGACGTGGTCATGAACGTCGCCGGGGTCTCCACCTGGGGGGCGATCGAGCGGCTCGAGCACAGCGACTGGGAGCAGATGATCGAGATCAACCTGCTCGGCCCGGTCAGCGTCCTCGAGGCGTTCGTGCCGGCGATGATCGAGGCCGGCGTCGGCGGCCACGTCGTCAATGTCTCCTCCGCCGCGGGCCTCTTCGGGCTGCCCTGGCACGCCGCCTACAGCGCCAGCAAGTTCGGGTTGCGCGGTGTTTCGGAGGTGCTGCGCTTCGACCTGCGCCGGCACGGGATCGGGGTCAGCCTCGTCTGCCCGGGCGGGGTGGCGACGCCGCTGGTCGGCACCGTCAAGATCGTCGGCGTCGACGACGAGAACCCGCGCATCCGCAAGCTCAAAGCCCGCTTCGAGAAGCGCGCCGTCACCCCCGAGCACGTCGCCGCGAAGATCCTCGAGGGGATCGCCAAGGACCGCTACCTCGTCTTCACCTCGCCCGACATCCGCGTCGGCTACTGGGCCCAGCGCTTCTGCCCGCCGCTGTACGAGCTGGCGATGCGGAAGATGAACGACGTGCTCGTACGCACCGCCCGGACCGACTGAAGGCCGGCGCCGCCGCCTCAATAGATTGGGCGCGATGAGCGACCTCGCCCCGACCGCAGCAGATGGCGGCGCCCACAAGGCGCTGCACATAACCGACCTCGTCAAGCGCTACCCGGCCGGGGTGGAGGCCTTGCGCGGCGTCTCGCTCGACATCGAGCCGGGCGAGTTCTTCGGCCTGCTCGGCCCCAACGGCGCCGGCAAGTCGACCCTGATCCACTGCACCACGGGGCTGGCGCAGCCGACCTCGGGCGCGATCGAGGTCTTCGGCAACGACGCGATCGCCCACTACGGCGCCGCCCGTCAGGCCGTCGGCCTCGCACCGCAGGAGCTCAACATCGACTGGTTCCTCACCGTCGAGGAGACGCTCGACTACCACGCCGGTTACTTCGGGATGCCGGGTAAGGAGCGCCGCGAGCGGACCAAGGAGCTGCTGGAGACCTTCTCGCTGACCGAGAAGCGGGGCGAACGGACCCGCAACCTCTCCGGTGGGATGAAGCGGCGGCTGATCCTCGCTCGCGCCCTGATGCACCGGCCGCGGCTGCTGATCCTCGACGAGCCCACCGCCGGCGTTGACATCGAGCTGCGGCTGGAGCTCTGGCACTACGTCCAGCGCATCAACCAAGAGGGGACGACGATCCTGCTCACCACCCACTACCTCGAGGAGGCCGAGCAGCTCTGCTCCAAGATCGCCTTCATCAACGACGGCGAAATCGTCGCCCAGGGCAGCAGCAAGGAGCTCGCCAACCGCTACGGCGTGCCCAATCTCGAGGATGCCTACCTGGCGCTGGTCGGCCGCAACGAGCTCTCGCGCTCCCGTGTCGACGCCGAGGCGATCCCTTGAGTGCCGCCCAGATTCGCTTCTTCACGCTCTGGCGGCGCGAGGTCAGCCGCTTCATGAAGATCAAGAAACAGACGCTGGGGGCACCGCTGCTGGAAACCTTCCTCTACATCTCCGTCTTCGGCGCCGCCCTCGGCTCGCGCGTGGGCGATCTGCATGGGATCGAATACGTCGTCTTCGTCATCCCCGGCCTGATCATGATGACCTGGTCGATCAACGCCTTCACCAACAACTCCTCCTCGATCCTGCAGCAGAAATTCCAGGGGGCGATTCAAGACCAGCTCTCCTCGCCGGCCTCGCCAATGGAGCTGCTGCTGGCCTTCTCGCTCGGGGGCTTTTTGCGCGGCCTGATTGTCGCGGCGCTCGCCTTCATCGCCGCCTCGCTGCTGGTCGATCTGCCGGTCGATCACATCCTGGTGCTGATCCCCGGCCTCTTCCTGGTCGGCTTCTTCTTCTCCCAGCTCGGGGTCCTGGTCGGGGTGCGGGCGGAGCAGTTCGACGACGTCTCCTTCGTCCAGACCTTCGTGCTGCAGCCGCTGATCTTCCTCGGCGGCGTCTTCTACTCGGCCGCGCTGCTGCCGCAGCCGTTCGAGACCCTGACCCACTTCAACCCGATCTACTACATGATCAACCTCGTTCGCTACGGCTTCGTCGGCTACACCGAAGTCAGCATCCCGCTCTCGATGCTGGCGCTGGTCGTCGCCACCGGCGTCCTCTTCGCCGTCAACCTCCGCCTCTTCTCCCGCGGCTACAAGCTGCGCGCGTAGCTCAGCCCGGGTCGGCGACGGGCACGCGGGCAGGGGCGCCGTCCTCGGGGAAGACGAGGATCGCGCCCTCGCCGGTGGCGTAGGCCTCCTCGCCGTGCTGGACGACGTCCATGCCCTGGGCCTCCTCGCGGTCGCTGGCGCGCAGCGGCGTCACCGCGCCGATCACCCGCAGCAGCACGTAGGTGGCGACGAAGGCGTAGACCGGGGCGGCCAGCGCGGCCAACGCCTGGTCGCCCAACTGGGCCGCGTTGCCGTAGAGGAGGCCGTCGGAGGCGCCGTTCCAGGCGAACTCGGCGAAGAAGCCGATGAAGAGGATCCCGAAGAGGCCGGCGGTGCCGTGGGCGGCGAGGACGTCGAGCGTCTCGTCGACGCTGGTGCGGGTGCGCCAGACGATGATCGCGTAGCTGGGCAGCGCCGCCAAGGCGCCGAGCAGCATCGCCCAGCCGGGGCTGACGTAGCCGCCGGCCGGAGTGATCGCGACGCAGCCGACGACGATCGCGGTGGCGGCGCCGATCGCCGTCACCTTGCGCCCGCGCAGCAGGTCGAGCCCGAACCAGACGACCAGCGTGCAGGCGGGGCAGAGCAGGGTGTTGGTGAAGGCGAGCACGCTCGGATCGCCGGTGGAGAAGCCGCTGCCGCCGTTGAAGCCGAACCAGCCGAACCAGAGCAGGCCGGCCCCGAGCAGCACGTACATCGCGTTGTGGGGGAGCAGCGCTTGGCGACCGTAGTCCTTGCGGGCGCCGACGACCAATGCCGCCGCCAGGGCCGAGAACCCGGAGCCCATCTCGACCGGGATGCCGCCGGCGAAGTCGAGGGTGCCGCCGGCCTGCAGCCAGCCGCCGCCGAAGGCCCAGTGGGCGAGCACGGCGTAGACCAGCACCGACCACAGCCCCGCGAAGACGAGGAAGGGGCCGAAGCGCATCCGCTCGACCACGGCGCCGGAGACGAGGGCGACGGTGATGATGCAGAAGGTCGCCTGGAAGGCGAAGAAGACGAGCTCGGGGATCGTGGTCCCGTCGCGGGGGGCGAAGTCGACGCCATTGAGGAAGGCGTTGCCGAGGCCGCCGACGATGCTGCCGTCGCCGTCGAAGGCGATCGAGTAGCCGACCGCGGCCCAGGTGACGGTCGCGACGGCGATCGCGCCGACGCACATCATGAAGGTGTTGAGGGTGTTCTTCGAGCGCACCAGGCCCGCGTAGAAGAGGCCCAGCGCCGGGGTCATCATCAGCACCAGCGCCGTCGCCACCAGCATCCAGGCGGTGTCGCCGGTATCGACGCCGGCCGCCGCGGCCGGCAGCGCCGCGAGCCCGCTCATTTGCCGACCGGCGTGACGGCGCCGTGGTCGGTGTCGCCGGTGCGGATCCGCACCGCCCGCTCCAGCGGCAGGACGAAGATCTTGCCGTCGCCGACGTCGCCGGTGCGGGCGCCCTCGCAGAGCGCCGCGACCGTGGTGTCGACGAAGTCGTCGGAGACCGCGACCTCGAACCGGACCTTCTCCGAGAGGCCCATCTTCACGGTGGTGCCGCGGTAGGTCTCGACTCGGTCGAGCTCACCGCCGTGGCCCTGGACGCGGCTGACCGAGAATCCCCGCACCTCGGCTTTGTAGAGCGCCTCCAGCACCTCGTTTGCCTGCTCGGGCCGGACGATGCCGATCACGAGTTTCACGCACCTCTCCTCTCGCCGAATCTCCCCAAGTGAGCCGGCTCGACCAGCCAGCTCGCGGCGAGCCTATCCGCTCGGCAAGCCGGATTGCGCGGCCGGCGAAACCCCCGGGCCGGGCGCCACCCCTCTCTACAATCGCTGGCGATGGCCACTCGTACCCGTAGGCGGCGTCGCAAGCCGCCGGCTTCCCGCTGGCACAAGATCGCGATTCCGCTGATCGTGGTCGGCGGGATCGTCGCCGTGGCCGGCGGCATCGGCGCCTCCTGGGCGCTCAGCGTCTACAACTCGGCGCCGCCGCTCTCGAGCCTGCAGCCGGTGCAGAAGGGGCGCTCCTCGGCGATCTACGCCGCCGACGGCAGCCTGATCGGCTTCATCCGCTCCGACAACATCCGCCAGCCGGTCCCGGCGCGGTCGCTGCCGCAGACGCTCAAGGACGCGACGATCGCGATCGAGGACAAGAACTTCTTCAAGCACGGCGCGATCGACCCCGAAGGCATCGCCCGCGCGGCTTGGAAGGACATCCTCGCCGGCGGCAAGCCGGTCCAGGGCGCCTCGACGATCACCCAGCAGCTGGTCCGCAACCTCTACATCCAGGACCCCGACCACACGATCAAGCGCAAGCTGATCGAAGCGCACCTCGCGCAGGAGATGGAGGAAGCGCACGACAAGGACTGGATCCTCACCTCCTACCTCAACACCTCGCCCTACGGCACGGTCGAAGGGCAGACCGCGGTCGGGGCGGAGGCGGCGGCGCAGACCTACTTCAGCAAGCCGGCCAAGGACCTCAACCTGAACGAGTCGGCGCTGATCGCCGGCCTGCCGCAGGCGCCTTCGGAATACAACCCCTTCCTCGACCCCGCCGCCGCGACCGAGCGCCGCAACGAGGTGCTGCGGGTGATGGAGGAACAGGGCTACATCACCACCTCCGAATACGCCGACGCGATCGACAAGGGCCTCGGCCTCGACCCCGGCGACAAGTACCAGGTCATCCACGACGCCTTCCTCTTCGACCTCGTCCAGCAGCAGTTGATCGAGCGCTACGGGATCAACACCGTCCGCAACGGCGGCCTCAAGGCCTACACGACGATCGACCCCGGGCTCCAGGCGAAGGCGGAGGAAGCGGTCGAAAACTCGTGTTACGTCTGCTACCCGGAAGGCGGACCGGCCGCCGGCCTCGCCTCGGTCAACCCCGAGACCGGCGAGATCGTCGCCCTCGCCTCGACCGAAGGCTACGCCAGCGAAGCCCAGTTCAACTACGCCTGGCAGGCCCATCGCCAGCCCGGCTCCTCCTTCAAGACCTTCGTCCTGACCACGGCGGTCAAGCAGGGGATCGACCCGGACTCGACCTACTACAGCGGCGCCTCGCCGATGACGCTGGACCTGCCCGGCGGCGGCACCTGGACCGTCAACAACTCCGAGGGCGACGGCGGCGGCACCGAGTCCCTGACCGAAGCCACCGTGCACTCGGTCAACGTCGTCTACGCCCAGCTCGACCTCGACGTCGGCCCCGAGAACGTGACCCAGACCGCCCAGGAAATGGGGATCACCTCCTCGCTGGAATCGGTTCCGGCGGAGGGGATCGGCGGCCTCGCCGAAGGGGTGACGCCGCTGGAGATGGCCGACGCCTACGCGACCCTCGCCAACGGCGGCATCCACCACGACCCGACCGCGATCAGCAAAGTCGAATTCCCCAACGGCAAGGTCGACGAATCCGGTGCCGACGACGGCGAACGAGTGCTGACGCCGGGCGAGGCCTACGAAGTGACGCGGGTCCTCGAGGGCGTCATCACCTCCGGTACCGGCGCCGGCTACACCTCGATCGGCTGCAGCTCCGAGGCCGGCAAGACCGGCACCTCCGAGGAAGAGTCAGACGCCTGGTTCGTCGGCTTCACGCCGATGTACTCGACCGCCGTCTGGGTCGGCCACCCGCAGTCGCGCGAATACACCGGCTACGGCGGCCCGACCGCGGGCCCGATCTGGCAGTCCTTCATGTCGTCCGCACAGGAAGGCGAATGCCCGGAATTCGAAACGCCCGACAGCCTGCCCGAACTCTCCGGGCTGCACAGCGACCACACCTCCGCCTCCGGCTACTCGAGCGGTTACGAAGAAGAAGAAACGTACGGCTACGAAGAAGAAGAAGAAGACGAAGGATCCGAAGACAAGGGCGGGGAGAAGGAAGGCGGCGGCGAAGAAGGGGCGGCGACGCCGGCTCCCGAACCGACCCCGGCGCCCACCGGCCCGCCCTCGGTCGGCGGCGGAATCAGCCCGGGCTAGCCGAGCGCTACTCGCCGATCAGCTCGATGCGGTACCCGTCGGGGTCGCGGACGAAGGCGATGCGGTGGCCCTCGACGCGGCCGCCCGGGCGGTAGGGCGGCTTCTCCGGCTCGATGCCCTCACCGGCGAGGCGCGCGAGAGTGCCATCGAGATCGTCGACGGCGAGGGCGATGTGGTTGTAGCCGCTGCCGTGGTCATAGGAATCGACGCCGTGGTTGTAGGTCAGCTCCAGGCGCGGGTCCTCGCCCGGCATGCCGAGGAAGACGTTGATTGCCTCGTCGCCGATCGGCATCCGCGCGACCTCCTCGAAGCCGAGCTTCTCGTAGAAGGCCACCGAGCGGTCGATCTCGCCGATGCGATAGCAGGTGTGGAGGAAGCTGGCCACTGCGGGAACAGGCTACATGTGACCCGCAAACGGCTCCATGAAGCGCTTGCGCACCGCCGGATCGACCATTAACTTGCAACTTCTTCGCAAGTTCGCAACCTTTCGAAAGGAATCCCTTGAAAAAGCATCTCTTCGTGACGGCGGCGGCGACCGCACTCGCGTTTGCCGCCTTTGGTCCCGGGCTCGCCGGCGCCGCTGTGACGCCGACCGGCGTGACCGACACGATTTCGATAGTCGAAGTGAAGGGCGCGCTGAAGTTCGAGGCCCCGGCCACCGTTCACCAGGGCGACGACCTCAAGGTGATCAACGAAACCGACCCGAAAAAAGTCGGCCCCCACACGTTCTCGCTGGTCACGCCGGGCGTACTACCGAAAACCCCGGCCGCGCGGAAAAGCTGTTTCACGCCGAAACACATCTGCATGTCGATCGCGAAATGGCACGGGTTCAATCCGAAATCGGAAAAGATCAGCATCAACCCGGTCGAGGCCGGTCCGGAAGGCTGGAGCACCGCCGGCGACAACAGCAAGACCGGCGACTCCTGGTTCACCGGCGAAAAGAAGAAGGGCACCTCGCTCACCCAGCAGGTGACCGCGGAACCGGGGACGATCCACTTCGTCTGCGCGATCCATCCCTGGATGCAGGGCAAGACCACGGTTCTGCCTGCCGGCAGCTAGCGGCACGTCCGGGAACTCCAAATCCACGCCGCGCCTGGGGCGCCGAGCTTTCCTCGGCGCCCTCGGCGGTGGCGCGCTCGCCTACCTGCTGCCCCTGAGGGGCGGCGGGGGGTCGGCGCTGGCGCCGGCTCCGGCGCAGGCGGCGGTGCCGTTCCGGGCGCGGCTGCCGATCCCCCGTGAGCTGACCGGTTCGCGCATCGAGATCCCGATCCGCGAGGCGGAGGCGCAGATCCTGCCCGGTCGCAAGACCAGGCTCTGGACCTACGGCGGCACCTTCCCCGGCCCGACCGTGCGCCGGCCCGCCGGCGAGCGCACCCACGTCACCTTCCGCCACGAGCTGCCGGCGCAGGCCGGCGAGCTCTCGGTCCACCTCCACGGGGGCCACAACCGCACCCAGTTCGACGGGCAGCCCGGGGGCCTGACCAAGTCGCACCCGATCTCCTACTTCTGCCGCATCCCTCAAGGTCTCACCGCGCGCGAGTCCGGCAACGACCTGCTGCTGGCGCCGGGCGCGAGCAAAACCTACGTCTATGACCTGGTCGAGGAAGGGCGCCCCGAACGGGCCGCCACCCAGTGGTACCACGACCACCGCCTCGACAAGACGGCACCGCACAGCTGGCGCGGGCTGGTCGGGATGTGGATCGTCGACGACGAGGTCGAGGCGGAGCTGCCGCTGCCCAAGGGCGAGCGCGACGTGCCGTTGATGATCGCCGACCGCAGCTTCGACCGCCACAACCAGCTGACCGACCCCTTCACCGCGGGCCTGCGCCCGCCCGCCGACGGGATCGCCGGCAGCAGCGTGCTCGTCAACGGCGCCTTCATGCCGCACCACCGCGTCGACCCCTGCCGCTACCGCCTCCGGGTTCTCAACGTCTCCCAGTTCCAGTCCTTCAACTTCCACCTCTCGGGCGGGGTGCCGATGGTCCAGATCGGCAGCGACAGCGGCCTCTTGCCACGCCCGGTCCGCCGCAACCAGATCCTGATCGGCCCGGCCGAGCGGGCCGAGGTGATCGTCGACTTCGCCGCCGCCCGCGGGGAGTCGGTGGAGCTGCGCAGCGCTCGCCACGGCGGCCGCAACCCCGACGGCGCCCGCGCCTACGTCGGCGCCCTGATGCAGTTCCGGGTCGGCACCGAGCCGGTGCACGACGGGACCAGGATCCCGCGCCGGCTGCGGCCGTTGCCCGAGTGGGCGCTGCGATCGCGCAAGCGGCGCGACGGCGAGCCCGACCGGACCTGGGAGATCACCGTCGGCGGCCTCTTCAAGACGACCTGGCAGATCAACGGCCGCACCTTCAACCCGGCCCGTGCCGACGCCTTCCCGAAGCTCGGCACGACCGAGGTCTGGGACTTCCACAACCGCACCGCGGTCGCCCACGTGATGCACATCCACCACAGTGACTGGTACCTGCTGGCCCGCGACGGCAAGCGGCCGCCGCCGTGGGAAGACTGCCTCAAGGACACCTATTTCGTCTTCCCCGGGGAACGGATCCGCGTCTCCGGGCACTTCGCCGACAACCCCGGCAAGTTCGTCATCCACTGCCACATGTTCGACCACGAGGATCACGGCCTGATGAGCCAGTTCGAGGTCGTACGCGGCTAGAAATTCAAACGTTTCTAAAGCTCGGGCGCGGGCTGCCGATGCATAGTGCGCATTGGCTGCATTACCCAAAAAACATGAGGCGCTGCGGATGCCCGGACGCTCCGAGGCGCGTGCCGTTGGAGCCCTGCTCATCGCCGGTGCCGGATTGGTCGCCCTTTCCCTGATCCTGCCGCACCCGAGCGGTGGCAACACCGCGGCGCTGGTCGGCACCGCCGCCGCGATGGCAGCGGTCGGGCTGCTCAGCTGGTTCCTCTCTGCCCGCATCCCCCTGCCCGTGGCGCACCTGCTGCTCGGGGGCGCTGCCGGGGCGACCGGGCTGCTGATCTGGGAGAGCGGCGTCGCCGTCGGTCAGTACGGCTCGATCTTCGTCTGGGGCACCCTGATCGCGGCCTACTTCTTCCCCCGTCGGATCGCGATCGCCCATCTCGTCTGGCTCCTCGCCGTCTATGCGCTGGCCCTGGCGGCGGTCGAAAGCACGGGCGGCTATTCGCCGCTGACGCGGTGGGTGTTCAGCGCCGTGTCCCTCTCCGTGGTGATGGGGCTGACCAGTGCCATTGTCGCCCGCCGCGCCAGGGCCGACCTGCGTGCCCGCCGCTTCTTCGACCTCTCCCACGACATGCTCTGCACCTCCAACCTGGACGGGTATTTCATCGAGCTCAACTCGGCCTGGAGCCGCCTCGGCTATACCCCTGAGGAAATCCGGGCCACCCCCTTCATCGAGATGGTCCACCCCGACGATCGCGCGCGCACCGAAGCCGAGGCGGCCAAGATCTTCGACGGGGTGGAGGCGGTCGGGTTCGAGAATCGCTACTGCGCCAAAGACGGCAGCTGGCATTGGCTGCGCTGGAGCTCGGTGCTGGCCCCGGACGAGTCGCTCCTCTATGGCCGCGCCACCGACGTCACCGAGCTGAAGCGGGTCGAGTCCGAACGCGAGAACCTGCTGGTGGAGGTGGAGGCGCTGGCCCGCAGCGACGCCCTCACCGGCCTGCCGAACCGGCGCACCCTCGACGAACAGCTGCCGCGGGAGATGGCGCGGGCCCGCCGGGCCGAGTCGCAGCTCTGCCTGGCGATTCTCGATCTCGACCGCTTCAAGGACTTCAACGACACACACGGGCACCTGGCCGGGGACGAGATGCTGCGCGAGTGCGCACTCGCCTGGGACTCGGAGCTGCGCGGCGAAGACACGATCGTGCGCTTCGGCGGCGAGGAGTTCCTCGTCGTCCTCCCCGACACCAACCTGGAGCAGGGGATGGAGATCGTCGAGCGGCTGCGGGCGGCGACGCCGGGAGACCAGACCTGCTCGGCGGGCCTCGCCTCGTGGGAGCGCGCCGAGAGCGCCGATGACCTGATCGGCCGGGCCGACAGCGCTCTCTACCGGGCCAAGGCGACCGGCCGCGACCGGCTCGTCCAGGCTCCGTCGATCGAGTCATGATGGCGGCATGGGCGACCATGAGCGCACCGTTCGCTTCCGCAAAGCGCGGCGCGACCCCCAGCTGACCGTCGTCGAGGGATTCCACGCGCTCAAGCACGCATTGCGCTTCGATGCCGAGCTGGTCGAGGCGGTCGCCGTTGACCCCGAGCAGCTGGATGCATTGGCGGGCGAGCTCGCCCCAGACCTGGCGGGCGACCTGGCCGCCCGGGTCGAGCGGATCGACGCCGAGGACCTCGCCGGGCTGGCGCCGCTGACCCCGCGCACCGGGGTGATGGCGATCGCCCGCCGCCCCGCGGTCGATCTGGGCGCGGTCCTGGCGGCGCCCCGCGAGGCGCCGGTGGTCCTGCTCGAGCAGCCGAAGAACATGGGCAACATCGGCGCCTGCATCCGGGTCGCCGCGGCGGCCGACGCGGCCGCGGTGCTGACCACCGGCGAGAACGACCCCTGGTTCCCGGACGCCGTGCGCGGCGCCGCCGGCCTGCACTTCGCGCTGCCGGTGACGGCGATCGAGTCGTTGCCGGAGAGCGACCGGCCGCTGCTGGCGATCGACCCGGAGGGGGAGGACCTGCACCCCGACCGCCTGCCGCCCCGCGCCGTGCTCGCCTTCGGCACCGAGCGCCACGGCATCAGCGGCGAGCTGCTGGAGCGGGCCGACGCGCGGATCTCGATCCCGATGCGCGAGGGCGTCTCCAGCCTCAACCTCGCCACCTCGGTCGCGGTGACGCTGTTCGCGATGCGCCTTGCGTCCTGAAGAAACCAGCCGTTTAGACGAAATGTCCGATGCAAGCCGCAGGCGAGCGGGGTAGCGTGGGGAATAGATGAACGCGGCGATCGGCCGCAACCAACCGAAAGGAAGCACCTTTGCTGCCGTTTGCCGACGTATCTCTAGGAGAATTCCTCCTCCTCATTTTCGAGGTCTTCTTCTTCGTGATCTGGATCTGGATCCTGATCACGATCATCTCCGACCTCTTCCGCGACCACGAGCTCTCGGGCTGGGCGAAGGCCGCCTGGGTCCTGTTCCTCGTCTTCATCCCGTTCCTGACGGCGCTGATTTACCTGATCGCCCGCGGTAACGGCATGCGCGACCGCACGATCAAAGCCCAGGCCGACGCGAAAAAGCATTTCGACGAATACGTGCAGACCCAGGCCCACAGCACCCCGGCCGACGAACTGCACAAGCTCAACGACCTGAAGGAAAAGGGTGCCCTTTCGGCCGAGGAGTTCGACACGGCGAAGGCCAAGCTGCTCGCCTAGTTCCCGGCGCACGCAGGAGTCGAGATGGCCGTCTCGACTCCTGCAAAGTGCCCGATTTGCAAGGGAAGTTGCAGGTTATTAGCAACTCCTCATAGTCTTTAGGCGACTTCGCTAGCCTGCCCGACCGCTGCCGAAACCCTCTTCGGGACCTCGGCGCGGACCTCGATGCGGGCCACCTTCCTCGACACTCACGCCGGCGCGGCCAAGCGACGCGCCCTGACTTTCGCGGCATTACTGCTGGTGGCGCTCTGCGCGCTTGCCCTCTCGGAGGCGAGCGCCCCGGCGAAGACGCCGCAGGAAAAGCTGGAGGCGACGCAGGGCAAGCTCGAAGGCGTCCGCGAGGACCAGAGCTCGCTGGCGGAAACGATCGCCGAACAGAACGCCGCGATCGACACGATGATCGGCGAAGTCTCGGCGCTGCGCCAGAAGCAGGCGGCGCTGGAGACCGAACTCGCCGCGAAGCAGGGCGAGCTGGAAGCGGCGACGGCGGCGCTGAAGCAGGAAAAGCAGCACCTGGAAGAGGTCCGCGAGCAGCTCGGGCGGGCTCTCGGCGTGCTCCGCGGTCGCCTCATCGCGATCTACGAAGCCGGCTCTCCCGACGTCATCAACGCGATCCTCTCCGCGGACAACTGGTCCGACATGGCGGCTCAGACCGAATACCTGAACCGGATCCAGAGCTACGACGACTCGGTCGTCGACCGGGTCAAAACGCTGCGCGACGAGGTCACGAGCGCGGTCGCCAAGCTCGCCGACAACCGCGCCAAGGTGAAGAGCGCCCGCGACGAGATCGCCGTCGCCGAGCGCGAAGCCGCGGCCGCCCGGGCCGAGGCCGAGTCACGCTTCGGCGAACTGAAGGCGGCGCAGGCCGAGCGGCGGGAAGCGATGGAATCGCTCGAAAGCCGCGAAGAAGCGCTCAGCAACAACCTCGCGTCGATCTCCAACCAGATCGCCTCCGAAGGCGGCGAAGCGACGACCGGCCAGGTCCCGGCCCCGCTCAACCCCGGCGAATCCGCCCAGGTGATCTCCGAAAGCGAAGCCAGCGCCCCGGCGGCGGCGCCGGACGCGGTCAAGGCGGCGATCTCCGCCGCCAACTCGATCGCCACCACCCCCTACATCTGGGGCGGCGGCCACGGCTCCTTCGAATCCTCCGGCTACGACTGCTCGGGCGCGGTCAGCTTCGCCCTCAACGGTGGCGGCTTCCTCGAAAGCCCGCTCGACTCGACCGGGCTCGAGACCTGGGGCGAAGCGGGCCCGGGCAAGTGGATCACGGTCTACGCCAACGCCAGCCACGCCTGGATGGTGATCGCCGGCATCGCCTTCGACACCGTCGGCGGCCCCGGCCCGCGCTGGCACGACCCCTGGGTGGACTCACCCGAAGGCTTCATCGCTAGGCATCCAGGTGGCTATTAGCGAGGACGTGCACGACCGGCGCATTTCGGCGTCCTCGGTCACTTGTGTGCAGAGCACACGGCGTTCCCTGCGTCCTTGAACTGCTTGGTCGTGCCCGCCCTAGGTTAGTTTTTGGGGATGGGATTGGAGCGGGAACTGGAGGAGCTGCTCGCGGTCGAGAAGTTCGAGCCGCCGGCGGAGTTTCGCGAGCGCGCGCTCTGGAGCGATCCCAAGGTCTACGAGGAGGCGGCGGCGGATCCGGAGGGCTGGTGGCTGCGGCAGGCGACCGAGTTGCTCGACTGGGACGTTGCGCCGACCGAGTCGCTGAACGACTCCGACCCGCCCTTCTACAAGTGGTTCGAGGACGGGCGCCTGAACGCCTCCGCCAACTGCCTCGACCGCCACGTCGAGGCTGGGATCGGCGACCGGGTCGCCTACCACTGGCGCGGCGAGGAGGGCGAGGAGCGCGACGTTACCTACGCCGACCTGCACCGCGACGTCCAGCGCTTCGCCAACGCGCTCAAGGACCAGGGGGTCGAGAAGGGCGACGTGGTCGGGATCTACCTGCCGATGATCCCCGAGGTCGTCGTCGCGATGCTGGCCTGCGCCCGCATCGGCGCCATCCACAACGTCGTCTTCGGCGGCTTCTCGGCCGAGTCGGTGCGGGAGCGGATGGAGTTCTCCGCGGCGAAGGCCCTGGTCACCGTCGACGGCGCCCGCCGCAAGGGCAAGACGGCGCCGATCAAGCCCGCGGTCGACGAGCAGATGGGGGAGCTGGCGAGCCTGGAGACGATCGTCGTCGTCCGCCACACCGGCATCGAGTGCCCGATGCGCCCGGGCCGCGACGTCTTCTACGACGAGGTTCTCGCCGCCGCCGACCCCGAGTGCCCGGCCGAGCCGATGGAGGCCGAGCAGCCGCTATTCATCCTCTACACCTCCGGCTCGACCGCGAAGCCGAAGGGGATCCTCCACACCACCGGCGGCTACCTGGCCGGGGTCACCGCGACCCACCGCTACGTCTTCGACCTGAAGCCGGGGGAGGACGTCTACTGGTGCGCGGCCGACGTCGGCTGGGTCACCGGCCACTCCTACATCGTCTACGGCCCGCTCGCCAACGGCGCCACCAGCGTCATGTGGGAGGGGGCGCCGGACCACCCCCACAAAGGGATCTGGTGGGAGCTGGTCGAGCGCTACAAGGCGACGATCCTCTACGCGGCGCCGACGGCGATCCGCACCTTCATCAAGTGGGGCGCCGAGATCCCCGCCAAGTTCGACCTCTCCTCGCTGCGGCTGCTGGGCTCGGTCGGGGAGCCGATCAACCCCAAGGCCTGGCTCTGGTACCGCCGGGTGATCGGCGGCGACCGCTGCCCGATCGTCGACACCTGGTGGCAGACCGAGACCGGCGCGATCATGATCACGCCGCTGCCGGGGATCGTCGCGACCAAGCCCGGCTCGGCGACGCTGCCGTTCCCCGGGGTCGAGGCCCGGGTGGTCGACGAGAAGGAGGGCGAGCCGGTCGGGGAAGGGCAGGGGCTGCTGGTGCTGGAGCGGCCGTGGCCCTCGATGCTGCGTGGCCTCTACAAGGAGGACGACCGCTTCGTCGAGACCTACTTCGCGAAGTTCGGGGTCGAGCGCTACCTGGTCGGCGACGCCGCCCGCCGCGACGCCGACGGCTACTTCTGGGTGATCGGGCGGATCGACGACGTCGTCAACGTCTCCGGCCACCGGCTCTCGACCGCCGAGGTCGAGTCGGCGATCGTCGCCCACGAGAAGGTCGCCGAGGCGGCGGTGATCGGCCAGTCCGACGAGGACACCGGCCAGGCGATCTGCGCCTTCGTCACCCTCACCGGCGAGCTCGAGGGCAGCGAGGAGCTGGTCGAGGGGATCCGGGCGACCGTGGCCGAGCGGATCGGCAAATTCGCCCGCCCGAAGCGGATCATCTGGGCCGACGACCTGCCGAAGACGCGCTCCGGCAAGATCATGCGCCGGCTCCTGCGCGACATCGCCGAGGGCCGGGCCCTGGGCGACGTCACCACCCTGCGCGACCCCGAAGTGATGGCGCAGCTGGAGGCGAAGATCGCCGAGGAGCGGGCCGCCGAGGAGTGAGCGCTACTTCGTGGTCCGTTCGCTGACGATTCGCTCGACCGCGACCGTCAGGCCCTGGAGCTGTTCCTGGACGCCCTTGAGCTCGCGCAGGGCGATCTCCTCCGGCGAGATCCGCTCGCCTTCCAGCTCCTCCTCGATCTCGGCGATTTCCGGGGCGAGGAAGCGCTGGGCGAAGGAGCCGGTGAGCAGGGCGACGAAGCCGATGCCGATGAAGAGGACGGCGATGGTGACGACCTCGCCGCCGGTGGTGGTCGGGTAGATGTTGGAACCGAGCGTGGTCATCGTCGTCGCCGCCCAGTAGATCCCGTCCCAGACCGTGAGGTGCTGGTGGCCGCGCTCGAAGCCGACGAAGAGGGCGCCGCCGCCGACCACGGTCAGGACCGAGAGCAGCAGCGCGTAGCGCAGCCCCTCGAGCGAGAAGACCTCGCGCGAGAGCTGGGCCAGGCGCAGGAGGCGGAGCAGTCGCAGCAGCCGCAGCGCGCGCAGGCTCTGCAACCCGGCGGGGAGGATCGGCGGCGTCAGGACGACGATGATCAGGTCCAGCGGGTGGCGGCGAATCCACTGCCAGCGGTTGGGGACCACGGCCAGCATCACCACCAGCTCGACCAGGAAGGCGATCCAGGTGACCCAGTTGAGGACCACCGCGATGTCGCGCAGGGTGCCGTGGGTCTGGGCCTCGGTCAGCGCCACCGTCGGCAGCGTCAGCGCCGCCGCGATCAGCATCGGCGTGTTGAGGAATTCGGCCACCCGGGTGCTGCGGGCGTCCATCCCCGGCGGGTAGCGCACGGGCTTGGCTGCGGCCTCCTGGCTCACCGCAACTGATTCGACGCCGGGCGACCCACACCCTTCGCGTACCATGGCCGGGCAAGGGCAACTAACTCAGGAGATTTTTCTCAATGACTACCGGTACCGCCACGCAGGACTACAAGGTCGCCGACATCGGCCTCTCCGACTTCGGGCGCAAGGAGATCGCGCTCGCCGAGGTGGAGATGCCCGGCCTGATGAAGACCCGCGAGGAGTACGCCGAGAAACAGCCGCTGAAAGGCGCGCGGATCACCGGCTCCCTGCACATGACGGTGCAGACGGCGGTGCTGATCGAGACCCTGGTCGCGCTCGGAGCCGAGGTGCGCTGGGCCAGCTGCAACATCTTCTCGACCCAGGACCACGCCGCCGCGGCGATTGCCGCGGCCGGCATCCCCGTCTACGCCTGGAAGGGCGAGACCCTGGAGGAGTACTGGTGGTGCACCGAGCAGGCCCTGCTCTGGCCCGACGGCGAGGGCCCGAACATGATCCTCGACGACGGCGGCGACGCGACGCTGCTGGTCCACAAGGGGGTCGAGTTCGAGAAGGCCGGCGCCGTGCCCGACCCGGCCTCGGCCGAGTCGGAGGAGTTCCGGATCGTGCTGGCGACGCTGCAGCGCTCGCTGGAGGAGGACCCGGGCCGCTGGACCCGCGTCGCCGCCGACATCCAGGGCGTCACCGAGGAGACGACCACCGGCGTCCACCGGCTCTACCAGCTGGCCGAGACCGGCGACCTGCTGTTCCCGGCGATCAACGTCAACGACTCGGTCACCAAGTCCAAGTTCGACAACCTCTACGGCTGTCGCCACTCGCTGGTCGACGGCATCAACCGCGGCACCGACGTGATGATCGGCGGCAAGGTCGCGGTCGTCTGCGGCTACGGCGACGTCGGCAAGGGCTGCGCCTCCTCGCTGCGCGGCCAGGGCGCCCGCGTCATCGTCACCGAGATCGACCCGATCTGCGCGCTGCAGGCGGCGATGGAGGGCTACGAGGTGAAAACCCTCGACGACGTCGTCGCCACGGCCGACATCTTCGTCACCGCCACCGGCAACAAGGACATCATCACCGTCGACCACATGGCGCGGATGAAGCACAACGCGATCGTCGGCAACATCGGCCACTTCGACAACGAGATCGAAGTCGCGGCGCTGGAAGAGAGCGACGCCGAGCGGATCAACATCAAGCCGCAGGTCGACGAGTGGCGCTTTCCCGACGGCCACTCGATCGTGATGCTCTCCGAGGGCCGGCTGCTCAACCTCGGCAACGCCACCGGCCACCCGAGCTTCGTGATGTCGAACTCGTTCACCAACCAAGTGATCGCCCAGATCGAGCTGTTCGGCAAGAGCGTCCAGTACGAAGCGAAACAGGTTTACGTCCTGCCCAAGCACCTCGACGAGAAGGTCGCCCGCCTCCACCTCGACGCGCTGGGCGTGAAGCTGACCGAGCTGAGCGACGAGCAGGCCGCCTACCTCGGCATCCCCGCCGAGGGCCCGTACAAGCCGGACCACTACCGCTACTAGGAAGGCGCCGCCTTGGCGCCGACCGCGGTCATCACCGGTGCCTCGAGCGGCATCGGCGCCGCGACGGCGCGGCTGCTGGCCGAGCACGGCTACCGGGTCGTGCTCGGCGCCCGCCGGCTGGAGCGGTTGCGGGAGCTGGCGGCGGAGACCGGGGGAGAGGCGCTGGCGCTCGACGTCACCGATCCGGACTCGGTCGCGGCCTTCGCCGCCGCGGTCCCGGAGTGCGAGGTCCTGGTCAACAACGCCGGCGGCGCCCTCGGGCTCGACCCGCTGGCCGAGGCCGACGAAGAGCAGTGGCGGACGATGTACGACGCCAACGTGCTGGGGACGATGCGGATGACCCGGGCGCTGCTGCCGCTCCTGATCGCGTCCGGCAACGGGCATGTGGTCGCGGTGACCAGCATCGCCGCCTTCGAGACCTACCGCGGCGGCGCCGGCTACACCGCCGCCAAGCATGCCCAGCGCGCGGCGGTGCAGACCCTGCGCCTGGAGTTGTTGGGCGAGCCGGTCAGCGTCACCGAGGTCGCCCCGGGAATGGTCGAGACCGAGTTCTCCCTGGTCCGCTTCGAGGGCGACGCGGAGGCGGCGGCGAAGGTCTACGCCGGGATGGAGCCGCTGCGGGCCGAGGACGTCGCCGAGTGCATCCGCTGGGCCATCGCCCAGCCGGCCCACGTCAACGTCGACGAGATCGTCGTCCGCCCGCGCGACCAGGCCCGCGCCACCGAGGTCCATCGCCGGCCCTAGACGCGCCGCCGGGCCCTGCCTAAACTGAGGGCATGTGTAGAAACATTCGCACCCTCCATAATTTCGAGCCGGCCGCGACCGAGGACGAGGTTCAGGCCTCCGCACTGCAGTACGTGCGCAAGATCAGTGGCTCCACCAAGCCCTCGCAGGCGAACCAGGAGGCGTTCGACGACGCCGTCGAGGAAATCGCCGAGGTGACGGCGAAGCTGCTCGATCGCCTGGTCAGCTCGGCGCCGCCGAAGGACCGTGAGGTCGAGGCCGCCAAGGCCAAGGCCCGGTCCGAAAAGCGCTTCGCCACGGCCTAGCTCGGACCGGATCCCAGAAACGACAAGACCCGCCGAAGCGGGTCGAGTCTGGTGAAGCGGGGAACCACCCCGCGAGCAGCTGACACCCACCCCTAGGCTACATGGTGGCCTGCTCCAGAATCGACCTCGCCCAGCGAACTTGACTGCGGAGGGCGCCGGACTCGAACCGGATCCAGTGGTTGGCTGGACGCAACAGGTGTCAACTGCGCGGAGCCCGCCTGTCTCCTTCACCCTCCTGCCGCCGATGGTAGGCACGCACCCCGGCCGCGGAAAGGGTTGCCACGCAATTGATGCAGTGAATTGACGTATCCGCGCGCTCGCGAGGGACGGCGACGGCGATACCGACTAGGACGGCCACGGAGACCTGACCTGTCCGGCTGCCCTCACACGATCGGCACGGACTTCTGGGCTTTGCGCGAGGAGAGAGGGCGGAAGCGGACGAAGGCGGATTCACGGTGGAAAGGCTTGGCGCGGTCGGCGCCGACGGCGGCCTGGTGGGGGGCGGCCTGGGAGAAGGCGTACTCCTTCATCGCGGCGGCGCTGCGCCAGAGCGAGAAGGTCGAGACCAGGGGCGGGCGCCCAAGGCCGCTGGAGGCGACGAGTCCGGGGCTGGCGACGGCGGCCTGCTCGGCGGCAGCGGCGGCGCGCAGGAACGGCAGCAGCCGGTGCGGCCGCAGTCGGCCGAGGGTGAGGACCGCGACCGGCTCGTCGTCCGCGATCTCGCCGCGTTCCTCGGCCAGCCCCGGCATCCCCGCCCAGTGGCCGAAGAGGTGGACGGGCTGCAGGCGCAGCTCCCAGCCGGCAGCCAGCGGCTGGGCTAGCGGGTCGTCGGCGACGAAGCGGTCGAGCGCGGCCTCGTCCTCCCAGGCGGCGAGCAGGCCGACCTTGCGCAGGCTCGGGCGCGGCACGAGCTGCTTTCCGAGCGGGGCCTGCGTCACCGCCTCTGCGTAGGAGAGGCCCTCGACCCGGTCTGGGCTCGGTGGCCTGCGCAGCACGCCGAGGCCGCCGCGGAGGTCGAGGTCGGCGAGGTGAAGGGAGACGATCATGCGCGTTTCCTCCTTGGGATGGACTAACCTAACCGTCATTAGGAAACGGCCGCGCCGGACCGTACCTAGTGACCATTAGGTTGTCAACCGAGCCGAAGCCAGAAGCAGGCCCCGAGCGCCGCAAGCGGATGCCGGCTGCCGAGCGCCGCGCCCTGATCGCCGCCGCCGCCACCGACCTCTTCGCCGAGCACGGCTACCGCGGCACCTCGGTCGAGGAGATCTCCCGGCGCGCCGGGGTGACGCCGCCGGTCGTCTACGACCATTTCGAGTCCAAGCAGGCGCTCTACCGCGAGCTGCTGGAACGCCACTTCGCCGATTTGCGCGAGGTCTGGCGGGAGAACTTCTTCGTCGGGAAGGGAGCGATGGCGGAGCGGATCGGCGACTCCTTCGACGCCTGGTTCGCCTATGTCGAAGCGCACCCGTTCGCCGGCCGCACGCTGTTCCGCGACGGCAGCGGCGATCCGGAGGTGGCGCGGATCCACGCCGAGGTCGCGGCGGCCAGCCGGGCCGAGGTGATGCCTCTGGCGGCGACCGCGGAGGGTGTCCTCGCGCTCAGCGGGGCGGCGCCGGCGCAGACTCTCGACATGCTCTGGATCGCGCTGCGCGGCGTCCTGCAGGGGCTCGCGGTCTGGTGGGTCGATCACCCGGAGGTGCCACGGGAGCAGGTGGTGGCGGCGGCGATGAACTCGCTCTGGGTCGGGCTCGAGCGCACTCAGGCCGGCGAAGGCTGGTCGCCGCCGGGATCCTGAGCTCAGCCTCGCGCCGCCTGGGGCTCCCAGCGGAAGCGGGTGGCGGCGATGCGGGCGCCGGCGAGGGCCCAGACGGCGAGAACGAGGACGTTGCCGAGGTCGAGGCCGCTGCCCTTGGCATTCGGGGCGAGGGTGGTCTGCAGGCCGAGGGCGATGTGGTAGAGCGGGAAGATCTTGCCGATCGTTTCCAGCCAGGTGGGGAGCTGGTCGACCGGGATCCAGATGCCGGAGAAGAAGGCGAGGATGACGACGGTGAAGGGGGCGATCGTCGAGGCCGAGTCCGGCGTCGTCGTGAAGGCGGTGAGGGCGATCCCCAGCGCGCAGCAGGTGGCGGTGCCGAGGATCACGTAGAGGACGAAGCTGGGGAAGGTCGAGCCGGGAACGGGGACCCCGTAGGCGAGGGCCCCGACCGCGAGCAGAATCACGGTCATGAACAGGGCCTGGGCGGTGGCACGGGTTATCTGGGCGGCGATGAAGGTCCAGGGCGGCATCGGCGTGCCGCGGTAGCGCTTGAGCTGGCCGTTCTCGCGCTGGGTGGTGAGCGAGACGGCGAGCGTGGTGAAGGTCGAGAGCGCAACCGAGTAGGCGACGATGCCGGCGGTGAAGTAGGCCTGGGCGCTGAGCTTGAGGTCGTTCGGGAGCGTCGCCGTGTCGCGGCCGCCGCCCTTGAAGAGCGAGTTGAAGAGGACCAGCAGGATCAGCGGGAAGGCGACGGTGAAGATGATCGTGCGCGGGGTCCGCAGCGCGACCAGGATCGCCATCCGCGCCTGGGCGAGGACGATGCCGCGGTCCTTCACCGCTCCTGCCCTCCGGTCAGCTCGAGGAAGACGTCCTCGAGGCTCGGCCGCCGTACCTCCAGCTCCTCGAGCTCGGCCCCGCGCTCCGCGGCCAGGTCGAGCAGGCGCCGCAGGTCGGCCTGCGGCCGCTCGGTCGCGATCTGGACCTCGTTGCCGGCGACCTCGACCGGGGAGGAGAGGTGGGAGCGGATCTCGTCCGCCGCCAGCGTGCCGTCGAGGGCGAAGGCGATCACGGTGCGGCGGCCGAGGCCGGCGCTGAGCTCCTCGGTCCGTCCCTGGGCGACGATCCGGCCGTCGCGCAGGATCGCCACCCGGTCGGCCAGGTGCTGCGCCTCGTCCATGTAGTGGGTGGTGAGGAAGACGGTCTTGCCCAGCGCCTTCAGCCCCTCGATCATGTTCCAGGCGTCCCGCCGGGCGGTCGGGTCGAAGCCCGTGGTGGGCTCGTCGAGGAAGATCAGGTCGGGGTCGCCGACGATCCCGATGGCGACGTCGGCTCGCCGTTTCTGGCCGCCGGAGAGGGTGCCGACGCGGGCGTCGCGCTTGTCGCCGAGTCCGACCAGCTCGATCGTCTCCTCGACCGGCCGCGGCCGCTCGTAGAAGCGGGCGAAGAGGGAGATCGCCTCGCGCACGGTCCAGAGCGGATCGAGCTCGCACTCCTGCAATACGAGGCCGACGCGGTCGCGCCAGGCGCGGGTCGGCTGTTCGGGGTCGACCCCCAAGACCGAGACCTCGCCGCCGCTGCGCTCGCGGTAGCCCTCGAGGATCTCGATCGTCGTCGTCTTGCCGGCGCCGTTGGGGCCGAGGAAGCCGAAGACCTCGCCGGTGGCGACCTCGAAGTCGATCCCGCTGACCGCTTCGTGCTCGCCGTAGGACTTGCGCAGCCCGCTGACCCTGATCGCGACCTCGCTCACTTTCCGCACGCTACCCAATGGCGCACGTCGGCAATCGCCGGGGCGGGAAAGATAGTTTGCTAAACTAATTACCAAGGCTAATCAATGCACGCGGACGCAACCGACACCTCGCTCACCGACATCGCCGCCAAGCTGCGGCTCGGCATCGTGCGCACCGCCAGGCGGTTGCGCCAGGAGGCCGGGGCGGAGACCTCGGGCCTGACGCCGACCTCGACCTCGGCCCTGGCGACTATCGAGCGCCACGGCCCGTTGACCCCCAGCGAGCTGGCGGCGCTGGAGCGGGTGAAACGGCCGACGGTGACCCGCACGCTCGGCTGCCTCGAGCGCGAGGCGCTGATCGAGCGCACGCCCGACCCCGCTGACGGCCGCAGCGCCCTGGTCAGCCTCAGCGCCGCCGGGCGCGAGCGGTTGCGGCGGTTGCGCGGGCGCAAGAACGCCTACCTGGCGAAGCGGATGCGGGACCTGCCGGCGGCCGACGTCGCCACCCTGGAGCGGGCCGCGACTATCCTCGAGGGCATGTTGGAGGGTGAGCGCGCGCCGGCCCGGCGCGACGGCTCGTGAGCAGGGCCCTGCGCCGATCCTTCAACTCGCTCGAGGTACCGAACTACCGGCGCTATTTCGCCGGCCAACTGATCTCCCTCTCCGGCACCTGGATGCAGACGGTGGCGGCGATCTGGCTGATCCTCAGCCTCACCGGCAGCGGCGTCGCGGTCGGGCTGACCACGGCGCTGCAGTTCCTGCCGATGCTGCTGATCGGCGCCTGGGGCGGATTGCTCGCCGACCGGGTCCCGAAACGGCGGCTGCTGATCATCACCCAGGCGCTGATGGCGATCCCGGCGATCGGCCTCTTCGCGGTCACCGCGACCGGGATCGTCGAGCCCTGGATGGTCCTCCTCGCGGTTTTCGCGATGGGCTCGGTCAACGCCGTCGACAACCCGGCGCGCCAGAGCTTCGTGATGGAGATGGTCGGGCCCGGGCGGGTCGTCAACGCGGTCAGCCTCAACAGCGTGATCGTGCAGATGGCGCGGATCGTGGGGCCGGCATTGGCGGGGCTGCTGATTGCCGGCTTCGGCGTCGTCCCCTGCTTCGCGCTCAACGCTCTCACCTTCGTGGCGATGATCGTCGCCCTCTGGGGGATGGACCCGGGGGGCCTGCACACCGAGCCGGTCGCCCCGCGCGAGCCCGGCGCGATCCGCGCCGGGCTGCGCTACGTCCTCGACACCCCCGAGCTGGCGGTGCCGTTGGCGCTGATGGCGCTGGTCGGGACGCTCGGCTTCAACTTCCAGGTGGTGCTGCCACTGCTGGCCAAATTCAGCTTCGACGGTGACGCCACCACCTACGCGCTGATGGTCTCGGCGATGGCGATCGGCTCGATCGCCGGCGCCCTCGTCACCGGCCATCACGGCCGCACCGGCCCGCGCCTGATCGCCGCTGGCGCCCTCGCCTTCGGGGTGCTCGGTCTCGCCTCGGCGGCGATGCCGAGCTTGGCCTTGGAGATCGTCACCCTGGCCGGCCTCGGCGCCGCCGCCGTCACCTTCGCGGCAACCATCAACTCGACCCTGCAGCTGGCCGTGGAGCCCCAGATGCGAGGTCGGGTGATGGCCCTCTACTCAGTCGTCTTCCTCGGCTCGACCCCGATCGGCGGCCCCCTGACCGGCTGGCTGGCGGAAACCTACGACCCCCGCGTGCCCCTGCTCCTAGCCGGCATCACCGGCCTATCGGCGGCCTGGGCCGCCCACGTCAGCTTCGCCCGCATCCGCAGCCGCCAGGCGAACCCGAGCACCGCCGAGATCACTCTCCCCGCGGGGTAGCTCAAGTCCGCTGCCGTCTCGGGGTGGACGGGAGGTCCGGCGAGGGGGACTCGCCGGACACTCCCATCTTTTGTCCGCCGAGTCCCCCTCGCCGGACCTCCCCAACGCCTAGCCCGTGTAGCCGGCGGACTTGAGGTAAGCCGCCGCCGCTTCCTTCGGCGTCTGCTTTTCGAGTTCGACCCGAGCATCCAGCTCCTGCATCACCGGCAGCGTCAGCCCTTCCTGGACGTCGACGATGGTCCCTTCATAGTCGGGCCCGGCCTTCTCGGCCGTCGACTTCTTGGTCACGAAGAGGACGTTTCCGGAGGGGAAGACTTCCTTGTCGTCTTCGAGGATCACGAACTTGTCCTTCTCCGCCGCCAGCTGCGGGTCGGTGGTGAAGAGGATCGAGAGGTCGGCCTGACCCTTTTCGAGCACGGTGTAGCGGAGGCCGATGTCGACCGGCTTGAACGACTTGAACTTGAGCCCGTACAGTTTTTCCAGCCCGGCCAGGCAGTCGATCCGCTGGCGGCACTCGGGCGAGCCGTAGAGGGTCAGTTTTTCGGAGAAGCCTTCGAGGTCGGAGATGTTTTCGAGGTCGTACTTTTCCGCCGTGGTCTTGAGCGTTCCGACAGCGTTGGCGCTGGCGAAGGGGGTCGGCGGGAACGCCGTCAGGCCCTCTTTTTCGAATTCGGCTTTCGCCTCTTCGTAGGCACCCTGGGCGTCGGCGGGAACTTCTTCGGGTTCCTTGCCGAAGAACGAGGTGAGGGCCGTGCTGGCGTACTCCGGGTAGCCGGAGATCTGCCCTGATTTCACCGACCGCAAGGCCACGGTTTCGGAGCCGAGGTTGAGGTCGGTCTTCACCTTGTAGCCGGCCGCGGCCAGGGCCTGAGCGTAGATTTCCCCGAGGATTTCCTGTTCGGGGAAGTTCTTCGAGCCGATCGTCAGGCTGACCTTGGCGTTGTCGGGGTTGGAGACGATCGCGCCGCCGCCACCGCTTGCTTCGGTCGAGCCGGTGCTGTCGTCGTCGCTGCTGCCGCAGGCGGCGACTCCAAGCGTCAACGCGAGCGCGAGCAGCAGGGCTGACACCGCCCACACCTTCGTCTTCATGGTCCTCACTGGTTTTCTCCTTTGTTGCTGGGGGTCAAAATCAGGCGGCTCTCAGCTTCAGGCCGGGCGAGGTCAGCAGACGCTGCACTCCCGCGAGCGAGAACTCGAAGGCAAGGGCGAGCAGGGCGACCACGATCGACCCCGCCAGCACCCCGTTGTTGCCGTAGATGCTGGGGTTGAGAATCAGGTCGCCCAGGGTCAGGACGCCGGCGATGGGCGCGATCGTCGCGGTCGCCACGATCGCGATCGCGGCGCCGCGGATGCCGGCGAAGATGGTCGGGATCGCCAGCGGAAACTCGACCTTGCGGAGGATCTCGAACTCGGTCATGCCCATGCCACGCCCGGCGTCGACCACGCCGCGATCCACCTGGTGGATGCCGACGAAGGTGTTGGCGAGGATCGGCGGCACCCCGAGCACGGCGAGCGCGATCGTCAGGTTCAGCACGCCGACCCCGATCAGGGCCGCCATCAGGGCGATCAGCGCCAGCTCGGGAACGGCGCGGCCGGCGCTGCCGATCGTCAGCGCGAACAGTTCGCCGACGCCGCGGTGGCCGAGGTAGAGGCCGATCGGGAGGGCGACGAGCAGCGAGAGACCGATCGCGAGCACGCTGAGTTCGATCTGGTTGACCGTGAGTTCCACTATCTGGTCGATCCCACCGACCGTCTTGCCACCGGTCACGTTCGAGGTCTGCGGGCTGAAGATGAATTCGATCGCGCCGCCGATCGAGGCGAGCAGGGGGTGGGGGAGAAGCGCGCTCACGTCGTTACCGCCCGCCGCCAGGGCGTCAACAGCCGCTGCGCTCCCAGCAACAGCAGCCCGAAGGCGATCGCCATCGAGAAGGCGATGCCGCCGGCGATGATCAGGTTGGTGGGAAAGTCGATCCCGGTCTTCATCGGCACACCGAGCCCGCCGCCGCCGACGAAGACCGCCAGGGTCGCGATCGCCACGGTGCTGACGGTCGCGATCTGCAGGCCGGTGACGATCTCCGGCGTCGCCAGCGGCAGCTCGACCTTGAAGAGGATCTGGCGCTCGGTCAAGCCCATGCCGCGAGCCGCGTCCTTGACCGAGTCCGGCACGTTCGCCAGCCCGACCATGGTGTTGCGGTAGATGATCTGCAAGGTGTAGATCGCCAACGCGATGATCGCGGTGTCGCGGCCGCGGCCGGTAAACGGTTCGAGCAGGAAGAAGAAGGCGACGCTGGGGATCGTGAAGAGGATGCCGGTGGCGGCCAGCAGGGGCGGCTGCAGCCAGCGACGGCGGTGTGAGATCAGGGCCAGCGCGAAGGCGATCGCGAAACCGAGCACGACCGAGATCAGAACCAGTTCGAGGTGCTGCACGGTCGGGGTCCCGTAACGGTCGATGTTTTCCTTCGCCCAGTCCCAGCAGAAGAGATGGCTGCTGTTCGCCTGGCAAGGCAGGCTCGCGGAGTCGCGTTCCTGGATGAAGCCCTTGCCGACTTCGCCGACCGCCGCCAGCAGCGCCGGGCTAGTCATGGGGACGCTCCACGGCGCTGTGCTCCTCTTTCTTCGCCTGCGGAGATTTGAGGAACTCGGAGATGATCTCGACCGAGAGGACGCCGTCGATCCGCCCTTCGTGGTCGGTCACCGCCGCGTACTGGGCCTCGCCCTGGAGCAGGTCGGCGAGGGCGTCGCGCATGATGTCGTCGCGGTCGAGCAGGGGGCCGAGCGGCGAGTCGGGCCGCGACGGCACCGTGTCCCCGCGCAGATCGCGCTCGGAGAGCCAGCCGAGCGGGCGACGCTCGCTGTCGACCAGCAGCGGGTAGGGGACTTCGACGTCGGGCGAGTCCAGCTTCGCCCGTACCTCGGCGGTCGGCTGGCCGACGTAGGCAAGCGGCGCCTCCCAGAGATCGATGTCGGCGACCCGCATCAGCGCCAGCCGCTTCAGCGCCCGGTCGGCGCCGACGAAGTCCTCGACGAACTCGGTCGCGGGAGCCATCAGCACTTCGGCCGGCGTCGCGTACTGCTCGAGCTTGCCGCCCTCGCGCATGATCGCGATCCGGTCCCCCATCTTGATCGCCTCGTCGATGTCGTGGGTGACGAAGAGGACGGTCTTGCGGACCTGCGCCTGCAGGCGCAGGAATTCGTTCTGCAGGCGCTCGCGGTTGATCGGGTCGATCGCCCCGAAGGGCTCGTCCATCAGCATCACCAGCGGGTCGGCAGCGAGTGCGCGGGCGACGCCGATGCGCTGTTGCTGGCCGCCCGAGAGCTGTGCCGGGTAGCGGTCGCCGAGCTCAGGATCGAGCCCGACCAACTCCAGCAGCTCGCTGCTGCGCGCCTTGATCCGATCCTTCTTCCAGCCCAGCAGCTGCGGCACGGCGCCGATGTTCTCGGCGATCGTGCGGTGCGGGAAGAGGCCGATCTGCTGGATCACGTAGCCGATCTCACGGCGCAGCTGTGAGGGGTCCTTGCTGCGCACCGACTCCTCGCCGATGAGGATGTCGCCCTCGGTCATCTCGACGGTGCGGTTGACCATCCGCATCGCCGTGGTCTTGCCACAGCCGGAGGGGCCGACGAGGACACAGATCTCCCCCGCGGGAACCTCAAGGGTCAGCTGGTCGACGGCGAGTTTGTCGGCGTTGCCATAGCGCTTCGTCGCGCCCTCGTACCTGACGGAGGAGGCTCCGGACGGGGACTGCGCCTGGGGGGTGGTGGCCTCGGCCTCAGACAACGTGGCCGAGCCTATACCCCTCCGTACCCGGACTATGCGCCGAATTCAGAGCCCGAGCCGCTCGGCGCGCTCGCCGGCGCGGGTGACGACCTCGTCCAGATCCGGCGGCTCGCCGCTACGCATCAGCACCTCGCCCGCAACGACGGCGGTCTCGACGACGTCGCCGGCGGCGGCGTAGACGAGGTTCGAGGCGAGTTCGCCGAGCGCCAGCTCGGGCGCCCCCGGCCGCAGCAGCAGGAAGTCGGCGGCCGCGCCCACCGTCAGCGGCTCTCCCGCCCCGAGCAGCGGCGCCCGCTGCCCGGTCGCGATCGCCCAGGCCTCCCCGGCGGCGATCGCGGTCGCGTCGGCGGCGGCGTCCTTCTGGACCAAGGCGAAGGTCTTGAGGTCGGCGAAGAGGTCGAGCGAGTCGTTGGAGCCGGCGCCGTCCGTGCCGAGCCCGATCGCGACCCCGGCCGCCCGCGCCGCCGGATAGGGGAAGGCGCCGCCGACCGCGAGCTTCATGTTGGCGACCGGGTTGCTGACCACGGTGCAGCCGCGGGCCGCGATCAGCTCCAGCTCGTAGTGGTCGAGCCAGACGCCGTGCGCCAGCACCGTGCGCTCGCTCAGCATCCCCAGCGAGTCGAGGTAGGCGGCGGGGCGCAATCCGTGTTCGGCGAGGCAGTCCTCGACCTCCGCCTCGGTCTCGGCCAGGTGGATCTGGATCGGCAGCCGGCGCTCGGCGCCGAGCTCGGCGATCCAGCGCAGCGACTCCTCGCTGACCGTGTAGATCGAGTGCGGGGCGAGGGCGGGCTCGACCGCCGGCCCGGCCGCGGCCAGGTGCTCGACGCTGCGCAATGCGCGCTCGCGCATCGCCGCGGCGTCGCCGTCGTGGTCGAACAGCGGCGCCCCGATCGTCGCCCGCAAGCCGGCGTCGGCGACGGCGCGGGCGGTCGCCTCCGGGTGCCAGTACATGTCCCAGAAGCGGGTGGTGCCGCTGCGCAGCATCTCCGTGCAGGCGAGCCGCGCGCCCCAGTAGACGTCCTCCTCCTCGAGCCGGGCCTCGACCGGCCAGACCTTCTCTTCCAGCCAGGGCATCAGCGGCAGGTCGCCGCCACGGCCGCGGAAGAGGGTCATCGCGGCGTGGGTGTGGCCGTTGACGAGCGGCGCGACCAGGGGCGCGCCACCGGCCTCGATCGTCTCGTCGCCGAGCCGGTGGACGACCTCGGGCCCGATCGCGACGATCCGGCCCTCCTCGCAGCGGACGCCGACGGTCTCGCCGTCGAGCACGGCACCGACCACCGTCAGCGCCTCGGCGCTCATCGGCCGACCGCGCCGAGCCGGGGCAGAACCGCGCCCAGCCCGTCGCGCAGGAGCGAGGCGTTGGCGACCCGGTCGGCGTCCAGCTCGACGACGCTGAGCTCGCCCGGCCCGACCCCGTTGGCGAGGTTGTCGACGACGCAGAGCGCCGCGTATTCGAGCCCGAGCTCGCGGGCGACGATGCACTCGGAGGCGATCGTCATCCCGACCACGTCAGCGTGCGGGGCGATCAGGCGGATCTCGGCCGGGGTCTCGAAGCGGGGGCCGACCGCCTGCCAGTAGACACCGCCGTCATGCGGTGCCTGAGCCCCGGCCTCCCAGGCCTCGATCACTTCCCGCCGCCAGCGCGGGGCGAAGCCCGGGGCGGTGTGGGCCTGGGCGTCGGCGAAGACCGAGTAGCCGAGATGGAGGGCGATGAAGTCGTCGGGGCAGACCAGGCTGCCGACCGGCAGCTCGGGACGGAGCGAGCCGACCGAGCCGATCCCGAGGACGCGGTCGCAGCCCTGCTCGATCAGCGGCCGCAGGTTGGCGGCGTGGTCGATCTGGTGGGGGAGGACGTAGGGCCCCTCGGCGGCTCTGTGGCGCTGGACGATCGCCGCCCCGTGCTCGGCCGCCGCCGCCGCGATCTCCTCGCCACCTGGCCCGAGCGCGTTGCTGCCGAGGATGACGGCGAGCCGTCCCATGCCGGCGATCCTAGAGTGCGGCAGTCCTTTGGTCCGCATAGCGACCCAAAGGACTGCCGCACTCATTCGCGGTGGGCTTTGAAGGCCGCGGCGGCCTCGTCGTGGTCGACGATCGGGGCGGGATAGTCGAGGCGCTCGAAGCCCTCCATCAGCCAGGGGCGGAAGATCGCCTTGCCTCGCACCCGCTCCAGCTCCGGCAGGTAGCGGCGCACGTACTCGCCGCCGGGATCGAAGCGTTCCGCCTGGCGCACGGGGTTGAGGACGCGGTTGGGCCGGGTGTCGTTGCCGGTCCCGGCCACCCACTGCCAGTTGCCGGCGTTGTTGGCGATCTCGCCGTCGCTGAGCAGGTCCCAGAAGTGCCAGGCGCCGGCGCGCCAGTCGACGTAGAGGTCCTTGCAAAGGAAGGAGGCGACCGTCATCCGCGCCCGGTTGTGGATGAAGCCCTCGGCGGCCAGCTGGCGCATCGCCGCGTCGACCAGCGGGTAGCCGGTCCGGCCCTGCCGCCAGGCCTCGAGCGCCCGCTCCGAGCGGGACCAGCGGTCCCGCCGCGGGCGGTAGTCGCGGCGGGGGAGGGAGGGGGTGGCCGCGAGCACTTGGTGGTGGAAGTCGCGCCAGCAGAGCTGGCGCACGAAGGCCGCGCCGCCGCGCCGCGCCGCTTTCTCCTTCAGCTCCAGCGGCGAGACGCAGCCGAAGCGGAGGTGGGCGCTGAGCCGCGAGGTGGCGTCGCCGGGAAGGTCGTCGTGGCGCTCTTCGTATTCGCCGACGCGGCCGCGCAGGAAGGAGGCGGCCAGCCGCCGCCCCTCGCTCTCGCCGCCGGCGGCTCGGTCCGGCGATGGCGACCCCGCGCTCAGCTTCTCCAGCGCCGGCAGCCGGCCGACGGCGAGGCCGGTTGGCACCGACAGGCGCCGCGGCGCCCCATGCCGTGGGCGCGCCGGCACCGCGCTCCAGGCGCGGTGGTAGGGCGTGAAGACCTTGAAGTGATCGCCGCCGGTGGGAGTGACCGCGCCCGGCGGCACGATCGTCGTCCCGGGGTGGGCGTGGAAGGCGATCCGCTCCTCCTCGCAGGCCGCCGCGAGCCGCCGCTCGCGCGCTCGCGCGAAGGCGCTGTAGTCGGCACTGACGTGCAGCTCCTCGGCGCCGCACTCGCGCGCCACCGCCAATGCCTCCCGCACCGGGTCGCCGCGGCGCAGGAATAGGCGCCCGCCCGCCTTGCGCAGCGACGCGTCGAGGTCGGCCAGCGCCTCGCGCATGAAGGCGACCCGGTTCGGGGCCGCGAAGCGCGACCCGAGCAGGCGCTCGTCGAGGACGAAGAGGGGGACGGTGCGGTCGGCTCGCGCCGCCGCGGCCAGGGCCGGGTGGTCGTGGACCCGGAGGTCGCGGTTGAAGAGGATCAGGGCAGTTTTCACGTCGCGGGCCCAAGGGTAGGGTGATGCGCATGGGGGAGCGGCCTTCGGGCAGAGAAGCGTCGGGCAGGGAAGAGAGCGAGGCCGAACGCCTGGACCGCAACCTCGGCGAGCTGCTGCAGGAGCTGCGGGTGGCCCTCCCCGGCGTCCAGGTCCTCTTCGCCTTTCTGCTGGCGGTCCCGTTTCAGCAGAACTTCACGACGATCTCCGAGTTCGAGAAGAAGATCTACTTCGCCACGCTGCTGCTGACCGCGCTCTCGGCGGCGCTGCTGATCGCCCCCTCCGCCTACCACCGGCTGACCTTCCGCTACCAGCAGAAGCACCGCCTGGTCTTCATTTCCAACCGGCTCGCGATCGCCGGTCTCGCCGCCCTGGCGCTGGCGATGACCTGCGCGATCCTGTTGATCACCCACCTCCTCTTCGGGACCGTGGCGACGATCGTCACGGTCGGCCTGGCGCTGACGATGTTCGTCATGCTCTGGGCGGTGTTGCCGCTGAAGCGGCGGCTCAAGTACCGCGACGAAGGGTTGCCGCTGCTCGATCCGCCGCGAGACGACTGAGCTCCGCCTCGAGCTCGTCGAGGAAGGCCAGCTCCGGTGTCAGCTCCCGCACCAGCTCGGCGTCGGCTTCCCAGACCTCGAGCTTGAGGTCGAGCGGCACCTTGAACTCGCCGGCAACCTGCTCCTCGCCCTGCTCGGCGAGGGCGCGCCGCAGCGTCCGCACGTTGGTCAGCTTGTCGGCGCCGTAGATCGCCAGCGCGTCGCCGTCGGCGGCGGCGACGCGGCCGCGGTGCTCGCGCTTGCGCTCGCGGTAGTCGGCGATCCCTTCGTCGTCGCTGAGCGCCTCGACCAGCCCGGCCACCGGTTCGCCGAACAGCTCGCGCAGCTCGGCGACGGTCGTCTCGCTGTCCTCGACGACGTCGTGCAGCAGCGCCGCGGCCAGCACCTCATCGTCGAAGCCGTGCTGGTCGAGCAGGTCGGCGACCGCGATCGGGTGCTCGATGTAGGGCATGCCGCCGCTGCCGTTACGGACCTGGCCGGCGTGGTCGGCGGTCGCCTTTGCCAATGCCTCGCGGACGAGCCGCGAGCGCTCGGCTGCTGCTTCGATCCGCGGGGTGGGCGGCATCTGCGCGCAGGGTAACGCTCAGGCGGTGGCGGCCGGGCTGGTCGCGCGCACCGGCAGCTCGTACTCGGCCCGCTCCACCCCCAGCTCGATCGCCGCCGGGTCGCCCCCCGCGGCGGTCCAGCGCTCGCGCGCCTCGGCGGCGTGGCGGTCGAGGAAGTCGTCGGAGTGCATCGGGTCGTGGTGGAAGAGCAGGGTGCGCTCGGCGCCGGTGCGGCGGGCGAAGGTGAGTGCGTCGCTCAGCGGCGAGTGCCCCCAGCCGACGTGGTTGGAGTACTCGGCGTCGGTGTACTGACCGTCGTGGATCAGCAGCGAGGTCTCGTGGGCGAGCGAGAAGCCGGAGATCCAGTCCTCCTCGAGCCGCTCCAGGTCCGCGCCCAGCCCGGGCTCGTGGTCGGGGATGTAGGTGAGCGACGAGTCGCCCTCTTCGATCCGGTAGCCGAGCGTCGGCCCGCGGTGGGAGACCGAGGCGGCCCGAACCCGCGCCGAGCCGATCTCCCACTCGCTGTCGGGAGCGGCGCGGAAGGAGACGTCGCAGGGCAGCTCGCGAACCTCGACCGGCGAGAGCGGGGCGGAGATGTAGCGGGCGATGCGGTCGCGCAGCGAGGCCTCGGGCGAGGCCGGGCCCCAGATCACGATCTCGGTCTGCGAGCGGAAGGCGGGGGCGAAGAAGGCGAGGCCGAGGATGTGGTCGAGGTGGAGGTGGGTGAGGAGGATGTGCAGCCGGGTCGGCGCGTCGTCGACGGCGAGGCCGAGGCTGCGGATGCCGCTGCCGGCATCGAGCGCCAGCAGCGAGCCGTCGGCGAGGGTGACGCCGACGCAGGAGGTGTTGCCGCCGTAGCGAATCGTCTCCGGCCCTGGGGAGGGAATCGAGCCGCGCGTTCCCCAGAGCTCGACCTTCATGTCGGGCGCGCTCCGTTGCCGTTGGTCCGGCTCGGCCAGAAGATCGCGATCCCGCCCTGGGAGCCATGCGCGGTGAGGATCGGGAAGGCCGAGACCTCGACCTCGTGACTGGCGCCGTCGCTCGAGTGGATCACGTATTCGGCATGGGAGGGCCGGCCGTCGCGGACCGCCGAGACCAGCGGCAGCTCGTCGTAGGGGATCGGCTCGCCGTTCTCGTCGAAGGGGCCGAAGAGGGCGCCCCACTCGTCGGGGCCGACGGTCCCGAGCTCCTCGAAGCGTTTGCCGAGCATCATCCCCGCGGCCTCGTTGTAGAAGACGAGGAGCCCGCCCTCGTCGACCAGGAACGCCGGGGTCGAAAGAGCCGACATCAGGTTGCGAGCGAGAATCAGCTCTAGGGGCCTCTGCGTCACAAATGACACTTTAGTTCGTCGGATTGAGAGTGCTAGGCATTGGCCGGGTTGCCCTGCAGAAGCCGGAACATGCAGGTTCTTCGGCTGGCTTACCCGGAAGCGTGATTTTGATCACACCGGGCAGGACTTCGGCCGCGAGGGCGACGCCTCAGCCAGCGGCTTCGGCGCGGCGCAGGCCGCCGCGGGCCCAGAGCGCGAACAGCACCGGGAGCACGACCGCGAGGGCGAAGGCGAGTGCGACCACGGTCGGGTCGCCGGAGATGAAGCCGCGGCCTGCCTCGAGCAGGGCGGTCACCGGGTTGACCGAGGCGACGGCGTGGATCCAGCCGCTGAGCAGGCTCAGTGGCACGTAGACGGGGGCGAGGAAGAGGATCAGGAAGACCGGGAACTGCATCAGCGGGCCGCCCTGGATCGAGCGCACCCGCATCGCCACCCCGGCGGCCCACATCGTCGCCGTCAAATTGACGAAGAGGGCGAGGCCGTAGAGGCCGACCAGTTCGACGCCGCCACCGTCGACGTTCATCCCGGCGACGAGGGCGATCACGGTCAGCACGGTCCAGGTGATGAAGGCCCGGACCACGGCCGCGAGGGCGTAGCCGGCGACGATGCCGCCGCGGTTGGCGGCGGCGAGGAGGTAGCGCTGGGAGAAGCCGGTCTCGAAGTCGCGGGCGATTCCGAAGCCGGTGAAAACACCGCCGAAGGCGGCCGACTGCAGCAGCACGAAGACGAACTGGAAGGCGGTGTAGCCGCTGGGGAAGTCGAAGCCGGGGACGTCGGCGATCGCCGAGAGCCCGCCGGCGAAGGAGACGAAGAAGAACAGCGGGAAGACGATCGCCGGCACCAGGAAGGCCGGGTTGGTGAGGAAGTTGTGGATGCTGCGCCAGGCGACCGCGAGGGCGATCGTGCGCAGGCCGGCGGGACGGTGCTCGCTCACGTCCGCACCAGCCTCGTGCGCAGGGCGGCGCTGGCCGCGTACATGCCGATCAGCAGAATCGCCACGGCGATCCCGAATCCAAGCGCCAGCTCACCCAGGTTCCAGCCTTCGATCAGCAGCGAGCGGAAGGCCTGCAGCAGGTAGGAGACCGGGTTGACGCTGGCAACGGTGTGAAACCAATCGGTCTGCAGCAGATTCAGCGGCAGCGCCATCGAGGAGAGGAAGAGGAAGACGAAGAAGACCGGGAAGAGGCTCTGGACCGCCTCGCCGGAGCCGGTGCGAAGGGCGGCGAAGAGGCCGACGCTGCCGAAGGCGACGGTGATCGTGACCGAGAGGGCGACGATCACCAATGCGCCGCCGAAGCCGGCGGCGAGGTCGGCGCCGGCGGTGAGCCCGACCACCAGGTAGGTGACCGCTTGCAGCAGGCCGAGCATGACGGCGCCGGCGAGCAGGCCGCTGAGCAACGCGGCACCGCGCAGCGGGGTGAGGGCGAGGCGGTTGAGGAAGCCGGTCTCGATGTCGCGGGCGAGGTCGGTGCCGGCGTTCATGACAGAGAACAGCGCCCCCTGCATGAAGGGGACGGCGAGGGCGAAGGTGAGGTAGGAGTCGGTTGGGAAGCCGGGCAGGTTGGTCGTGTCTTTGAGCCCGCCGGAGTTCACCGCGAGCAGGAACAGCGGGAAGATCAGCGCCGGCACGATCTGGGCCGGCTGGCGCAGGGTGCGCAGGACCGAGCGCCGGGCGAGCTGCCCGATCTGGGTGCGGAGACCGGTGCTCACTCCGCCCCTACCGCCTCCGCGGCGGCGTCCTCCGCCTCCTCGACGGCCTCCTCCGCGCCCTCCAGCGAGCGGCCGGTCTTGGTCAGGAAGACGTCGTCGAGCGAGGGTGCATGCAGTTGCAACTGCTCGATCGCGATCCCCTCGGCGTCGAGGGCGCGGACGACCTCGGCCAGTTCGGACTCGCCGCCGGCGAGGCGGACGGCGGCGCCCTTGGGAGAGGCGCCGGCGACCTCGCCGAAGCGAGCGAGGACGGTCTGGGTGCGGTCGTGCTCGGCCGGGTCGCGGGGCACGGCTTCGACGGTGGGCCGGCCGATTTCCGCCTTCAGCGCCGCCGGCGTCCCCTCGGCGACGATCTTGCCGTGGTCGATGATTCCGACCCGGTCGGCGAGGGCGTCGGCCTCCTCCAGATACTGGGTGGTGAGGAAGACGGTGACGCCGTCGTCCTTGGCCAGGCTCGCGACCTCCTCCCAGAGGGCGGTGCGGCTCTGGATGTCGAGGCCGGTGGTGGGCTCGTCGAGGAAGAGGATGCGGGGGCGGTGGGCGAGCGCCAGAGCGAGGTCGAGCCGGCGCTTCATCCCGCCCGAGTAACCGCCGACCTTGCGGTCGGCCGCCCGGGAGAGGCCGACTCGCTCCAGTAGTTCGGCGCCCCGTCGCGCGCGCTCGTCCTTGCCGAGGCCGTGCAGGGCGGTCTGCAGCCGCATGTGCTCGCTGCCGGTCAGCAGCGGGTCGAGAGCCGCCTCCTGCAGCGCCGCCCCGATCGCGGAGCGCACCCGCGGCCCTTCCTCGACGATGTCGAAGCCGGCGACGCGGGCGGTCCCGGCGGTCGGCGGCAGCAGCGTCGTCAGCATCAGCACGGTGGTCGACTTGCCGGCGCCGTTGGGGCCGAGGAAGCCATAGATCTCTCCGGGGGCGACGCGGAGGTCGATGCCGTCGACCGCCCGCGGCCCGTTCTTGAACTCGCGCACGAGCCCCTCGACTTCGATCCCGGCGCGCTCGCCGGGGGTGCTGCCGCCTGCGGTGTCCGTTGCCATCGTCCCTCTCCAGTTAGCGGACAAACTCAATAGTTGAGACTACCAAAGATTGAGTTACAATAACTTCTATGACCAAGCGGACGAGGACGAACGGCGGTGCCAGGGAGGGGGCGGCGAGTGCCCGCGACGCCTGGGGTCTGCTGGCCGGGCTTGTCTATCCACCGCCCTTCCTCGCGGCCGCGCGCGAGCTCGGCCTGCGACCGCCGGCTTTCGGGGCGCTGCGGGCGCTCGACCAGCCGCGGACGATGAGCGAACTCGCCGCGGTCCTGCATTGCGACAACTCGAACGTGACCGGAATCGTCGACGGGCTCGAAGAGAAGGGCCTGGCCACCCGCGAGCCCGCGCCGGGGGACCGCCGCGTGAAGCTCACCGCCCTTACCGCCGAGGGCCGCAAGGTCCGCGGCCGCCTGATCAAGGCGGTGGAGAAGCCCCCGGAGTGGGTCGAGCGCCTCTCCGCGTCGGATCGGCGGGCGCTGGTCGACATCCTCGAGCGAGCCGCCGGGGAGCCGACCCCCGGGCCGCCAAGCGAATAGAACTCACGGCCTCGATGCGCGAGCGAACCCGCACCTACCGCGTCGCCATGGCCGTCAACCGGCCGGTCGCGCTCTGGGGTCGCCTCCAGGTCGAGGGCCTCGACGCCCTCCCTGAGAGCGGGCCGCTGCTGGTGCTCGGCAACCACGACAGCCACTGGGACCCGATCATGGTCGGCATGGCCGCGATCAAGCGCCGCCAGATCCGCGCCCTGGCGAAATCGGACCTCTGGAAGGTCCGCGGCCTGGCCCCGATCCTCGACGGCATGGGCCAGATCCCGATCGAGCGCGGCAAGGGCGACAAGCAGGCGCTGGCGCGGGCGATCGAGGCATTGCGGGCGGGCGTCTGCATCGGCGTCTTCCCCGAAGGGACGCGTTCGCGCGGCAAGGTGCTGCGGGCGCGCAGCGGCGTCGGCCGGCTGGCGCTCGAGGTGCCGGAGGCGCACGTGACCCTGGTCGCGATCGAGGGCACCTCCGACCTCACCGGCTTCCCGCGCCGCCCGCACCTGCGCGTCCGCTTCTTCGATCCCGCCGGCGGCCAGCCCCGCCCCGGCGAGGACCCGGGCGAGCTCTCGGCCCGGCTCCTGGCCGAGATCCGCGAGCTCGTCGAGCCCTCGATCTCCTACCGCAAGCGCGGCAAGACCAGGCCGGCCGGCTAGCCCTCGGCCTCCTCGCCGTTCCCCTTCAGCGCGTACCACTCGGCGCCGAACGAGGAGAAGTCGTTGCCGTTGGCTTCGCCGGGCTTTTTGTCGGCGACGTAGGTGTAGAGCGGGTGGCCGGCGTAGGTGACCTGGACGCTGCCGTCGGTGCGCTTGGTCGTGCCGAGCTTCGACGCCTGGGCGCCTTCGCCGCTCTGCGGATCGCCTGCGGTCAGGACCGGCGGCCAGACCTTGGCGCATTCGCCGTAGCAGGACGACGTCGTGCCCTTGTCCTTGTGGAAGTCGTAGACCGTGAACCCCTTGGCATCGACCAGGATCGCCCCGACCTCGGGAGCGCTGGCGACGGTCAGGACGGCGGCGCCGCTTTCGGCCCCCGGGGGTGACTTCGCCGCCGCGGTTTCGGTGGTGGTGCCGCCGCCGTAGGCGCCGCCGGTGCTGTCGCTGCTGCTGCCGCAGCCGGCGACGGCCAGCACGGCGAGCGCCGCCAAGAGCCCGAATGCATAGGTGGTGCGGTTCACGTCAGGTCCTCCTCGTTTGAGTTGTCGTCTGCGGTCGCCCGGCTCGTGTCGACCGGGGCGACGAAAGTCCGATTGCCTGCCTGGACGCCGATCGCCCGCGTGCGGGAGAGGTCGAGCGCGGAGCTGAGGACGGCGTCGGAGTCGTCCCCCCAGCGGTAGGTGAAGGTCCCGGCCGGTACGCGTTCGCCACGAGGGCCGCGCAGGTAGACGCGGCAGAGGGTGCCGGAGCGGACCCCGTTCACGTACATGTGGATCTCGGTCCCGTAGGCGTGCGGCTCCAGGGTCGCGTAGATCTTCACGCCGCCGGGGAGAGCGCCGAACTCGACCCGCTGCTCGGGACTGCCGCCGCCACCGCCGGGGAGGATTGCGATCACCAAGACAGCCGCCGCGGCGGCGACCATCGCCCCGCTGACGCCGAAGGCGAAGCGCCGCCGCTGCCGTCGCTTCACCTGGGCCTTGCGCTCGCCCCCGATCGTGGCCTCGATCTGGCCGGCCAGCTCGGGCGAGGGTCGCGGCGCCGGCCGGCTGAAGCGGTCCGGGTCCGCCAGCGGCAGCAGCCGCGCTACCGCGCCGAGCGATTCCGCCTCGGCGCGGCAGTCGGGGCATCCCTCCAGGTGCGCCTCGAGTGCGGTTCGCTCCTCGACGGCCAGGTCGCCGAGCGCGTAGGCACCCAGCAGCAGGCGCCACTCGCGGCAGTTCTCGGGACGGTCAGCCTTCAAAGCCCATCTCCTCCAGGACGACTCGCAATGCCCGCAACCCGTAGTAGACGCGGCTCTTCACGGTTCCCTCCGGCACGCCGAGTTCGGCCGCGACCTCAGCGTAGGGTCGGCCGCGGTAGTGGGTCTCGACCAGGACCTGCCGGTGCTCGTTGCCGAGCCGTCGCATCGCCTCCTCGACCTGCCAGGAGAGCAGCACCTCCTCCAGCGGTTCGACCGAGGGCTCGATCCCGCCGTCGGCGACCCGCGGCCGGGCCGCGCGGGCGCGCCCGAGGTCGATGACGACGTTGCGCAGGATCGCGAACAGCCAGGTCCGCAGCGAGCCGATCTGCGGGTCGAAGCGGTCGCCGGCGCGCCAGGCGCGGACGAAGGTCTCCTGCACCGCCTCTTCGGCCAGGCCGGAGTCGCCGAGCGAGCGCAGCGCGAACCCGTAGAGCTCGCCAGAGTGCGCCGCGTAGGCCTCGCGGACGTCGCGCTCGTGCTTTAGAGCCCCGGACTGCATCCGCCTCCATGTACGGGGCGGACGCAGCCCGGGTTCAAGCTTCTATCCCTCGAGTTTCCCGATCTTGAAGATCTTCGTCCCGCAATCGGGGCAGACGCCCTGAATCGCCGGGCGACCATTCTTCATGGTCACCTGTTTCGCGTCTTTGATCTCGACCTTCTTGCGCTCTTTGACGCAGTAGCCCTCCGGCATAACCGGTCTCCTTTCGTTGCCGCTCAGCGGCAAGGCTCGCGAAGAACGCGAGGTGGATTGAGGCGAATGTAACGCAGGTAGGGGACATGACGCGTGCCTATAGTGCGAAAACGCACAAAACGGCCCAGGTCCCCGGTCAACTACCCTGCGGCCCGACTTCAGCATCTACCAAGCGCTCAAGGAGACTCCGCATGCCCGAAGCAGTGATCGTCGACACCATCCGCACGCCGATCGGCCGTGCCTTCAAGGGCTCGCTGGCCCAGCTGCGCCCGGAGGAGATGGGCGCCTTCGTGGTCGACCAGCTGCTCGAGCGCAACCCCGGGGTCGATCCGGCCCTGATCGAGGACGTCTTCTGTGGCGTCGGCATGCCGCAGGGCCTCGAGGCCTTCAACATCGGCCGCATCGTCTCGCTGCTCTCGGAGAAGCTGCCGCAGGAGGTCAACGGGGTCACCGTTTCCCGCTACTGCTCCTCCAGTCTCGACGCGATCCGCCACGCGGGCAATGCGATCAAGGCCGGCGAGGGCGACGCCTACCTCGCGGTCGGGGTCGAGTGGGTCAGCCGCTTCAACGAGCGCACCGAGCCCGCCGGCGCCGACGACCGCAACCCGAACCTGATCGGCGAGAACGGCCAGCCCAACGCCTACATCGACATGGGCCTGACCGCGGTCAACGTCGCCAAGAAGTACGAGGTCAGTCGCGCCGACATGGACAAGTTCGCGCAGCGCTCGCAGGAACTGGCGGTGAAGTCGCAGGAAGACGGCTTCTTCGACCGCGAAATCGTCCCGGTCACCCTGCCCGACGGCACCGTGGTCGCCAAGGACGACGGCCCGCGCGCCTCCTCGACCCTGGAGAAGCTCTCCGAACTGCCGGAGGCCTTCGGCGGCGGTGGCGTCACCGCCGGCAACTCCTGCCCGCTCAACGACGGCGCCGCCGCGGTACTGATCATGAGCGACACCAAGGCCAAGGAGCTGGGCCTGACCCCGCGCGCCCGCATCGTCACCGCCGCCACCTACGGCAACGAGCCGGAGCTGATGGGCGTGGCCCCGATCGGCGCGATCAAGAAGGTGCTGGACCGGGCCGGGATGACGATCGAGGACGTCGACGCGGTCGAGCTCAACGAGGCCTTCGCCGCCCAGGTGATCCCGATCATGAGCGAGTGCGGCATCGCCGAAGACAAGCTCAACACCCACGGCGGCGCGATTGCCCTCGGTCACCCGTTCGGGATGACCGGCGCCCGCATCATGGGCACCCTGCTGAACGTGCTCGAGAGCGACGACAAGCAGGTCGGGCTCGAGACGATGTGCGTTGCGGGGGGGCAGGGCAAGGCGATGATCGTGGAGAGGGTCTAGCCGAGCTGGGCGATAGAGGGTGACCCGGTAGGGGTTTCGCTTAACTTTTTCGTCGGGCGCTGGGGGCCGTCCGAGGGTGGCCCGCCGCGAAAAAGTGCAAGACGCTTCACCCCTACCGGGTCACCCTCTAAGGTCGCGTTCGTGGAGACGCTCATCTACGAGAGCGGTGACCGGGTCGCGCGGATTACGCTCGATCGGCCGAAGAGAGGGAACGGGATTACTCCGCGGATGCCGGTGGAGCTGGCGGAGTGTGTGGAGCGGGCGAATCTCGATCCTGAGGTTCATGTCATCGCGCTGGCCGGGAACGGGACTGGGTTCTGCGGTGGTTATGACCTCGTGGCTTCGGCCGAGGGGGATATGAGCGAGCTGGGTGGGGAGGGGGTGACCTCCGGGTCGCCGCTCGATCCGGCGACGATCGGGAAGAACCACATGCCGGAGACGAACTGGGATCCGGTCACGGATTACCAGTTCATGAGCCGGAACGTGCGCGGGTTCATGAGCCTGTTCCACTCGGAGAAGCCGGTGTTGTGCAAGGTGCATGGGTACTGCGTCGCCGGGGGCACGGACATGGCGCTCTGCTCGGATCTATTGGCGATCGCCGAGGACGCGAAGATCGGCTATCCGCCGGCACGGGTCTGGGGCTCGCCGACGACGGCGATGTGGGCGCAGCGGCTGGGGCCGATGCGGGCCAAGCGGCTGCTGCTGACCGGCGACTCGCTGACCGGGGCCGAGGCGGCGGAGTGGGGGCTGGCGACCGAGGCCGCCCCGGCGGCCGAGCTCGACGCGCGCTTCGAGCGCCTGCTGGAGCGGGTGGCGCGACTGCCGATCAACCAGCTGGTGATGATGAAGCTGCTGGTCAACCAGAGCATCGAAGCCCAGGGCCTGCGCCAGTCGCAGGTGCTCGGCACCTTCTTCGACGGCATCGCCCGTCACACCGAGGAGGGCCACGGCTTCGTCCGCCGCGCCGCCGAGTCCGGCTTCCGCGAGGCGGTGCGCGAGCGCGACGAGCCCTTCGGCGACCACGGCCTCGACGGCTTTGGGGTCAGTTGATGGAGCGGGCGAACGCCGACCTCTCTCAGGTCACGACGGAGCACGCGCGCGGCTTCCTCCAGGGCAGCTTCCCCGGCGACCTCGGGATCGAGCCGCTGGAGATCGAGGACGGCCACGCACGCGGCCGCATCGTCGTCGACCGGCGTCATCTCCATCCCGGCGGCTTCGTCCACGGCGGCGCCTGGACCGCGCTCGGCGACACCGTCGCCGCCTGGGCGACCTTCCGCAGCATCCCGCCGCAGCACGACTTCACGACGATCGAGCTGAAGCTGAACGTCTTCGGCTCCGGCCTGCTCGGCGACGAGATCGTCGCCCGCGCCGAGCCACTTCACGTCGGCCGCACCACGGTCGTGATCGAGGTTCGGATCGAGCGCATCCGCGACGGCGAGACGAAGCTCGCCGCAAACCTCATAGTCACCCAATTCGTGTTACCCCCCCGAGATTGAGGAGTTCTGGCCCCTACAGGGGCTGAAAGTCCTCAGCCTCTGGAGAGGAAGTCGCTGGCGAGCAAGCCCACCAGCCGCGGCAGGCTCCCAAGCGCCGCCGCCTGCTCGATCTGGCGCT
>CAVTKC010000011.1:0-548023 GCA_963735255.1 uncultured Solirubrobacterales bacterium | reverse complement strand
TCTGCGGGACGTAATCATCTATCCAGCGATGCGCGAGTTGAAGGGAGACTGAGATGGCAGTGAAGCTCCACAGGTGCCCGGTGATGTTCGCGAAGTACGAGGGCCACCCCTGCTGGAAGGTGCAGAAGGCGCTCGACGACGAGGGGATCGAGTACGAGTTGGTGAAGGGACCGCTGCGTCCGGGGAAGCGCGATGAGATCGAGCGGCTCTCCGGCCAGCGCAAGTACCCGGTGATCGAGCTCGAGGACGGGACCGCCTACCGCGCCGAGTCGAAGGAGATGGCGGCGAAGATCCGCGCCGGGCAGCTGGGAACCAGCGCCGGTTAGAAGGCCGAGCGCAGCAGGCCGCCGTCGATCGGGATCACGGTCCCGGTGATGTAGGCGGCGCGCTCGGAGCAGAGAAAGGCGACGAGGTCCCCGTACTCCTCGGCGGTGCCGAGGCGCGCGGCGGGGACTTCGGTGCGGGCAGCTGCTTCGGCGGCCTCGAGGGTGCCGCCGTGGTCGGCGAGCCGTGCGGTCGCGAAGCGCCCGGTGGCGACCGTGTTGACGGTGATGCCGTCGGCGGCGACCTCGCCCGCGAGCGTCTTCAGGAAGCCGACCGCGGCCATGCGATGGGCGTTGGAGAGGTTGAGGTAGGGGTTCGGCTCCCGCGTCGTGTTGGAGCCGACGTTGACGATGCGCCCCCACTGGCGGTCGCGCATCGAGGGGAGGACGGCCTCGGCGAGGACGCGGGGGGCGAGGACGAGCGAGCGATAGGCCTGCTCCCACTCGTCGAGCCTGTGGTCGAGAGCGCCGCCGAAGGGCGGGCCGCCGGTATTGGCGACGAGGATGTCGACGGGCCCGAGAGCCGCGGCGACCTCGCCGGGTAGCGAGGCGAGCCGATCGGTGTCGGAGGCGTCGGCGACGAACGGAGTGGCCGCGGAGCCGATCTCGGCGGCGGCTTCCTCGAGCCGCTCGAGCGAGCGACTGGCGATCGCGACCCGCGCCCCTTCCCGCGCCAGAGCGGCCGCGACCCCCAGCCCGAGCCCGCGGCTCGCGCCCATCACCAGCGCCACGCGCCCATCGAGTCCTAGATCCATCGTCCGACCCTAACGCCGGGGGCAATGCTCAAAACCAGTTGCGCGGGTAAGGTTCGCGGTGAGCGCCCGTAGCTCAGTGGTCAACGGGTCCTTTCGGGGGCCCAAAGAGCGTCGGTCTTTCAAGCCGAAGGTCGCGGGTTCGACTCCCGTCGGGCGCATTCCTCTGCCTCCCTCGCAGTGCCGGGTTTTTCGCTCTCTAGAGCGGAAACCCTCGGTCCCGCCTTTGGCGCCCGTTCCGCTGGCTTCCGAGCGATTCCGGGGCGTTCCGGCGCTCCGTGTCACATCCTGGTCACATCGGAAGGAGCGCACAGATGCTTATTCGTGCGGTTCGGAGCGCGTCACCACTCGCCAATCGCGACGCCGAGGGTGGCGGCGACGTCGCGCACAGTGGCCCAGGTCGGGTTGGCGTTGTCGGGCTCGATTGCGGACAGCGTGCGCCCCGCCGCTCGGAAGGGGCAGCTGGGTGGGCACCCTCTCACTATCCTGCCGGGCTGATGAATGGATCGCCCACTACGAGACGGGAGGCAGCGTTGGGGCTCGCTGAGCAGCTTCTCGGGGAGATCGAGCTGGGAAGTATTTCGCCCGGCGAAGTCGTTTTGCGAGGAAGCAGGCTTGCCCGTCTCCTCGATGACACCGACGCGATGGCGTGGCTCCAATACGAGATCCGAGGCTACCCAGAGGCGGCGCTCCCACCCGAGGCGTTTGCGGCGGCCAGACGCTCCAATCGGGTGTTCCGGGGGAAAGACGGGACTGAACAGGCATGGACCGCCACGGTAGGAGAAATCGGGGCCAAGATCGACGCCGCCACCACCCAGCTATCTGTCTCTGGTGACACTCCAATCTCGGTATCAACCCAGAGCTTCCCGATAATGAAACAGGCCGCTGAAGCGGCTCAGGCCAGCCGCGCCGAGCGTGCCGCCCTTCGGGGTCAGATCGCCAACAACCGGGGCTTGCTGGGCAAGGTGCTCGGGGCGATTCACAGCTACGTCGCCGACCGCTATCAGGAGCTTCGTTTCGGCGCGGCGGTTGAGAGTGCGTTCGAGGTTGTCCGGTCGAACGTCGATGCGAACCTTGCCGGCCTGGTCCCCGACGCGTTGCCGCGACTCTCTGCGGCATTCGAGAACACCACCTCGACCAACCCGGAGGATTGGGCTAGCGCGGCTGCAACCTGTCGGCGGCTTTTGAAGGCTGCCGCTGACGCGCTTCGCCCCCCCGGGGAACCGGTCGACGGTCGGGAGATGACCGATTCGCATTACATCAACAGGCTCATTGATTGGATCGTCAATCAAGCCGAGAGCGACACCGCTGCCGACCTGATGCGAAGTGACCTCGAATACCTCGGCCGTCGACTAGACGCAGTAAATGATGCCGGTCATAAAGGCGCCCACGCAGACGTAAGTCAACTCGATGCGTCGCGATTCGTCGTGGGGACGTATCTCCTCCTTGGCGATCTCTTGCAACTTGCAGATGCCACTGGCGAGCAGAGTGGGCTGTGAAAGATGCACCGACGCGCTAGCACGCCACCTTCTTTAGGTGCGTAGGTTCAATCTCGTCGCGCTCGGAGTCGCTGGTGCGCGTCCACGGATCGTGTCAGGCGTGCATCAGAGGCGGACTTCCTCGCTCGGCCGCCTCGAAGGGTCTGGAGCTTCTTATTTTTTGTGGGTGCTGACGTCGAGCAAAAGCTGGCGAGGGTTTGCCCGATTCCGCGTGGCGGTGACGTGGAGTTGATCAGAATTCGATCAGATCGCTCTCGAAGTCCTCGAACTCTCGCCGCCGAGGCACTTTGACCGGTTTGACCTGCTCGTCGAGGGCATCGAAGTTGTTCCTGTAAAGGTTTCGCGGCCCTTTGAGACGGCGATTGGTCCGCGGGTTCCGAAGGATTCGGCGCCGCCTGATGAGTTTGTCGTCGACGAGGCTGTCGATGCCGCGTTCCAAGGTCGGTACGGAGAACCCCATCCTCACCCGGTCCGGGGGGCCGTAGAGGCGCTCGGCATCGGCGAACCAGGCAAGCGGCCGAAACCACTCCCCGGTCCCCGGCTCGATCCGCCGGCCTTCTGAGTTCTCGCTCCGCTCCGCCGCCATGGCCGCCAAGTAGGCGGACAGCTCCGGCGCTCCCCAAGAGGCGAGCGCGCGCGAGGCGATCACGCTGCCCCGGATCGTGATGTAGGTGTTCCCGGGGGTGCCATCCGGATCGTCGAATGGCTCCCCGCTCCCATCGTCTTTCAGAACGAAAAGGCGAGGGCGATTCCCCGGCCGAAGCTCTCGACGGACAAGCTTCATGCCTTCCAGGCGCGCTAGCTGGCTCCCAACCCACTTGCGCTTCAGCTTCACCACCTTCGGGGTGGGGTCGACGCCTGGAGCGACATCGCCTAAACCACCGCCACCCTTGGCTAGGTCGTGGAGCAGCTCCCACGAGCAACTTGGAAGAACGAATCCCGGCTGGCGTTTCCCCGTGTGCTGGGGTGAGAGAGCAATGCAGCGAAGGACGAGATCGAGCTTCGCAGCTGCCGCGGCGCGAGCCGAGATCAAAGGCACGAGGTGCTCGGCGACGTGACGTTCCCGAATTCGGAAGAGGTGCTTGCCGACGACGTCGAGATCGAGGCGGAGCCGAACGTCTTTTTCGCTGGTTTTCGGAGGCGATACCATTCTTAAGACCCTCAATACCTCGTTGCAGAGCCGAAACCGAGCCCCTTCTTGGGAATGATCCACTCCCAAGTATGGCACCAGTTCCGATGCAGCGCTAACCCTTATTCAGAGGTGACGCTAACACTCGGCCGGAAGCTTCCCGATAAGGAACTAGATACCAAATGACTTACCAGTGAAACAGACTGCGCAGGGACCATCTGCGCCGGGGCCAGATCAAGGGATAGCGCTTGCATCGAGCGCTCCGGGCCGTATCCTTCGTTTTGCCGGTGGCGGCCAGCGCAGACCGCCCGGGGCCCGGAGTCGGCGAGCTTCCCTGTCTAGGAAGGGGTCGGCCCGGGTCCCAGCCGGCATCAACGGACAGACCCGTTGGGTAAACGGCAGGCCCTTCACCTGGATTGGGCCGAACAATTGCCGGTAGACCAATCTCCGTCTCATACCGGACACATCCCTCCGGCAAACGCACTTGCCATGCCCACGCCCCCCGTCCTTTCAATCCGAAGGCGATTGACTCCAAGGCGGAGCGGGCTTGAGGCTTAGAGTTCCAGAGGAATGAGCGACAAGCCGCGCTCTTGCGCGACTACGCCTAGTGACCTGAGTCGTTAGTTCGTAGGCATAGTGATCTACGCGTCGAAGTCGTCGCCATCGCAAGCGACGATGGGAGGACTCATGCCCCGACGCGTGGATGTCTCGATCAGCAAGGAAGAGCGCGAGGCGCTGGAGCGCTGGGCCCGGCGCCCGACCAGTGCCCAGGCGCTGGCGCTGCGCTGCCGAATCGTCTTGGCAGCCGCCGATGGAGAGCCAAGCAAGGACATAGCCGAGCGCCTCGGCTGTACCCGCTCGACTGTGGGCAAGTGGCGGGGGCGTTTTTCCGCAAAGGGCATCGACGGTCTGCATGACGAGCCACGCCCGGGCAAGCCGCGCCAGATCGGCGATGAGGACATCGAGCGGGTGATCGTCAAGACCCTGGAGGAGAAGCCCGCCGACGCGACGCATTGGTCGACGCGCTCGATGGCTACCGCGACGGGGATGAGCCAGACCGCGATCAGCCGGATCTGGCGTGCTTTCGGCCTGAAGCCCCACCAGGCCGAGCACTTCAAGCTCTCACCCGACCCGCAGTTCGTCGACAAGGTCCGCGACATCGTTGGCCTCTATCTCAATCCGCCGGAGGCGGCAGTGGTCCTCTGCGTCGATGAGAAGTCCCAGATCCAGGCGCTCGACCGCAGCTCGCCGGTGCTGCCGCTGATGCCGGGGGTGCCCGAGCGCCACACCCACGACTACGTGCGCAACGGGACCACGAACCTCTACGCCGCGCTCGACGTCGCCTCCGGCCAGGTGATCGCCGAGATGACTCCCCGTCATCGCGCCGAGGAGTTCCGCCGCTTTCTCAACCTGATCGAGAGCTCGGTCCCAGACCACCTCGACATCCACGTCGTGCTCGACAACTCCTCAACCCACAAGACGCCTTCGATCCGGCGCTGGCTGGTTCGCCACCCACGCTTCACCCTGCACTTCACGCCCACCTACAGCTCCTGGCTGAACCTGGTCGAGCGCTGGTTCGCCGAGTTGACCACGAAGTGGATCAAGCGCAGCGCCCACCGCTCGGTCCGCGACCTGGTCGCCTCGATCCGCACCTGGATCGCCAACTGGAACGACGAACCCAAGCCCTACGTCTGGCATAAGAGCGCCGACGAGATCCTCGACAGCCTTGCCGCCTACTGCCAGCGGATCAACGACTCAGGTCACTAGCCCTGCCCCAGCAGGCGAACTCGAGAGCTTCGCCGGCAGGGAAAGGAAGGGCCCCGCAAGGTGGACCGCATCGTAGGCGCGAAGGGAGTGCGCGCGGGTGACTTCGGTGGCTTGTGCGAGGAGGTCTCGTTGATGGCGTGGACATAGGTCCCGCTCCAGAGATTCCCCAAGTCAGCGAGCCCTTTTTATAGCTGGGAAGGAGTCAAGCGTCCTCCTTTGCGCATCCGCGCAAGTGCCGCGGTCGCCTCTACATGGGCGATCGCGGTGCTTCGGATGGCGTCCGCGTTGCTGTAGGCGTTCCGGGCCTCCTCGGTTCCGGGCTCGTTGACCAGCACGCTGGTATCGAGATAGAGGCTCAGCGCCGACCCTCAGAAACATAGTCCGAGGCGCGCAACCGGCCGACCACGCTTCGTCACCGCAATCGCTCGCCTTGCTCGACCCAGTCGATGATTGCGCTGGCGCTGTCCTTGAGTTCGCGGATACCGACCGTTGCCTTAGTCATAAGTGGCTACATTTAGCGCAAGGTGGCCATTAGGCATTTGCCGATGGAACACGGGCTTGTGTCTTGGAGTGCCCACCGCAAATTCCTCTTTGCCCTTACCCATCCAGAGAACATGAAGGTCGATGCGTTCTAGATCGAGGAAGTACGTTCGGTGTTCCTCCGCATTGAAGAAGTAGCCAGGGACCCGGACATGAAGGATGCCCGACCCAGCCTTATTCGTGCGCCCGGCAAACCGCGACTCGGCTGCGCATTGCGATTCGCAGATGGCGCTCGGAAAAAACGCAATTTCGGCGCGACCGGCCCGTGGAAACCCGCTCACGCGGATCGTCTCCAGACTCCCAGGCCTGAAGTTGCCATCAGTATGGACCATGGCTGCTTCAAATTCGCGTTCGCTCACGGGGCGGCCGGCACTCAGAGTCGGGCTGCCGATGGCCGCAAGCGTGAGTGCTGCTGCGACCAGCGTCACCACAGTTCTGAACCTCCGCATCATCCGCCTCTGCGCGTTCCCCACGGGTCCAGGCTATACAAGAAGTCGCCTGAGTAGAGACTCTTGCCTTGCGGCGGTTCAAGTAGGGTTACGCAGATGCGAAGAGCGGGGATCTTGCTGGTGGTGGGGATGGCCATCTGCCAGCTAGGAACGGGTTCGGCTGCGGCTGGTTGCACAAGGCCGCATCACCTTGCCGTCGGCAGCGGCCTAATGCCAAGTGGAGAAACCTGGTCTGTCACTGCCGGAGTGAAGAACAACGGCAGTTGCGATGAGTGGCTATTCACTCTCGATTTTTCCCTTGGAGAATTTGGCAACGCTGGGTCGGGCACGGGGATTCCCGCAGGCGGGCACGTCCCCCGTGAATATTTCAGCCTCAGCGCCGACGACCTGCCGAATCGGGACGGGTCCGAACGGGTCTTATACGGCTACACCGGCAATGAGGGAGCCAAGCTCGTTGGGACCCTGAGGAATGGGCAGACGTTCGTGGTGAGGCCAACCTTTGCGCCGAGGGCCCTTCGCGAACGAGCCAGCTGGCTGCGCAGCTTTCGTTTCTTTGTTTTCTTCCATCCCAGTGATAGTCCGATTGAACAGCTCTCCGTATTCACTAAAGGCGGCCGCCTGATCCATAGGACGAAATCACTCGAAGGAAGCTTCTTCTGACGTCCTCGATCTGATCAGCCGCCCCGCAAGAGCTCGGTGCGGACTCGTTTCCGCTCGCTCCCGGCCCTGATCGCCGCGCGACTCGAGCGCTGTTGCAGCTGGATGACGACGATCACCGCCCCGAGGCTCAAGAGAATCATCACCGCCACCATCACCCAAAAGCCCCAGTGTCGGCCCTGTCCGGGGACCCAGGTATTGGCGCCGTAGAAGCCGACGATGAGGGTGGGCACCAGGAAGACGGCTGCGGCGATCTCGATTCGGTGCTGCACCTTCTCGCTCTGTTCGCGCTGTTCCTCGCTCTGTTCGAGATGGAGCAGGCCGAAGGATTGGCGCAATCGCTCGCTCAGCTTCGTCAGCCTCTCCAGGGCCCTGTCAATTCGGTCGTCGACCTCGATCACGGCCTCGTGATCGCTCGTCACCAGCCAGGCCTTGCCGATGTCGGAGCGCAAGCCAGGGTGGTTCAGGGGACTCAGCCAGTCGCGCAGAACCGCCATCAGGCCCCAGAGCTCGGGCAGCTCGTCACGGTTGTCGAGGTCATCTTCGATGTAGAGGCTGAGCTCCCAATCCTCGAGCCAGCTGAAGAGCGCGCGGTGGGTAGGTGCGTAACTCAGCGCTAGCTCATGCATAACCGCGACACCGAGATTGCCGGGACCGCCGCAGCGTCCGTGTTGCCATCGTTCGCTGACGCCCCGAAAGACCTGGTCGGCCGAGCCGGGCGGGTCCTCCGTCAGCTTCGACGCGCCCTGGAACGTCCGCTGCGGATGCCAGCAGCTGAGCAGCCAGCTGTCCCCCGCCAGTATCTCCACCGGCTGAAACCGCAGGACCCCGGCGCCCTGAGGCGTTCCACGCTCGCGCTTTCGATCGCGTCGCAGGGCTTCGACGCTGAACGTGGATGCCAAGCGAATCGATCCATCGCCGTAGGAGATTCCCGCCGGCGCTTCGTCTGGCGTCAGCAGGTCCTCGATCATCGCGAGGGTCAGCCCCGGGCATCGGTCGGCGAGAAACTCGAATGCCTCCGTCGCGGTCTCGGGGCCGCAGCTGAGCTCGAACCAGCGAAATCGCGCGGCGTCTGAATCCCCCATGATGGGTGAAGAACCCGGCTCCCAAGAGCTCACACGCCGGATCCAGCTGGGCGTTGCGACGGCGTTCATCACATGCCGAGCAGCGCCGTCTCCGCTGCCGCCTCCGCCGGGATCGCCTTGATCTTCTCGCTCATCTTGTATTTGGCCGAGAAGAAGAACCCGCCGCAGTCATCTTTGACGCTGCAGCTGGTGCACTCCGGGTGGTACTCGTTCTTCCAGTCGGAAATCGAACGCACGGCCCAGGGCCATATTGAGCGCGGGATCAGGCAGAGCTGGCTGTTGTAGATCATCGTGTGGATGCGGCTGCGGTCGAGCAGCGTCACCGCCTCGACCAGCTCGTCCGCGTACTCGGTCGGATCGATCCACAGCTCCGGAATATTGGCCCGTGCGAGGCCGATCATCTCCAGGCCCATCAGCGCCACCTGGTCGACGAACGGGAGGTTGCGAGCGATGAACTCCGCGATTTCGGGAAGGGCGGGTGCCGTCTGCTTATGGAGAACGACCCGGATCTCGATCCGCTGACCCAGCTGGGCGAGGTTGAGGATCCCGGGAATCGTCTGGTTGAAGGCGCCGTCCGCTTGAACGACATAGTCGTGCCTGGCTGGCTCGGCACCGTATATCGGGATTCCGACCATCATGTTCGGGTTGTCGATCGAGGCCCAGGAAGCGGCAAACTCAGGATCGGCAAAGCGGGTGCCATTGGAGAGAACGTGGACCTGGGCCTCCGGGTGCAAATTGCGACAGAGCCGAAGGAGCTCGACCAGATCCTGCCCGTAGAGGGTCGGCTCCCCTCCCGTGAAACCGATCTCCGTGACGTCGCGAGGGAGCAGCCGAATCAGTTCGGATGCTTGCGCCAGCAGGTAATCGTCGATTGCCGTCTTCGGGGGCTGTGAACACATCAGGCAGTAGTGGTTACAGCGCTCGGTGAGCAGGATGCTGTTCTGGTCGCTCTGGTGTCGCCACAGAACCCGGATGCGCTGGCCGTCGTCGCTGATCGAAACGATGTCGTCGGCGCTCAAGTAGTCGAGCTCCGGGGGGAGGCGCACCGTGTTCTCAAGGCGGGATTCCTCGGCGTTGCTGCGCAGTAGATAGAGACCGAATCCCTCGGGCAGTTCGCCCTGCCCGTCGGAGATGAAGGCACGCTTGTCCCGCAGTCGCGTCAGGGTCCGCTCGTCAGTCAGTCGCCAGACGGGGCGGCGTGGAGGCTCGGGGAGGGCGGCGCTGATCGCCTTTCCGCGCAGCGCGATCAATGGCTCGCCCAGGTCTGGAACAAGGCGCGCGTCTCCGGGTCGCTCTCGTAGCGCTCGAGGAGCAGCTTGAAGATGGCCACGTTGCGACGGTGGAATCCAGAGGTCGGCTTGCGGCCGAGGAAATCGCCCGTCGTCGCGTGGTGGTAGGTCGGATCCGCACCGCAATAGGGCTCGAAGGCGCAGTCCTGACACATCGGCGCACTCTGGGTAAAGCTCTCCTCCAGCGGCCGAAGCAGTGCCTCGGAGAGCATGATCTCCTCGTAGGAGTCCTCGTGGAGATTGCCGAGCTGGAAGGTCTTGTCCCCCATCTCAGCGAGCATCCGACCCTCGTCGGATGCGTAGACGTCACCGTCGTAGTTGTAGACGATCGCACCGATCCCGATCCCCGCCGGCGAGGTCAGGTCGACATAGCCGGGGTCGTCATTCGTCAGCATCTTCTTGAGGACGATCGCCGCGTACTGCTCGACCATCGGTACGCCCGCGCGATTCAACTCGATGATGTAGTCGAGCCCTTCTTCATAGAACGGCAGCCAGCGCTCGACGTCATAGGCGGCGAAGCTCTTGGTCTTGATCGCGAAACCGTACGGGGAGAGAGGCCGGAGGAAGAGGCTGGTCAGACCTTGATCGACGTAGGTGTCGATGATTTCCCTGACCCTCCCGAGGCTCGACCGAGTCGTCGTCATCAGGGCCGAGACGCGGTCGACGCCCAGCTCCTCACGGACCCGCTGGATGCCGGCCGTTGCCAACTCCCAACTATTTCGGCCCGGCCGTGGGCGGTTCTTGTTGTGGAGGTCGGGTGGTCCATCGAGTGAAGTGGAGATATAGACGTCGTTTGCTCGGCAGAACGCGATCACCCGATCGTCGAGGAGGGCAAGGTTCGTCGCGATCACGAAGCCGAGGTTCTTGCCCTCAGTGTGGTTTCGTGCTCGCGCGCTCCGAACGACATCTTCGATCAGATCGAAGTTCAGAAGCGGCTCTCCGCCCTGGAACTCGATCTTGATGCTCTCCGCCGGAGAGCGGAATGCCGACTCCAGCGCCAGCGTCGCCGTCTCCCAACTCATGTCGTAGGCAGCCTTGTCCGAGCTCTGCCGTGACACCTGGCAGTAGGGGCAGGAGTGCTCACAGCGCAGCGAGGCGACCAGGATGTGCAATGCGGTGAATTCGGAGAGGCGCCGGTAGCGGGTCCGTGCCTTGATCGCGAGCAGTTCCACCGGCAGGTCGTCTTCCGGCTCGCGGACCACGTGCTTGGCGCGCAGCTTGCGCACTAAAGGCGAGTCTGCCGGGAGTGTTCGCTCGGCCAACTCCTCGAACTCATGCTCTTCTAGGAAGAGGTGCTCGCCGACGAGATTGGTCACCAACACGCGGCCGTTGAGGCGCTCGAAGCGGAACGGCAGGAACTCCCAGGTTGAGCCTTTGGCTTGATACGCCTCGGGCGGCTGGAACTTAGACATCGCCCTCGGCGAGCCCGGTTTTCGAGAAGGCGAGCGCGAGAACGAGGTTGCGGACGTCGCTCGTCTCGGCGCGCACTCGCTCGCGCAGCTCCTGGTCTAGAACCTCGTTCCGCAGATCGCCGAGCAGCCTGTCGACGTCGGCATCGGGGTCCGCAGGGTGAACCACCACACGGACAGTGTCGTCACCTGCGGATACATCGCAGGACATGCGATCCGATAGCCGATAGATGGCGCGTTGGACCGCATCGAGGGAGGCGGCCGAGCGGTCGAAAGAGAGCGCGCGCTCGATCATCCGGGGTCTAGCGGTCGAGCATGAAGGTCAAGAGCTCGAATAATGCGAAGAGTGAGAGGTGTGTGAGTAGTGCCCGCCACCCGATGAGGAGTAGTGGGAATGGTGGCTGTGGTGTGAATGATGGCTGTGATGTGAATAGTGCCTTGATCCGATGGCTGCCGGATTGCCATTGGGCAGCGCGAGCAGCGGCGCCGCAGAAGTCGAATCGACACTCCGGGTTATGGCCGCCTGGGCACGACCGGCGCTGAGGCCGGCGTCGACGACCTTCGCCGAAGTGGCCTGGGGGAACATGGCCGCGAGGGCGACGCCAAGCGGTACGAGTAGCGGTTTCTTCTTCACGGCTTCGAGACCTTATGCGTACCGAAGAGCAACTGTCAAGCAATCGAGATAATTCATCCATCCAAGGGTCAAGACTCGCTTCTAGAGAGGCTTCGTCTGCCTAAGTGCGAGGCCGAGGTTGTCCAGGCACGCCGTCCACCCGCTGTCGTGCGAAACCACCGATTCGTGGTCCTTCAGGCGGCTGTGTGTCAACCGCACGGTGGTGGCGCCGTCGACCTCCTCGAAGTCGAGCTCGATCAGGGTCTCCCGGGCGTCCTCGTCGCTGTCCCAGGTCCAGGTGAAGGCGAGGCGGGTCGGGGGGTCGATCTCGGTGTAGTGACCGCCGCCGCCGTACTCGGCGTCCTTGTCGGGATCCCGCATGACCACGCGGACGTTGCCACCGAGGCGGAGGTCGACTTCGGCGATGGGGGTCTCCCAGGCGTGCTCGCCGTGGAACCAGCGGCGCATGACCTCCTCGCTGGTCCAGGCGTCGAAGACCCTCGCGGCGGGGGCCTGGAAGGTGCGCTGGAGGAGGAGCGTCTCGGCGCTCACCGAGCTCGCCCCTCTCGGCGCCGCAGCTGCACGGCGAGCCAGGCGCGGGCCACCACCACGGTGCCAGGACCGGCGAGCCAGGGCAGGAACTCCTCCACCGGCATGCCGCCGATGTGGGCCGGCGGGATCACGTGCTGCTCGATCCGCGCTGCGAGGCGGTCGCGTCGGAGAGGGCGTGCTCGAAATCGCTCGCCTGCTCGTACTCGTCGTGGAGGTTCCACCACACGTAGGCCTTGGTCTGCGGGTAGCCCTCGGGCGAGTCCTCCCACTGCTCCTGGCGGCCGAGGGGGGTGATGTCGAGGTAGGACCAGATGCTCCCCAATGCCTCGTCGCCGCGCTTGTCGGTGAAGTAGGTGCGGAAGATCCGATCGTCGTCGTCGCGGTAGAAGACGTTGGTGCCGTGCCATTCGTCGACCCCGAAGTCGGCGTCGAAATCGTCGCTGAGCGTGTACCAGGGCATCTCCCAGCCCATCCGCGCCCGGTAGCGCTCGATGTCCGCCTGGGGGGCGCGGGAGACGTGCGCGAAGGTGGTGTCGCGCGCGTTCAGGTGGGCGAGGTTGGAGACTTCGTCGGCCATGAACGAGCAGCCGCGGCAGCCGCTCTCGGGCCAGTCGCCCACGCCCGGCTCGAAGAAGAAGCGGTAGACGATCAGCTGCCGGCGCCCCTCGAACAGATCGAGCAGGCTCGCCGGCCCGTCCGGGCCCTCGAAGCGGTACTCCTTCTCCACGGCCATGCGCGGCATCCGCCGGCGTTCGGCGGCCAGCGCGTCGCCGGCGCGGGTCAGCTCCTTCTCCTTGACCAGCAGCTCCTCGCGGGCGGCCTGCCACTCCTGCGGTGAGACGATCGGCGGCATCTTCATTTCGACTCCTCCTTCAAGTACTCGTCGACGACATCGAACATGCGCTCCCAGAGGGCGCGCTGGCGATCCATCCACTCGGCCGCCTCGTCGAGCACACCCGGCCGCAGCGAGAGGCGGTGCCTCCGTCCCTCGATTACCCGGGTGACGACCCCTGACTCCTCCAGCACCTTCAGGTGCTTGGAGATCGCGGGCTTGGAGACGTCGAAGTCGCGGGTGACTTCGCCGACGCTCGCCGGGCCGGCGGCGAGGCGTTCGACGATCCTGCGGCGAATCGGGTGCGAGAGGGCCTTGAATGGATCGTTAACCATTTGGTGAACTATAGCGACCGCCTATCCTCGTCTCGATGGCTGTGCGCTGGCCCACCATTTCCTACGAAGCCTGGAGCGAGACCTGCGACACGCTCCACGCCCACACCCAGGTCCTGGGCAAGCTGGCGGCCGAAGCGGCACCGCCGGAGCCGCAGCTGCAGCACGCGGCGCTGCGGCTGACGGCACGGGGGTGGGAGACGCTGCCGCTGCCGGCTCCGAACGGGAGCGGCGCCTTCGTCGCCCTGCTCGACCTGCACCGCCACGAGGCCGTCGTCGAGGTCAGCGACGGCCAACGGCGGTCGGTGCCCCTGACGCCGGACCGGCCGGTGGGGGAGGTGACCCGCGAGCTGCTCGCCGCGGTCGCTGAGCTGGCGGGACCGGTCGCGATCGACCCGACGCCGCAGGAGGTGCCGTGGACGGTGGCGCTCGACGAGGACGACGAGCACGCCCGCTACGACGCCGACCAGGTCGGCACCTACTTCGACGCGGCGACCCAGGCGGCACTGGTGTTGGCCGAGTTCCGGGCGCCGTTCCGTGGCCGCTCGACCCCGGTCAACGCCTGGTGGGGTTCGTTCGACCTCGCCGTCAGCCTCTTCTCCGGCGACCCCGCCGAGCCGCCCTCGGGCGACTTCATCATGCGCAACGCGATGGACGCGCAGGAGGTCGCCGTCGGCTGGTGGCCGGGCGACCCCAAATACGGCAAGGCCGCCTTCTACGCCTACGCCCACCCGGCCACGGAGGCGTTCGCCGGCAGCCGGCTGTCGCCGGCGCAGTCGCGCTGGGACGACGGCCTCGGCGAGTACGTGCTCGACTGGGAGGACGTGGTCGCGGCCGAGGATCCGCGGCGCCTGGCGCTCGAATTCGCCCGCTCGGCCTTCCAGCACTCCTGCCGCACCTGCGGCTGGGACCCCGAGCTCGCCGCCAGCGCCGAGGGCTTGCCGCCGCCGCTCACCTGAGCTCGCCCGCGCGAAATCGCGACCTAGACTCAACCGATGCGCGATTGGCCGCCGATCGTCGAGCCCGAGCTGCTCGCCCGCCTGGCGCTCGACGACGACGAGTTCCTCGCGGCCACCCACGAATTCGCGGCCGCCTGGGGCCGGCGCGAGTACAGGCCGGAGGTTCTGGAGAGGGCGCTGGGCTACCCCTGGGAGCGACCGCACGGTTCCTACCTGCTGCGCGCCGGCGAGGTGACGCCGCTGGTCGATATGGACCCGGCGCGGCGCGGGTCCGCCGTCGCCGCGTACACCGCCGACCGCCACCCGATCGTCGCCTTCGGCGGCAACGCCGCGCCGAGCTGGCTGACCGCGAAGCTCGGGCATTTCCCCGACCAGGAGGACAGGGACGTCCTGGTCCTCGCGGGGGACCTGCACGACGTCGACGTCGGCGCGTCCGCCTCCCCCAGCGCGGTCGGGAACATGCCCGGCACGCTCTTCGCCAGCCCGGGAACCGCGGTGCGGGCGGCGATGGTCTGGTGTACCGCCGCGCAGGTCACCCAGCTGACCTGGACCGAGATCTCCTACCTCCTGGGCCGGCTCGACGACGCGGTTTTCACCATGGACGAGGCCGACGTCGAGGTCGAGGACGTCTTCGCCTACGTCTCCCGCTTCGGCGCCTTCTGCGTGGACGGCGCGCCGATCGCCCTGGCGGCCGTTCCCGCCAGGAACCGCACCGCGCGGACGCTCACCCAGGAGCAGCTGCTCGACCTGATCGCTCCGCGGGTGCTGGGCGACGGCGCCCGGGCGGCGGACTTCGTGCGCGCCGTCTGGGAGGACATGGCCGGCCTCCTCGCCCGCGCGGCCGGGGCCGTCTGGCCCTGCTCGCGGCAGCTGCAGGCACCCTGGACCCGGTACCCGGCGGCCGGCTAGCGGTCGCCTGGCCTCATTACGGCTCTGGCAAGGGATATGAAGTCGGCTGCCGAACCTGACCCCGATGAACGGCCTCGATACCGACCGGCTCAAGCGTTTCGCGGAGCTGCTGGCCCTCGCCTTCTATGGGCTGATGCTGATCGCCCTGGCGACGATCCTCTCCGGTGCGCTCGGCTTCGGCTTCCTCTTCCTGCTGCTCGGCTCCACCGCCCACGTCTGCCGGGTCGGGCTGGAAGAACTCGCGACACCGGCGCGGAGGCGGATCGAGCGTCCCCCGGTGCGAGCCGTGCGCTCCTCGCCGCAGGCCCGGGCAACGCCGCGGGTGGCAGGACCGCGCCCCGCCACGCGGCGAGTCGCGATGGCGCCCGCGGAAGAGCGACGCCGGGTTAGGCTCGGCGGATAGCCGGGCCCCGCAGCCGGGCGCACCAGAGGGCGAAGAGGCCGACCGCGAGCACGGCGCCGGCCCAGTGAAGATCGATCAGGACCGCGACCAGGCTCGGTAGCCCGGCCAGGACCGCACCGATCAGGGTCGGCACCAGCGGCAGCCCCAGCACCCGCGCGGTGAAGGCGGCGCAGAGCATCCAGGAGGCGGGGCCGGCGATCCAGCCCCAGTCGACGAAGAAGTCGTGGGGGAGGGCCAGACCGAGGGCGATCGAGAGGACGGCGACCGCCAGCAGCTGCACCAGGGCCGCTCGCCAGAGCGTCGGGACGTCCATGCCCCGAGGCTATTCGACGACGATTTTCCCGTGCATTGCTGGGTGGATCGTGCACACGTAGGCGAAGGTGCCGCGGCGCTTGAAGCGGACGGTCGCGCTCTTGCCGGGCGCGATCGTGCCCGTGTCGAAGCTGCCTTCGCGGGTGGCGGTGTGGACCACCTTGCTGCGGTTGGAGAAGGTCACGCTCGAACCAGCCGTGACCCGCAGGGTGGCAGGCTTGAAGGCGAATTCGACGATCCCGACCGTCGGCACCTTGCTCGCCCGCGCCCCCTGACCCGATGCCGCCTGACTGCCGAGCCCGGCGAGCGCCAGGGCGAAGCCGGCGGCGACGACGATCGTCGCCAACGCCTTCCATCCCCCGCGATGTCCCCGTCGCGTCATCGACCGAGATACGAGATCGCACTTGCCTTGGTTCAAGCCTCGTGCATAATCGAACCGCGGGCGGTTAGCTCAGTTGGGAGAGCACATCCCTTACAAGGATGGGGTCACTGGTTCGAGCCCAGTACCGCCCATGGAAGGCCCGCTCCGTCGCTACTGCAGCGCGAAGACGACGTGGACGGTGGCGGTGACCGTCGAGGTGCCGGGCTTGGTCGGCGGTGGGGTCGCGCTGCAGCGCTTGCTGACCGGCGCGACCGGGCCGGCGGTGGCGCAGCCAGAGGCCGGGCTCGGCGCGGCCTTGGCGTCGAACTCCGGCGTCAGCGTCGCGCCTTCGCCTTCGTCGATCAGCAGCGCCGGGCCGAGCGTCGCGCCGGCGCGCGTCGCCAGAGCGCCGGCTCGCAGCTTGGCCTTGTCGAAGGCGGCGCCGAGCGCATCGGCGAAGGCGGCTTCGGTGTCGCCGACGAAGTAGTTGGGGCCGCTGACCCCGGTCGCGCCGGCGGCGATCGCGGCGGCGACGAGTTCGCCGGCTTTGTCGGGCTGGTGCAGGGTGACGCCGATGCCCTCGCTGGCCCGGTAGACAGGGCGCTGCCCGCGGAAGGTCTTGCGGACGGAGATGCGGCCGGTGGTGACGTCGCCCAGGCCGACGCCGGGGGTGGTCTGAACCGCGGCGATGACGGCGGCCAGCTTGCCGGAGACCGCCTGCAGGGCGGTGCCCCGCGTGCGCCGTTCCTCGCTGACCGCGAAGCCGAGGCTGGCGCTGTCGTTCGGCACCTTCAGGGTGGCGCTGGCGGTGACCGAGACCGTGCGTTCGATCGCGCTCGCGCTCGCCGGGGCCAGCAGCACCAGCGCCAAGGCGGCGATCGGGATCAGGAGGGATGCGCGTCGGTTCATCGCGCCTTCAGGCTACCCGCGTGCCCAGACCGTCAACCAAAGGCGCGCCAGGCGAGCACCGCGGCGACGACCAGGCCGACGAGGGCGATCGCGACCCGCAGGGCGTCGCCGGAGACCCGCCGCGCCAGGTTCGCCCCGAGCCGCCCCCCGACCAGCGAGGAGATCATCAGGCAGAAGGCGAAGCGCCAGTCGACCGTGGCGAGGAAGGCGTAGGCGATGGCGGCGAGCAGGTTGGCGATTCCCGCCAGGAGGATCTTCAGTCCGTTCAGGTGCTGCATCGAGTCGGCGACGAAGAGGCCCAAGAGCCCGAGCAGGAGGATCCCGACCGCCGAGCCGAAGTAAGCGGCGTAGGCGCCGGAGAAGAGCAGGCCGGCGCTGAGCAGTGGCGAGTGCTCGTCGCCGGCGCCGGCCAGTCGGGGCGCCAGCCGCGGCTGGAACAGCAGCAGCAGGCAGGAGCCGGCGACGAGAGCGGGGACGATCGCCTCGAAGGTGTCGTTGGAGGTGATCAGCAGCAGCGCCGTGCCGACCGCCGCGCCGAGCAGCGTCGGGATCGCCAGCCGGGCGACCCGCCCGCGCTGCTCGCCGAGCAGGTCGGCGTAGCCGATCGCGCCGCCGGCGGCGCCGGGGATGAGGCCGACGGTGCTGGTGACGTTGGCCGAGAGCGGCGACACCCCGAGCGCGACCAGGGTGGGGAAGGTGATCAGCGAGCCGGCGCCCGCGAGGGCGTTCGATGCCCCTGCCGCGGCGCCGGCCGCCGCCACGGCGAGCAGCTCGAGCATGGGCTCAAGTCTGACCGAAGGGCGGGGCCCGCAGGTGCCGCCCGCTCAGCGGGCGCCGGCGCTGAGCTGCGGCGTCGGGGTGCCACCGCGGCGCTTCTCGGATTCGGTGACGACGTCGAAGAACATGTCGTTGCGGCCGCGGCGCATCTGCCGCGGGAAGACCGGCCGCGCGCGGCGGTGGGTGGCGGTGAGCGTGCGGAAACCGTTCTCGTGCGCCCGGCTCCAGCGGATCCCGAAGATCTCCCGCACCCGCGGCGGCAGCGTCCCCTTGATGATGTGGTTCTGGATCACCAGGTTGCCGCGCGCCGCCGCCGGCACCGGCTGGCGGAAGGCGACCATCGGCGCCATCGCCAATGCGTGCGGGGTGGCGCAGAGGTCGGGTGAGGCCAGCTCGCCGTCGAACCAGTCGCGGAACTCGCGGTAGCTGCCGGGGACCTCGCTGCGGGGCAGGCCGAAGAGCTCGCCGAAGCGGACGTAGTCCTGCCAGAGCGCCTCGCGCTCGCCTTCGCTCAGCGGCCGCGCCATCGCCTCGTACATCGCCCGGCCGGAGTCGGCGATCACGGCCAGCGTCCACAGCATCAGCTTCGGGTCGAAGGCGGAGTAGACGGCGCCGGCGGGATGGGCGCCGGCGGCCTCCTCCAGCGAGCCTTTGATCGTCTCGTGCAGACGGTGCACCGCGGCCAGCGCTTTATCGGCTTCCGCACGGGTGCCGAGGAAGACCGTCTCCTGGATCTTGGCGGTGCGGGCGAGGCGGGTGAATGGCCACTCGCCTGCCTTGGTGCTCTGCATCGTGCCGGTGTAGGTGAGCGGTTCGAGGGCGCCGATCAGCAGCGCCCGCTGGCCGTAGAGCAAACCTACGGAACGCTCGCCGTGGACGCGGCGGGCCATCGAGTGGCCGGGCGGGAAGTAGTAGGTGTCGCTGCTCATCCTGGCTGCCTGGCCAGGAATGTTACTCGGGATTACTCGGAACGTTCCTAGAAAGCGCAACCAGCGCCGCGCCGCTGCCGCGCGGCTCGACCAGGCCGCGCAGATCGTGGGCGGCGAAGATCTCGTCGAGTTCCTCGCGGGTCAGGGTCTCGCGCTCCAGCGCCTGCGCGGTCAGGTCCTCGAGGCAGGTCCGATTGGCGGCGAGCAGTGCCCGCGCCCGCCGGTAGGCCTCGCGCGCCAGCGTCATCGCGGCGATGTCGACGTCGCGCCGGGTCGCGTCGGAGACCGCGTAGTCGTCGGTCGGCATCGCGATCGGCGGCGGCCCGTCGTGGTCGAGCGCCACCCCCATCCCGAATTCGCTGACCATCTGTTTGCAGACCAGGTGCACGCGGCGGAGATCGTCGGCGGCGCCGGAGTAGGACTCGCCCAGCACCTCCTCCTCGGCGGCGCGCCCACCGAGCAGCGTCACCACCTCGTCCAGCAGCTCGTCGCGCGACATCAGGTAGCTGTCCTCCTGCGGCGAGTGGGCGACGAAGCCGAGCGCCGGGCCGCGGGGAACGATGCTGAGGATCTCCGGCGGGTCGAGCCCGAGCAGCTTGCGGCAGAGCGCGTGGCCGGCCTCGTGGTAGGCGACGATCCGGCGCTCCTTCAGGCTCAGCTGGCGCGCCTGCTGGGAGCCGACCGACTGCCGCAGCAATGCCTCGTCGAGGTCCTCGCGGGCCATCGCCTGGCGGCCGGCGCGGCCGGCGATGATCGCCGCCTCGTTCAGCGCGTTGGCGAGCTGGGCGCCGGTCAGCCCGGTCGTCTTGCGGGCGACGTCGGTGAGGTCGAGGTCGGCGGCCAGCGGCTTGCCGGTGGCGTGGCTGCGCAGGATCGCCTCGCGGCCGACGCGGTCGGGCGGGGAGACCAGCACCTGGCGGTCGAAGCGGCCGGGGCGCAGCAGCGCTTTGTCGAGCTTGTCGAGGTAGTTGGAGGCGGCGATCACGATCACCGTGCCGGGGTCGCGCTCGAAGCCGTCGAGCTCGACCAGCAGCTGGTTCAGCGCCTGCTCGCGCTCGCTGGAGCCGCCGTCGCCACCGCCGCTGCTGCGGGCGCCGCCGACGGCGTCGAGCTCGTCGATGAAGATCACCGCGCGGCCGGACTTGCGCGCCTCCTTGAAGAGGCGGCGGATGCGGGCGGCACCGCGGCCGACGAACATCTCGACGAAGCTGGAGCCGGAGGCGGCGAAGAAGTCGACCCCGGCCTGGGCGGCGACCGCGCGGGCCAGCATCGTCTTGCCGGTGCCGGGCGGGCCGTAGAGGAGGACGCCGCGCGGCGGCTGGGCGCCGAGGGCGGCGAAGCGGTCGGGTTCGCGCAGCCACTCGGCCACGTCCATCAGCTCGTCCTTGGCGGCGTCGACGCCCTGGACCTCCTCCCACAGCACCGGCTTGGTCTTGCTGGCCTTGACCGTCTCGGGCTTGGTCGTGCCCATGGTGCTGCGCATCAATTTGAAGAAGATGATGAGCAGGCCCCCGGAGAAGAGGACCCCGAACACCGGATACCAGTTGAAGAAGAATTCCTGGACTTCTTCCGCGAACATCCGCGCAGTGTGCCGGTCAACCGTCCTTAAATCCAGTCGCACATCCGTCCAGCCATAGGCGCATCGTTAAAGGCACCTGTCCTGGGAACGCGGTTGCACATGTGTCCGCTATGCGGACACTGCCGCGGACGCGTCAGCCGCGCTCGACCTGGGAACCGCCGACGATCGCTTCTTCGCCGCTGTCGCCGAAGACGATCCAGGCCTTGTTGCCGCCGTCGTAGTCGGGCGCCCACAGCTTCAGGGTGGCGGAGCGGCCCCAGACGGTGACCTGCTCCTCGCCGGTCGCGTCGAGGCCACGCCAGATCCGCACGAAGGGGTTGCTCTCCAGCTCCTCGCCGATCGTCGTCGGCTCGCGGTGGCCGGGGTGGACGCGGGTCTCCGGCGGCAGCTCCATCAGCCGCATCACCGAGGCTTTGAGGTCGTCGAAGCCGCTGGCGCCCGGCGCCATCGTTCCCCCGACCGTGCCCTTGAAAAGGACGTCGGCGGTGAAGACATCGCTGCTGTTCAGCAGGTAGGCGAGGTGGCCGGCGGCGTGGCCCGGCGTGTAGAGCGCCTCGACCTCGATGCTGCCGGCCTGCAGCTTCTCGCCGTCGCCCAGTGTCACCTCGACCTCTTCGTCGAGCTCGGCGGCGGTCGCCTCGTGGGCGACCAGCGGCGGGTTGCCGAGCCGCTTGCGCGCCTCGGCGAGGCCGGCGACGTGGTCGCCGTGGGGGTGGGTGACGAGGATGTGGGTGATCCCGATCCCGTCGCGCTCGACCCGGTCGAGCAGCGGCCCGAGCTCGTCGTTGCCGTCGATCAGCAGGCCGGTGCCGGCCTCGGGGTCGGCGACCAGGTAGGCGTTGGACAGCCAGGTCGGGTTCTCGGTGCGCTCGATGATCATGCCGGTGAGGATATCCGCGAGCCCTCGAGCAGGGTGCGGGCCACCAGCTCGGGGTCGTCCCACATCGGCGTGTGGCCGACGTCGGGGAGCACGAGGAAGCGGGCGCCGGCGGGGCGGCGCTCCGGCTTCGGCGGGCCGACCAGGCGGTCGAGCTTCGCCCCAGGCGATCGTCACCGGCACGTCCTCCGGGTAGCCCTCGGGTTCGAAGATGTGGGTGCGCATCTCGCGGTTGGCGCCGTCGTAGCCGTTGGAGTCGATCCAGCCGAGGACCAGCTCGCGCCCGGCCGCGAGCGGGACCCGCTCCGGGTGGGCGACGAAGGTGGCGAGCATCGCCTCGCGGGGGCGGCGGACCCGCAGCGCCAGCGCGACCAGCGACCGGGCCCGCCGCGCCCAGGCGCGGGTGTCGCGGCGGCGCGGGCCCAGCGGCGCCCGCCAGAGGCCGGCGGGGGAGAGCGCGGTGACCGAGGCGGCCCAGCCGGCGCGCCCCATTTCCAGCCCGACCCAGGCGCCGAGCGAGTTGCCGGCGACGTGCGGGCGCTCGACCCCGCGCCGCTCGCACTCGGCCTGCAGCGCCGCCGCCAGGTTGGCCGCGGTTGGCGGGGTTTCCTCCGGCAGCCCGGGCGCGGCGCCGAAGCCGGGCATGTCGAGGACGAGCACCTCGCGCTCCCCCTCCAGCAGCGGCAGCACCGGGTCCCAGACCCGGGCCGAGGCGCCGAGGCCGTGGATCAGCAGCAGCGGTTCGCGCTCCCGGCTCACGACGGGATCGGGGCTCGAGACCAGCCCGGCTTCGCGAACAGCGCCTGCACGTCGCCGATCCGCTGCTCGCGGAACCCCGCCTCCGAGGAGGAGAGGTAGAAGTCCCAGAGGCGGCGGAAGCGCTCGTCGTAGCCGCCCGGGCGCAGCCGCTCCCAGGCCGCGAAGAAGCGTTGGCGCCAGGCGGCGAGGGTCGGCGGGTAGTGGGCGGTGATGTCGTCGAGCCAGACCTGGCGCATGCTGGTGACGCGGGCGACGCTGTCGGCGATCGCCTCCCGCGAGGGCAGGCAGCCGCCGGGGAAGACGTGGGTGTTGGCGAAGCTGCGGGCGCCCTTCTCAGCCTCGTACATGCGGTTGTCGATCGTGATCGCCTGCAGCAGCATCAGCCCGTCCGGGGTCAGTAGCTGGTCGCAGCGGCGGAAGAACTCGTCGAAGTACTGCCAACCGACCGCCTCGATCATCTCCACCGAGACCAGCCGGTCGTAGCGGCCGCGGAGGTCGCGGTAGTCCTCCAGCAGCACCGTCACCCGGTCCTCCAGCCCGGCCTCGCGGACGCGGCGGCTGGCCAGCTCGTGCTGGCGCCGGGAGATCGTCGTCGTCGTCACCCGGCAGCCGCGGGTGGCCGCGGCGTGGAGGGCGAGCCCGCCCCAGCCGGTGCCGATCTCCAGCAGGTGCTGGTCGGGATCGAGCCGCAGCTGCTCGCAGATCCGCTCCAGCTTCGCCAGCTGCGCCTCCTCGAGACTGGCGCCGTCGCGGGGAAAGTAGGCGCACGAATACATCATCCGTTCGTCCAGGAAGGAAGCGAAGAGGTCGTTGCCGAGGTCGTAATGGGCGGAGATGTTCTCGCGGGCCCCGCCGCGGGTGTTCTCCGGAACCAATCGACGCAGGCGGTGCAACGCGCCGCGCGGGCGAGCGACGGCGCCGCGGACGCCGTCCAGCCCGCGCAGCTCGCGGGCGCAGATGCGGATCAGCGCGACCAGGTCGTCGGTCTCCCAGAGCCCGTCGACGTAGCCCTCGCCGAGGCCGACGCTGCCGTGCAGCGGCCCGCGCCAGGCAGCCGGGTCGTGGACGGTGACGGTGGCGCGGAGGTCGGCCTCGACTGGGCCGAAGGCGCGGCGGCGCCCGCCCTCGACGACCTCGATCCGGCCGTGCCGGACCCCGCGGCTCATCACCGCCGAGACGGCGCCGCGGGCGAGCGCGTCGCGCGTGCTCACGGCGCGACGAACCCTTTCGGCTTGCTCCCCTCCGGGTGAGGGAAGTAGCGCGCGCCCTTCAGCTTCAACCGCAGCGACTGCGCGTAGATCTTCGCCACCACCTGCAGCGACAGCGCCGGGTAGCGGGCGAGGAGGCGCGCCATCAGCGGCGGGCTCAGCTCGCGGCGGCGCAGCGCCAGAGTGGCGTCGAAGGATTTGCCGCCGGCCTCGGCCGGGCGCGACTCGATGTGGACCGCGAGCCGCTCTCCCGGCTCGTCGGCGCTGAAGGCGTAGGTCTGGTCCATCCCCATCAGCGGCGAGACGTGCAGGGACTTGTCCATCTCGTCGCTCAGCACCGGGCCCTCGCGGTCGCCGCGGGCGAGGACGTAGGCGTGACGCTCTCCCCAGGGAATGTTCTCGACATCGGCGACGACAGCTTCCACCCGCTCGCCGTAGCTGTCAAAGCAGTAGTAGAAGCTGACCGGGTTGAAGGAGTGCCCGAAGTAGCGCAGGCCGGCGAGCAGGCGCACCGGGCCGGCGGGGCGGCTACCGGTCTCGCGCGCGACCGCGTCGCGCGCGCACTCCGCCAGCGGCCGCTCCGGGTCGCCCATGAAGTCCTCGCGGCGGAAGCGGGCGAGCGCGGCGCGGCGCGCCGACCAGCCCCGGAAGGGATCGAGCGTCCCCGGCAGCTCTTCGAGGTCCAAGTACATGAGGAAGAGTCGGTAGCTGAACTCGTGCTCGACCGGCTCGAAGCGCCGGTGCCGCACCGTCCCCTCGTAGACCGCCGATGCGCTCATGCCGCCAGCTCCTCCTCGGGCGTATCTGAGTTCACCGGCCACATATGGCCGTCTGGCTCAGACACGCCAGGGAGAATCGCGGTGGGTCCGGGCGCGATCCGCTCGCAGGCGCGCAGGGCGCTGAGGACGCCGTCCTCGTGGAAGCCCCAGCCCCAGTAGGCGCCGCAGTAGTGGGTGCGGCGCACGCCGCTGATCTCGGCGTGGCGGGCCTGGGCGGCGACGCCCTCGGCGGTGTAGACGGGGTGGTCGTACTCGAAGCGGCGCAGCACCTTCGAGGGGTCGATCGCCTCGCCGCGGTTGAGGGTGAGCAGGTACTCGCGCCCGGCTCGCAGCCGCTGCAGGTGGTTCATCCAGTAGGTGACTGTGCTGCGGCCACTCGGCCGCTCGGCGAGGTGGAAGTTCCAGCTCGACCAGGCGGTGCGACGTCTTGGCAGCAGTGCGGTGTCGGTGTGGAGCACGGCTTCGTTGCGCTGGTAGGGGATCGCGCCGAGCAGCTCCAGCTCCGGCTCGCTCGGGTCGGCGAGCAGCGCCAGCGCCTGGTCGGAGTGGGTGGCGATGACGACCTCGTCGAACTCCTCGCTCTCGCAGCCCTCGGCCTCGATCCGGACCCCGTGCGGCAGCCGCTCGACCCGTCGCACCGGCGCGCCCAGCCGCACCCGCTGCCGCCAGGGCGCCGAGATCGCCTCGACGTAGCTGCGCGAACCGCCCTCGACCGTCCGCCACTGCGGCCGGTCGCGCAGGCTGTACATGCCGTGATTGTCGAAGAACTCGGCCATGAAGCTGGCCGGGAAGCTCCACATCTGCTCCGGGTCGGCCGACCAGACGGCGGCGGCCTGGGGGACGATCAGGCGGTCGATGAAGTGCTGGGAGAAGCCCTTCTGCTCGAGCCAGTGGCCGAGCGAGGGCGCGGTCCCGTTCATCCCGATCAGCGCCTTTGCCTCGCGGTTGAAGCGGCGCCAGTCGCGCAGCATCCCGAGGAAGCTGGGGCTGACCAGGTGAGCGGGGCGGGCGAACAGCCCCCAGGGGGTGCCGGAGTACTCGAAGCGGCCGCGGCCGTCGGCGACCGAGAAGCTCATGTGCGAGCGCCGGCTCTCGACCCCGAGCTCGTCCAGCAGCGCTTCGAAGTTGGGGTAGTTGCGATCGTTGAAGACGATGAAGCCGGTGTCGATTGCCAGGGTCCCATCGTCGTCCTCGACCGTGACCGTGTTCGAATGCCCGCCCAGCCGCGTCGCCGCCTCGTAGACGACGATCTCGTGCTCGCGGTGCAGGCGATGGGCGGCCACCAGCCCGGAGACCCCGGTTCCGACGATTGCGATTCTCATCGGCAACCAGTACGCGGGGCTCGTCCAATCGGTTGCATCGGTTTCTGTCGGGTACCCGGACGGGCGATGAAATTCCCCCGAGCGGTCGCATCGGCGCTACCGTGTCCCACGAACACGTGAGTTCCAGAAGCACTCCGAGGCGACACCGACTCCCGGTGCTCCTGGCGGTCTTGACTGTGATCGCTATGACTGGCCAACTACCCTCCGCGGCCGCCGAAACCGGCGGGGCGGGGCAGGTGGAAGAAGCGCCCGTCGTCAGCAACACGCCGTTCGACCGGCAGGGCATGTGGATCTGGTACGTCGACCGCTCCAACGGCGGCAGCATCCCGGCGATCGTCGCCCAGGCGAAGCGCGCCGGGATCGGCACCCTCTACGTCAAGGCCGGCGACGGCGGCACGGTCTGGGACCAGTTCAACCGGGGCCTGGTGCAGGCGCTGCACCGCGGCGGCCTCAACGCCTGCGCCTGGCAGTTCGTCTACGGCGACCACCCGCTCGCCGAGGCCCGCGCCGCCGCGGTCGCGGTTGCCCGTGGCGCCGACTGCTTCGCGATCGACGCCGAGGGCGATTACGAGGGCAAGTACGCCGCCGCCGACCTCTACGTCCGCACCCTGCGCGACGCCGTCGGCGACACCTTCCCGATCTCCCTCGCCGCCTTCCCTTATGTGGACTACCACCCGTCCTTCCCCTACTCGGTCTTCCTCGGGCCGGGCGGCGCCACCGTCAACCAGCCGCAGATGTACTGGAAGACGATCGGCACCTCGATCCGCGCCGTCTACGAGCACACCTACCTCTACAACCGCATCTGGGGCCACCCGATCCACCCGATCGGGCAGACCTACGAAGCCCCGAGCAAAGGCGCGCTGCGGCTGTTCCGCCGCTTCGCCGCCAGCTTCGGCGGCTTCGCCCCGAGCTGGTGGAGCTGGCAGGAGACGAGCGGGCCGGAGTGGGGGGCGCTGGGGGCGAGGAGCGCTGCGCGGCCGCTGACCGGCTACCGCCAGGAAGTCGTCCACCCGCTGCTGAAGCGCGGCAGCAAGGGCGACATGGTGGTCTGGGCGCAGGAGAGGCTGATCACCGCCGGCCAAGACGTGCCGGTGACGGGCGTTTTCGGCAAGCTCACCTTCGACGCCGTGCAGGCCTTCCAGGGCGCGCGCGGCCTGCCCGCCGACGGTCGGATCGGGACCGACACCTGGCAGGCATTGCTCAACTTCACGCCGTACCGGATGCGCTGGTCTGGGAGCCGCGCGAACCGGGCCGGTACCTCGACCAGCGGCAGCGTGCGGCTGCCGAGCCGGCCGCTCTCGGCCTCGCTACCGGCCACCGCCTACGAGATAAGACCGGGCCCCGCCCCTTGAGCAGGCGCCCGGCAGGGGCGCTCGCGGGCATAGCCATGATCCTCCTCCTCGCGGCCCCGGCCGTCGCGGGAGCGAACCCGCGCGCGGTGCAGCGGGCGGCCTTCGCGGTGCCGCGGCCGGCGCCGCCGCTGCGCGACGTCGTCCGCCCGGCCCCGGGTGCCGCCGGCGCCCGCATCGCGGCGACGTCCTCGAGCGGGCGCTACCCGCTGCCCGACGGCAGCGGCGCCTCGATCGCGGTCAACGTCAGCGCCGCCTGTCAGCAGGAGTGCGACGCTGCCGACCCGCAGGCGATCGCGAACACGATCGCGACCTTCATCCACGGCCCCGAGGTGAACCTGCTGACGGTCCAGCTCGACACCCCGTTCGAGCTCGGCTTCGACTGCGGCTTCGAAGCCCAGTCCTGCTACTTCGGCGGCGAAAACCGGATCGTCCTCAGCGGTGACGCCACCGCGGCCGCCGACAGCGCCAGCCGCGACTTCGTGCTCGCCCACGAGTACGGCCACCACGTCGCCCAGCACCGGGCGATGCCGGCGCCGTTCCCGGCGGCGATCGACTGGGGCCCGGAGCGCTGGTCGAGCGTCGAGCACGTCTGCCAGGGCCATCGCGCCGGCACCTACTTCCCCGGCGACGAGGGCGACCACTACTACGAGGACCCCGGCGAGGCGTTCGCCGAGTCCTTCGCCTTCAACCGCTACCCGGAGGCCGCGGTGAAGTGGGCCTGGGACCCGAGCCTGCGGCCGACGCCCAAATCGCTGCGGGCGCTGAGCCGCGACACCCTGCGTCCCTGGTACGGGCGCCACCGCATCCAGGTCAGCGGCCGGGTGCCGCGCAGCGGCGTCGCGGTGCAGGAGTTCCGCACCCCGTTTGACGGCCGGGTCAGCATCGGCCCGGTCGACAGCCCCGGCCTCGGCTATGAGCTGGCGATCCGCAACCGCGCCGGCCGCGTCCTCCGCAGCACCCGCGAGGGCGTCTCGCCGTCGCACCGCCTCGACTACACCGTCTGCGGCCAGTCCCGCCTGCGGGTCGCGGTGGTCGCCACCGGCCGCCCCGGCAAACGCTTCCACCTGACGATCCAGCGCCCCTGACGAGTGCTGAGTTGAGCGGGCTATAGGCCGCCTAACTCAGCAACCGGCGAAGGTCAGGCGGCGATGCGGGTCTCGAGTCGCCCCAGGGTGGGGGACTCGATGACGATCTCGTCGCCGTCGGCGAGCCAGACGCGTGGGTCGCGGACGCTGCCGACCCCGTCCGGGGTGCCGGTGGAGACGATGTCGCCGGGCTCCAGCGTCATCAGCCGCGAGAGGTGGGAGACCAGGGCAGGAACGCTGAAGATCAGCTCGGCGGTGGTCGCGTTCTGCATCTCCTCGCCGTTGAGGGTGAGCCGGATCCCGATCCCGTCGTGCGGTCCGGCCTCGTCCGGAGTGACCAGCGCCGGCCCGCAGGGGGCCGAGCCGTCGAAGACCTTGCCGGACATCCACTGCGGGGTGGAGAACTGCAGGTCCCGCGCGGAGAGGTCGTTGAGCAGCGTGTAGCCGGCGAGATGGTCGAGCGCGTCCGCCTCGGCGACTTCCTTGGCGCGACGGCCGATGACGAAGGCGACCTCGGCCTCGTAGTCGACCTTGCGGCTGTTGGCGGGAAGCCGGACCGTGGCGCCCGGTGGGGCGAGGGCGTTGCGGTACTTGCCGAAGATGGTCGGGCTGGCCGGCACCTCCATCCCGCCCTCGGCCGCGTGCTTGCCGTAGTTGAGCCCGATGCAGACGATCTTGTCGGGGTCGGGGATCGGCGGCAGGAGCGAGACAGCAGCGTGGGGGTGGGCGGGCGTACCGGCGTTGCCGAAGGTCGCCCGCAGATCCTCGACGCGCCCGTCGGCGAGCAGCTCCCGCAGGCTGCCGCGGTGCGGCTCGCCGAGCGCGGCCCAGGCGTCGACGACGCGGTCGTCCTCGAGCACCCCGGCCCGGGCCCCGTCGCCGGCGTCGTAGCTGACCAGCCTCATGGCGGGCAGCGTACGTCACCGGCGACGAGCGCCGGGCGGCCGGCTCAGGCGCGCGCCGGCTCCGGCTCGGCCTCGAAATCGGTTCCGACCAGGGTCTCGCGTTCGATGTCCCGCTCCCGCACCAGCCACAGCGCGAATGCGGCGCCGGCGAAGGAGAGGATCGCTCCCAGCAGCAGGATCGTGTTGAGCCCGTGCAGGAAGCCCTGCTCGGCGGCGTTGCGGGTCAGCTCACGTGCCCCATCCGGCACCGAGGAGAGCACCTGCGGGAGGGCCCCGGAGGAGGTCGCTTCGACCAGCTCGCGCGCTTCAGTGCCGCTGACCGAGCTGCCGGCGACGTCCTGCACCTTGGCGGCGCCGGTGCCGAGGAAGATCGCTCCCCAGGCGGCGATCCCGACCGCGATCCCGACCTGGCGGAAGGTGTCGTTGATCCCGGCCGCCATCCCGCTCTGCTCCTTCGGCACGACGCTGAGGGCGACGTCGGCGATCACCGGGTTCAGCAGGCCAACGCCGATGCCGCTGACGATGAACCCGACCAGCAGCGCCGTCCACTCCGAGTGCATGTTCAGCCCGCCCATCAGCAGCAGGCCGACACCGGTCAGCGCCAGCCCGGCACTCATCAGGTAGCGGGCCTGGACCTTGGCCAGCGCCATCCCCGCCAGCGGCGCGACGATGAACGAGGCGACCGTGATCGGCAGGTAGCGCAACCCGGCCTCGATTGGCGAGTAGCCGAGGAAGCTCTGCAGGTAAAGGGTCAGGTAGAGGAACAGCGCGAACATCGAGCCGGAGACCGCGAAGGCCGCCAGCTGCACGCCGGTGAAGGCGCGCCGCCCGAAGAGGCCGAGCGGCAGCATCGGCTGTTCGACCCGGCGCTCGATCGCGACAAAGGCAGCCATCAGCACCGCGGCGGCGGCGAAGAGGGAGACGATCGGGGCGCTGCCCCAGCCCTCATCGTTGCCGCGCACCAGCGCCAGCACCAGCACGAACAGGGCGCTGGAGAAGGTTACGAGGCCGCCCCAGTCGATCCGGGTCGCGTTGGGGTCGCGCGACTCGGCCAGCTTCCAGTAGGTGACGACGATCGCCGCCAGGCCGATCGGCACGTTGATCAGGAAGACCGACTCCCAGCCGAAGCCGTCGGTGAGCAGGCCGCCGACCAGCGGACCGACGGCGACGGCGATCCCGATCGTTGCCCCATATATGCCCATCGCCATGCCGCGTTCGGGCCCGCTGGGGAACTCCTGGGCGACGAGGGCGAGGGAGACCGCGAACATCACCGCGCCGCCGATGCCCTGCAGGCCGCGGGCGACGTTGAGCAGGGTCGGGTCGGGCGCGAGCCCGCAGAGCAGCGAGGCGATGGAGAAGATCCCGAGGCCGATCGCGAAGACGCGGCGGCGGCCGAGGCGGTCGGCGAGGGAGCCGGCGGTGAGGACCAGCGCGGCCAGGGAGAGGGCGTACGCGTCAATCACCCATTGCAGGTCGGTGAAGCTGCCGCCGAGGTCCCGCTGGATCGCCGGCAGCGCGGTGTTGACGACGGTGATGTCGAGCAGGAGCATGAAGGTGGCGACGCAGACCGCGCCGAGCGTCCACCACTTCCTGTTGGTCTGGGTTGGGTCCATCTGGGGAACCTCCTGAACGTGGGGTACAATTCGTCAGGGCGCCTTGTCAGACCACCTGACCAGGCGAACTTATCAGGTATCCTGACGAAATGACTCCAGCTTCTAAAGAACCCGCCGCCCGGATCCCTCTCACCGGCCTACTCGACGTAGCCCTCGAGGCGATGCTCGCCGAGTTCCGGGTCGAACTCGGGGATTCCGAGTTCAGCGACATCCGTCCGACCCACGGCTGCATCTTCCGCTTCGTCAAAGACGACGGGATGCGGCTGACCGATCTCGCCGAGCTGGCCGGGATGACCAAGCAGTCGGTGGGGGAGATCGTCGACGACCTCGTTGCCAAGGGCTACGTCGAACGCATCGCCGACCCGGCCGACCGCCGCGCCAAGTTGATCTGCCTCACCACGCGCGGCAAAGAAGCCCAAGGCCACGGCTTCGGCCTCTTCGGCAAGGTCGAAGAGCATTGGATCGAGCGCTATGGCCGCGACCGCATCGCCCAGCTCCGCGAGACCCTGGAAGCGATCGCCGCCACCGAGGCCCCCCACGCGGTCCCCGAGCTGGCCCGCCCCGAGCTCGCCCACGTCTCCTGACCAAAGGCCCAGCCCGAATGCGCTAGCTTTGGCGCCGCGGGCCGCGCACCATGGCCCATCCGAAACTCTCGGGGGCGTAGCTCAGCTGGTTAGAGCGCCGGCCTGTCACGCCGGAGGTCGCGGGTTCGAGTCCCGTCGCTCCCGCTCCCCTTCGCGCCTGCAATTGCGGCGCTTTCAGGCTTCGGCCCAGAGGCTGTCTTGTCCTCCTGGCTTCCGGTTGATTGGGCACTGGTGCCCAATGGAACTGTGGTCTGCCACCCGGGGGTCGGAACCGAGAAGCTGAACGGTTACTCCAGGAGGGCCGTGAGACTTGGCCCACCGTTGCTGCCAGCTCGCTCGATCTCAAGCCGTGCTCTTGCCGCTAAGTCGAGCGGTTGCCTGTCTTGGGTGAGCGATGCATGGGTAATCCGGTCTAGACCGGCCCCGACCAGAGGTGCCACCGTCCGCAGGGTGGCAGACAGTGCCTCTCCGGCAACCTGCCCACCATGGACAACAAGATTGCGCTGTCGATAGAGCCGTCGGAGCGAGGCGACGGCTTGGCGCTGGATCGCGAGTAGGTCATTCCGGGGCGCATTTACGAGCTTTTCAACCCGGCGCAGGGCGAGGCGGTCACGGGGAGTCTCAAACGCAAGATCCGTGCCATTGGTGAGGTTCTCAAGGAGTAGTTGTCCACGCTCCCGGTTAGTCGCGCAGTCTTGTAAAGCTTTGCCTAGGTCGTCGCTAGAGCTTTGGCTCTGACGAGCCCAGGCAAGCGTCGTTAACTCTGCGCGCGGCCAAGAACAAGCGACCAAATAACCAAGGCGCTCAGCCGTTACGACCTTATCGGCGTCGCCCGCTCCCGAGAGCAAGCTCTCGATCGCGGACCAACCGCCCGTGACTGCAACCGGTGCGGGGGCGCCGTTCAAATGGGACAGAAGCTCCAAAGCGTCATCAACTGGGCCGGTTCGCTCCAGGTGAAGGAGTCGATCCTCTCGCTCCAGTGCTCGCACCTCGACCCGGCGAATCCGCCGCAGGTTCACCGGAGTGGAAAGTCCACGGATATAGGCGCTAGGCAGGACTCGGACGGTGTCGCGCGTCCCCACGCTGACACGGGCAAGCAGTCGATCTACGACATCCGCAGCTTGATTGGCGGCTCCAAACGAATCGCAGGCGTCAATACTTAGAAGAAGGCCTCCGTGCTGACGCTTATTACTAAATCCGTGCTGGTCTAACCAAGCGCTTACCTCTCGTGCATCGCGCCATTGTGGAGGTCGGACAATTCGATTGGGAGGTGGCTTTTCAAAAAGAATCATCACGTCAAAGGACTGGCTCGGGGCCTCAACCAATGTCTTTGCGCGCCGAAACAAATCTGCGCCTTCTGAAATCGCGATGTTGTTAAGCCAGGAGGTCAGTGCCGAAGAAGAAAATCCGCGATCCAATAGATGTGCCGCGAGGGCCCGGGCGGACCCCTCTCGGCTTGGTCGGCTCTCCTCATCTGAGACTGCTTCTATCCAGCGAGGTAGATAAGCGTCCTCGATGATTTCTATCCAGTGGCGCAACTCCAAGTAGTTGCCACCGCCGCTTGATAAGTCGTGAGTGAGAAGCTTGGCGATTGCCTTACGCTCGTCGGCGGACCCCGCACCTGGATCGCCCGTGACTCGCCCCTTTGCGTAATCAGCAAGCCACTTGAGGGCCGTGGTGCTTAGGGCTCCTGCCTGGGCCGCATCGCTAGCCTCGATAAGTTCCTTGAGGCAGAGCACTAGTCCCGTATTCCAGAGCGAGCGTTGCCACCGAACGCCGGGATCAACCAACTCAGAAGTTCTATGGAATATCGCGTCCGCGAAGTTGTCGGTAATGGCCATCGGTGCTAGCCTATGCACACAGATCTTGAAGGGGACTGACGCGTCAATGCCTCTTTCCCCTTTTCTGAAAGCCCGGCCCTTGGCCGGGCTTTCTGTTCTTTGACCCCTTTAGCAACCACCCCATTTGCGTCTTGGGCCGCATCCCGGTCACATCGGTGTACACGCGCAGGGTCATGCGCGGATCGCGGTGGCCCATCTGCGCAGCGGTGATCGCGGGATGCTCGCCAAGCTCGGCGCGTAGCGCCGCGTAGGTCCGGCGCAACGAGTGGAACGTGAGGCCATCCGGCAGCGGCGAGCGGTCTTCGGCCGCAAGCAGATTGTTGGCCTTCTCGACGGCGCCGTAGAGGATGCGAGTGCGGACGCTGTTGCGCTCGCGCGGCTGCTCGCGGATGCGTCCGGCGAAAACGAAGTCGCTGGGCTGGCTCCATTTGGCGGCGAGCTTGTGTTCCCGGAGAAGCTGGACCAACTCTGGGTCAAGGACGACCTGGCGGACCCCGGCGGCCGTCTTCGACGCGGCCACGTTCAGCAGTCCTTCCCGTAGATCAAGGTCGCGCCACCGCAGGTGCGTCAACTCCGACACGCGGAGTCCACCGGCCATGATCGCGGTGGCAATAAGCGTCCGATGCTCTCCGGCCGCTCGCAGCAGAACCTGAACCTGCTCGCCGGTCAGCCGCGCCCGCTTCGTCTCGGCCTCCCTCAGCTTCTCGACCTTCGCCTTGACCGGGTTGTGGTCGAGCAGGTCGTAGCGGACAGCCGCGTCGAGGATCTGCCCTAGCCGCGTCAGCGTCTTGTTGATCGTCCGATTCGACAGCGGCCGCTTGACCTGGCCCTGCTCGCGCTCGCGGACCTTCGCCGCCTTGTAGCGGTCGGCCTCATGGGCGGTGATCTCAGGGAGCCGATGGTCTTTGAAGAAGGGCAGTAGGTGATGGCTCAACGCCAGTTCGTAGTCCTCAACCGTGCGGGCGGCGAACTCATGGCGGCGGGAGGCCAGCCATTCGGATGCGAACTCGTGGAAGGTCGGCTCCGGCGCCTCGTCACCGGCATCCTCCGTCCGCGCGGGCTTCCAGATCCCCCGCCGCACATCGGCGAGGACATTCGCCAACTCCTCCTCGGCTCGCCGCTGGCTCCAGCCCTCCTCGGCAGTTCCAAGGCTCAGGTATCGACGTTTGCCGTAGGCACGGAAGCGCAGGCCGAAAGTCTTGCCGCCCTTTCGCCTCCGCACGATCACCTGTCCCGTTGCCGGTCTCGCCATCGCTCCTCCTAAGCCGCGGGCGGCCCGTCGTCCTCCCCTCGCACCGGCAGCAACGGAATCTCCGAACCACCGCTCCGGCGAGGCTGACCCGCCCGCTCACCCGAGCGGGCGGGCGGGGCAGCCGGTTCCTCTCCAACCCTCTGGAGAAATCGCGCCGCCACTTCGGGGTCAAAGCGAAGCCGTGGCTTAGCCCCTTTGGCGAGCTTCACCGCCCCTAGCTCGATGGCGTGTGAGTAGACCCAAGAGCGCTCGATCCCCAGGCGTTTCGCAAGCTCGGCGGCATCGACCAGCTCCCGCTTCCGCAAACCGCCCGCATCGAGCAGTTCGACCACCCGGCGTGCAATCGCGTCCACTGCCTGAGCGTCGAGTTTGATCCGTGGCGATGCCATTGGATCCACTGTCAGACGGAGGCCGCAAGCGCCCCCGGGAATTGAACTGAGATACGAACCCCTGTTCGGGTCGCTCCTATGTCAAGTGAACACCTCTGAGGATTGACGGCGGAGCTTGGATATCCACCCAATGAGAGGAAAGAAACTGGCCCCGGGACCCTGCCTGCCAGGGGGCGCAACTATCATCGCCCACGCATGAACAAGCGCGCCCTCTTAATTGCGTTTCTGCTGATCACCGTCGGGGCCTATGTCGTCGCATCTGTTCTTCTCGGAAAGGGTCCCACCGCGATCGCGGTGGCGGTCGCCGCCGGGTTTTGCCTCTGGTATCTCCTCTCACTGCGGTTTCCTAAGCTGCGCCCCTGACGTGACGCTTGGTTGAGCACTGGTGATGAGGGTAAGCATCACCCGATGAAGTCGAGAACGGCAGAACGAATCGCGCGGTTTCTAATCCCGGCAGCAATCACCCTCGCCGTGATCGCTGCCGTTCACAGTGACTGGATCGCATTTGCAGCGATGGTCATTCTCATTGTTGGGCAGGCCCTGAACTTGCGGGCAATACGCCGTCGACGCGCAAAAGAGGGCGCCGCACCGCCAGGGCCCGCATAGACGCGCAGTCCTTTCGTCGAAGCGGCAAGATCAAGAATGCAGTCAAAGAATGTGGGATGAAATCGCCATCTCCTTTGGCTCTCGCATCGCCCTCCAGACCGCACGCACGAGATGGCGTTTGAGGCAGCGGAACGCTTCCTTGGTGGTCTTGCCCTCGGCCCGCTTCTTGTCGAGATAGGCCCGCGCCTCGGGATGCACCCGGGCCTGCGTGAGTGCCACTTGGTGGAGGGCGGCGTTCAGTTTGCGGTTGCCCATTCGTGAGAGCCGATGTCGGCGCATCCGCCCGGAGGCGACCTCGATCGGCGCGCAGCCGGCGTGGCGGGCGAGCTGGGCGTCGGTTGCGAAGCGGCCCGGCCCACCGGCCTCCGCTAGGAGCCGCGCAGCAATCAAGTCGCCAACGCCCTTGAGTGCCAACAGGCCCGGAGCCATTGGCCGCACCAGCGCAGCTATCTCGGCGCGCAGCGCCTGCTCTGCGCGGGTGATCTCACCGATCCGAGCAAGCAGGTCGCGGCAGATGCGGACCTGCACGCCCTGCTCGTAGCGGGCCAGGCGCTGGACGAGCCCGCGCCTGATCGGCTCGCGGTTCAGCGTCCGCGAGAAGGGCTCAAGGCCGGGATCGAGTTCGTGTAGGTGCCAGCGCAGCCGAGAGACGACCGCCGTGCGCTCGGTGACCAGATCCTCGCGGTGGTCGACCAGGAGCTTCAACTCGCGCAGCCGCGGCTCGTGGGTGGCACGAGGAAGGCCGGGCTCCCGGAGCGCTGTGCGAGCTACCGCCAGGGCGTCTATCGAGTCCGACTTTCCGTAGGTGCGCGCGGTCTTGCGAGTGCCGGCCATCAGCCGGGTGCCGACCCTCACCACCAGCTCCGAGCGCGCCAGCAGGAAGCGCTCAAGGCGCCCGGAGACGTTGCGCACGTCCTCCAGCGCGAAGCGCAGCTCGCCGTCATCGGCGATGGCCGTGGCCCAGGCGTGCAGACGCTCGGCGCCCTCGTCTGTGGCGGGCACCGTCAGCTCGTCCAAGAACTGGCCGGTCGCCCCGTCTACCGCCGCTGCGGTGTGGGTGCCTTTGTGGGGGTCGATGCCGATCGTGATCACTGCCTGGGCTCCGTTCCTCGCTTTTCTCGGGCTGGACCGGTGGCGGACAGAACCGGGGTTGCGCTGTGCAGGCTCCTATTTGGTCACGCCGTCGATCCTCGAACGCGACGGGCGACACGACTCAATCGGCCAGCCAAAGGCGGCGAGATAATGCGGAGTCAGCCCGCCGCGCTGAGGACGCTAGGCCGGTCGGTGGACGTGTCCCCCCGCCTGCTCGGAGGGCATGGAACCACCCGGTTCATAATGTGTCGGCGGTCGGGGTTGGTGTTGCGGAGGGGCGCCGAGCCTTCGCTTTCGCGCCTGATGCCGAGGCGATTCGTGGTTTACGCTGATGCTCGATTCGGTGGTGGCTTCTTAGGCAGGATTGATCTCTTGATCTGAGGCTTTGAGAGAGCGGCTGGAGGGGTCTGGGCTCAACCATCGCCCCGCCGCCCCTCGAAGCGCCCGAGCCGCAAGTCTCCCGGCTGCCACTTGATCCCCGCCAGCAACTCACCCGGCTCGATTTCAAGGCTGCCGGAGAGCTTCACCAGCGTGTCGATGCGAGCGATCCGCAGCCCGCGCTCAAGCTGGCTGATCTCGGTCCGGTGGACGGAGGCCCGCACGCTCAACTCGTCCTGGGACATAACCGCGCGCTTGCGGACGCGGACGAGGTTGTCGCCAAACTGCGCGGCGATGTCCACGACTAGCCCTTCAACAACTGGTCGAAGAGAAGCGCCGCCCTGCTCGGCATGACGAACCCAGCGCAGGCGTGGAGCAACCCCGCCCCGGCCAAGTCGCGGATCGCCCGCTCGAAGCGGTCGCCCGGCTCGAAGTCGGCCGAGCCGCCGGTGACCTCCCGCACCAACTCAGAGATCGTCAGACAGGCGGGGTGGAGCGCAAGGACCTGGACCAAGACCACGCTCTGGTCATGGAGATCCTGAGCTTCAGTGATCGAGGGGTTGCCGGAATCCCGGCCATGAATAGGCTGATCCTGCATGGGAGCTAGTACCTCCTGTGCCGGCCCCGGGGGCGTTAGCGCGCCGCCCGGGGCGTTTCATCGGTTCAACGACATGAAGGCTCTGAGGGCTAACCGCTCTGAAGTCACTCAGCGCGAGCAACAAGCTCCGACAACGGCAAGTCCAGCGCCGCCGCGAGCTTGACGAGATTCCGATAGCTCGGATTTCGCAACCCGCGCTCGATCTCGCTGACGTAGGTCCGGTGCATCCCAGCAAGGTCGGCCAGCCCCTCTTGAGAGAGGCCGTCGATTTCGCCACGTCGCGCCCGAATCGCATCACCTAGAGCCTGTAGAGCTTTCTCTGGCACGCATCGAGCCTGCCAGCTAGACACTTATCAGTCTACAGGAAATAAGTGTGATCGGGGAGTCCCTCTCCACCGCCCTTGAACAGAGCTTGCTCCGCTTCCCAGCGAACCCTCTTCGAGGTCCGGGATATCCGCCAGTATCTAGTGCGTGCCTGCTGAGGCCATAGAAAAGAAAGAGTCCTCGACGCACAGGGATGGGGGGCACTGCGAGTGTGCCTTCTGCCGCGACAACCTTCCGTTTACGTTGCCGGACGAGCTCGTTGACGCTTGTATTGCAAAGGATCTAGTCATTTTTGCGGGGGCAGGGGTGAGCACCGAGTCTCGGCGAGTCATTCCCTACACGTTCTACGAGCAAATCGCTGGCGAATTGCCAGCGAAAGACGCAAGCGGCGATTTCCCCGATGTCATGGAAGCGTTCTGCAAGCGCTTTGGTCGTGCGGCACTTCTTAGAAAAATCCGCGGCCGGTTCAACTATGTGCGCTCGTTCCCCGAGTTGTATGGACAAGCGACCCGATTTCACGACTGTCTTTCAACGATGTACCCCATCGTGGATCTCGTTACTACGAACTGGGATACGGCCTTCGAGGATCGTTGTGGAGCTACCGCGATAGTAACGCCGACTGACTATGCCTTCTGGGATGAGCCCGCGAGAAAGGTTTTCAAGCTTCACGGTTCTATAGCGAGTTGGGGCTCAATCGTGGCAACCCGCAAGGACTATGACCAAGTGTTGGAGCAACTGCGAACCGGTGTAATTGGTGGGTCACTGAGGCATCTTCTCGCTACGAAGAGGGTGCTTTTTGCTGGCTATTCATTTAGTGACTCCGACTTTCAAGAGATTTATGGACTGCTCCGAGATGAGTTGGGAGACATCCTTCCTGAATCTTTCGTTGTCACGCTCGATCCCGAGTTCTCGGACACGAACACGCCAGACGCAACCATCATCCGCACGGATGCGACTCACCTTATGTCCACCCTCAAGCACGAACTCATGGAGAAGGAGGTCATGCTGCCAGACGATATTTTCTCGGCCGCGATGGCCACGCGCCTGCGGCTTAGGCGAGAGCACATGGAGCTAGCTGCACTAAATGTGCAGGAGTACCCCGCCGTTATCTACTCACTTTCTTATCAAGACGGGCTTATGCACGCGCTGGATAGGGCCTTGGCGCTTCGCCACACTGGAGAGTATTCCCACATCTGCAACATTTTTGATGCCGAGACTGGCTACGAATCAAGGCAGAAGGAAAAGAGAAAGCAGCGTGATTACGGGGATGTTGCGTACCTAGAGGGGTATCTGAACGGCTTGAGACTACTGCTCGTCGATGAGGATGATCGAGAGTTAGTACCTCTGTATTTTGTCTTCGGCTTTGAGGGGGAGATCGGGACGCTAAAAGAGTTCCTTGAAGTCCTTCCTTACGCTGAGGAACTACATAAGACCTCCTACCGGAAAGCCTGTCGGAAGGTCAAGGGATATTCGTCGGACATTGTTTTCCATCACTCTCCCTTCTTATAGAGATGGAGCTAACTCCGCCGTTCGCTGGGATAGTCGCGATGCGCGTTCGCCATGGTCTTAGAGACGGGTGGCTGACGATGTATTAGCGGATATCAGGCCGCTCGTCGTGTCACACCAAAGGGACTTGACTTAAGCCCGTCCCGTTAACTTCCGAAGGAAGCGCGCAATTGCGAGTCTTACGCAGCTGCGCCCTGTGCTGCGCTCGGCGCTGGTAGCGCCTCAAGAATGCTGGCCGGAAGGCGGGTGCTCGCGTCCCAGACCTCGATGGCCACAAGCTTGTGAGTGGCGCGGTCGTAGTCGCGAAGGCCGCCGGGCACGCGCTCGCTGACGACATCATTGGACTCCCCGGTTGGGAACCAGGCGATGTCGGCGTCTGAGTCGTAGTAGGCGAACATGCTCATCAAGGGTAGCGCTGGCTTGAGTTGCCGACTAGGAATCGAGTCTCCAGACCGAGACGATGCGGACAGCGGCCTCGTCGTCTCCATGCGGGTGGTCGTAGATGGCCTCGAAGGCTGTTCCGTCGTCCGTCTTGCCGCTAACGAGCCATTCCGCGCGCCCGTCGTTGACCTGGCGGTCGATGTGCCCATTGCGGATAGCCTGCTCGACATCAGAGACCGTGAGACGGCGTTGGCTAGCCGCATCTCTGCGTGTTCGGTCCAGACGAAGCGCTCGATCTCCACGAGCCAAGCCTATGCGGCGGCGGGTCCATTGGGCACTGGTGCCCAAACCCCCGCGAATCGACCGCAAACAGCGCCTATGTTGGGCACGGGGTCAAAGCGCTTCGACCGCCCTTATTCCCCCATCAAATAGAGGAATCCGGTCATTTTCGCGGCCCTCTTGGTCGCTCCTGTCACGCCGGAGGTCGCGGGTTCGAGTCCCGTCGCTCCCGCTCCCTTGCGTGTCTGCTCGTCAGAGGGAGATCTCGGTGGGTGGGGTCGGCTCCCAGCTGCTCAGCACAGATGCGAAGTCCCGGAACGTGTTGGAGGCGAGGAGAAGGCGATCTCGTGCGCCTGCGGCATCTTCGAGCCTCGTCCTTTGCAGGACGTTCTCTAGGTCTCGGATGCGGAGACCTCCACGAAAGAGGATGGCTTGGGCTCCCTCGCTGACATCGCTCAATCGCGGTTTGCCCCTGCGATCGGATCGGACTCGCCGCTCTTGCGCCATTCCGGACAGGTCTCCGACCCGTGCGGAGAGGGTCTGTAGTGCTCTGCCGGCTGCGCGGGCGTGTTTTACGGCCTCTTCGGCACGCTGGGCTGCCTCGGAGCTACGGTCAGCTTTGCGCGCTCCCTGTAGCCGCTCGAACGCACGCAGGTGTGCGGCCAGGTAGGCCTCAGACCAGTCGGCTGCCTCGGCGGACTCGAGGGCGATGCGCTCGGATGGATCGTCCGTCTCGATGTATTGGGGCGTGGCGAAGCGAGGGCGGACATGGGTTGAGGTCGTGAAGTCGGAGCGGGGAGGGTCTTCGGAGATTCGCTCGGTGACGCGGGCTACGAGATCGAAGAAGACAGCGGCATAGAGGTAGCGGGGTCCGCCTTCGATGCCAAGGGCGCCACACACAGATCGCGTCCATGCGGCAGCCTCCTGTGCGCTTCGCGCCGCCTGCTGGGTTCTCGGCGAGTAGGCAGACATAGGTCGATGATTCCTGAGACCTCGGTCGTACCTGGCTGCGACGCGCAGACCACGCTATAGCCGGGCGGCAGAGGTCCGCCAGAGCTTGATTCAAGCCGACATCGTGCCGACCAGAAGTATCGATGAAGGAGCATGTCCTGAACGCGAGCGACCGGGCGGCCTTGCAGGGGCTCATCCCGCTGGCCGGCGCGCTCGGTGCCGGCACGATCTTCGCGCTGTTCTTCGGCGGGCGCCGGCGCGGCTCCGGGATCGCCGTCTTCGAACTCTTTGCGATCGTGGCGGTGCTGGTTTCGGTGGGGACGACGGCCTACCTCGCCATCGCCCTGCTTCACCAAGACGAAGCGATCAGCGACAAGATCCTGACCCAGACGGCGACGCCGCTGATCTTTGCCGTATTCCTGCTGGTCTTGGTCAGCGTCCTGGGGAAACTCCCCGGTTCGCCGTTGCGGATCTTCGGCGTGACGCTGCCGCTGTTGATCGTTGCCGGCCTCGCCTCGGCCTGGCTGGCCAGCTCCGCCTGGTCCTTTCGACCGGGCGAAACCGTGTTGATGGCTGCCCTCGTCCTCGGAGTCGGAGGCCTCACCGCCCTCCTCGCGTGGGTTGGAGATCGCGGGGATAGCCGCTGGGAGCGGCACCTCCGGCAGCACAGTTTCGTGCGGCTCTCCGTCGCCGGTTACCGCGTTGCCGAGCGAGAGTTGCAACTCGCCCTGCCCGGCCGCAGACCCGGCGACCGGATCTCACTCTCCTGTTGGATCAAGAAGGATCGGGTCTATCTCGGCACGGCTGCTTGCCGGCAGCTGCGAGACCGCTCCCGCGCGCGCTGGGACGGGCTGGCCGATGGCAAGGGTCGGCTGCCCCACGGAGGCGCCGTCCTAACCCGAGTCTCGGTCTCGGTCGACCTGCTTGGCTTGGTTCGCCCTCACTCGGCGCGCCTCTGGACCTTCGACCCCGACAGCGACGAGGAGCCCCGAGTCGTCGACCTCACCGCCAACGACGACGGGCTCTTCGACGTCACCGAGCGCGGGATCGTCTAGAACCGCCGCGCTCTACGAGGCCCGCGGCGCGTAGCGGTTGTGGAACATCAGGGCGTTGCCGTCGGGGTCCTTGAAAAAGGCCATGTGGCAGACGCCGCTGTCGATCGTCTCGCCGATGAACTCGACGCCCTGGGACTCCAGGTTCGCCCGGGCGGCTTCGACGTCATCGACGTGAAGGGCGATCGGGTGGCCGCTGGGCTCGAAGGTCTGACCGATCGAGGCGGCGTCCATGATCTGCAGGGTGAGGCTGCCGGTCTCGTACTCGCCGGCGGGGATTTTTTCGTAGTCGACCGAGTGCTCGAGGCCGAGGAGCTCGCCGTAGAACTTCTGCGCGGCCGGGTAGTCCTTGACGAAGACGGTGGCGAAATCGACGCCGGTGACGGTGGTCGCTAAGGGCATGTGCTCACTCCTGGGTTGGGCTGGACTGGTGGCTGGCCAATCTACGGGCTCGGGTCTAGGATCGCCAGGCGATGGCAGACCTCGACGCCAAGCTGCGTGGCCTCGTCGAGCCCCTGCTCGAACCCGGCGAGGAGCTGCGCGGCGTTTGCGTTGCCACCCAGCAGAGCCTTTTCAAGGGACGCCAGGTGGCGATCGGGGTCAGCGACCGACGCTTGCTCGTGCAGGGGGCCAACCGCAAGTTCGAGCCCGCCGGCGAGCCGCTCTCGCTGCCGCCGGAGCGGATTGCCGATGCCTCGGTCGATGGCGCCGGTGGCGGCTGGATGAACGTGAGCGCGGCGATCATGGACCGAGCCGCCGTCACCCTGAAACTACGCACCGTCGAGGGTGAGAAGCTGAAGCTGACGATGATGGACGGCGCCGGTCCGCTCGGCGGGCTCGGCGGCGGCGAGACCCAGCGGCGGGGCGTCGAAGCGCTCGGCAGCTGGTTCGATCAAGACACTTTAAGCGCTTAGATTCACTCTCGCGGTCACCGGTTATGTAAGTTCGTTTGATCAGCTCTCTAAGCCGGCATCGGGATGGGATCGACGATGGCTGGGAGTGGGGTGAGGCGCTTACGGTCTGCCTCCGATTGGCGTATCGCTACGCCAACAATCCAAGCGAGGCAGAGGACATAGCCCAGGACGCCCTGCTCCGCGCCTGGCGTTGGCGCGCGAAGCTGCGGGAGGCCGATCGGCGCAATCAGTGGCTGGCGACGATCGTCCGCAACGAGGCTTTTCGCCAGCACGCCCGGATCCGGCCGGATCCGACAGCGGTCATCGAGACCTACGAGGCGGTCGAGGACGCCCAGGTTCTCGCCACGGTCGAGCGGGTCGACATGCACGCGGCGCTAAACCGGCTCAGCGACCGCGATCGCCAGCTGCTCGAGCTGCGCTACAGCGAGGACCTGACCCAGCAGGCGATCGCCCGCCGCCTCGGCATCCCGGAGGGCACCGTCAAGGTGCGCCTGCACCGGGCGCGCAACAAGCTGCGCCGGGCCTACGTGCTTCAGTGACCGGCAGCGGCCACGCGCCGCATCTCGGCGGTCGCGGCCTGGGGGCCGACGTAAGGGACCAGCATCGCGAACAAGAGGTCGGGCAGGCGGTTCGGCAGCTGGTCGGCGCGCCCCGCCAGGAGCTCGTCGAAGATCAGCCCGGAGACCGCCCCAGCCGACATCAGCGAGATGTTCTCCGGCAGCTCCCTGCCGCCGGCCAGCTCGCGGCCGGCGTCCAGGTACTCGGTGAAGCGGGCGATCGCGTCCCAGTGCAGCCGGCGGGCGTCGGCGCCGGCGGCGGCGACCTCGACCACCGCGGTCCGGGCCAGCGCCGGGTCGAGCGCGAAGCGGTCGACGATCGTGCTCAGCCCGTTGGTCATCCGCGACATCCAGGACGCGTCGCCGTCGCATTTGGCGACGACCTCGCCGAAGACCTGCTCGACCAGCATCTCGTAGGCCGCGAGGAAGCAGTCGTGCTTGTCTTCGAAGTACTTGTAGAAGGTCGTGCGGGAGGTCTGCGCCTCCTCGATCACGTCGGCCACGGCCGTTTCCTTGTAGCCCTTGGCGCCGACCACACGGATCATCGCCGCCAGGATGTCGTCACGCCGCGATTCGATGGGTGCCATGGGCCCGCTTTCGAGGGAGGCTGAACTGCTCGGTACATTCATCATAGCGGCATAGTGTACGAAGGTGTTTACCTAGGTTCTTCGGCCACCTCCCTTGCTGCCGCATCCGGGCCCAGATACGGCACTAGCGTCGCAAAAAGCACATCCGAAAGCAAGCTGGGAAGTTTGTCCGATCGGCCCGCGACGAGCTCGTCGGAGACCAGCCCGACGACTGCCCCGGCGGCCATCCGCGAGGTGTTGGCCGGCAGGTTGCGGCCCCCCGGCGCGAAGTCCCGGCCCTCGTCGAAGAACGGCGTCAGCCGCTGCACGGCCGCGCGGAATCGCCGCTGCGCCGCCGGCCCGGCCGCGGCGACGTCGACCAACGCGAGGCGTGCCTGCGCCGGCTCCGCCGCCAGTTCCTCGAGCAGGGTGCGCAGGCCGGCGCGGGCGCGGTCCGGCCAGCGCTCCTCGCCCTCGTAAGCGGTGGAGATCCGCCGCACCAGGGCGTCGACGGCGTCGTCGTAGGCGGCGAGGAAGCAGGCTTCCTTGTCGTCGAAGAGGTCGTAGAAGGTGGTGCGGGAGATGCCCGCCTCCTTGGTCAGGTCGGCAACCGTGGTCGCCCCGTAGCCCTTCTCGGCGACGATCTTCATCGTCGCCTCCAGCAGCCGGTCCCGCTGCGAGCGGGAGACGACCTCGGGCGGCAGGCCGTGGCGCCCCCGCGGCGGCCGCCAGCGCTCCTCTCGTTTCGCCTGCGCCATCGGGTTTGCCGCTTCCGCCGGATGCCCGCGGCGCGGCTCAGCTCGCCCCGGGATGCAGAGTCTTCTCCGCCTCCCGGGATTGCCGCAATGCCTCGTCCTGGCCGAGGTAGGGGACGGTGACGATGTAGACGATGTCCGGCAGCAATTCCGGCAGCCGCTCGGTGTTGCCGGCGAGGATCTGGCCGACGATCAGCGACTCGGCGGCGGCGAGGGCGCCGCGGCCGGCGCTGGAGGGGATGCCTTGCTCCTCGATCGGGTCGTTGCGACCGCGGTCGAGCAGCGCCTGCAGCACGCGCTTGCCGGAGGCGTACATCTCATACGAGCGCCCGCCCGCGGCCGGCGCCTCGATCAGCGCCATGCGGGCGAAGTCGGGCCGGGTCGCCAGCAACTCGAGGAAGGTCGCGATCGCGTCGCGGACCATCGTCGCCCACGGCTTGTCGGGCGAGTAGACCTCGACGATCCTCCCCATCGCGTCCGCCAGCGACAGCTCCATGCTGGCCTGCAGGCAGTCCTCCTTGTCCTTGAACAGCTCGTAGAAGGTGGCGCGGGAGACGCCGGCGGCCTCGACGATGTCGGAGATGGTCGCGGCGCTGAAGCCTTTTGCGGCGCAGGCCTCGGCCATTCCGGTGAGGATCCGCTCACGCTGAGAGTGGGCGATCAGCGGCTCCGGCAGGTCGGCGCGGCCGCTTGGAAGCTGTTCCTGCTCGATCAGGCCGCCGAGATCGTCCGGCTCCTGGGATTTGGCTCTATTCTGGGAAGCGGTGGGCGGCATTGGGGTCCTCGCTCAGACAGCCGTGTTTAGGTAAACGCGATTGTACACCCCGAACGGGGTTCTGTGGACGATCCAGTACCGATTAAATTCGCTCGCGGATAATCGGGAACTCCCCTGGAATCCGTGAGCCGTGCGGGGGCCGTGCCTGTACACGCGGGCGAGCGAGCTACCCAAAACTTCGGACCGCTGTACAACGGCTCGAAGGCCGTTTCGGTCGACCATTTGGTCATGAAGACCGTTCCCCGCCAGATCGTCGCCTTCGGCGGCGGCGGGTTCTCGATGGAGTCCGGGAACCCGCTGCTCGACGACTACGTGCTGGGCCTTACCGGCGCCGAGCGGCCGCGTGTCTGTTTCCTGCCCACGGCCAGCGGCGACGCCGACCACTACATCGTCCGCTTCTACCGCGCCTTCTCCGCTCACCGTTGCGAGGCCACCCACATCTCCCTCTTCCGCCGCGAGCAGGGGCCCGAGGACCTGCGCGCCCATCTGCTCTCCCAGGACCTGATCTACGTCGGCGGCGGCAGCGTCGTCAGTCTGCTCGGGGTCTGGCGGGCGCATGGCATCGACGCGATCCTGCGCGAGGCCTGGGAGGCCGGGGTGATCCTCTGCGGGCTTTCGGCCGGGTCCCTCTGCTGGTTCGACGAGGCGGTGACCGGCTTCCACGGGGCGCCGAAACGGCTGGAGGGGATGGGCCTGCTGCCGTTCAGCAACTGCGTCCACTACGAAGCCGGCTCGAAGCGGCGCGAGTCCTACCACCACTTCCTGCGCGAGGGGATGCGCGCCGGCTACGCGGCCGAGGACGGCGCCGCCCTGCACTTCACCGGCACCGAACTGAGCCGGGTCGTCGCCTCGCGACCCGAGGCCCGCGGCTACCGGCTCGACGTCGCCGGGCAGCGAGTGGTGGAGATGCGGATCGCGACCACCTTCCTCGGCGACCGTGGAGTTGTCCCGTCCGCACCGATTCCGGAGGCGCTCTCCACCGCGGTAGCCGCCTGATGGGGATGTCCGGGACGAACGGCGACGGTGGCGCCGTGCCGGGCCAGGCGGCAGCCGTGCGCCGCATCCTCGCCCTCGGCGGCCACGACTTCACCTCGAAACCGCCGGATCGCGCGGTCTGCGAGCTGCTGCTGCGGCTGGCCAGCGAGCGCGGCGGCGAGCGGCCGCGGATCTGCATCCTGCCGACCGCTAGCGGCGACACCGCCGAACAGATCGGCCGCTTCTACGCCGCCTTCGGCGAGCGGCCATGCGAACCCTCCGACGTCTCCCTGTTCCGGCTCGGGCGGCGGCCGATGGCGCTGCGTGACCACCTCCTCGCACAGGACCTGATCTACGTCGGCGGCGGCAGCCTCGTCAACCTGCTGGCGGTCTGGGAGGCGCACGACATCGCCTCGATCCTCTCCCTCGCCTGGCGCCGCGGCATCGTCCTCGCCGGTCAGAGCGCCGGCGCGATGTGCTGGTTCGAGGCCGGGATCACGAAGTCGTCGGGCAAGCCGTTGGCGGCGGCCGGGCTGGGGATGCTCGCCGGCAGCCTCTGCGTCCACTACAACAACGAACCCGAGCGCCGCGCGGCTTACCTCGACGCGGTCGGCGCGGGGATGCCCGGTGGCTACGGGCTCGACGATTACGCCGGGCTGCTCTGGGAGGGGGAGGGCTCCCCCTCGGCCGTCACCGCCCGCCGCGGCGCCCGCGCCTACCGCGTCTGCTCCCACGAGGGCGCCGCCGCCGAGTCACCGCTGCCCGCCCGCTTCCTGCCGGCGCCGGCGCCGGCGGCATTGCGCGAGGACATCGCCGAGTTCCGGCGGATCAAGACGATGCGCAAACGGGCCGGCTGGCTGGGTTAGCGGCGGGGCTGTTCCCCGTCGGCTACTCCCCCGCTACAGGGGGTGCGGTCGGGTCGCTGCTCTCCTCGCCGAGGCTCTCGCGGGCGATGTAATCCTCGGCCAGCAGCAGGTTCTCCTTCGAGCGCTCGACTACGTTCAGCAGGTCGCCCATCAATGCGACCTCCTCGACCTGCTCCTTGACGAACCACTGCAGGAACTGCTCGGCCCGGTAGTCCTTGAGCTCGCGCGCCAGCTCGAACAGGGAGAAGATCTCGTCGCTGACCCGCTTCTCCTGCAGCAAGGCCATCTTCACCGGCTCGCTGCCGTCGACGTAAGTGGTCTCGACTGACTTGATGTCCGGGATGTGGACGGCCTCGCCGGTGTCGAGCAGGTACTGGACCATCATCATCGCGTGCTCGCGCTCCTCCAGCGCCTGGCGGTAGAAGAAGGCGGCAAGGCGGGGCAGGGTCTCGGCGTCGTAGTAGACGGCGGCGCCGACGTACTGCTGCGAGGCGGCGAACTCGTTGGCGATCTGCTCGTTGAGGGCGTCGGCGAAAGTCTTGTCTGGCATCGGGCTGCTCCTTGTCGCGGGCGGGCAAGGTCAACGTAGCCGAAAGCCCGGATTCGGTCGGCCGAAGCAGGCGTTAGGGACGCCTGAGGCTCAGATGCGCCAGCGGAAGCCGGTGGGCTCGATCGCCGGTTGCAACGGGCTCGAGGGGAGGCCCGGCTTGGTCGCCTGCGCGGGGTCGTTGTAACCGCCGGGGGCGACGTCGTTGGGGGTGTCGGGATGGAAGATCGAGGCCAGGTACTGGATCTGGCCGCGGCCCTGTCCGAGCTCCGTCTGACCGCCGCCATAGGCGCCGATGCCGCGCTCCTCGCAGTAGTCGTAGGCGGCGAAGAGGTTGCGAATCGGGCCGAAGCGGGAGGGCTTGACGTTGACCGTCTTCGGCGGTGACCACGGCATCGCCTCGATGTCGGCGATCGAGTGGATCGGCGCGTCCCAGGTGACCCGGTCGGCGATCGGGTCGAGCAGTGGTCGGGTCTCCGCGGTCACGTCGGGATCCTCGAGCCAGGCCTCGGGGAAGGCCTCGATCAGCTTCGCGTACAACTCCGGGTCGGTGATCACGTCGACCGGAGTGCCTTTGTAGAAGCCCTTGAGGTCGAGCGAGTCGACGGCGCCGGTCGCGACCAGGGCGGCGATCAGCTCGTCGTCCCAGTCGTTGAAGGGGTCGAGCTTGAAGCGCAGGTCCGGGTAGACCGCGAGCCGGGCCAGCAGCGGCTCGATCGAGGAGGCCTGTTCGCCGCTCATGTCGGCGAGGCGCATCGAGTTGACGAAGTTCACCGGCTTCGGTTCGCGGCCAAGCGCCGCGGCGAGGTTGGTCCCGGCCTGGCGCAGCGCCAGGTCGAGCGCCGCCGACTCGAAGGCCCAGCGCCGGTAGTCGGGCGAGGGCTCCTCGCGCACGGGGGGGCCGGCGGGAAAGAGGTCGATGCCGTCGAGCCGCTCGGAGAACTCGGCGAAGGTGCCGGAGAAGGCGAGCCCCGCGGGCGGGCCGTGGTCCTGCTGGGCGATGTGGTCGACGGCGTCGTAGACGACGTCTTCCCCGATCCCCTCCTCGCCGGCGCCCGCGAACTTGACGATCGTGGTCAGCCGTTCGAACTCGCCCATCGTGATCCCGAGGCCCTCGAACGAGCAGGACTCGATCACTAGCGGCAGGTCGGCGATCGCGTCGAAGCTGGCCATCGGGGGCAGCCTAGATGATCGGCTGCGTTGTTCAGGCCCTATGCGAAAGGGACGTCGGTACACCCTCGCGGGAATTGAGTCGCGCGCCCTGACGGGCGCTGCTCCGGAGGTTGGTGCGCGCCTATGGCGCGCAGGAATCGGATTGCATTTCCGCGCGCTTCGCGCACATTCCCGCGAGGGTGTACCGACTTCCCTCCCACAAGCGCCGGTCCCGGACGACCTCACCGTCGAGGCCCGCCCCTCTTCGTGGAAGCTGGAGGGTTCGTGCCTCTTCACTGGAAGAACCAGGGCTCGATGGTTGGGAGGGGTGCGGTTGGGCTCTGGGCGAATGTGCGCGAAGCGCGCGACATGCAATCTGTCTATTGCCCGCCATAGGCGGGCACCAACATCCGGAGCCGCCCGCGCAGCGGGCGCGACTCAATTCGCCCAGAGCCCAACCGCACCCCTCCTAGCAAGCGACCCGAAGCGTCTTCAGCTCCCGGTCACTCCCGCCCCGCACGTACCCACCGTGCGCCACGCTCTCCCTTATGTAGTCCAGCGTCTCCGCGGTGAGCCGCTCGCCAGGAAGCACGTTGGGAATTCCCGGCGGGTAAGCCGCCAGCCCCTCGGCGGCGATGCGGCCGGCGGCGGCGGCGAAGGGGATCACCTCCTGCGGGCCGAGGAAGGCCTCGCGCGGGGTCATCACCAGCTCGCCCCAGGGGGGCGGCGGGGCCAGCTTCTCGTCCGGCGCGCCGGGCTCGGCTTCGATCTCGCCGGCCGCTTTGCGCAGGCCGACGACCAGGCGCTCGCCCGCCGCGGCGGCGGGCTCGCCGACGCCGAAGATCGCGACGACGACGTTCTCGGAGTAGAGCTCGAGGTCGAGGCCGCTGGTGTAGAAGGCGGCTTTGGCCAGGCGGTAGCCGGTCGAGCCGGTGTCGCGGACGTCGATCGAGAGCCGCAGCGGGTCCCAGCCGGCGATTCCCGGCCGGCCGACCATGCTCTCGTCCAGCACCGTCAGCCCCGGGATCTCCTCGATCGCCTTGCGGGTCCTCGCCACCGCCGCCAGCGTCTCGCCGAGCAGCTCGACCCCGTGCACGGCCGCCTGGCGCCGGGCCGCGTCGAGCGAGCCGCTGAGCAGGCCGCTGGGGCTGGTCGTTTCGACCAGGCTGACGCAGCGGTCGACCACGGCGTCGTCGATCCGCCCACCATCGCCGAGGTGCAGCATCGCCGCCTGGGTGAGGCTGCCGACGATCTTGTGGGTCGAGGAGGTGACGAGGTCGGCGCCGGCGGCGAGCGCGTCGGTCGGCAGGTCGGGATGGAAGTGCAGGTGGGCACCCCAGGCCTCGTCGACCACCAGCGGCACCCCGCGCTCGTGCGCGACCGCGGCGAGGGCGCCGACGTCGGCGCAGGCGCCGAAGTAGGTCGGCGAGACGACCATCGCCGCGACCGCCCCCGGCGTCGCTTCGAGCGCCGTCGCCAGCGACTCCGGAGTCAGCCCGTGCGCGATGCCCAGCTCCGGGTCGAGCTCGGGGGCGACGAAGGTCGGCCGCATCCCGCTCAGGACCAGGCCGTCGATCACCGAGGAGTGGACGTTGCGTTGGACGACGACCTGGTTGCCCCTGTGGGCGAGCGCCATGCAGGTCGCGTGGTTGCCCTGCGAGGCGCCGTTGACGAGGAACCAGGTCCGGCGCGCGCCCCAGGCCCTCGCGGCGAGCAGCTGCGCTTGCTGGAACGGCGTCGGTTCGGGGCCGATGTCGACCCCCTCGGTGACCGAGGGGATGTCATTGCGCAGGCCGACCTCGCCGACCAGCTCCCGCAGCGCCGGGTCGGCGCCGCTGCCGCCCTTGTGACCCGGCACCTGGAAGCGGCCGGGGTCGAGCTCCGCGTAGGCGAGCAGGGCATCGACGTAGGGAGTCGAGTCCTGATCGAAATCGGGCATCGGAGCCGAGTCTACGCCGCGCGCGGTGCCGGTCGGCGACACTGCTGGAGGGATGAAGCACACCCCACACGGCTACTGGCTGGAGGAGGCGGGAGCGGTCGCGCCGGCGCCACCGCTGGACGGCGACCGCAACGCCGACGTGGTCGTAATCGGCGGTGGCTTCACCGGCCTCTGGGCCGCCTGGCACATCACCCAGTTGCAGCCCGACGCCCGCGTCGTCCTGCTCGAGGCAGACACCTGCGGGTGCGGGCCCAGTGGCCGCAACGGCGGCTTCTGCAACGTCATGTGGTTCTCGCTGCCGACGATGCGCAAGCGCTGGGGCGACGCCGCGGCGCTTGCGGTCGCCCGCGCCGCCGACGCAGCCGTCGGCGAGATCGGCGAGTTCTGCGCGAGCGAGGGGGTCGACGCTTGGTTCCGCCGCGGCGGCTACCTGCAGGTCTCGACCGCGGGTGCGCACGACGGGGTCTGGGCCGAGGCCCTGGCCGCCTGCGAGGAACTCGGCGCCGCCGCTGCCGTGCGGGCCCTGAGCCCGGCCGAGGTCGCCGCCCGCTGCGCCTCGCCGAGCTTCCGCGCCGGTGCCTTCTACCCGCACGCGGCGACGGTGCAGCCGGCCCGCCTCGCCCTGGGCCTGCGCGAGCGGCTGCGGGCCCGCGGGGTCGAGCTCTTCGAGTCGACGCCGGTGCGGGCGCTGCGCGATGCCCCCGGCGGCGTCGAGGCCCGCACCGCCGCCGGCACCGTGCGGGCGGGCGCGGCGGTGCTGGCGATCGGCGGCGCCGTCAGGTCCTGGCACGGCCCCCTGCGCCACAGCCTCAGCATCGCCTCTTCGCACATCGTCCTCACCGAGCCGGTCCCCGACCTGATCGAGGAGGCGGGCTGGACGGGCGGCGAGTGCATCACCGACAGCCGCGCCCTGATCGACTATTTCCGCACCACCCCGGACGGGCGCATCGCCTTCGGCTGGGGCGGCGGGCGGATCGCGGCGGGGGCGCGGCTGCGCGGCCGGGCCGAGCTCGATGCCGCGGTCGTCGCCGCGACCGCCGAGCACCTGCACGCTGTCTTCCCCGGCCTCGCCGGGCGCCGCATCACCCACGCCTGGGGCGGGCCGATCGACGCCTCGCCGACCCACCTGCCGATGGTCGTGCCGCTATCCGGCGGCCGCGCCTTCGCCGCCGCCGGCTACACCGGCAACGGCGTCGGCCCCTCGCACATGGTCGGCCGCACCCTCGCCTCGCTCGCCCTCGACCGCCGCGACAAGCCCTCCCGCCTCGCCTTCGTCGACCCCTCGCCCCCCCGCATCCCCCCCGAGCCCTTCCAATGGCTGGGCGCCGAAGCCATCCGGGCGGGGATTCTGGCCAAGGAGAACGCTGAGCTAGCGGGCCACCGCCCGGGCCGAGTCGCTTCAGCTATCGCCCGAGTCCCCGAGCTGATCGGCTTCCACATAGGCCGGTAACAACGCCGTCCCTACACACTGGATGTCGCGCGGGTGGCGCGGGGGGAGAGGGGTCGAGGACGACCCCGCCCGCAGCGCCCCTCTCCCCCCGTGACAGGACCCGCGCGCCACTCACCAGCGCGTAGTTACAACCTTCTTGCGGGTATAAAAATCGACAGCATCGGCCCCGTTGGCGTGCAAGTCGCCGTCGATCGAATCGCCCCAGCCGGAGAAGGGGAACCAAGCGACGGGGGCGGGAACGCCGACGTTGACGCCGAGCATCCCCGCCTCGGCCTCGTCGCGGTAGCGCCGGGCGGCGGCGCCGGAGCGGGTGAAGATGGCGCCCGCGTTGCCGTAGCGCGAGCCGTTGACGAACTCGATCGCCGCCTCGAGGTCGGCCACCTCGACCAGCGCCAGCAGCGGCCCGAACAGCTCCTCGCGCGCCAGCTCCGACTCGTGGTCGGCGCTGACGGCGATGGTCGGGGAGAGCGCGGTGCCCGCCGGGCCGGCCTCGCCGCGGCCGTCGATCAGCAGCTCGGCGCCCGCGTCCTCGGCCCGGCCGATCGCCGCGACGACGCGCTCGCGCGCCGCCGGCGAGACCAGCGGGCAGACGTCGGTGGCGGAGTCGATGCCGGGCCCGACCCGCAGCTCCGCCGCCGCCGCGACCAGCGCCTGGCGCAGCTCCGCGTGGCGCGTGGCGCCGCCGACGACGACACAGACGGAGCCGGCCAGGCAGCGCTGCCCGGCAGCGCCGAAGGCGGAGCCCATGATCGCCGGCAGCGCCTGCTCGAGGTCGGCGTCGGGCATTACCACCAGCGAGTTCTTCGCCCCGCCCAGCGCCTGCACGCGCTTGCCGCCGGCGACGCCGCGCTCGGCGACCATCCGCGCCGTCTTCGCCTGGCCGACGAAGGAGATCGCGTCGACGCCGGGATGGTCGAGCAGCGCGTCAACCGCGCGGTGGGCGCCGTGGACGAGGTTGAAGACGCCGGCGGGGATCTCCTCGACCGCGTGCACCGCGGCCGAGATCAGCGCCGCCGGCCGCGGGTCCAGCTCCGACGGCTTCAGCACGAAGGCGTTGCCGCAGGCGATCGCGAAGGGGAGGAACCAGAGCGGGATCATCGCCGGGAAGTTGAAGGGCGTGATCGCGGCGACGACGCCGAGCGGCTGGCGCAGCGATTCGACGTCGACGCCCGCCGCCACCCCGGCCAGGGTCTCGCCCTTGAGCAAGTGCGGGATCGCCGCCGCGGCCTCGACCGACTCCAGCCCGCGGCCGACCTCGGCGCCGGCATCGGCCAGGGTCTTGCCCATGTCGACGCTGACCAGCCGGGCCAGCTCCTCGCGCCGCGCCAGCAGCTCCTCGCGCAGTCGCAGCACCGCCCGGGCCCGCTGCTGGGGAGAGCGCCCGCCCCAGCCAGGCTGGGCGGTCCGCGCGGCGGCCACCGCCGCGCCGACCTCGGTGGCGCCGGAGAGTGGGACCTGGGCTAGGAGCTCACCGCTGGCCGGGTCGATGTCAGCCACCGACTTGACCCCGTGGACCCCGACCCAGTTGCCGCCGATGTAGTTGGGCAGCCGCGGCGCGGCCACGTCAGGCGGGAACAACCAGAACCGGGCGCTCGGACATGTGCAGCAGCTTGTTTGGGGTCGAGCCGAGGATGATCCCCTTCAGCGGCGGGTCGCCGAAGCTGCCGACGACGATCATCCGCGCCTCGCGCTGGTCGGCGACCTCGATCAAGGCCTCGGCGGCGCGCTTCGCCACCAGCTGGTCGTCGATCTCGACCCCCTTCTCGGCGGCCTGGCGCCGGGCCTTGTCCATCACCCGCTCGCCCAGCTCCTCGATCGCCTCCTCGTGTTCGGCGATCTCGCCGCCCCAGAGCCCGGGCGGGGCGTAGCCGAAGACGACGGTCACCTGGTCTCCCAGCTCGCCGGCGATGTCGAGCGCCGCGGCCAGCGCCGCGTCGCCGCACTCCGAGCCGTCGTATCCGACCACGATCTGGCCCATCAGTCGGCCACTCCGGTCGGGCCGGGCGCCGGCGCTTCGCCCTCGAGGAAGCCGGCCGGCACGACCTCGGGCTTGCGCCGGAAGAAGTCCGGAAACTTGCGCCACTGCACGAACATCAGCAGGAAGCCGAGGATCAGGAAGAAGATCGCGATCACCAATGGCGGTCCGACCCCGCCCCACGAGTTGCCCGATTCGGAGTTGGCCGGGTCGGAGAGTTCGATGCCGTTCTTTATCAGCAAGTAGAAGAGGATCGCGCCGCCGACGCTCGGTCCGACCCCGATGAAGAAGAAGTTCTTGACGCTATGGAAGAGCTCGCGCCTGTAGTAGATAGTGCAGGCGAAGCCGGTGATGCCGATGTAGAAGGCGATCATCAGCCCCAGCGCCGCCAGCGAGTCGAAGAGGATGTCTTCGCTGACCAGGGTCAGGCCGACGTACCAGACGATCGAGAGCGTCCCCATCGCGATCGTCGAGACGTGCGGGGTGAGGAAGCGGGGGTGGACCTTGCCGAGGCTCTTTGGCATCGCGTTGGCGCGGGCCATCGAGAGCGTGGTGCGGGCGGTGGGCAGGATCGTCGTCTGCGTCGAGGCTGCCGCCGAGGTCAGCACGGCGATGATCAGGATCTTGTCCAGGGGCGAGCCGAAGACTTCGGTGCCGAGCGAACTGAGCACGTCTTCCTGGTTCTTGATCAGGTCGTCGACGCCGGCGTAGGACTGCGCGGCGACGGCGACGATGAGATAGATCCCGAGCAGGATCAGGGTGCTGATCACCGTCGCCCTTCCGGGTGCCTCGCTGGAGTCCTCGGTCTCCTCGTTGACCGTGGCCGTGGTGTCCCAGCCCCAATAGATGAAGACCGCCAGCAACATTCCAGCCGAGATCTCGCTCGGGCTGAGGGAGAAGGGGTTGAACCAGGAGAGGCTGGGGTCGATCGAGGCCGACGGGGCGCTGCCGGCGTACACCTTGACCAGGGCGACGATGGCGAACAGCGCCAGGGTGAAGATCTCGGCGGCGAGCAGGCCGACCTGGGTGCGGGCCGAGAGCTCGATCCCGATCACCACGATCGAGGTCATGACGATGATCCAGATCACCCCGACCAGGGTTACCGCCGCGGTCGATTCGGCGGCGGCCGTCCAGCCGACCAGCTCGAAGCTGTAAAGGCCGGCGATCTGGGCCAGGTTGGCCATCACCACGATGTCGGCGACGACGATCGTCCAGCCGGCGATCCAGCCCAGCTGCGGGCCCATCGCCTTGGTCACCCAGGAGAAGCTGGTGCCGCAGTCCGGGTCGGCTTTGTTCAGGTAGTAGTAGCCGCCGGCGACGAGGAACATCGGGATGAAGCTGATGATCAGGATCGCCGGCGACTGCAGTGCGACCGCGGCGGCGACGAAGCCGAGCGTCGCGGCGAGGCTGTAGCCCGGTGCGGTGGAGGCGACGCCGATGACGACGCTGGAGACGAACCCGATCGCGTTCTTCTTCAGCCCCTTGTCTTCTACCCCGGTCACTGTCGCGACGGTAAGCCCCGGCGGAACAAGACGCAAGTGGCGAATGTCCCAAAAGCACAGGCTTGACTTGTACCTCCTGTACAAACGTAAGCCCAGAACTTGACCCAATGACCACTTGCGGATGTGCCATTCTGGGTCTAGCGTTATCCAAATCGTCGTAGCACGAGAGGAGAGCGGAATGGCCACCGCGTCGCAGGCAGCACCAGTCGAGACCGGGCTCCAGGAGCTCGCCAAGCGGCATCTCTGGATGCACTTCTCGCGGATGGGTCCCTACGGCCCCGACCACGAGATCCCGATCATCACCCGGGCCGAGGGCTGTTACGTCTACGACGATCACGGCAAGCGCTACCTCGACGGGCTCTCCGGGCTGTTCTGCGTCAACGCCGGCCACGGCCGCACGGAGTACGGCGAGGCCGCCGCGCGCCAGATCGAAGAGCTCGACTTCTACACGCTGTGGAGCTACGCGCATCCGAAGGCGATCGAACTCGCCGCCCGCATCGCCGCCCTCGCTCCCGGCGAACTGAACCGAGTCTTCTTCACCTCCGGCGGCTCGGAGGCGGTGGAGTCGGCGATCAAGCTCTCCCGCAACTTCCACCGCATGCACGGCAAAGGCCAGAAGCACAAGGTGATCGCCCGCGAGGTCGCCTACCACGGCACCTCGCTGGGGGCGCTCTCGGCGACCGGGATCACCGAGCTGCGCAGCCAGTTCGAGCCGCTGACCCCGGGCGGCTGCCATGTCCCCAACACCAACGTCTACCGCTGGCCCAGCGAGCGCGAGCCGACCTGGGCGGCCGACGCGATCGAGGAGCGGATCGTCTTCGAGGGCCCCGAGACCGTCGCCGCGGTGATCCTCGAGCCGGTCCAGAACGCCGGCGGCTGCTTCGTCCCGCCCGACGGCTACTTCCAGCAGGTGCGCGAGATCTGCGACCGCCACGACGTGCTGATGATCTCCGACGAGGTGATCTGCGCCTGGGGCCGGCTCGGCCACTACTTCGGCTGCGAACGCTTCGGTTACGTCCCGGACCTGATCACGGTCGCCAAGGGGCTGACCTCGGCCTACGCGCCGATGGGCGGGTTGATCGCCTCCGACCGGGTCGCCGAACCGTTCATGGAGGGGGACGCCTCCTTCGCCCACGGCTTCACCTTCGCCGGCCACCCGATCGCCGCCGCGATCGCGATGGCCAACCTCGACGTCTACGAGCGCGAGGACCTCTGCGGCCACGTGCTCGCCAAAGAGGGCGAGTTCCGGGCGATGCTGGAGACGCTGCACGACCTGCCGATCGTCGGCGACGTGCGCGGCGCCGGCTACTTCCACGCGGTCGAGCTGGTCAAAGACAAGGAGACGAAAGAGAGCTTCAACGACGAGGAGTCGGAGCGGCTGCTGCGCGGCTTCCTCTCCGGCGAGCTCTACAAGCGCGGGCTGATCTGCCGCGCCGACGATCGCGGCGACCCGGTCGTGCAGCTGGCGCCGCCGCTGATCGCCGACACCGAGCAGTTCGAAGAAATCCACGACGTGCTCCGCGGCGTGCTGACCGAGGCCTGGGACCAGGTCGGTGGCGGCCCGGGAACGAGTCGTCCGGTGAGACCCCGCTAGGAGCCGGATTGCTCACCGTCCAGAGCCTGCTCGACGAGCTCGACCTCGACCTCGCGGCCGGGGAGGAGGCGGCGGCGGCTCCGGTCCGCTGGGTCCACATCTCCGAGCTCGAGGACCCGACCCCGTGGCTCTCCGGCGGCGAGCTGATGCTGACCACCGGGATCCCGCTCGACACCGCCGCCAAACAGCGCTCCTTCGTCCGCCTGCTCGCCGACAGCAACCTCGCCGGGCTCGGTTTCGGCACCGGCTTCAACCACCGCAAACTGCCGAAAGCGCTGGTCGAGGAGGCGCGGAAGCGTGACTTCCCGCTCTTCGAGGTGCCTTACTCGACGCCGTTCATCGCGATCACCGAGAAAGCCTTCGCCCGCCTCGTCAATGAGCAGTACGAGGTGCTGCAGCGCGGGATCGCCGTGCAGCGGCGGCTCGAGCGGCTGGTCCTGGAGGAGCGCGGGCTGGAGGAAATCGCGGCGACGATCGCCTCCGCCGTCGGCGGCACGGTCGCCGTCCTCGACGGCCGCGGCGAGCGCCTCGCCGGGCGCGGCTTCCGCCGCCAGCTCTCCGCCGACGCGATCGGCGCGATCCGCAAAGAGGCATTGACCCACGCCGGCGACGGCCACCCCTTCGTCCCCGCGCATCCTTCGGTGGCCGGACGCGCCCTCGCCCACCCGGTGATTTCGCCCGGTGGCGGGCCGCCGCAGGCCTGGGTGGTGATCGTCCGCGACTCCGGCGGGCTCGGCGACTTCGAGCGGCTGATCCTGCAGCAGGCCGTCGCCGTCGTCGCCTTGGAGCTGATGCGGCGCCGGGTCGCGCGCGAGACCGAGCGCCGGCTCGCCGGCGACGTCCTCGCCGGCGCCCTCGGCGGGCGCATGGAGGCGACCGAGCTGCGCCGACGGCTGGAGCCGTTCGGGATCGGCGACGAAGCCGCCGTGCTCGTCTTCTCGCTCGAGCACCCGGCCGCGGCGGCCGGCGCCCTCGAACGCGCCCTCGCCGCCGATGCCTGCCCCGCCGTCGTCGCCCCGCACTCGGTCGGCGGCCGCGAGCTGCTCTGCGCCGTCGTCGACGCCGCCGACCGCGACCCGATCGCCGTCGCCGCCGACGCCCGCAAGGCGCTCAGCCCCGAACGCCGCGGCGTCCGCGTCGCCGCCAGCCGTCCCGCTCCGCCGGAGCAGCTGCGCCACTCCTTCCACGAGGCCCGCTGCGCGCTCGAAGCGACCTCCTTCGACAACGGTCATGCCCCCGAGGTCGCCTCCTGGCGCGACCTCGGCGCCTTCACCCTGCTGCTCTCGATCCAGGACGACGAGGCGCTGAACCTCTACTGCGACAGCGTCCTCGGCCCGATCGAGCAGGGCGACGAGGAGTACGGCGGCGAGCTGCTGCGCTCGCTCGAGGCCTTCATCGAGCAGAACGGGCAATGGGAGAAAGCGGCGCGCGAGGTCTATTGCCACCGCCACACCCTGCGCTACCGGATGCGCAAGGTCGAGGAGCTGACCGGGCGCGACCTCTCGCGCGCTCACGACCGGATCGAGTTCTGGCTGGCGCTGCGGGCGCGGGAGCTGATCTCGTGAAGATCGGCGTCCCGACCGAGATCAAGGCCGACGAGTACCGCGTCGCCGTGACCCCGGCCGGGGTGCGGGAAATGTCCGAGCACGGCCACGAGGTGCTGATCGAGGCTGGGGCGGGGGAGGGCAGCGCGATCGCCGACGCCGAGTACGAGGCGCAGGGGGCGCGGATCGTCGCCGACGCCGCCGCGGTCTTCGCGGAGGCGGAGATGATCCTCCACGTCAAGGAGCTGCAGCCGGCCGAGATCGAGATGCTGCGGCCGGGTCAGCTGCTCTTCACCTACCTCCACCTTGCGCCGGACCCCGAGCAGACCAGTGCCCTCTGCCGGTCCGGCGCCACCTGCATCGCCTACGAGACGGTCGAGGACGCCCACGGGCGGCTGCCATTGCTGGCGCCGATGAGCGAGATCGCCGGCAAGATCGCCACCCAGGCCGGCGCCTTCATGCTGGAGAAGCCGCTGGGGGGGCGCGGGATCCTGCTCGGCGGCGTCCCCGGCGTCGCCGCCGCCAACGTGATGGTGATCGGCGGCGGCGTGGTTGGCATGAACGCCGCCTTCATCGCGATCGGGATGGAGGCCGACGTCTTCGTCTTCGACCGCTCGATCCCCCGCCTGCGCGAGCTCGACGTCACCTTCGGCGGCCGCTGCTCGACCGTCTACTCGACGACGCTCGCGGTCGAGGAGATGCTGCCACGGGCGGACCTGGTGATCGGGGCGGTGCTCGTCCACGGGGCCCGCGCGCCCTACGTGGTCAAACGCGAGCAGCTGGCGCTGATGAAGCCCGGCTCGGTCCTGGTCGACGTCGCGATCGACCAGGGCGGTTGCTTCGAGACCTCGCGCCCGACCACCCATCGCGACCCCACCTTCGAGGTCGACGGGATCACCCACTACTGCGTCGCCAACATGCCCGGCGCGGTCCCGATCACCTCCACCCACGCCCTCACCAACGCGACGTTGCCGTACGCGATCGCGCTCGCCGACCACGGCGTCGCCGGGGCGATCGAGCGCGACCCGGGCTTGCGTCTCGGGGTCAACGTCGCCGCCGGCAAGGTCACGCATCCGGCGGTCGCGGAGGGGGTAGGGACGGACTACGTGCCGGTCGAGGAGGCCCTCGCCCTCGAACCATCTTTGAACTCAGCATCCACGGGAGGAACCGAATGAGCAGTTACGCGGTAGTCAACCCAGCCACCGGCGAGACGATCAAGGAGTACCCGCAGATCGGCGACGACGAGCTCCGCGCCGCGATCGAGCGGGCCGACAAGGCGGCTCGCACCTGGCCGAGCTCCACCCCCGTGAAGGAGCGCGCGGCGCTGGTTCGCAAGGTCGGCGAGCTGCACTCCGAGCGCCGCCAGCAGCTGGCCGAGATCATCGTCCGCGAGATGGGCAAGCCGATCGAGCAGGCGCTGATGGAGGTCGACTTCGCGGGCGAAATCTACGGTTTCTACGCCGACAACGCAGAGAAATTGATGGCCGACGAGCCGATCGAGCTGCTCGACGGCGAGGGCACCGCGCTGGTCCGCCGCAGCCCCTACGGGACCCTGCTCGGGATCATGCCCTGGAACTTTCCGTATTACCAAGTCGCCCGCTTCGCGGGGCCGAACCTGGTGATCGGCAACACGATCCTGCTCAAGCACGCGGGCCAATGCCCGGAATCGGCCGAGGCGATGCAGCAGATCTTCGACGATGCCGGGTTCCCCGCGGGGGCCTACGAGAACATCTACGCCAGCAACGAACAGATCGAGTGGGTGATCGCCGACTCGCGTGTGCACGGCGTCTCCGTAACCGGCTCCGAGCGCGCGGGGTCCGCCGTCGCCGAGGTCGCCGGGCGCAACCTGAAGAAGGTCGTGCTCGAGCTCGGCGGCTCGGACCCCTTCATCCTGCTCGGTACCGACGACCTCGACGGCGCCGCCGGGGCGGCGGCGGAAGCGCGACTCGACAACACCGGCCAGTCCTGCAATGCCGCCAAGCGCTTTATCGTCGCCGACGATCTCTACGACGGCTTCCTCGAGAAGCTGCGTGAGAAGTTCAGCGCGGCGAAGCCGGGCGACCCGATGGCCGAGGACACCGCGGTCGGTCCGCTCTCCTCGGAGGCGGCGGCCGACCGGCTCGAGGACCAGGTCAAGCGGGCGATCGACAACGGGGCGGAGGCCGTCGTCGGCGGCAAGCGCGACGGCAACTACTTCGAACCGACGATCCTCACGGGGATCGAGCCCGGCGACGAGGCGTCCCAGGAAGAGTTCTTCGGGCCGGTCGCGCAGGTCTACCGGGTCGGCTCCGAGGAGGAGGCGGTCGACCTCGCCAACCAGACCCCGTTCGGGCTCGGCTCCTACCTGATGACCACCGACGAGGAGCAGGCCGGTCGGGTCGCCGACAGGATCGAAGCCGGGATGGTCTACGTGAACCTGGTCGGCGCCGACAGCCCCGAGCTTCCCTTCGGGGGGTTCAAGCGTTCCGGCTTCGGTCGCGAGCTCGGCCGCTACGGCGCCGACGAGTTCGTCAACAAGAAGCTGATCCGCAGCGCCTGACATACGATCTAGCCACGTGAGCCTGTTCAGGGGGGTCATCGCTCTAGCGCTGCTGGCGCTTGCCGCGTTCGCGGTGAGTGCCGTCGCGGCCACGACCGGGACCAACACGACGATCGAAACGCCGGTCTGCCACGGGCGTCAGGCGAAGATCGTCGGCACCGACGGCAACGACTTCATCCGCGGCACCCCCGACCGCGACGTGATCTGGGGCGGCAGGGGGGACGACACGATCCTCGGCAGCCTCGGCAACGACCTGATCTGCGGTGGGCCGGGGGCGGACCTGATCCACGGCGGCCGCGGCAACGACGAGATCGACGGTGGCGCCGGCGACAGCGACCGCGTGATCGGCGATCTCGGTGACGACAAGATCCTCGGCGGGGCGGGGGCCGGCGACGAGGTCGCCGGCGACCTCGGCATCGACATCGTCAACGGTGGGCCCGGGAACGAAGACCTCGTCCACGGCGACTACGGCTGGGACCGCATGTCCGGCGGCGCCGGCAAGGGCGACATCGCCTCCTTCGCGACCGACGTCGCCTCGGCCAAGGGCGCCGGGGTCTGGGCCTCGCTGGCGCGGCACCGCTCCTATGGCGACGGTCACGACAAGCTCTTCGGCTTCGAGAGCATCGAAGGCTCGGCCTTCCGCGACACCCTGATTGGCAACGGTCAGGGCAACGTGGTCGACGGCGGGCCCGGCGACGACAAGCTGATCGGGGGCGGCGGTCCCGACACCCTGAACGGCGGCCAGGGCAGCGACGGCTGCACCGGTGCCCCCAAAGGCGGCACGGTCTCCTGCGGCAAGGAAAAGGCGCCCAAGGGCTCGGCGTACGTCGAACTCGATCCCCGCGCCAGCGGCGGCGCCGGGCTGCAGATCGTCGGCGGCAGCGGCCGCGACAGCTTCGACGTCGCCTTCGACGAAATCTCGAACACCTTCAGCATCACTGCCGACCGGCCGTTGGCGATCGGCCCCGGCTGCCTGCACCCGCCCCACGCCGTCAAGCAGGTCTCCTGCCCCGCGAGCGGCCCCGGCCTCTGGCTGATGGCCGACCTCGGCCCTGGCGCCGACAGCCTGCGGGTCGAAGGTTCGCTGCTCCCCGTCGGCAGCGTCCGCCTGGCCGGCGGGCCCGGCAACGACGTCATCCACGCCGGCCCCGAGGACGACCTGGTCGAGGCCGGCCCCGGCGCCGACAAGCTCTACGGCGGCGATGGCGCCGACGGGCTGGTCGGCGGCCTGCCCGGGCCCACCTACCTTTACGGCGAAGGCAACGGCGACCTGCTCGCGGCCGGCGGCGGTTGCGCCGGCGGGGCGCTGGTCGGCGGCCCCGGCCGCGACGACGCTTCTTTCGCCGAGACTCAGGCGCACCCCGGCCTGCTCTACATCTCCTTCCCCAAACACGCGGCCTGGATCGACGAGGTCAAGGGCTGCGACAGCGTCCACCTCTCCCGCACCGACGAGGACATGGAGGGCTCCTTCGACTGGGACGTGCTGATCGGCGACAGCCGCGCCAACAGCATGCTCGGCCAGCCCGGCGAAGACGTCTTCATCGGCAACGGCGGCGACGATGTGATCGATGCCCGCGACGGCGTCCGCGACTTCGCGATCCAATGCGGCAAGGGCAAGCCGCCGATGAAGAAGCCGCACGGCAAAGGCATGACCAAGGGCACCGGCACCCCCGCCGGCCGCGCCCTCACCGACCGCTTCGACCCCGAGCCCTACAACTGCGCGATCGTCAAACACGGCACCCCCGTCCCCGGCCTAAACGGCTAGCGCCGCAGCACCTCGGAAGCCCTCCGAACTTCGGGGGCCTGGGGGAGACCTCGGGGTGCGTTTGTCCTTATTCGCCCTGTGGGCGAAGAAAGGCAAACGCGAGGACGGCATCGGACGCTTTTCGAGTTGGCGACGCGGCAGCATGGCGTTGTCTCGACGCGGCAGCTCGATGCCCTGGGGTACTCGCCGAGCTCGGCGGCCAAGGCGGCGAAGGCGGGGCGGTTGCAGCGGATTCATCGCGGCGTCTACGCAGTTGGCCATCGGCCCCTGATTTGGAACGGGCGCTGTCTGGCGGCCGTGCTCGCCGCGCGCCCTGCGGTGGCCAGTCATCTTTCGGCCGGCTGGCTCTGGGGCCTCCTTCGCAGCAGGCCGGGAACGATCCACGTGGCAGCACCGTCTGCCCGACGATCCAGGCGTGAGTTCGTGGTCCACTACGCCGACCTCCCAGCACGAGATCGGGACCTGGTCGACGGGATCCCGGTCACCGCAGTCGCCCGCACGCTGCTCGATCTCGCCGCGCTGTTTTCAGCTGAACGTTTCGCTCGGGTTCTCGAGCGCGCCGAGGAACGCGAGGTACTCGACCTCGCCGTCGTGAATGGCCTTCTCTCGCGCTCCATCGGCCATCCCGGCGTCGGGCATCTGCGGCGGGCGCTGGCGATCTACCGCGAGGAGCCCGCGTTCGTGCGTTCGAACCTCGAGCAGCGCTTTCTGCGGCTCGCTCGCGAGGCCGGGCTGCCGGCGCCGGCGATGAACCTCAACGTCGCCGGCTATGAGGTAGATGCCTACTGGGAGGCCGAGCGTTTCGTGGTCGAACTCGACGTCTACGAGACCCATGCCTCGCACGCGGCCTTCGAGAGCGACCGGTTGCGGCAGGAGGACCTGAAGCTGCGGGGTGTGGAGATGATCCGGGTCACCGGCCCGCGGCTCGATCGGGAACCGGAGGCGACCATGGAACGCGTTGCCGCCCACCTGGCGCAGCGCCGCCGCGAGCTCGGGCGCTGACACAGAAGTCTCTTGAACTAGGCTTGTGTGGTGGGCCGGAAGACCGCCACCGGAGATGAAGCAGCCGCCGTCGCGACCGCCATCGCGCGGTTCGAGATGGAGCTTGGAGGGAGCGCCGGAGAGGCTGCTCCGGCTGTCGACCGCTGGCAGCGGGCGGCGCTGATCGAGGGGGTCAGCGCCAAGGAGACCGTGCAGGATCTAGAAGGAGGATCGAAATGGCTGTCGTGAAAATCATCGAGCTGGTCGGGAGCTCGAAAACCTCGACCGACGACGCGGCGAAACAGGCACTGAGCCAGGCGCAGGGCACTCTGCGCAACATCCGCGCCGTCGACATCGTCTCGACCGGGATTCGCGGCGAGAACCTCGACGAGTATCGGGCCCACGTGCGGGTCGCCTTCCTGATCGAGGGGACGGACATCGACTGATGAGCGACGAGGCGGGGAGAGAGGTCTCGCGCGACGAGGCCCAGAAACTGATCGACGAGGGCGCGCAGCTGGTCGACGTGCGCGTCGAGCACGAGTGGGAGGTGGGGCACATCGCGGGAGCGACCCACCTGCCGCTCGATGAGCTGGCCGCGCGGGCCGGCGAGATCGACAAGGAGCGCCCCGTGGTCCTCTACTGCCGCGGCGGCAACCGCTCGACGATGGCCGCCGCCGCCCTCGCCGAGGCCGGGTACGACGCGGCGAAGCTGAGCGAGGGCATCGTCGGCTGGAACGAGGCGGGGTTGCCGCTCGCTCCCGAGGACGGCTACGTGGCCGAGTCGGGCGAGGCCGCAGCCATCCTCCAGGCACGCGGAAAAGAGATTCCCGGGTTAAATACCTGAATCCCTGTCAGGTTTTGCTATTTTGCTCTTCATGGAGCTTGCCGTAGCGGAGAACAAGGAGCAAAAAGGGAAAGGCCGCGTCGGGACCCTGGAGAACCCGGAGTCCTACGCCAACGTCCCCGGGCACATCATCCCGATCATCGAGCGCGAGTTCGACGACTTCGAAAGCGAAGCGGAGGAGTTCCTCGCCGAGCGCCTGCCGGAGAACGAGTTCATCGGCTTCCGCCTCAAACAGGGCGTCTACGGGCAGCGCCAGCCCGGCGTGCAGATGGTCCGCGTGAAGCTGCCCTTCGGCGGCGTCACCCCCGACCAGATGGATGCCTTCGCCGACGTGGTCGAGAAGTACGCGCCGCTGAACAAGGGGCACATCACCACCCGCCAGAACATCCAGATCCACCACGTGCCGCTGCGCGACATGGAGCAGCTGCTGCGCGAGATCGCGCCCTCGGGCCTCTCCTCCCGCGAGGGTTGCGGCAACACGATGCGCAACGTCACCGGCGACCCCTGGGCCGGCGTCGCCCCCGACGAGGTCTTCGACCCGACCCCCTTCGCGGGCGCCTACATCCGCTACTTCGTCCGCCACCCGACGACGCAGCTGATGCCGCGCAAGATCAAGACTTCCTTCACCGGCTCCGACGAGGACCGGGCGATCAGCGGCATCCACGACATCGCCTTCCTCGCCCGCGAACGGGACGGGGTCAAGGGCTTCGAGATCCGGGTCGGCGGCGGCACCTCGATCATGGCCCGCGTCGCGCCGACGCTCTACGAGTTCGTCGAGGCCGACAACGGCGACTACATGAAGGTGACCGAGGCCGTGCTGCGGATCTTCGACCGCCAGGACTGGCTGCGCGTCAACCGCGCCCGCGCCCGGATCAAGGTCCTGGTCGACAAGATCGGCATCGACGCCTTCCGCGACCAGGTCGAGGAGGAGCTGCGGGGCGACTGGGTCGAGGAGCGCGGCTTCGACGCCGAGCTGGTCGAGCGCCTGCGCTACGAGGACGAGGAGCAGGAGCACGCGCCCGGCAAGCCGCCGCAGGCCGCCTCCCCGAACGGCGACCGGACCGAGTTCGAGCGCTTCCTCGAGGGCAACGTCCAGGGGCAGCGCCAGGAGGGCTTCTCCACCGTCGAGGTGAAGATCACCCGTGGCGACCTCACCCCGGAGCAGTTCCGTGGCCTCGCGACGATCATGCGCGAGCACACCGGCGGCTACGCCCGCAGCACCGTGCAGCAGAACTTCGTCCTGCGCTGGGTCCGCGACGAGGCGCTCTACGACGTCTGGCAGCGGCTCGAGGACCTGGGTTTGGCCGAGGCCGGCGCCCGTGAGATCACCGACGTCGTCAGCTGCCCCGGCACCGACAGCTGCAAACTCGGCATCGCCAGCTCGATGGGCCTGAACAAGGCGGTCAAAGAGCGGGTTGAGGCAATGGACATCACCGACTCGCTGACCAAGAAGATCCACATCAAGATGAGCGGCTGCCCCAACGGCTGCAGCCAGCACCACATCGCCAACATCGGTTTCTACGGCGCCTCGCTGAAGGTCGGCGAGCGCCAGATCCCCGCCTACATCCCGCACATCGGCGGCAACTACGAGGGTGGCGAGGTGATCTTCGGCACGCGGCTGAAGTCACGGCTCCCGGCCAAACGGGTCCCCGAGGCGGTCGAGCGCTGGATCGAGCTCTACGAGTCCAAGCGCGAGGAGGGCGAGGAGTTCAATGCCTTCGCCGAGCGGGCCGGCGCCGAGAGCTTCGAAAGCATCGTCAAGGACCTGACGATGCCGGCCGAGTTCAGCCTCGAGACGATGCAGCAGTTCATCGACTGGAACCGCTCCAGTCCATACAAGGTCGAGCGCGGCGAGGGAGAGTGCGCGATCTAGCGCACGGCTGACGATGAAGCCACCGCCAATTACGCTCTCTGGGACGGTGCCGACAATCACCGATCTCGACCACGAGACGATCGCCGAGGAACTCGAGGACCGCTCCGCCCACGAGGCCCTGGAGTGGATGTTCGAGAGCTTCGGCTCCGACCACTACATCGCCTGCTCGTTCCAGAAAACGAGCTCGGTGACCGCGCACCTGGCGAGCACGGTCAATCCCGACGCGCGCTTCTTCTACCTCGACACCGACGTCCTCTTCCCGGAGACCTACGAGACCCGCGATCGCCTCGGCGAGGCGCTGGGGATCGAGTTCGACCGTTTCCACAACCTGACGCTCGAGGAGCAGGCCGCCGAGTATGGCGACGAGCTCTGGAAGAGCAACCCGGATTCCTGCTGCGGATTGCGCAAGGTCGAGCCGATGCGGAGGGCACTTTCTTCCGTAGACTGCTGGGTCGCCGGCGTCCGCCGCGGGGATTCCAGTTCTCGTTCCAAGACCCCGAAGTTCGGCTGGGACAAGAAATTCAACCTCTGGAAGCTGAACCCGCTTGCGGACTGGTCCGAGCGCGACGTCTGGAACTACATCCGTGAGCACCAACTTCCTTACAACCCCCTTCACGATCACGGCTACCCGTCGATCGGCTGCACCCACTGCACCCAGCCGGTCGGCCCGGGCGGCTCGCCGCGCGACGGTCGCTGGACCGGGTTGGCCAAGACCGAGTGCGGGATCAACTGACGCGTCAGGTCCGCTGAGGACTCGAAGCTGATGGAGGAGACCACCGCCGTGCGCACGGCCGCCGTCGAGCTGTCCGATCTCGACACGCTCGAGGCGGAGTCAATCCACATCATCCGCGAAGTCGTGGCCGAATTCGAACACCCGGTGATGCTCTTCTCCGGCGGCAAGGACTCGGTGCTGATGCTGTACCTGGCCCGCAAGGCGTTCGCGCCGGCGCCGGTCCCGTTCCCGATCATGCACGTCGACACCGGGCACAACTTCCCCGAGGTGATCGAGTTTCGCGATCGCACCGTCGCCGAGTTGGGGCTGCGGCTGGAGGTCGCCTCGGTCCAGGATCAGATCGACGCCGGCCGGATCAAGGTCGGCCACCCGCTGGAAAGCCGCAACCGCCACCAGACCGTCTCGCTGCTGGAAGGGATTAAGGGCGGCGGCTTCGACGCCGTCTTCGGCGGCGGCCGGCGCGACGAGGACAAGGCTCGCGCCAAGGAGCGGGTGCTCTCCTTCCGCGACCGCTTCGGGCAGTGGGATCCGAAGAACCAGCGCCCCGAGCTCTGGCGCCTCTACAACGGGCGCCACCAGAAGGGCGAGCACATCCGCGTCTTCCCGATCTCCGATTGGACCGAGCTCGACGTCTGGCGCTACCTCGCCCGCGAGCAGGTCGACCTGCCCTCGATCTACTTCGCCCACGAACGCGACGTGGTCGAGGTCGAAGGGCTGCTGATGGCCGTCAACGAGTTCTTTCCGCTCCCGGACGGCGCCGAGGTGAGGCGGCAGATGGTCCGCTACCGCACCGTCGGCGACGCGACGAGCACCGGCGCCGTCGAGTCGACCGCGGTCGACTACGAGGCCGTGATCGCCGAGACCGCGGTCTCGCGGATCACCGAGCGCGGGGCGACTCGCGGCGACGACCGCTTCTCGGAAGCGGCGATGGAGGACCGTAAGAAGGAGGGCTACTTCTAGTGAGCCAGCTGCTGCGGATCGCCACGGCCGGCTCGGTGGACGACGGCAAGTCGACCCTGATCGGGCGGCTCCTGCACGACACCAAATCGATCTTCGAAGACCAGCTCAGCGCGATCGAGCAGACCTCGGTCAAGCGCGGCGACGAACAGACCGACCTGGCGCTGCTGACCGACGGCCTGCGGGCCGAGCGCGAGCAGGGGATCACGATCGACGTCGCCCACCGCTACTTCGCGACGCCGAAGCGCAAGTTCGTGATCGCCGACACCCCCGGCCACATCCAGTACACGCGCAACATGGTCACCGGCGCCTCGACCGCAAGCCTCGCTCTGCTCCTGGTCGACGCCCGCAAGGGCGTGCTCGAACAGACCCGGCGCCACGCCCTGCTCTCCTCGCTGCTGCGGGTGCCCCATCTCGTGCTCTGCGTCAACAAAATGGACCTGGTCGACTACGACGAGACGGTCTACGAGGAGATCCGGCGGGATTTCACCTCCTTCGCCGCCAAGCTCGAGATCACCGACCTCGACTTCGTGCCGATCTCCGCCCTGGCCGGAGACAACGTGGTCGAGCGCTCCACCAACATGCCCTGGTTCGACGGGCAGCCGCTGCTCGGCCAGCTCGAGGACGTCCACATCGCCTCCGACCGCAACCTCGTCGACAACCGCTTCCCGATCCAGTACGTGATCCGCCCGCAGACGGCCGAGCACCGCGACTACCGCGGCTTCGCCGGCTCCGTCGTCGGTGGCATCTTCAGGCAGGGCGACGAGGTGATGGCCCTGCCCTCGCGCCGGACCTCGAAGATCGCTCAGATCGACACCCCGAACGGCGCCGTCGAGCAGGCTTTCCCGCCGATGGCGGTGACGATGCTGCTCGAGGACGAGCTCGACATCTCCCGCGGCGACATGATCTGCCGTCCGACCAATCAGCCGAGCGCCAGCAACAGCTTCGAGGCGATGATCTGCTGGTTCGACGAGACCTCCTCGCTGCGCACCGCGGTGCCCTACCAGCTCAAGCACACGACCAAATGGCTACCCGCCGAAGTCGAGACCCTGCGCTACGAGCTCAACGTCGACACCCTGCATCGCGACCTCGACGCCGAGACGCTCGAGGTCAACGACATCGGCCGGGTCTCGATCCACACCACCTCGCCGCTCTTCTTCGACGAGTACCGCCTCAACCGCGCCACCGGCAGCTTCATCCTCGCCGACCCGGCCACGAACCTCACGGTCGCGGCGGGGATGATCATCGGCGCCGGCGGCGAGTCCGCGACCGGGACCCACTCGGTCGTCGCCGACAACATCACCTTCCATCCCAGCAGCCTCTCCCGCGAGGAACGGCGTCAGGCGCTCGGCACCGCGGGGGCGACGATCTGGATGACCGGCCTCTCCGGCTCCGGCAAGTCGACGATCGCCGCCGCCGCCGAGCACACGCTGGTCGGCGGCGGCCGCAACGCCTACATGCTCGACGGCGACAACCTCCGCCACGGTCTCAACGCCGACCTCGGCTTCAGCGAGGAGGACCGAGCCGAGAACGTGCGCCGGGTCGGCGAGGTGGCGAAGCTGATGGCGGAATCCGGCGTGGTCTCGATCGTCTCCCTGGTCAGCCCCTTCAAGGACGCCCGCGACAAGGTGCGGGCGGCGCACGAGGCGGCGGGGGTCCCGTTTTACGAGGTCTTCGTCGACACGCCGCTGGAGGAGTGCGAACGGCGCGACCCCAAGGGGCTCTACGCGAAGGCGCGCGCCGGGGAGATCACCGACTTGACCGGGGTCGGGAGTCCCTATGAGGCGCCCGAGCGGCCGGACTTGGTGACGGATGCGGATTTGGAGACGGCTGTGCGGCAGGTCCTGGGGTTGCTCGGGTAGGTCCTGCTGGGGCCGGGTCAGTCGTGACCCGGCGGACACACGGCCTGCGGCCGTGTTGAGTGTCCGGCGGGTCACGACTGACCCGGCCTGACCAGAGCTGCCCGGATCTGTCTAGGGCTGGGGGGTTCGGACGACGATGGTGCGGCCGTCGCTGAGGCGGTAGAGGGTGCCGATCGGTTGGCCGCGGCCGACTACTTTCTCGTCGGGGTCGAGCTGGACCTGCTTGACCTTGTCGCTTGGTTTGGTGAGGACGGCATCGGCGGGTGCGGTGCGCTCGGTGGTGGCTTTCTCCTTGCCGGTCAGGGCGGAGGTGAGGTCAAGGGAGGAGAGGGCGGCTAGGAGGAAGGCGACGGAGAGGACGATGCCGAGGTCGAAGAGGTTGACGAGGCCGTCGAGGGGATCGCCGGCGCGGTCGTCGCGGCTGCGGGCGTGCGGGGTGACCTTCATGGAGCGACGGCCCAGTGGCTGTGGGGGGCGGCGGGGACGCCGTTGTCGCTGGGCGCGGTGAGGCTGACGGCGACGTACTCGACGTCGGAGTAGTCCTGGGCGTAGAGGCGGTCGCGGACCAGCGAGATCCCGAAGGCGAAGGCGCCGATCATCAGGCCGGCGACGGTGACGCTGAAGGCGACGCGCAGGTTGTCGGTCAGGGTGGCGACGTCGCCGTCGGCGAGTCCGGCCAGGGCGGGCGAGAGCGGGATCAGCGTCCCCATCAGCCCCAGCGCGGGGCCCATGCGGACGAGGATCCGGGTGCGCTCGAGCCGGCGCAGCGAGAGGTAGTCGTACTCGGCCAGGCGCTTGGCGATGCGGGCCTCGGCCTGGGGTTGTCCGTACTGCTCGACGACCCCCGCCAGCGCATCCTCCATGCGCTGGTTCCAGGCGAACGGCAGCAGCGCCGCCAGGGCCTGGTCGCGCTGCCCGGCCGCGAGGCGGGCGCGGCACTCCTCGACCGCCCGCTCCAATGCCCAGAGGCTGCGGTGGCGCCGTCGCCTCACCTCGACCAGCAGCGAGCCCACCTCGACCACGACGAGGGCGAGGGCCGCGACCGTCAGTACGAGCACCGGCACCAACAGCGCCTCGGAGATATCGAAGAGCAGCTCCTCGATCACGGCAGCAGACTCCGGGTCTCTACGAGGGCACCCAGTCCGAGCAGGCCCAGGGTCGCGAGAATGCCCCAGGCGGCGCCGGGGATCCCACCGCCAGCTCCGTTGTCTTGGATCTGACCGCTACGGGCCGCGGCTTGCTTCGACTCGGGCTCCGGGATATCCGTCGTCGCGCTGACGAGTTCCCCGATGACCTGTTCGCCGGGGGGTGGGGGTCGATGTTGCTCGGGCTTGGGGGCGGGCCGATCGGTCGCACCCCGGCGGACACACGGCCTGCGGCCGTGTTGAGTGTCCGGCGGGGTGCAACCGATCGGCCCATCCGCCAAGTCGGCAGCGGGGAGAGCCGGGGGACTGCTGTCGGCGGATTCGGGTCCAGTGGCAGCGCCGTGGTCCGGAGCGCTTGCGTCGTCGTTACGACCGCCGCCCTTACGGTCGGGACCGCCGACAGGGGGACCGACCTGGATTGTCACTACGGCCGAGACCCCAGTGTCGTTGCCGTCGGTGGTGACCCCGAGGACTACGTCGTAGCTGCCGCGTTTAGCGAAGGCGTGAGTGGTTTCTGAACTTGTGGCGGAGGCGCCGTCGTCGAAGTACCAGGAGAACTCCAGTTGCTCGCCGGATCCAGCCTGTTCGACGATGGCGTTGAACTCAACAGTCTCCTCGGGTCGGGTGCGCCGGGTCGAGGCCATTGCGCGCACCTTCAGGTGGGTGCCTTTGCGCAGCACGATCGCGATCCCCTGAGGCGCCGTGAAGGAATCGGTGGCATTGAGGTCTTCGACGCCTGTGCTCGGTCGCAGGAACCCGGTGCCAGCTTCGCTGGCGTAGACGACGGGCGGGCCGTCGCCACCGCCGGCGAGCGCCTGGTCGCGGCTGAGCAGGAGGGCGCCGCCGGCCGGCCGCTGCACTTCGAGATAGGAGAAACCGTAGGGGTCGGCGCCGGTCGCGTCGAGCAGTGCCGCCAGCGAGAAGCCGGTGATGGCCCGGGTGTTCTCACTGCTCGCCGCGCGCAGCGCGTAGGGGCGGTCGACGACGTCCTCGCTGCCGGCGAGCGCGTCGAGCGCCAGCGTCCGCTCGGTCCCGCCGGGGGAGACGATGCTGACCTGGGCGACGTCGGCGGCCGCGCTCGCGGCCCACGGCAGGGTCAGCAGCAAGGCGCCGACGAGGATCGAGAGCGTGCCCGTGGCTGCGCCTTTCATCCGGTCGCGAAGGAGACGCTGAAGCAGCCGAAGTCGGTGCCGGGGGCGTAGAAGCCGGCGAAGGTCGAGGCGGCGGTGCCGGCGGGGACGGCGCCCGGCACCCTCTCGTAGACGTAGGAGTTGCCGTTGCGGGAGATCGAGCCGGCGCGGCTGAGGTCGAGGTTGACGAGGACCTGTCGCTGGGCGCCGCCGCCGTTCTCGGAGACGGCGAAGATCGCCCGCGAGGCGGCGCCGTTGAGTTCGATCTCCGGGCTCGTGGTGAGCAGGTCGATCCCGTGGCCGCTGTAGAGGAAGCGCAGGCCGCCGGAGAAGTCGAGCGCAGCGCGGTCGTCGGCCGGGTTCGACGGGTCGGCGCCGCTGTCGAGCCAGCCGTTGGCGAAGGGGAAGTGGAAGTCGTAGCTGAGTGCGGCGGAGGCGCCGGGCAGCAGAACCGGCGGGTCCGCGGTGGCGCCGCCGGCAGGGGTCGTGCCCTCGCCGGTGGCGATGTAGCGGATGAACGACTCGCGCACGTGCCAGCCGATCGTGGCGCTGGTGACCGCGACGGCGCCCGCCGGCGGAACCGCGATTGGCGGCGTGCCTTCGGCCGCGGGACCGGCGCCGCTGGGCAGCGGGCAGGAGGTCGACTGCTGGGCTGGAGCGCCGCCGCTGGGCGCGCCACCCCCGCCGGCGCCGCTGCCACTGTCGCCGGGGGTGAGCCCGGTGACGGTGCTGGAGAGGGTCGCGAAGCGCCCCGCGGGCAGCGCTTTCAGTCCGAGGCCGGCGGCGAGTGCCTTGGCGCCGGACCGCGTCAGCCGCAGCTTCAGGTTGGCGAGCGTGACCTTGCCGGCGGCGGCGTCGACCTTGCGGACGCCGCCGGGCAGGACCGCGAACTCGATCTCCTCGCCCCCGAGCTTGGCCTCGAGCAGAGACCTGCGGCCGAGCAGCAGACTCAGCTTGGTCAGCCGCGCGGTGCTGCCGTCGCGGGCCTCCAAGGCGATGCCGCCGCGCTGGCGCAGCAGGGTGGTGCTGGAACCGGCGAGGCCGGCGGCGAGGGGGAGCGAGACCTGGCCGGCGCCGCCCTTGGCGGGCTCGATCGGCCCGATGCGGACGCCCTGCGCGCGCAGGACCCGTGCCGCCGGGCCGTCCAGCTTCAGCTTGGTGGCGCCGGAGCCCGCCGCGAGGGAGTGCGACGGCAGCGCGGTCGCGGCGACGGCCAGAGCCGTCGCCGCGATGCCGCACAACCGGATGGTGCGGGCTCGAATCATCCGACCCCCACCGCGATCGTCACCGGGTCCAGCGGCTGACCTTCTTTGTACATCGGGGCGAACGGGGTTGCCGCCGCCGCGGTCAGGGTCGCCGGGATTCCGGCCCAGGTGGTCGTGTTGCCGCTGTGGCTGGGAACGACACCGCTGGCATCCAGCGTCGCGATCGTCGTGCCCGGGGCCGAGACCGGCGGCTGGTCTTCACAGGCTTTGCCGGTGAATTTGTCGATGTCGTAGGTGAGGTTGCCGACGATCGACGAGTTGGCGCCGTCGATGTTCGCCTGCAGGTCGCTGAACTTGATTTCGATGATGCAGTGACCCGGCTTGGCGAATTTGACGCTGCCCTGCGTGTTCAGTGCCACCGTGGTGCTCGCCCCGTAAAGGCCTTCGCGGAAGCTGCCGCCGGCAGCCGGGAAGGTGAAGGTGGAACCCGGTTTGGCGACTTCGCCGCTGATCGTGGCGCCGCCTTCGGTAGTGATCGTGCCGACCGTTTTCGGGCCCAGTTCTTTGTAGATGTATTCGCGCCAGGAGGTGAGGAAGCCCCACTCGAGGCCGCCGGAGGTAATCGTCCTGGTGATCTGGATCGGGTTCGCCTTGGCCGAGAGCCAGGCCATGCCGACGCCGGTGCGCAGCAGGCTGCGCTCGAGCTCGAGCTCGCTCTTGATCGCGTTCGCGGTGTCCGAGACCAGGCGCAGCTTGGCGCCGCTGAGGGCGACGGAGCCGACGCCCGAGTTGACCTGCGGTGCCCCTTCGACCCGGAAGATCGGCACCTGGGCGCCGTCGAACCTGCCGACCAGCGTGCCCGCCGCGAGGTCGAAGCGGAGGTCGGTGAAGGTCATCGATTCCTTGCCGCGCTTGAAGGTCAGGGCGGCGGAGCCGGCGGCGGACGGCTGCGCCCCGGCCGGACTGACCTCGGCGATCGGCAGCGTCAGCTTGTTGCCCTCGGCGCTGCCGGGGGTGCCGACGATGAGCTTCACGCCCTGACCGCTGAGGGTCCGCCCGCTGTCGTGCTGGGCCGCGACGATCACGGCGCTGCCCTGGCCGCTGACGGCTCCGGCGGGCGCGGCGATGCCGGCGGTGAGGGCCATGGCGGCGGCGACGGCGAGCAGGCCGGTGGCGAGCCTGCTCCTTCTCGATGCGTGCGAACTCATTCCGAAAGGTCTCCTTGTTCTGCGCACCGGGCGGCGCGCTGATCTCTGCAGTGACCGTTAGGCCACCCTAATAAATCCACACTAACAAAGTAGGAATTAGGGTGCCCTAAGGTCATCGGTTTTAGACCCAGGCGACGTGCAGCGCGGTGCGGCCCTCGTGCGCGGTGAGGTGTGCGTCGGCGCCCCAGACCCCGGCCAGGCGCTCGGCGCTGAGGACCTCGTCGGCGCTCCCGCTGGCGACGGTCCGCCCCTCGGAAACGACGACGACGGTGTCGGCGATCGCGGACGCCAGCGCGAGGTCGTGGACGACGAGCAAAACCGCCAGGCCGTCGGCGGCGAGCTCGCGCAGCAGCCCGGCGACCGCGATCGTCGCCCCGAGGTCGAGCTGCGAGGTCGGCTCGTCGGCGATCAGCACCGGCGCCTCCTGGGCCAGCCCGATCGCGATCTGGACCCGCTGCAGCTCGCCCCCGGAAAGGGTCGTGAGATCGCGCTCGGTGAAGCGGGTGACGCGCGCCCGCTCCATCGCCCGCTCGACCCCGTCACGGTCCTCGCCGGTCAGCCGCCGCAACGGCCGCAGGTGCGAAGAGCGCCCGATCGTCACCGCTTCCCGCACGCTGACCCCGTTCGGAACCGGCATCCGCTGCGGCACGAAGGCGCGGAGGTGCGCAAGGTCCCGCCCGCGTAGGTCGTTCAGCTCCTGGCCCGACCAGAGCACCCGGCCGGCACTCGGCTTCTGCATCCCGGACACCGCTCGTACCAGCGTCGACTTCCCGGCCCCGTTCGGCCCCACCACCGCGACCAGCTCACCGGCACTCAGGTTGAGGTCAGCTCCACGCAAGATCGCCCTCCCGGCAATCTCCACCTCGACACCGCGGGCCGCGAGCAGCCGAGTCGAGGTAGGGGGTCTCTCCGGCGGACCTCCAGCAACGCCCATAGGGCCGTGCGTCCGCCGGAGGGACCCCCTACCTCGGCGACGTTCTCCGCCGTCCATCGTCAGACCGCCTTCCGCAGGAGCCAGAGAAAGAGGGGCACGCCCAGGATCACCATGAACGGTCCAACCGGCATCTCGATCGGTGCGCGGAGGGTGCGGGCGAGGGTGTCGGCGCCGGCGAGGAGGGCGGCGCCCCCGATCGCTGAGGCGGGGACGACGAAGGTGTGGGAGGAGGTGCCGCCGGCCATGCGTACGACGTGAGGGACGACTAGGCCGAGGAAGCCGAGGAGGCCGGCGATCGCGGCGGAGGCGGCGGCCAGGAGAGCTGCGGCGATTCCGGCGCCGAGGCGGATCAGCTGGGGGCGCGAGCCGAGGGAGGCGGCGACGTCGTCGCCGAGGGCGAGGCGGTCGAGTGGGCGGATCAGGAAGAGGACGACGAGGAAGCCGGCGGCGAAGTAGGGCCAGACGGTCTCCAGATCGCGCCAGCCGCTGGAGGTGAGGCCGCCGGCGATGAAGAAGATCGCCGAGGGGGCGCGTTCGGGGAAGGCGGCGAGCAATCCGGTGGTGCCGGCGGTGAAGAGCGAGAGCATCGCGATTCCGGCCAGCACCACCTTGCCGACGCTGCCGCGGTTGCGCCCCGACCAGGCGAAGGCGAAGACCAGCGCCGCCGCCAGCAGGCCGAAGGCGAGCGCGGTCAGCGGCAGCAATGCGATCGAGCCCGGCAGCAGGATGATGATCAGAATTGCCCCGAAGCCGGCGCCACCGGTGACTCCGATCACGTCGGGCGAGGCGAGCGGATTTCCGAGCGCCCCCTGCAGGATCGCCCCGGCGACGCCGAGCGCGGCCCCGACCAGCAGCGCCTCGACCGTGCGCGGCAGCCGCAGCGTCTCGACGATCTGCTGGTCGGTGACGCTGCCGCCCTTGCCGAAGATGATGTCGATCACCTCCGAGAGCGGCAGCTTCACCGCCCCGAAGGCGAGCGAGCAGACGACTGCCACGGCGAGCGCCGCGAGCAGCGCCGCGAAAACCAGGGCCCGCCGCGCCACCGGGCTCAGTTCTTCAGGTAGGCGCTGCGGACCTTGCGGATCGTGCGGGCGATGTCGGTGCCGGCCTGCAGCAGCGAGTTGTCGACCGAGATGTAGACCCGCCCGCTCTGAGCCGCGCTGGTGCTGGACCAGGCCGGGTTGGAGCGAAGGTATTCGGTCAGCGACGGGATGTCGTCCTCGTTGGCGTGGGGGACGGCGATGATGATGTCCGGGTTTTCGGCGACGACGATTTCGTCGGAGATCCGCTCGAAGCCGGAGCCGGAGCTGACGCCCCCGGTCAGCAGCCTGCCGCCGGCCTTGGCGACGATGTCGCCGCCCCAGCTGTTGGCCAGGAAGGTGAAGGGGGTGCGGCCGACCCCGAGGATCAGCATCACCTTCGGGCGCTTCCGAATCCCCGCCTCGGCCGCTTCGATCTGTACCCGCATCTGCTGCAGGAGGTCGCGGGCGAGGTGCTTGCGGCCGACGATCGTGCCGATCTTGAAGGTGTCGGCAAGGGCGCCGTCGATCGAGCGCGGGTCGTGGAGGACGACGTCGATCCCCAGCTCGCCCATCGCCTCGTTGCCCTTGGCCCAGGTCTGCGAGGAGAAGACGAGGTCCGGGTTGAGCGAGGCCAGCTGCTCGAGGTTCGGCCCGTTGGGGTGCGAGAGCGGCAGCACGGTGACGCCCTTCAGTTTCGGCGAGAAGCGTTCCGCCCCGCCCAGGGTCTGGCCGACCGCGACCGGGGTGACCCCGAGCTTGACCAGGGTGTTGGCGGCGAAGGGGGTGAGGGCGACGATCCGCTCCGGCGCCGCCGCCTGGCTCGCCGTCGGCAGCGCCAATGCGGCGAGGACGAGCGCCGCGGCGAGCAGTGGGGCGGTTTTCTCTCGCATAGCGAGAGGAAAGTGCCCCATCACGCGGCGACCCGGGTGTCGATCACGTCGTAGTTGCGGACCTCGCTGCTGTGCGCCAGCTCGCCGTTGGCGTGACGGTGGCTCAGCTTGAAGAGGTCGCTGTCGACCCAGGAGGAGAAGGCCTCCTTGGTCTCCCAGCGGCTGAGCACGACGTACTCGCCGTCGCGGTCGCGGCGCAGCAGCTCGAAGCCGGCGAAGCCCTCGGCCTTGTGGACGTGGCTCTCACGCTCGAGGAAGGTGCGCTCGAAGGCCTCCCGTTTCTCCTCGTTCACGTGCACCACGTTCATCACCAAGTACAAGGCTCTCGCTCCTTTCGGAGGACGTCCGCTAGCACGGCATTAGGACGCCCTAATTAGGCTGACCTAAGTTAGGGTAGCCTAATTAGGGGCGAGGCGGAACCTGGGGCTCGCCGAGACCGTAGGTCTCGTAAGCGCCGAACCTGGCGAAGGTCTTGTGGGTCGGCCCGTGGTAATCGGAGGAGGCGGTGGGGACGAGGCCGAGCTCGTCGCAGAGTCCGAGCAGGTGCTCGGTCTGCTCCTTGGTGTGGGGCGGGTAATAGGTCTCTACCCCGTCGGCGCCGAGCGAGCGGATCAGGTCCTCGACCTCGGCCGGGTCGGAGATGTCCCAATAGGGGTGGGCGATGACGGCGACGCCGCCGGCCTCGCGGATCAGCTCGATCGCCTGCTCGGCGGTCGGCCAGCGCCGCGGCACGAAGGCCTTGGCGCCAGGCACCAGGTACTCCTCGAAGAAGGGGCCGAGGTCGCCGCTGGCGCCGGCCGCCTTGGCGATGTGGGGCCGGCCGATCGAGTCGGCGGCGCCGGCCTCGCGGATCGCGTCGTCGAGGGTGAGGTCGAAGCCCTCGCGCCGCAGGTTCTCGACGATCTCGCCGGCCCGGCTGCGCCGCTCCCCCTGCGCCCGCTCGCAGGCCGGCCCGATCTTCTCCAGGTCGACCCAGTAGCCGCAGATGTGCAGGTCTTCCGCGTACTCGTGCACGCACGACATCTCGATCGCCGGCACCAGCTCGATCCCCAGCTTTCGCGCCGCCTCTTCAGCCTCCGGAACCCCCGCGACCGCGTCGTGATCCGTCAACGCCAGCGTCGTCACCCCGGCCTTCGCCGCTTCCTCGACCACGCCCGCCGGCGCCAACTGCCCGTCGGAGACGGTCGAATGCGACTGCAGCTCGATCAAGCTCATGCCGCCGCACCCTATTACCGCGCCCGTCCCAAGCCTCAGCTCGGACCAAGGAACACGGCGACGCGGCCCCTGATCCGGGTCCGTGGGGGAGGGTGGGCGCCCCTCCGAACGTCTTGCACTTTTTCGCTGCTGACGGGACGACGGACGCCGGCGGCGATCCGGCGAAAAAGTTAAGAGAGGAGGGGCGCCCACCCTCCCTCCCCACCGCCCCCCAGACAAATAGACTGCGCCGCCCGTGTTCCAGAAGGTCCTCATTGCCAATCGCGGCGAGATCGCCATCCGCGTTGCCCGCACGCTGAAGGAGATGGGCATCGTCTCGGTTGCCGTCTACTCGGAGATCGACCGCGACGCCCTGCACGTGCGCGTGGCCGACGAGGCCTTCCTGATCGGCCCGGCGGTCCCGGCCGAGAGCTACCTGAAGATCGAGAACATCATCGAGGCGGCGAAGGAGGCGGGGGCGGAAGCGATCCATCCCGGCTACGGCTTCCTCGCCGAGAATGCCGACATGGCGCGTGCCTGCGGTGATGCCGGCATCGTCTGGATCGGCCCCCCGGCCGAGGCGATCGAAGAGATGGGCTCGAAGACTCGGGCCCGCGAGATCATGGAGGCGGCCGGCGTCCCGATCGTCCCCGGTTCGACCGAGGTCGCCAAGGACGTCGACGAGGCTCGCGTGCAGGCCGAGGAAGCCGGTTACCCGGTCGCCTGCAAGGCCGCCGGCGGCGGCGGCGGCAAGGGCTTCCGGGTGGCGATGACGCCGGACGACCTCGAGGAGGCCTTCGAGGGCTCCGCCCGCGAAGGCGAGAAGTTCTTCTCCGACGACCGCGTCTACGTCGAGCGCTACCTCGAGGACCCGCGCCACGTCGAGGTCCAGGTCCTGGCCGACTCGCACGGCAACGTGATCCACCTCGGCGAGCGCGACTGCTCGATCCAGCGCCGGCACCAGAAGGTGATCGAGGAGGCGCCCGGCCCGCACGTCGACGAGGAGATGCGCGAGCGGATCGGCAAGATCGCGATCGACGCGGCCGCCGCCGTCGGCTACCGCGGCGCCGGCACGATCGAGGGCATGCAGGTCGGCGACGAGTACTTCTTCCTCGAGATGAACACCCGGGTCCAGGTCGAGCACTGCGTGACCGAGATGATCAGTGGCGTCGACATCGTTCGCGAGCAGATCCTGGTCGCCGCCGGCGAGCCGCTTTCGATCTCCCAGGAGGAAGTCGACCTGCGCGGCTGGTCGATCGAGTGCCGGATCAACGCCGAGGCGGCGCACAAGAAATTCGCCCCCGCCCCGGGGCCGATCGACGACTCCTACCGTGAGCCCTCCGGCCCCGGGGTGCGGGTCGACTCCGGCGTCGAGGGTGGCGGCGAAGTGACGCCGATGTATGACCCGATGGTGGCCAAGCTGATCGTCTGGGACGTCGACCGCGAGAAGGCGACGCGCCGCATGCTGCGCGCCCTCGGCGAATACGACTCCGGCGGCCTGACCACGCTGATCCCCTTCCACGAAGCGATCCTCGCCACCGAGCAGTGGGCCAAGGGCGAGACCTGCCGCGACCTGATGGAGGACCGCGACTGGCTGAAGTCGACGGCCCCCGCCGACGCCACCCCGCCCGAGCCCTCCGAGGACGGCGGCGAGATGGTGACCCGCGACTACAAGGTCGAGGTCTCCGGCAAGCTCTTCGACGTCAAAGTGATCGGCGAGGCGATAGCCGGCGGCGGCGCGCCCGCGGCGGGCGGCCGCAAACCGCCCAAACGCGAGCGCAAAGCGAGCGCCGGCGGCGGCGCCTCGAGTGCGTCCCTGGTCTCCCCCCTGCAGGGCACCGTCTTCAAGGTCAACGTCGAGCAGGGCGCCGAGGTTGCCGAGGGCGACCTGATCTGCGTGATCGAGGCGATGAAGATGGAGAACGAGATCACCGCCCACCGCGCGGGCAAAGTCACCTCCCTCACCGTCGAGGTCGGCGCTGCCGTTACAAGCGGCGACGTGCTCGCGACGATCGAGTAGCGGGCTCGGGCTTAAGCTGGGAGGAGGGGCTGTGTGTCCCTCCTCACTCGGTACCTCGTCGAAGGGGAGCGAGCGGCTGTCGCCTCCGTCCCCGGTCCTCCTCCTCCGCAAAACGTTCGGAGGGACACACAGCCCCTCCTCCCAGCTTCAGGCGACGCCGGCGCGCGAGGTCGCGAGCTCAAATCGCTCGAGAAGGGGCGCCGATCGATGCTGCCCTCGTAGCTGGGTGTGCTGCGGGAGGCGGTCGGGGGAGTCTCCGAACGTTTTGCGGAGGAGGAGGAGAACTCGCCCGGGGACCGCGGGAGGCGCGGCGACGACGAGGTACCGAGTGAGGAGACTCCCCCGACCGCCTCCCGGGGGAACGGCGAACTACCGCCGGTCTTTCGGCGCCCGTTTGTGGTGTTCCTTTTCTTCGCGTTCCTTCTGTTCGCGCCGTTCTTCTTCGCGACGTTCCTTGTCGACCTTGCGCTGCTGTTCGCGCGTGAGCGGGAATGCGGGCGCGACTTCCTGGCAGGTGCGGCCGCTGCATTCCTCGAGCCGGATCAGCTGCGCATGCAGGAAGGCGCGGATCGGCGCGAAGTTCTTGTCGCGAATCTTGTTGTTGAGCTCGAAGGGATCCTTGGTGATGTCGTAGAGCTCCTTCTCGCCATCCGGCCACTCGATGTACTTGTAGGGGCCGAGGCGGATTCCCTCGTAGTCCTTGGGCGGCGCGACGATCGAGGCGGTGGCGCCGCCGCCGGGGCGGGCGTTGACGCTGTCGCCGCCGCCGGTGTTGCCGGCCGCCACGCCTTCGGGGGCGACGGGCGGGCCGCCGCCGTTCTCTTCGACGTCGTTGGTCTCGACGAAGGACTCGAAGAGGATCGGCCGCCGCGTCCGCAGTTCGGGGTCGACCATGTACGGCACCAGCGAGCGCCCGTCGATGCTTTTGTCGGCTTCGGCGCCGGCCAGTTCGAGGATCGTCGGGGCGATGTCGATGTTGGCCGCCAGCTCACCGGTCGAGGTGCCGGGCTTGATCCCCGGCCCGCGCATCAGGAACGGCAGGTGGGTCGAGGGCTCGTAGGCGAGGAACTTGCCGCCGGTGAGCCGGTGCTCGCCGTAGAAGAAGCCGTTGTCGGAGGTGAAGATGATGTAGGTGTTGCGCAGCCGGTGCATGGCGCCGAGCGTGTTGACGACCTGCTGGACGCCATCGTCGACCGCCCGCAGCGACTCCAGCGCCTTCTGGTAGTAGACGCGATAGGTGTGGGCCTCGGTCGGCGAGAGGTAGGACGCTTCGCGGATGAAGCGGGGCTTGTCGTTGACGTTGCCCTCGTTGAAGCCTTCCGAGGGACCGTGCGGGTAGGCGGCGCCGGCGAAGGAGTCGTAGTGCCGGGTCGCCGGCTCGGGCCCGGCCGGACGGCGGAAGTCGCCGTGCGGCGCCGTGTAATCGAGCTGCAGGTAGAAGGGCTGGCCTTCCGGCGTGCCCTGCATCTCTTCGCTGGCGATGCGGGTGAAGACGTCGGTCTCATACAGGCAGGGGGCGCCGTTGAGCGGCGCGAAGGGGCAGCCGAAGTCGTCTCGGGGTCCGTATTCGCGCGTGTCCCAGCTGCCGGAGTCGCCGATCGGCCCTTCCAGGCTGCCGTTGTTGTTGAGCGTGTAGCCGTAGAAGTAGTGGTGGGTGTCGGCGTTGAGGACGGTGTGCCAGGAGTTCCAGCCCGGCGGCACGGTCTGCCCGTTGTCGAACGGTTCGTCGCCGTAGCCGTTGAGGAACTTGCCGACGTGGATCGTGCGGTAGCCGGCTCCCTGCAACCAGGTCGCGAGGTTGTGGCTGTAGGCCTGCCGCGCGGTGAAGCCGGTGAAGCCGCCGTTGGGCGGCACGTTGCCGCGGTCGTTGTGGTTGTGCGCGTAGCGGCCCGTCATCAGGCTGACCCGGGAGGGGCAGCAGAGCGGGTAGGAGACGTAGTAGCGGTTGAAGGTGATGCCTTTTTCGGCGATCGAGGCCAGCGTGTTCGGCATCGCCGGGATCGGCGATCCACCGGGCGGGGTGTAGGTGGCGTAGAGCTGGTCGAGCGTCTGGTCGTCGGTCTGGATGACGACGAAGTTCGGCTGTTCGCCGGCCGGCAGCAGGGTCTGCTGGCGCTTCGAGGCGGAGGCGTCGGGGCCGGCGGCGCTGGCGCTGGGCTGGCCGGCGGCGAAGAGCAGCGCCGCGAGCAGGGCGAGCAGGCTCCCGCCCAGCGCCAGCCGGGCGCCGAGCAGAGCACGCATCTGAGTCTTTGAGTCCTCGTACCTATTCATAGGGAACAACAAGGGTCGAAACCGGCAGCTACACCGGTAGTTGCGCCGTGAACGCTAGAAAACGCTCAGGACGCGCCGAGCTTTTTCGCTGCTTCGCGGAAGTTTTTTACCGTGGCGCTGGGGGCTTTGCGGCCTTCCAGTTTCTCGCCGTGGCGGTTGACCCAGATCACCGGCACGTTCATTTTCAGCACCGGCGCGATGTCGGTCGCGTAGTTGCAGCCGATGTGCAGCCAGCCTTTCTTGCCGCCGATCCGTCGCGCGCACTCTTTGAAATGGACCGGGTCCGGCTTGTAGCTGCGCACCTGCTGGGCGGTGACGACGAGGTCGAGTTCGGTCCGCAGGTGGCGGCGCGAGATCCCCAGCAGTTTGTCGTCGGTGTTGGTGATGATCCCGACCTCGTACTTCTTGCCGAGCCGGTCCATCGCCGCGTTGGCCTCGCGGAAGGGCAGCCAGTAGGCGACGCTGTTGGGCAGGAATTGGGCCCGCGAGGGCTCCAACTCCCAGCCGAGCTCACCGGCGACTTTGACGACCGTGCGGCGCAGAACCTCGGCGTAGAGCTCGTAAGAACCGGCCATGATTTCGGCCTCGACCTCGAAGAAACGGGCGAGGAAAGCGGTCTCGTCGAAGCTGAAGCCGTCTTTGGCGGCCTCTTTCTTACAGGCCTCGATGATCCCTTTCTCCCAGTCGATCAGGGTCCCGTAGCAATCGGCGGTCACCCATTTGATGTTTTTGAGACTGGGAAGGGGCATCTGCGAGCGCGGCATTATGGCAGTCGCCAGGGTCTCGGCGCGTCACCCCCCGACTGGGATAGGGTGCCCGGCCGCGCCCTCGCGGCGCCTTTTATGGACCTCCTCGAGTATCAGGGCAAGCAGCTGTTCGCCAAGCACGGCATCGCCGTGCCGAGCGGCGAGGTCGCGGCCACGGTCGAGGACGCGGTCGCGGCGGCGGAGCGGATCGGCTACCCCTGCGCGATCAAGGCCCAGGTGCTGATCGGCGGTCGCGGCAAGGCGGGCGGGATCAAGATCGCCAAGGACGTCGAGGAGGCGCGCGAGTACGCCGACGCGATCCTCGGCATGGACATCGTCGGCCCCCACGGCGAGGGGCCGTTCCGCGTCGATCAGGTTTGGATCGAGGGCGGCTCCGACATCGCCGAGGAGTACTACGCCTCGGTCATCCTCGACCGCGGCGAGAAGAAGCTGCTGGCCATGGTCTCGGCCAAGGGCGGGATGGACATCGAGGCGGTCGCCGCCGAGGACCCCGAGGCCCTGGTCAAGCGCCACATCGACCCGACGCGCGAGTTCGACGCCGCCGCGGCGCGGGCGATCGTCGCCGACGCCGGCCTGGCCGAGGACGCGCTCGACGCCGCCGCCGAGGTGCTGGTGCAGCTGGCCGAGGTCGCGACCGAGGAGGACGCGAGCCTGATCGAGGTCAACCCGCTGATCGTCACCGCCGGCCGCGACGTGGTCGCGCTCGACGCCAAGGTGACGATCGACGGCAACGCCCTCTTCCGCCACCAGGACCTGGCCGAGATCGCCGACACGGTCGACGACCCGCAGGAGCAGATGGCGAAGGAGAAGGGCCTCACCTACGTCAAGCTCGACGGCAACGTCGGCATCCTCGCCAACGGCGCCGGCCTCTGCATGTCGACGCTCGACGTCGTCGCCCAGGCCGGCGGCGCCCCGGCCAACTTCCTCGACGCCGGCGGCGGCTCCAAAGCCGAGGCGATCGTCAACGCGCTGGAAGTGATCAAGTCCGACGCCAAGGTCAGCGCCATCCTCTTCAACATCTTCGGTGGCATCACCCGCTGCGACGAGATCGCCAAGGGCATCGTCACCGCCTCGAACGAGATCGACCTCGGCCTGCCGCTGGTCGTCCGCCTCGACGGCACCAACTCCGAGGAGGGCCTGGCGATCCTCGCCGAGGCCGACCTGCCCAACCTGCACCAGGAGAAGACGATGCTGGACGCGGCTCGCCGCGTCGTCGAGCTGGCGGGGGCTTCCTCATGAGCATCATCGTCGGCAGCGAGACCAAGCTCGCCGTCTCCGGCCTGACCGGCCGTGAGGGCTCCTTCCACGGCCTCCGTAACAAGGCCTACGGGACCGACCTCGTTGCCGGCGTCACGCCCGGCAAGGGCGGCCAGGACGTCGAGGGCGTGCCCGTCTTCGACTCGATCAAGGAGGCCGTCACCGAGGCCGGCGCCAACACCTCGATGATCTTCGTGCCAGCGCGCTTCGCGGCCGCGGCGATCGACGAGGCGATCGACTCCGGGGTCGAGACGGTGATCGCGATCACCGAGGGGATCCCCGTCCTCGACATGCTGAAGACGTACTGGAAGGCGCAGGAGGCGGGCGTGCGGCTGATCGGGCCGAACTGCCCCGGCGTGCTCTCGCCCGGCAAGGCCAACGTCGGCATCATCCCCGCCCAGTTCTTCGACCCGGGCAAGATCGGCGTCGTCTCCAAGTCGGGGACGCTGACCTACCAGATCGGCAACGAGCTGAAGCAGGCGGGCGAGGGCAACTCCTCGATCGTCGGCATCGGCGGCGACCCGATCGTCGGCTCCGACTTCATCGACATCCTCAAGCTCTACGAGGCCGACCCCGAGACCGAGCTGATCGTGATGGTCGGCGAGATCGGCGGCGACGCCGAGGAGCGCGCGGCCGAGTTCATCTCCTCCGAGGTCTCCAAGCCCGTCGTCGCCTACATCGCCGGTTTCACCGCCCCGCCCGGGAAGCAGATGGGCCACGCCGGCGCGATCATCTCCGGCTCCTCGGGCACCGCCCAGGCGAAGAAGGACGCGCTCGAAGCCAAGGGCGTGCGGGTGGGTCAGAGCCCCAGCGAGGCGGCCGCGATCGCCGTTGAAGTGCTGCGCGGCAGCTAGCGCCGGTCGCGGCGGCGCGTTGCTAGGGTCGAGGGCGATGGCCGCGGACACGATTTCGTTTGCTCGGGGCGCTCCCAGCGCCGACATCCTTCCCCATGAGGCGGTGCGGGAGGCGGCGGCGCGGGCGCTCGAGAGCGACTGGGAAAAGGCGCTCTCCTACGGGACCGGGATCGGGCATCCGGGGCTCTGCGAGTGGATCGCGCAGCGGCACGGCGGGCTCGACTCCTCGCAGGTGATGGTCGCGAACGGCTCGCTGGAGGCGGGGGCGATGCTGTTCACCCACCTGCTCGGGCCCGGCGACCGGGTGATCGTCGAGCAGCCGACCTACGACCGCACGCTGCTGCTCCTGCAGCAGATCGGGGTCGAGCTGGTGCCGGTCTCGCTGGAGGCCGACGGTGTCGACATCGCCGAGGTCGAGGCGGCGCTGGCGGCGGGCCCGGTCAAGCTCGCGCACATCATCCCCAACGCCCATAACCCGGCCGGCTGCACGCTCTCCAGCGGGAAGCGGGCGCGGCTGGTCGAGCTCGCCGCCGAGCACGGCTTCTGGATCTTCGAGGACGACCCCTACCGCGAGCTCCCCTTCGAGGGCGAGCCGCTGGAGACGATGCTCTCGCTCGACCGGGCGGGGCGGGTCGTCCACGCCTCCTCCTTCTCGAAGACGGTCAGTCCCGGGGTCCGGGTGGGTTACCTGGCCGGCCCGGCGGAGGAGATCGCCAAGCTCGCGAAAAAGGCCAACGAGACCTACATCTCGCCGAACATGCTGGCCGAGGCAATCGTGCTCGAGCTCTGCCGTTCCGGCGGGCTGGACCGCAACATCGACTTCGTCAAGGCCGAGCTGAAGGCTCGCTGCGACGCCCTCGTCGCCGCTCTGCGCGAGCGCATCCCCGAGGCCGAGTTCGTCGTCCCCGAGGGTGGCTACTTCCTCTGGCTCGACCTCGCGGAGGGGACCGACACGCCGGCATTGCTGGCCGCGTCGAAGGCGGATGGCGCCACCTTCGTCGCCGGCCCCGACTTCATGATCGACGGCGGCGAGAACAGCCTCCGCCTCTCCTTCGCACCGGTGCCCGCCGACCGCGCCGACGAGGGCGTGGCGCGGATTGCCGGCGCCCTCGCCCACATCCGCGCCTGAGCACAGCAAGCGCTCAGGCGGGAGGCTCGCCGCCACTCATTCGACGACGATGGTGCCCTTCATAAACGGGTGGAAGAGGCAGTAGTAGGCGAAGCTGCCCGTCTTTTCGAGCTTGACCTCGCCCGACTCGCCGGTGTCGAGGCTGCCGCTTTCGAAGGCGCCCGACTGCTTCGAGGTCGCCGTGTGCTGGGTCGAATCGCGGTTGGTGAAGGTGACGGTCGTCCCGACCGGGACGGTGATCGTTTCCGGGGCGTAGAGGTAGTCGCGGATCGTCACCGCCTTGGTCGCCGCGGTCTCGCCACCACCGCTGGAAGAAGTCCGGTCGGCGCCGTCGTCGCCACCGCCGCAGCCGGCGATCAATACGGCGACAGCCAGGAGGATGGACGCGACACCGACCGGGGGATGGGTGGATCCCATGCCATGCATACGCGGTTGCGCCGGGGGCGGATCACTCCCCCCACAAGCCCGTCGAGGAGTTGAGAAACGTGTGATCCGGACGGCCGGGGATGCCCGTAAGGGGGCGGTAGAAGCAGACCCCGAGGTGAGGAGACGAGATGTCCAGTTCGAGCGAACACGAGCAGTCAGGCCGGGGGCCGGGCGCGATCGCCCGCGCGGCCAAGGACCCGGTCTCGCGCCGGCGCTTTCTGGCGCTGACCGGCGGCTCGACCGCGGCGGCCGCCTTCCTCGCCGCCTGTGGCAGCGACGACAGCACCACGACCATGACCTCATCCGGCGGCTCCGGCTCCGGCACTAGCGAAACCGCGCAGTTCGGCAAGGGCGACATCGGCATCCTCAACTACGCCCTCACGCTGGAGTACTTGGAGACGGCGTTCTACGCCGACGTCGTCAAGAGCGGCCTCTTCAAGGGCGCCGAACTGGAGGCGATCCGCAAGTTCGGCAGCGAGGAGGCCGAACACGTCGACGCGCTGACCGCGGCCGTGAAGCAGCTCGGCGGCAAACCGGCGCCGGAACCGAAGACCGAATTCCCGCTGAAGAGCGCGAAGTCGGTGGTCGAACTGGCGAGCACGGTGGAGAACCTCGGCGCCGCCGCCTACCTCGGCCAGGCCGCCAACATCCAGAGCCCCGAAGTCCTCGCCTCGGCCCTGGCGATCCACAGCGTCGAGGGGCGCCACGCGGCCACCCTCAACACGATGCTCGGCAAGTCGATCACCCCGGACGGGGCGTTCGCCAAACCGGCCGACGCCAAGACCGTCCTTAAATCAGTCGAACCGTTCATCGTCGGCTGAGCCGGCGGAGCGAAAGGAGCAAGACAATGAATCACGCAGAACTTGCACATCCAGAAGCTCGCCGACGTCCAGATCGTCGAGGAGAGCGGCGGCGACCTCTCCCGCAGCGAGGTCATCCTCAAGGGCGCGCTGGCGGCCGGTGCCGTCTACGGCACCTTCATGGTCGGCCCGTTCGTCCGCAAGGCGCTGGCGATGTCCGAAGGCGGCGACGTCGGCATCCTCAACTTCGCCCTCACCCTCGAGTACCTGGAGTCCAGCTTCTACGACGAAGCGAAGACCCGGGCGAAGGCGAGCGGCGAACTGAAGAGCCTGATCGCGCTGCTGGCCGACGACGAGAAACAGCACGTCGACGCGCTCACCGCGACGATCGTGAAACTCGGTGGCAAGCCGGTGGCGGAGCCGAAATTCGACTTCAGCTACAGCGACACGGCGGGCTTCCTCAAACTGGCGCAGACCTTCGAGGACACCGGGGTCAGCGCCTACAACGGGGCCGGCCCGGCGATCAAGTCGAAAGAAGTGCTCGGCGCCGCCGGCTCGATCGTCCAGGTCGAGGCCCGGCACGCCGCGGCGATCCGACTGCAGAACAAAGAAGAACCGGCCCCCGACGCCTTCGACCCCTCGCTCGACGAAGCGCAGGTGCTGAAGGCCGTGGAACCGTTCATCGCGTAGCGGTCGGACCGGCCAAGAGCGGATGATGGGTCGAGATGACCGTTAGGAGAGAGAAGGCCGAGCGGTTGGCCGACGAGGAGCTGATGCCGTTGATCGGGGAAAAGGACCCCGAGGCCTTCGGCGTCTTCTACGACCGCCACGGCGGTGTCGCCTACTCGCTGGCGTACAGGATCGTCGGCGAGCGGGCGGCCGCCGAGGACGTCACCCAGGAGGCGTTCATCTCGATCTGGCGCAGCGGCGCCCGCTTCGACCGCGCCCGCGGCAGCGTCCGCTCCTGGACGCTGAGCATCGTCCGCAACCGGGCGATCGACGCGCTGCGCAGCCGCGCCGGCAAAGCGCCGAAACTCTCCTTCGACGACGACGCGATCCTCGAGCAGCGCCCCTCCGACGACCTGACCGAGGACGAGGCGCTGCGGCACGAGACCGCGAAAGAGCTGCGCGGGGCGGTCGGAGCGCTGCCGAGCGAGCAGTCGAAGGTGATCGAGCTGGCCTACTTCGGGGGCTTCAGCCAGTCGGAGATAGCGCGGATGCTGAACGTGCCGCTGGGCACGGTGAAGGGACGGATGAGATTGGGCTTGGAGAAGATTCGCGGCCAAATGGCGGAGGGGCTGGCATGAGCGAGAACAACCACGAGCGCTGGAGCGAGGACGTCGCCGCCTACCTGCTGGGCGCGCTGGAGCCGGAGGAGATGGAGGCGCTGGAGCGCCACGCCGAGGGCTGCGAGCACTGCCGCCGGGAGATCCGCTGGCTGGCACCGGCCGTGCAGGCGCTGCCGGAGACGGTGGAGCGGGTCGAACCGCCGTCGCAGCTGCGCACGCGGCTGATGGGCGAAGTCGAGGCCGAGGCCCGTGCCGCTGGCAGCGGCGGGGCCGAGCGCGCCGGCGGCGACGGGCTCTTCGGCCGCCTTGGCGGCTGGCTGCGAGACCTCGGCTCCGGGCCGATGGGGCTGCGCCCGGTGGTCGGCTTCGCCGCCGCGGTTCTGGTCGTGGTCGCCGTCGGCGGCTTCGCGATCGCCGGCGGCCTCGGTGGCTCCGACGACGGCGGCGGCACCAGCACCCTCCTCTACGGCAAGCCGCCGGGCGTGACCGCGCGGATGATCGACGAAGGCGACGGCGGCACCCTGCACCTCGCCAACGTGCGTCAGATACCGGACGACCGCGTGCTCGAGGCCTGGGTTCAGCGCGACGGCGAAGTCGAAGCTGTGGAGGCGCTGTTCGTGCCCGACAGCGACGGCAAGGCCAGCACCGAACTGCCGGACATGGAGGGCGTCGAAGCGGTGATGGTCACGGCCGAGCCGAAAGGCGGCAGCGAGGCGCCGACCTCGAGCCCGATCGTGACGATCCCGGTTCCCGGATAGACGCGCCGGAGGCGCGTGCATCTACCTGCCGTAGCGGTCGCTGGAGAGCACCAACTGCTCCGGGATCGCCGCCCTTGGCGGCGGCGCCGGGTCGGCGCGGACCGAGACGGTCTCGGCGACGCTGCGGCTGACCTCGTGCACCCCGTCGGCGGAGGCGATTGTGACCCGCTCCTCGTCGGCGCTCTCGAGCTTGCCCTCGAGGCCGGGGTGCAGTCCGGCCGCTTTCAGGTAGTGCAGCAGCTCCTCGGCCTCGTTCTCGAAGCGCAGGACGGTGACGTCGGCGCCGACCTCAACGTCGGCCAGCAGCGAGCCCGTCTCGCGCGCGCCCTCGACGATCGGGTGGCCGTGGGGGCAGGTGGTGGCGTCGCCGATCGCGGCGTACATCCGCTCCTCCAGCACCGGCGACATCGCGTGCTCGATCCGCTCCGCCTCCTCGTGCACCTCGTCCCAGGGGATGCCGAGGACGTCGGTGAGGAAGCGCTCGATCATCCGGTGGCGGCGGACGATGTGGCTGGCGTGCTCGCGCCCGGACTCGGTGAAGACCAGCGATTTGTCGGGGTTGCGGGCGACGTAGCCGTCCCCGACCAGGCGGCCGATCATCTCGTGCACGGTCGGCGGCGAGAGCTGCATCGCGCGGGCGATGTTGGCGCCGGTCATCGGCAGCCCGGCCTCCTCGATCCAGAACATGATCTCCAGGTACTCCTGCTCCGCGACGGTCGCGGTCTCCGACGACAAGGGCGCTCCTTTGGGCTCGTTTCCGGTCGCGACCGATACTAGTAGCTGCTCAGCGCCGCTCGACCAGGGTCGAGACGATCGCCTCGTAGAAGCCGTCGCCCATCTGGCCCTCGGTTACCGTGGCGTTGCCCCAGGCCGACAGCGCGGCGCGCAATCCGGGGTCGCGCTCGGGGCCGTTGGCGACGACGAAGAAGCGACCGACCGAGGCGGCGACCTCGAGGTCCTCGACCGAGTCGCCGACGGCGATGCAGTCGGCCGGGTCGTAGCCGCGGGCGCGGGCGTGGGCGGCGACGGCGGCGGCCTTGCTGACCTGGCGCGGGACCAGGTGGTAGGCGTGGGTGCGGCCGTCGATGGCGGGCATCTCGCGGCCGATCGCGCCGTTGTCGAGCAGGCGCAGGTCGTCGTCGCCGTGCTCGCCGAGCAGCGCGTTGGCCTCGTCGACGTCGACCTTGCCGCGGAAGAGGTGGGAGAGGACGCGGCCGTGGTGCCAGGGGGCGTGGTACTCGAGCCGCCCGTGGAAGTGCTCGAAGAGCCGCTTGGGGATGCCGCGGGCCTCGATCTGCTCGTAGATCGTGCCCTCCTCGTTCGGCTCCATCTCACCGGTCATCAGCGTCGTCTCGCCCTCGATCGCGTAGGCGCATCCGGCCTCGTAGATGTAGGAGGCCTGGCCCATCAGGCGCGCCGCCTCGTGGACCTGGGGCTCGCGGCGGCCGGACATGATCACGACCTCGACCCCGGCCCGCTGACAGGCCTCGAGCCCGCGCGCCTGGGCCAGTGAGAAGCCGCCCTCCGCGTCGCGGAACAGCGACGCCCCGGCGCCGAGCAGGGTGCCGTCGAGGTCGGTGTAGACGCAGCTCAGTCCCATTGGTCCCGGCCGCTACGGTAGCGACGTGGCTTGGCGGCTCGCCGACAGGACCCTCGATCTGACGCGGCCGCTGGCGGCGGGGATCGTCAACGTCACCGTCGACTCGATGTTCGCGGGGGCGCGCAGCGGCACCCCGGAGCAGGCGGTGGTCGACGGGCTGGCCCTGGCCGCGGCGGGTTTCGAGATGCTCGACGTCGGCGCCGTCGCCGCCAAGGCGGGGCCGCCGGTCGAGGCCGAGACCGAGGCGGCGGCATTGGTGCCGGCGATCGCGGGGCTGGTGGCTAAGTCGCCGGTCTCCAAAACCGGCGATTCCACCATCGGCGTCCCGATCTCCGCCGACACCTTCTCCCCTGAAGTCGGGCGGCGGGCGCTGGACGCGGGCGCGCACGCGATCAACGACATCTCCGGCGGTTCGGACGAGATGTTCGAGCTGGTCGCCGAGCGCGGCTGCGGCTACGTGCTGATGCACATCGAGGGGCCGCCGCGGGTGGATCGGCCCTGGCGTGAGTACGGCGACGTCGTCGACTACCTGCGGGCCTGGTTCGAGGGGAGAGTCGAGCGGGCGCGGGAGCTTGGCGTCGACGTGGCGCAGATCGCGATCGACCCCGGGCTCGACTTCGACCTCAGCCCCGAGCAGGACCTGGAGATCCTGCGCCGGCTCGGCGAGCTGCGGGCGATCGGGCTGCCGCTCTACGTCTCGCTCTCGCGCAAGGACTTCATCGGCGCGGTCCTCGCCGGCTCCTGGGAGGAGCGGCTGGGGGCGGGGGAGCGCGAGTGGGGGACGGTCGCGGCCGTCACCCTGGCGGTGCGCGCGGGCGCCGACGTGTTGCGGATCCACGACCGCAGCTCGCTGCGGGCGATGCGGGTGGCGGCGGAGATCGCCGGGAGCCGGGCCTAGTGGCGCGCGGCGCCAGCCTGCTCGGCTCCGAGTGGGCGATCGCGCTCGACCCGGCGCGGCGCGACGGGCGGGTCGTCGCCGAGAGCGCCGAGGCGGCGCGGCGGGCGCGCCCGGTCCCGCTTCCGGGCGAGCTCGACGCCGGCTTGGCCGAGGCGCTCGGGCGCGCCGGCATCGATTCCCTCTACTCGCACCAGCTCGCCGCCTACGAGGCCGCCGCCGAGACCAACCTGGTGATCACCAGCGGCACCGCCTCGGGCAAGAGCCTCGCCTTCAACCTGCCGGTGCTGAACGGCATCGCCGCCGAGCCGAAGCGCCGCGCCCTCTACCTCTACCCGACCAAGGCATTGGCCCAGGACCAGGCGCGCAAGCTGGCGCAGCTGCGGCCGCCGGGGCTGCGCGAGGCGATCTACGACGGCGACACGCCGAAGGAGGAGCGACCGGCGATCCGCCGCCGCAACAACCTCGTCCTCACCAACCCCGACATGCTCCACGTCGGCCTCCTGCCCCACCACAAGGTCTGGGGCGACTTCCTCGCCAACCTCGATTGGGTGGTCGTCGACGAGGCGCACACCTACCGCGGCGTCTTCGGCTCCCACGTCGCCAACGTGCTGCGGCGGCTGCGGCGAGTGGCCCGTGCCTATGGCTCCGAGCCACGCTTCCTGCTCGCCTCGGCGACGATCGCCAACCCGGTCGAGCTGGCCGAGGAGCTGGTCGGGACCCGGTTCGAGCTGATCGACGACGACGGGGCGCCGCGGGCCGGGCGCGAGGTCGCGATGTGGAACCCGCCGCTGCTCGACGAGGCCAGCGGGGCGCGCCGCTCGGCGCTCTCGGAGGCCGCCGACCTGCTGGCCGAGCTGGTCAGCCAGGAAGTGCGGACGATCTGCTTCCTCAAAAGCCGGCGCGGGATCGAGCTGATCCAGCGCTTCGCCCGCGAAAACCTCGAGCGGCGGGGGAAGCCGGAGCTGGCGCGGCGGATCGCCCCCTACCGCGGCGGCTACACGCCGCAGCAGCGGCGCGAGATCGAGACCCGCCTCAGCGCCGGTGAGCTGCTGGCGGTGGTCGCGACCGACGCATTGGAGTTGGGGATCGACGTCGGCGAGCTCGACGCGGCGATCTGCGTCACCTTTCCCGGCACCGTCGCCAGCCTGCGCCAGATGTGGGGGCGAGCGGGGCGGCGGCGGCGCGGGCTGGCGGTCTACGTCGCCGGCCAGGACGCGCTCGACCAGTTCTTCTGCCGCCACCCGGAGGAGTTCCTCGAGCGCCCGGTCGAGGCGGCGATCCTCGACCACGCGAACGAGCAGATCGCGGCCCGGCACCTGGTCGCGGCGGCCTACGAGCTGCCGCTGACCGACGCCGACGAGGACGTCTTCGGCGCCGGCTGGCGCGAGCGGGCGGAGCGGCTGCTGGCGGCGGGGGAGCTGCGCGGCGTCGGCGGCAAGCTGCTGCCCAAGCGCAGCGAGTTCGTGGCTTCGAAGATCGCCCTGCGCTCGGCTTCGGCCGACTCGGTCGCGGTCATCGAGCGCGACTCGGGGGAGATGCTCGGCCTGGTCGAGGCCGAGCGCGCCTTCACGACGATCCACCCGGGGGCGATCTACCTCCACCTCGGGCGCTCCTATGAGGTCGAGCGGCTCGACGTCGAGGAGCGGCGGGCGATCGTCTCCAAATTCGACGGCGACTGGTACACGCGGCCGAAAAAGGAGACCGAGATCTACATCGAACGGACCCGCGAGCAGCGCCAGGTGGCCGGGGTCCAGCTCAACTTCGGCGAGGTCGCGGTCAGCGAGCAGGTGATCGCCTTCCAGCGCGTCTCGATCTCCGAGCAGGAGCCGATCGACATCGTCGCCCTGGAGCTGCCGGAGCAGAACTTCGCCACCCAGGCGCTCTGGTACGTGCTGCCGGAGAAGCTCAGCGCGGCGCTGCCGAGCGACGCTCTGCTCGGCTCCCTGCACGCGACCGAGCACTCCCAGATCGCGGTGCTGCCGCTGATCGCGATGTGCGACCGCTGGGACATCGGCGGCCTCTCGACCAACGTCCACTTTCAGACCGGCCGCTCGACGATCTTCATCTACGACGGCCACCCGGGCGGGGTCGGGATCACCCGCCGCGGCTATGAGCAGTTCGAGCGCCTGCTGGGCGACGCCGAGCGGCTGATCGCCGAGTGCCCCTGCGAGGCCGGCTGCCCGTCGTGCGTGCAGAGCCCGAAGTGCGGGAACCTCAACGAACCGCTGCACAAGGCGGGGGCGCTGGAGCTGATGGGGCTGATGCAGGGCACGAGGCAGGCGTGAGCGAGGGGAGGGGGTCTCCCCGTCACGAACTGCGGGGAGGTTCCGGGGAGACCCCCTCCCCTCGCTCCAACGTGCGCTCGCGGCAGATCGCCGTGATCGGCGCCGGCGCTTGCGAGGAGGGATCCGAACCTTGGGGGCTGGCGGAGGAGGTTGGAAGGCTGTTGGCGGAGGCTGGGGCGACGGTGGTTTGCGGGGGCTGTGGGGGCGTGATGGAGGCCGCCTCGCGTGGGGCGGCGGAGGCGGGTGGAGAGGTGATCGGGATCGTGCCCGGCAGCGACATCGCGGAGGCGAACCCGTATTGCACGCAGGTCGTCGCCAGCGGCGTCGGCTACGCGCGCAACCTCGCCGTGGTCGGCTCCGGTGAGGCGGTGATCGCGATCGGCGGCGAGTGGGGGACGCTCTCGGAGATCGGCCACGCCCGCGCCCTCGGGCGCACCGTGGTGGCGCTGCGCAGCTGGGGGCTTGTCGGCCGCGACCGCATGCAGGGCGCCCCCGGCATCGTCCCCGCCGAGACGCCCGCGGAGGCCGTCAGCGCGGCGCTCGCCTCGCTCCCGTAGAGGCGCGTTTGTCTTTAGTCGCCCTGGGGGCGACAAAGGACGAAGGCACCGTGCCTAACATTGCGCACATGTACGAGGAATCCATACGGGACGAGTTCACGCGTCAGGCGGATTCCTTCGCCCGCAGCGAGGCGATGAGCTCGGCGGCGGCTCTGGACTCGCTGATCGAGATGGTCCCGGCCGATCCGCGGGCACGCTGGCTGGAGACGGCCTGCGGGCCGGCGATCGTCGGCCGTGCGGTGGCGGCGCGGGTCGGCTCGGTCCACGCTGTCGACCTGACTCCGGCGATGGTCGAGAAGGCAAAGGCCGAAGCCGCGGACGCCGGCGTCGAGAACATCGATTTCTCGCTCGGCGACGCGACCGCGCTCGAGTTCGCGGACGACAGCTTCGACGGCGCGATCAACCGCTTCAGCCTGCACCACATCCCGGCTCCGGGGCGGATGCTGGAGGAGATGGCGCGGGTGGTCAAGCCCGGCGGCTGGATCCTCGTCGCCGACATGCTCACCGACGCCGATGGCAATGCCGCCGCCTGGCGCGAGGAGGTCGAACGCCTGCGCGACCCGTCCCACTGGGCCTGTCTCACCCGCGAGCGCCTGCTGGCCGCCGCGGAACAGGCGGGGCTCGTGCTCGACGAGGAGCGCACGATCCCGCTCGAGCTCGACTACGAAGAGTGGCTGCTGCGGGGATCCGGTGGCGCCGGCGCCGCGCCGCTGATCGAGCGACTGCTGGGCGAAGCGCCCGCGGGGGTCGAGAGCTTCCGCGTCGTCGGCGAGGGAGCCGAGCGGCGCTTGCTGCTGCGCAACTCGGTCAGTCGCTGGCGCCTGCCCGGCTAGGCCAGAGCTCTCGCAGGGCGAGGATCGCGAAGGCGTGCGACCAGGCGAGCGGCGTGGTCGAGCGGGGGACGCCGGTGCGGGCATCGACGCGCTCGGGCAGGTCGCCGGCGGGCGTGGCGGCGCGGCGTAGGCCGGCGAGGAGGCGCAGGGCCGCGCGGCGGTCCGCGCCTGCCTCGGCGGGTTCGCCCGCCCGCCGTGCCCGCCCGGAGAGTGCCGCCAGCGCCCAGGCACTCCAGGTGGTGGGGGCGGTCCAGGGGTCGCTGCCGGGCCAGGCGCTGCCAGGCGTGATTCCGTAGCGCGAACCGCTCGCGAGCAGGCGCAGCAGCGTTTGCCGGATCGCGGGGAAGAGCGGCGGCCGAGGAAAGGGACGCACCGCCCAGGCGGCGGCCGAGTCGAGGCCGGATGCCGGATCGGCGGCGGTGCGGACGAGGCCGCCGGCGGCCTCGAAGGAGGCGAGCGGACGGCCCGCCGCGATCGCGTTGGCCAGGTAACTCCCGGGCATGCCCTCCTGGTAGTCGGCGCGGTCGTGCCGGGCGCTCGTCGGCGCGGGGGCGGGGAGACCGGCGGCGCGCGCGGCGGCCCCGATCCAACCCGCGGCATCGCCCTGCGCCGCCCGGCCCTCCACCGCGGAGCCGTCGGCGTGGAAGCGGGCAGCCGCCTCGAGGTCGAGGCCGGCCAGAAAACCGGCGACCCGCCGCGCCTCGGTCCCGTATCCGGCCGCCGCGTAGGCAATGGCGACGGTGGCCGCATCGCGGGGCCACACATACGCCCAGCCGTCCCGCGCCCCGGCCGCTACGGCGCCGCTGCGCCGATCGGTCAGGGCCCGCAGGGTCAGGAGCGAGCGTCCGTAGGCCGAGCGCGCCCAGGCGGGAGCCCCGTCGCCGAGTGGTTTCGCTCCGGCAAGCCAGGCGCGATCGGCGGCGGCGGCACGGGCGACGATCGCTTCCGTGGCGACGACGAAGGGCGATTCGCCGCGCCTGTAGCCAATGACGACGCCGCTTGGCTGACTGCTGAGGAAGCTGCGACTCAACGGCACCTCGCTCGCCATGCAGATGAGCCCGAGCCTCTCGCCGCCGGTCGCCGAACGACAGCCGGCACCGTCGGCGTCGATGCTCACCGATGGCACGCCGCCTTCGCCCCCCGCCTCCCGGACCCTCGCGACCAGCGCCAGCCGCCGCTCCGCCGCTGCGGTCACGACGGTCACCCGGGTGCGGCCGAACCGCGCCGTGGTCCGCACCACGTTGGTCCCGCCCAGGTAGCGCTGCGAGACCGAATCGGCCAGCCAGAGCGGCAGCGCCGGCCCGTCCCCGATCCGCACCCGCGGCACGATGCCGGTGTCCGCCGCCACCGTCCCCGCCGCCTGCCGGGCAGCCGGGTTGTCGAGCAGCGCTCGTCCCAGCGGCCCGGGGGCCCGCAGGTCGACCACGTCCCCGTAGGCATCGATCGCCGCCGTCAGCCCACCGTTGCCGGCGACCGCCGTGCCCAGGTAGGGAGGCGGCAGGCCGGGCAGCGCCGGCGGGGTGCGCGGATCGGTCGAGCTGCCGCCGGAGACGACGACCGCCGCCACCGCCGCGGCGACGAGCAACGCCGGTCCTGCACGTGTCCAAGCCACTGGACAATGCAATCAGCCGCGAACCTCGCCCTGCCGCTAGCCTTCCCGGCGCGGGCCCGCCGGGCGCGCCGAGGCGAGGTAGCTCAGTTGGTAGAGCACACGACTGAAAATCGTGGTGTCGCGGGTTCGAATCCCGCCCTCGCCACTACGAGTCGGAGATCGCGGGGCGCCGATCGCGCAGCAGCCACCAATCGACCGCGTACCCGCCGAAGGGCACGACCGCTCCGACCAGGACCCAGAAGGTCGTCTTGCCGCTCCAGCCGAACTCGCCGCGGACGTTGAAGACGATCACCACGTAGGCGATGAAGAGGACCCCGTGGATCGGGCCGAGGATCTGGACCCCGAGCTCGCCGCCGCCGGTCCTTTTGACGAAGGAGGCGACGAGGAGGGCGATGAAGCTGGTCGCCTCGGCGAAGGCGATGTAACGCATGGCCTTGATTGCGGCACCCTATTGAGGTCGCGTCAGTCGCCGTCGGGGAGCGCCGTGGTGATCGCCAGCAGGCGGGCTCCCGGGCTCCATTCCGGAGGAGCTGCCTCGAGCAGATGCTCGACGCTCTCATACCTCGCACGGGGGTCGAAGGGGAGCGCTTCCCGCTCCCAGACACGAACGATCGGATGGTCGTTCCTCGGGTTCCCCCGGTCGCGAATACGCAGTTTGGGAGGTGGGACGGCGCGCCCTAGCGCCGTCGACACGCGTTCCGCCAGCCCACCCGACATGGCCGGACAGCAGACCAGGCAGGACCATGGAAGGCAGTTGCCCGCCAGCTCCGCTCGGGAGAGTTTCCGCCGGCGCCTGGATGCGGGCCCGAGCGCAGTCTGCACGGCGGTTGCGTGCGTGACCACGCAACCGCGCTGTTTTGCTGACCTCCTCGTGTTCTGGCAAAGATCGCGAGGGGGGCGGAGTTCTCCAATCGGCCCGTTGTAGAGCACGAAGGTGGGAGTCAGGCCGACGAAGGCCTGCCCCCGCGGAACCGCCCGGAGTCCCGTTTCACAAACCTGGACAAGCCGATCGATCTGCCGCGTTTTGGTGCCGGGGATCAGGCGGCCGATGTCGCTGTACCCGCCCTTGCGGTTGAGCCGCTTCGCCTGCACAAGCATGCGCACGTACCGCTGACCGTCCCCAATCCACCACTCGACGTCGGCTCCGGTCAGGGCCTCGTCGGAGCCGCTGAACAGCTGCACATAGGTTTGCGCCGGATATGCCTGGTGCAGGTGGAGGAAGTTGTGGTCGGTAAAGAAGCGCTCGTCGGGCTCGCGACCGTCCGTCCGCGCCAGGCCAAACCCCAGCAGGTCCCAGGTCTCCTCCGCGAGCGACTGGAGCTGTGCGCAGAGCGCTGTGTTCGTGCCGGTCACGTCATCGCTCCAGTGCGCGCCCCGGAGCGGGGACGATCCGCGCCCGGTATCTCCCGACCGCGGACAGCACGGCAACCACGTCTCTCACGCGCGCCTTCACGGGGCAAGCCTAGGGTTCCGGTCCCGCCGAGATACTGCGGCCGATGGGATCGCTGCCGCACGACCCGCGCAAGCTGCTGGCGATCTATGCCGGTGGGGTGGTGGGAGCGCTGCTCCGCGTCGGCCTCGCCGAGCTGGCCTCGACGGATCCGGGGCAGTGGCCGTGGGCGACCTTTGCGGTGAACATGGTCGGGGCGCTCCTGCTCGGCTACTTCTTCGTCCGCTTCCGCGACCGGCCCGCGGAGAGCTGGCGGCACCCGTTCCTCGGGACCGGGGTCTGCGGCACTCTGACCACCTTCTCGACCCTGCAGCTGGAGCTCTACGAGATGGTTGATGGCGGCTACCTGGCGCTCGCGGCGGCCTACTGCGTCGCGAGCGTCGCGGTCGGCTACCTCTGCGTCCGGCTCGGGATCGCGCTGGAGCGGCGTCCGCGGGCGGCGGCGTGACCCCGCTCGCCTGGGTCGCGGTCGGGCTGCTCGGCGGCGTCGCCGCGGCCGCGCGCTTCCTCGTCGACGCCGAGGTCGCCGCCCGCGCCGGCAGCGAGTTTCCGCTCGGGATCCTCGCTGTCAACCTCAGCGCCGCGCTGGCGCTCGGCGTGGTCGCCGGCGCGGCCCTGCACGGGGTGGCGCTGACGATCCTCGCCGGCGGCGGCATCGGCTCCTACTCCACCTTCTCGACCTGGATCCTCGATTCGCAGCGCCTCGGGGTCGCCGGGCGGGCCGACCTGGCCTGGCTCAACATCGGCGCCTCGCTGCTCGTGGGCTTTGCCGCCGTCGCCTTCGGCCACTGGCTCGGCGGGGTCCTGTGAGCGTCTCCAGAGTCGTCCGGAATCGTCTCTACCTTGGATCGGGAGATGAGTGAGCCGACCTTGTTTCCGACTCCGGACCCGGCCGACGCCCGTGTGCCCGCCGAGGCGCTCGCGCCGGCCGCGGATCAGCCGGCGATAGCAGCGGAGCAGGTGGCTATCGCTCCGGAGCAGGCGACGATCGCGACGCCGGCCGGGCGGGTCGCGTTGCGCGACCTCGAGGACGGGCAGCGGGTCGCCGGCGTCTACGCGGTGCGCCAGCGCGAGCTGCGCCGCAAGCGCAACGGCGACCCCTGGCTGCGGCTCTCGGTCGGCGACTCCAGCGGCAGCGCCGAGGCGGTCTGCTGGGAGGACGCCGAGGCGCGCTACGCGAACTGCGCCACCGGTTCCGCCATCCACGTCACCGGGGTGTTCGAGAACAGCGAGCGCTGGGGGGCGAAGATCAAGGTCGCCGAGCTGCGTGAGGCGCAGCCGGGCGAGTACGAGGCGGACGACCTGGCGCCGGAGTCCGAGGTCTCGCTGGAGCTGCTGGAGCAGGACCTGCGGGCGCTGCTGGCGACGATCCAGGACCCGCAGCTAACGACGCTGCTCGATCTCTTCTTCGCTCCCGGCAGCGAAGCCTGGGCGCGTTTCAGCGAGGCGCCGGCGGCGAAGGTCTACCACCAGGCCTACCGTCACGGGCTGCTCGAGCACACGCTCTCGGTCGCGCAGGCGGTCAGCGCCGCCGCCAACTTCTTCCCCGGCATCGACCGCGACGTCGCCGTCACCGGCGCGCTCCTGCACGACATCGGCAAGACAGAGGCCTACAACGACGACGCCCTGGCGATCGACCTCACCGACCTCGGCCGGCTGCAGGGCGAGATCCCGCTCGGCTACTACCTGGTGCGCCGCCAGATCGAGGAGATCCCCGGCTTCGACCCGGAACTGGCCCAGTGCGTGCTGCACATCATCCTCAGCCACCACGGCCAGCTCGAGCACGGCTCGCCGGTCGTCCCCGCCACCCGCGAGGCCGTCCTCGTCCACATGATCGACAACCTCGGCGGCCGCCTCGGCAGCTTCGACCGCCTCGAGCGCCAGCTTCCCGCCGGCGAGTCCTGGTCCGGCTTCGACCGGGCGCTCTCCGGTTCGGCCTTCTTCGGCCGCCAGGCCGCCTAGATTTCGCGCCGTCGCCCCAGCAGCGTCGCGACGCGCTGGAGCACGGCCTCCGGTTCGCGGTGGAAGCGAACGTCGGTGACGCGGGTCAGCTCGATGCCGGCCAGCATCAGGTCCTCGTCGCGCAGGTGATCGCGCTCGAAGGCGGCATGGGTCCCGTGGGTCCCGTAGGTGTCGAGTTCGACCGCGAAGCGCAGCTCGGGCCAGTAGACATCGAGCTCGAACCCGGCCTCGACGAAGTTGGTCGCCGGCCGCGGCAGGCCCGCTGCGAGCACGGCCTCGAAGAACCGCCGCTCGAACTCGGAACGGTTGAAGGGGACGGGCTGGTAGAGCGCAATCGCTTCGCGTAACGGGCGCCGGCCCTTATGACGGCCACTGCGAGCGAGCAGCTCCTCGATCGGTGCGAGGTCGAACGGCTTCAGCTCCTCGCTGCGCTCGAGCATGCGCTGGAGCTGGGAGAAGCGGGTCGCGGCGGCGCAGTCGAGCAAGGTCCGCGGCACGGCGGTGACGGGGATGTTCTCGTCCAGCTCCCGGTCGGCCTCGATCAGGATCCGCGAATGGTGGAGCCGGATCGGCGGTCGTGGCTTGCGTGGCAGCGGCGAGGTCACGTTCAGCGGGCCGGCCCGTAGCGCGAGATCCCCCAGAGCCACGCCGCCGAACCATGGCTCAGCAGCGCTTCGGGACCGGAGGCAAGTACAGCCGCCAGGCATCGCCCATAGGGGGAGATGCGACGGTGGCCGACGGCGTAGACCCCGCGATGGAGCCGGAGCAGGCGTCCCGCGGTCACCTCGCGCTTCACCCTGCTCGGTGAAAGGCGGAGGGTCGTCTCTAACTGGCGGACGGAGACCACGCCGTGCTGCCGTTCGGCCAGCTCGGCCAGGGTCAACGCAGTTCCCGGCGAGTGCGGCAGTCCTTTCGGTCGCATACCGGACCAAAGGACTGCCGCACTCAGATGTCTCCCCCCTGGGGGCGGAGGCTTGGCGAGGTCTAGAACTTGACGGTGCAGCGCTGGATGCGGTGGACGTCGCCCTGGGCGCGCTGGATGCACTTGACGAGGCGCTTTGGGTTGCCATCCCGCTTCGCGGTGTGGAAGGAGCGGCGGATTTCGCGCTCGACCCGGCGATTGACTTGATCGATCGTGCCGCTGATGTCGGTGACGTCGACGCCCTGGACGTGGAAGGACTTTTCGAAGCTCTTGTTGGCGCCGTCGATTGCCTTGTCGGTCGTCTTCAGCACCGGCTTGACGATGAAGAAGTAGGCCGCGGCGAGGATCCCGACCGTGACCAGGAGCCGGATAATGCCGGAAGTCAGGCTGCCGAAGAGGTTGCGCAGGATGTCCATGACGAGGCCCGCAGACTATCCTGCGCTGCGTGGCGAAGGACACCGAGAAGCTGATTCGCCAGCTCTCGTTGATCTCGTTCCTGATGGCCCAAGGCAGGCCCGTGTCGGCGCTCGAGATCAAGCGAGAGGTGGAGGGGTACAGCGACATGAACGACGACGCGTTCGCGCGGCGCTTCTACGCGGACCGGGCCGAGCTCGAGAGCCTCGGGATCCAGCTCGGGGTCGAGAAGCCGGGCGAGGGCTTCTTCGAGGCCGAGCTCTACTCGCTGCCGCCGGAGAACTTCTACCTCGACGCGATCAAATTCACCGACGAGGAGCTGGCGGCGCTGAGCACGGCGCTGCTGCTGCTGACCGACGGCGGCTTCGCCTACGCCGAGCCGCTTCGGCTGGCTCTGCAGCAGGTCGCCTGGGGCCACCCGAACCCGCTGGTCGAGGGCGAGCGGGCCCCGGTCGAGATGGCGATGACCGCCTCCGCCGGCGGCCGCGACCTCTCCCAGCGCCTCTCCAAGATCGAGACCGCGATCAGCCGCCGCAAGACGATCGAGTTCACCTACTACACGATGGAGCGGGGCGAGACCGAGAAGCGCAAGGTCGACCCGTACCACCTGGTCTTCCGCGGCGGCCAGTTCTATTTGATCGGTCTCTCGCACGAGCGCGAGGCGGTGCGCGTCTTCCGTCTCTCCCGCATCCAGGGCAAGGTCGGCTACGCCTCCAAGGCCGAGCACGACTTCTCGCCGCCGGAGGACTTCGACCGCCGCGACTACGGCAGCCGCGCCGACTGGCAGCTGGGGGAGACCCAGGGCACGGCGAAGATCTGGATCCGCGAGCGGATCGCCTGGTTGATCGAGCGCGACTACGGCAGCTACGGCGAGCTGCGCCCGGCGGTGAAGTCCGATAGCGCCCCCGGCAAGGGCCAGATCTTCGAAACCAAGTACGCCTCGCACCGCGAGCTGATCGCCTGGGTGCTGCGCTGGCGCCAGAACGCGCAGGTGCTGGGTCCCGACGACCTGCGGGCGGAGGCGGAGGAGCGGCTGGCATTGCTCCGCGACCGCCACCAGAACGGCTTCGAGCCGGCCGCGATCGTCGATCGCCCCCTCTCCGAATCGCCCCGGCGCAGCCGCTCCAACGGCCGCGGCGAGGCGGCGATCCGGCCCGAGCGCTTCGCCCGCCTCGTCACCCTCGCCGGGATGCTGATCGAAGCGGCGAAAAAGGGCGAGCGGCTGCAGATCGCCGACCTGCGGCGGCGGCTGGAACTGACCGACGAGGAGCTGCGCGAGGACGTCGAGCTGCTCAACGTCGTCAACTTCGGCGGTGGCACCTACGTCCTCTACGCCGAATACATCGGCGACGAGATCGAGGTCGACTCCGAGCCCTACGGCGACAACTTCGCCCGCCCGGCACGGCTGCTGCCGCTGGAGGCCAAGGCACTGGTCGCCGCGATCGACCTCTTCGGCGACCACCTGCCGCAGACCGACCTGCAGAAGGCGCGCATGAAGATCGTCACCGCGCTCGGGCACGATCCCTCCGAGGAGGGCCTGGAGATCGCCTCCGCCGGGGGCGGCGGCGACGCCAGGGTGGCGCGCATGGTCAACGACGCGATCGCCGGCAGCAACGTGCTCGAACTCTCCTATTACAAGGAGAACGAGGACCAGTTCACCGACCGCTCGGTCGAGCCCTACCGGCTTGAGAACGGGCGCGAGGGCTGGTACGTCGAGTGCTACGACCTGACCAAAGAAGGCGTACGCCACTTCAAGCTCGACCGGGTCAAAGAGGCGACCCTCTCCGATCGCACCTTCGAGCCGCGGGCCGAGGTCGAGGAGCTGGCCGGGGTCGAGGGCTGGATGACCCACGGCGAAGTTCCGACCGCCGACGTCGCCCGCGTCTGGGTTTCGCCCGAGCGCGCCCGCTGGCTGCGCGAGGAGCGCACCGTGATCGAGGAGCTGGCCGACGGCGCCGTCGTCGTCGAGCTTCCCTACGCCGGCAAGCCCTGGCTGGTTCGCGAGATCCTCCGCGGCGCCGGCGACCTGGTCGTGCTCGAGCCCGAGGACGCCCGCGCCGCGATCGCCAAAGAGATCGCCGGGTGACCGGCGCCGCGGCGCCGGGGCATCCCGAGGTCCTGAAGATCGTCGCGCCCAATCCGGGGCCGATGACGCTGGAAGGGACGAACACCTACCTGTACGGGGCGGATCCCTGCGTTGTGATCGACCCGGGGTCCGAGGACGAGGGGCACCTGGAGGCGATCCGCGTCGCTGCCGGAGGGCGGGGCGGGATCGGGCTCGTGCTGCTGACCCACTCCCACGGCGACCACGCCGCCGGCGCCGACCGGCTCGGGGCCGAGGTCGTGCTGCCCGCCGGCGGTGAGACCCACGCCGGCCTGCGCGTCCTCGCCACTCCCGGCCACGCTGCCGACCACGTCTGCTTCCTCAGTCCCGAGCGGGTCTGCTTCAGCGGCGACCTGGTCCTCGGCCTGGGGTCGACGATCGTCCCGCCCGGCGACGGCGCCCTTGCCGCCTACATGAAGTCGCTGGCGCTGCTGCAGGCCGAGGAGATCGAGCTGATGGCGCCGGGGCACGGCCCCTGGATCGAGGACCCCGCCGCGAAGCTGGCGGAATACGTCGAGCACCGCGAGATGCGCGAGCGCCGCCTGCTCGCCGCCCTCAAGCGCGGCGAGCGCTCCCGCGCCGCCCTCCTCGCCGAGACCTGGGACGACATCCCGCTGGAGCTGCTGCCGATGGCGGCGATGGCGATGGAGTCCCACCTCGAAAAGCTCGAGGGCGAGGACCGGCTGCCCGGCGACCTGGTCGCCTGAGGGGGACGCGCCCCGTGGCCGAGATCGCGGGTTTGGGTACGCCGGACTTCCTGGCTGGCCAGCCAAGTGATAAACAATTGGGATGAGCCGCTTCAGCACCAGTCGGGCGGCCCGGGCGGGGTTCTTCGCCGGGCTCGCGGGTACCGGGATCGCCACCGCCGCGACCGCGGCGGCCTGGCATTGGTTGGCGCGGCGGCCGCTGCCGAAGCAGCGCGGCACGATCGAGCTGGCCGGGCTGGACGGGCGGGCACGGGTTCGCCGCGACCGCTGGGGCGTTCCCCACATCGAGGTCGACGCCGAGCGCGACCTCTACTTCGCCCAGGGCTTCGCGCACGGGCAGGACCGCCTCTGGCAGATGGACTTCTACCGCCGCGCGGTCGAAGGCAGGGTCTCCGAGATGGCCGGCGAGGAGGGGCTGCCGATCGACCGGCTGATGCGCACGCTCGGCATCCGCCGCATCGCCGAGCAGGAGGCGGCGGCCCTCGATCCGCACCTGCGCGAGCTGCTGGAGCGCTTCTGCGAGGGCGTCAACGCGGCTGCCGCCGACGCCACCGCGATGCCGTTCGAGATGCAGCTGCTGCGCCTCGACTTCGCGCCCTGGCGCCCGGCCGACATCCTCAGCCTCGGCAAGCTGCTGGCCTTCGGGCTTTCGACCAACTGGGAGCGGGAGCTGCTGCGGGCCGACATGCTGCGGGCGCTGGGCCCGGAGCTGTGCGCCCGCCTCGACCCGACCTACCCCGCCGACAACCCCATCGTCACCCAGGAAGCCTGGAGCGGCGACGGCCTCGCGATCGTCGAGCAGATCGACGCGGTGCGCCGCTCGATGGGCCTCGCGACCGAGGCCAGCGGCTCCAACAACTGGGCCGTCAGCGGCGCGCTCAGCTCGACCGGCGGGCCGCTGATCGCCGGTGACCCGCACCTGCCGCCGAGCATGCCGGGCATCTGGTACCAGGTCAGCCTGCGCCACGGCGCCCGTTTCGTCCGCGGCGCCTCGATGCCGGGGATGCCGGGCGTGTACATGGGGCAGAACAACGACGTCTGCTGGACCTTCACCAACGTCATGGCCGACGTCCAGGACCTCTTCGTCGAGCGGATCGAGGGCGAGGAGTACCTGTTCGAAGACGAGCGCCGGCCGCTCGAGATCGTGCGCGAGGAAATCGCGGTCAAGGGCCGCGACGAGCCGGTCGCGCTCGACGTCCGCATCACCCACCACGGGCCGATCGTCAACGAGGCACTGGGCGCCGACGACGAGGAGCCATTGGCGCTGAGCTGGCAGGCGCTGCGCGAACCGACCGCCTTCGCCGGCATGTTCGAGATGCTGGAGATCGGCTCCGGGCCGGACCTCGTGCGCAAGCTCGAGGGCCACACGGCGCCGGCCTCGAACCTGATCTGGGCCGACCGCCACGGCTCGATCGGCTACAAGCTGATCGGCCGCCTGCCGCGCCGTCGCGGCGGCTGCCCGGACCTGCCGAAGCCGGGCTGGAGCGGCGAGTTCGAGTGGGAGGGGACGATCCCCTACGACGAACTGCCGGAGACGGTCGACCCCGAGAGCGGCTTCCTCGTCACCGCCAACAATCGCATCGTCGGCGACGAGTACCCGCACCACATCACCAGCGAATGGCTCGACGGCTTCCGCGCCAAGCGGATCGAACAGCTGCTGGCCGCGAGCGACGAACACGACATCGACAGCTTCGAGGCGATGCAGACCGACAACCTCTCGCTGCCGGGGATCGAGGCGGCGCGCCGGCTCGGGCGGCTGACGCCGCGCGGCCAGCGCGAGCTGAGCGCGGTCGAGCGGCTGCGCAGCTGGGACGGGCGCCTCGACCCGGACACGATCGCCGGCACGATCTACCAGGCCTTCCTGCTGCGCCTGGCGCGCGAGGTGGCACGGGCGGCGATCGGCGACCGCGACCTCTGCGAGCGCTGGCTCGACCGCGCCGACAACGGCTTCACCCCGCACATCACCTCGCCCTGGCGCTGGCACTCGCACCTGATGGCGCTCTGGGAGGAAGCCGACGAGGAGCTGATCGGCCGCCCCTGGGACGAGCTCGTGCTGGAAGCGCTGGCCGGCGCCCTCGACGACCTCGAAGAGCGTTTCGGCCCCGAACCGGAGGCCTGGCGCTGGGGCACGGTGCACGAAATGGAGTTCCCGCACGCGCTGGGCCAGGCAAACCCGCTGCTGCGGCGACTGCTCAACCGCCGCTTGCGGGCCGGCGGCGCGCAGGAGACGGTGAGCCAGATCGCCTACGACCCCAACGACCCATACAAGGCGGTCTGGGCGCCGAGCTGGCGCATGGTCGCCGACCCGGCCGACCCCGACAGCTCGCGCTGGCAGATGTTCACCGGCCAGTCCGGGCACCCCGCCAGTCCGCATTACGACGACCTCCAGGCCGACTGGCTCGAGGGCCGCACCCAGCCGATGGGCGGCGAGGGGCCCTGGAACCAGCTGGACCTCGTCCCGTCCGGCTGACGCGGGCGCTCGCCGCACCATCGACCTCCTTGCGGGCGGCGCGACTTCCGCCGCCGCCGCGGGTTCCCGCAGGACCGGAACCCGACCGCGCCGGCCCGACATGAGACCCACCCGAACCGCCACCGTCATCGCGATCGCCACCACGCTCGTGGCGCTGCTCGCCCCCGCCGCTTCGCAGGCGCTGCCGCGCGGCTTCTTCGGCATCGTCCCCCAGACCCCGATCGGCGCCGAGGACACGGCGCGGATGCGGGCCGGGGGGCTGGAGACGATGCGGGTGCCGCTGGGCTGGAGCGGGGTCGAGGGCTCGCCCCGCGGCGGCTATGACTGGGGCGGCTTCGACGCGGTCGTCGCCACCGCTGCCCGCGGTCACCTGGAAGTGCTTCCGTTCCTCTACTCGACCCCGCACTGGGTCGGCGGCGACTGGCGCCGGCTGCCGATCGACAATGCCCGCGCCCGCCGCGCCTGGACCGGGTTCGTGCGGGCGGCGGTCGAGCGCTACGGCAGCCGCGGCGAGTTCTGGGCCGAACACGGGCCGGGCTCCAAGCAACCGCTGCCGCGGCTGCCGATCCGCGCCTGGCAGATCTGGAACGAGGAGAACTTCTTCTACTTCGCCAAGCCGGCCTCGCCGCAGCGCTACGCGCGCCTGCTGGCGCTCTCCCACCGCGCCGTGCGGCGGGCCGATCCGCGGGCCGAGGTCGTCCTCGGCGGCCTCTTCGGCGACCCCGCCGCGGGACCGCCGCGGGCGCTCGACGCGGCCGACTTCCTCGACCAGCTCTACCGCGTCCACCGGGTCAAGGCCAGCTTCGACGCCGTCGCCCTGCACCCGTACGCGGCCGACACGGCGAGCCTGCGGGAACTGGTCGAGGGGGTGCGGGGGACGATGCTGCGCCACGGCGACCGCCGCTCCGGCCTCTACCTGACCGAGCTCGGCTGGGGCTCCCAGAACGACCCCGGCGTCGTCTCCTTCGAGGTCGGCCGGCAGGGCCAGGCGCGGGAACTGCGCGGCGCCTACCGCTACCTGCTCGGCAACCGCCAGCGGCTCAACCTACGCCAGGTCGACTGGTTCAGCTGGAAGGACGCCCCCGGCAGCTGCGCCTTCTGCGACTCGGTCGGCCTCTTTCGCAGCGGACCGCGCTTCCGGCCGAAGCCGGCCTGGCACGCGATGGTCGCCGCCACCCACGGCCGCCTCGGCTGAACCCTCAGATCTTGTCGGCGAACATCGGGTCGGCGGCGCGCGCGGCAGCGGTGACGAGCTCGACGATCTCCGGCGACGCCTTCTCGGGCGAGCCGCTGTCGAAGGGCGGGTCCGGGTCGTACTCGATCCCGAGCTGGACCGCCTGGGCCATCTCCGGCGCGACCTCGCGGGCGACGATGTGCAACGCCATGTCGATCCCGGCGGTGACGCCGGCGGCGGTGATGACCTTGCCGTCCTCGACGTAGCGCCCTCCGACCGGGTCGGCGCCGTACTCGCGCAGCGCCTCCAGCAGCAGCCAGTTCGAGGTAGCGCGCTTGCCCTGCAGCAGGCCGGCGGCGCCGAGCACCAGCGAGCCGGTGCAGACCGAGGTCGTCCACCTGGTGTGACGGTCGACCTCGCGCAGCCACCCGAGCACCTCCTCGTCCTCCAGCAGCGGCCGGTTGCCGCGGCCGCCGGGAACGAGCACGAGGTCCGGGGCGGTGACCTCGTCGAGGGTGTGATCGGCGATGAGGCCGAGGCTGCCGCCCTCGTCGCGGACCTCGCCCTTCTCCTTGGCGACGGTGCGTACGGTCCAGCCGGGAACGTTGCGCATCACTTCGAACGGGCCGACGGCGTCGAGGGGGGCGAGCTGGTCGAAGAGCAGCAGAGCGATTTCCATCTGGCCATGGTGGCGGTGCCGGCGGGGTTCCACCAGGGGCAGGAATGCCAATGTTCGATAGATTCCTGCCATGCACCGCGTTGTCGCCCTCTGCCTCGACTGGGTCGTCGCCTTCGACTTGACGGCGCCGGCGCAGGCTTTCGCGCTCGCTTCCGAGCCCAGCGGCGAGCCGCTGTACGAGTTCTCGGCCTGCTCGATCGACGGTGGCGAAGTGCGGACGACCAGCGGCTTCGGGCTGAGGCCGCAGGCGGGACTGGAGGCATTGCGCGGCGCCGACACGGTCGTCGTACCCGCCTACGCCGGCCTGCTCGAGCCGCCGCCGGAGGAGGCGCTGGAGGCATTGCGCGCGGCCGGGGACCGCGGCGCCCGGCTGCTCTCGATCTGCACCGGCGCCTTCGCGCTCGCCCACGCCGGCCTGCTCGACGGCAGGCGGGCGGCGACCCACTGGGCCTGGGCGGGGGAGCTGGCCCGCCGCTTCCCCGCGGTGGCGGTCGACCCCGACGCGCTTTACGTCGACGAAGGCCAGGTCCTGACCTCGGCCGGGCTCAGCGCCGGCATCGACCTCAGCCTGCACGCGATCCGCAACGACTTCGGCGCCGCCACCGGCGAGCGGGTCGCCCGCCACATGGTCGCCGCGCCGCACCGCGAGGGCGGCCAGGCGCAGTTCATCAAGGCGGCGCCGCCGGAGACCGGCGGCTCGCTCGAGGAGACCCGGCGCTGGGCGGCGGAACGGCTGGCCGACCCGCTCGACGTCGCCGCGATGTCGCGCCACGCCGGCGTCAGCAGCCGCACCTTCGCGCGCCGTTTCCGCGAAGAAACCGGGACGACGCCATTGCAGTGGCTGCTCTCGCGACGGGTGCTGGAGGCGCGGCGGCTGCTGGAGGAATCGGAGCTGCCGGTGGAGACGATCGCCTGGCGCTGCGGCTTCGGCGGCGCCGCTTCGCTGCGCGATCACTTCCGCCGCGCCACCGCGACCACGCCCAGCGCCTACCGGCGCTCGTTCCGCCCCGAGCCGGCCCCCGAACGGCCCCTGGCCCTGGCGTAGAGTCCGCGACGTGAGCCGCCGCGACCAGATCGTCCTCAGCGACGCCGAGCTGGCGGCGCTGATGGAGAGCGAGCGGATCGCCATCGTCTCCAGCCTCGGCCCGCGCGGCTGGCCGCACTCGATGCCGCTCTGGTTCGTCCCCCGCCAGGGCCAGGTCTGGATCTGGACCTACGCCAAGTCGCAGAAGGTCCGCAACCTCGAACGCGACCCGCGGGCGACGGTGCTGATCGAGACCGGGCACGAGTACGGCGAGCTGCGGGGAGCGATGATCGAGGCCGAGGCCGAGCTCCACCGCGACCTCGAGACCGTGGTCGGCTTCGCCGAGGAGCTGACCCTGCGCTACGCCGAGGGCATCTCCAGCATCGAGGGCGACGCCAAGGCGGGGCTGGAAGCGCAGGCGCCGAAGCGGGTGGCGATCCAGTTCAAGCCGGTGCGGACGGCCAGTTGGGACCACCGCAAGCTCGGCGGCACCTACTGAGCGGCGTTGACCGGATCGATACATCAGCCCCGGCTCCGTGTTGCAGGGTGACGCGACCGCTACCCTGCTCGACTCGATGAAACGACGCCTTCCCGTAGCCCTCCTGCTCGCCGTCCTCGCCGCGGCCCTCTTCCTCGGCGCCCAGACGGGCTCGGCGAAGCCGCCGATCACCGCCCCCAAGGGCTTCTGGGGGATCGGCCCGCAGACGACGCTGACCGACCGCGACGCCGAATACATGGTCGCCGGCGGGGTCGAAAGCATCCGCTGGCCGCTGCCCTGGAACGGGGTGCAGCCGACCCAGAAAGGGCCCTTGCAGTGGGAAGGCTTCGACGACGTCGTCGAGGTAGCCGCCCGCCACGGGCTCACCGTGCTGCCCTTCGTCTACGGCACGCCGAGCTGGATCGCCCGCAAATACACGACGCTGCCGGTCAACAACGGCAAGGCGCGCAGCGCCTGGTCCAGCTTCCTCAGCGCCGCGGTCGCGCGCTACGGGCCCGGGGGCGACTTCTGGAAGGAGCACTCGGCCGGGGTTCCCTACGCGACCGTGATCGACCGCAAGCTGCCGATCCGCAGCTGGCAGGTCTGGAACGAGGCCAACTTCTTCTACTTCGCCTACCCCGCCTCGCCCCAGCGCTACGTGAAGCTGCTGCAGATCTCCAGCCCGGCGATCAAACGGGTCGACCCCGGCGCCAAAGTCATCCTCACCGGCCTCTTTGGCGACCCGACCGCGAGCGGGCCGAAGGGGATGCCGGCCGCCAAGTTCCTCGAAATCCTCTACCGCACGCCGGGGATCAAGAGCCGCTTCGACGGCGTCGCCCTGCACCCCTACGCGGTCGACGCGGAAACGCTCGAAGAACTGGTCGAAGAACTGCACGAAGTGACGGAGGAGAACCACGACCGGGTGCCGCTCTACATCACCGAGATGGGCTGGGGGTCGCAGAACAACTTCCAGGAAGTCGCTTTCGAGCAGGGGATCCGCGGCCAGGTCAAGCAGCTCAAGGCCGCCTACGGATACCTGCTGGAAAACCGCGACAAGCTCGACCTCAAGCAGGTCTACTGGTTCTCCTGGAAGGACCTGCCGGACACCTGCAGCTTCTGCGACTCGGTCGGGCTCTTCCGCGAAGGCCCGGCCTTCCACCCGAAGCCGTCCTGGAAGGCCTTCGTCGCGCTCACCGGCGGCCGCGCTCGCCCGTAGGCGCAGCGCGGCTCAGCGCTGCGGCCGCGTGAGGCGGATCGTCAGCTGCCGTGAGCGGCCGGGCAGGAAGCCGTCCCCTTCGCGGGTGACGGCGGCGAAGCTGGTGCCCTTGCGGACTCGCGTCACGAAGCGGGCGGTGCAGGCGCGGTTGAGGTACTTGGTGCCGTTGGCGCGGCCGTTGCGCAGCAGCTCGACCGCGTCCCCGCGGCGGCCCTCGCAGGGTGAGACGAAGACGGTCAGCAGCGCGTAGCTGCCGCGCTCGACCCGTCGTCGCTGCGCTTTGATGCCGATGAAGGTGGGCTTGCCCGGAGTCTGGGCGTTCGTCCCCGACCCGCCCCCTGGAACCGGTTTCTGCTGTTGCTGTTCTGGTTGCGGCACTGGACAGGTGGCCGCGGGCTGCCCGCCGAAGCGGTAGATCTGCCCGCCCTGCTCGATCACGTAGAGGCGCTTTGCCGCGTCCTCGCCGAAGGAGACCGGTTTGGCGACCTTGAGGCCGAGCGAGCAGTCGCCGCTGGCCCGCCCGCCGGTCGTCGCCGGCAGGCGCAGGGTGCGGATCGCCCCCGAGCAGTAGTCGCTGTAGACGTAGCTGCCGTAGAGCGAGCCGAGGGCGGGGTCGCGGACGACGTAGCCGCCGGTGATCGAGCAGCGGTTCGGGAGGCCGAGGTCGGGGTCGGCGTCGTGGCCGTAGTCGAAGACCGGCTCGTCGAAGGAGCCGGCGCCGAACTCGGCGGCGCAGCGACCCGGCGGGAGGTCGTCGCCGGGGCCGGCGATGAACCCCTCGCGGCAGTTCCAGCCGTAGTTCGCGCCCTGGCCGCCGACGATGCCGGGGAAGGGGGTGGGCGCGAAGTCGACCTCCTCGCGGGCGCCCTGGCCGACGTCGCCGATGACCATGTCCCCGGTCAGCGAGTCGAAGGAGAAGCGGAAGGGGTTGCGCAACCCGTAGCTCCAGACGCTGGGCGCGACCGGGCCGGGCGCGCCGGGGTCGAGGCGGAGGATCTTGCCGAGCGGGCTGCCGAGGTCCTGGGCGTGGTGGAACTGGTCGTCGCCCCCGCCGCCGTCGCCGGTCGAGACGTAGAGGAAGCCATCGCGGCCGAACTGGAGTTGGCCGCCGTTGTGGTTGGCGGCCTCGTCGTGTTCGATTTCCAGCAGCGGCACGCGGCTGCCGATTGCCGCCGTTTCGTGGTCGGGGCCGGTCGCGGTGAAGCGGTCGACGTGGATCGTCCCGTCTTCGTCGTTGATGTACTCGACGAAGAACCTGCCGTTGGCAGCGAAGCCGGGCGAGAGGGCGATCGACATCAGCCCGCGCTCGCCGACGCAGCCGCCTTTGCATTCGACCAGCGAGCTGAGGTCGATCAGCTCGCCGGCGCTGCCGTTGGCGAGGATCTGGATCGCCCCTTCGCGCTCGGCGACGAAGAGCCGGTTCGGGTTGCCGGGGTCCGAGGTGACGTAGGTCGGCTGGGCGAATTTGGGGCCGACCGCTTGCAGCGACAGCGCCGCGGCGCTGCTGGTGCCGAGCAGCAGCGGCAGGAGCAGAGCGGAGAGACCGAGGCGGAGGAGGCGCGAGGCGGTCATGGCGCCCGCGGCTACTTGCTCCGGTGGCGGCGGTGGTGCGCGATGCGGACCGTCAGCCGGCGGGACTTCCCGGCCAGGTAGCCGCCTTCTTCATGGGTGAAGGCGGCGAAGGTGGCGCCGCGGTTGACCTGGGGGAAGAAGCGGGCGGTGCAGGCGCGGCTGAGCCGTTTGGTGCCGTTGCGGCTGCCGTTGCGCAGGAGGCCGACCGGGTCGCCCTGGCGGCCTTTGCACGGGGATACCCAGACGGTCAGCAATGCCCGCTTGCCGCGTTCGACCCGGCGTCGCAGCGCCTTGATGCCGACCACGGTGGCGGTTCCCGGCGCCTTCGTCGTCAGTGTCTGCGCGCAGCCGTTGCTCGGCGCCGGCCCGGCGAGGCGGAAGACGGCGCCGTCCTGCTCGACCACGTAGAGCCGCGACGCCGCGTCTTCGCCGAAGGAGACCGGGTTCGTCACCTTGAGGCCGAGCGAGCAGTCGTCGCTCGCCTGGCCGCCCGCGCTCGCCGGCAGCTGCACCGAGCGCAGCCCGCCGGCGCAGTAGTCGCTGTAGACGTAGCGCCCGCCGAGCGCCCCCAGCGTCGGGTCGCGGACGACGTAGCCGCCGATGATCGAGCAGCGGTTGCCGCCGAGGTCGGGATCGGGGGTGTTGGTGGTGTATTCGAAGACCGGCGCCGTGAAGGCGGAGGTCGGCGTCGTCGCGCATTGCGGCTCGGTGGCGGGCCCGGGGAGCCCGCCCTCGCGGCAGTTCCAGCCGTAATTGGCGCCCTGGCCGCCGACCGCGCCGGGGCTCGGGGCGGGGGCGAGGTCGACCTCCTCACGCGAGTGGTTGCCGACGTCGCCGATCACCATGTCGCCGGTTTGGCGGTCGAAGGAGAAGCGGAAGGGGTTGCGCAGGCCCAGGCTCCAGACCGTGACCGGGATCGGCGTCGCCGCCGCGGGGTCGAGGCGGACGATCTTGCCGAGCAGGCTCGCCGGGTTCTGGGCGTTGGCGAGGAGCGGCTCGCTGTCGTCGCTGCCGTCGCCGGTGGAGACGTAGATGTAGCCGTCGCGGCCGATCTGCAGCTGGCCGCCGAAATGGAGGCTGGTGTTCGGGAATTCGATCGTCGCCAGGGTGCGGGCGAAGGCGGCGCTGGTGTGGGCCGGCCCGGGGGAGACGAATTCGTCGATGTGGACGTCGCCGTCGATGTTGCTCGCGTAGTCGACGTAGAGGCGGCCGCTGGTCGCGAAATCGGGGGCGAGCGCGATCGACATCGCCCCGCGCTCGTTCGGGCACTCGTCCGGGCAGCCCAGCGAGGCGCCGAAATCGGCCAAGGTGGTGACGTTGCCGCCGTCGACGGATTTGATCCGTCCCTTGCGCTCGAGCACGAACAGGCGGTTGCTGTTGCCGGGGTCGCCGGCCACGTAGATGGGCTGGTCGAAGTCGCCGACCTTTTCCAGCGTCAGCGCCTGCGCCTGGCTCGCTCCCAGGAGGAGGAGGGAGAGCACGAATATTCCTGCCGCGCGGATCACCGCCATCAAGTTAGCGAGACCGGGCCACGGGGCCGTCGCTCGCCGGCTCGCTCCCGTCGCCCGTCACGGTCGTTAGCCTCCCGATGCGTGGCATCGACGGGGCAGAGGATGAAGGCGACGGCACGGCGGCTCGGCGGGCGGGCGATGCGCGGCGTGGCCGGGCGCTACGGCTTCGAGCTGGTGCCCGCCGGCGCCGCGAATCCCGCGCCCGAGCCGGAGCTGACGATCCCGCGTGGGCGGCTCGAGCGGTTCCAGGCCGAGGAATACGAGGTCGTGCCCAGGGGCGGTTACGACATCGTCCCGCGCAACTACTACAGCCCGGTGCCGAACTTGGATTGGCTCCCGGACGACATCTGGAAGCGCCGCAGCGCCCTCGGCGGCATCGACCTGGGAGTCGACCGGGCGATGGCGCTGGTCGAGGACGAGCTGGCCCCGTTCGTCGCCGAGCTCGACCTCCCGACCGAGGGCCCGCTGCCGCCCGGCGAGTTCTTCCTCAACAACGAAAACTACGAGTCGGTCGACGCCGAGCTGCTCTACGCGATCGTCCGCGCCCGCAAGCCGGCCCGGGTGCTGGAGCTGGGCTCGGGCTACACGACGCTGCTGATCGGCGCCGCGACCAGCCGCAACGTCGAGGAGGGCGCGGCGACCGAGCACGTGGCCTACGACCCGTTCCCGCGGGCTCACATCGTCGGCGAGGCGCCGCCGCCGCCGACCCGGTTCGAGCCGACCTCGGCGACCGCGCTGCCGCTGGAGGAATTCGCCCGCTTGCAGGCGGGCGACATCCTCTTCGTCGACACCACCCACACGGTCAAGCTCGGCAGCGACGTCAACCACATCGTCCTCGACGTGCTGCCGGCCCTTGCCCCAGGCGTGATCGTCCATTTTCACGACATCTTCCTGCCCTGGGAGTACCCCCGGGTCTGGTTCGAGCAGATGGACTATTTCTGGGCGGAGCAGTACCTGCTGCAGGCGTTTCTCGCCTTCAACGACGCCTTCGAGGTGCTGCTGCCGGCGCAGGCGATCGCTCGCGAGCACGGCGAGCGCCTCGGCCGCGTGGTCCCGTCCTTCGGCCCCGGCGTCAGCCCGGCGGCGTTCTGGCTGGTTCGGCGCTAGTGGCGGCCCCCAAGGCGCTTGCCACTGCCCATAGCGGCCCGAGAGCCGATTGCTAGGCTGCTCGCGATGACGGAGGCGCAGACGGACCAGAGCCCGCCCGAGCCTCGCTACGACTTCGACGGAATCGACCTCGAGTCCGGCAGCGTCCACGCCGACGTGGTGCAGCTGGTGGGCAGCGGCAAGCGGGTGCTGGAGCTGGGTCCGGCGACCGGCTACATGTCGCGGGTCTTCGCCGAACACGGCTGCACCGTGATCGGGATCGAGATCGATCCGGCGATGGCGGAGCGCGCGGGCGAGTTCTGCGAGCGGGTGATCGTCGGCGACCTCGACACCCTCGACCTCGACGCCGAGCTCGGCGAGGAACGATTCGACGCGATCGTCGCCGCCGACGTGCTCGAGCACCTCAAGGATCCGCTGGCGGCGTTGACACGTCTGAAGCCGTTCCTCGACCCGGCCGGGAGCTTCGTGCTCTCGATCCCCAACATCGCCCACGGAAGCGTTCGCCTGGCGCTGCTGAGCGGGAACTTCACATACCGGGACATCGGCCTGCTCGACGCCACACACCTCAGGTTCTTCACTCGCGAGACGATCGAAAAGCTGCTCGACGAATCCGAGCTCGGCCTCGCCGACCTGCGTCGTCACGAACTCAATCTCGACGCTTCCGAGGTCTCCTTCGACCGGACCAAAGTCAGCCCCGAGGTGCTCGAGCAGCTCGAACGCGATCCCGACGCGCGCACCTACCAGTACGTCCTCAAGGCGCTGCCGATGCCGCGGGAGGGTCTGCGCGAGCTGCAGCGCCGGCTCGGCGAGCTGATCGAATTGCGGGGGGCGGCTGGGCGCGTCGAGGTGCTGGAGCGCACGCTGGCGGAAATCGGCAGCCGCGAGGGGGATCTGCGGCGGGCCCTGATCGAGGCCAACGACCAGCTCCTGCGGCGCGACGCCGAGTTCGTGGGCATGCAGGAGGAGGCCGGTCGCCGCGACGAGGAGATCCGCAGCCTGCACGCTGAGGTTCTGCGTCTGCGGGTCCGCATCGAGGGGATCGAGTCGAGCACGCCGGTGCGTGCCTACGCCGTCCTCAAGAAGCTCCCCGGCGTGCGGATGCTGCAGCGTCGGCGCCAGGCTCGCTACGAGGCCGAGCTCGCGAAGCGGAGCGGGCAGAGCTCCTAGGCGCGATGGCTGCCAAACCGCAGTGCGCGGTGGTGATCCCCACCTACAACGGGGCGCACCTTCTCAGCACCTGCCTGGCGGCCCTGCTCGCCAGCCCTCCCGAGCGCTGCGATTGGCGCATCGTCGTCGTCGACGATGCTTCGAGCGACAGGACGGTGGAGCGCTTCAGCGCCTACGACGAGCGCGTCGAGGTGATCGCGCGGGAGCACAATGGAGGCTTCGCCGAGGCCTGCAACGAGGGCGCCCGGGCCGGCGCCGACTGCGATTACCTGGTCTTCCTCAACAACGACACGGTGCCGCTGCAGGGCTGGCTCGACGTCCTGGTCGGGGAAGCGGAAGACCACCCCGGGGCGGCGGCGTTCGGCTCGAAACTGCTGTATCCCGACGGGACCGTTCAGCACGCCGGGATCGCGATCGGGCACGACCGCTGGCCCCACCACATCTACGCCGGCTTTCCGGGCGACCACCCGGCGGTGAACCGGGCCAAGCCGGTCGTCGCCACCACCGCCGCCTGCATGCTCGTCCGCCGGGCCGACTTCGAGGGGGCGGGCGGCTTCGACACAACCTTCCTCAACGGCTACGAGGACGTCGACTTCTGCCTGCGCCTGGGCGAGTCCGGGCGCGAGGTCCGCTACTGCCCCGCGAGCGTCTCCTACCACCTCGAGTCGGTCACCCGCTGGGCCGACTGGGACGTCCGCGAGGTCGAGCACAACAGTCGCGTCTACGCGAAGCGGTGGCGCGACCGGATCGACCCCGACGACGTCGAGCACTACATCGCGGACGGTCTGATCGCGCTCGAGTACGGCGACACCTTCCCGGTGCGGATGGCGATCTCGCCGCTGCTGGCGACGGTGCAGCGCGAAACGGGCCCCGACGATCGGCTCGAGCGGCTGCTCTCGCTCCGCACCGACCAAGTCTTCGAGCTGCAGGCGAAACGCACGCGGGCCCTGCTCGAGCACCGCCGCGACGAGGCCAGCATGCCCTCCTCCACACGTTCCAGCGCTCGCAACGGGGCCGCGCCCAAGGTGATCCACGAGGGCGAAACCCACCGGCTCGGCTCCGGCCGGCCCCAGTACCTCGTCTCCGCCCTGATGCCGCTCAAGGATGCGGCCGCGGGACTGCGGCAGACGCTGCCGGTGCTCTTCGACCAGAGGGTCGACGTCGAGCTCGAGATCGTCGCCGTCGATTCGGGCTCCAGCGACGACACCGTCGACGTGCTGAAGGAGTTCGGGGCGACCGTGATCGCGATCGACCCCGCCGATTTCGACCACGGCCTCACCCGCAACCTGGCCGCCGAGCACGCCCGCGGGGACGTCTGCCTCTTCCTCAACAACCGCACCCTCCCGCGGGACGACCGCTGGCTCGCCTCGCTGCTGGCGCCGCTCGACAACGATCCCGCGGTCGCCGGTGTCTGCAGCCGCGTGATCCCGCACCCCGACGCCGATCTGCTGACCCAGCGCGACGGCGCCCTCGACCCCAGCGGCTCGCCGCAGCGGGCGGTGAAGAAAATCGAAGATTGGGATGCCTACCGGGCGATGCCGGTCGAGCAGCGCCGCCTGATGCTGAACTTCCACACGGTCAGCGCCGCGCTGCGGACCGAGGTGCTGAGGCGGATCCCGTTCCAGTCGGTGCGGGCGATCGGCGAGGACCTGCTGTGGGCGCGGGAGGTCCTGGAGGCCGGGCTCACGCTCGTGCATGAGCCGAACTCCTGCGCCTATCACTCGCACGACTACTCGCTGCGCGAACGGTTCATGCGCAACGTCGACGACGGCATCGCCAACCGCGACATCAACGAGCGCTCGCTCTCCGAAGAGGAGACCGACGCGCTGATTCGCGGCATGATCGCCAGCGACTGGCACTACCTGCGCGAGGAGATGGGCCTCGAGGGCAGCGAGCTCGAGCACTGGCAGATGCAGGCCGCGTTGCGACGCACCGCGCAGGGCGCGGGGCAGTGGCTCGGGGTCAACCACACCGAGCTTCCCCGCCGAGGCAGTCGCGCCCTTCTCGCGGATCGCCAGCGTCCGCCGTGTCACCGGCCCGCCGGCGCGATGAAGGTCCTGCTCGTCTGCCACGGCTACCCCCCCTACGGGGTGGCCGGCGTCGAGCGCCTCTCGGCCCAGACCGCGGCGACGCTGGTCGCCCGCGGGCACGAGGTGACCGTGTTCACGCGGCGGCCGACCGCGGCGCCACCGACGCTGGCGCTGGAGCGCACGGCCCGCGACGGCGTCGCGGTAGTGACCGCGACCGGCGGCGGCAGGATCTTCGACCAGTTCCCGGGGCACGAGCCGACGATGGAGCGGATCTTCGAACGGCTGCTGGTCGAGGAGGACCCGGACGTGGTGCTGGCGACCCATCTCCAGCACCACTCGCCCGGCTACGTCGCGATCGCGCAGCGCTGGGGGGTCCCGGTCGTGCTCGAGCTGCACGATTTCTTCGCCCTCTGCCCGCGCGCGCACCTGCAACGACGCTCCGGCGAGCTCTGCGACGGGCCCGAGGGCGGCGCCGCCTGCGCATTGCACTGCTTTCCCGAGCAGGCGGAGTCCGAGTTGCGCTGGGCATTGCGGGCCAAGAGCTTCGCCGAGGCGGTGCGCGGCGCCGACGAGGTGCTGGTGCCCTCGCGCTACGTGGCCACCGCGTTCGAGCCGCTGCGCGGCGAGGCCACGGAGATCCAGATCGTCGACAACGCCGTCGGCGACCTGGGGCCGGTGCTGCGCGGTCCCGCCGGGCCGCCGGCGCCGCTCCACCTCGCCTCGATCGGGGTCACGGTCGAGCACAAGGGGTTCCAGGTCGTGATCGAGGCATTGCGGCGGAACCGGCTGCCGGCCCGGTACACGGTCTTCGGCGTCGCCCTGCAGCCGGGGGCGGGGATGCTGCACCGGGTGGCGGAGGACGCGCCCCACCTCGAGCTGCGCCTCTTCGGTGGGTTCTCCCCCTCGCACCTGCCGGCGCTGCTGGCCGACGCGGACGCTCTGGTCGTCCCTTCGCTGGTCCCGGAGACCTACTCGATCGTCGTCCGCGAGGCGTTCGTCTGCGGCCTGCCGGTGATCGCCTCGCGGATCGGGGCGCTTCCGGACGCGATCCGGCCCGGCGAGAACGGCTGGCTGTTCGAGCCGGGCGACGCTTCGGACCTGGCGGCGCTGCTGCAGATCCTCAACGGCGACCGCGACCGCCTCAGGCGCGCGCGGGTGGGTGCGCGCGCCAGCGACGTGACCACGGTCGCCGCCCGCACGGACCGGATCGAGCAGCTGCTCCAGGGCACCGTCGAGCGGGCTCGCGGCCGGGTGGGGAGCGGGTCGGATGCGGATACCGAGCTGAAGCTGATGCGCGAAGCGCTGCTTCGGCGCTGACGCCCGGTCGGCTGACCCCGCGGACCGACTGGGAGACCGCGGCGTGCGGTAGCGTCACGCGCCTCAATGGACCGCATCCTGATCACCGGCGGGGCCGGATTCGTCGGCTCCAACCTCGCCGTCTCGCTCGCCTCCAGGCACCCAGACTGGGAGATCCTCGTCCTCGACAATCTCTACCGGCGCGGCTCGGAACTGAACCTGCCGCGGCTGCGGGAGGCCGGGGTCGAGTTCGTCCGTGGCGACGTCCGCGAGCCCGAGGACCTGGCCGGGCTGCCGCGGATCGACGCCCTGATCGAGTGCTCGGCCGAGCCCTCGGTGATGAGCGGGGTCGACGGCGACACCGGCTACCTCGTCCACACCAACCTCACCGGCGCCTACAACTGCCTCGAGCTGGCCCGCCGCGACAGCGCCTTCGTCGTCTTCCTCTCGACCAGCCGCGTCTATCCGGTCGCGCCGCAGGTCGAGCTGAACCTGGAGGAGGGGGAGACCCGCTTCGAGCTCGCCGCCGAGCAGGCGGTGCCGGGGATCTCGCCCGCCGGACTCTCCGAGGAGTTCCCGCTCGAGGGGGCCCGCACCCTCTACGGCGCCACCAAGCTCGCCGCCGAGCTGCTGATCGAGGAGTACCGGGCGGGGCTCGGGGTCCCGGCGGTGATCGACCGTTGCGGCGTCATCGCCGGCCCCTGGCAGATGGGCAAGGTCGACCAGGGCGTCTTCACCCACTGGATCCTGGCCCATCACTTCGGCAACCCGCTCAGCTACATCGGCTTCGGCGGCAAGGGCAAGCAGGTCCGCGACCTGCTCCACGTCGAGGACCTGGTCGACCTGGTCGAGCGCCAGCTGCTGGCACCCGCGGATTGGGACGGGCGCACCGTCAACGTCGGCGGCGGCCGCGAGTGCAGCCTCTCGCTGGCGGAGACGACGGCGATCTGCCGGCGCCTGACCGGCACCGAGGTGCCGATCGAGCCGGTCTCCCAGACGCGGGCGGGGGACGTGCCCATATACCTTTCCGACTGCACGAAGATCTTCGGCCTGGACGAGTGGCGGCCACGGCGCAGCGCCGAGCAGGTGCTTGCCGACATCCACGAGTGGGTAGCGGCGGACGAGGAGCGGATCGCCCAGGCACTCAACATCGACGCCCCCGCGGGGGGGAAGGGGTAGGCGCGTATGCCGGTTGCGATCATCACGGGGGCCGGGGGCCTGATCGGCTCCGAGGCGGTCGAGCACTTCATCGCCGAGGGTTTCGACGTCGTCGGCATCGAGAACGACATGCGGGCGAGCTTCTTCGGGCCTGAATCGTCGACCTCCCACGTGACCGAGCGGCTGGTCGCCGAGCACAGCGAGTTCCGCTGGGAGAACGCCGACATCCGCGACGGCGAGGCGATCGAGCGGATCTTCCGCGAGCACGCCGGTTCCATCGGGCTGGTGATCCACACCGCCGCCCAGCCCTCCCACGACTGGGCCGCCAGTGACCCCCAAACGGACTTCGGCGTCAACGCCAACGGCACCCTCAACCTGCTCGAGGCCGCCCGCGCCCACTGCCCGACGGCGCCCTTCATCTTCTGCTCGACCAACAAGGTCTACGGCGACACGCCGAACCGGCTGCCGCTGGAAGACCTCGAGAAGCGGCTGGAGCTGCCCGAGTCCCACCCTTACTTCGGCGGCATCGACACCTCGATGTCGATCGACAACTGCACCCACTCGCTGTTCGGCGTCTCCAAGGCGGCGGCGGATCTGCTGGTCCAGGAGTACGGCCGTTACTTCGACATGCCGACCGTCGCGTTTCGCGGCGGCTGCCTGACCGGCCCCCAGCACGCCGGCGCCAAGCTGCACGGCTTCCTCGCCTACCTGATGAAGTGCACCGTCACCGGCACGCCCTACACCGTCTTCGGCTATGACGGCAAGCAGGTCCGCGACAACATCCACAGCGCCGATCTGATCGCCGCTTTCGACGCCTTCCGCAAGGCGCCGCGCGCCGCCGCCGTCTACAACATCGGCGGCGGGCGCTTCTCCAACTGCTCGATGCTGGAGGCGATCGACGTCTGCGAGCGCGTCTCCGGCCGCGAGCTGAGCTGGGAGATGGGCGAGGAGCCGCGGATCGGCGACCACCGCTGGTGGATCTCCGACCTCGCCCCGTTCGAGGCCGACTACCCGGACTGGAAGCTGCGCTACGGGGTCGAGGACATCCTCAAGGAGATGTACGAGCAGAACCTCGAGCGCTGGACGGCGACGCCGGCATGAAGCTCTCGGTGGTGATGCCGGCCCAGAACGAGGAGGGCTCGGTCGGCAGCACGGTGGAAGGCGTCGTCGCCGCGCTGGAGCGCGAGGGCGTCGACTACGAGGTCGTCGTCGTCGACGACGGCAGCGAGGACGGCACCGCCGCCGCGGTCGAGGCGATCGGCGCCGACAACCCCAATGTCCGCTGCCACCGCTCGCACTACGAAAAAGGCTTTGGGATGGCGATCCGCGCCGGCCTCGACGTCTTCGAGGGTGACGCCGTGGCGATCGTCATGGCCGATGCCTCCGACAACGCCGAGGACCTGGTCAAATATCACCGGCTGCTGGAAGGCGGCTGGGACTGCGCCTTCGGCTCGCGCTTCATGCCGGGCGCCAAGGTGCACGACTATCCCGGCCTCAAGATGGCCTTCAACCGGCTCGCGAACTGGTTCATCCGCGTTCTCTTCCGCCACGGCTACAACGACACCACCAACGCCTTTAAGGCCTACCGGCGCGAGGTCATCGAAACGATCCAGCCGCTGCTCTCCAAGCACTTCAACCTGACCGTCGAGATGCCGCTGAAGGCGATCGTCCGCGGTCACAGCTACGCGGTGATCCCGACCGACTGGACCAACCGCACGACCGGCGTGCCGAAGCTGGCGATGAAGGAGATGGGCAGCCGCTACCTCTTCATCGTCCTCTACGTCTGGCTCGAGAACACGCTCAGCCGCGGCGACTACCAGGTGCGCAACCCCAAGCACCGCAACGTCGCCAAGATGGGCGCCGGGCCGGGCTAGCCGCGGCCGAAGAGGCGGCGGCGGGGCGCCTCCTCCCGCGCCTCTGTAGCTATCCGGTCCCGCTCGGCGGCGACCCGATGCAGCTCTTCCATCACCAGGTTACGATCATGCGCCAGGGCCTTGGTTTCGGCCCCCAGCTGGGCGATGTTGTGGCGCAGCGCCAGGACCTCGCGCGGCTCGCCGGGGCCGACGGCTTCCAGCTCCGTGGCGCCGATCTCGACGTCGCGCTTGTCCAGCACCAGGAGGCCGTGGCCGAACTCGTTCGAGTCTTCGACCCGCTCGAACTCGAAGATCCTGCCCCAGTGCTCTCGCAGCCACCACTCCGAGTGCTGCACCGAGGGGCCGCCGTCGTTCCAGGGCTGCCAGGGCCGCAGCACGTTCATGCCGATGCGATCGGCGTCCCAGGGCTCGTTCGCGATCGATTCCGACATGCCGCGACCGAGGAAGGTGCAGATGAAACGGCCGCCCGGCCGCAGCACCCGATGGATCTCCAGCAGCCAACCGGCCCAGTGGTCTGTCAGGTGGGTGAAGACCGACATCGCGAAGGCGAGGTCGACGGAGGCGTCGGGCAGCGAAAGGCCCGGTTTCTCGTCGCAGACGAACACGTTCAGCGGCGGGCTGAAGTTCTCGCGCAGCCACTCGATGCTCGGCGCGTCGATGTCGCAGCCGAGGAATTCGCAGCGCTCCGCCTCGTCGAGGAAGTGGCGCAAGAGCTTGCCCGCGCCGCAGCCGAAATCGAGCACGCGTTTGCCCTCGGAGAACCAGTCGGCTCCCTGGATGCCGACGATCGTGTCGCGGATGTCGGCGCCCATCGCGTCGAAGCTGGCGACGGGGTCGTCCTGGTCGATGACACCGACTCGCCGGGCGAGCTCGGCGGGGGGCAGCGGGCGCTCGCTCATCGGCCGAGTCGCGCCAGCTGGTGCGGTCGTGGCAGGCGGCGGTTGACCCAGGCGAAGGGCATCCGCAGCCGCGGCATTCCCTGGGTCAGATGGGGGCTGGTGAACGGGTCGACCGCGGTGAGGGAGAGCCAGCGTTCGAGCAGGGCCTCCTTCTCCCAGTCCTCGACGTCCTTCGAGCGGCTGGAGGACTCGAAGTGGAGCATCACCATGTCGGGATCGTAGACGACGCGCAGACCGTGGCGACGCAGCTTCAGGCAGTAGTCCATGTCGTTGTAATTGACCGGCAAAGTCATCGTCAGTCCGCCGACCTCCGCGAACAGCTCGCGCCGGGTCATCAGGCACGCACCGGTCACCGCGAGGTAGTTCTGGGCGACGAGGACGTTGTTCGAATAGCCCTTGAAGTCGCCGCGGAAGCCGCGGTAGACGTGGCCCGGGAGGCCGTTCTCGAAGAGCACGCCGGCGTGCTGAATGCGGCCGTCTTCCCAGAGCAGCCGACCGCCGACCGCACCGACCCCGGGGTCGCTCGAATACATGACCAGGCGCTCGAGCCAGTCCGGCGTCGCCACCTCGATGTCGTCGTTGAGCAGCAGCAGGTGCTCGCCCTCGCTGCGCACGGCACCGGCATTGATCTTGGCCGAGAAGTTGAACGGCTCATCGAAGTCGACCAGGCGCAGCCGGTCGCCGGCGATGGCCCGCAGCTCGTCGAGGACCGCCGCCGGGGTTGAGGTGTCGGCGACGCAGACGATCTCATAGGCGCTGTAGGTGGAGCGCTCGACGATGCTGCGGACGCAGTGGTTGACGAGCGCGACCCGCTCGTAGCGGACCTCGCGGGTCTGGCCATTGGTGGGGATCACGATGCTCACCAGGGGCTCCCGGTCCAGCGCCGGCTCGAGGTGGTAGATCCCCGGGTCGGCAGGATCGCGCTCGACCCGGGCCTGGAGGCCGGTGCGCTCGCAATGGGCCTGCACCGCGCGCTTGCCCGCCTCGAAGGCCCAGGGCTTGGCCGCCTCGCCCCCGCCGGCGGCCGAGGTCTCGAGCATGCGCCAGTGGTAGAGCACGCGCGGCACGTGGACGACGGCGCGGCTGCGCTCGGTCACCTTCAGCACCAGGTCCCAGTCCTGGGAGCCCTCGAACTCGGGGTCGAAGCCGCCGACCTCCTCGACCAGGGAGCGGCGGAGGACGCTGAAGTGGCAGGTGTACATCTGCGTCCGCATCCGCTCCGGCGACCAATCCGGCTTGCAGAAGGGACCCGAGTGGCGGCCGCCGCGGTCGATCTTGTCCTCGTCGGTGTAGACGTAGTCGGCCTCCGGGCTCTCCGCGATCGCCGCGTCGACTAGGAAGAGCGCGTCCGGGTGCAGCCGGTCGTCGTGGTCGAGCAGGGCGATGAACTCGCCCCCGGCCATCTTCAGGGCGTCGTTGGAGGCGGCGACGATGCCGCCGTTGAGGTCACGGCGGTGGACCCGGATGCGGGGGTCGTCGCGCTCCGCCGCTGCCAACATCGCGCCGATATGGGACTCGGAGGAGGCGTCGTCGACCAGGCACAGCTCCCAGTCCTCGAAACTCTGCGCGAGGACCGAGTTGAGCATCGAGCGCAGAACGTCCGCCGGCGTCTCGTAGACCGGCGTCACGATCGAGAAGCGGGGGGCGTCCAACACCGCTACCGCAGCGATCGGCGCAGCCCGGCGAGCGCCCGCCAGACGAACCCGGGCAACAGGCGGCGCAGCCGCGCGGCCGCCCCGAGCAGCTGCATCGACCGCGCTTCGAGCTCGGCAAGCCGGCCCTTGGCGGCGCCGAGCTCGGCGTCCCTGGCGATCAGCAGGTCGCGCAGGCGCAGCACCTCCTGGCGCTGGCGAGCCAGCTCCGCGGCGAGGTCAGCGGGGTTCTCGGGCTCACCGTTTCGGCCCGGGACGGCCGACGTCTGGCCGGGGTCGGCCGAAGTAGTCTTGCCGGTCATGAGGGGCGAGTCTACCCAGGCGACCGCCGGCCCGGCCACGCATAGCCCGCGGTGAGCGAGGCCAGCCGGCTCCTCCTGCTCCTCGTCGTTCACCTGGCGCTGATCGGGCTGCCGGGGATCGCCGCGGTGCTCGTCTCCGCCCGCCGTGGGGTCCGCGAGGTGCCATTTCTGCTGGCGATTGCGCTGGCCGCCACCGGGATCGCCGCCACCCTCGCCTTTTGGAGCTATTACGCCGACCCGCTGCTCGGCGAATCGTTCTCCTTCCTGCTCATCCTCGGGTCCCTGCTGCTGGCTGGCGGGTCGCTCCACGCGGGCGGCATCGGGCGCCCCCTACTCGGGCAGCTGGCGAAGCCGCTGGCGCTGTGGGCGCTGGGCTCGGTCTTCCTCGTCTTCCTCGGCTTCCTCCACGGCGGTACCGAGCAGCCGCTGGGGATCGCGATGACCCGCTTCTCGGCGCCGCTGCCCAACGACAACGCGATCCCCTACTTCTTCGGCGAATGGTTCTTCGAACATGGGCACGGGGCCAAACCGCCACTCTTCTCCGGCGACTGGCTGGCCAGCGATCGACCGCCGCTGCAGACCGGCTACCTGCTGGCCCGCCGGCCGCTCGGCTGGCACCACGCCGAGCTGCAGTACCAGGTGCTCGGCGTCATCCTCCAGCAGCTCTGGATCGTCGGGCTCTGGGCGCTGTTGCTGGCGGCCCGGGTGGGTCGTCTGACCAGGGGCCTGGCGATGATTGCGGTGCTGGCCAGCGACGTTGCGATCGTTAATGGCTTCTTCGTCTGGCCGAAGATGCTGCCGGCGGCGCTGCTCCTGGCCGCGGCGGCGCTGCTGGTGACGCCGCTCTGGCAGCGGGTCTCGCGCAGCCTCTGGGGCGCGGGGCTGGTCGCCGCGCTGCTGGGGCTGGCGATGCTCGGCCATGGCTCCAGCATCTTCGGGATCGTGCCGCTGGTCTTGATCGCCGCCTGGCGCTCGCTGCCGAGCTGGCGCTGGGTCGGCGTCGCCGTCGCGGTCGGACTGCTGCTGTTGGTGCCCTGGTCGGCCTACCAGCGCTACGGCGAACCGCCGGGCAACCGCCTGATCAAGTGGCAGCTGGCCGGAGTGATCGACCTCGATCAGCGCGGCGCCGGCGAGACGTTGCTCGACTCCTACCGCGAAGCCGGGGTCGGCGGCACCCTCCACAACAAGGCCGAGAACTTCGTCGTCATCTCGGGGGGCGGGCCGATGGCCGAACACCTGAGCGAGGCCGCGGGGGCGGTCGCTGACGGCGACTGGGAGCTCTTCGTCGAAGACTTCCGCAACATCTTCTTCTTCAACCTGCTGCCCTCGCTGGGGCTGCTGCTGTTCGTGCCGTTGGCGCTGCTTGCCGCCAGGGCAAGGGGCGCCCTGCGCCCGGAGGAATGGAGCTTCGCCCTGACCTGCCTCGCGATCTTCGCGATCGGGGCGATCTCCTGGGCGCTGCTGCTGTTCGGCAACGAAGCGGCGCGCACGGTCGTCCACCAGGGCAGTTACCTGCTGCCGATCCTCGGCTTCGTCGGTGCGGTCGCGGGCCTGCGCGCCGCCTTCCCGCGGTTCGCGGTCTGGTTCGTCGGCCTCAACGCGCTGCTGATGCTGGCGCTCTACGTGCCCTCCTTCAACCCCGAAGCGGGCAGCTCCTATTCCGCCGTGGCGGCCGTGCTCGCGGCCCTCGGCCTGGCCGGTTTCGTCGCCCTTGCCCTTCGCGGCGACGCCGCTCCGGCGGCGACCGTGGGGCATGCGGTCCCCGCCGGCGGCTAATCTCGCGCGCCGATGGACTGGCCGAGGCGCAACGCTCCCACCGTCCTCATGGGCCTGGCGCTGCTGGCCTCGGCGCTGCTGGTCTGCGCCCTCTGCTGGGAGCTGACCTTCTTCCAGGACACCTGGGCTTTCCTGCTCGACCGCCAGGACTTCTCCGCCGACGCCTTTCTCGCCCCGCACAACGAGCACATCGTCGTGCTCCCGGTGGCGATCACGAAGCTGCTGCTGGGGGTGTTCGGGATGACCTCCGGTCTGCCGGAAATGTTTGCGATGACGCTGACCCTGTTGGTCTCGGCCTGGCTCCTCTTCGTCTACGTCCGGCGCCGGACCGGCCCCTGGCCGGCGTTGATGGCGGCCTCGCTGATGCTCTTCCTGGGCTCCGCCTGGCCGATCCTGCTCTGGCCCTTCGAGAACGAGTTCACCGGCGCCGTGATGGGTGGCCTGGCGATGCTGGTCCTGCTCGACCGTGACGACCGCCGCGGCGACCTCTGGGCCTGTGTGGCGCTGGCGGTCTCGGTCGCCTTCGGCAGCCTCGGAGTCACCTTCGTGTTGGCGGCGGCAGTCGATTTCTGGCTCAAACGCGAGCAGCGCGGCTGGCGACGCGCCTACGTCTTCCTCGTGCCTTTGCTGCTCTACGGCGCCTGGTACATCGGCTGGGGCCACGACGCCGAAACCCACATCACCCTGCGCAACATCCTCGCCTCGCCGGCTTACGTGATGGAAGGCTTCGCTTCGGCGCTGGACTCGCTGCTCGGCCTCAGCTCGATCCCCGTCAACAGCCCCGGCGAGCCCGACTGGGGACGGCCGCTGCTGATCGGCGCGATCGCCCTCGTCGCCTTCGGGCAGTGGCGCAAGCCCGGTTTCTCGCGGGGCTTCTGGCCGGTCGCGGCCGCCGGCCTCGCCTACTGGCTGCTGGCCGCCTTCAACTACATCCCCGGCCGCGAAGCGGCGGCCAGCCGCTACGTCTACGCCGGCGCCGTCTTCGTCCTCCTGATCGCCGCCAACCTGTTGCAGGGCGTCCGCTTCAGCCGCACCGGTTTGGTGATCGCGGGCGTGGTCACGGTCGCCGCGATCGGTCCAAACCTGGCGCAGATGAAAGACGGCAAGGACTGGCTGCAGGAACAGACCGTGCTCACCCGGGCCGACACCGGGGCGATGGAGATTGCCCGGCGGACGATCCCATCCAGCTTCACCCTCGGCTCTGTCGACGCGACCGGCACCGCCTCGCTGGCGATCGTCGAAGCGGGCAAATACTTCGAAGCGGTCGACCGCTGGGGCTCTCCCGCCTACACGCCGGCGGAGCTGGAAACGGCCCCGCAACCGGGTCGCCACTACGCCGACATCGTCCTCTCGCAGGCGCTGCCGCTCTCGACCGCGACCCAGGTCGGTGTCTACGACCGCGGTACCGCGGCGGAGAACTGCGTCACCCTGGCGGCCGCCAGTGTCACGCCGACCTCGGAGGTACAGCTCGCCCCTGGCGTGACCCGGATCGAAGTGGCCCCGGGACCCGATGCCGGCTTCAGCCTGCGCCGCTTCGCGACGGCGGAATACCCAGTCGTCACCGAAGGTGCCGCGGGCGAGTCGACGACGCTGCTGACGATCCCCCGCGACAACGCTCCGCAGCCCTGGTTCCTGCACGTCGAAGCGAGCCAGACGGCCCGCGTCTGCCGCTGAGGCGAGGGTCCTCGCCGGTCTACAGCGCCTCGGCGACGCGGGGCGCTTCGCGTCTGAAGACCCAGACGCCGAAGACGCAGACGGCGACGAAGATGACCGCCGCCGGCAGCAGCCCGAGCCAGCCACCGGCAGCTTGCACAGCGGTGGGGGCCTGTGGTTCGGTCAGCACCCAGACCCGGACCTGCTCGAAGATCACGGCCAGCGGATTGACCATCAGGAGGTGTTCGTAGGTCTTGTTCCCGAAGGCGTCGATCGGATAGAGAATCGGCGTCGCGTAGAACAGGACCTGGGCGAGGACGGTCCAGATGATCGCCACGTCGCGGAAGCGCACGTAGAGCACCGAGAGCGCCATGCTGATCGTCGCGGTGAACGCGGTCAGCACCACCAGGGCGACCGGAAAGAGCAGCCAGCTCCACGCCGGCTCGACCCCGAAGGCGAGCACGAAGGCGAAGACGACGACGAGGTTGAGGCAGAAGTTGAGCGCACCGGTGACTACGGTTGCGAGCGGAATCACCAGGCGCGGGAACTGGGTCTTGCGGACCACTCCCTCCTGGGCGACGACCGAGGTCACGGCGTTCGAGGTCGCTTCTTGGAAGAAGGTGAACAGGGCGATGCCGAGCAGCAGGAAGGCCGGGTAGTGCTCAACTTTTTCGCTGCCGACTTTGAAGACTTTGGTGAAGACGAAGAGCAGGATCCCGAACAGCATCAGCGGCCGGATCAGCGACCACAGGTAACCGAGGACGGTGCCGAAATAGACCCGCTTGAACTCGGTCACCGACATCAGCCAGAGCAGGTCCGCGAAGCGGCGCGGCCCGCCGCCTAGCGCTGCCGGACCATGCACCTCATGCAGGTCGGCGGTCTGAAGCTCGGTGCTCACGTTTCCGGGCCCCCGACGGCTGCCTCGATCTCGTAGTCCGGCGCGATCAGGCCATGGGTCTGCCGGGTCCCGAAGATGACGAAGCTGAACGCGTCCTTGACGAAGATCGAGATGCCGCTCGAGCTCTGCACGCTGAAGTGGACGAAATGCCGCCCGATGGCGAGCGAATTCTCGACCGTGCCGGAGACAACGATGCGCGCTCCGGGGACCAGGTCGCCATCGTCGACCGCCGTGACCGAGGTTCCGATTTCGAACAACCCGAGCTCGTCGGCATTGGCGACGACCAGGCCGACGTACAGCGCCGGCACCTCTCGCAGCAGTTCCAGCTCGGCCCGCAGGTGGATCCGCTCGCCGCGTTCGAGCGTCGCCAGCTCCTCGCCGGCGTCGTTCTCCAGCCGGCAGGAGATCAAGCGCGCGCCCTCGTCGGTCTCCGGCTCGGTCTCCGGCTCGCTCTCGATCGCCCCGCTCTCGGTCTCCCCCTCGAAGTTCAGCTTCAGGTATTCGCGGCCGGTTTCGGCGGGGGGGCCGATGTGCTGCACCTCGCCTTCGCCGAGCAGCATCGCGCGGTGGCAGTAGGCCTCGACCGCCCCCATCTCATGAGTGACGAGGACGATCGTCTTGCCTTCGGCTTTCATCTGATGGAAGGCATCCGCGCACTTCTGCTGGAACGAGGCATCGCCGACCGCCAGCACCTCGTCGATCAGCAGCACGTCGGCGTCGGCCTCCATCATCACCGAGAAGGCCAAGCGGACGAGCATCCCCGAGGAGTAGTTCTTCAGTTTCAGGTCGGCGAACTCGCCCAGCTCCGCGAAGTCGATCACCGCGTCCAGCCGGCGCCGCATCTCGCGTGGCGTCAGCCCCATCATCACGCCGTTGAGGACGACGTTCTCGCGCGCCGTCAGGTCGTGGTTGAAGCCGACCCCGAGCTCGATGAACGGCGCCAGACGCCCGGCGATGCGGATCCGGCCGCTGTCGGCCCGGTAGATGCTGGCCAGCAGCTTCAGCAGCGTGCTCTTGCCGGAGCCGTTGCGGCCGACGATCCCGAAGAACTCGCCCTGACGGATCTCGAACGAGATCCCGTTGAGGGCGCGGAGCTCGCGGTGGTCGCGAGCGGCGAACGGATGCACCGCACGCTCTTTCAGCGAGTCGACCCGCTGGGTCGGGATCCGGAACGCCTTGTGCAGGTCCTCGACCTTGATCGCCAGCGGCGCGTCCGGGCCGGGAGGGGCGCTGGCGCTCAGGTTTGCGATGACGTTGTCGGTCGGCATGGGAGTGCGCGCGCGAGCACGGGGACTAGCCCCCGGCGGCGAACGTGGCAGAACGCTAGCGCGACGGTCCCCTGTCAGGCTTGCGCGCTGTGAGCGTGGCCGGATCGGTGGCGGTGGTCATTCCCAGCTGGAATTCGCTGGAGCTGCTGCCCCGCTGCCTGGACTCGCTCGCCGCTGAGGCGGAGCAGCTGGAGCTGTTCGTGGTCGACAACGGCTCGGCCGACGGCTCCGTCGCCTACCTCGAGCGCAAGGGCATCCCGCACCTGTCGCTGCCGCGCAACGTCGGCTTCGCCGCCGCGGTCAATCTCGGCGTCGCCCGCACCGCCGCCCCCGCGGTCCTCGTGCTCAACGCCGACACCGCCCTTGCTCCCGGTTGCCTGTCGCGGCTCGGCGCCGCGCTCGCGGCCGAGCCCGGGCTCGGTGGGGTGCAGCCGCGGATCCTGCAGCTGGAGGGGGACATCGAGGCCGCGGACGCCGAGCGCCAGGCCCGCCTCTACAGCGCCGGGCAGGCGCTGACCCGCGACGGTCGCGCCTTCGAGACCGGGGCGGGGGAGGCCCAGAGCCCGGAGCTGCTGCGCCCGCGGGAGATCTTCGGCGTCTGCGGCGCCGCCTGCCTGCTGCGCCGCGAGCTGTTCGAGCGGCTCGGGGGCTACGACGAGAGCTACTTTGCCTTCTACGAGGACGTCGACCTCAATGTGCGAGCGCGGATCGCCGGGGCCCGCTTCGACTACGTCCCGGAGGCGCTCGTCTGGCACGTCGGCAACGCCTCCTGGAGCGCCGGCTTCGACCGTCCGAACGCGGAGAACGCGCGCCTGGTCGCGCGCAATCGGCTGGCGACCCAGGTCAAGTTCATGCCCGCGACGGCGCTGCCGCGGATCGCCGCCGTCGAGCTCGGCGCCCTGGCTCGCGCCGCGTCCCAGCGCCGCTTCCTCGCGACCCTGCGCGGCAAGCTCGAAGCGCTGCGGCGGCTGCCGCGACTCCTCGGCGAGCGCCGCCGGCTGCGCCGCGAGGGCGAGCCCGCCCTGGCCCGGGGCTGGCTCGGTGCCGGCCTCGGGGAGCCGCGGTTGCCGCGCTAGCGGCTCGCGACCGGATCGCCGTCGAGCACCTCGTCGCAGGGGATCTGGATCCCGAAGCCGGTGGGCGACGTCGGCAGCACCGCGTCGGTCACCGCGGGTCCACGGCAGACCTGCTCGGCCTCGTTGAGCGCCGCGTCCCAGGGGGGCGTGCCGCGGGTCTGCAGGTCGCGGGCCCAGAAGGAGACGACGATCGAGGCGCACAGCAGCGCCACCGCCGCCAGGCTCGGCCAGGACAGCCAAACCCTTCTCCCAACCTGCGGCTGGTGGTCGCGCTGGGCGCTCTCGAGCAGGACCAGGGCGGCGCTGACCAGCAGCAGCGCCGGCACGATCGCGTAGCGGCTGCCGCTGCCGTTGAACGCACCCTCCGGCCACAGCATCTGCACCCCGACCGCGCGCTGGTAGAGGGAGACGACGAACATCGCCAGCGCGGTGAGCAGGGCGATCGCCGCCAGCCAACGGGCGCCGGAGGCGGCACGGCGGAAGCCGTAGGCGAGGCCGACGAGGACGCCGATGGTGAGGAGGATCAGGAATGGCCATCCGAGGTGCGCCCAGGCTTCACCGCCGCCGCGCAGGCCGAAGGGGGCGCCGTTGACGATCCGCTGCAGGAAGACGGTCCAGATGTCGCCGCTCCAGAGCGGCTCGACCGCGGTTTCCGTGGTCGAGGCGAGGATCGGAATCTGGACGCCGGCACCGATCGCGTAGGAGCCGAGCACGATCGCGTCGCGGCGGTCGCGAGCGGCCAGCGCCCGCAATGCGGCGAGCGGCGCGAAGAACCAGAGCCCCGGCGTGCTCAGCCCGGTGAGAAGGATGAAGAGGCCGCCCAGGCTCGCGCCCCAGAGCGTCGCCGGGCGCCAGAGCAGCAGCCAGAAGCTGGCGAAGAGCATGTACCAGGGGACGTAGGCGGCGGAGTCGAGCGACTCGAGGCCGGCGACCGGGCAGAGGACGGTGAGCCCGACCAGGGTCCCGCGCAGCCAGGGGTTGCGGATGTGGCCGGCCGCCGCGTACCAGACCGCGAGCCCGCTGAGGCCGACGACGAGGCCGGAGAGGATCGAGACCGCGGCGGGAACGTCGCGCAGCGGCGCCAGGCTCGCGACCTCGGCGATCAGGCGCGGCACCAGCACCAGGTAGGTGGCGTAGGTGGAGACGATCGCGTGCCAGAAGCCCTGGGTCAGCGCTTCCTGCATGTAGATCGGCCCGTCCTCGGCCCAGAGCGAGTTGAGCGAGGCCGACCAGCCGAGCCGGGCCAGCTGGGCGACGACGACGATCGCCAGCAGCGCGCCGACCAGCAGCGAGACTTCCCAGCGGTTCAGCCGCGACTGGGCCGGTGCCGCCGCCGGGAACAGGGTTCCGTCTAGGTGCGCCCGCAGCGCCTGCAGCTTCGCCCGCATCGCGGCGGCACGATAACGGCGCCGGCGACCGTCAACCGCGCCGGCGGCGCCGTAGTGCCAATGCCTCGCGGGCGGAGAGGTCGAGCAGCTGGCTCCGGTCGAGCGGGCGCGGGGCCTCGCCGCCGCCATCGCGCCAGCCACGCAGGCGGCCGCCGAGGCCCCTGGCGCTGCGGTCGAGCAAAAGCTGGCCGGCGCAGAGGGCGCCCTCGGTGGCGAGCACCCGGGCGGCGTCGCGCGGATGCGCCACGACCCCGTAGCGGCGCAGCATGTAGCCGCGGCTCCAGCCGGTGTGGGCGAACTTGGCGCCGCTGCCGGCGCCGAGGCTGGCCGAGTAGGCGTGGACGGCGCGGGCCTCGGCGGCGAGCCGGCAGCGGGCGCCGGCGGCGGCCATCCGCAAGGCCAGGTCGAGGTCCTCGTAGTAGAGGAAGATGCGCTCGTCGAAGCCGCCCACGGCCTCGAAGGCGCCGCGGTCATAGAGGGCGGCGCCGCCGGTCGGGCCGAGCGGGTCGGGCGCCGCGGCGAGGGCGGCGAGCGGTTCGCCGTGAAGGTAGTCGAAGCCCATCAGGGTGCGGTCGGCGACGACCCCGGCGGAGTCGATCAGCCCCGGGTCGCGTTCCTGCGTCAGCACCCCGGCGACCGCCGGCACGCCCTCGGCGGCGGCATCCAGCAGCGCCTCGACGAAGCGCGGCTCCGCCGCCGCGTCGTTGTTGAGCAGGATCAGCGGGTCGGCCGGGTGCTCGGCTACGGCGCGGTTGATCGCCGGCCCGAAGCCGAGGTTGCGCTCCAGGGCCAGGACCGTGACCTCCGGGTACTCCTCGCGCAGCAGCTCCAGCGAGTCGTCGCTGGAGCCGTTGTCGACGACGACGACGTCCACCGGCCGGCTCTGCTCGCGCAGGCTGCGCAGCGCCAGCCCGATGCGCTCGGAGCCGTTGAAGTTGGGTATGTAGACGGCGGGTCGCAAAACTCGGTGGGCTCAGTAGGGTTGCAGCCTCGCATGGAGCCACTGAAGGGACTCATCCTCTCGGGCGGCGCCGGCACCCGGCTGCGCCCGATCACGCACACCTCGGCGAAGCAGCTGGTGCCCGTCGCCAACAAGCCTGTCCTCTTTTACGGGATCGAGGCGCTGGTCGACGCCGGCGTCGAGGAGATCGGGATCATCATCGCGCCCGAGACCGGGGACGAGATCCGCGAGGCCGCCGGCGACGGCTCCCGGTTCGGCGCGAAGATCACCTACATCGTCCAGGACAAGCCGGCCGGGCTGGCGCACGCGGTGCTGACCGCGAAGCCGTTCATCGGCGACTCGCCCTTCGTCATGTACCTCGGCGACAACCTCCTGCGCGACGGGTTGCGCGGGCTCGTCTCGACCTTCCGCGAGGACGAACCGGACGCGCTGATCCTGCTCACCCCGGTCGACGACCCGCAGTCCTACGGCGTCGCCGAGCTCGACGGCGACGGCCACATCCTGCGGTTGATCGAGAAGCCGAAGGATCCGCCGTCGAACCTGGCGTTGGTCGGCGTCTACCTCTTCAGCCCGCTGATCTTCGCCGCCTCGGAAGCGCTCGAGCCCTCCTGGCGCGGGGAGCTCGAGATCACCGAGGCGATCCAGGGGCTGATCGACGACGGTCGCAAGGTCCAGTCCGAGGTCGTGCGCGGCTGGTGGAAGGACACCGGCCAGCTCGCCGACATGCTCGAGGCCAACCGCCTCGTGCTGGAGGAGCTCGAGAGCGATCTCGCCGGCACGGTCGACGAGGAGTCCCGGGTCGAGGGCCGGGTGGTGATCGAGGCGGGCGCGACGCTGACCCGCTCGGTCGTCCGCGGCCCGGCGGTGATCGGCGCCGGGGCTTGCATCGAGGACGCCTACATCGGCCCCTACACCTCGATCGGCGACGGCGTCCACGTGCGCCGCTCCGAGGTCGAGCACTCGATCATCCTCGCCGACTCCGTGGTCGAGGACCTGGAGACGCGGATGGAGGCGAGCCTGCTCGGCCGCAACGTCAAGCTGACCCGCAGCGACGGCCCGCCGAAGACCCTGCGCCTGCTGGTCGGCGACAACTGCGAGATCAAAATCGTCTGATGGAGGGGGCTTCGACGAGTCCCAGGCGTCGCCAGACAAGGACGCAGGGAGTCCGAATAGCAGCGCTATTTGGACGACCGAGGACGCCGTATGGCGACGATCTGGGGCCGTCGTCGTGAAGCTCCTCGTAGCCGGTGCCGCGGGGATGCTTGGCCGCGACGTGATGCTCGCCGCCGGCAACGCCGGCCACGACGTGGTCGGCTACGGCCACGCCGAGCTCGACATCACCGACGCCGCCGCGCTGGCGAAGAAGTTCGACCTCGAGCGGCCCGACGTCGTCATCAACTGCGCCGCCTGGACCGACGTCGACGGCGCCGAGAGCGCCGAGCGGGACGCCTTCGCGGTCAACGGCACCGGCGCCGGCAACGCCGCCGCCGCCGCGGCCGCGATCGGCGCCGCCATCGTCTACGTCTCCAGCGACTACGTCTTCGACGGCGCCAAGGGCGCGCCCTACGTCGAAAGCGACCAGGTCGCGCCGCTCTCCGCCTACGGCCGCACCAAGCTGGCCGGGGAGGAGGCGACGGTCGCCGCCAACAAGCGCCACTTCGTCGTCCGCTCCGCCTGGCTGTTCGGGATCGGCGGCGCCAACTTCGTCGAGACGATGCTGCGCCTCGCCGGCGACCACGGCGAGGTCCTGGTCGTCCGCGATCAGGTCGGCTCGCCGACCTACACCTGGCACCTGGCCTACGGGATCGTCCGCCTGATCGAGGGGATCGAGTACGGCATCCACCACATGGCCGCCGCCGGGCAATGCTCCTGGTACGAGTTCGCGCGGGAGATCTTCGAGCAGGCCAAGGTCGAGTGCAAAGTGCTCTCGATCACCACCGAGGAATTCGGCCGGCCCGCTCCGCGGCCGCCGTTCTCGGCACTGACCAGCCAGCGCGAACACGCGATCCGGCTGCCCTCCTGGCAGGACGGGCTGGCCGGCTATCTCGCCCAACGTCAAGCAGAGAGGGAGGCAGCATGAAGCTGCTCGTCACCGGCGCCGCCGGTTTCATCGGTTCCACCTACGTCCGCATCGCCGGCTCCGAGCACGAGATCGTCGTGCTCGACAAGCTCACCTACGCCGGTCGGCCCGAGAACCTGCCCGACGGCGTCGAGCTGATCGAGGGAGCGATCGAGGACCCGAAGATCGTGCGCGAGGCGATGCAGGGCGCCGACGCGGTCGTCAACTTCGCCGCCGAGTCCCACGTCGACCGCTCGATCGACGACCAGGACGCCTTCGCCCGCACCCACGTGATCGGCACCGGCACCCTGCTCGACGCCGCCCGCGAGCTTGGCGTCTCCCGCTACCTGCAGGTCTCGACCGACGAGGTCTACGGCTCGATCGAGTCCGGCTCCTTCACCGAGACCTCGCCGCTCGACCCCTCCTCGCCCTACTCGGCGACCAAGGCCGCCGGCGACCTGCTGGTCGCCGCCCACGTCCACACCTACGGGATCGAGGCCTCGATCGTCCGCGGCTCCAACAACTACGGCCCGCGCCAGTACCCGGAGAAGCTGATCCCGCTGATCACGCTGAACGCCATGCACGGCGACCCGCTGCCGGTCTACGGCGACGGCAAGCAGGTCCGCAACTGGCTCTACGTCGAGGACTTCTGCCGCGGCATCCACACGGTGCTGATGAAGGGCAAGGCCGGAGAGGCCTACAACGTCGGCGGCCCCGACGAGTGCGAGAACATCGAGGTGATCAAGCGGGTGATCGAGCTGACCGGCAAGGACGAGTCGCTGATCGAGTACGTCCAGGACCGCCCCGGCCACGACCGCCGTTATTCGCTCTCCTCGGCCAAGCTGAAGGAGGAGCTGGGCTGGGAGGCGCAGGTCCACTTCGCCGAGGGGTTGGAGAAGACGGTCGCCTGGTACCGCGAGAACGAGGACTGGTGGGGGCCGATCCGCTCCGGCGAGTACCGCGAGTACTACGAAAAGCAGTACGGGAAGGCGCTGGGTTAGTGGCACAGGTGCTGGGGACCAAGCTGGACGGGGTCGTCCTGATCGAGCCCGTCGTCCACGGCGACAGCCGCGGCTTCATGCTCGAGTCCTTCAGTCGCGACGCCTGGGCCGAGCTCGGCGTCGGCGTCGAGTTCGTCCAGCACAACCACTCGCGCTCCTCCAAGGGCACTCTGCGCGGGATCCACTTCCAGACCGAGCCCGGTCAGGCGAAGCTGGTCCGCTGCCCGCGCGGGGCGATCCTCGACGTCGCCGTCGACCTCCGCCGCGACTCCGCCACCTACGGCCAGTGGGAGGCGCACGTGCTCGACGACGAGAAGCACCACCAGCTCTTCGTCCCGGTCGGCTTCGGCCACGGCTTCGCCGTGCTCAGCGAGGTCGCCGACGTCAGCTACCTGGTCTCCAGCCTCTACGACCCGCTGACCGAGGCCGGCATCGCCTGGGACGACCCCGACGTCGGCGTCGACTGGCAGGTCTCGGACCCGCTGCTCTCCGAGCGCGACAAGGGCGCTCCCAGCCTCGCCGAGATCGGCGAGACGCTCCCCTTCTAGCCGCGCGAAAGCGCGGTGCGGGCGAGGCTGACGGCGAGTTTGGCGCCGACGCCGGCGTAGACCGCGGCGTTCAGCAGCGGGTTGTGCTCGGGGGCGTCGAAGCGGCGGTAGAAGCGGGCCATGCCGCGGTGGAAGGCGATCTCCTGTTTCGGCCGGCGCCGAGCACCGCTGGAGGCGCCCTTGACATGCATCGCGACCCCGCCCGGCTCGTAGAAGACCTTCCAGCCGGCATCCCAGAAGCGGTGGCACCAGTCGAGGTCCTCCATGTAGAGCCAGTAGCCCTCGTCGAGCAGGCCGACCTCGCGGACCGCCGCGGCCCGGCAGAGCATGAAGGCGCCGTTTACCGCGTCGACCTCGCCCGCCTCGTCGTCGCCGAGGTGGGTTGCCCGGTACTGGCCGAGGGCGCCGTCGCCGGCGGCGGAGCGCCCGATCCCGGTGAAGTGGGCGAGGGCGCTGAGCGGGGTCGGGAAGGAGCGCTTGCAGGCGTGGTCGAGTTCGCCCGACTCGAGCACCAGCTTGACCCCGACCATGCCGATCCGCGGCTCCGAGCGCAGCCGCTCCAGCGCCGCGTCGAGGGTGCCGGCGTGGACCTCGGTGTCGGGATTGAGCAGCAGCACCGCCTCCGCCTCGCTCTCGCGCAGGACCAGGTTGTTGGCGGCGGAGAAGCCGATGTTGCCGCGGCGCAGCAGCCGCACCTCGGGGAACTCGCGGGCGACCATGTCCGGGGTGCCGTCGGGACTGCCGCTGTCGACCACCGTCACCCGTATCTCGACCGCGGTGGGCGGGTGTTCGCGCAGGGAGCGCAGGCAGTTGCGCAGCAGCTCCTCGGCGCCGTGGCTGACGATCGCGACCTCCAGATGCATCGTCCCCGGCACTGTAGTTGTCGATCAATAGACTCGCCGCATGTCTCGGAGTCTGGTCACCGGCGGGGCCGGTTTCATGGGGGCCCACCTCGCCCGTGAGCTGCTCGAGCGCGGCGACGAGGTGACCGTCCTCGACGACCTCAGCGGTGGCTTCGCCGACAACGTCGATGGCGATGCCCGCTTCGTCGAGGCGTCGGTGACCGACGTCGACGCCGTCGCGGACCTCTTCGCGGCTAGCAAGTTCGAGCGGGTGTACCACCTCGGCGCCTACGCGGCCGAGGGCCTCAGCCACTTCATCAAGCGCTTCAACTACACCAACAACGTGCTTGGCTCGGTGAATCTGATCAACGCGGCCGTCAACCACGGTGTCGACTGCTTCGTCTTCACCTCCTCGATCGCCGTCTACGGCTCCGAGCAGACGCCGATGACCGAGGAGATGATCCCGCAGCCAGAGGATTCCTACGGGATCGCCAAGCGCGCGGTCGAGCTGGAGCTGCAGTGCTCCAAGGAGATGTTCGACCTCGACTACGTGATCTTCCGGCCCCACAACGTGTACGGCGAGCTGCAGAACATCGGCGACAAGTACCGGAATGTGCTCGGCATCTTCATCAACCAGATCATGCAGGGGGAACCGCTGTCGATCTTCGGCGACGGCACTCAGACCCGCGCCTTCAGCTACGTCACCGATGTGGTGCAGCCGATCGCCGCGGCGCCGGAAACCGAGGGCGCCCGTGGTGAGGCCTTCAACGTCGGCGCCGACCAGCCCTGGTCGGTCAACGATCTCGCCGATCTGGTCCGCCGGGAGATGGGCGTCCCCGACCACCCGATCCTCCACCACGAGGCCCGCAAAGAGGTCGTCGATGCCTTCTCGGACCACTCGAAGCTGCACCGGGTCTTTGGCGCCCGCGACACCGTCTCGCTGCCCGACGGGATCGGCCGGATGTGCGCCTGGGCGCGTCAGCATGGGCCCCAGCCGACGACTCCCTTCGCCGGCATCGAGGTCGAGAAGAACCTACCGCCGAGCTGGCGCTAGGCGCCCTCGCCGCGGACGACCGCCCGTGGCGTTCGCAGCAGCAGCGCCAGGTCGGTCAGCAGCGAGAGGTTGTCGAGGTAGTCGCGCTCCATCGCCAGCCGCTCCTCGAAGGTGAGGTCGCTGCGGCCGTAGACCTGCATCGGCCCGGTCATCCCCGGCTTGATCGCCAGGCGCCCGCGCTGGCGCTCGTCGTAGAGGGCGACGACGCTCTCCTCCTCGGGCCGCGGCCCGACCAGCGACATCTCGCCGCGGAGGACGTTCAGCAGCTGTGGCAGCTCGTCGAGGCTGAAGCGCCGCAGCGGCCGCCCGACCCGCGTCACCCGCGGGTCGTTGCGGATCTTGAAGGCGGGCTGGTCGAGCTTTTCGAGGTCGACCAGCTCGCCCAGCCGGTCCTCGGCGTCGACCACCATCGTGCGGAACTTCAGCACCGTGAACGGCTCGCCCTCGAAGCCGGCACGGCGCTGGCGGAACAGCACCGGGCGCCCGCTGTCGAGCAGGATCGCCAGGGCGCTGGCCAGCAGCAGCGGCGAGAGCACGATCAGCAGGATCGCCGAGACGATCACGTCCATCGCCCGCTTCATCGCCACCGTCGAGCGCGAGGGGTCGCTGAAGCGGAAGTCGAGCACCGGCAGCTCGGCGAGGCGGTTGAGCTCGATCCCCGGCCCCAGCAGCCCGTAGTGCTGCGGTAGGAAGGTCAGCGCCAGGCCCTCTTCCTTGCATTCTTCGATCAGCCGCTCAGCCGCGGGTTCGCTCATATCCAGCTCGGTGACGACGACGCGCTCGATCTCGTACTCGCGGGCGACCCTGGAGATGTCGGCGATCGACCCCAGCCGCGGCAGCTCGGAGGCCGCGTCCTTGCCCTGGGAGAGGTAGCCGACCAGGGCCAGGCGCGTCTCGGGATGGGTGGAGACCCGGCGCGCGACCATGTCGACGGCGCCGGCCGGCCCGATCGCCAGCCCGGCCGCGAGGCCGGTCAGGCGGTGCCAGAGGAAGCGCAGGACACCGCGCAGGACGAAGCTGCCGGCCAATGCGCCAAGGCCGACGGCGATCGCGCTGGCGGGGGAGAGGGGGCCGACCGGGCTCAGCGCCAGCAGGCCGTCGAGGACGAGGGTGCCGAGCACGCTGGCCGAGACCAGCGAGGGCAGCTCGTCGAGGGTGCTGTGGCGGATCCGCCGGTGGTCGTTGTCGTAGAGGCCGTGAAGCTTGAGGACGAGGATCCAGGCCGGGGTGAAGAGGATCGCCCAGAAGAGGGTGGCGATGTCGGTGGTCGAGGTCGTCGCCGTGACCAGGCAGAGCGAGCCGGCGAGGGCGACCCAGTCACCGCCGGCGAGCAGCCGCCGCAGCATCGCGCCGCGCCGGCGCGAGCCATCCGGGCCCCTCAGCCCGAGCTGCCCGGCCCGGTCGGGTGGGCGCGGCTCGGGTGGCGGCTGGGCCGGGGTGGCGCTGCTCGCGGTGCCCCGTTCGGTGTCGGTCGCCCGGCTCATCCGCAGCCTTCGAAGCCTTCGCGCAGACAGGCCTCTTCCGGGTTCAGCTGCCGTGCCCGCTCGAGGTCGGCGCGCGCGGCCGCCCGCTCGCCGGCCGCGTTCTCGATCTTCGCCCGCAGGTAGTAGAGGACCCAGTTGCGGTCTTCGCGGGCGATTGCCTCGCCCAGCCGCCCGATCGCGGTCGGGTAGTCGCCCTGGAAATCGGCCAGCAGCCCGAGCTGGACGTAGGGGGAGGCGGCCCAGGGCTCGATCGTCCGCGCCGTGTTCGCGTGGTTGACGGCGCTGGGGATGTTGCCGTCGGCGGCCGCGGCCTTGCTGGCGTCGATCTCGCGGTCGACCAGCAGCGGCCCCAGCAGGGCCAGGGCGGCAACCCAGGCCATTGCCAGGCCGGCGACCGCGAGCCCGTAACGGCGCTGTTGGGCATGCCCGTTGGCACCGGCGCGGCGCTCCTGCAACTGAGCGCAGCGGCCGGCGACGAGGACGCCGCCGGCGAGGAAGAAGAGGGCGCCGAGGGTGGCGATCTCCCAGAACCAGTCGATCCCGGCCCCGACCGCGAAGGCGACGACGGTGGCGAGGAGCGCGGCGTAGAGCTCCCGCCGGGCGCCGGTGGCATCGCGCCAAGCGGCGAAGCCGGTCCAGAGCAGGGTTCCGACCAGGGCCAGCACCAGCAGGCCGCCGACCAGCCCCAGCTCGGCGAAGGCCTCGAGGTAGAGCGAGTGGGCGTCGCGGACGGGCAGCGGGATCGAGCGCAGTTCGTCCCAGGAGAACTGGTAGGTGCCGCTGCCGTGCCCGACCACTGGCTTTTCCTCGAAGGCGTCGACCGCCACCCGCCAGAATTCGTCGCGGTTGGCGCCGGAGAAGGATTTGAAGTGCTGCTCGGGCTGGTTGGGGAACTGCACGTCGCCGGCGGTGAACTGGTCCCAGGCGCGGCCGCCGACGGCGATCGCGATGCCGATCGCCACCAGCGCCCCGGCCAGCGCCAGGCGTTTCAGCACGGTCGGGCTGCGCGACAGCTCCAGCGCCCGCCCGGTCAGGCCGCCACCGCGGCGCTCGAGCCGTTGCAGCCCGGCGTACAGCGCCAGCGCCAGCACCGTCCCCGCCGCCAGCCACAGCAGCACCGTCACCCCTTCGCCGCCGACGGCGCCGTTGGAGAGGTTGTCGGCGATGCCGCGCTGGCCCTGGGCCGCCAGCAGCCCCGGCAGCCAGCCGATCGCGCCGATCGCCAGCGTCGCCAGCAGCCAGAGGCGGTCGTGGGAGAGGGCCAGCAGGACGCCGCAGGCAACCAGGAGCGCGACCAGGCCGCCGCGCGAGTAGGTCAGGTAGAGCGCCAGCAGCAGGGTCGGCAGCGCCGCGACCGCGAGCCAGCGCAAAGCCGTGGTCAACGAGCGCCGGCTCAGCCACAGCGTCAGTGCAATTCCGATCCCAAAAGCGACCCCGTCGGCGTTCCAGTAGCCGAGCGGGTAGCGCAGCCGCGGCCCGGTTCCGCCGCCGGCGCCGAGGCCGAGATCCGGGATCAGACGGCTGCAAAGTGCCGCGAGCGCCACCGCGGCCAACGCAATTGCCATCCCTTCGCCGAAACGTTGGCGCCTTTGGTCGGTTTGGGCGATGAGGAATGCGGCAAGGAAGAACCCGAGATAGACCAGGATCCGGTCCGCCTCGGTGACGCTCAGCTCAATCGATCCCGACCAGAGAGACGAGATTGCAGACAAAAGCGCCAGCCCCAAGATCAAGCCACTCGCCCAGTAGAACGGCCGCCCCAGTGTTGCCCGCGCGGCAGCGCCCAGTGCCAGCAGGCCGACGACTACGAGCCAGACGGCCAGGCCCGCAATATGTCGAGCACTCAGGTCGAAACCGCCGCCGCCGGCCAGCGCCAGTGCAAGGATCAATGCCAGCGGAGCTATCAACGCCGATGATTCCTCTAACCTTGCGCGCCATGAATCGGATGCCCCCCCACCCGATCCGTCGGTCTGACCGACCCCTCTTCGCGCTGCTTTCAGTGCTGGCTCTGCTGGCATTGGCTTGCTTTCCTGTTCTAGCTCAGGCCGAAACCGGCGTACCCGAGTACGAAACCGAAGTACCGACGGTCAAGGGCCACACGACCCCGGTCACCCATGACGGTGGTAACAACAACCCCGGCGCGGGAAGTTCCTCCACGGGTGGGTCTTCTCCTGGGGCTGGGGGGAATTCGGGTGCCTCCGGGTCTGGTTCGGGGTCTGGCGGGAATGGATCGGCGACCAGCGGCAATCCAACCACGGGCGGCGTCGGCGATACCGGCAAGGGTAGCCAAGGCAACGGCACCACCGGTCAGGGTTCGGTCGGCGGGGCGCAGTCTCTCGGCGGCAGCTCGGCTTCCTCGAATGACAGTTCCTCTTCGCCCCTGGTCCCGATCCTCGTCGCGATCGCCGCCTTGGCGGCAATCTCGATCGGCGTGGTCGTGGTCAGGCAGCGGCGCCAGCGTCGCTCGCCCGGTGGCCAGGTCTCGCCGAAGGCGAGCTGAACTGTGTCTAAAGCGACGATGGACATCGGTAGGGGAGCACGCGCCTGGACGGCGATTCTGGCCGTGGCGCTGCTTGGCATGACCCTCTTCGCCGCCACGGCAGAGGCGGTGCCGGCCAAGTTCTGGGGCGTGGTGCCCCAGGAAACTCCCAGCGACGAACAGTTCCAGCTGCTCAAACGGGGCGGCGTCGACAGCGTCCGCGTCCCGATCGAGTGGGGGGCGATCCAGCCGGACCCGGGCGGTCCGCTGAACTGGGGCAGCATCGACGGCACCGTCCGTCGCGCCGCCAACGCCGGCGTCGAGGTGCTGCCGTTCATCAGCGGCGCACCCGCCTGGGCGGTGCCTTCGATCTTCGTGCCCGGGACGGGCAAAACCGCGAAAGCACCCGCTCACCTGCCGGTCACCGGCGCCGCCGCGACCGCCTGGTCGAACCTGCTCAAAGGCGCCGTCGCCCGCTACGGGCCGAACGGCAGCTTCTGGGCGGAGAACCCGATCGTCCCGAAACGGCCGATCCGCGCCTGGCAGGTCTGGAACGAGGAGAACTTCAAGTACTTCGTCGCCAAGCCGAACCCGGTCGAGTACGGCAAGCTGGTGAAGATCTCCTACGCGGCGCTGAAAAGCGTCGACCCGGGCGCGCAGGCGATCCTCGGCGGCATGTTCGCGCTGCCGAAGGGCTGCCGTTCCAAGGCGCTGCCCAAGCAGAACTACTGCGCCGCCGACTTCCTCCAGCTGATGTACGAGAAAACGCCGGGGATCAAGGCCAAGTTCAACGGCGTCGCACTGCACCCATACACCGGCAAGTACCAGGAGCTGACGCCGGAGATCGAAGAATTCCGCGACGTCCTCGCCGCCAACAAAGACGCGGCCAAGGGCCTCTGGATCACCGAGCTCGGCTGGAGTTCGCAGCCGCCGGACCCGCTGCGCAACATCTTCGCCAAAGGCCTCGCCGGCCAGGCGGCCCAGCTCAAAGGAGCCTTCTCGTTGCTGGTCGCCCATCAGGTGAAATGGAAGCTGCAGCGGATCTACTGGTTCTCGGTCGACGACCAGGACGGCATCTGCAACTTCTGCAACGGCTCCGGCCTCTTCGCCCAGGGCTTCGTGCCGAAGCAGGCCTGGTACTCGTACGTGAAGTTCGCCGGCGGCACCCCTTAGGCCGACCCGGCTGAGCGCCCCCGCCGGTGTCAGCTGGGTGGCCGGCTGTGTGGGCTGCGTAAGATCCATGGGTTGGCAACCAAGGCGAAGAAGAGTGCGAAATCCGATCCGTTGGCGCCGTTCAGCGCCCCGGTCAGGCGCTGGTTCGAGGCTTCTTTCGAGGGGCCGACTCCGGCGCAGGCGGGCGGCTGGGAGGCGATTTCGGGGGGCGACAACGCGCTGATCTGCGCGCCGACCGGGTCGGGCAAGACCCTGGCCAGCTTTCTCTGGGGAATCGACAAGCTGGCGCGCTCGGAGGAGCTGGGCAGCGGCGTCCGGCTCGTCTACGTCTCGCCGCTGAAGGCGCTCTCCTACGACATCGAGCGCAACCTGCGAGCGCCGCTGCGGGGAATCGGCGCCGAGATCTCAGTCGGCCTGCGGACGGGGGACACGCCCCAGTCCGAGCGCCGGAAAATGGCGAAAAACCCGCCGGACATCCTGATCACGACGCCGGAGTCGCTGTACCTGATGCTGTCCTCGAGCGTGCGCGAGATCCTCGCGACCACGGAAGCGGTGATCGTCGACGAGATTCATGCGGTGGCGCAGACCAAGCGGGGGGCGCATTTGGCGTTGACGCTGGAGCGGTTGGATGAGCTGACGAAGGCGTCCCGGGCGGCGGGTCCTGTCGCGGGGGGTAACTCCTCGTCCTCGCAAGCTGCGGGCGAGGAATCACCTCCCACGCCACCCGCCGCAGGGGCGCGTCCGCAAGGCATCCAGAGGATCGGTCTCTCCGCCACGCAGCGGCCCTTGGAGCGGATCGCGAAGTTCTTGGTGGGGCCGAAGCGGGAGTGCAGGGTGGTGGACGCGGGGCGGACCAAGGAATTGGACTTGGAGATCGTCGTGCCGGTGGAGGACATGTCGGATCCGGGCGCCCCTGCCTACCCCAGCGAAGACGGTCCCCCGCCGACGGAAATCGAGCCTTCTGCCCACATCCGCTCGATCTGGCCAGCCATTTACCCGAAGCTCCTCGAGCTGGTCCAAGAGCACACCTCCACGATCATCTTCGTCAACAACAGGAGGGCCTCCGAGCGCCTGGCTAAGCGCCTGAACGAGCTGGCCAACGGCGAAGGAGAACACGAGCTCCCAGCCACCGAGCACGGGGGTCACTCCACTCCAGCTACCGAGTCCACGGGCGAAGCCACCGGCGCCCCACCCGCGGGTGGCGGGGAGGAGGGGGAGGTCGAGGACGACCCCGCCCGCAGCGCCTCCCCCTCCTCCCCGACAGGACCCGCGGCTGACGCCCCCGTCGAAATCGCCCGCGCCCACCACGGCTCTCTGTCCCACGAGGAGCGCACCCTCGTCGAGGAGCTCCTCAAGTCCGGGCAGCTCCCGTGCCTCGTCGCAACGAGCTCCCTGGAGCTCGGCATCGACATGGGAGCCGTCGATCTCGTGATCCAGGTCGAGTCGCCGAAGTCGGTGACCCGCGGGCTGCAGCGGATCGGGCGCGCCGGGCACGGGCTGGGGGAGACCTCGAAAGGCCGGATCTTCCCCAAATACCGCGGCGACCTGCTCGAGTGCGCGGTGGTCGCGCGGCGGATGCGCGAAGGGGAGATCGAGGAGACCGTGATCCCCCAGAACCCGCTCGACGTGCTCGCCCAGCACCTGGTCTCGATGGCGGCCCTGGACGAGTGGGACGTCGACGCGGTCGAGCGCCTGGTCACCGCCACCGAGTCCTTCCGCGAGCTCTCGCGCGAGCAGCTGGAGAACGTGCTCGACATGCTCGACGGTCGCTACCCCTCGGACCGCTTCGCCGAGCTGCGGCCGCGGATCGTCTGGGACCGCACCCAGGGCACCATCCACGGGCGCAAAGGCTCCCGCTCCCTGGTCGTCACCAACGCCGGCACGATCCCCGACCGCGGCCTCTACAGCGTCAACCTGCCGGACGGCCGCCGGGTCGGCGAGCTCGACGAGGAGATGGTCTACGAGGCCCGCCCCGGCCAGACCTTCCTGCTCGGCGCCACCACCTGGCGGATCGAGGAAATCACCCGCGACCGGGTGATCGTCACCCCGGCCCCCGGCGCCCCCGGCGCCGTTCCCTTCTGGAAGGGCGACGGGATCGGCCGCCCGGCCGAGCTGGGGCGGGCGATCGGCGCCTTCTCGCGCGAGGCGGTCTCGCGCGAGCCGGCCGAGCTGGCGGCCGAGTACGACCTCGACGAGCGCGCCGCCAACAACCTCGTCACCTACCTGCGCGAGCAGCAGCAGGCGACCCGGGTCGTCCCCTCCGACGAGACGATCGTGGTCGAGCGCTTCCGCGACGAGATCGGCGACTGGCGCCTCTGCATCCTCTCCCCCTACGGCGGTCGCGTCCACTCCGCCTGGGGCCTGGCGCTGGCGGCGAAGATCCGCGCCGAGCACGACCTCGAGGCCGACGCGATCTGGTCCGACGACGGCATCGTCATCCACCTCCCCGACGCCGACGAGGTGCCGCCCGCCGACCTGGTCCTGATCGATCCCGACGAAATCGAGGACCTGATCGTCAGCGAGCTCTCCGGCTCGGCCCTGTTCGGCGCCCGCTTTCGCGAGAACGCGGCCCGCTCGCTGCTGATCCCCCGGGCCTACCCCGGCAAGCGCACGCCGCTCTGGCAGCAGCGGCTGAAGTCGCAGAGCCTGCTCGAAGTGGCGCGGGACTTTCCCCGTTTCCCGGTCATCCTCGAGACCTACCGCGAGTGCCTCCAGGACGTGCTCGACCTGCCGGGGCTGGCTGATCTCCTCGGCAAGCTGCACGCGCGCCAGATCAGCCTGGTCGAGGTCGAGACCCCGACCGCCTCGCCCTTCGCCTCCTCGCTGCTGTTCGACTACGTCGCCACCTACATGTACGAGGGGGACACGCCGAACGCCGAGCGGCGGGCGGCGGCGCTGGCGCTCGACCGCGACCTGCTGCGCGAGCTGCTCGGTCAGGAGGAGCTGCGCGAGCTGATCGATCCCGAAGCGCTGGTCGAGGTGGAGGCACAGCTGCAGCACCGCACCGAGGCCGGCCGCGCCGGGGACCGCGACGCTCTGCAGCAGCTGCTGCGCAACCTCGGCGATATGACCGCGGCGGAGTGCGACGAACGTGTCACCGAGGGCTACTCCGCCGCCTCGATGCTGGAGAAGCTGGTCGCCGAGCGCCGCGTCGCCAAGGTCCGCGTCGCCGGCGAGGAGCGCTACATCGCCGCCGAGGACGCCGGCCTCTACCGCGACGCGCTCGGGGTGCCGCCGCCGGGCGGCCTGCCGGAGACTTTCCTCGAGGACCACCCGGACGCGATGCGCGCCCTGGTTCGGCGCTACGCGCGCACCCACGGACCCTTCCCGACCGCGCAGCTGGCCGAGCGCTATGGGGTCGACCCGCTGCCCCCTCTGCGCGAGCTGGAGAGCGAAGGGGCGCTGGTCCGCGGCGAGCTGCTGCCCGAGGGCACCGAGCGCGAGTGGTGCGACTCCGAAGTCCTGCGCCGGGTCCGCCGCGCCAGCCTCGCCCGCCTGCGCAAGGAGGTCGAGGCGGCCGACCGCAGCGAGCTCGCCCGCTTCCTGCCGAGCTGGCAGAACGTCGACGCCTTCCGCCCCGCCGGCGCCGGTCCCGACCGGCTGCGCGAGGCGCTGGTGCCGCTGCAGGGGGTCGCCCTCACTCCCAAGGTCTGGGAGGCGGACGTACTGCCGCGCCGGCTCGGCACCTACTCGCCGTCCTGGCTCGACGAACTCTGCACCAGCGGCGAGCTGGTCTGGGTCGGCGCCGGCGCCCGCGGCCGCAGCGACGGCCGCGTCGCTCTCTACTTCCGCGAGGACGTCCGCCTTGCCGGGCCGCCGCCGGCCAACGTCAAGCTGGAGGCGCCGGGCGGCGAGGTCCACGAGGCGATCCGCGAGCGCCTCGCCGCCGGCCCCTCGTTCTGGCTCGACCTGCTCGCCGACCTCGACCACCCGGCCGAGGAGCTGCACAACGCGCTCTGGGACCTCGCCTGGTCCGGCGGGGTCACCAACGACGCCTTCTCGCCGCTGCGGGCGCCGCGGTTGCGCGCCGTCCAGTCGGCCGATCGCCACGGCCGCCGCTTCGCCCGCCGCCGCGCCAACGCCGGCGCCACCGTGCAGGGGCGCTGGTCCCTGACCGAGCCGCTCTTCGCCAACGCCCCCGGCCCCGGCGCCCGCCTCCGCGCCCAGGCAGAGCTGATGCTGGAGCGCTACGGCATCGTCACCCGCGAGACCGTGCTCGCCGAGGGCATCCCCGGCGGCTTCGCCACCCTCTACGCCGAGCTCGGCAACCTCGAGCTGCTCGGCACCGCCCGCCGCGGCTACTTCGTCGAGGGCCTCGGCGGCGCCCAGTTCGCGCTGCCGGGCGCGGTCGAGCGGCTGCGCTCGCTGCCCGAAGCCGACGGCTCCTACCTGCTGCTCGCCGCCACCGACCCCGCCAATCCCTACGGGGCCTCGCTGCCCTGGCCGAAGCTGGAGAGCGGCCGCCGCCCCGGCCGTACCCCGGGCGCCCACCTGCTGCTGCGCGACGGCGAGCCGGTCGTCTTCCTCGAGCGCGGCGGCCGCGGCATCCTGCGCCTGCAGCAACTCGAGGGGGCGGAGCTGGAAGCGGCGATGCGGGCGCTCGCCGCCGAGGTCAGCGCCGGCCGCCTGGCCAAACTCGCGGTCGAGAAACTCGACGGCGAGGCGGTGATCGGCTCCGGCCACGAGGGGGCGCTGATCGGCGCCGGATTCTCTCGCGGCCCGCGCAAACTGACCGCCTCCGCCTGACGGGATCCAACTGCGCCTTTGGGTTGCAGTGGGACCCAAAGGCGCAGTTCGAGCGCCGACAAAGCCGACCAACCGCCTCACACTGGGATAATCAAAGTCGTGGAGGGGGTTGAGACCAGCGCCGAGCTGCTGAGGAGCGTGCCGCTCTTCGCCGACCTCGAAGCCGAGGAGCTGGAGCGTTTCTCGCGCGTCGCCGTGCCGCGCTCCTTCCCGGCCGGGACCCGCGTCTTCCACGAGGGCGATCGCTCCGACGCCTGTTACATCGTCCGCGAGGGCAGCTTCCGGGTCACCCGCGAGCACTCCGATGGGCGCGCGATCACGCTTGCCACGCTCGGTCCCGGCGAGGTCTTCGGCGAGCTGGCGATGCTCGACGGCGACCTGCGTTCGGCCAGCGCCGAAGCGCTCAGCGACGGCGAGCTTCTGGCGCTGCCGGCGACCGACGTGAAGGCACTGCTGGCCCGCCACCCGGAGATCTCGCTGAAGCTGGTGGCGGCGCTGGTGCGGCGCCTGCGCGCGGCCAACGAGCGGATCTCCCGCCAGTCCTTCCAGACGGTGCCGAGCCGAGTTGCCGGCGTGCTCTCGCAGCTGGTCTCGGAAACGCGCAGTGGCGAGGCGGGAGAGGTGACGATCCGGATGAACCAGGCCGACCTGGCCCAGCTCGCCGGCACCTCGCGCGAGAGCGTCAGCCGCTTCCTCGCCGACCTCGAGCGCGCCGGCGTCGTCCGCTCCGGCCGCGGCCGGGTCACCATCGTGGACTCGAGCAAGCTCGGCAACTACATCTTCTAGGGGCGGGGTCGTGGCCGACTTCGCCGCCCTCCGCGCGCGGATGGTGGAGCGCCAGCTGCGCGGTCGCGGGATCGAGGACGAGCGGGTACTGGCGGCGATGGGCGAGGTGCCGCGCGAGGCCTTCGTGCCGCCGCGGCTGCGCCATCGCGCCTACGCCGACTCGGCACTGCCGATCGCCGAGCGGCAGACGATCTCCCAGCCCTGGATCGTCGCCGCGATCTGCCAGGCGCTGGAGCTGCGCGGCGGCGAGCGGGTTCTCGAGGTCGGCACCGGCTCCGGCTACTCGGCCTGCGTCCTTGCGCTGCTGGCGGGGGAGGTGATCAGCATCGAGCGCCACCGGCCGCTGGCGCTGGCGGCGCGCGAAACGCTCACTTCGCTTGCCGTCGCCAACGTCGAGCTGGCGGTCGGCGACGGCAGCCGCGGTGTCCCCGAGCGGGCGCCCTACGAGGCGATCGCCGTCCACGCCGCCGCCCCGGCGCCGCCGCCGGCGCTGATTGGCCAGCTCGCCGAGGGCGCCCGCATGGTGGTCCCGATAGCCGCCGAGGACGACACCGACATGCTGACGCTGCTGCGGCGCCGTGGCGAGCGGGTCGAGGCCGAGACCATCGGGCCCTGTCGCTTCGTCCCCCTGGTCGGCGAGGAGGGGTTCTAGGGGCGCCGGAGCGGCTTAGCGGTGCCGGGCGCGGCGGCCCGCTGCACCGGATGATCCGCTGCACCCCGTGGTCGGGTCGGCCCCGTCCTTGACGACTTCGTCGCCGCTGTCGCCACCGCAGACGATCTGTTTGTCGCGCTGGCCGTCGGCGGCGTCGATGAAGTCGTCGCCGCCGCGGCCGAAGAAGGTGTCGGCGCCGAGGTGGCCGAGCAGGCTGTTCTCGCCGCCGTCGCCGGTGATCACGTCGGGGCCGTCGGATCCCTCCAGGCTCTCGTTGTCGCCGAGGATCTGGTCGGGGTTGCCGCAGCCGTCGGGGCCGCCGGTCCCGTTCAGGGTGATCCGCAGGCTGTCGTTGGAGCGGGCGTAGGAGACGGTGTCCTCGCCGGCGCCGCCGTCGAAGCGGTGGCCCTGGCAGGTCACCACCGAGGAGACGAGCAGGTCCTCGCCGTCGCCGCCGTTGAGCTGGTCGCCGCCCGGGTCGGCGTAGAGGACGTCGTTGCCGCCGTTGCCGTCGAGCACGTCGCTGCCGTTGTCGGGGCCGTTGTAGTTCTCGCCCGCTTCCAGCACGTCGTCCTCGGGGCCGCCGGAGAGGTGGTCGCTGCCGCCGTTGCCGTTGATCCGCACCTTGGCGTCGCCGGGGAGGCCGTTGCCGATCGCGAGGTCGTCGTCGCCGTCGCCCCCGGTGACCACCACCAGCGCCGCGTCGCCGGCGCAGCTGACCGAGCCGGTGCTGCCGCCGGGGTTCTCGCAGCCGTCGCCGGCGTAAACGGGCTGGTCGTCGCTGACCGACCAGCTGCCGTTGCGGGCGATCTGCATGCGGTCGGGGCCGCTACCGCCCTGGATGACGAGGCTGGCGCCGTCGAGGCCCTGGTTGAGGATCACGAAGGCCGCTCCGGGCGGCGGGCCGATTTCGGGCCCGCAGGAGTCTTCGGTGCCAAAGCCGCTGCAGCTGTCGGTGCCCGGCCCGCCGTAGGCGATGCCGCCCCCGCCGCCGCCCTCGAGCGTGTCGTCGCCGACCCCGCCGTCGAGCTTGTTGGCGGCGCCATCGCCGACGATCGTGTCGCCCTGGGGGGAGCCGACCACGTCCTCGAAGCCCTCGAGGTCGTCGTGGCCGTCGCCTTTGGCCTTGTTGGCGCCGAGGCTGACCTGGACGCCACCGCGGGTGGCGGTGGCGTAGGAGACGATGTCGTCGGCGCCGCCGCCGCCGGAGAGGGTGTCGGTGCCGGCGTCGCCGCGGACCACGTCGTGGTCGCCGTCGCCACCGGTGGCGACGTCGGTGCCGGCCCCGCCGACGACCGTGTCGGAGCCGCCGCCGCCGTCGAGGTCGCTGTCGTCGCCGGCACCGCCGTCGACCTTGTCGTCGCCGGCGCCACCGTCGATCTGGTCGTTGCCCTTGTCGCCGAACAGCTGATCGCCGTCGCCGCCACCGTCGATCTCGTCGCTGCCCTGCTGGCCGTCGACGAAGTCCGAGCCGGCGTCGCCGCCGAGCGTGTCAGGGCCCTTGGAGCCGAGCAGGGCATCGTTGCCCGGCCCGCCATGGAGGGCGTCGGCGCCCTTGGCGCCGTTGAGGGTGTCGTCGCCGCCACCGCCGTCGATCATGTCGGAGCCGGTTTCGCCGAACAGCTGGTCCTCGCCCTCTTCGCCGAAGACCGAGTCGAAGCCGCGGCCGGCGTGGATCGAGTCGTTGCCGGGCCCGCCGCAGATCGTGTCGTTGCCGTTGGGCCCGCCGGTGATGACGTCGTCGCCACCACCGCCGTAGATCACGTCGCTGGCCTTCTTGCCGACGATGTTGTCGTTCCCGGCCGTGCCCATGATCGTCACCTGCTTGCCGTTGCAGCTCATCGCCGCGGCGGAGCCGGCCAGCGGCACCAGCAGCAGCCCGCAGGCGCAGGCGAGAGCGAAGGCAAACGATCGGAGCTGGATGCGAGTGGCGACCACGACTCCTCACATCGGCTCCATCCGCGAAAACTCGAATGGTTCCCATATTTGGGTAGAACAGGTGTCCAGACGGTCGGGTGGCACAGCGGTCCAGACACGCGGCAACCGCCAGGATCACGCCGTCCGATACGCTCGCGGCGCATGAAGGGCGGCACCTATGTCTTGAACTTCTACTCCGCGGTCTTCGTCGACCAGCTCAAGCGTGGGCGCAAGACGGCGACGATCCGGCTTGGCGACAAGAGCGGCAAGTACGAGCGTGGCCAGGTGGTCTGGGTCACGGTCGGGTTCCGCCACAGCCCGCGCGAGAAGATCTTCTCGGCGGTGATCGACGACGTCGAAGTGAAGAAGCTCGAAGAGCTCTCCCGGCGCGACATCGAGCACGACAACCCCGAGTTCCGCCGGCTCGAGGACGAGCGCAAGTTCCTCGAGCAGATCTACAGCCGGCCGATCCTCGAAGACGACGCCGTCACCGTGATCCGCTTCTCGCAGATCACCGAGTCGCCGAAGCCCCACATCGGCAACGGGGAGACGCCGCACCGCAACTGAGGCGCCGATGGCCGAGTACGCCTTCCTCACGACCTGGCTGCTCGATTCGCCGCGCCAGCCGGTCTGGGAGGCGCTCCACGACCAGGAACGCTGGCCACGGTGGTGGCGCGGGGTGGAGGCGGCCGAGGAAGTGAAGGCCGGCCCCGACGGCGGCGACGTCGGCACCGTCTCCCGCATGGTCTGGAAGAGCCTGCTGCCCTACCGGGTCGAGTTCGAGGTGACGACGACCCGGGTCGAGCATCCGCACCTGCTCGAAGGCCACGCGGTCGGCGAGCTGGAGGGGGTCGGCCGCTGGCGCCTCTACGAGCAGGGCGGCATCACCGCGGTTCTCTATGAGTGGAATGTGAAGACGACCAGGCCCTGGATGAACCGGATGGCGCCGCTGCTGCGGCCCGCGTTCGAGTGGAACCACGACTGGGTGATGGCCCGCGGCGGCGAGGGAATCGCCCGCCTGCTCGGCTGCAGGTTGCTGGCGAGCGACTGACCTCGCTATCTTTTCGGGTGTTGGCACTCCCACCATCAGAGTGCCAATCCCGCCCAGAAAGCCAAATTTGGCTCTGCAGGCGGAATACCTGACTTTTGCCAGTAAAACACGCACCGATAACGGAGGTTCACGGATGAAGCTGAAGCCCCTCGGGGACCGGCTGATCGTCAAGGCGATCGAGGAGGAGGCGACGACCGCTAGCGGCATCGTCCTCCCCGACACCGCCAAGGAGAAGCCGCAGAAGGGCAAGGTCATCGCCGTCGGCGATGGCGCCATCAACGAGGACGGCAGCCGCCGCCCCCTCGACATCTCGGAGGGCGACGAGGTCCTCTACTCCAAATATGGAGGCACCGAGGTGACCGTCGAGGGGGACGACCTGCTCGTCCTACGCGAGTCGGACGTGCTGGCGAAGCTCAGCTAGCCGGCGTCCATCGGACTTAGAAGAACCAAGGAGGACTGAATACACATGGCTCATAAGGAGCTGAAGTACGCAGAGGAGGCGAGGGGGGCACTGCAGGCCGGCGTCGACGCCGTCGCCAACGCAGTCAAGGTCACCCTCGGCCCCAAAGGCCGTTACGTCGTGCTCGACAAAAAGTTCGGCGCACCGACGATCACCAATGACGGAGTCACCATCGCCCGCGAGGTCGAGGTTGAGGACGTCTTCGAGAACCAGGGCGCCCAGCTCGTCCGCGAGGTCGCCACGGCGACCAACGACGTGGCCGGCGACGGCACCACGACGGCGACCCTGCTGGCCCAGATCATCGTCCGCCAGGGGCTGAAGAACGTGGCCGCCGGCGCCAACCCGCTGGCGCTGCGCCGCGGCATCGAGAAGGCTGTCGACGAGGTCGTCGACAACCTCCGCGACAAGCAGTCCAAAGAGGTCGCCGGCAAGGAGCAGATCGCTCGTGTCGCCGCCATCTCCGCTGCTGACGACGAGATCGGCAACGTCATCGCCGACGCGATCGAGAAGGTCGGCAAGGACGGCGTCGTCAACGTCGAGGAGGGTCAGACCTTCGGCATGGAGCTGGAGTTCACCGAGGGCATGCAGTTCGACAAGGGCTACATCTCGCCCTACATGGTCACCGATCAGGACCGTATGGAGGCCGTGCTCGAGGACCCCTACATCCTCATCGCCAACCAGAAAATCGGCTCCGTGCGGGACATCCTGCCGGTGCTGGAGGCGGTCATGCAGGGCGGCAAGCCGCTGCTGATCGTGGCCGAGGACGTCGAGGGCGAGTGCCTGGCGACCCTGGTCGTGAACAAGCTGCGGGGCACCTTCACCGGTGTCGCCGTCAAAGCCCCCGGCTTTGGCGACCGCCGCAAGCGGATGCTCGAGGACATCGCCGTTCTCACCGGCGGCGAGGTCATCACCGAGGAGATGGGCCTCAAACTCGAGAACACCCAGATCGACCAGCTCGGCAAAGCCCGCCGCGTCGTCGTCTCCAAGGACACGACCACGATCATCGACGGTTCCGGTGGCGCCGACGACATCAAGGGCCGGATCAAGCAGATCAAACAGGAGATCGAGAACACCGACTCCGACTTCGATCGCGAGAAGCTCCAGGAGCGCCTCGCGAAGCTCGCCGGAGGTGTCGCCGTGGTCAAGGTCGGCGCCGCCACCGAGACCGAGATGAAGGAGAAAAAGCACCGCGTCGAGGACGCGCTGCAGGCGACCCGTGCCGCCCTCGAGGAGGGCGTCGTCCCGGGTGGCGGCGTGGCGCTGCTCAACGCCCAGTCGGGCCTGGACCCGGACAAGCTGGTCGACGACCCGGACGAGCGCACCGGCGCCCGGATCATCCACCGCTCGCTCGAGGAGCCGGTCCGTCAGATCGCCGAGAACTCCGGCCTGGAGGGCTCGGTCGTCGTCAACGCCGTCCGTGACCTCAAGCCGGGCGAAGGCCTGAACGCGGCCAACGGCGAGTACGGCGACCTGATCAAGGCCGGCGTCATCGACCCGACCATGGTCACCCGTTCTGCCCTGCAGAACGCGGCCTCGATCGCCAAGAACATCCTCGTGACGGAGGCGATCATCGCCGAGCCGCCCGAGGAGGGTGGCGCCGGTGGCGGCATGCCCGGCGGTATGCCGGACATGGGCGGCATGATGTAAGTCGCCTTCCGCGACCGCTGTTCAGAGGGCCCCGGCACCGCGCCGGGGCCCTCTTTTTTTGGACTACGGAGTCGGTTCCGGGGTCGGGACGGGTACCGGCGTCGGTTCGGGCGTGGGCGTCGGCACCGGTTCCGGCGTCGGGGTCGGAACTGGGACCGGCGTCGGCTTCTTGACCGGCGTCTTCTTCGGCTTCGGCGGCAGCGGCGGCAGCAGGCCGGCGTTGTAGTCGGCGTAGGAGAGGAAGTTGGCGCGGCGGATCTTCAGGCGCAGGGTGTTGGAGGTGCGCGGGTAGAGCTTGAGGTCGTACTGGTTGCCGGGCCCGACGCCGTCGTAGTAGACGAGCATCCGCACCCGCTGGTGCTTCACGACCCAGGCGACCAGCTGTTTGACGAAGCGCGGTTCGTCGATCGCCGAGACCGCCCACTCGGTGACCGCGACCGGCTTGCCCTTCCACTGCTTGCCGGCGTAGAAGCGGTTGAGGTCTTCCCAGACCGGATACTGCGAGTAGAAGTCGGTGCCGACCCAGTCGACCCAGCGGCTGCCGGGCCAGTAGTTGCCGGGGAAGTTGCCTTTGACCCGCGGCGAGCCGCCCGGCAGCGGGCTCCAGACGATGCTCACCGGCGCCGCCGGCAGGCTTTCGGGGTTTGGCCCCTTGGTCCGGTTCAGCGGTGGCAGGCCGATTTCGGCCAGGGTCAGGTTGATCCCTTCCAGCGTCTGGCCGCCGCGGACGATCGCGGCGATGCGGCGGAAGGCCTGCTTGTACCAGCCGGTGCTGTGGGCGCCGCCTTTCTGGCTGCCGTCGCAATTGACCGCCGACCAGAGGTTGAGGCAGCGGTTGGGCTCGCCGAGGGGGCGGATGTAGGCCGGCAGTCCTTTTTTGGCGAAGAAGTCGTTCAGCTGCAGCAGGTAGTCGTCCCCGGCCCCGAGGGCGATCTGTTCCGGGGTGATGATCTCGGCCAGGGTCTGGTCGTCGGCGGTCGAGATCGCCAGGATCGGCCGCGTCCCGGTTTCGCGCCAGCGTTCGAAGGCGGCGTTGAGGCTGTTGCCCCAGGGGTGGAAGGTCTGCAGCAGCGCCGGGCGCTTGGCGGTGTATTCGGCGAATTCGTTGAACGCCTGCGTGCTGCCCTGGTCGCTGACGCCGAGGAAGACGCTCGGCTTCGGCGGCACCAGGGTCACTGCTCCCGCCTGGGCGCTGCCGAGCAACGCGACCACGGTCGCCAGCGCAACAGCTCGACTAAGGGCCCTCCAGGACATCGCTCATCCTTCGCGGCTCGACTCCGAGCGCCTGCACGTCGGCCGTGCCGCGCTCGCTGACCATGGAGACCTCCATCAACTCGGCCTCCTCCCAGGTTGCAAACACGGCCTCGCCGAAAACGGAGCGGAGCCCGATCAGCCCGGCGCGGACCAATGGCAGCGGCATGTGGACCAGCGGCCGCGGCCGGCCGGCGATGCGGCTGACCAGGTCCGACATCTGGTCGTAGCTGAGTGTCTCCGGGCCGGCCAGCTCGTAGCGCGGCCCCGCCTCGCCCTTCAGCGCGGCGACAACGCAGCGGGCCACGTCCTCCGCCCAGATCGGCTGGAACTCGCCGCGGCCGGTGCCGGACACCGGCAGCACCGGCAGGAACGAGAAGCGGCGCAGCAGGGTGATCCAGGGGTCGCTGTGGTCGTAGACGATCGAGGGCGCGAAGACAGTGGTCCGCAGCGGCGAGGAGGCGACGGCCTGCTCGGCCAGCCACTTGGCGCGGAAGAAGCGGGTGCGCTGGGCGGCGAAGGCGTCGAGGGCGCTGAAGAAGTGGAAGCGCTCGACACCGCTGCGCTCGGCCGCCCGCAGCAACCGCACCGTCGCCAGCCCGTTCAGCTCCTCGATCCGCTTCGGCGGCTGGTCGCGGATCGTCGCCGCCAGGTGGATCACGGTGTCGACCCCGCGCAGCGCCTGCCGCACCAGGTAGGGGTCGGACATCTCGCCAAGGTCGCCGAGGGCGATCTGCACGTCGACCCGCCGCGCCCCTAGTCGCCGTGGCTCGCGGACCAGGCAGCGCACGTCCTCGCCGCTCTCCAGCAGCAGCGGCAGCAGCCGCGACCCGATGCTCCCGGTTGCTCCCGTCAGCAGCAGCATGAGCTGCCGATGCTAGTGGCGATGCACTTTCGGCTTCGGGCCGAGGGTGAGGGCAACCGCCCCGGTGGTGCTGCTTCCGGCAGCCGGGCTCGAGGACTTGACGACGAGGGCACCGAGCTTGCGGCCTTTCCTCGCTTTCGGCTGCGTCACCTTGCCCAGCATGCAGTGGGCTCCGGCGAGCGCCGACTTGGCCTTGGCGAGCGAGAGCCCGGCGAGGTTGGGGACTTTGCACCCGCCCGAGGGGGGCGGGGAAGCGGATCCGCCGGCTGCGGGAGGGGTCGATCCCCCGCCGCCACCGCTGTTCCCGCCGCCGCCTCCACCTCCAGTTCCGCCTCCGCCTTCAGTGGGCGGCGGGGTGTCCTCCAGGTAGGAAGTGGCAGCGGAGCAGGCCGACCTGTTCTGCGCCGCGTCGGTCGCGGTCGCGGTGAAGAAGGTGATCGTGTTGTCGGGCACCGCGACCTGAATTCCGGCACCTGCCAGTTCCGCTGCCGTCCCGCTCGCGATCGGCGGCCCGGCGCACGCCAGGCCCTTGAACAGGGTCACGGTCGCCCCGACCTCGGCCGATCCCTTGATCCGCGGGTGGTTGTCGTTGGAACCGGATTCCGGCACCGTGCCGGAGAGAATCGGGTTGGCCGGGGGGGTGTGATCCACGGACACGCCTTCGAGGCTGTCGAGGGCCTTCGGGATGTCCAGGCGCCCTCCGGTCGTGGTCAGGCCCGCCTGCGACGGGATCGCATCGGTCCCCGCCAGCAGAGCGTTCCGCACCTGGGTGACGCTGGCCGCGGGTACCCGCGAGAAAAGCAGGCCGGCGGCCCCGCTCACGTGCGGGGCCGCCATCGAGGTGCCCTGGAGGAATCCGTACGCCGATGCCTGTCCGAGTGCCTGCGAGCAGACGAGCGAGATGCCGTCGAGCCAGACGCCCGCCGTGGGCGACGGGCTGGCCCCGGCGGTGAAGCGGAACCGGACCTGCACCGAGCCACCCGCTTTGATGCCGGCGGGCAGGTCGAGGAAGCGCCGCTCGAGACCTGAGCCGGCGGTGCTCGCCGGCGACGACGAAGTCAGCTCGACGCCGTTGAGCAGCACCGAGTAGCGGTACTGCTCGCCACCGCTGAGGACGACGCGCCGCGTCTGGGTCAGCCTGCAGCCGCCGTTGGCCGGCACCGCGATCGCCGCCGAGGTGGTCTCGCGCACACTGCCGGCGACCGGGGCGCCGCTCGAGTCGGTCATCCCGAACGAGGTCAACGGTGCCTGGTTGGTGCGCTCGAAACCGCCACTGGCACCGGTCGCGGGCCACTTGGTGGCGAAGTCGTCGACCGTGAAGGTGTCTTCGAGCTGGGTGGTGAAGGGGTAGGTGCTGAGGACCTCCGTGCCCGGTGCGGCAAGGTCGACGGAGCTCGCCCCCCAGTCGGAAAAGCCCGCGAGTTGGTCGGCCTGGTCGGTCGCGGCGACGCAGACGACGTTGTCGATCGCGCCCGGGACAGCGGGCGACGCCTGGACGGGCGGCACGTAGTCGCAGGGGTAGTGGTGACCGGCCGGGGCCGCGCCGCCACCGTCGTTGTCGGAGCCGTCGTTGCCGGCCGAGATCACGAACAGCGTTTCCTTCGCCGCCGCGAGGGCGTTGACTTCGGTCTGGGAGAACGTGTTTCCGCCCAGCGACATGTTCGCGACCCGGGCGCCCTTCGCCGCCGCGTAGTTGATCGCCGCGACGATCGAGGCCCCCCGGCAGCGACCGTCTTCCAATGCGGGGAAGCGGGAGCAGACGCGCAACGGCATGATGCGGACGTTCTGGGCGACCCCGGTGATGCCGACGCCGTTGTTCCCCTGGGCGCCGATCGTGCCGGCGGTGTGGACGCCGTGCCCGCCCGTGAGCAGATCTTCGTCGCTGGGGTCGCCGTCGGTGCTCGCCGCTTCCCCGTTGTTGCCGATGAAATCGGCGCCGTGGATGTCGTCGACGATCCCGTCGGCGTCGTCGTCGACGCCGGGCACGCCGCTCGCCTCCACGGCGTTGGTCCAGGCGACGTTGGCGAGGTCGGGATGATCGAAGCGATAGCCGGTGTCGATGTCGGCGACGACCGTCGTCGGGGTGCCGACCGTACGGTCCCAGGCCGCGACCGCGTTGACGTCGGCCCCGGCGAGAGCGCTGGACGCTCCGTCGATCCCCAGGCCTTCGTTCCGCAGCCCCCAGAGCTGACCGAAGAGCGGGTCGTTGGGAACGGCGTGGAGGCTGCGGTAGGTGTCGCGTTCGGCCACCGCCACCGCCGGGTCGGCTTCGAGTTCGGCTACGGCCTCCGGCGCCGTCTGGCCGGGTTCGGTTTCGACCAGTTGGAAGGTCCGGTTGCCGAGGTCGGCGGCGAAGCTGACGTCGGCGCACTTGCGCGCGTCGACCCGATCGGCGTGGCCGGCGGCGGCCGACCACTGCACGATCACCGCGCCCGGCACGAAGCCGGCCACCGTCGTCGCCGGCGCTCCGCTCAGCGGTTCATGGCCCTCTTCCAGCGCCGAGGCAGCGGAAGGCGCCAGCAATAGCGCCGAGGTGACAGCGAGTATGCAGAGGCCCGGACGAGGCACGAGACGGCACGATAGAGCCCCGATCGCCCTTGCTCAAGATGATTTATGGCTATATCTGGCGCAGCGGCAAGGCGGCGCCGCGGGCAATCCGTAAAATGGTCGTTCGCGCTTGGCCGGGGTCCCCGGCGGGCACCCGGAAACCGACTTAGGAGAAGCATTCCAATGACCTACGTCATCGCCGAGCCATGCATCGGTCAGAAGGACAACTCGTGTGTCGAGGTGTGCCCTGTCGACTGCATCCACCCGACGCCGGACGAGCCCGACTACGACTCGGTCGAGATGCTCTACATCGACCCGGACGAGTGCATCGACTGCGATGCCTGTGTCGAGGCCTGCCCGGTGGACGCCTGCTTCGCCGAGGACCAGCTCCCGGCCGAGTGGGCCAAATACGCGGAGATCAACGCGAACTACTTCAAGAGCAAGGCTGCTTAGCCGCGCCTCTTACGAGCTTCGAAAGGCCGCCTCCGGGCGGCCTTTTTTTGTGCGGGGAAGGTGTGGGGGCCGGGTGTCGCTACTCCCCCTCCGGAATTAGGTCGCGCACCCTGCGGGTGCTGCTCCGGGGGTTGGAGCGCGCCTATGGCGCGCAGATATCGGATTGCATTTCCGCCGCTTCGCGACATTCCTACGGGGGAGTAGCGACACCCGGCCAACGGACCGTCACCCACGGACGCAAGGACCCTGGGTACCTATCCGCAAAGGTGTGGGGCGCGCCTTCTGGCTGAGGGGTCCGCACCTTCGACCGTCTCGATAGTGCGGTCGTTGGAGGGACCTGGGGAGCCTGGGGGCGAATGTCCGCGAAGCGGCGAAATGCAATCTGTCATCTGCGCGCCATAGGCGCGCACCAACCTCCGGAGCCGCCCGCGCAGCGGGCGCGACTCAATTCGCCCCCAGGCTCCCCAGGTCCCTCCCTGACTCTGCTTAGTCTCGCGGCGGTTCGTCGCTACTGAACGACGGGAAGCGGCGTCCCGCTGACCGGCGGCGCTTCGGCGGGGCTGGGGGTCGCCTGCAGCACCGGCAGGTCCTGCGGCGTCGCGGCGATGATGCCGCGGGCGGCTTGGCGGATCGCCTGTGAGGCGGGGGCGTCGGGCTCGGCGGTGACCAGCGGGGTGCCGGCGTCGGCGTGCTCGCGCAGCGGCTCCGACAGCGGCACCTTGCCCAGCAATGGCACGTCGAGCTCGTCGGCCAGCAGTTGGCCGCCACCCTCGCCGAAGATCGTGAAGCGCTCCCCGTCCGGCGTCGTGAAGCCGGACATGTTCTCGATCACGCCGAGGATCTCGAGGTCGAATTTGGCCGCCATCTCGGCCCCGCGCCGGGCCACTGACTGGGCCGCCGGCTGCGGCGTCGTGACGACGACGAACTTGGCCTGCGGCAGCAGCTGGGCGAGCGTCATCGAGACGTCGCCGGTGCCGGGGGGCAGGTCCAGCAGCAGGTACTCCAGCTCGTCCCAGGCGACATCCTCGAGGAACTGCTGGATCGCCTTGTGCAGCATCGGCCCGCGCCAGACGACCGCGGCGTTGTCCTCGACGAAGAAGCCGATCGACATCACCTTGACCCCGCTGGGGCTGTCCAGCGGCAGGATTTTGCGCTCGCCGTTCACCTCGGGTTTGTGGTTGACGCCGAGCATGCGCGGGATCGAGTAGCCGTAGACGTCGGCGTCGAGGGCACCGGAAGGGTGGCCTTCGGCGGTCAGTGCCGCCGCCAGGTTGGCGGTCATCGTCGACTTGCCGACGCCGCCCTTGCCGGAGGAGATGCAGATCACGTTCTTGACCTTGGCCAGCGCCCCCTGCGGCAGCTTGCCGCGGCCGAGGGTCTGCTGCAGCGCGCCTTTCTCGTCGTCGGAGAGGACGTCGAAACCGACCCCGACCGAGGTCACGCCGTCCAGCTCGGAGACTTGGCGGGCAACCGCCTGTTCGAAGTGGGAGCGGATCGGGCAGCCGGCGGTGGTCAGCGAGACGATGACCTCGACGCGGCCGCTCTCCTGGATATCGATCGAGCGCACCATGCCGAGCTCGACGATCGAGCGGCGCAGCTCCGGGTCGATGACCGCGCGCAGCTGCTCGGTGATCTGATCCTTGGTCGGAAGTGCCATCGCGGCCATTCTCGCAAAGGCATGCACCCGGCACCCGCCGGCCTCCTCTGGGAGGGGGAGAGTCCGGCCTCGCCCGCGCCTTGGCGCCCCGTACGCAAGCGAGCGAACGGAGGGTGGGATGTCTGGGACGCGGGGTCTGGCGCGGCTGCTGGCGATGGGGATCGGGCTGGCGGTGGCGATGCTGCTGCTGGCGGCGGCGGAGGCGCGGGCGGGCTTCTACTCGGTCGCCCAGTGCGGCTGGAACGTCGGCGCCGATGCCGACTGGTGGGACAGCACCGGCGGCGCCAAGTTCCGGCCGGACGCCTTTTGTGCCGGCGACGGCGCCCACATGAAGAGCTTCACGCGCGAGGATCAGGACAGCGTCACCGGCAACCGCTTCGCGCGCTGGCGCTGGGTGGCACCGCCGACCACGAACATTCGCCAGGTCCGCGGCACCTGGTGGCACACCCTGCACGACGGCTTCGAGCAGCGCCTCGGAGCCGCCGTCGCCGGCGATTTCGCACCGTTCCTGACCACGGCGGGCACCGACACCACGCCGCGCGAATTCGTCAACACCTTCACGCCTTCGGTGCCCGCGCTCGAGGACCGGCTGCTCTGCGCCCGGGCCGACACGAAGTGGTGCGCGCTCGGCCCGGGCTCGTGGTCGGGGCTGCGGTCCGTGAACCTGACGATCGACGACGGCGTACCGCCGGGGGCTTGGATCACCGGCGGCGACCTCACCGACGGCGGCTGGCGCCGCGGCGCCCAGTTCGTCGCCTTCGCCGGCTACGACGCGGGCAGCGGTGTCCGCTACGGCGACACGATGATCGACGCCGGTCGCATCGGCCAGGCCGAATACCCGTGCGAGCAGGCATTCATCGACGGCGAGTGGCGCGGAACCCGGATGCAGCCCTGCCTGACCAACGTCTCCGGCACCTTGACGATCGACACCGGCCGCTTCAGCGACGGCGCCCACGCCCTCTCCCACTGCACCGCCGATTTCGCCGGCAACGTCGCCTGCGCGCCCGAGCGCGCGGTGCTGATCGACAACAACCCACCGGCCTCGCCGCGATCCGTCGCAGTCGCCGGCGGCGAGGGCTGGCGCCGGGTCGATGACTTCGACCTCTCCTGGGCGAATCCCGACCAGGGCCCCGCCAGCCCGATCGCGGCCGCGCTCTGGCGCGTCACCGGACCGGGCGGCTACGACTCCGGGGTCAAGCTGGCCGGCGCTCGCGGAATCGCCGCGCTTCCCGATCTCGCGGTGCCGGCGGCGGGCGCCTACTCGCTCCAGCTCTGGCTGCGCGACGAAGCCGGCAACGACTCGCCCCCGACGGCGGTCGAGATCCCGCTCCGCTTCGACGACGTGCCGCCGGGCGTCGCCTTCGCGACCGACGGCGGCGGCGCGCCCGAGCAGATCCGGGCGACGGTCGCCGACGCCCATTCCGGCCCCGCCAGGGGGACGATCTCCTACCGCCGGCTCGGCGTCGAGGAGTGGACGGAGTTGCCGACCAAGCTGCAGGCCGAGGCGGCCGACCGCGCCGTCCTCTCCTCCCGCACCCCCGAGCTCGCTCCCGGCTCCTACATTTTCCGCGCCGTCGCGGCCGATGCCGCCGGCAACGCCAACACGACCACGCTGCGCGCCGATGGAACCGAGATGGCGATCCGCAAAACGCCGGGCACCGTGGCCCCGAACCGCGCCGTGTCGGCAGACAAGTCCGGGCCGCAGCGCGCGAAGACGCGCCTCTTCGCCCGGCTCCGTGGTGGGCACGGCCGCGGCGACGCGCTGACGGTCCCCTTCGGGGCCCCGGCGCTGCTCAGCGGCCGCCTCACCCGCGTCGCCGGCGCCGGTGTTCCCGGGCGCGAGCTGCGGATCGTCGTCCGCCCGTCGCACGGAGCCCTGGTCTCCGCGACGACCGCGGCCGCTACCACCGGCAAGCGCGGTGGCTTCGGATTGCGGCTCGAGCCCGGCCCGTCGCGACGCATCTCCGTTGTCTTCCCCGGCGACGGCGGCCTCGCGCCGGCCCGCCGCGCCGCGCTCGACCTTCGGGTCCGGACCGGCGTCTCGCTCGGCGCCGCGCCGGCGGCGCTGCGGACCGGGCAGGTGGTCCACCTCAGCGGCCGGGTCCGCAAGCGCGGTGCCGCGATCCCCCGGCGCGGCAAGCTGGTCGCGATCCAGTATCTGGAGTCGGCGACCGGGCGCTGGCGCCCGGTACTCGTCACCCGCAGCGATCACGGCGGCCGCTTCCGCGCCCGCTATCGCTTCCGCTACGTCGACGGCACGGCCTCGATCCGGCTGCGGGCGACGGCGCTGGCGGAGGAGCGCTGGCCCTACGCGCCGGGTTCCTCGCGCCCAATCACGGTCAGCGTCCGCGGTCGGTAGGGTGGTGGCCGATGTCGCAGGCAACCCTTCACACCAGCGCCGGCCCGATCGTGCTCGAGCTACACGACGACGAGGCGCCGAAGACCGTCGAGAACTTCCGCAAGCTCGCCGCCGACGGCTTCTACGACACCCTCGTCTTCCACCGCATCATTCCGGACTTCATGATCCAGGGCGGCTGCCCGGAGGGCACTGGCACCGGCGGTCCCGGCTACACCTTCGAGGACGAGTTCAACGACCACAAGGTCGTGCGCGGGGCCTTGGCGATGGCCAATGCGGGTCCCAACACCAACGGTTCGCAGTTCTTCATCGTCACCACCGGGGCGGCCCCGTGGTTGGACGGCAAGCACACCGTCTTCGGCACCGTCACCGACGGCATGGACGTCGTCGACGCGATCGAGTCGACCCCGACCGACGCCTCCGACAAGCCGCTCGAGCCGCAGACGATCGAGCGCGTCGAGCTCTCGGATTAGCTCAGGGCCGCTCGCCCTGCTCGACCGCCTCCCAGAACCGCACCCACTCGCGCTCGTGGCCGACCCCGGCCAGCAGTGAGAGCTCGGCCCCGGTCGGCGCCTGGCCGTCGATCCGCTCCGCCAGTTCCTCGAGCAGCGCCAGGCGCCGGCGGTGCACCGAGAGCTGGGCGGCGGCAAGCGCCCTGGGGTCGCCGCCGAAGAAGAGCTTGAGGATGCCCGGGTCGCGCAGCTCGGCCATCTCGTCGGTTGGTTCGGCCAGCCAGGCCCGCAGCGCCTCCTCGCCCTTCGCGGTCAGCTTGTAGTTGCGGCGGCGACGTCCGCCCTTCTCGCGCCGCTCGCTGAGGAAACCTTGTGCAGCGAGGCGCTCGGGCTCCGCGTAGACCTGCGCGTGCGGCACCGACCAGAAGTTTCCGAGCGTTGTCGCGACCGCCCGCTTGAGGTCGTAGGGCGTCGCCTCGCCGGCGGCGCCGATCAGGCTGAGGACGATGTAAGAGGTGGCTGAGAGTCGGGGCTTGCTTGACATCGATGACCGGCTGTTGGTATGACTCACACCGTCCGAAACAGATGGTTCGGACCGGTGTTGCGGTACCGGGAGAGTATTTGCCACCCCCGGCGGCCATCAGCGACATCGACAAGTTCGCCACGGCGAGAGCCACCTGGCAGGGGAAACGTCGAACTTGTGCCAGGCGCTAAGCCCCCGTCGCCGCGGCCTCGGCCCGGCGCGGGGGCGCCTAATTCCGCGGCCACTCAACCTTCGGAGCGTCGCTCCTGTCGCCGCCGCAGCGCCTCGCCGGGGCGCCAGAGACTGACCAGGCCGGCGACGAGGGTGACGAGGAAGATCTGGCCGGCCATCATCTCCAGCCCGGAGAGCATCCGCCCCGGCTGGCCGCCGGGAACGAGGTCGCCGAAGCCGGTGGTGGTCAGCGTCGTGTAGCTGAAGAAGAGGAAGTCGCTGCCGTCGGGGTGGGCGACCCCTTCGAAGAACGGCGTGCCCTGGATCCGATCGATCGTCCCGTAGAGAAAGGTGAAGAGGATCCCCAGCACGGTGTAGACGCTGATCGCGCCGAGGATCGTGCTGAACCCGACCTCGGCCGCGGTCACGACCCGGCGCAGCACCGCCGCCATCGCGATCGCCAACAGAGTGATCTGGACCGCCGAGGCGAAGTTGAGCCAGGTGCGCTCGTCGGAGGCGGCGGCGAGCGCCGCGAGGAAGATCGTCAGTCCCGAGGCCCAGATCGCCAAGCGCACCAGCCGCGGCGGCGCGTGCGAGCTGGTCAGCGCCACGATCGAGGTGGCGCTGGTGGCGATCGTCAGCACCACTGCCTGCCAGCCGTGGTTGTCCAGCAGCGAGGTCAGCACGTACGTGGTCAGGACCAGGATGAAGACGAGCCCGAAGGCATCCCTGACCCGCTCGGCCCGCGACAACCACCGCTCGCGCGAGCGCGCGCTGATGGCGGCCCTTTCCATCTCCGCTCGTTCGGCCGCGGGCGCGCCTTTCCTGCCTCAGCGGAGGGGGTGGGATTCGAACCCACGAGGCGCCTTGCGACACCTACCGGTTTTCAAGACCGGCGCATTCAACCGCTCTGCCACCCCTCCGAGTGTCGGTAGCCGCGGATGCTAGACCCCGTGCCGCCCGCTCAGCATTGCTTGTACTGATTGGATTGTCGGATGCGCCGATTGTTGTTCTTGGCCTCGGCGATGATCTTCTTCGACGTCGCCTTCTTTGCCGCCATCGCCCCGCTGCTGCCGGGGTACGTCGACGACCTCGGGCTGAGCAAGGCCCAGGCCGGCGTCCTCTCGGCCTCCTACGCGGCCGGCACGCTGCTCGCCTCGCTGCCCGCGGGCTTCGTCGCCAGCCGGGTCGGGCCGCGCCGCTGCGTCATCGCCGGATTGCTCCTGCTGGGCGTCTCCAGTCTCGTTTTCGGGCTCGTCCACGAGATCAACCTGCTCGACGCCACGCGCTTCACGCAGGGGGTCGCGGGGGCACTGATCTGGTCCGGGGCGCTGACCTGGCTGATCACCTCCGCTCCGGAGGAGAGCCGTGGCCGTGTGATCGGCACCGCGCTCGGCACCGCGGTCGCCGGCGCCCTGCTCGGGCCCGCGCTCGGTGCCGCCGCCGCCTCGATCGGCACCGGGCCGGTCTTCGGCTCGGTGCTGCTGATCACCGGCGCCCTCGCCTTCGCCGCCTCGCGCCTGCCCGAGGTGGCGCCGCCGGAGCCGCAGGCCGTGCGCGAGGTGCTGGCGACGATGGTCAGCCGGCCGATCCTCGATGCCGTCGCCTTCGTCGCCGTCCCTTCGGTGATGTTCGGCGCGATCGAGGTCCTGGTGCCGCTGCGGATCGACTCACTCGGCGGTGGCCACGGCCTGATCGCCGGCGGCTTCATCGTCGGTGCGGGGCTCGAGGCCGTGCTGGCGCCGGTCGCCGGGCGCCTCTCCGACCGGGTCGGCCGCCGCATGCCCTACGTCGTCGGGCTGACAATCTGCGCCGTGGCGATGGCCGGAGTCGGACTCGCCCAGAGCCTGGGCGGGGTGCTGGCGGCGCTGATCGTCACCTCGCTCGGCGCCGGTCTCTGCTTCGCGCCGGCCCTGACCCTGCTCTCGGACATCGCCGACTCCAGCCGTCTGCATCAGGGTTTCGCCGCCGGGCTCTCGAACATGGCCTGGGCCTCGGGCCAGGTCGCCGGCGGGATCGGCGGCGGGGTCGTCGCCAGCGTCACCGGCTACGCCGCGCCCAGCATCGCGATCGCCGGTCTGCTGCTGGTCACGGTCGCCTACGCCTTCCGCTCGCTGGATCCGCCGGCGGCCCCACGGCCGGCCGAAGGTTAGGCTGCCGGGGATGGCGACCGATCAGGGAACCGGCATTAATTCCGCCTGGGTCAACTGGGCGGGCGATCAGAGCTGCCGGCCGGCCGAGACCGTGCGCCCCGCCGACCGCGACGGGCTGACGCGGGCGGTGGTCACCGCGGCCGAGGCCGGCCGCAAGATCAGCGTCGCCGGCTCGGGTCACTCGTTCACCGAGGCGGCGATGACGAACGGCACGATGATCCGGATCGAGGCTCTGAAAGGCGTGCTCGACGCCGACCCGTCCTCGGGGCTGGTCAAGGTCGGGGCCGGGACCGTGCTCGCCGATCTCAACGAGGAACTGGCCCGGCTCGGCCTGGCGATGGAGAACCTCGGCGACATCGACAGCCAGACGATCGCCGGCGCGATCTCGACCGGAACCCACGGCACCGGCGCCAAGCTGCGCAACATCTCCGCCCAGGTCGAGGGCGTGGAGCTGGTGCTCGGCGACGGCAGCGTGCGACAACTCAGCGCGGCCACCCACCCAGAGCTGCTGCGCGCGGCTCGGGTCGGGATCGGGGCATTGGGGGCGCTCTCGGCCGTGACCCTGCGCTGCGTGTCCGCCTTCGTCCTCGACCGGGTCGACACGCCGCGCCCGCGCGAGCAGGTGCTCGACTCCTTCCAGGAAAGCGCTGACGCGCACGACCACTTCGAGCTCTTCACCTTCCCCTACGCGGACAGCGCCCTGGTGCTCGAACGCAACCGCACCACGGCGTCGCCGAACCCGCGCGGTCGCGTCGGCGCCTACCTCAACGACGTCGTGCTCGAGAACTGGGCGCTGGGCGCGCTCTCGACGACCGGCAAGCTCTTCCCGCGGACGATCCCCTCGCTCTCGCGCCTGGCCGGGCGGCTGGCCTCGGGTGGCCGCACGGTCGACCGCAGCGACCGCGTCTTCGCCAACGACCGCCGCGTCCGCTTCACCGAGATGGAGTACGGGGTGCCGCGGGAGCACGGGCCCGAGGCGGTGCGACGGGTGATCGAGTGGGTGCGCTCCAACCGCTACCCGGTCTTCTTCCCGATCGAGATGCGGGTCGCCGCCGGCGACGACGCTCTGCTCAGCCCCTCGCACGAACGCGATACCGCCTACATCGCCGTCCACCAGTACCGCGGCATGGAGTGGCGACCCTACTTCGAGGCGGTCGAGGCGATCATGAACGAGTACGAGGGGCGCCCCCACTGGGGCAAGCGCCACTTCCAGACCGCCGCCACCTTGGCGCCGCGTTACCCGCGGTGGGACGCGTTCCAGCGCGCCCGCGACGAGCTCGACCCGAACCGGGTCTTCAGCAACGAGTACGCCGAGCGCGTGCTCGGTCCGTAGGCCCGGCTACAGGAACGTCTTCCCGTCGCCCCGGTAGGTGGGGACGACGTCGACGATCTCCTCGCCTTCGACCAGGTGCAGCGCCTCGAAGCGCTCGCATAGCTCGCCCGCCTTGGTGTGGCGCAGGTAGGCGCGGTCGCCGACCGCGAGCGCTTCGGCGGCCTTGCCCAACAGTGGCGTCTGCACCTCGCCGGCGCCCTCCTCGGGGTCGAGCGAGAGCCCGGCCGGCAGCCACGGGGTCGGCAGTCGAGCCGTGTCGCCGCTGCCGGAGGCGAGGTAGCCGCCGCCGAGCGCGGTCGCGACCGCGGCGGTCGGCTTGCGGACGATCGGCAGCGCGAAACCGGCGGCGGGGGTGAGGGTGAAGCGGCTGTAGTGGTCGAAGAGGGTGGGGGCGTAGAAGCCCGAGCCCGCGGTCACCTCGGTCACCGCCGCCTCGGCGCCGGTCAGCTCGAGGCTGCCGGTGCCGCCGCCGTTGACTATCTGCAGGTCGACGAACTCGCCCAGGGCGGCGACGATCGCCCCGCGCCGTTCGGCCAGCTCGGCGGCGGAGCGGCGCTGCATGAAGCGGATCGCGGCGCCGCGCAGGCGCCGGCCCGGGGGCTGGTCGCCGAGTCCCGCGATCTGGCCCTCGTAGCCCATCACGGCATCGAGTTCGATCTGCGGCCGGCGCTCGATCTCCCGCGCCAGCGCCACCACCTCGTCGACGCCGTGGACGGGGGAGCGCTTTGGCCCCACCTTGACCCGCCCGCCCAGCGGCCACCAGCCGGCGTCGATGTCGATGCAGACGCGGACCGGAGCCGCCCCGGCCCCCAGCACCGCCTCGATCAGCTCCAGGTGCTCGACGCAGTCGACCATCACGATCGGCGCCCCCTCGGGGTGGGCGACCGAGCGCAGCGCCAGCTCGCTCAGCGCCTCCGAGTCGACGGTCGGATAGGCGAGCAGCAGGTCCTCGAAGCCCTGCTCCGCCAGCCACAGGGTCTCGGGCAGGGTGAAGGTCATCAGCCCCCTGAAGCGCGGGTCCCGCGCGAGGATCGCCTCGATCACCGCCCGGCAGCGGATCGACTTGCTGGCGACCCGGATCGGCTTGCCCTGCGAGCGCCCCAGCATCTCCTCGGCGTTGGCCCACATCGCGTCGAGGTCGACGAAGGCAAACGGCGCCTCCACCTCGGCAAAGATCCGCTCGTAACGCTCGTAGGACTGACTGGGTGGGACGGACACCCGCGTCAGCCTACCCCCGGTGGGGACGGAGAGGGAGGGATTCGAACCCTCGAGAGAGCTTGCGCCCCCTACTCGCTTAGCAGGCGAGTGCCTTCAGCCACTCGGCCACCTCTCCGGGCACTGCGGCTTCGATTGTAGGAAGTCGGCGGCGACGGAGCGCTGTCGCGCTCAGTCGTGGCGGGCGCGGATCACGACGCGGCCGCCGTCGGCGGGGATCATCGTCACGTTCCGGTGCAGGGCGCGCTCGGGCGCCGGATCGGCGGCCTCGAGGTCGAGGCGGCGGGCCATCGCCTCCAGCACGACCCGCTGCTCGGCCATCGCCAATGCGGCGCCGAGGCAGCGGCGGATGCCGCCGCCGAAGGGGATCCACTCATAGGTGCCGGGCTTGTGGCCCAGCCAGCGTTCGGGCAGGAACTCGAACGGGCGCGGGTAGAGGTCCTCACGGTGGTGGATCAGGAGGATGCTCATCCCTATCGCGGTGCCGGCGGGCACGCCGTACTCGCCCAGCTGCCACGGGACCGTCACCCGGCGGCCGATCAGCGGGATCACCGGCCGCGAGCGCATCGCCTCGACGATCGTCGCCTCGACCTGCTCCTCGGCGCCGTCGCCGGAGCGGACCGCGCCCAGCAGCGCCTCGTGCGCGGCGGGGGTGCGGACCAGCCGCTCCCAGGCCCAGGACAGCGAGTTGGCGGTGGTCTCGTGGCCGGCGAGGACGAGGACCAGAAGCTCGTCGCGCAGTTCTTTGTCGCTCAGCTCCTCGCCCTCCTCGGTCCGCGCCTGCAGCAGCAGCGAGAGGATGTCGCGGCGCTCGTCGAGGTCGGTGGCGCGGCGGCGCGCCTTGATCACCGCGTAGACCTGCTTGTCGAGCATGTTCAGCCCCGTTTTCATCAGGCCCACCGCCTCGTCGCGGCCGATCTGCAGCAGCTCGCCGAGCTGCGCGGCAGGCTGGGTCGAGGCGGCGACCAGGCGGCGGATCATCTGCCGCAACCCGTACTCGGGGGTGCCGCGCCGCGGCTTGCCCTCGACACCGAAGATCCCGGCCATGATCACGTCGAGGGTGATCGCCTGCATCCGCGGCGCCAGCGACATCGGCTTGCCGATCTGCCAGCGGTCGATCTCGCGTTCGGTCGCCTCGGAGATCATCTGCGTGTAGGCCTCGATCGCCTCGCCGTGGAAGGGCGGCAGCAGCAGTTTGCGCTGGCGCATGTGGCGCGGTCCGACCGCGGTCAGGACGGACTGGGTACCGACGATCGGCCGCAGCGGCGACTCCCCGGTCAGCGACGGCGCCTGCTCGGGTTTGGCGGTGAACAGCGAGCGCACGTGGTCGGGGTGGCTGGTGAGGACCACCGCGTCCGCGGTGGCGCCGTGCATGCGGAAGACCTCGCCGAGCCGCCGGCGGGCGCCGAAGACGAACTCGATCTGGCGCTGGTTGAAGCGCAGGGACTGGGCCAGTCGGGGCAGCTGGACGCTCGGCGGAAATGCGAGGCCGTCGAGAGCGGCCGCCTCGATCGGCCCGGCGGGTGAGGGCGGCGCCTCGCCGACGAGGTCGGTGGAGGCTTGGATCACCGTGCTCATGGGACCGAGATTACCGTCACCTCCACAGCTGTCTGTGACGAGATCACTACATTCAGTCGATGCAGGCCAATAACGCAGCGGAGACGGGCGGTCACATCGGTCGCCGGACCAAGATCATCGCCACGGTCGGGCCGGCGAGCTGGGACCCGCCCGTGCTCGAACAGCTGATCGCCGCCGGGGCCGACGTCTTCCGCCTCAACTTCTCCCACGCGACGCCGGAGCGCCAGGCGCAGTCGGTCGAGGCGATCCGCGCCGCCGCCGAGCGGGTCGGCCGCGAGGTCGCGATCCTCGGTGACCTGCCGGGGCCGAAGCTGCGGATCGGCTCCCTGCGCGACGACTTCGCCGAGCTGGAGACGGGGATGCACGTGACCCTCACCCCGCGCGAGGTCGAGGGCGACCGCGAGACGATCCCGGTCTCCTGGCCGGGAGTCGCGGACCTGCGTGAGGACCAGCTCGTCTACCTCGCCGACGGCGCGATCCGGCTGCGGGTCAGCGATCCCGACCAGGGCGAGATCGACTGCGAGATCGAGGTCGGCGGCACCCTCACCTCGCACAAGGGCATGAACATCCCCGGCGGCGTCGACCTGCCGGCGACCACCGGCGTCGACCTCGGCTGGGTCGAGTTCGCGGTCGAGCACGGGGTCGACCTGCTCGCCGTCTCCTTCGTCTCCACCGCGGCCGACCTGGAGCCGGTCGCGCAGCGGTTGCACGAGCTCGGCTCGACGATTCCCCTGATCGCCAAGATCGAGAAGCAGGAGGCGGCGGCCAACGCCGAGGAGATCGTCCGCGTCGCCGGCGGCGGGATCATGGTCGCGCGCGGCGATCTCGGCATCGAAGTGCCGCTGGAGCAGGTGCCGATCGTCCAGAAGCGGCTGATCCGGGCAGCCGGCGCCGCCTCGAAGCCGGCGATCACGGCGACCCAGATGCTGGCCTCGATGGTGACCGCGCGGCGCCCGACCCGGGCCGAGGTGACCGACGTCGCCAACGCGATCTACGACGGCACCGACGCGGTGATGCTCTCCGAGGAGACCGCGGTCGGCCAGAACCCGGTCGAGGCGGTGCGGGTGATGGACCGGATCGCCCGCGCCACGGAGCCGGACCTGCGCTACGGCGAGTGGCTCTTCAGCCGCACCGACCAGACCACCCAGGACGTCGCCGACTCGGTCGCCCAGAGTGCCGTCGGCGCCGTCTACCGGCTTGGTCTGAAAGCGCTGGTGGTGCCGACCAACAGCGGCCGCACCGCCCGTCTCGTCTCCGCCCACCGGCCCGACGTGCCAGTGCTGGCGATCTCCCCTTATAGAGAGACCGTGCGCCGCCTCAACCTCCTCTTCGGGGTGACCGCGGTGCAGAGCGACTTCGGGACTGAGCTGCGCAGCCTGCTCGGCCACTGCGCCGGCCTCGCGGCCGACCACGGCATCGCCGAGCCGGGCGAGCTGGTCGCGATCACCGCCGGCCTCGACGGACAGGAACTGGGCACGAACCTGTTCGAGGTCCATAGGGTTCCGCGGCGATGACCCCGGCGGCACGAATGGAGCGCGAGGGGGACGGCCTGGCGGTGCTGACCTTCGACAGCCCGCCGCTCAACCTCTTCGACCAGCGGATGATCGACGACTTCCAGGCGGCCGTCGCCGACCTCGCCGCCGAGCCGCCGCGGGCGCTGCTGATCCGCGCCGAGGGCCGGGCCGTCTCCGGCGGCGTCGACGTCCACGTCTTCGACGGGCTCACCCCGGAGCAGGGGAGCCGGCTCTGGGACGAACTGCTGGGGACGATCGATCAGCTGGAGGCGCTGCCGGCGCCGATCGTCTTCGCCGCTCACGCCCTGACCCTGACCGCCGCCTTCGAGATCGCCCTCGCCTGCGACCTGCTCGTTGCCAGCCCGGCGGCGAAGTTCGGCCTGGTCGAGAAGGTGGTGGGGTTGACCCCGTCGATGGGCGGCACCCAGCGCCTGGCCGAGCGCGCCGGCAGCGGCCGCGCCCGCCAGTTCGTGATGAGCGGCGGCATCTTCGACGCCGAGGAGATGGAGCGCTGGGGTGTCGTCAACACGATCTATCCCGCCGACGAGTTCGAGGCAAGTGCCCGCGCCCTCGCCGCCGAGCTGGCCGCCGGCCCGACCAAGGCCCACGCGATGACCAAGCACATCCTCAAACGCTTCCGTGAGGGCGGCATGCCCGCGGCCGACGAGGCCGTCCGCACCGAAGCCGCCGACCTCTTCGCCACCGAGGACCTGCAGAACGCCGTCGAGACCTTCCTCGAGCACGGCGGCCCCGGCCACGCGACTTTCGAGGGCCGCTGAGGAGGCTGTGCGCATGACCGACTTCGAGGCGATCGCGGCGGGGATGAACCAGGCGGTGCCGTTCGCCGGCTACCTCGGCCTGGAGATCACGGAGATCGCCGAGGGCACGGCGACCGTCGTCCTTCCCGAGCGGACCGAGCTGACCAACCACGTCGGCTCCCAGCACGCGGGCTCCCTCTTCACGGTCGCCGAGAACGCCTCGGGTGCGGCCTTCGTCGGCGCCTTCGTCGAGCGCATGGGCGAGATCACGCCGCTCGCCAAGAGCGCCGAGATCGCCTACGAAAAGCTCGCCAAGGGCCCGATCGCCGCCGTTGCCACCCTCGGCATCGCCAAAGACGAGGCCCTCGCGACCCTCGACCGCGAGGGCAAGGTCGAGTTCCCCTGCGAGGTCGTCCTCAGCGATGCCGGCGGCACCCAGGTTGCCACCGCCACCATCCGCTGGCACGTCCGGCTCAACAATCCGGCCGCCGCCTAGCTGTAGCTCCTAACAACGTTGTTCATCCGGGCCTCCTTGAAGGCTGGGGGTGTCGAGCCACCCACCCAACAAGGAGACACCGGATGAGGATCCACGCTAACGCCCGCACCTGCCCGAACAGCCGCAAGCTCTTGGTCAAGCGGGTGGAAGAGGAGAACTGGTCGCTGGTGGCGGCGGCCGAGGCCGCCGGCATCAGCGAGCGATCGGCCCGTAAGTGGCTCGGTCGCTGGCGAGCCGAGGGAGATGCCGGGCTGCTCGATCGTTCCTCGGCGCCGAAGCGGATTCCCCACCGCACGCCGGAGCCAGTGGTCGAGGCGATCACCGCCCTGCGCCGGCTGCGGATGACGGCGGCGGAGATCGCCGAGGTCCTCGGCCTGGCGCTCTCGACGGTCTCGCTGTGGTGCAAGCGGGTGGGCCTGGGCAAGCGCAGCCGACTCGAGCCTCCCGAGCCGCCCAACCGCTATGAACGCTCGCGCCCCGGCGAGCTGATCCACGTCGACGTCAAGAAGCTGGGCCGCTTCGGGGTCGCCGGCAAACGAGCGATCGGCCAGCGCCAATCCAGCCGCGGCTACGGCTGGGAGTGTTGCCACGTCTGCGTCGATGACGCCACCCGCCTCGCCTACGTCGAGGTGTTGCCAAACGAGCGCGGCACCACCTCCTCGGCCTTCCTGCGGCGGGCGGTGGCCTGGTTTGCCGAGCGTGGAGTCAAGGTCGAGCGGGTGATGACCGACAACGGCTCCCCCTACGTCTCCACGATCCACGCCGCCACCTGTCGTGAGCTCGGGATCAGGCACCTGCGGACCCGGCCCTACCGGCCTCGCACCAACGGCAAGGCCGAGCGCTTCATCCAGACGATGCTGCGCGAGTGGGCCTACGGGCGCCTTTACGGCAGTTCAGCCGATCGAGCCAGCCAGCTCGCCGGCTGGCTCGATCGCTACAACTACCATCGCAAGCACGGCTCCCTCGGTCATCGTCCGCCGGTGGCTCGACTCAATGAGCTACTGGGGAACAACCTGCTTGGGAACTACACCTAGCTACGCTGCCGAACCCCTAGAATCGCCCCGCGGGCCACCCAGCCCAACTCGCGCCAGTAGCTCAGCCGGATAGAGCGTCGGTCTACGAAACCGAAGGTCACAGGTTCGAATCCTGTCTGGCGCATATCGCGGAACCCTTGATTCAGCGCCGAATTCCGCGATTTGCGGAGCTTCTTTCCCCTGGCTTTCCCCCTGAGGGTGGGATTAGGGTCACCGCGTCGCTCAAGCGCCGCCGGTTCCGGCCGTCGCGGGAGTGGCCGCCGGCTCGTCGCCGCCCTCGTCGGGATCGGAGCCACCGCGCCTACGCTTCACGATCCAGTAGACGACGCCGAAGACGATCGCCGCCAGGATCAGGTAGTCGAGGTAGCCGAGTTTGTGGCGCCACTCCTCCCAGTTGTCGCCGACCTTTTCGCCGACGATCGCCAATGCCAGCACCCAGGGGACGCAGCCGAGCAGGGTGTAGGCGCTGAAGCGCCAGAACGGCATCTTCGCCACCCCGGCGGGAAGCGAGATGAAGGTGCGGACGATCGGCAGCATCCGCGAGAAGAAGACCGTCCAGGCGCCGTAGCGCGCGAACCAGTCGTCGGCCCATTTCAGGTGCTTGGGGCTGATGTGGATCAGCTTGTTCTTCTCGAGCAGGTCGAGTCGACCGTAGTAGCCGACCGCGTAGGCGATCCAGGAGCCGACGAGGTTGCCGAGCACGCCCGCGGCGACGACCCCGAACAGGGTCAATTCGCCTTTGGAGACGGCGAAGCCGGCGAAGAGCATGATCGCCTCGCTCGGGATCGGGATGCAGGCCGACTCCAGGGTCATCAGCAAGAAGACGGCGACGACTCCGGCCGAGCCGATGAATTCGGTGGCGACGTCGACGATCGGTTCGACCACCTTGTCGGTGATGCTGGCGAGGGGCAGGAGGGCGTGCATCGGCGGCACTCTCCCGGGGAATTATTAAAGGCGGATGAGAGTGGGCTATGCGACCGGCGGCGGTCCAGGCCGCTCGCCGTCAGTGTCGCGGTGAGGGCCGTGACTCGACACCGATCTGAGCCGCTCGGAAGCGAAGCTGGACCCGGCGTCGGAGGCGAGGGCGGAGACGACTTCGCTCTGGCCCAGCAGCGGGGCGCCGCCATCCTCCGCCTGTGCGAAGCCTGCGCCGCAGAGCAAAAGGGCGCCAGCGAGGAAGGCGGCGAGTCCGTGCCTCCTAAGTAGGTGGGCGCGCCTTGCGAGGGTTGCGGTCGGTGGTCTCACGCTTCGAGTGTTGGACCAAGACCAAAAGCGGCGATGAGCCCCGAATAATTATTCGATGAGAGCTGCGAACTCTCATCTTCGTTTAACCAGGGCGTTTCAGACTGCCGCGCCATGAACGAGATCGCAGCCTCCACTCCCGCCTCTGCCAACCGCACCGACACCCCGTCGCTGGGTCGTCAGATGCTCAACAAGGTGCCCGAGGTCACGATCTACTTCTGGATCATCAAGATCCTCTGCACGACGGTGGGGGAGACCGCGGCCGACCTGATGAACGAAGAACTCGGCCTGGGTTTGACCAACACGACCTACATCATGTCGGCGGCGCTGATCGCGATCTTGGTCGCGCAGTTCAGATCGAGGAGGTACATCCCGGGTGTCTACTGGCTGGCCGTGGTCCTGATCAGCATCGTCGGCACCTTGATCACCGACAACCTCGTCGACAACGCCGGGGTCGAACTGCAGACGACGACCTATGCCTTCAGCGCCATCCTCGCTCTGGTCTTTGCGGTCTGGTGGTGGGTCGAGCGCACCCTCTCGGTCCATACCATCGTCACCACCAGGCGCGAGGCGTTCTACTGGCTGGCGATCCTCTTCACCTTCGCCCTCGGCACCTCGGCCGGCGACCTCTTCGCCGAGAAGCTCGAACTCGGGTTCCTACCCTCGGCCGGGATCTTTGCCGGGGCGATCGCCGTCATCGCCGTCGCCCACTTCCGCTTCCAGCTGAACGCGATCCTCGCCTTCTGGCTCGCCTACATCCTCACTCGCCCCCTGGGCGCCTCGATCGGCGACTGGCTCTCGCAGCCGGTCGAAGAAACCGGCCTCGGCCTGGGAACGATCCTGACCAGCGTCATCTTTCTGGCCACGATCTTCGCCCTGGTCGTTTACCTCTCGATCACCAAGAAGGATCTCGAGGTGGTCACACCCGAGGAGGCCCATCTGAGACGGCAAGCAGAGCTGCGAGATGCGCGCCCGTTGGAGGAATCCGCCTAGTCTCCGGCGCTGTTAGGGTTGCCTTGTTCGGGCACCCTAACGCGGGAGATTCATGAGCTTCGGCGAAACGGTATTGCTGGGCGCGCTAGCCGGCTTCACCATTTTCCTCGGCCTGCCGATCGGCCGTATGCGCTTGTTGAGCACCCGCAGCCGGGTCGGCCTGGCGATGTTCTCGGTCGGTGTCCTCGCCTTCATCTTCGTAGACGTGATGGAGCACGCGTTCTCGATCGTCGAGGGCTCGGTTGAGGCCTACAAGGAGGACGAGGGCAGCCTCGGGCGTGCCGTCCTCCTCGCCGCCTCGCTCGGCATCGCCTTCGCAATCGGCTCCGCCGGCCTCGCCACCCTGGAGCGACGATTGCGCGGGCGACCCTCGCTGCCGCCGATGCGGGGAGCCGCGGTCGACACCCTCACCGTCGGAGAACTGGAGCGGGCCGACCCTCGGGATGAGGCGCGGACGCGGGCGCTGCGAACCGGATTGACGATCGCGGTTGCGATCGGACTCCACAACTTCGCTGAGGGCCTGGCGATCGGGGTCGCGGCAGGGAGCGGCGCGGTCGCCCTGGCGACGGTTCTGATCATCGGCTTCGCCCTCCACAACACGACCGAGGGCTTCGGGATCGTCGGTCCGCTCGGGGACGTCACGCCGAGCTGGTCCTGGCTGGCGATGGTCGGCGTGATCGGTGGTGCTCCAACCCTGCTCGGCGCGATGCTCGGCTACAGCGTCAGCTCCGAACCACTCGAACTCGCCTTCTACGCCGTTTCCGGTGGCGCGATCCTCTACGTCGTCGGTGAGATCTGGACCAGCCTGCGCCAGTTCGGTCACCGGGAGCTGGGGCTGTGGTTCCTGTCTCTCGGCTTCTTCGCCGGCGTCGTCACCGACCTGGTCGTGGTCTACGGCGGCGGCTGACCGACCTCTCCTCGAACTCTCATCTTTCCTTCATCTCCGAGGGTCACCCTGGAGCAATGAACGTGTTGGTGGTCGAGGACGAGGTGAAGATGGCGGCGCTGATCCGCCGTGGCCTGCGCGAGCAGGGTCTCTCCGTCGATGTGGCCGGGACCGGCGAGGACGGCATAGGTTTCGCTCGCGCCGGCTCCTACGACGCGATCGTCCTCGACGTGATCCTGCCTGGGATCGACGGATTTGAGACCTGCCGGCGGCTGCGGCGAGAGGGGGTGTGGGCGCCGGTGCTGATGCTGACCGCGCGCGGCGCGCTCGAGGATCGGGTCCTGGGACTGGATGGCGGCGCCGACGACTACCTGACGAAGCCCTTCTCCTTCGCCGAGTTGCTCGCGCGCCTGCGCGCCCTCGCGCGCCGCGGCCAGAGCGAGCGCCCCTCGGTAATCGAGGTCGGCGAGCTGTGCCTCGATCCCGCGACCCGGCAGGTCTGGCGCGGCGAGGCCGAAGTCGAGCTCTCGGCCAAGGAGTTCGTCCTCTTCGAGGTCTTCATGCGCAACCCCGGGATCGTGCTCAGTCGCTCGCACCTGCTCGAGCAGGCCTGGGAGTACGACTTCGAGCACCGCTCCAACGTGATCGATGTCTACATTCGCTACCTCCGCAAAAAGCTGGACCGACCGTTCGACGTCGAGTCGATCGAGACCGTTCGGGGCGCCGGCTACCGACTGCGAAAGGATGGCGGCCGCTGAGTCGCTTCTCGATCCGCCTCCGCGTCACCCTCGTCTTCGCCGGCGTCATGGCCCTCGTTCTCGGGGCGACCGGGGTCTTCATCTACCTGCGCTACGAGTCCGAGCTGAACATGACGATCGACGCCGGGCTGCGGTCGCGAGCCGCTGACGTCGCCACGCTGGTCCGGGACTCGGACTCTGGGCTGCAACCCACCCAGCGCGAGGTTGGAGGCTCCGAGAGCTTTGCCGAGGTCATCGACAGCGAAGGGCGGGTTGAAGACTCGACGCTGGCCGACACTGGCACCGTGCGCCTCAGCCTCGATCAGGTGGCGAGCGCCCAGCGCGGACCCCTGTTCATCGAGGACGTCCTCTTGCCGGAGACCGGGCATCGGGCGAAACTGCTCGTGGTCCCGGTTCGCGGCGAAGACCGGGGTCGGGTCGTCGTCGTCGGCACCGACACCGAGGCCCGCGACGAGGCCCTGACCGACCTCCTGCAATTGCTGTTGATCGGTGGGCCGGTGGCGCTGCTGCTGGCGTCGATCGCCGGATACGGGGTCGCTGCCGCAGCGCTGCGGCCGGTTGAGGCGATGCGCTCGCGGGCCGCCGACATCTCCGCAGCGGTGCCGGACCAGCGCCTGCCGGTGCCACCGTCGCGTGACGAGATCGCCCGCCTCGGGACAACCCTGAACGAGATGCTCGACCGCCTCGGCGAGGCGATCGAGCACGAGCGTTCCTTTGTCGCCGACGCTTCCCATGAGCTGCGAACGCCGCTGGCGATTCTCCGCACCGAGTTGGAGCTGGCGCTGGCCGAAGGCCGCACGCCGCAGGAGCTGCGAGCGGCGCTTGCCTCCGCTGCCGAGGAGACCGATCGGCTCAACCAGCTCTCCGAAGATCTGTTGACGATCGCGCAGACCGAGCGCGGAGAGCTGCCCTTGCGGGTCACCCGCATGAACCTCGAGCAGACTTTCGACGCCGTGCGAATTCGCTTCTCCCGTCGAGCAGAGGAAGCCGCTCGCTCGATCGAGACCGACGGCGCGGCGACCGAGCTGGGGGCCGATCGGCTCCGGCTCGATCAGGCGATCGGCAACATGGTCGACAACGCTCTGCGCTACGGGGAGGGCCCGATCGTGCTCAGCGCGATCGAGCACGAGGGCACGGTGGAGATCCACGTCACCGACCACGGCCGGGGCTTCCCGCCGGAGTTTCGCGAGCGCGCCTTCGAGCGCTTCAGCCGACGCTCGCCGAGTCGGGGCGACGGTGGCAGCGGGCTTGGGCTGGCGATCGTCCGCACCGTTGCTCGCGCTCACGGTGGCGAGGCTCACGCCGGCAATCTGGAGGACGGTGGCGCCGACGTCTGGATGAGCCTGCCGGCGCGCAGCGTCTGACCCCGCGGCTCTCCTCAAACTTTTAGGAGCGGGGATCGCGTTTTTCATCTCCTTCCCATCTGGGCCGCGCACGCTGCGGAGCAACAGTCGGCGGCGCAGCATTTTCCTCGCCGCAGAACTCGTCCTTCACGACGCCGACGCCTACCCAGCCGAGGCCGCTGCCGAAGCCAGCCAGAGCGGGGGCCGGCACGAAGCCTCCGATGGCGATGGTGAGTCGCCCAACCGCTGATCGGTTCGGCGCGAAGGACCTTCGGGCTCCTCGCGCCGTTCTCATCTGTCCTTAAACGCGGGGTTCAATCATCGCCCTGGTGAAGTTCGACCGACTTCTTGCTCCGCGGACTCGACCGGGGCTCTCCAAGGTGCCGGAAGTGACGGCGATCTTCTGGGTCGTCAAGGCCCTAACGACCGGGATGGGGGAGTCCACCTCCGACTTCCTCGTACACGGCTTGGTGCCCGAGATCGCCGTCGTCCTCGGCGGCATCGCCTTCGTCGCCGCCCTCTTCCTGCAGTTCTCCAGCGACCGTTACGTCCCCTGGCGTTACTGGCTGGCCGTGGCAATGGTCGGCATCTTCGGAACGATGTGCGCTGACGTCCTCCACGTCGGCCTCGGCATCCCCTATGTCGTCTCGACGGTCTTCTACGCGCTCGTCCTCTTCGCCGTGTTCCGCACCTGGCACCGCGTCGAGGGCACGCTCTCTATCCACAGCATCACCACCGAGCGGCGGGAGGTCTTCTACTGGGCCGCGGTGCTTGCGACCTTCGCCCTCGGCACCGCTGCCGGCGACCTCACCGCCGTCACCTTCGGTCTCGGTTTCTTCGGTTCCGGGTTGCTGTTCGCGGCGATCATCGCGATCCCGGCGATCGGCTACTTCCGCTACGGAATGAACTCGATCCTTGCCTTCTGGTTCGCCTACGTCGTGACCCGCCCGCTAGGCGCCTCCTTCGCCGATTGGCTGGGCGTCTCCTCGGCTCGTGGTGGGCTCGGCATCGGCACTGGCCTGGTCAGCTTCGTGCTGGCGGCAACGATCGCCATGTTCGTCGCCTTCCTCACCTCGACCGAGATCGATTTGCCGCAGGACCAGAGAAAAGAAGGCGCACGCAGCGACACCGGGACGACGAGCATCACGCCACCCGGGCCGAGTGACGAGGTTCGCGAGCCGGCTTGATCCAGCGCAGGGACTGAGCGGGCTGCAACCGTGTGCAACTCCCAGCGACCTCGGCCAGATGGCTGACCCCGAAAAGCCCCATGGGCACCCTGGCCGATGGCTTAGGCAGTCGGCAGCTCGGTTCATTCTCACAATCGCGCCGAGCAGCACCGCAATCGATCTGGCGAACGTCGCCAGCGAAATACCTTCGTGAAATTGGCTGCCGAAAATCGAGGCGCTTCCGCTCACCCTGACGACTCCTCCTCAGCGTGACATGGGTCAATCGCGAGATCGAGTCCGGCTTTATCGCGGGAACGCCCGCCCGAGACTGTAGAAAGGCCTTGAATAGCACGGCCGACCGGGTCTTGCGCCCAGCTTCAAGGAGAGAGATGTCAATTACGACGAAGGATGATTTGGCACGGCAGGTGGCTGCACGGACTGGCCTCGAGGTGGGACAGGCGAAGGCCGCGGTGGAGGCGACGATCGAGGAGATCACCGCTCAGCTCGCAGCCGGCAACGAGGTCAAATTCACCGGCTTCGGCAAATTCTCGACCGTTGCCCGTCCGGCGCGGGAGGGTCGTAATCCGCGGACCGGCGAGTCGATGAAGATCGCCGCGAAGACGGCAGCAAAGTTCAGCCCCGGAGCGGAACTGAAGAAAGCCGTCAACGGCTGACCGTGTTCAGGGTGGTAAGTCCACGCCAACGCCCTCAGAAAGGATTCGCCAGTGTCAGTGATTGACGATGCAGCGCGAATGATCCGCACCCGGCTCGGAGAGCTGGATGCGGAGAGGGAGAAGCTCGAACGGGTGCTCGGTGAGCTCGGCTCCGATCTCACTCCCCGTCGAGGCCGCCCTCCCGGCAGCCACAAACCGGGACCGAAGCCAGGCCGTCGTAGGGCTGCGAACTCGAAACCCGACAATCCCGGCCGGCGCAAAGCCAGCGCCCTTCGCATTCCCAGGGCCGAGCGTGAGCAAGCGATCCTCGCCTTTCTGAAGGGTCATCCGTCGGCAAGCGCCAAGGAGATCGGCATCGGAGTGGGAACGACCGCCAACTACGTGAACAACATCCTCACCGGCCTGCGAAAACAGAGTCGCCTGATTCGCAAAGCCGACGGCACCCAAGTCGAGGTCCAGCCGGGGGCGTCCAGCTTGGTAGCCACGAAACCGGCCAGAGCTAAATCATCGGCCCGCAAGAAATCTGGTCGCAAAAGCTCGGGCAGACGTCGTGCCAAGAAAGCTGCCGCCAAACCAGCTGGCAATTAGCGAGTCGCGGGCCTGATGGACTTCGCACTCCAGGGCCAGAGGATGAATGAGCCGGCGGTCAGGGTCCAGAAAGTGCGCTCCGGCCCTGCTCTCGGCTGAGTCCCACTCTCTGCCCTCAGTCGTCGATGAGAGCAAAGTCCCCACCGCGGTCGACCCGACCGTACCGCCACCGGCTATCCCCTTCAGGTGACCTGATCCGATAGGCGCCTTGGGGGAGTGAACCGTTCCAAGTCGCTCGCAGCGCCCGCACCGCGCCGCCGACGTCGAAGTCGTCGGCGGCAGTGCGAGCAAGGCCTAGTGCCTTCCATTCGCCGTTCGCGATCTCGCGTTGGAACTCGAAGATCACGCTGGCCCTCTCTAACGAGGCCGAGGGTCGCGATATTCGGGGTCCACCGCCCTGCGGTCGTCGACCAAGACCTCGGCTTGCCTGGAACGACGAGACCAGACGGCCCATTGCCAGATCGCGATGACCAGGCCGACGACGCCGGCGATCATCAAGATCAAGCCGATCGTCCTCAGATCCAGGCCCTTGACATGGAAGTGGGTCGCGAAGCGCAGGATCGCGCCGACCGCGATGAGGAAGATGCTTCCGGCAAAGGTCATCGTCTGCCCCTAAACCCGACGAAAGAGGTAGACGACGAGCAGGATCAGGATGATGACAATGAGAATTCCGACGATGGTCAAGACGAGCTCCTTGGTTGCGTTTTAGTTTCTTGGGGGTGAAGATGGGCGAAGCCGGGATCTATAGCGGCGACTTGGAGCGCGCCTTCTTGCCCGCGGAATGGCTCTTGTCGGCGGCGCGCTGAGAGGTTCCGAACGATTTCGAGAGCAGGCGGCCGATCGGTCCCGGGGCCTTCGAGCCCGCCCTGGCGCCGGTTGAGAAGCCCTTGTCAGCACCTCGCCGGGCGTGGTTGGAGAGCCGCGGCAGCAGTAAGCCGAGGATCGCGAGCAAGATGCAGATGGCGATTACGGCGGCGATCAACATTGGGTGGCCTCTTGGCTGGCGTGGTCGTGACTCATAGGTCCTCCTCGATCTCGTCTGCTTTCTGTCCGTGGCGGCGGGCGCGCTCGCGCTCGCGCTCTTTGCGGGCGGCAGCCTCCTCTGACTCGTCGGCCAACTGGTCGGCGCGGCCGCGGTGCTCCTCGGCGACGCGCTCGGCCACCTTGGCCGCCTCAGCCGCCTTTGCGGCCTCAGCCCGCTTGGCCTGCTCCTCCTCGGCGAGGGTGGTCGCTTTGGCAGCTCTCGTTTGCGCCTCGTCGCGGTGGGAGTCCGCCTGTTCGGCCAATCGCTCTCTTTCGAGGCGCCGCCGCTCTTTCGCGCGGCGGGCGATCGCGACCGCGGCAGCGGCCAGGACCAGGACGACGATCACGATGACAACGATCAACACGGTGGACATCTATCTCTCCTTTTCGTTAGGGCGGCGCCAACTGACAACCGGCCCGCGTAGCCCTTGAGCTCAGAGAGCCGTGCAACGCACCGTCAACCTCTCAACCCGATTGACTTTCTTACCCATTTGGCAGAGACCAAATCACCCGCCTCCACCACCACCACGGAATTCTTGGATTGAGACTCCAGACTCAAAACGGGAAGCCTGCTAATTCGTCAGGGGCGACCCTGGAACGGGTCCCCATCGACTACGAGGACTCCTGGCCCTTCCTCACCTGGGCGGCGGCCACCACGCAGCGCGAAAAGGGCGTTCCCTTGGCACCCTCGACGTGCTTCTTGCTGAGACCCCGACAGGCTTCGCGGGGCGGCGTATCGTCGTTCGTCGTGGCCTTCGCCATCGCCGTCACGCAGCGGCTGAAAGGCGTGCCCTTCTCGCCTTTGACGTGCGTCTTGCTGAAGCCGCGACAGTAGACGCCGTAGGCCTTCGCCTTCTCCGGCAACGAAGCCTTGGGACCTGGGGCGGGGTGAGTCGGATGCTCGGGAGGCGCGGGCGCGTATTCGACGCCTTGAGCCAAGTCGGCACTCGGCGTCAACACCAGCGCCAGTGCGCCTGCGAGCGCGGCAAACTTGCTCTTGAAATTCATCGTTCCTCCTCCATTCGACCTCGGTGTCGGGCCGTTCGAGTACAGAACAGAAACGCAGCCTCAGGGCTGCCGTCAGGTTCCGCATTGCCAAGCGGCCTACGACGCCTCCGCGTCGGTCTACGAAACCGAAGGTCACAGGTTCGAATCCTGTCTGGCGCGTACCTCGCTGTTCCGGCCTGGCGTCGTGCTCCAGCCGCTACGCCCCGCACCTTCCCAGGATGTGAATCCAACCGGGTGAAACTCCCCAGATCGGGGAGGCGACGGGGGTCAGCGGCGGCGAAGATCGGGGAGCATGCGCGGGGACCCGATCCAGATCACCGACATCGATTTCGCGGCCATCGGCGATGAGGCGACGGCAGCGAGCGCGAAGAGCCTTGAGCTGATCGCCGAGCTGCACCGGCGCCAGGGGGAGCTCTATGCCGGCGGTCCGGCTGGGCCGGTGGCTGACCTGCTGGCCGACGACATCGTCTGGCACGTCGTCGGCGAGAGCCCCATTGCCGGTGTGTACCGGGGCTGGGACGCCGTTCTCCGCTGCCTCTCTGCCGCTCGCGAGATCGCGCGGGGGTCGCTGCGGATACAGCCCGGCGAGGTTGTTGCCGCCAGTGGCGAGGTGATCGTCCAGCTCCTCGACGCGACGGTCCTGCTCGACGGGGAAGAGGTTCGCCTGGAAGCGGCGGGCCTCTATCGGGTCGGCGCCGGCCGGGTTCGGGAAGCCTGGCTGGTCCCGCTGGAGCTCGCATGGTTCGACCGGATCTGGACCGCGCTGGATCGGTAGCGGGTTCGGCGCACCGGCATTCGGGGTAGGCCGGTGGGATGAAAGCCAAAGCTTCACTTGCCGCAGCCCTGACCCTCCTCGCCATCGGCCTCACCGCCTGCGGGGGTGACGGTGACGGCGCGTCCACCACGGTCACCGAGACCACCCCCGCCGGCGACTCCACCACGGACACGACCGGCAACGCACCCGCGCCCAGCGGCGAGGCCGAGCGGTCCGCCAAGGTCGAGATCGTCGACTTCGCCTACGACCCGGATCCGGTCACGGTCCAGGCGGGCGGCAAGGTGATCTGGCTGAACCGCGACTCCGACGCCCACACCGCCACGGCCGAAGACGGCAGCTTCGACACCGGCACGCTGGAAGAAGGCAAGCTGAAGTCGGAGACCTTCAAGGAGGCTGGGACCTACGCCTATGTCTGCGACTTCCACCCGGACATGCACGGCACCGTCGAAGTCGTCGAATAGACGCCGAGCACGGCGAGCCATCCCCCCAGCAGCAGCTGCGAGCAGCGCTGCAACAGGCCCTTGGCCGACTCGAGGTCGCCGACCAGGTAGCTGAGGCCGGTCGCGAGCATCAGCAGCAGCCACAGAGCGCCGATGGTCAGCGTCGCGCGGCCGAGCCGGTCGCGGGGGTCGAGCCGGGTCAGTCCAGTGCCGACCCAGGCGAAGGCGAGCGCCAGCGCCACGATTTCGAGCAGGTTGGCGCTGGTGTGGATCAGGTCGAAGGGGTCGTAGCTGAGGTCGCAGGCGCGTTCCAGCGCCTCGGCGCAGTTGAGCGGGGCGGCGCCGCCGATCGCGGCGAAGGCGCCGGCGACCGCCAGCGCGATCAGGCCGCGCCGGACCAGCGCCGAGCGCCGGCCCTCGCGCCGCAGCAGCAGTAGCGCGAAGGCGGCGATCGCCAGCCCCGCCACCACTTCGAGCAGCTGGAAGCGCCAGCCGCCCGCCTGCGTCCGCGCCGCCAGGTCGCTGATCCACGACCCGGTGAGGTCGGTGCGCTGGGCCAGCCAGTCTTCGAGCACCCAGAAGTTGCAGAGCAGGGCGGTGGCGATGCCGGCGAGGGCGAGTGGGCGGGAGCGGGTCACGGGCGCCAGCGTAATCGCGCCGCCCGCCGTGGCAGGATCACGGCCGGATGAGCGCCCCCGCCAAGGACCGCGGCAACCTCGACGCGATCCTCGCGACCGCGGAACACGACCGCACCCGCCTCGACTCGAACGCGCTCGGTGCCTTCAGCCTCACCCTGCTCGGCGTCGCCAGCGTCGTCGGCGCCGGGATCTTCGTCGTCACCGGCGACGCCGCCGCCCACTACGCCGGGCCGGCGGTGCTGATCTCCTTCGTTCTCGCCGGCATCGTCGCCGGCCTGACCGCCCTCTGTTACGCGGAGCTGGCCTCGATGATCCCGGCCGCCGGCAGCACCTACTCCTATGCTTTCGCCGCCTTCGGGTCCTTCGTCGGCTGGTTCATCGGCTGGGACCTGCTGCTCGAGTACCTGTTCGCCGCCTCGACCGTGGCGGTCGGCTGGTCGGGCTACTTCGTCAGCCTGCTCGACTCCTTCGGGGTCCACCTCCCACATGCATTGGTCACCGCCCCGTTCGGCGACGACCCCGGGATCCTGAACCTGCCGGCGATGGCGATCATGTTCCTCACCTCGGGCGCGCTCTGGCTCGGCACCCGCGAGTCGGCGGTCGCCAACAACTCGATGGTGCTGCTGAAGCTCTCGATCCTGGTGCTGGTCGTCGTCGTCGGCATCTTCTACATCTCCTCCTCGAACCTGAAGCCGTTCCTGCCCGCGGCCGCAGGCGGGTTCGGCGATTTCGGCTGGAGCGGCGTCTTCCGCGGCGCCGGCATCGTCTTCTTCGCCTACATCGGCTTCGACGCCGTCTCCACCGCCGCGGCCGAGGCGCGCAACCCGCGAAGAACGGTGCCGATCGGACTGCTCGGCACGGTCATCATCGCGACCGTCATCTACATCGCCGTCGGCTTCGTCCTCACCGGCATGGTCAACTACCGCCAGCTCGGCGTCGCGGACCCGATCGCCGTCGCCCTCCAGGCCGGCGGCCGCGACCTCGACTGGCTGCTGAAGCTGACCGACGTCGCCGCCGTCGTCGGCCTCGCTTCGACCGTGCTGGTCACCCTCTACGGGCAGACGCGGATCTTCATGCGGATGTCGGAGGACGGGATGCTGCCGCCGGCCTTCGGCAAGGTCAGCGGCCGCACCAAGACGCCGCAGTTCTCGATCGTCCTCTGCGGGATCGTCGGCGGCATCGTCGCCGGCTTGGTGCCGCTCTCCGTCCTGGGGGAACTGATCTCGATCGGGACCCTGCTCGCCTTCATCATCGTCTCCGCCGGCGTCCTCACCCTGCGCCGCCGCTACCCGGACCTGCCGCGGCCGTTCCGGGTGCCGGCATTGCCGCTGGTCGCCGGCACCGCGATCGTCTCCTCGCTGGCGCTGATGGCGACGCTGCCGGGGGACACCTGGATCCGGCTCGGCGTCTGGGCCGCGCTCGGCCTCTGCGTCTACTTCCTCTACGCCCGCGCCCACAGCGAGAAGAAGATGAGCGAGATCGCCGCCGGCCTCACCAGCAGACCCGAACCGGCACCCGAGGACGCCTGAGCGTGAGCGTCCACCTGCTGCAACGCGCCCCGCGCAACTACAACCTGGCGGCGCTCCACCTCACCTTCTTCCTCGCCGCGATCACCACCGAGCTCTGCATCCGCACCCAGCTCTACCTGACCCACTACCCGCAGCTCGGCGGCCACGGGCTGCATATCGCCCACCTGCTCTGGGGCGGACTCTTCATGGTCGTCGCATTGGCAATTCTGCTGAGCCTGCTCGGCCGCCGCGCCCGCCAGGCGGCGGCGCTGATCGGCGGCATCGGCTTCGGCTTCTTCATCGACGAGCTCGGCAAGTTCATCACCGCCGACAACAACTACTTCTACAAGCCGGCGGCGGGGATCATCTACCTGATCTTCATCGGCCTCTACCTCGGCTCGCGCGCCTACCAGCGCCACCGCGGACTGACCGACGACGAGCGGGTGCGCAACGCGATCGAGTTGATCGGCGAGGCGAATCACGGCCCCTTCAAGGCCGAATACCGCGACCAGGCATTGGCGCTGCTGGCCGAAGTACCCGCGACCCACCCGCTGCGCGATCCGCTCGTTGCTCTAGCGCGGGACATCGACACCACGCCCAACCCGGATCCGCCCTGGTACCGGCGCTTCGCCGACGCTGTCGCCGCCCGCTACGGACACTGGTCCGAACGGGGCTGGTTCCACCGCGTCGTGATCGGCGTCTTTGCCCTCTGGGCGCTGGCCTCGATCGTCACCATCCTCGGCCTCGTACTCTCCTTCGGCTTCGCCGGCGACGCCGCCCGCGCCGGCTTCCAGGAGGACTCGTTCTCCCACCTCAACTTCCTCAACTGGGCGACGCTGGTCTCGACCGCGGTCTCGACCGTCTTCGTCGTCCTCGGCCTCGCGCGCCTGCTGCGCGGCGACCGGATCGACGCCTACGTCTGGCTGACTCGGGCGCTGCTGGTCTCGATCTTCGTCACCCGCGTCTTCACCTTCGTCGAGTCCCAGTTCGGCGCCGTCTTCGGCCTCGCGGTGGACGTCCTGCTGCTGATCTCGGTCCGGCTGATGGCCCGCCAGGAGCGGCGGCGGTCGCAGCCGGCGCCCGTCAGCTGAGAGGATTCCTGGCGATGTCCGCCGCCGCAGACGCTCCCAAGGTCCTCTCCAAGAAGCAGTACGAAAAGGAGCTGAAGCGCCTGCAGCTCGAACTGGTCGAGCTGCAGGAATGGATCGTCCACGCCGGCCTGCGGGTCGCCGTCCTCTTCGAGGGGCGCGATACCGCCGGCAAGGGCGGGGTGATCAAGCGGATCGGCGAGCGGACCAACTCGCGGGTGGTGCGTACGGTGGCGCTGGGGAAGCCGACCGAGCGCGAGCGGACCCAGTGGTACTTCCAGCGTTACGTCGCCCATCTGCCGGCGGCCGGGGAGATGGTCCTGTTCGACCGCAGCTGGTACAACCGCGCCGGCGTCGAGCGGGTGATGGGCTTCTGCACCGACGCCGAGTACGACGACTTCATGCGCGCCGCCCCGCGCTTCGAGGAGCTGCTGATGCGCTCCGGGATGGTCCTGATCAAGTACTGGCTCTCGGTTTCCGACGAGGAGCAGGAGCGCCGCTTCCAGGCCCGTATCGACGACCCGGCCAAGCAGTGGAAGCTGAGCCCGATGGACCTCGAGGCGCGGGCGCGCTGGGTCGACTACGCCGAGGCCAAGGACGAGATGTTCGCCTACACCGACACCAAGGACTCGCCCTGGTTCGTGGTCGAGGCCGACGACAAGCGCACCGCCCGCCTCAACCTGATCAGCCACCTGCTGGAACGGATCCCTCGCCAGCCGGTGCCCGAGGAGAAGATCGAGCTGCCGCCGCGCCAGCAGCGCGCCTACGTGCGGCCGCCGGCGGACTCGCAGACCTTCGTGCCGACGCGCTTCGTGGTTGAGTAGCCGCCGCGCTCAGGCGCTGCCGGCGACGTCCTTAGCCGCTTCGACCCGCTGGCGGATCGGCGGCTCCAGCACCCGGCTCAGGATCGGAACCTCGAGGAAGCCCTCGACGCTGGCGTAGAGCAGCGCCAGCCGCGGCAGGTCGGAGACGTCGTCGATCACGACCGAGCGCGGCACCCATTCGGGGTCGAACTTCTGGTTGAAGTCCCGCAGGCTCTGGATCTGGAAGAAGGGGTTGAGGCCCTTCGCCATCAGCCGCTGCAGGCGACCGGAGAGACCGGCGTCCTCGGCGCTGTCGAGCAGCCGGCCCCAGGCGGCGAAGTTGAGCGAGAGGCGCTTGAAGCCGCGGGCGCCGAGCGCCATTGCCGCCTCGGCGATCAGGTACTCGGTCAAACCGTTGGCCGAGTCGGGACGGCGCCGCATCAGGTCGAGCGAGTAGCCGGGTTCGTCGCCGTAGACGGGGACGAAGCGGAGGAAGCCGGCGACCCGGCCGCCCTGCTCGCGGGCGATCGCGATCACGAAGTCGGCCTGCACGCCCTCGACTTCCTCGCCCAGCTCCATCGTGAAGCCGCGCTCCGGCGCGCCGTCGCGCCACTCGGCGCTGATCTCGTTCAACTCGGCAACCAGCTCCGGGCTCGCCTCGGGCTCGGCGATCAGCTCGAACCCGTGGTCTTTCCCGACGTGCTTGACGGCGGTGCGGACCGCCTTCATCCCGGCGCCGTCGAGGCTGAACTCTTGGCAGCGGAGGATCGCCTCGTCGCCGAGGTAGATCGTGTGCATGCCGCGCTCGCGGTAGAGCTCGGCGTCGGCCTCGCGCACGGCGAAGAAGGCGACGCGCCAGCCGCGCCCGGCGCAGAAGGCGAGGAATTCGTCGATCGTGCGGCCCTCGTCGCCGGGCGGGCCGATCGGGTCGGCCGCGACCATTGCCGTGCCCCGCACATACAAGTAGGCGATCAGTGACTGCCCGTCGGCCGAGAAGAAGTAGTTCTTGTCGCGCCGCAACGCGAAGTAGTCGAGCGTGTCGTCGCCCCAGCGGCGGACGATGTCCTCGGCGTGGGCGCGGCGCTCGGGGCTTGGCGGGTCCGCCTGGACGAAGGTGCGCAGGAACAGGTAGAGAAAGATCAGCACCCCGGCGACCCCGAGCATGATCAGCGAGATTTCGAAGAAGTCGGCAAAGACCTCGCGCCCGTAGGTGTAGGGACCGTCGAGCCCGATCAGTCCCTTGTAGGCGGTCTCGATGATGCCGCCGAAGCTGAGCCCAGGGGAGACGTGGTCCCGCTCCGCGAACAGCGTGATCCAGGTGAAGAAGAAGACCCCGACCAGATACAGAGGTACGAACAGCAGCGCCTGCTGAACCGACCCCGGATCCCCCTGCGCCCGGAAGTCGCCTCGGAACCAGACCAGCGCCACCAGCATCGCCGCCGACAGCAGCACCGTTATCGGGTCCGGCCCATGGATCAGATGGTCGATCGCGGCGGCGGCGAAGAGGAAGGTGGCGATGGCCCAGGCCCGCCGCTTCCCCCGACTCAGCCCCCGCGCGACGGCGATCAATCCCAAGCCAATCGCCACCGAAGCAATCAACCCCGCGGATCGTCCCCCCTCGGCAACAAAGCCGAGATGCCCGAGCGAAAACCGAATCGACGTCGCCGTCGGCAGCAACGACAACACTCCGACCAAGACGCTGAGCCAAGCCAACGTCCTTAGCGACCTCGGTCTCCGGGTAGGCGCCTGGGCCGGGGTCGGTGGTCCCTCCGAACGTTTTGCGGAGGAGGAGAACTCTGGCTCAGGCGTCAGCACTTCAGCGCCGACCGACGAGGTACCGAGTGAGGAGGGACCACCGACCCCGGCCCCGTCCCTACCCGGATCCCCCTCGGGCCTCAAGGTCGGAAACAGGATCACGTCCCTGATCGCCTCCGCCCCCGAGATCAGCATCACCAACCGATCGAGCCCGATCCCCAGCCCGCCGGTCGGCGGCAGCCCGTACTCGAGCGCTTTCACGTAGTCGTCGTCGACCGGTTCCGCCTCGTCGTCGCCACCGGCCTGCAGCCGCGCCTCGGATTCGAAGCGTTCGGCCTGGTCGACCGGATCGTTGAGCTCGCTGTAGGCGTTCGCGAGCTCGCGGGCGGCGACGACCAGCTCGAAGCGCTCGGTCAGTTCCGGATCGTCGCGGTGGGCGCGCGCCAACGGCGAGATTTCGCGCGGGTGGTCCATCACGAAGGTCGGCTCGATCAGCAGGTGCTCGGAGCTCTCGTCGTAGACCTCGCTGATGATTTTTCCCGAGCCCCAGGCGTCGAGCCACTCGACGCCGATGCCGTCGGCGATCCTCCGCGCCTCTTCGACCGGCATCGAGGGATGCATCTCGACGCCGACGTTCTCCTTGATCAGGTCGGCCATCGTCACCCGCCGCCACGGCGGCTTGAGGTCGACCTGCTTGCCCTGGATCGTCACCACCGTGGTCCCGATCGCGTCCTCGGCGGCGCTGGCGATGATCGCCTCGGTCAGGTCCATCATGTCGTGGTAGTCGCCGAACGCCTGGTAGGCCTCGAGCAGGGTGAACTCGGGGTTGTGGCGGGTGTCGAGGCCCTCGTTGCGGAAGACGCGGCCGATCTCGAAGACGCGGTTCATGCCGCCGACGATCAGCCGCTTCAGCGGCAGCTCCAGCGCCACCCGCAAGGTCATGTCGATGTTCAGCGCGTTGTGGTGGGTGATGAAGGGTTTTGCCGCGGCGCCGCCGGCCTGCCCGAGCAGGACCGGGGTCTCGACCTCGGTGAAGCCTTTCTCGGTGAGGACGCGGCGCGTGGTCGCGATCACCGAGGAGCGGATGCGGAAGACCTCGCGCGACTCCTCGTCGAGGGTGAGGTCCAGGTAGCGCTGGCGGTAGCGAGTCTCCGCGTCGGTAACGCCGTGGCGCACGTCGGGCAGCGCCCGCAGGCTCTTCGAGAGCAGCTCGAACCTGTCGACCCGCACCGTCAGCTCGCCGTGGTTGGAGGCGATCACCGTCCCCTCGACGCCGATCCAGTCGCCGAGGTCGAGGTCGGAGAACTCGTGCAGCTCGTCGCCGCCGACGGCGTCGCGGGTCGCCATCAGCTGGATCCGGCCGGTCTCGTCCTGGAGGTCGGCGAAGTCGAGGCCGCCGTGGCGCCGCTCGCCCAGCACCCGGCCGGCGAGGCGCACCTGCTTGCCGGTCTCGGTGCCGGCCGCGAGGTCGGGGAACTCCTCCCGCAGCGCCGCCGCGGTCGCGTCGCGGTCGAAGCGGACCGGGTAGGGCTCGATCCCGCGCTCGCGCAGCTTCGCCAGCTTCTCCAGTCGATGGGCTCGGGTCTGCTCCTGGAATTCGGCGCGGTCGGCGCCGGCCTCGCCCTGGATTGCGTCCATCTCCTCCGTGCTCATGCGGCCGTGATCCTACGTGCGCTCCCGGCCCCTTGAGCGTTTACTGCTGCCACCGGTGCATCAAACGCTCGAGGAGGCCGGTTGCTCCGCCTGGGCCTGGGAGCGGGCGAGGATCGCCATCCCGGCCAGGGCGACGGCAAGGGCCAGGGCCGTGCCGACCGCCTCCAGCGGGGTCGTGTGCAGCGACTCGTCGAGCAGGGTGACCCCGAGGATGACGCTGGCGATGGGGTCGAAGGCGAGGCTGGTGGCGACCGCCGGCGCCAGCGCGCCGGTGTTGAGAGCGAGCTGGTTCAGCGTCATCGAGGCGTAGCCGACGACGATCAGCGCGTAGACGTGCCAGTCGACGAAGGTCTCGAGAAGCCCGTCGTCGAATTCGTCGGCGACGACCTTGGTCAGGGCGGCGGAGAGGGCGAACAGCACCCCGGTCGCGATGCCGAGCATTGCCGCCCGACGCGGCGCCGAGCCGAAGCGCCCGAGGACGACGAGCGGAACGCAGACCAGACTGCAAGCCCCGATCGCGATCAGCCACTCGCTCAGCGGCGCGTCGTCGTGGCCGCCGGACGGTTCGGAGATCGTCAGGAAGGCGACCAGGGCGCCGACGACGAGAGCGGCGGCGATGATGTCGAGCCGGCGGATCCGCTGCCCGGTGAAGCGGGCCCCCAGCGGCAGCGCGAAGACGACCGTGGAGATCAGCAGCGGTTGCACCACCGCCAGCCGGCCGATCGCCAGCGCCACCGCCTGGGCGACGAAGCCGAGCGCGTCGGCGGCGATCCCGGCCAGCCAGACCGGCCGCCGCGCCATCCGCAGAAGCAGGCTCGCGCCGGCCCCGTCCGATGGTTTTTCGAGCCCGGCTTTTTGCTGCAGGACGGTGCCGAAGGCGAAGAAAAGTGCCGCTACGAGCGCAAGAACTATGTCCACGCGCGCATCCTTTCAGGAGGCCACGCGGAAGCTGGCGAGCGCGACGGCGTCGTTTGCTTCAATGCTCGGACCAGAGAAAGGAGGTGGTCCTAATTTTGAGTCACATGCTTGAGGGGACTCTGGAGGTGCAGGGCCGCTAGGCGCCGCACTGGTTTGGGCGCCCGGCGGAATCCACCCCGGGCACCGGCGAGCCGACGAAGACCGGGCGTTGTCCCACCCGGCCGCGGTTTCCACGCTCGTTTCCATGCACCAGCGCAAGGGCCGCCTTCGGGCGGCCCTTGCTCGTTCGAGAGGAGGCGGGATGGAGGACGAGGACAGGACCAGGCTTGAGCAGCTCGGTTAGCCCGGGCCGCCGCTCCCGCCACCGTCCTTCGATCGCTCCTCGCGCGCCTCTTCGCGTTCCTCGGCCCGCTCTTCGCGCGCCTCGACCCGCTCCTTGACGATGTCCTCCCGGGCCTCGAGCTTGGCCGTGCTGGTCGGGCCGAAGTGGGCGGTGACGACGGCGATCGCGATCGCGGCGATGGCGAGGGCGGCGAGCAGGGAGCCCAGCATCTGCACGGTCTGTGGCGGCCGTCGCATCAGCCGACGCCGAGGAAGTCGCCGGCGGAGCTGAGCCAGGTCAGCGCGAAGAGGGCGAACACGGTGAGGCCGAGTGCGGGGAGGAGGCGCGAGAGCCTGCCGCCGGCGCGGACGGCGAGGATCTTCAGCGCCAGGGCGCCGAGCAGGACGCAGCCGAGGACGGCGTGAGCGCCGCCCTCCTCGAAGCCGTAGAAGGAGACGCAGGCCGTCGCCACCAGGATCGTCAGGACCAGGATCGCGTCACCGCTGGCGCGGTGGGTCCAGGAGGCGGTCCCCGCTTGAAGGAACGGCAGCCGCAGCCTGCCGTAGGCGACCGCGGCGAGCAGCAACTGGTACGCGGCCAATGCCAGGATGACGCTCGCGAGCACGACCTTGACCTCGGTCACGTTGCCCCGCGTCAGATCCTCGATCAGCTGCTCCACGCCCGCCCTTTTCCCGCCACGCGCGGCAGCTAACCATCTTTAATGGGCCGATGGCCGACGCGGAAACCCGGTACGTCTCCGCGGCGGGCCTGCCCGCCCTCACCCGCTTCTACGACTCGATCGTCGCCGTGACGATGCGCGAGCGGCTGTTCCGCGGCCGGCTCGAACACCAGGTCCTCGCCGGATTGCCCGAGACCGCGCGGATCGCCGACGTCGGCGCGGGCACCGGGACCTTCGCGATCGCGCTCGCCGCGGCGGCGCCGGCGGCGAGCGTGGTCGCGGTCGACGGCGATCCGGAGGCATTGGCGATCGCGGCGGCGAAGCCGGGGGCGGCCGCGGTCGAGTGGAAGCGCGGGCTCGCCGCTGAGCTGCCGCTTCCCGACGGCAGCTGCGACCGGGTCTCGATGTCGCTGCTGCTGCACCACCTAGACCCCGGTGGCAAGCGCGCCGCTCTGGCCGAGGCCCACCGTGTCCTCCGCGGTGGCGGCAGCCTCCACATCGCCGACTGGGGCAAGCCGCAGGACCCGCTGATGCGCGGCGCCAACTTCACGCTGGCGATCTTCGACGGCTTCGACGGCATCCGCGACCATGCCGCCGGCCGCCTCCCGGCCTTCGTCGAAGGCGCCGGCTTCGAGCCGGTCGAGCGCCACGATCGCCTCCGCACGGCCTGGGGGAGCCTGGAGCTGCTCAGCGCCGTTCGCGCGCCATGACCGAATCGATCCAGCTCGCCGCGGGTATTGGAATCAGGATGCGACGCGCGCTGGGGGGCTTCGCGCTCACTCTTCTCCTGCTGTGGTGCCTGCCGGCTTCCGGGTGGGCCGCCGGCGCGAGCGCCGCGCCGGTGCCGACTTGCGCCGCCGGCCCCGAGACGGTCGCCGGCACCACCTACGGCACCCCGTGCGACGACGTGATCGTCGTACCGCCGGGGGTCAGCGCCGTCGAGGCGGGCGCCGGCAACGACCTCATCGTCCCGGGCCCCGTCACCGCTGCCAGTGCCCCCTGCCCCGGCGGCTGTTTCCTCGGGGTCGGCAGCCAGACCTACGACGGCGGGCCCGGCGACGACGTCGTCTACGGCCAGCGCGGCAACGACACCTTGCGCGGAGGCGAAGGCAACGACCAGCTCTTCGGCGGCATCGGCGACGACCTGCTCCAGGGCGGCCCCGGCAACGACCGTCTCGCCGGGGGTTTCGGCGCCGACGCGATCGACGGCGAAAGCGGCGACGACTACGTCCACGGCGACGGCACCGTCGACAGGATCCGCGACACCGGCGGCGGCGCCGACACCCTCAGCTTCGCGACCGGTGTCACGCCCGGGTTCGACGGCAACAACCTCGGTGGCTTTGTCGGCTTTCCGCCCGAGCCGGAAGGGCGCGGGATCAGGCTCGACCTTGGCGCCGCCAAATTCAACGCCAACAACGGATCGCCGCCATTCGGCGGTGGCAACGACGAAGTCGAAGGCGGCAGCTTCGAGACGATCATCGGGACGGCCTTCCCCGACTACATAGTCGGCACCGGCGATTCCCAGGCGATCTATGGCGGCGGCGGCGCCGACGTCATCCTCGGCGCAGGCGGGTCCGACACGATCGACGGCGGCGCCGACGGCGACAACGTCGACCCCGGCGGCTTCAAACTCCGTGATCCGAGCAAGGTCAGCATCGGTTTCATGGCTCCCGGGGCAAGCGCGTACTCGCAGCTGTACCTCGTCGGCAGCAGCGGCAGCGAGGTCGCCAGCGCCACCTACAATGGCGGCTCCGTCACGTTCGACCTCGCTGGCGGCACGTTCGACCCCGGCACTGCCGCCGAAAGCGGTTGCGGCGCGCCGACCTCGACCCAGCTGGTCTGCGCCCTCGCCGCCCCGCTCGACTCGATCGTCATCGCCGGGATGGACGGCGACGACACGCTCAGCGCCAATGGCTTTCCGAGCTCGACCACCGTGATCGAGCTCGGCGGCCAGGGCAGCGACACGCTCAACGGCGGCGACGCCAGCGAAGACGTCCTCGTCGACGGCCCGGGAGCGGGAGTGGATGTGCTCAATGCCCTCGCCGGCGACGATGCGCTGACCCACAACGGCGGCGCCGATCAGCTCCTTGGCGGCGCCGGCAGCGACCTCTTCCTCTCCGACTCGGTCTGCGACGGCAACTCGCTCATCGGCGGGCCGGACCGCGACAACGCCTCCTGGGCGCGCTTCGACGAAGGAGTCGAGGCCAATCTCGGCAGCGGTCTCGCCGGGCGGCCGAGCGGCGGCGACACCCCCGCCTGCCCCGGCGGACTCGACTCGCTGCGGGAAATCGAGGACCTCGAGGGCAGCAATTTCGCCGACGCCTTCTACGGCGACGGCGGCCCCAACCAGCTGCTCGGCCATGAAGGACCGGACGTCTACCGCGCCGGCGCCGGCGCCGACACGATCCTCGCCAACTCCGGCGACGCCGACCCGGTCATCGACTGCGGCGCCGACATCGACCGCGCCCTCGTCGACCACCCTGAATACGGCGACGCCGCGCCGATCGAATGCGAGGCGATTCGCGAGGCCGACCCCAACAGCTTCCAGATCCTCCCCGACTTCCCGCTGCCGATCCCACCCCCGCCACCGCCGCCGGTGGTTCTCCCCAAACCCGACCGCAAGCCGCCGCGGACCAAGATCCTCGCGCGCCCGAAGGCATTGCTGACCACGAGCAAGGCCCGCCGCCGCGTCGTCTTCCGCTTCAGCTCGAACGAGCGCGGCTCCACTTTCCGCTGCAAGCTCGACCGCAAGCCGGCACGGCCCTGCCGTTCGCCCCGCACCTACGTGCTGGCGATCGGCAAGCACACGGTCCGCATCCTCGCCGTCGACGCCGCCGGCAACGCCGACCCGACGCCGGCGCTGCTGTTCGTCCGGGTCCGGCCGCGCTAGCCGTCTAAGGTCTGGGCATGGCGAAGGAGCTCTACACCGCCGAGGCGCACGTCACCGGCGGCCGCATCGCCGGCCATGGGCGCACCAGCGACGGCGCGCTCGAGGTCGACATCCGCATCCCGGTCGAGCTGGGCGGGGAGGGAGGAGGAACCAATCCCGAGCAGCTCTTCGCCGTCGGCTACGCCGCCTGCTTCGAGAGCGCCCTCGAAACCATCGCCCGCCGCCGCAAGCTGGATACCGGCGACGTCATCATCGACTCCAAAGTGAAGTTGGTCACCGGCGAGGACCGCAGCTTCACGATCGCCGCCGAGCTGCACGTGACCCTGCCTTCGATCGAGGGCGAGGACGCGGTCGAGATGGTCCGCGCCGCTCACCAGGTCTGCCCCTACTCGAACGCGACCCGCGGCAACATCGAGGTCGTCCTCACCGCCAACGGCGCCGCGGTCCAGGCCTGAGCTAGGCCGGGTCCTCGACGAAGTTCTTCAGCTTCTCGGGCATCGTGTCGACCAGCTGACCGCGCAGGACGCCGACGAGCGGCCCGCGAATCACCATCCCCAGCACCCGCCCGAGGTCGACCTCCATCCAGTAGGTCGCCCGCGTGCGCTCGCCGCCGAGGTCCTCGAACTCCCAGCTGCCCTCGACTGACTTCAGGTCGCCCTGGTCCTGGTGCCAGGCGATCCGCGTCGGGGCGTCGTACTCGAAGCGGACGGTCGAGGACAGCGTGCGCACCCTCGCGTCGGTCTCCATCTGGACCAGCGCCTGCTCCTCGCCGTCGCGCTCGACGCATTCGGCCACCTTGATCTCCGGCTGCCAGCGCCGCGAGCCCTCGACGTCGGCCGCGATCGCGTAGACCGCGGCGATCGGTGCCTCGATCTCGATACTGGCGCGGCCGTCGATCTTCCCCATCGCTCCAGCCTACGCCCCCGCGCTTGGCCGCGACCGGGTCCGGGTAGAGTCGGCCCATGCCCGCTTGGATCGCCGCCCGCGCCGCTCCCGCCATCTGGAAGCGGATTCCCTGGAAGCTCGTCTGGACCGTCGTCGTCTGGCTCGGCAACAAGGGCCGTGAGCGGGTCGAGCAGAACCTCACCCAGAAGGAACAGAGCGAATTCTGGAACCTGCTGAAGAAGTCCAAGGGCAAACCGGGCAATCTCTCGGGGCGGGACCAGACGCGGATCAAGAACATCGCCGGCAAGGCCATCCGTGGCTGAGCTGCGGCTCAGCGTTCTCGACCAGACCCCTGTCTCCGAGGGATCCACCGCGGCGCAGGCGCTGCGCAACTCGATCGACCTGGCCATGCTGGCCGAGCGCCTCGGCTACCACCGCTACTGGGTCGCCGAGCATCACGGGGGAGGGCTGGTCGCCGGCCCCTCGCCGGAGGTGCTGATCGGTCCGATCGCCGCCGCCACGGCGGCGATCCGGGTCGGCAGCGGCGGCGTGATGCTGCCTCACTACAGCCCGCTCAAGGTGGCGGAGAGCTTCGGCGTCCTCGCCGGCCTCTTCCCTGGCCGGATCGATCTCGGCATCGGCCGCGCCGCCGGCACCGACCCGATGACCACCCAGGTGCTCCAGCGCGACCGCTCGCGGCCGCTGCCGGATGACTTCCCCGACCAGCTCGCCGAGCTGCTCGCCTACTTCGAGCGCGGCTTCCCCTCCGGGCACCTTGCCCACCTCGCCGAGAACCTGCCGGGTGAGCCCGAGTCGCCGGAGCCATGGCTGCTCGGCTCCTCCGAGCAGAGTGCCGTCTGGGCCGGCGAACTCGGCCTTCGCTATGCCTTCGCTGACTTCATCAACCCCCGCGGGGCGCCGATCGCCTCCACCTATCGCGACCGCTTCGCCGCCGGCGAGCGCCTCGCCGAGCCGCGCCTCGCGGTCGCCGTCCGCGCGATCGTGGCCGAGAGCGAGGAGGAGGCGCGGCGGCTGGCGTCGAGCTGGCGCATGGCCTTCGGCATGCTCCGCAGCGGTCGTCTGATTCCGGTCCCGCCGCCGGAGAAGGCCGAGCGCTACCTCGAGCTGCACGGCGACGAGCTCGAAGGCCCGGTCACCGACCCTGCTCGCCTTACCGGCACCGCCGCCCAGGTGCGCGCCGAGATCGAGGAGATCGCCGCCGCCTACGGTGCCGAGGAGGCGATCGTGGTGACGATCACCCACGACCACGAGGCGCGCCGCCGTTCCTACGAGCTGCTGGCCGCCGAGTTCGGGCTCGATCCGCGCCCGGTACCGGTCACGGCGGCGCTCAGGGACGGGTGAACAGGTCCCAGTTCTTGGTCCGACCGTCGCGCGGCCGCGACATGTACTGACCGGCGGGGAGGGGGCCGTTCTTGGCCTCCAGCGCGGCAAAGGCGGCGTCGCGGGTCTCGCCCTTGCGGTGCCCGCTGGACTTCCACTTGCCTTCGTGGTTGCGGTGCCTGAAGTCGAAGATCACCTACAGACCGTAGTCGATCGGCGGCGGCGAAGGCCCATCCGGCCCCCCGCCTAGGCTGCCGCGCACCGTGCCTCGCCCCCTGCGATCCCGGCTGACGCTTGTCGTCGCCCTGCTCGTCGCCTTCGCCCTCGGCGCGGTCCTTCCGGGTGCTTTCGCCGACACCAAGGCGGCGCCGACCGCGGTCCGCAACGCGCTCGCGCAGACGAGCCAGGTCCAGGGTGCTCCGGGCCGGACCATGGTCCTCAGCCGCGTCGTCGTGCCACCGGGCGTGAAGCTGGCCACGCACCACCATCTCGGCACCCAGGTCTCCCACGTCGCCGCCGGGACCCTGACCTACACCGTCCGCCGTGGCTCCGCCGTCGTCAACGAAGGCGAGTCCGACCAGGACCCGCGCACGGTCCGCACGATCAAGGCCGGGCAGACCGCTCGCATCGTCGCCGGCCAGTGGCTCGTCGAGCAGCCCTCGGACATCCACGAAGCGGCCAACGACGGCACCACTCCGGTCGTGATTTACCTGTCGACGCTGCTGAAGACGGGGGCCCCGCCCGCGACTCCGGTCACGCTTCCCTAAAATCGTCTGGACCAGCCCGGATAGCTCAGTTGGTAGAGCACATCCATGGTAAGGATGGGGTCACGAGTTCGAGTCTCGTTCCGGGCTTTGCTTCACCGGCCTCGCGCCTCTCCAAGCTCCGGTTCTGCCGTCGGATCTGACCGTTTTTCCACCGGACGGAGCCGCGCGCATCGAATAGCGTGCCTTTGACTGAGCTATCAGCTGGTCTTCGGTCAATAAGAACCGGGTCGGCGGTCTGGAGACGGAGTGTTCATGAGCAAACGGCTGGCTGTAGTCATCACGGTTCTGCTCGTATTCGCCGCGAATGCCGCCCCCGCGGCAGCCTTCGAAGGCGGCGGCCGCAAACCGAGCGAAGCTTCCCCTGTCGCCTTCGGCGAGCACTACTCCGGAACGCTCAACAACCACGGCAACGACGCCAACTTCGGCAGCTCGACCGAGGTCGCGTTCTGGCGCCTGCCGCCGGTCAGCATTCGAGATCAGGTCGTCATCAACTGGCACGTCCTTCCCTACGTGAAAAGAACCGGTGAATTCCCGATCTGCATGATCCTCGTCCAGGGTCTCGACGACTTCAACTGGGGGGGCATCTTCGAACGTCGGGATTCGTGCAGCGAAAGCGGTTACGACACCTACGCGGTATCCCGCAGCGGCACCGCGCAGACCTCGATCACCGTCCCGGACACGAATGCCACCTCGACCTATCTGGAGTTCTACGCCTATGGCGGCAGGACCGAAGTGTCCGACTTCGAAACGTATCCCTACGACTTCACCGTCGAAGCACCGCGGCACTACATCGGGATCGCGCTCTCTCCGGTGAAGGAAGTCAGCACCAACGGCTCGTTGACCGCGAGCGTCACCGCCGCCGACGGCTCACCCGCCCCCGACGGGCTCTCCTTCACGCTCTCCGCGACTTGGTCCGGCGGCGGGGTCGCCTCCTACACCTCCGCGACCTCGGGAGGGAAGCTCTCCTATGGCCTGGCGCTGCCCGAAACGGCGGCGGGCAAGAGCGTGACCTTCGTCGCGGCCCGCCCGGCCGATGCTCAGTTCCAGGCTGCGACCACCCCCAAGGTCTCCATTCAGGTTGCTAAAGCGCCGCCGCCGCCCGCGCCGGCTCCGTCGCTCTGCACGCTGGCTCGGCAGCACCGGCGGGCCGTGGGGAAGCAGTACCTGCGCCTGAGCCGGCAGGCCGAGGGGGCTCGTGGACGCCACCGCCGTCGCCTGCTGAATCGCAAGCGGCACGCCCGGCGCGAACTGGAAGCCGCGCGCGCGGACGTCGGAGTTGCCTGCCGGATCCGCTGAGCCTGGCTGAGCAGCCAGTTTGTCCGCACCTATATAAGCTGCCCGCGTGGACTTCGCCCTCACCGACGAGCAGAGCGACTTCGTCGACGCGATTCGCGACTTCTGCGACCGCGAGTGCGGCACGCAGGACCAGCGCGAGCGCCTCACCGAGGGCTACAAGGAGCACCACAGCTTCGACCTCTACAAGCAGATGGCGGAGCTGGGCTGGCTCGGGGTGACGATCGCGGAGGAGTACGGCGGCTCCGGCGGCTCGATGCTCGACGCCTGCCTGTTCATGGAAGAGACCTCGCGCGGGCTCGCCCCGATCGGCGGCTACGCGACGACGCTGATCGTCGCCGGCGCCACCGAGCGCTTCGGCAGCGAGGACCAGAAGCGGGAGATCCTCGGCGGCATCGCTTCCGGCGCGGTCGAGGCGATCGCGATGACCGAGCCCGAGGCCGGCTCCGATGTCGGCGCCCTGACCACCAAGGCGGAGCGGACCGACGACGGCTTCGTCATCAACGGCCAGAAGGTCTTCATCTCCAACGCCCACATCGCCGACCACGTCCTCGTCGTCTGCCGCACGACCAAGGGCGAGTCCAAGCACGAGGGGCTGACGATGATCTGGGTGCCCCGCGATGTCGAGGGCATGGAGATCGTCCCGATCGAGACGATGGGCGGCCGCGAGACCAACACCCTTTACTTCACCGACTGCATCGCTCCCGAGAGCGCCGTGCTCGGGCAGGTCGACCAGGGCTGGACGCAGCTGATGGCGGGCCTCAATGTCGAGCGCCTGATCCTCGCCGCGACGATGCTGGGGATCGCCCAGCGCGCCTTCGACGATGCCCTCGCATACGCCAAGGAGCGCCGGCAGTTCGGCCGCCCGATCGGCTCCTTCCAGGCCCTGCAGCACCGCTTCGCCGACCTCGCCACCGATCTCGAAGCCGCCCGGCTGATGACCCGCTGGGTCGCGACCCTGACCGACGAGGACCCGGATCGGATGCTGCCGAAGGAGGCCTCGATGGTGAAGCTCTTCGTCACCGAAGTCGCCAAGCGAACGACTCTGGAGGGAATGCAGATGATGGGCGGCTACGGCTACTCCGCCGAGTACGACATGGAGCGCCTGGTCCGCACCTCGCTGGTCTCCACCATCTACGGCGGCACCTCCGAGATCCAGCGCGGCATCATCGCCAAAACGCTCGGTCTCTGAGCGCAGAACCCACCTGAGCGACCGCCGGGAGTGAGTACCACCGGGTGAAATTCGTCTGACTGCTGCAGTGTAGGTGCGCAGTATTGGTGAAAGCCGAACCTGAATTATCAAAGGAACGGTGTGTGCTCCGAATCTGCCGGCTGGTGCCTGTATAGCCTGACCCCTCCTGAGTAATGGTCTAGGTGTCACTAAACAGGGGGACTGAATATGAGCACGGCGACTTGGTTGAAGCGGCTGGCGGGTGGGCGGGTTGTCGGAGCGTCGATCCTGGGGCTGGTCGCGATCCTGCTGCTGGTCGTGTGTGCGCCCGCCCAGGCGGGAGGCAAACCCCGACACCATCAGTCGCCGCAACTGCGAGTCGTGGTCAAACCGGCGGCGGTGGATGCCGGGAGCGAAGTCACCGTGCAGGGCCGGATCTCCGGACTCGGCAAACGCAAACCGTCCGCTTACCGGCTTGACCTTCAGGCGAAGTCAGGCAAGAAGTTCCAAACCCTCGCGACGGCGAAGCCGACGGGCAAGCGCAGGTATTCCCTCGCCTACCAGGCGCCCCGGAGCGCGGGCACCGTGCGTTTGCGCGTCCTCCTGCGCTCGGGAAAGCGCGAGCTGCGCCACAGCAAGCCCTGGTCCCTTACGGTTCGGGTCGCCCAGGCCGTTCCAGCCGCTCAGGCTCCAAGGACCCTCGTCGTCGACCCGGCCAACGTCCTCGCGATCCCCGCGCCAGGGCAGCCGGGCACCCTCCGTCTCAAGGGGCAAGCCGACCTCCATGTCGGTGACATCGTTGCGATCGGGGTGGGACCGAACACGCCCTATGGGTTTCTCGCCAAGGTGACCTCGGTCTCCTTCAACGGGTCCGAAACCATCGCGGAAACGGTGCCGGCCACGTTGCCGGAAGCGCTCCCGGAAGGGGAGTTCTCCCAGCACCTCGACGGTGGGGAGATCGATTCCGAAGCCGTTGCCGCCAACGCTGCGGGGGCGCAATCCGGGCAGTCACAAGCACCGAGTGCCACGGCCTCCGGCCCGGCGCAGATCCCGGTCGCGGCGGCCTTCAAATGTGGCGGCGGGGCGGTGGTCCAGGTCAACGGATCGGTCGCACTCAATCCCTCCATCGACATCGACGCTGGCTGGAGTGTGTTCGGTGGCGTGCACGCCAGGTTCGTGGGCAAGGCGACTGCGAGCGCCGAGCTGTCGGCTTCAGCCGAGGCGGCGGCGTCATGCAACGTCGGTCCCCAGCTCCTGTTCAAACGGGTACTGCAACCGATTACCTTCACCGTGGGACCGGTTCCGGTCGTCATCGTGCCAGTCGTCAGCGCCTATCTCTCTGCCTCGGGGAAAGTCGAGGCGTCGGTCGACACCGAGGTCCACGGGTCGGTTACGGCGAGCGCCGGGATCGAGTATTCCCACGGCGACGCCCATCCCGTCGGAGGGTTCGAGCATGAGTTTGGTTGGACCCCGCCAGACCCCCAGGGCAGCGCGCAGCTGGGAGCGAAGGTGAGTCCCACTCTCGACCTCCTGGTCTATGGCGTCGGCGGTCCGCAGGCGCAGTTCAATGTCGGCCTTCAGGTCGACGCGGACCTGTTCGACGATCCCGCCTGGACGCTGACCGCACCTGTTTCGCTGACCGCGAAGCTGGCGATCCCGGCGCTGCACATCTCGACCGGGGAGCTGACCGTCTATCAGCGCTCGTTCCTGCTCGCCCAGGCCGGCGACGACACCGTCCAGGGGCTGATCCATTTCGACGAGTTCTCCGAAGGCACCACGATCACCAACCAGTACGCCAATGTCGGGGTCGTGTTCGACAGCCCGGTGTTCATCAGCAGCGATGGCGCCAACCCCACCTCGCCGGTGCTCTCGGGCACGCCTCAGTTCGAAGGACCGATCGTCGGTCACTTCGTGGTGCCCGCGACGGGTGCGCCGACGACGGTGAACAGCCTGCAGCTCGACGCCGGCTACATCAATAATCCCGGCTCGGTCGAGATCGTCGCCCATCTGGCCGATGGCAGGACGCGGACCGCGATCGCCGACCACCTCGGCATCGACCAGATATCGATCAGCACCCGGGGGATCGCTTCCTTCAGCGCTCAGGCCGTGAGCGCGGAGGATGCGGGCTTCGCGATCGACAATCTCGGGTTTGGGGGCTGAGCGCCGGCAGGGCTCGGGGCGAGCGAGGGCGCTATCCTTTGCGCAGCCTCGCGCCCCGGGCCCGAGGTTTTTTTCTGTAACGATCCTCAGGAACGAGGGAGAAGCATGGCTCGCGGAGATGTCCGCATCGCGGTTACTTTGGCTTGCGAAGACTGCAAGCGACGGAATTACCAGACCAACAAGTCACGGCGAAATTCGCCGGACCGGATTGAGATGCGCAAGTTCTGCCGCTGGTGTGGTCACCACACGGCCCACAAGGAGACCCGGTAGTTCCCGATGGCCAAGACCCGCGCACAGCGCAAGGCCGAGCGCCGGGCTCGGGAAGCTGAGGAGCGGAAACGCTCCGACGGCGGGCGTGCGACGTCGCACGCCCAGCACGACACGCAGGTCCCCATCTCCGGTGACGTAGCCGAGGTCGAAGCGTTCGAGAAAGGCCTCGCCGCCGGCGCCTCCGAGCAGGACCTCGAGACTCCCGACGCGCCGAAGCCGCGCTCGGCCAAGCGCGCCGAAGCGAAGGCCGAGAAGGAAGCCGAGAAGCGCAAGCGCGACGAGCAGAAGCGTCGCGAGCGCGAGCAGCTCGCCAAGAAACAGAAACAGGCGAGCGCCGAGCGGGGACGCGGCGGCGTAATCGGATTCCTGATTTCCTGCTGGCAAGAGTTGAAGAAAGTGCAGTGGCCGGATCGCGAGACGCTGATCCAGGCAACTGCGGTGACGATCCTCTTCGTCGCTGTCGCGGCCGTCTACCTGGGTGCCCTCGACGCGCTCTTCGACTTCCTGATCAAGCGGATCCTGTAGTCCAGGCTCCCCGAACAAAGGCTTCGATTTGTATCGCTGGTACGTGATCAACACCTACTCCGGGCACGAGAACAAGGTCAAGCACAACCTCGAGCACCGGGTGCAGACGATGAGCCAGAACCGCAACGTGCGGCAGGTCGTCGTCCCGACCGAGCAGGTCTCGGAGATGAAGGACGGGCAGAAAGTCCAGACCGAGAAACGGACGATGCCCGGCTACGTCCTGGTCAACATGGAGATGACCGACGACGCCTGGGGCCTGGTCAAGAACACCCCTGGCGTGACCGGCTTCGTCGGTTCCCGCAACAAGCCGGTGCCGCTTTCCAAACCAGAGGTGGACCGCCTGCTGCACCGCGAGACCGCCGAGCGCCCGCGCACCCAGGCCCAGTTCTCGATCGGCGAATCGGTCAAAGTCATCTCCGGCCCGCTCTCCGACTTCTCCGGCGAGATCGCCGAGATCAACGAGGACGCGGCGAAACTGAAGGTGCTGGTCTCGATCTTCGGCCGCGAGACCCCGGTCGAGGTCGGCTACGACCAGGTCAAGAAGATCTAGGTCGCCAAGACCGCTACGCTCCCCAACCGCTCATGGCCAAGAAAGTCCTCACTCTCATCAAGCTGCAGATCCAGGCCGGCAACGCCAACCCGGCGCCGCCGGTCGGTCCCGCGCTCGGTCAGCACGGCGTCAACATCATGGACTTCTGCAAAGCGTTCAACGCGCAGACGCAGAGCGAAGGCGGCACGATCATCCCGGTCGAGATCACCGTCTACGAGGACCGCTCCTTCACCTTCATCACCAAGACGCCGCCCGCCGCGGTGCTGATCAAGGAGGCGATCCGGATCTCGAAGGGTTCCGGCGAGCCCCACGTGAACAAAGTCGGCACGATCTCCCCGGACCAGATCCGCGAGATCGCCGAACGCAAGATGCCCGACCTCAACGCCAACGACATCGACGCCGCCTCGAAGATCATCGCCGGCACCGCGCGCTCGATGGGCGTCGACGTCAAATAGGAGATCTCGTGGCTCACGGCAAGCGATACCGCCAGCAGTACGACAAGGTCGATCGCGACCTCGCCTACCCGGCCGCCGAGGCGGTCGGCCTGGTCAAGGAGACCGCCAGCACCAAATTCGACGAGACCGTCGAGGTCCACATCCTGCTCGGGGTCAACGTCCGCCACGCCGACGAACAGCTGCGTGGCACCCTGGCTCTCCCGCACGGGCTTGGCAAAGACGTCACCGTCGCCGTCTTCGCCCAGGGCCAGCAGGCCCGCGACGCGGAGGCCGCCGGTGCCGATTTCGTCGGCGGCCAGGACTTGGCCGAGAAAGTGCAGGAGGGCTGGACCGACTTCGATGTGGCGATCGCGACGCCGGACATGATGCCGGTGGTTGGCCAGCTCGGCCGCATTCTCGGCCCCCAGGGCAAGATGCCGAACCCGAAAGTCGGCACCGTCACCGACGACATCGAGAAGGCCGTCGGCGACTCCAAGTCCGGCAAGGTCGAATACCGCACCGACCGCCAGGCGATCGTCCACATGGCGATCGGCAAGGCCAGTTTCGACCAGGACAAGCTGCTCGACAACTTCACCGCGGTGATCGACGAGATCGTCCGCGCCAAGCCGGCCTCGGCCAAGGGCAAATACATCGTCTCCTGCACGCTCGCGAGCTCGATGGGGCCTGGCATCAGGGTCGACACTGCGAAGGCCTCGGATCGCGAGCTGGCGGGTGTCGCCGCCGGCGCTCCCGCGGACGAGACCGCAGAGGAGCCGGCGAGCGCCTAGACTGCGTCGCCGCTCACCCCAGACCATCGGCGGGGCCAAGCCCACAAGCCCGATGCAGGTAAGACGATGAACCGCGAGGAAAAGTCACAAACCATCCAGGAGATTGCCGCTCAGATCGAGGGATCTGAAGCTATCTTCGCTGTCGACTACCGCGGCATCAGCGTCCACCAGGCCGCCGAGCTCCGTTCCAAACTGCGTGAGGCTGACGCCAGCTTCCGCGTCGTCAAGAACCGCCTGACGAAACTTGCCGCCGACAAAGCCGGCGAGGAGCGCCTGGCCGAGTTGCTGCAGGGCCCGACCGCCCTGGCCTTCGTCCGCGGCGACACCGCCCAGGCCGCGAAGGCGATCACGACCTTCAACAAAGACCACGACGTCCTCACCTACAAGGGTGGCTTCATGGGCGAGATGGCACTCGACGCCGACGGCTTCAGGGCGATCGCCCTGCTGCCCTCGCGCGAAGTCCTGATCGGCCAGTTTGCCGGCGTCGTCGCCAGCCCGATCACCGGCATCGTGCGCGGGCTCAACGCGCTGATCCAGGGGCTGGCTACGCAGCTCGGGCAGATCGCCGAGCAAGGCTTGGTCACGGGCGAGGCTCCAGAGCCGTCAGCCGCGGGTCCTGTCGCGGAGTCAGACGACTCGTCCTCGCAAGCTGCGGGCGAGTCGCCCGACTCCACGCCACCCGCGGATGAGGAGCCGGAGGACGCGCCGTCCGAGGAGCCCAAAGCTGAGGGCGAGGCTCCGGCCGAGGCAGAGACTTCCAGTGATGAGAGTGCCGGCGATGAGTCGCCGGAGGATGAGACTTCAGAGCAAGATTCGAACGAGGAAGAGGGGTAACACCGCATGGCAACCAAAACTTCAACTGAGGACTGGATCGAGGAGCTGAAGAGCATCTCGGTTCTCGAGCTCTCCGAGCGCATCAAAGCGCTCGAGGAGGAGTTCGGCGTCTCCGCGACCGCGGTGGCGGCAGCGGCGCCGGCAGCAGCCGGCGCTCCGGCCGACGGCGGCGGTGGCGAGGAGGAGTCCGGCACCGTGGACGTCATCCTCGCCGAGGTCGGCGGGCAGAAGGTCCCGGTCATCAAGGTGGTCCGCTCGGCGACCGGTCTCGGCCTGAAAGAGGCCAAGGCGCTCGTCGACGAGGCTCCGAAAGCGATCAAAGAGGGCGTCGAGCGCGAGGAGGCCGACAAGCTCAAAGCTGAGCTTGAGGAGGCCGGCGCGACCGTCGAGCTCAAGTAGAGCCGCCCGCTTCGTCGGCGCGGATCCCAGTCGGGAAGCCAAGCTTGAGGGCGCGTGACGCCGTGTGTTATTTTTTGCGGTCGCGCGCCATTTGAGTTTCCTGCCCAGATCTGCGCCGTATCTTCGTCCCTCTGACTGCCCGAGGAGTCGCCGACTTGGCACGTTCGAACGCTGCCCCAGTAACCCGTAGGAGCTTTTCCCGTCTAGAGAATCCGCTCGAAGTTCCCCACTTGATCGATATCCAGCGCCGTTCCTTTGAGGAACTGACGGATCCGAAGAGTGGGGGGCTGCGGGAGACGATCAACGACATATCCCCGATTGAGGACTACACGGGGAACCTCCAGATCGTCTTCGGCGAGTTCAAATTCGAGGAGCCGCCGCACACGATCGAGGAGTGCCGGGAGAAGGACATGACCTACTCGCGGCCGCTGACCGCGACCGTCGCCTTCCAGAACAAGGAGACCGGCGAGATCCGCGAGCAGGCCGTCTTCATGGGTGACTTCCCGTGGATGACCGAGCGCGGCACCTTCATCATCAACGGCACCGAGCGCGTCGTCGTCACCCAGCTCGTGCGTTCGCCTGGCGCCTACGTGATGGCCCCGAAGGACCCCGAAAAGCAGGTCTTCATCGCCAACCTGATGCCGGCCCGTGGCTCCTGGCTGGAGCTCGAAGTCGACAAAAAAGGCAAAGTCTTCGTCCGCATCGACCGCAAGCGCAAACTGCCGGTGACGGTCCTGCTGCGCGCGATGGGTTACGTCGAGGACCAGCAGCTGCTGGACATGTTCGACAACTCGATTTACCTGCGGCACACGATCGAGGCCGACACCGAGGCGACCCGGACCGAAGAGGGCGCCCTGATCGAGCTGTTCAAAAAGCAGCGTCCGGGCGAGCCGCCGTCAGTCGACGCCGCCAAAGGCCTGCTCGAGCAGCTCTTCTTCGACCCCAAGCGCTACGACCTGACCAGGGTCGGCCGCTACAAGCTCAACGCTCGTCTCGACCTCGACATCGACCTCGAGACCCGGGTCCTCACCCACGACGACATCATTGCCCTCGTCAAGGAGCTGGTCCTGCTCCCGAAACTGCTCGGAATCCCCGAGGAGATCGACGAGGAGAACCCGATCAAAGATTACGCCGCGGAGGCGATCACCTACCCCCGCGAGCCGGTCTACGAGCACCTCGACGAGTACGAGCACTTCGGCAACCGCCGCCTGCGCACCGTCGGCGAGCTGATCCAGGAGGCCTTCCGGATCGGCCTCTACCGGATGGAGCGCGTGGTCCGCGAGCGCCTCACCACCGAGGACTCCGACGCGATCACCCCGCAGACGATCATCAACATCCGCCCGGTCGTGGCGGCGATGAAGGAGTTCTTCGGCTCCTCGCAGCTGTCCCAGTTCATGGGCCAGACCAACAGCCTCGACGGGCTCACCCACAGGCGCCGGCTCTCGGCACTCGGCGCCGGCGGGTTGACCCGTGAGCGCGCCCCGATCGAGGTTCGCGACGTCCACCCGACCCATTACGGCCGGATGTGCCCGATCGAGACCCCGGAGGGGCCGAACATCGGTCTGATCGGCTCGCTTGCCTCATATGCCCAGATTTCCGAGCACGGCTTCGTCACGACCCCGTACCGGCTGGTCGAAGACGGCGTCGTCAGCAAAGAGATCGTGCACTACGACGCCACCCAGGAGGAGGACAAGGTGATCGCCCAGGCGAACTCCGAGTTCGACCCCAAGACCGGCAAGCTGAAAGGCCCGCAGGTACTGGTCCGCGCCGGCGAGCAGGAGTACGCAACCGCCACCCCCAAGGAAGTCGACCTGATGGACGTCTCGCCGTCCCAGATCTGGTCGGTGGCGACCTCGCTGATCCCGTTCCTCGAGCACGACGACGCCAACCGGGCGCTGATGGGCTCCAACATGCAGCGCCAGGCGGTGCCGCTGTTGAAGCCCGACCCGCCGTTGATCGGCACCGGCATGGAGCGGCGCGCCGCTACCGACAGCGGCGACGTCGTTCTCGCCAAGTCCGACGGCGAAGTCAGCCACGTCGATGCCCAGCGCATCGTCGTCAGCAGTAGCTCGAACAAAGACGAGTACACGCTGCACAAGTTCATGCGCTCGAACCAGGGGACGATCATCCATCAGCGGCCGATCGTGAAGAGCGGTCAGCAGGTGAAGGAGGGCGACGTGCTCGCCGATGGCTCCTCCACCGGTGGCGGTGAGATCGCCCTGGGCAAGAACTGCCTGGTCGCCTTCATGTCCTGGGAGGGCTACAACTTCGAGGACGCGATCATCCTCTCCGAGCGCCTGGTCAAGGACGACGAACTCACCTCGATCCACATCGAGGAGTACGAGATCGACGCCCGCACGACCAAGCTTGGCGACGAGGAGGTCACCCGCGACATCCCCAACCGCTCCGAGGAGAGCCTGCGCAATCTGGATGAGCGCGGGATCGTCCGGGTCGGGGCCGAGGTCGACGCCGGCGATCTGCTGGTCGGCAAGGTCACGCCCAAGGGCGAGACCGAGCTGACCGCCGAGGAGAAGCTGATCCGCGCGATCTTCAAGGAGAAGGCGCGCGAGGTCCGTGACACCTCGCTCAAGGTTCCGCATGGCGCGGGTGGTGTCGTCATCGACGTCCTCACCTTCAGCCGTGACGAGGGCGACGATCTGGCCCCCGGCGTCAACGACCTGGTCCGCGTCTTCGTCGCGATCAAGCGCAAGATCGCCGAGGGCGACAAGCTCGCCGGCCGTCACGGGAACAAGGGTGTGATCTCGAAGATCGTGCCCGAGGAGGACATGCCTCATCTCGCCGACGGGACCCCCGTCGACGTCATCCTCAACCCGCTCGGCGTGCCGAGCCGGATGAACATCGGTCAGATCCTCGAGACCCACCTCGGGTGGGTCGCGGCGAACGGCTGGTACGACGACGGCTCCGAGGCCTACAAGCAGGCCCACTCCGACGAGGGCGACGGACGCGTCTATGTGGCGACCCAGGTCTTCGACGGCGCCACCGTCGAGGACGTCGACACTGCCCTGGTCAAATGGTCCGAGGAAAACGCCGAGCGCGGCATCGACCTCGGCATCGACATGGACGAGCGCGTCGGCGCCAAGGCGTCGGGAACGGCTCAGCTCTACAACGGTCGCACGGGCGAGCCCTACGAGGGCAAGGTCACGATCGGCTACATGTACATCCTCAAGCTGCTGCACCTGGTCGACGACAAGATCCACGCCCGCTCGACCGGCCCCTACTCGCTCGTCACCCAGCAGCCGCTGGGCGGCAAGGCGCAGTTCGGCGGTCAGCGCTTCGGCGAGATGGAGGTCTGGGCCCTGGAGGCCTACGGCGCCGCCTACACGCTGCAGGAGATGCTCACGGTCAAGTCCGACGACACCGTCGGCCGGGTCAAGGCATACGAGGCGATCGTCAAGGGGGAGAACATCCCCGAGCCATCGATCCCGGAGTCCTTCAAAGTGCTGTTGAAGGAGATCCAGAGCCTCTCGCTCGACGCCAACGTGGTTTCCGAGGGGACCGACGTCGAGATCTCCGACGAAGAGGACGACCTGCTGAAAGCAGCCGAGGAGCTGGGGATGGACCTGACGGGCGTCCGCGCCGAGGGCGCCACCAACGCCGCGGCGGACGAGCAGGAGGAGCAGGTGGTCGCCGAGGGCGAGGCTGGAACTGATGGTGATGGTGCCGGAAAAGCCGAGGAGGCCACTCCGGCCGAGGTGGAGGACTGATGATCGACATCAACAATTTCGACGCGATCGAGATCGGGCTCGCGTCCTCGAAGAAAATCCGCAGCTGGAGCTGGGGCGAGGTCACGAAGCCGGAGACGATCAACTACCGGACCCTGAAGCCGGAGAAAGACGGCCTCTTCTGCGAGCGCATCTTCGGTCCGACCAAGGACTGGGAGTGCTACTGCGGCAAGTACAAGCGGGTCCGCTACAAGGGCATCGTCTGTGAGCGCTGCGGCGTCGAGGTGACGCGTTCCAAGGTCCGCCGCGAGCGGATGGGCCACGTCGATCTCGCCTCGCCGGTCTCCCACATCTGGTTCTTCAAGGGCGTTCCGAGCCGGATCGGCTACTTGATCGACATGGCTCCGAAAGAGCTGGAGAAGGTCCTCTACTTCGCCGCTTCGATGGTGACCTGGGTCGACGTCGAGGCCCGCGAAAAAGACGTCGGAAAACTCGAGAAAGAGGTCAAAAAAGTCGTCGACTCCTACGAGTCCGAACGACAGAAGCGCAGCCAGGAGCTGAACGAGTCCCTGGAGCGGCGCATCAAGTACCTCGACGACGGTTCGCAGGACAAGTTCGACGACGAAGATCACATCTGGGCCGACTCGCTGAAACTGACGGCTGCGCAGCTGCGCAAGCTGAAGGACGACGAACGCACCAAAATGGTCAAAGAACTGCGCAAACAGTTCGACGCCGAGATTTCCGACACCGAGGCCTACCTCGAAGAGGCCGTCGAGCGGATGAACGAAGTCTGGAAGATCTTCACCGAGATGAAGCCGAAGGACGTCGTCAACGACGAGACGGTCTTCCGTGAGCTCAAGGACCGCTTCGGCTCGCCATTCGGGTGGGGCGAGTACTTCCGCGGCGGCATGGGTGCCGAAGCAGTGCGTGATTTGCTCGAACAGGTCGACCTCGAGGCCGACTGCGAGGAACTCGAGCTGATCATCAACAGCTCCAAAGGCCAAAAACAGGCTCGCGCGGTTAAGCGTCTGAAAGTCGCCTCCGCCTTCCTGCATTCCGACAACCAGCCCGCCTGGATGGTCCTCGACGCGGTGCCGGTGATTCCGCCGGAGCTGCGCCCGATGGTCCAGCTCGATGGTGGCCGCTTCGCGACCTCGGACCTCAACGATCTCTACCGCCGCGTGATCAACCGCAACAACCGGTTGAAAAGGCTGCTCGACCTCGGCGCTCCCGAGATCATCGTCAACAACGAGAAGCGGATGCTGCAGGAGGCCGTCGACGCGCTGTTCGACAACGGCCGCCGCGGGCGCCCCGTCACGGGTCCCGGCAACCGGCCGCTGAAGTCGCTGTCCGACATGCTCAAGGGCAAGCAGGGACGCTTCCGCCAGAACCTGCTCGGCAAGCGCGTCGACTATTCCGGCCGTTCGGTGATCGTCTCCGGTCCGAGCCTGCGGTTGCAGCAGTGTGGGCTGCCGAAGCTGATGGCGCTGGAGCTGTTCAAGCCATTCATCATGGCTCAGCTCGTCGAGCGCAAAGCCGTCCAGAACATCAAGGCGGCGAAGAAGATGGTGGAGTCGATGATCCCGGAGGTCTGGGACGTGCTCGAGGAAGTAATTCACGAGCATCCGGTCCTGCTCAACCGCGCACCGACCCTGCACCGTCTCGGCATCCAGGCCTTCGAACCGATCCTGGTCGAGGGCAAGGCGATCCAGGTCCACCCGCTGGTCTGTCACGCCTTCAACGCCGACTTCGACGGCGATCAGATGGCGGTCCACGTGCCGCTCTCCGCCGAGGCTCAGGCCGAGGCGCGGATCCTCATGCTCTCCGCCAACAACATTCTCTCCCCGGCCCACGGGGCGCCGCTGGCTACCCCGACCCAGGACATGGTGCTCGGCATCTACTACCTGACCTACGGTCCGGATGAGGACGAGCTGAAGAAGATCGACGAGGAGCTCAAGGCCGGCAACGCCGGTGGCAACGGCAGCAGCCGGAAGGTGAAGACCTTCCGCTCCTCCCAGGAGGCCGAGCTCGTCTATGAGAACGGCGGCTGCAAGCTGCACGACCATGCCGAGTACCGGCGGGCCGGGCGCGGCCACTTCCTGACCACGGTCGGGCGGATCATCTTCAACGAGAAGATCGAGCGAGCTCTCGCCGAGGCCCTCGAAGAGGACTTCGATCCGGAGCAGTTCGAGTTCGTCAACTTCTCGCTGAAGAAGAAGGACGTCAACGAGATGGTCTCGGAGCTGGTCAAGGCCTACGGTGCGCCGCCGGTCTCACAGGTCCTGGATGCCTTCAAGGACCTCGGCTTCGAATACGCGAGCAAAGCCGGCATCACGGTCGCCAAGAACAACGTCGTCTCGCCGCCCGAGAAGGCGGAAATCCTCGAGCGCTACGAGAAGGAGACCGAAGCGATCCAGGGTCAGTACGACGATGGCTACATCACCGCCGAGGAGCGCCACGAGGCGGTTACGGCGCATTGGAACCGGGCGACCGACGAGGTCGCGCAGGCGATGGAGGACAACCTCGACGAGCTGAACCCCATCTTCATGATGGCCAACTCAGGCGCCCGTGGCTCCTTCAAACAGATCCGGCAGTTGGCGGGTATGAGAGGTCTGATGGCCAACCCGAAAGGGGAGATCATCGAGCGACCGATCAAGGCCAACTTCATGGAGGGCCTGTCGGTCCTGGAGTACTTCATCTCCACCCACGGTGCCCGAAAGGGCCTCGCCGACACCGCCCTGCGCACGGCCGATTCCGGTTACCTGACGCGACGTCTTGTCGACGTTGCCCAGGACGTGATCGTCCGTGAGGAGGACTGCAAAACCAAAGACCACATCGAGATGGTTCTGCGCAAGGACGACGGCTCGCTCAACGACAACCTCGTCGGGCGCCTGGCGGCGAAGAAGCTCGAGACCAAACGCGGTCGCGAGCTGCTCAAGCGCAACCACGAGATCACTCTGCCCGACGTCGAAGAGATCATCGAGGCGTTTGGCGACGAAGAGGTCAAAGTCCCGGTCCGCTCGGCTCTCAAGTGCGAGGCGGAATCCGGCGTGTGCCGCTCCTGTTACGGGATCGCCCCGGCGACCGGCTTCACGGTCAACATCGGCGACGCGGTGGGAATCATCGCCGCCCAGTCGATCGGCGAGCCGGGCACCCAGCTGACCATGCGCACCTTCCACACCGGTGGTGTCGCGGGGCAGGACATCACCCAGGGTCTGCCGCGCATCGTCGAGCTCTTCGAGGCGCGTAAACCGAAGGGCTTGGCGCAGATGGCCGAGGCCGACGGCAAGGTCTCGATCGAAGAAACCGACAAAGCGCTGAAAATCAACGTCACCGAGCCCAGCGGCGAGGAGCACGCCTACAGCTTCCCGCTGCGGACCCGGTTGCACGTCGCCGACGGCGACAAGGTCGAGGCGGGCCAGCAGCTCAACGAGGGCTCGCTCTACCCGGCCGACCTGCTGGCGATCCGCGGTCGCACCGCCGTCGAGCTCTATCTGGTGGCCGAGGTGCAGAACGTGTATCGCGCCCAGGGCGTCGACATCAACGACAAGCACATCGAGCTGATCGCCCGGCAGATGCTGAAGAAGGTGCGGATCGAGTCCAAGGGCTCGACCGGTCTCCTTCCCGGCCAGCTCGAGGATCGCGGCAACCTCAAACGGCTCAACAAGAAGACCAAGGAAGATGGCGGTACGCCGGCCAAAGGCGAGGAGGTCATCCTCGGGATCACCAAGGCCTCGTTGGCCACCGAGTCCTTCCTCTCCGCGGCCTCCTTCCAGGAGACGACCAAGGTGCTCACCGACGCAGCCCTCGAGGGCAAACGGGATCGCCTGGTTGGCCTGAAGGAGAACGTGATCATCGGCAAGCTGATCCCGGCCGCGACCGGTCTCAAGCACTACCGCACGGTTGCGATCGAGCCCGCCGTGGCGATCGAACCGCCCGGCGACGACGACCTGCTCGACGAAGACGAGCTCGCCGCCGAGCTCGGGGTCGACGGGGTCGAGACGCCGGTCGAGGGCTTCGGTCCTTCGTTCGCGGAGGAGCTCGAGGAGCTCGCGAACGAGATCGAGTCGACCTCGGACGAGAAATAGCTGGCGGTGGGGAGGGGTCCAGTGCCCCTCTCCACTTAACTTTTTCGTGAGTCGCCGCCGGCTGTCGCCCGGGGGCTAGTCGCGAAAAAGTGCAAGACGTTTCGAGGGGCACTGAACCCCTCCTCCGCGAAGCGTTCGTGTCGAAGTCGGCGCGATCTCGTTCCTTCAGCAGTACTCTTTGGGTACGGAATCGTGCTGAGGAGGACGTGTGGGGGGCGACAGGTGGGGCTTGGGGTGGGGGGGAGCTACGGCGCTGGTGGCACTCGTCTTGCTGGGGTCGGCCTTTGTCGGCTCGCGACAAGCCGGGGGCGAGGGTCCGCGTTCGGTGACGATCCCGTTGCCGACCCCATTTCAGCTCGCGACGGACGTTCACTTCGTGCCCCAGGCGCTGCCGCCTCATGCGCGCGCTCCGGTCGGACTCAGGTTCTCGCTGGAGGTTCTGTCGGAGGGCCATGCGCGCATTCCACAGCTGCGGGAAGTCATCCTGGAATTCGGCCAAGCCGTGGATGTCGAGACGGAAGGTCTTGCGGTCTGCCCGGCCGCTACGGTGCGAGCGGCGGATGTCGAAGCGGTCTGCCGCGACGCGAGCGTGGGCAGTGGGCGATCCGAGTTTGAATTCGCTTTGCCCGAACAGACAGGACCGTTCACCTCCCCGGGCGAGGTGACGGTTGTCAACAGCGGCGGGGGTCCGCGACGGAGCAGGCTGTACGCGTTGGGAAGCGTCACCATCCCCTCCCCGGCGGCAGTCGTGATTCCGATGTGGATCACGCGGAGCCTCGACCTGACGGGAACGCGTCTGGAAATGCGGATTCCCAGGGTGGGCGGCGGCTCCGGGGCACTTCTCGACCTCGATCTCGCCTTTCCGCGCGGCACCAGGGACGGGTCCCTTTTCGCCGCTCGCTGCCGGCGGGGTGAGCTGCGAGTTGATGTCATCGCTCATTTCACCGATGGGTCCCTTTATGAGGCCCGCCTCCGTCCGCCTTGTAATGCGAGGATCGCCAGCGCTGCGCGTGATCGGTGAGGTAGGTCGCTTTCTGGCCGGGCAGCCAGTCCGGTAGATTTCCGCGCATGGCTGCTGAGAAAGTCTGCGTGATCGGGGCCGGGTCGTCGGGGATCGTGGCGGCGCAGGTTCTGCAGGCGCGGGGCATTCCGTTCGACTGTTTCGAGAAAGGGTCGATGGTCGGCGGGAACTGGCGCTACGAGAACGACAACGGGATGTCGTCGGCTTATCGCTCGCTGCACATCAACACCTCGCGGCGGGTGATGGCCTTCAAGACGCTGCCGATGCCGGATCGTTTTCCGGACTACCCGAATCACTTCCAGATGGCCGAATACTTCGACGAATACGTCGATCACTTCGGGCTGCGGGACAAGATCCGCTTCCGCACCGAGGTGAAGAAGGTCGAGCCGGTCGACGGGGAGTGGGAGGTCACGGTCGAGGACGCCGAGGGGAACAGCCAGACCCATCGCTACCGCGCCGTCTTGGTCGCTAACGGCCACCACTGGGATCCGCGCTGGCCAGAGCCCGGCTTTCCCGGGGCCGACGAATACACGGGCGAGCAGATCCACGTCCACCACTACCGCGAGCCCGACGTCCTGCCGGGGAAGCGGGTGCTTGTGCTCGGGATCGGCAATTCCGCCGTCGACGTCGCGGTCGAGTCCTCGCGGATCGCCGACGCGACCTTCCTGGCGATGCGGCGCGGTGCCTATGTCCTGCCCAAGTACATCAACGGCAAACCGATCGACGAGACGAGCAACCCGTTCATCTCGGCGCTGCCGATCGCGGTTCAGCGCTTCTTCGTCAATCGCGCACTCAACATCGCCGCCGCGGGAGACATGACCGCTTACGGGCTGCCGCAACCCGACCACAAGCTCTTCGAGGCCCACCCGACCGTCTCCTCGGAGCTGTTGCCGCGGCTCGGCCACGGGGACATCGAGGTCAGGCCCAACATCGATCGTTTCCTCGGTGAGCGCACGGTCCGCTTCGTCGACGGCAGCGAAGAGGAGATCGACCTCGTCGTCTACTGCACGGGCTACAAGATGACCTTCCCCTTCTTCGATCCCGAGGTTCTCTCGGCCCCCGACAACCGGCTGCCGCTCTACCGCCGCGTCGTCTCGGTCGAGCGCCCCGGCCTCTACATGATCGGCTTCATCCAGCCCTTGGGCCCGATCATGCCGCTGGCGGAGGCCCAGTGCGAGTGGGTCGCCGACCTGATCGGCGGCCGTGCTGCGCTACCGGCGGCGGTGGAGATGCGGCGTGAGATCGAGAGCGAGGAACGGAAGATGCGAAAGCGCTTCGTCGCCTCTAAGCGTCATACCGTCGAGGTTGACTTCTATCCGTACCTGCGCGAGATCCGGCGCGAGCGAAAGCGGGTTGAGCAGCCGGTCTGACGACCCGGGTGCGACCGCCTGGCGGGCACTCCGGCAGCGGCCTGGCCGCTCCGCCTCCGTGTGGCCCCCGGCGCGGCCCCCGCGGCAGCTTCGGCCGTGGCCGGCGCTTGAAGCCGCCGTCGGAGTCCTCGGCGGCGCCGTCGGGCTCGGGTGTCGCCTGGCTTGCCCACCAGACAAGCCAAATCGATCCCAGAACCGGGATCTTCAGCACCACCAGTAGAAAGAAGATCGGCCAGAAACCCGTCACTGCGCCTCAGTCTAGACAGTTGCTCAGGAGGCCTGCCGGCCTTCGCGCTCGAGGCCGCGGGCCCAGGCGGCGAGCGCTTCGGTCTGGGCCTCCTCGAGGCCGAGATGGGCCTCGGTCGGGATCAGCAGCGTCGGCTCGCTGCGCCCGCGCGCCCACTCGTAACAGCTCTCGTCGAAGTTGTCGTCGATCCAGGCCACTGCCCTGCCTTGGCAGTACTCGTCGAGCGGCCCCAGCTTCCAGTGGGCGGAGCCGAAGCGGGCGGCCCCGTTGAAGGTCAGGTGGGGGAGGTTGGGGAGGCCGAGGATGTTGGGCAGGTAGTCGTTCGCCCGATCCTCCCAGCCCGTCGCCCAGACCATCTCGTAGTACTCGCCCAGGCGGAGCAGCCGTTTCCCGGCGAGCAGGGAGATGCAATGCACCATTCCGTCGACCAGCTCGAACTTCGCCTCGTCCTTGCCAGGTGGCTCCTCGAAGCCAAAGAGGGAGATGACACCGTCGACGTCGATGGCGAGGATGGGCTTGCTCATATGCCCAGCCTAGATAAGGGCAGAGACGCGCTTGCTACCAGCGGTAATGCGCGAACGCCTTGTTCGCCTGCGCCATGCGGTAGATGTCGTCCTTCCGCTTCCAGGCGCTGCCCTGCTGCTGGTTGGCGTCGAGGATCTCGCTGGCGAGACGCTCGGCCATCGAGTACTCGCGACGAGCACGGGCAAACTGGATCAGCCAGCGGACCGCAAGCGTGCGGGCGCGGCGGGCGGGAACCTCGACCGGGACCTGGTAGGTCGCGCCGCCGACACGGCGGGAGCGGACCTCGAGCACCGGGGTCAGCGCTTTGATCGCCGACTCCAGCGTCTCCACCGGGTCCTCGCCATTGCGCTCGCCGACGATCGCCAGTGCGTCGTAGACGATGCGCTCGGCCAAGGACTTCTTGCCGTGGCTCATCACCTTGTTGATCAGCTGCTGGACGAGGCGGTTGCGGTGCCTGGCGTCGGGCTCGACCGGCCGGATCGTGGCGGCGGAACGACGCGGCATTAGGAAGCTTTGACTCCGTAGCGGGAGCGGGCCTGCTTGCGGTCGGAGACGCCGGCGGCGTCGAGGGTGCCGCGGACGACCTTGTAGCGGACGCCGGGCAGGTCCTTGACGCGACCACCGCGGATCAGCACGACCGAGTGCTCCTGAAGATTGTGTCCCTCGCCGGGAATGTAGGTGGTGACCTCCATGCCGTTGGTCAACCGCACACGGGCGATCTTGCGCAGAGCCGAGTTCGGCTTCTTCGGCGTGACCGTGGCGACGCGGGTGCAGACACCGCGGCGCTGCGGCGCGGCTACGCCCTTCTTGCGACCCTGGCCCGACTTGAGGCCCGGCGTCGTGGTCTTCTTCTTCGGGCGCTTGCGGCCCTTCCTGACGAGTTGATTCGTATTCGGCACGGCCGCGCATAGTAGAGCAGTCCGGCAATGACCAGCCCCGCGGCCGCGGCGAGCTCGGCATAGAAGCCGTCTTCGAGCACCGCCGTCGCCCCCGCGAAGCGCGATGCCTGCGCCCCCTCATCGAGGCCATTGGGCAGGTCGACGAGCAGGATCGTCGCGACCGCGACGAGGCCGAGGGCCGCGACCGCGAGGCCCAGCCACCGGCGCTCGCGGCCGATTGCCAGCAGCCCGAGCAAGGCCGCCCCGAGTCCGAGCGGGACCAGCAGGTAGGCGTGGGCGTTGCCCGCGGTCTTGATGTCGACGGTCGGCGGGCGCGCCACGCTCGACAGGTTCGCGTAGCCAGGCTGGCCGATCTCGACCGCCCGGTAGTCGACGAACTGGGAGAGGACCAGACAGGTGCCGGCGGCGACGATCACGGCGCCGATCGCGCGCCGGGGCGTGATCGCGGCGCTGGCACGGGTCGCCGCGCGGACCGCCGCCCTGGTGAGCCGGCGCAGTACACGCTCCCCGAGGGCGAGCCCGCGCAGCAGCAGCACGACCAGCGGCCGCAGCTTCGGCCCAGCCCACGCAGCGACGCGCTTTGCCACGGCGCGGATGCCGCGCTCGAACCGCAACAGGGCCGGATGGCTGCGCTCGAGCGCCCGGTTGGCGGCCCGGTCGACCGCCCGGCTCCAGCGCGCGGGCCGCTTCAGGAACTTCGAAAAGACCGGGCCGAGGCGCTGCCGTCTCGCTGCTATCATCGCCCGTCGCTCAGGCAGTTTTCTCGCAGCACGCTTCGCCGGGCCCGCTGGGGCCCTTTTTTTGCGCCGATCCTGCTCGGTTCCGGGTCGCTTCGGTTTCACTCCATAACCCACTTCGAAAGACCAACCTAACTTCAGACCATGCCACGCAGCTTCCCCCTAGAGAAGACCCGCAACATCGGGATCATGGCGCACATCGACGCCGGTAAGACGACGACGACGGAGCGCATCCTCTACTACACCGGCCGCACCCACAAGATGGGCGAGGTCCACGAGGGCGCCGCCGTCATGGACTGGATGGAACAGGAGCAGGAGCGCGGGATCACGATCACCTCCGCCGCCACCGCCTGCGAGTGGAAGGGCAACCGGATCAACATCATCGACACGCCCGGCCACGTCGACTTCACGGTCGAGGTCGAGCGCAGCCTGCGCGTGCTCGACGGCGCGATCGCCGTCTTCGACGCCGTCGCCGGTGTCGAGCCGCAGTCGGAGACCGTCTGGCGCCAAGCCGACAAGTACGGCGTGCCGCGCTTCGCCTACATCAACAAGATGGACCGCACCGGCGCCGACTTCTTCAACTCGGTGCAGACGATGAAGGACCGGCTCGGGGCCAACCCACTGCCGATCCAGTTGCCGATCGGGTCCGAGGAGAACTTCCAGGGCGTCGTCGACCTCGTTCAGATGAAAGGACTTATCTGGACCGACGAGCTCGGCGCCGCCTACGAGACGGTAGATATCCCCGCTGACCTGCAGGACCAGGCCGAGGAATACCGCACCCAGTTGATCGAAGCCTGCGCCGATTACGACGAAGAGCTGATGGAAGCCTTCCTCGGTGAGGAAGAGATCGCCGAAGAGAAGCTGCTCGCTTCGTTGCACGACGCCTGCCTCTCGACCGACGTCACCCCCGTCCTCTGCGGCACCTCCTTCAAGAACAAGGGCGTGCAGCCGCTGCTCGACTCGATCATCGCGCTGCTGCCCTCGCCGCTCGAGGTTCCCCCGGTCACCGGCGTCATCGCTGCCAGCAAGGGTCAACCCGAGGACAGCGAGGGCGAGCGGCCCGCCGACGACAGCGGTCCCTTCGCGGCTCTCGCCTTCAAGGTCATGACCGACCCCTACGTCGGCAAGCTCACCTACTTCCGCGTCTACTCGGGCAAGCTCGAGAAAGGCGGCCGGGTCCTCAACGTCAAAACCGGCAAGACCGAGCGCATCGGGCGGCTGCTGATGATGCACGCGAACAGCCGCGAGGAGATCGAGGAGGTCTACTCCGGGGACATCGCCGCCGGAGTCGGCCTCAAGGACACCGGGACCGGCGACACCCTCGCCGCTCCCGATGCGCCGATCGCGCTGGAGAGCATCGAATTCCCGGAGACGGTGATCGCGGTCGCGATCGAGCCGAAAACCAAAGCCGACCAGGAGAAGATGGGCAACGCCCTGCAGCGCCTGGGTGAGGAGGACCCGACCTTCCGGATCGAATCCGACGAGGAAACCGGCCAGACCCTGATCCACGGCATGGGCGAGCTCCACCTCGAGGTGATCGTCGATCGCATGCTGCGCGAGTTCAAAGTCGATGCCAACGTCGGCAAGCCTCAGGTCGCCTACCGCGAGACGATTCGCAAGCGGGTCGAGAAGGTCGTCGCCCGCTTCGTCCGCCAGACCGGCGGCCGGGGCCAGTTCGGCCACGTCGTCATCAACCTCGAGCCGGCTCCGGAGGAGGGCTTCGACTTCGTCAACAAAATCAAGGGCGGCGTCATCCCCGGCGAATTCATCGGTCCGGCCGAACAGGGCATGCGCGAGGCGTTGGAGAACGGTGTCAAGGCCGGCTATCCGATGGTCGACGTCCGCGCCGAACTCGTCGACGGCTCCTTCCACGATGTCGACTCTTCGGAGATGGCCTTCAAAATCGCCGGTTCGATGGCGATCCAGGAGGCCGCCCGCAAGGCCAACCCGGTTCTGCTGGAGCCGGTGATGTCGGTCGAGGTCGTCACCCCCGAGGATTTCCTCGGCGACGTCATCGGCGACCTCTCGCGCCGCCGCGGAAAAGTCCAGGGACAGGAGCAGCGCGGCAACGCGCTCGCGGTCCAGGCCTTCGTCCCACTCGGCGAAATGTTCGGCTACGCCACCGACCTTCGCTCGTCCACCCAGGGGCGCGCCAGCTACACGATGCAGTTCGAGCGTTACGAGGAGGTCCCCTCGAACATCGCTGAGGAGATCGTCGAACACCGCTCTGGAGAGCCAGTAGGGGCCAGCTCTTAGACCCAACCGCGACCGGGCGCTACATCTGGCTATATTTCCCAGGTTCGCCCGCAGGCAGGGTCAAGTGCCCTGCCAAGCAGTTCCGCAGAACTCAAGCAGCTAAACCAGACAGAACAACGACTTCGAAAGGTAGAACGGAGAGAGATGTCAAAGGAGAAGTTCGAGCGCGATAAGCCGCATGTGAACGTCGGGACGATTGGTCACATCGACCACGGAAAGACGACGCTGACGGCCGCGATCACCCAGACGCTCTCCACCGTCGGTGGCGCCGAGGCCCAGAGCTTCGCCGAGATCGACAATGCGCCGGAGGAGAAGGAGCGCGGGATCACGATCGCGACCTCACACGTCGAGTACGAGACCGACAACCGGCACTATGCCCACGTCGATTGCCCCGGTCACGCCGACTACGTGAAGAACATGATCACCGGTGCCGCCCAGATGGACGGCGCGATCCTGGTCGTCTCGGCCGCTGACGGCGTCATGCCGCAGACGCGCGAGCACATCCTGCTCGCCCGCCAGGTCAACGTCCCGCACGTGGTCGTCTTCCTCAACAAGATCGATCAGGTCGACGACGACGAATTGGTCGAGCTGGTCGAGGAGGAGGTCAAGGAACTTCTCGACGAGTACGACTTCCCGGGCGAGGAGACCCCGATCATCAAGGGCTCGGCCCTGAAGGCGCTGGAAGGCGACGAGGAGGCCCAGAAAGCGGTCTTCGAGCTGGCCGCGGCCCTCGACTCCTACATTCCGGAGCCGGTCCGCGAGCTCGACAAGCCCTTCCTGATGCCGGTCGAGGACATCTTCTCGATCACCGGTCGCGGCACCGTCGCCACCGGTCGCGTCGAGCAGGGGATCGTCAACACCGGCGACGAGGTCGAGATCGTCGGTATCCACGACACGACCAAAACCACCGTCACCGGGGTCGAGATGTTCCGCAAGATCCTCGACGAGGGTCAGGCCGGCGACAACATCGGCGCCCTTCTGCGCGGTACCAAGCGCGAGGAGATCGAGCGCGGCCAGGTTCTCTGCAAGCCCGGCTCGATCACGCCGCACACCAAGTTCAAGGCTGAGGTCTACTGCCTGAAGAAGGAGGAGGGTGGTCGCCACACTCCGTTCTTCTCCGGCTACCGGCCCCAGTTCTACTTCCGGACCACCGACGTGACCGGGATCGCCAACCTCCCCGAGGGGACCGAGATGGTGATGCCGGGTGACAACGTCGAGATGACGATCGAGCTGATCCAGCCGATCGCCATGGACCAGGGTCTGCGGTTCGCCATCCGCGAGGGTGGCCGCACCGTCGGCTCGGGGGTCGTCGCCGAGGTAATCGAGTAGCGACGCCCAGGCGGGCCTAGGGCCCGTCGGTCGCCGCCCGCCGGGCGGCGATGCACAACTGCAAGGACATACGACCGGGGCGGCGCCCCAAATCAAGGGGCCCCGCCCTTATTGCGCGATAAGAGCGCGCGAGCCAAAACAAGCGATAGCACGTAAAGAGAGACAGTAGAAAAAGTGGCAGCCATAGCAGCACAGAAAATTCGAATCCGACTGAAGGCGTATGACCATGACGCCATCGATCGGGCTGCCCGCGAGATCGTCGAGACCGCGGAGAGGACCGGTGCCACCGTCTCCGGTCCGGTGCCGCTGCCGACGGAGAAAAACGTCTATTGCGTGATTCGCTCGCCGTTCAAGGACAAGGACTCACGCGAGCACTTCGAGATCCGCACCCACAAGCGGCTGATCGACATCCTTCAGCCCTCGCCGAAAACCGTCGACTCGCTGCAGCGCCTGGATTCGCTGCCGGCGGGCGTCGACATCGAGATCCGTCTCTAGGTCGATGGCGGCGATCCTCGGCAAGAAGCTGGGTATGACGCAGGTCTTCCGCGAGGACGGCTCGGTCGTGCCGGTGACCGTTATCGAGGCCGGCCCCTGCAAGGTGACCGCGGTGCGAGAGGTCGAGCGCGACGGCTACTCCGCCGTGCAGCTCGCCTTCGGCGAGGTCAAGCAGGGCAAGCTGACCAAGGCCGAGGAAGGTCATCTGAAGAAGGCCAGCGCGCCGCCGATGCGCCACCTGGTCGAGTTCCGCGACGAGGACCTCGGCGCGGAGGAGGGACCGAAGATCGGCGACGACGTGACCGTCGAGGGCTTCGAGGCCGGCCAGAAGGTCAAGGTCGCCGGCATCTCGATCGGCAAGGGCTTCCAGGGTGGGATCAAGCGCCACAACTTCAGCCGCGGACCGGTCAGCCACGGCTCGCACAACGTCCGCGCCCCCGGCTCGATCGGCGCCAGCGCCTTCCCCGCCCGCGTCTTCAAAGGGATGCGGATGCCGGGCCAGATGGGCAACAAGCGCGTTACCCAGAAGGGCTTGGAGATTGCCGACATCGACGCCGAGCGCAACCTGCTGCTGATCAAGGGCTCGATCCCCGGCTCGCGCAACGCGATCGTGGAGGTGAGGACCGATGTCTAAAGCTCCCGTGCTCGGCAAATCGGCCAAAGCCGACCTGCCTAAAGATCTCTTTGCTGAGCCCTTCCACCAGTCGTTGGTCTACGAGGCTGTGCGTGCCGACCTTGCTTCGCGCCGTCGTGGCACCGCCTCGACGCTGACCCGCGGCGAGGTCTCCTTCACCACCGCGAAGGCCTGGCGCCAGAAGGGAACCGGCCGCGCCCGCGTCGGCGCCCTCGGCGTCTCCAGCCGCTTCGGCGGTGGCGTCACCTTCGGCCCCAAGCCGCGTCACTACACGGTCAAGGTCAACCGCAAAGCCCGCCGCCGGGCGATGCGCTCGGCGCTCTCCGTCCACGCGGAGCGCGGCAGCGTCGCCGTCCTCGACGCCGCTACCTTTGAGACCCCGTCGACGAAGCAGGCCGCCGCCGCCCTGATCAAATGGGGTGAGCAGAGCCCGACCCTGATCGTGCTCACGGCCGAGGAGACCGGCGCGATGAAGAGCTTCCGCAACATCCCGCGCACGACCGTGCTCGAGGTCGGCGCCACCGGCGTCGCCGATGTGATCGGCGCCGCCGCGATCGTCGTCTCCGAGGCGGCGCTGACCACCCTGCAGGAGCGGCTGGGCTGATGGACGCGCGAACGATCCTCATCCGCCCCGTGATCTCGGAGAAGAGCTACGCCCTGATCGCCGAGGGCAAGTACACCTTCCGGGTCGACGATCGCGCCCACAAGACGCAGATTGCCCAGGCTGTGCACGAGGTATTCGGCGTCCAGGTCGCGCAGGTCCGGACCGCCAAGGTGCGCTCGAAGCCGAAGCGCCGCGGCCTCACCAAAGGCCGCACCCGTGCCTGGAAGAAGGCGATTGTCCAGCTCGCCCCCGGCGAACGGATCGAGCTGTTCGAGGGCGCGGAGACCGCGTAGGAGAGTCTGAGAGATGCCGAACCGCAAAACCAAACCGACCAGCCCCGGCCGCCGCTTCGCGACTTATCCCCTGCGCGAGCAGCTGACTGCTTCCGAGCCGGAAAAGAAGCTGACCGAGGGGCTGCGCAAGTCCGGTGGTCGCAACGCCAACGGCCGCATCACCGCCCGCCATCGCGGCGGCGGCGCCAAGCGGCGCTATCGCAAGATCGACTTCAAGCGGCTCAAGGACGGCGTCCCCGCGAAGGTGGCGACGATCGAGTACGACCCCAATCGCAGCTGCTACATCGCCCTCCTGCATTATTCGGACGGCCACAAGGACTACATCCTCGCCCCCTCGCAGCTGGCAGTCGGCGACGAGGTCAAGTCCGGCCCCGACGCCGACATCAAACCTGGCCACGCGCTCGCGCTCAGCGCGATGCCGACCGGCACGATCGTCCATAACGTCGAGCTCACCGCGGGGCAGGGCGGCAAGCTCGGCCGCGCCGCCGGCACCGCGATCCAGCTGGTCGCGAAGGAGGGTGAGATGGTCACCCTGCGTCTGCCGTCCTCGGAGATGCGGCTGGTCCGGGCCGAGTGCCGCGCCACCGTCGGCACCCTCTCCAACGCCGAGCACCAGAACATGAAGATCGGCAAGGCCGGCCGCAACCGTCACAAGGGCAAGCGCCCGCAGAGCCGCGGCGTCGCGATGAACCCGGTCGACCACCCGCACGGCGGCGGCGAGGCTCACCACACGCCCGGCGGTCACCCGGTCACCCCGTGGGGCAAGCCGACGCTCGGCTACCGCACCCGCAAGAAGGGCAAGCAGTCCGATCGTTACATCGTGCGCGGCAGGCGCCGCGGCAAGAAGAAGGGTGGCCGCTGATGGGACGTTCGACGAAAAAGGGTCCGTGGGTCGAAGAGCGCCTGATGGGGCGCATCGTCGCGATGAACGAGGCCGGCAAAAAACAGATGGTCAAAACTTGGTCGCGGATGTCGACCGTGTTCCCGGAGATGGTCGGCCACACGATCGCTGTCCACGATGGGAAAAAACACGTCCCCGTCTTCATTTCGGAGTCGATGGTCGGTCACAAGCTCGGCGAGTTCGCGCCGACCCGTACCTTCCGCTCCCACACCGGCACCGGCAGGGGTGACTAGTCATGGCCCTTGAGAAAAAAGCCACCAGCAGGGCCGCCGGCAAAGTCAAAGGCGAGGACAAAGGCAAAAAAGAGCCGGCTAAAAAAACCGCCGCGAAAAAAGAGCGCGCGCCGAAAAAAGCCGCAAAAAAGACCACGGCGAAAAAAGACGCCCCGAAAAAAGCTGCGAAAGCGAAAAAAGAGCCGGCCAAAAAAGCCGCTCCCGCACCGAGCGCGCCCCCGGTCGTCCGCGCCAGCGCCCGCTACGTGCGGATCGCCCCGCGCAAGGTGCGCTTGATTGCCGACCAGGTCCGCGGCCTCCACATCGAAAAGGCCCGCGCGCTGCTGCAGTTCTCGCCGCGCGCCGCCGCCGAGGACATCCACAAGCTCTTGAATTCCGCCGCCGCCAACGCCGAGAACAACCACGATTTGATCGCCGACGAGATGCGAATCTCCTCGATCACGGTCGATGAGGGTCCGACGCTGAAGCGCTACCGGCCGCGGGCACAGGGACGGGCGACCCCGATCCACAAGCGAACCAGCCACATCGCCGTGGCTCTAACCCCGGCGGAGGACTAGGTCATGGGACAGAAGATCCACCCCGAGGGTTTCCGCGTCGGCTACATCCACGACTGGAAGTCGACCTGGTTCGAGGAGAAGAACTTCGCCGACGTGCTCCAGGAAGACCTGCAGATCCGCGATCACATCGTCAACAAGCTGTCCCACGCGGGGCTCTCGAACATCACGATCGAGCGCCGCGGCGAGGTCGCTGTCGACATCCACACCGCGCGTCCGGGCATCGTCATCGGCAAGTCCGGCAGCGAAGTCGACGCCCTGCGCAAAGAGCTGCACAAGCTCACCGGCAGCCCGGTGAAAGTGAATATCCGCGAGGTCAAGCGGCCCGAGCTCGACGCCAAGCTGGTCGCCCAGTCGATCGCCGAGCAGCTGCAGAACCGGGTCGCCTTCCGGCGTGCGATGAAACGCGCCCTGACCTCGGCCATGCGCTCCGGCGCCAAGGGCGTCAAGGTCCAGGTCTCCGGCCGCCTCGGCGGCGCCGAGATGGCGCGGACCGAAAGCTACTCCGACGGCCGCGTGCCGCTGCACACGCTGCGGGCCGACATCGACTACGGCTTCTTCGAGGCGCGCACGACGACCGGCCGCATCGGCGTCAAATGCTGGATCAACAAGGGCGAAGTCATGCCCGAGGGCTTCCGTTCCGACCTCGCTTCGACCGACGACGAGCCGCAGGGCGGCCGTCAGGGCGGACGCGACCGCGGCGGGCGTGGGCCCGGCGGCGATCGCGGTCCCGGCGGGCGCGGCGGCGGCGGGCGTGGCCCGGGCGGCGGTCGTGGTCCCGGTGGCCAGCGCGGCGGCCCGCGCGGCGGAGGCGGTCGCTGATGCTCAGCCCGAAACGAGTCAAGCACCGCAAACAGTTCCGTGGCCGCATGCGCGGCAACACCAAGGGCGGCAGCACCGTCGCCTTCGGCGAGTACGGGCTGAAGACGATCGATCGCGGCTGGATCACCAACCGCCAGATCGAGGCCGCCCGTGTCGCGATGACCCGCAAGATCAAACGCGGTGGCAAGGTCTGGATCAACGTCTTCCCGGACAAGCCCTACACGAAGAAGCCGGCCGAGACTCGAATGGGTTCCGGTAAGGGCAACCCCGAGGGCTGGGTCGCCGTGGTCAAGCCCGGCAAGGTGATGTTCGAGCTCGCGGGCGTCCCCGAGGAGCTGGCCCGCGAAGCGCTGCGCCTGGCCGGCCACAAGCTTCCGGTGAGAACCAAATTTGTCGTCCGCGAGGGGTCGGAGAGCTGATGAAATCGGCCGAGGTCCATAACCTGAAAGACGACGAGCTCGTGGCGAAGCTGATCGACGCCCAGCAGGAGGCGTTCAACCTGCGGTTCCGGCACGCCACCGGAGAGCTCGAGAACACCGCGCGGTTGGGCAGTTCGAAGAAGGACATCGCCCGGCTGCTGACCGTGGCCAAGGCGCGCGGAATCGATGTTGAGAAAGAGACGAAGCGGATATGAGCGACGACGAGACGAAAAAAGACGAGACGACTGAGGAGACTCCGGTGGCTGAGGACGAGACGCAGCAGGACGCGGGTCCTGTCGCGGAGTCAGACGACTCGTCCTCGCAAGCTGCGGGCGAGTCGCCCGACTCCACGCCACCCGCGTCAGATGCGCCTGAGGGTGACTCCGAGGAGGCTCCGGTCGCTGAGGAGAGTCCTTCTGACGACGCTCCGGCTGCGGAGGAGGCCGAGGCTCCGGTTGCCGAGGAGGCTCCTGCTGAGGCTGCTCCGGCGCCTGCGGCTGAAGAGGCGCCTGCGGAGCCGAATCCGGAGGACGATCTGCCTTGGAAGGAGCGGCGTCGACTGCAGCGTTCGCGGAGGCCCAGTGAGGCGAAGCCGACGCACACTCCTGAGGAGCGGGCGGCCGCCCGCGCCGAGGCTCGCAAAAAGAAGGCCGCGGAACGGCGCAAGGAACGTGAGGCCACTAAGGGCAAGCGGACTCCGGGCACCGGGACGCCGCCGGCTGAGCATGATTCCAACGCAGCAAAGGTGCGGCAGGGGATCGTCGTCTCCAACAAAGGCGAGAAATCGATCACGGTCCGGATCGACTTTGCCCGCCGCCATCCGACTTACGAGAAGATCGTCCGCCGCTCGCGCACGCTGCACGCGCACGACGAGCGCAACGAGGCCGGCGAGGGCGACGTCGTTCGCATCGTCGAGACCCGACCCCTTTCCAAGACCAAGCGCTGGCGTCTGGTCGATGTCGTCGAGAAGGCGAGGTAGAGCGACGTGATCCAGCAGGAGTCGAGACTGAAGGTTGCCGACAACTCGGGCGCTCGCGAGATCCTCTGCATCCGGGTCAAGGGCGGTTCTCACCGCCGTTACGCCAGCGTCGGCGACGTGATTACCGCCACCGTCAAACAGGCGAGCCCGCAGGGCGCCGTCCGCAAGGGCGAGGTTGTGCAGGCCGTCGTCGTGCGCACGCGCAAGCCGCTCGGGCGTCCCGACGGCACCTACATCTCCTTCGACGAGAACGCCGCGGTGCTGATCGACCCGGCGAACAACAACCCGCGCGGGACTCGAATCTTCGGCCCGGTCGCGCGCGAACTGCGCGACCGCAACTTCATGAAAATCATCTCGCTGGCGCCGGAGGTCCTCTGATGAAGGCGATGCGCGTCAGGACCGACGACCAGGTGGTCGTTATCAGTGGCAAGGACGCCGGCAAGACCGGCCGCGTCACGCGGACCGATCCCCAGCGCCGCCGCGTCTTCGTCGAGGGCCTGAACATGATCAAGCGCCACGAACGACCGCGCTCCCAGGGCGACCTCAAAAACGCCCAGGCCGGTGGCATCGTCGAAAAGGAGGGGCCGATTCACGTCTCCAACGTGATGCTGCTCGACCCCAAAGGCAACAAGGGGACCCGCGTCGGCGTCCGCCGCGACGACGGCGGCAAGCGGGTCCGCTACGCGAAGAGCAGTGGGACGGCGATCGACTGATGGAGGCGACCGCTACCCCGACCTCGCAGGCGGCTCCGCCGCCGCGTCTGCGCGAGCGCTACGAGCAGGAGATCTTGCCGGAGCTGACCAAGAAATTCGGCTACTCGACGCCGATGCAGGCGCCGCGCCTGCTCAAGATCACCCTCAACATGGGTCTCGGCACCGAGAAACAGGACAAGAAATCCTTCGAACTGGCGCAGGAACAGTTGGCGCTGATCGCCGGCCAGCACCCGAATGTGCGCCGCGCCCGCAAATCGATCGCCTCCTTCAAGCTGCGCGAGGGGATGCCGGTCGGCGTCTCGGCGACGCTGCGGCGCGCTCGCATGTGGGAGTTCCTCGACCGCCTGACCTCGATCGCGGTGCCACGCATCCGCGACTTCCGCGGCCTCAACCCGCGCTCCTTCGACGGTCGAGGCAACTACTCGATGGGCGTCAAAGAGCAGCTGATCTTCCCGGAAATCGACTATGACTCAGTTGACGTCGTCCGCGGCCTCGACATCACGATCACGACCTCCGCCGCGACCGATCTCGAGGCCTTCGAGCTGCTGCTGGCGCTTGGGATGCCGTTCGCCCAGAGCGGGCGCCCGGGGCAGGAGGCACGCGAAGCGGCCAAAGCCGAAGAAGAAGAGGAGCAGCGCAAAGAGGAGGCCCGCCTCAAGGCCGAGGTCGAGCAGGAGGCGCTGGAGAAGCTGAAAGAGGAGAACCCGGAGGCCTACGCCAAGCCCGAGAGCGACGACGAGAGCGACGAGGGTGAGGGCGGGGACGGCACCGAGGACGGAAACGACGAGGCCGACCAGAGTGGGGCCGACCAGGAGAAGGATTCAGATGGCTAAGACTTCCCAGAAGGTCCGTCAGGGCCGCAAAGCAAAGTTCAAATCGCGCAGCTACAACCGCTGCCGCCGCTGCGGACGCCCGCGCGCCTACTACCGCAAGTTCGGCCTCTGCCGGATCTGCCTGCGCGAGGCGGCCCACGAGGGCTATATCCCCGGCATGACCAAGTCGAGCTGGTAGGACGAGATGCTGACCGACCCCATAGCCGATTACCTGACCAGGATCCGCAACGCGATCCGCGCCGGCCACGACGAGGTGGATATCCCCCTCTCCGGCCTGAAGATGGAGATGTCGCGGATCCTCAAGGAGCAGGGCTACATCAAGGACTTCCACCGCAAGCCGGCGACCGTCGGCGAGGCGATCGAGGTCAGCCTCAAGTACACCGAGGATCGCCGCCCTGTCATCCTGGGCATCGAACGCGTCTCCCGGCCCGGCCGCCGCCGTTACGTCGACCACAAGAACGTGCCGCGGGTGCAGGGCGGGACCGGAACCGCGATCGTCAGCACCTCCGTCGGGGTGATGACCGGCCACGAAGCCCGCGCCAAGGGCGTCGGCGGCGAGGTCGTCGCCTACGTCTGGTGATCCCATGAGTCGAATCGGCAGAAAACCCGTCTCCGTTCCCGAGGCCGTCACGGTCGAGATCGCCCCTGGCAGCATCGCGGTGAAGGGCCCGAAGGGTGAGCTGAGCCAGGCCTACCCGCAGGAGATGGCGGTCGAGCAGGGCGACGGCGTCGTCACCGTGGCCCGTCCCACCGACCGCGGTGAGCACCGGGCCCTGCACGGGCTCACTCGCAGCCTGATCGCGAACATGGTCGAGGGCGTCACCGACGGCTTCGAGAAGCGGCTCGAGATCCAGGGCGTCGGCTATCGCGCCGCGCTCAAAGGCAAGAACCTCGAGCTGGCGCTCGGCTACTCGCACCCGGTCCCGATCGAGGCCCCCGAGGGGATCTCCTTCGAGGTGCCGCAGCCGACTGAGATCATCGTCAGCGGCATCGACAAGCAGCTCGTCGGCCAGGTCGCTGCGGACATCCGCAAGCGCCGCCCGCCGGAGCCCTACAAGGGCAAGGGCATCCGCTACAAAGGCGAGCAGGTACTGCGAAAGGTGGGCAAGCGCGCATGACCGTCGTCACCAAGGGCCAGCGCCGTCTGCGCCGCCGCCGCCGGGTTCGCGCCCGCGTCACCGGCACGGCCGAGCGCCCGCGCCTCTCCGTCTTCCGCTCCAACCGCGGCATCGTCGGCCAGCTCATCGACGATCGTGCCGGTCACACCCTGGCCGCGGTCAACTGGATCGAGCCCGATTTGCGCAAGCTCACCGCCACAGAGCAGGCTAAGAAGGCCGGCGAACTGCTGGCCGAGCGGGCCAAGGCGGCCGGAGTCGAGACCTGTGTCTTCGACCGCGGCGGCTATCAGTACCACGGCCGCGTCAAGGCGCTGGCCGACGGAGCGCGCGAGGGGGGGTTGGCCTTCTAGATGACCGCTTTCGCTACGGTGGGCCGCTTGCGATGAAGGGAATGGATACGAACAACGTCGAGACGGTGAGCCCACGCGGGCTCGATCTGCAGGAGCGCGTGATCGAGATCAACCGCGTCGCCAAGGTCGTCAAGGGCGGCCGCCGCTTCTCCTTCACCGCGCTCGTCGCCGTCGGCGACGAGGAGGGTGTCGTCGGGATCGGCTACGGCAAGGCCCGCGAGGTCCCGCTGGCGATCCAGAAGGGCGTCGAGGACGCCCGCAAGAACTTGATCCGCGTCCCCAAATACGGCCAGACGATCACCCACAGGATCATCGGCCGCTTCGGTGCCGGCCACGTCGTCCTGCGGCCGGCCAGCCCCGGTACCGGCGTCATCGCCGGCGGCGGCGTCCGCGCCGTGCTCGAGCTCGGGGGAGTGCGCGACGTGCTGACCAAGAGCATTGGCACGCAGAACCCGATCAACCTCGTCAAGGCGACCATGGACGGGCTGATCCGGCTCAGGCGGCCTGAGGAGGTTGCCGAGCTGCGGGGGCTGACCGTCAAGCAGGTGCTCGGGCTGGACATGAACGGAACTTCTTCCACCAACGGGGAGCATCTGGCGGCGGGTCCTGTCGCGCCGGAGGACTCTTCGTCCTCGCAAGCTGCGGGCGAAGAGCCCTCCGACACGCCACCCGCCGCAGACGCCACGCCGTCAGACGTTGAGGCTCCGGCCGCTGAGGCCGAGAGTGCTGAGACTCCGGCCCCGGAGGCTGCTGCTGAGGTAGCCGTCGAGGAGACCACGGCGCCGGCTGAGGAGCCGAAAGCTGAGGAGAGCTCGTCGTGAGTGGGTTGACGATCGAGCAGGTGCGGTCGGCGGCGGGGACCAATCCGAGCCAGAAAGCGACCTTGAAGGCGCTTGGGCTCGGGCGCATCGGTAAAGCTGTGGAGCGCAAGGACTCGCCGCAGCTGCAGGGGCAGCTGCGGGTCGTTTCGCATCTGGTCGAGGTGAAGGGCTGATGGCCGACAAGCCGCGCTCCGAGCAGATCGGGCTGCATAACCTGAAGCCGAAGCCCGGCTCGACCCGCCCGCGCAAGCGGATCGGTCGCGGTGAGGGCAGTGGTCTCGGCAAGACCTCGGGTCGCGGGCACAAGGGCGCGGGCTCGCGCGCCGGCGCCAAGCAGAAGGCCAACTACGAGGGCGGCCAGAACCCGATCCACATGCGGATGCGAAAGCTCCGTGGGCCGCATAAAAAGCAGTCGATGCCGTTCGAGAACTTCCGCACGAAGACGCAGCCGGTCAATCTCGCCGACCTCGAGGAGCGCTTCGAGGCGGGTGCCGAGGTCAACCCGGCGAGCCTTAAGGAGAAGGGTCTGGCCAAGCGCTCGGACCCGGTGAAGATCCTCGCCCGGGGCGAGATCAAGACCAAACTCGAGGTTCACGCGCACGCCTTCAGCGCTGCGGCCAAGGAGAAGATCGAGGCCGCCGGCGGTTCCTGTCACACTCTGGAGCCGTAATGCTCAAAACTATTCTCAACGCGTTCAGCGTTGCGGACATCCGCAAGAAGCTCGCCTTCACCGCGGCGATGCTCGCGCTCTACCGTCTCGGTGCCTATATCCCGGCGCCGGGAGTCGACGTTGCTGCCGTCAAGGAAATCCAGGACAACTTCGGCGGCTCCAACATCCTCGGCTTCCTCAACCTCTTCTCCGGCGGCAGCCTCTCGCGCCTCAGCCTCTTCGCGCTGGGGATCATGCCTTACATCACCGCCTCGATCATCCTGCAGCTGCTGACCGTTGTCGTGCCCTCGCTGGAGCGGTTGCAGAAAGAGGGTGAGGTCGGGCAGCAGAAGATCACCCAGTACACGCGCTACCTCACCGTCGGCCTCGCCTTCGGCCAGTCGCTGGGCTACGTCTTCCTATTCCGCTCCTTCGGCGCCGAAGCCGGCGCCAGCGTCGTCGGCAACCTGACCTTCGCCAAGACCTTCCTGATCGTGATCTGCCTCACCGCGGGCTGCACCTTGCTGATGTGGCTCGGCGAGTTGATAACCCAGCGCGGGATCGGCAACGGGATCTCGTTGATGATCTTCGCCTCGATCGCCTCCTCGATTCCCAGCGGCATCACCAAGTGGTGGGACAGCCCGGACCAGGTCTTCGTCGTGATGATGCCCTTCATCGCCCTCGCGGTGATCGTCGCGATCGTCTTCGTCCAAGAGGGCCAGCGGCGGATCCCGGTCCAGTACGCGAAACGGGTCGTGGGCCGGAAAATGACCGCGGGCGGCTCCACCTACCTGCCGCTGCGGGTCAACATGGCCGGCGTCATCCCGGTCATCTTCGCGGCCTCGATCATGGCCTTCCCGCCGACGATCGGCCAGCTCCTAAACACGCCCGCCGCGCTCGACTTCGCCGCCTTCTTCAGTCCCAACAGCTGGGCCTATGTGGTCGGCGAGATCTTCTTCATCATCGTCTTCACCTACTTCTACACGGCGGTCACCTTCAACCCGGTGGACCAGGCCGACAACCTGAAGAAATACGGCGGCTTCATCCCCGGCGTCCGGCCCGGCCGTCCCACGGCCGAGTATCTGGACCGGATCCTCTCCCGCCTGACCTTCCCGGGCGCGCTCTACCTCGGCGCCGTCGCGGCACTGCCGACGATCCTGATCAGCCAGACCTCGGCCAACTTCTACTTCGGCGGGACCTCGATCCTGATCGTGATCGGCGTGGCTCTAGATACGGTCAAGCAATTGGAGGCTCAACTCATGATGAGAAACTACGAGGGCTTCCTGAAATAAGGACCTACTTGGGCCGGCCGCTGCAAACCGGCGCATCTCGGCGTCCTCGGTCGACTCGGATCGGGTCACGCACAAAAGTGCGCTCCCCTCACCTCGCTCCCTGCGTCCACCGACCTGCTTGGTTTTCACGGCCGTTCTAAGCTCCAACTAGCGATGACCCAATGCCAGAGCTAAATCTCGTACTTCTAGGCCCGCCCGGTTCCGGCAAGGGAACGCAGGGGGAGCGGCTGCAGGAAGACCTGCGCCTCCCGTACTACGCCACCGGGGACATCCTCCGTGCTGCCGTGCGTGACGAGACAGAGCTGGGCCGGACGGCCAAGGAGTACATGGATCGCGGCGACCTGGTCCCGGACGAGGTGATCGTCGGGGTGATCGCGGAGCGGATCGACTCGCGCGAGGCGCTCGACGGGTTCATCCTCGACGGTTTCCCGCGTACGCTGCCGCAGGCCGAGGCGCTCGACGCCAAGCTCGACGAGCTCGATCGTGGCGTCACCGCGGTCCTGTTGATCGACGTCACCGACGACGAGGTCGTACGCCGGCTCGGCGGCCGCCGTACCTGTGCCGAGAACGGGCACGTCTTCCATATCGAGTTCAACCCGCCGGCCGCGGAGGCTGTCTGCGACATCGACGGCAGCGAGCTGATCGTCCGCGACGACGACAAGCCCGATGTGATCCGCAAGCGGCTCGAGACCTACCACGCCAAGACCGAGCCGCTGGTCGACTATTACGACCAGCGCAGCGTGTTGCGGCGGATCGAGGGCGCGGCCGCCCCCGACGATGTCGCCGAGGAAATCCGCCGCACTCTGGCGACGATGCGCCTCGAGCAGGACGAGACCGTCTGAGGCGACGGCCGAGGGCTAGCGTGTACAACCGGATGATCATCCGCAAGACGCCCGAGCAGGTCGATCAGATGGCCCTGGCCGGGGACATCCTGGTCCGTTGCCTGAAAATGCTGGAGTCGAAGGCGCGCGCCGGCGTCACCACCGGCGACCTCGACGCCGCGGCCGAGAAATTCATCCGTTCGCAGGGCGCAGAACCGGCTTTCAAGGGCTACCGCGGCTTTCCCGGCTCGATCTGCGCCTCGCCGAACTCGATGGTCGTCCACGGCATTCCCGGTTCCTATGAACTGGCCCGCGGCGATGTGCTCTCCGTCGACGTCGGCGTGATCTACGACGGCTGGGTCGCCGATGCGGCGATGACCGTGCCGGTCGGCCAGGTCGACGCGGAGGCGGAGAAGCTCCTCGACGTAACCAAGGCTTCGCTCTTCTCCGGGGTCGAGCAAATGCGTCCCGGCAACCACCTCGGCGATGTCTCCGCCGCGATTCAACGGACGGTCGAGGCCGAGGGGATGTCGATCATCCGCACCCTGGTCGGGCACGGAATTGGACGCGAGATGCACGAGGAGCCGCAGGTCCCCAACTACGGCGAGCCCGGCAAGGGCCCGCTGCTGGAGGAGGGGATGGTGCTGGCGATCGAGCCGATGGTCAACATCGGCGGCCCGCTGGTGCGGATGGACGAGCACGACGGCTGGTCCGTCTACTCCGACGACGGCTCGCTGGCCGCCCATTTCGAGTTCACCGTCGCCGTCACCGCCGACGGCCCCCGCATCCTCACCCCCTGGCACGAAGCCGAGTAGGCGCCCGTGGGGGCGGACCACGAAACCTTCGCCGCCGTCGACGCTTTCGTCGGCGAGACTTTGGTCGCTCACGACGACGACCTGCAGGCGGCGCTCGACGCGGCCGAGTCCGCCGGCCTGCCGCAGATTCAGGTCTCGGCTCCCCAAGGCAAGCTGTTGCAGCTGCTGGCGCGATTGGTCGGCGCCAAGCGGGTGCTCGAGTTCGGCACCCTGGGTGGCTACAGCGCGATCCTGCTCGCCCGCGCCCTGCCCGAGGACGGCAGCCTGGTCACGCTGGAGGCGAACGCCGAGTACGCCGAGGTTGCGCGCGCCAGCATCGAGCGGGCGGGCCTGGGCGATCGTGTCGAGCTCCGGGTCGGGCCGGCGCTGGAGACGCTGTCCACACTCGAGGGCGAGGGCGTGGAGCCGTTCGACCTCGTCTTCATCGACGCCGACAAGGTCAACACCCCCAACTACTTCGCCTGGGCACTCGAGCACTCCCGGCCGGGAGCCCTGATTGTCGCCGACAACGTCGTCCGCGACGGCACCCTCGCCGAGTCCGCGAGCGACGATCCCGCCACTCAGGCCCAGCGGCGATTGCACGAGATGCTCGCCGCCGAGTCCCGGGTCTCGGCTACCACCATTCAGACGGTAGGCAGCAAGGGCTATGACGGGTTCACGATCGCGTTGGTGAACGGCGACTGACGTACGGGCCCGGAGGGCGATACCCCTCCCCTGGAATTGAGTCGCGCACGCTTCGCGTGCGGCTCCGGATGATGCTGCCCGCCTAGGGCGGGCAGGAATCGGGTTGCATTTCCGCCGCTTCGCGACATTCCCGGGGAGGGGTATCGCCCTCCGGGCCCGGCCTGACCGAGGCTCACCCAGCGGTCGGGCGTCTAGGTGAAGCTGCGCGGGATGGCGGCGCCTTCGTCTCGGGCAGCTTTCGGAGTGCGGGGGCCGTCGAGAGACGAGGGCGAGTGAGCTTTCGGGGAATGTCGCGAAGCGGCGACATGCAATCTGTCTATTGCGCGGCGGCAGCCGCGCACCAACATCCGAGCTAAGCGGCGAAGCCGCGTGTGAGTAAATTCCCCGAAAGCTCACTCGCCCTCGTCCCCAAGCATCGCCTCCCACGGCCCCCTGCTATCTTTCCCGGTCGGCCCAATGGGCCGGGTTGTTGCCTGCCGTCCGACTCATGGGGCGTGCGGGAATCCTGTTTTCAATACGAGACCGGAGCAATGAAGGTTCGAGCTTCCGTAAAGCCGATGTGCGAGAAGTGCAAGGTCATCCGCCGCAATGGCGCTGTTTTGGTGATCTGCCAGAACCCACGCCACAAGCAGAGGCAGGGCTAGCGCATGGCGCGTATCGCCGGGGTCAACATCCCCGTCAACAAACGGATCGAGATCGGACTCACCTACATCTTCGGAATCGGTCACTCGACGGCGCTGAAAATCCTCGAGGAGACCAAGATCGACGCCGGCACCCAGGGCAAGGATCTGACCGAGGAAGAGGTCATCAAACTGCGCGAGGCGGTCGAGAACCGCGAGGTCGAGGGAGACCTGCGGCGCGAGCGCTCGCAGAACGTCAAACGGCTGATGGAGATCGGCTCCTACCGCGGTCTGCGCCATCGGCGCGGCCTGCCGGTCCGCGGTCAGCGCACGAAGACCAACGCCCGCGGCCGCAAGGGACCGCGCCGCCTCAGCGTCGCCGGTAAGCGCAAGGTCTAGGAGCAGAAGATGGCTGAGAAAAAACCCGCCAAGGGGCGCGCCCGTCGCCGCGTCAAAAAGAACGTCACCTACGGGCAGGCGCACATCAAGACTTCGTTCAACAACACGATCGTCACCCTGACCGACACCGACGGCAATGTGATCGCCTGGGAGTCGGCCGGCTCGGCCGGGTTCAAAGGCTCGCGCAAGTCGACCCCGTTCGCTGCCCAGGTGACCGCCGACGCCGCCGCCAAGAAGGGCATGGAACACGGCCTGGAGCGGGTCGAGGTCTTCGCCAAGGGCGCCGGCTCGGGCCGTGAGACGGCAATCCGCTCGCTGCAGGCCGCCGGGCTCGACGTGACCACGGTCAAGGACGTCTCCCCGCAGGCCCACAACGGCTGTCGGCCGAAGAAGCGGAGGCGCGTCTAGTGGCCCGCGACACTTCCCCCCAGTGCAAGCAGTGCCGGCGCGAGGGTCAGAAGCTCTTCCTCAAGGGTGAGCGCTGCTTCACCGACAAGTGCGGCGTCGAGCGGCGCTCCTATCCGCCCGGCGAGCATGGCCGCGGCCGTCTGCGTCAGTCCGAGTACCGCCTGCAGCTGCGCGAGAAACAGAAGACGCGCCGCTACTACCAGGTGCTGGAGAAACAGTTCCGCGCCTACTACGACAAGGCTTCGCGCCAGGACGGCGTCACCGGCGAGAATCTGCTGCGGCTGCTCGAGTCGCGTTTCGACAACGTGCTCGTCCGCCTTGGCTTCGCCGCCTCGCGGCGCCAGGCGCGGCAGCTGATCAACCACGGCCACTGGACGATCAACGGTCGCCGGGTCGACATTCCCTCTTACCAAGTGCGCCCCGAGGACATCATCGCGATCAAGGCGGGTTCGTCGGCCACGGGCACGATCCAGCGCGCGACCGAACTCGTCTCGACCGTGCCGGCCTGGCTCCAGGCCGACCACGATGCCCTCACCGCCAAGATCCTGCGCTACCCAGAGCGCTCCGAGATCTCGGCGCCGGTACAGGAGCAGCTGATCGTCGAGCTGTACTCCAAGTAGCCCGGAAACTGAAATTTCTGAACACGCATACGCAAGGAACTCATGACCACTGATTTCCAGGTCCCCCGAATCACTTCCGAGAAGGTCGACGACCGTCGCGGCACCTTCACCATCGAGCCGCTTGACAAGGGCTTCGGCTACACCTTCGGCAACAGTCTCCGCCGCGTCCTGCTGTCCTCGCTGGGCGGCGCCGCGATCACCAGCGTCCGCATCGAGGGCGTCGCGCACGAGTTCTCGACCGTGCCCGGCGTCAAGGAGGACGTGACCGACATCGTCCTCAACCTCAAGGATCTCGTCGTCCGCATGCACACCGACGCCGACGAGGTCGAGGCGCCGCTGGTCGCCACCGGCCCGGGGGAGATCAAGGCCAAGGACATCGACCTGCCCTCCGGCGTCGAGATCCTCAATCCCGAGGCGCCGATCGCGACGCTGGAGAAGAAAACCAAACTCGAGGTCTACCTGACGATCGGCCGCGGCCGCGGTTACTCGCCGGCGGAAGAGAACAAGTCCGACGAGCAGCCGATCGGCGTGATTCCGATCGACTCGATCTTCTCGCCGATCCGTCGCGCCTCCTACGCCGTCTCAGCCGCCCGCGTCGGCCAGCGGACCGACTTCGACAAGCTCGAGCTCGACCTCGAGACCGACGGCTCGATCGAGCCCGGGGCAGCGCTGCGCGAGGCCTCCGAGATCCTGATCAAGAGCCTGGCGATCTTCACCGATGCCGACCGGGTGGAGGAGCTGACCGCGCGTGAGCCGGCTCCGGCGCTCCCGACCGACTCGCTCTCTTCGGCGAGTGGCGATGGTGTCGGTGGCAACAACGGTCTCGACGAGATCCTGATCGAGGAGCTCGAACTCGGCGTCCGCTCGTACAACTGCCTCAAGCGCGCCGGCGTCCAGACCGTTGGCGACCTCGTCCGCAAGTCGCGCGGCGAACTGAACGCGATTCCCAACTTCGGCTCGAAGTCGATCGAGGAAGTGATCGAGACGCTGCACGCCCGCGGCCTCGATCTCCAGCAGGACTAGAGGGCGAGAGGGGTTTGGAGCGGAGAGTCCGATGCGCCATCGCAAGAAGCGAAACAAGCTCAGCCGTGACGCGTCGCACCGCGAGGCCCTGCTCTCGAACCTCTCGAAGCAGCTGATCGAGCACGAGCGGATCGAGACCAGCCAGGCCAAGGCCAAGGCGGTCAAACCCGAGGTCGAGAAGCTCATCACCCTGGCCAAACGGGGCGACCTGCACGCCCGCCGCCAGGCCCTCTCGACGCTGCACAACGACAAGTTCATCGTTCACAAGCTGTTCGACGAGGTGGCACCGCGTTACGCGACCCGCCCCGGCGGCTACACCCGCATCGTCAAGCTCGGCCCGCGCCGCTCGGACTCCACCGAGATGGTGTACCTCGAGCTGGTTTGAGCGCCGGCTCCTTCCGCCTCGATATCGAATACGACGGTTCCGGCTTCTCCGGCTGGGCGGCCCAGTCGGGTCTGCGCACGGTCCAGGGTGAGCTCGAGGATGCCCTGGAGACGATTCTGCGTGAGCGGGTCGAGCTGACCGTCGCCGGCCGCACCGATGCCGGCGTTCACGCGCGTGGGCAGGTCGCCAGCTTCAGCACCCCGGCTGAAGTCCCCGGCGACCTGGCCCGGCGGCTGAACGGGCTCACGGCCGACGACGTCGCCGTGACCGCCGCCACGCCGGCCCCCGCCGGCTTCGACGCCCGCGGCGACGCGATCTCGCGCAGCTACCGCTACCGCGTGCTCGCCCGCTCGGCCTCGAACCCGTTCGAGCGCGGGCGTGCCCTCTGGTGGCCGCACCGGGTCGACCGCGAGGGGCTGGAGGCCTGCGCGGCGGCCCTGCCCGGCACCCACGACTTCACCGCCTTCACCCCGACCCAGACCGACCACGTTCGCTTCGAGCGCGATGTCTTTGCCGCTGGCTGGGAAGGGGAACCGGGGGAGATCCTCTCCTTCCGCATCACCGCCGACGCCTTCATGCGCAGCATGGTCCGGGTCCTGGTCGGCACCATGCTCGAGGTCTCCTCGGGCCGGCGCAGCGTGGGCGACTTCGTCGAATTGCTGGACGGGGCGCCGCGGACGGCCGCCGGTGACACCGTCCCGCCACAGGGGCTCTACCTGGAGTCCGTCGGCTACTCCTAGAATCGACCGCATGCGCATCCTCCTCACCAACGACGACGGCATCTCCGCCCCCGGCCTGCAGGCATTGCGGCGGGCCCTGCGTGAGCTCGACGGCATCGAGCTCGACGTCATCGCCCCGGACTCCAATCGCAGCGCGACCGCCCGCAGCATCACCACCCGCTCGCCGCTCAGCATCGAGGAGGTCGAGTTCGGCGACGGCGACCGCGGTTACGCGACCGACGGCACCCCGGTCGACTGCGTCCGCTTTGCCGAGCTGGGCCTGGTCGGCGGCCGGCCCGACCTGATCGTCTCCGGGATCAACCACGGCGCCAACCTCGGCGACGACATCACTTACTCGGGCACCGTCGCGGCGGCCCTGGAGGGGATCGTCCTCGGGATCCCGGCCGTGGCCCTCTCGCAGCAGTCCTCCGGCGGCGGCATGGGCTACGTCAGCGGCCGCTTCGACTTCGCCGTCGCCGCCGCCTTCGCGGCGGAGCTGGTGGCGCGGCTGGCAACCGAGGCGATGCCGGAGGCGACGCTGATCAACGTCAACTGCCCCGCCGGGGAGCCGAGCGGGGTCGAGGTGACCAAGCTCGGCAAACGGATCTACAACGACGAGCTGAAGCTGGTCGGCGAGGAGGGGGAGGGGCGCAAGCGCTACGAGATCTACGGCTGGCAGCCCGGCTACGAGGAGATCGAGGGCACCGACCTTTTCGCGGTCGCCGAGGGTCGGATCTCGGTCACTCCGATCCACTTCGACCTCACCGACCACGGCGGCCTCGAGCGCCTGCGCGGCTGGGGCTTCGCGGAGATGCTGGCCGCCAGCGCCCCGACGGCGTGAGCTCCGCCGACGCGCAGCGGGCGAGCGAGCTGCGACAGGAGCTGGAGCGCCACAACCGGCTCTATTACGTCCTCGACGAACCCGAGGTCGGGGATGACGTCTACGACGAACTGCTGGATGAGCTACGGGCGATCGAGGCCGACAACCCGGACCTGCGGACGCCGGACTCGCCGACCCAGCGGGTCGGGGCGCCGCCGCTGGACCGCTTCGAGCCGGTCGAGCACCACGAGGCGATGCTCTCGCTGGGCAACGCCCGCAACGAGGAGGAGCTGCGCGCCTGGGAGATGCGGCTGGCCAACTACCTGAAGCGGCTCGACATCACCGCCTCCCAGTTCAGCTACACGACCGAGCCGAAGATCGACGGCCTCGCGATCACCCTCACCTACGAGGACGGCGTGCTGGTCCGGGGCGCCACCCGCGGCGACGGCCGGGTCGGCGAGGACGTGACCCAAAACCTGCGCACGATCGGCTCGGTGCCATTGCGGATCCCCGACGCGCCGGAGCTGATCGAAGTGCGGGGCGAGGCCTACCTGCCGATCGCTGCCTTCAAAGCCCTGAACGAGCGCCGGGCCGAAGCCGAGGAACCGACCTTCGCCAACCCCCGCAACTCCGCCGCCGGCTCGATCCGCCAGCTCGACCCCGCTCTTGCCGCCGAACGCCCCCTCTCGACCTGGATCTACGGGATCGGCGCCGTACGCGGCCTCGACCTCGCCACCCACATGGAGGAGGTCGAATGGCTGAACGAGCGCGGCTTCAAGGTCAATCCCGACACCGCCCACCACGAGGGGGTGGAGGGCGTGGTCAAGCGCTGCCACTGGTGGGAGGGGCGGCGCGAGTCGCTCGACTACGAGATCGACGGCGTCGTCGTCAAGGTCAACGAGCGGGCGCTCTGGCGCGAGCTGGGCGTGGTCGGGCGCGAGCCGCGCTGGGCGATCGCCTGGAAGTTCCCACCGACGACGGCAATGACGAAGATGCTCGACGTCGTCTGGAACGTCGGCCGCACCGGGCATCTGGTGCCGTTCGCGATGCTGGAGCCGGTCCACGTCGGCGGCGTCACCGTCGGCACCGCCACCCTCCACAACGAGGAGGACCTGGCCCGCAAGGACGTGCGGGTCGGCGACGAGGTGGTGGTGATGCGGGCCGGGGACGTGATCCCCCAAGTCGTCTCGCCAAAACTGCCGCGCAAGAACAAGAGCGCCCGCCGGCCGCGGCCGCCGAAGAAATGCCCCGCCTGCGGGACCGAGACGGTCAAGCCCGAGGACTCCGTCTTCACGATCTGCCCCAACCGCGCCGGCTGCCCCGGCCAGTCCTTCCAGCACGTCAAGCACTTCGTCAGCAAGGGCGCGATGGACATCGAGGGGCTGGGCGAGAAGCAGGCATCGGTATTTCTCAAGCGGGGCGTGATCGCCGACGTCGCCGACATCTTCGACCTGACCGAGGAGCGCCTGGTCGAGCTCGACCGCTTCGGCGAGACCTCGGCCCGAAACCTGGTGGCGGCGATCGACGCCTCCCGCCGGCGCCCGTTCAAACGCGTCCTCTACGCCCTCGGCCTGCCCGGGGTCGGCTACGTCACCGCCGAGGCGCTGGCCGACCACTTCGGCTCGATCGACGCCCTGCACCTCGCCGACCCGGAGCGGATCGAGGAGGTCGAGGGGGTGGGTCCGATCATGGCCCAGCAGATCGCCGAGTCGCTCGGCGACGACCTCACCTGGGCCCTGATCGAGAAGCTGAAGGAGAAGGGGCTGCGATTGGAGGCCGACGAGTCCGAACGCCGCGTCAGCGGTGGCCCGCTGGATGGCAAAACCGTCGTCCTCACCGGCACCCTGCCGGAGCTGACCCGCGAGGAGGCCGCCACCATGGTCAAGTTCGCCGGCGGCAAGGTCGTCAACTCGGTCTCCAAGAAAACCGACTTCGTCGTCGCCGGCGAGAGCCCGGGCTCGAAGTTGGCGAAGGCCGAGGCGTTGGGGACGGAGATTCTGGACGAGGCGGGGTTGCTGGCGTTGCTCAAGGGCTGAGGGTCAGAGGCCTCAGGTGCCCCTCCCCCTGAAGCCGTCGCGCAGCTGGGCGGGCGGTGAGGGCTCGGAACCCCCGTCCGTGAGCTTCATGGGGAGGGGCACCCGGGGCCTCCCACGGACAGCTCTCTTAGACGGCAGCGCTCGGGTACGAATAGTTCAGCGCTCCGAGAGCCGGGCCTTCACGGAAGCTGCTCACCTCGGGAAGTTGGTGACGTTCCGTGAGGTGGGTGGGGTGCCCCTCCTCCAGAAGCTCAAGGACGGGGGCTTGGACCCTCGCCGCGCGACCCAGCTGCGCGACGGCTTCTGGAGGAGGGGCACCCCACCCACCACGCCAATCCCACCGAACCTCCGCCCGCCGTCAGTACCCCGCGACGAGCCCAGCGATTCGGTCCTGCTCCAAATGCGCGTACCCGACGTCGCCGACCCCGTTCATCAGGATCGAGAAGATCATCACCCGGCCGCTCTTGTTGAAGCAGTAGCCGGAGAGGTTGCTGACGCCGGTGATCGTGCCGGTCTTGGTCCGGCAGCGAGCGTAGGCGGCGGTGCCGCGCATGCGGTCGTCGACGGTGCCCTCCTTGCCGGTCAGGGCGAGGTCCTGGATGAAGTCGTCCCCGGCGGGATCGTCGCGCATCGCCTGCATCAGGTCGACGACCTGGCGCGGCGAGGCGAGGTTGCCGCGGGTGAGGCCGGAGCCGTCGATCGCCTGCACGCCGGAGCCGAGTTCGCGGGCGAACGCCTCGACGACGTCGGTGCCGGCGGCGGTGGTGCCGGCCCCGCCCAGCCGCGCCCCCAGCAGCTTCATCAGGGTCTCGGCGAAGAAGTTGTTCGAGTAGACGTCGGTGACGTTGACGATCTGGCTGAGGCTGGGGGAGCGGACGATCGCCACCTGCTCGGCATCCGCCGGCGTCGCCGCCAGCGCGATCTGGGGCGGGACCGAGACTCCGGCGGCCTTGAGCGCCCGCGCCAGCTTCGTCGTCGCCAGCTTGGCCGGGTCCGAGGAGAAGCCGCTGCTGCTGGTGGAGCCGCTGAAGCCGGAGTTGAAGGCGAGGCCGGAGAGCGGGCCGATGTAGGGGCTGGTTCCGTAGCCGGAATCGGCGACGCCGCGGCGGCGGTCGAAGATCGTGTCGTCGCCGTAGAGCCGGCCGGTGATTGCGCGGATGCCGGCGGCGCGGATCTGCGGCACCAGCGAGAAGAGATTGGCGCCCTGGCCGGCCAGGTAACTGTCGTTGAAGGCTTGGGTGCCGAGCGTCGGATCGCCGCCCCCCTGCAGGTAGAGGCTGCCGTGGAGGATGCCCCCGGAGTCGAGGCGCCCGTCGCTGAAGACCTTGGTCGGGATGCGGGAATCCGGGTCCAGCCGCGAGAGCGCGGTGGCGGTCGTGAACAGCTTCATGTTCGAGGCCAGCATCCGTGGCTGTTCCGGGGACTTCGCGCAGACGACGTCGCCGCTTTCGCCCTCGATCACCAGCAACCCGCTCGCGGAGCCGCCGCCGCGCGTCAGCAGGCTCCGCATCTGGTCGCAGGCCTGGCTCGCATGGGCGCTGCCGGCGAGCAGAAAAGCGGCCGCGAAGGCCGTCATCAGCAGGATCGCCACTCGTTTCATTGCTCGTTCCAACACGGTTCCGCGGCAGGGTAGCGGCCGCGCCAGCCGCCGGTCCTGGGATACTCCGTGTCTCCAATGGGCAAAGTGGTCGACATCGAGTCCAAGCCCCGGCGCAAAGCGCGCGGGCGCAAAAAGCCCTCGAAGACGGCTCTGGTCCTCGGTGGCGGCGGCTTCACCGGCGGCGTCTACGAGATCGGCGCCCTGCGTGCGCTCGACCTGCTCGCGGTCAACAGCACCGTCAACAACTTCGACGTCTACGTCGGCACCAGCGCCGGCTCCTTCGTCGCCGGGATGCTCGCCAACGGCGTCACCCCCGACGAGATGATGCAGGTGCTGAACTCGCGGGTGCCCTCCGACCTCGAGGACCTCGACCTCAACCGGGTGCTGAAACCGAACTACCTCGGCTTCCTCTCCAAGGCGGTTGGGCTGCCGCTGCGAACGCTGGAGCTGGTGCGCCAGCTGGCGCGGATCGGCGAGCTCTCGGCGATCGACATCGGCGTCGGTCTCGCCGAGGCGCTGCCGACCGGGCTCTACTCGAACGGCGGGCTCGCCGACTACGTCGAAGAGGCGCTCGCCGAAGCCGACCGGGTCAACGACTTCCGCCTGCTCGACCGCGAGCTGTACCTGACCGCGACCGATCTCGACACCTGCGAGCGGATCGTCTTCGGCGAGGAGGCCTGGCAGGACGTGCCGATCTCGAAGGCGATCCAGTGCTCGACCTGCCTGCCGATCGTCTACAAGCCAGTCGACCTGAAGGGCCGCCAGCTCGTCGACGGCGGCATCCGCTCGACCACCAACGTCGACATCGCGGTCGAAAAGGGCGCCAAATTCATCGTCGTCGTCAACCCCCTCGTGCCCTACGTCAACGATTTCGAGAGGACGATCCCGACGGTTACCGGCAGCCGCGTGCGCCGCGTCTCCGACATGGGCCTGCCGGCGATCGCCAACCAGACCTTCCGCCTGATCGCCCACCAGCGCCTGCACCAGGCGGTCGGGATGTGGCAGGAGAAGTACCCCGGAGTCGACATCGTGCTGGTCGAGCCCGACCCGAACGACGAGCTGATGTTTGGGACGCCGATCATGGACTACTCGCGGCGCCTGCGGATCGCCCGCCACGGCTTCGAATCCGTCACCGCCACCTTGGCCAAGGACTACGAGCGCTTCGAGGAGATCGCCGGCCGCCACGGCCTCGAGATCTCCGAGCGCCGCGTCCGCCGCGTGGTCGAGCGGGCGTCCGAGGAAGAGCCCGAGCAGACCTCGGCTTGGCGGCGGGTTCTCGAGCAGACGACGTCGGTGCTGCTGCGGCAGTCCGGCGAGGCTTCCTGACGCGGCCTTAGCGAGAGCGGGGCCGGTAGGGGGTCTCTCACTGCACCTCGTCGGGTGGGGGCCACTAACAGCTGGCCGCCACGATGGCTGGCGGCCCTCCTCATGCTGATACGTTCGAGACCCCCTACCGGCCCCGCTCCGACTACGGCTGCATCACCAACCTTCGAGGACTGCCGCAGCAACTCCGGAGTCGGCGAAGCGGGGGACCCGTCTCCACTCGGTTAGTGGACTGCGTTGACCGAGGAGGGAGTGGGTATCCCCTTCGAACGTATCCGCATGAGCGGGGCCGTCAGCGTTCGGGGCGTAGCCCTCCGTCGTTCCACCCCGCGAGGTGCAGTGAGAAGGGGATACCCACTCCCTCCACCGCCACCCACCCCAACTACCCGGCGTAGAGCGACTCGATCTCCTGCTCGTGCTTCGACGTGACCACGGCCCGCTTCACCTTCAGGGTCGGCGTCAGCTCGCCGGACTCCTGTGAGAGGTCGTGGGGGAGGATGGCGATCTTCTTGACCTGCTCGACGCGGGCGTAGTTCTTGTTGATCTCCTCGACGTGGGCTTCGATTGAGGCCTTGACGTCGGCGTTCGCGGCGAGCGCGGCGGGGTCCTCGGGCAGGCCGTTCTCTTTCGAGTACGCGACGGCCTCTTCGGGGTCGAGGGTGACGAGGGCGACCAGGTAGGGGCGGCGGTCGCCGACGACGACGCACTGCGAGACCAGCGGGTGCTGCTTGATGTCGGCCTCGAGGTTGGCCGGGGTGATGTTCTTACCGCCGGCGGTGATGATGATGTCCTTTTTGCGGCCGGTGATCTTGATGAAGCCCTCGGAGTCGATCTCGCCGATGTCGCCGGTGTGCAGCCAGCCGTCGACGATCGTCTCCTTCGTCGCCTCCTCGTTCTTGTGGTAGCCCTGGAACACGTTCGGGCCCTTGACGAGGATCTCGCCGTCGTCGGCGATCCGCACCTCGCAGCCGGGGAACGGTTTGCCGATCGTTCCCACCTTGAAGTCGTCGGGAGAGGAGATCGTCGCCGCGGTCGAGGTCTCGGTCATCCCCCAGCCCTCGAGCACGAGCACGCCGGCGGCATCGAAGAAGCGCAGGATCTCCGGGTTGATCGGGGCCGCGCCGGAGACCGCGAGGCGCAGCTTGCCGCCGAAGAGGTTGCGGATTTTCGAGAGCACCTTGTCGTCGGCGAAGGCGTACTGCCGCTTCAGCAGGAAGCCGGGCTCGCCGCCGCCGCGCTCGACCTCGCGCATCTTCGCGCCGACCCCGATCGCCCAGTGGAAGATCTTCTTTTTGAGGCCGCCCTCTTTCTCCATCGCGGAGGTGGCCATCGTGTAGATCTTCTCGAAGATGCGCGGGACCGAGGGGAAGTAGGTCGGTTTCAGTTCCGCCAGGTTCGGCATGATCTTCAGCGGGTCGCGCTCCCAGTAGGCGATCGTCGCGCCGAGGTCGAAGCTGCCGAGCTGGATCAGCAGCGCGAAGGAGTGGGCGAGCGGCAGGTAGAGGTAGGTGACGTCTTCGCCCTCGATGACGCTGGTCTCGTTGACCATGTCGAGCATCGCGCGGTAGTTGCCGTGGCTGATGATGCAGCCCTTCGGCGGGCCGGTCGTGCCCGAGGTGTAGATGAAGGTGCAGATGTCAGCCGGCGTCACGGCGGAGTAGAGGGACTGCCAGCGAGCGTCGTCGCCGCTGCCTTTGGCGGCCAGGTCAGCGGTCGAGAGGGCATCCTCGCTGGAGCCGGTCATCCGCACCACGTGCTGCAGCTGCGGCAGCTGGTCGCGGACCTTGCGGATCTTCTCCACCTGTTCGTCGTCCTCGACGACGACCACCTTGGCGTCGGAGTTCTCGATTACGTAGCGGCACTCCTCGGGCGAGTTGGTCTGGTAGATCGGCACCACGGTGGCGCCGATCGAGAGCGCCGCGAAGTCGAAGTAGCTCCACTCGGGGCGGGTGTTGCCGAGGATGGCGACGCGGTCCCCTTTGGCGATCCCGAGCTCGGCCAGGCCGAGGGCCAGCGGGCGGACGATCTCGACCACCTCGTTGAAGCTGCGGTCGACCCACTGCTCGCCGTCCTTGTAGCGGACGGCAGGCGCGTCGCCGTAGACCTGCGCCGCCAGCGGCAGCAGATCGGCAAGAGTCTTCGAGTTCGTTCCCCGCCCCGTACCCATAGCGGGGGAGTCTAGTTAAGCGTCAATTTGGCGCGGCGCGCCGGCGGGAGCGGGGGGCGGAGACGCTGCGCAGCGAGGTCTCGAAGAGGCTGCGATCGATACGCCCATGGAAGATCGGGACGCCCATCTCAACGCACTTCCCGATCACCTCCTGCCGCTTCATCTGCAGCTGGTCGGCGAGCTCGCTGGGCGTCAGGTGATGGGCCATGAATGACCTCCCGTGTCGTTGAAAGTTGGTACGTCCAAAGGTATCGCTCGCGGCGGGCATGTCAATCGCCTTCGCCGCACGTAGCGGCGGCCCGGGTACGCCGCCGGGGATAATGGGCGCGTGTCGGAAGTCGCCGTCAAAGCGATGCCGCGTCGCGGCCGCCTCTGGGTGGTCCTCTTGCTGGCCATCGGCCTGTTCGGACTCGGCTACCTGGTGGTGGAAATCGCCACCGTCGAGCCCGGCGATCCGGTCGTGCACGTCGAAGGCATCGGCGACGCTCAGGAACTCTTCGGCGGCGTGCCGCAGGAAGGGGACCGGCTCGGCTCCGCGGACGCGCCGGTGACGATCCAGGTCTTCAACGACATCCAGTGCGCCAGCTGTCGCCGGGACTTCCTCAGCACGATTCCGGCGCTGACCGAAGACTACGCCCGGCCCGGCGACGTCAAGCTGCTCTACCGCCACTACTCGAACAGCGAGAACGTCGAGCAGCTCGGCTTCTTCGGCGCCGAGGCGGCGGCCGAACAGGGATATGGCTGGCAGTACATCTACCTCTTCTTCCGCAATCAGGGCGAAGCCGGGCATTTCGGCGTCGACCAGGACTTCCTCGACTCGATCGCAGGGGGGATCGAGGAACTGAACTTCCCCGAATGGAAGCAGGACCTCGAGGACAACGGCGGGCCCGACGGGATCATCTCCAAGCGCCTCGCGAGCTACGAGGAGCTCGGCTCCGAGCTCGGCATCCGCGTCCGCCAGGCGGCGATCGTCAGTGGCCCCAACGGCACCGAGACGCTCCAGGACGGACCCACGCTCGGTGAGATCGAGCGAGCGATCGCGGCCGTGCGCTGAGCCGCCCAAGCTGAGGGAGGTGAAAAATCGGGGCGGCAGGATTTGAACCTGCGACCTCACCGTCCCGAACGGTGCGCGCTACCAGGCTGCGCCACGCCCCGAGAGCGGCGATTATCTCAAAGCGGCGTGGGAAAGCTCGTCCGCCTGCGCGAGCCCAGCCGCTACTTTGGCAGCCGCCCCTGTTCCATCAAGACGATGACCCGCAAGATTCTCCCGATTCTGGTGCTGGCGCTGTTGGCGATTTCGCCGGCGGCGGCGCGCGCCTATCTGCCGCCGGGATTCATCGGCGTCTCGCCTCAGAGTTACGCGAACGCGACCGACTTCGAGCTGATGCGCGAAGCGGGGGTCGACAGCGTGCGACTGCCGCTCTACTGGACCGTGGTGCAGGCACAGCCGCCGATCGTCGCCGACCCCGACTGGTCCGGCTTCGACCGCGAGGTGGGGCTGGCGGCGCAGGCCGGGATCCGGGTCATGCCGTTCGTCTGGGGCTCGCCGGAATGGGTGGCCCCGCAGGTGATCGACCTGCCGGTGCGGACCGCCTGGCAGCGCTGGGGCTGGACCAAGCTTCTGCGCGAGATGGCCGAACGCTACGGGCCCGACGGCGACTTCTGGGAGGAAAACCCGGAACTCCCGTTCCTGCCGATCCACCGCTGGGAGATCTGGAACGAGGAGAACATAGTCACTTTCGCCGACGAACCGGATCCGGCGGACTTCGCGACGCTGATTCGGATATCCGGCCGCGTGTTGCACCGGATCGACCCCGAATCGCAGGTGATCCTCGGCGGCTTCTTCGGACGGCCGCTGCAGATACCGCCGAACGTCGGCTCGGGCGACTACCTCTCGCGCCTCTACCGAGCCCGGGACGTGAAGCCCTACTTCGACGGGGTGGCATTGCACCCCTACGTCGCCCGGGCCGAGGCGATGGGCGCCCAGATCGCCAACCTGCGCCGGATCATGCGCCTCCACAACGACTCCCGGACGCCGCTCTACGTGACCGAGCTGGGCTGGGGCAGCCGCAGCGGGCCGACCCGCTGGGAGCGTGGCCTCTACGGCCAGGCCAACCAGCTCTCCCGCGCCTTCGCGATGCTCTCGACCCACCGCCTCGAGTGGCGCCTCGGCGGCGCCTGGTGGTTCACCTGGACCGACGAAGGGGGCACCTGTGCCTTCTGCCACTCGGCCGGGCTGCTGACCGAGAACCGGCAGGGGAAGCCGTCCTGGTACCGCTTCAACGCCTGGACCGGCGGTGACCCCGACATCGTCCCGCGGGCGAAGTTCAGCGGCGGCGTCCAGACCGCCGACGAGGCGCCCGAAGCGGGGGAATTCGAACAGGGGCAGACGCCGGTTCCAATCGCCGAATAGGTCACGCCGGCCCCGATCTATCGCCGCCGCTAGGCTCCGTAGACCAGTTCCGAACTAGACCGAGGAGTCTCCAGATGCCTTTCTCAGTTCCCGATCTTCCTTACGCCTACGACGCGCTCGAGCCGCATATCGACGAGGCGACGATGCGCGTCCACCACGACAAGCATCACCAGGCCTACGTCGACAAAGCGAACGCCGCGCTCGAGGGCACGGAGTGGGCCGACCGCGACGTCGAGGACGTGCTGAAGAACCTCTCCAGCCTGCCCGCCGACAAGCAGGGCCCGGTCCGCAACAACGGCGGCGGCCACTACAACCACTCGCTCTTCTGGCAGATGCTGAGCCCCGACGGCGGCGGCGAGCCGGGCGGCGAGCTCGGCTCCGCGATCGCCGAGAAGTTCGGCTCCTTCGACGCCTTCAAGGACGAGTTCAAAGCGGCCGGGATCGGTCAGTTCGGCTCCGGCTGGGCCTGGCTCGTCCATGACGGCTCCGGTCTCGCGGTCGCCAAAACCCCGAACCAGGACTCGCCGATCTCCGCCGGTCAGACCGCGCTGCTGGGCTGCGACGTCTGGGAGCACGCCTACTACCTCAAGTACCAGAACAAGCGTCCCGATTACATCGACGCCTTCTGGAACGTCGTCAACTGGGACTACGTCGCCCAGCGCCTCGCCGACGCGAGCTAGGCGCTAACGAGCGACAGGAGTTGCGGGCCGCGCTGCCTCTGGGAGGTGGCGCGGCTCCTCTCCCTCCTTCGGAGGGATCAGGCTCATCGCGTGCTCGGCCTTGGCGGTGATCGTCAGGCTCGGGTTGACGCCGGGGTTGGCGGGGATCGAGGCCCCGTCGGTGACCAGCAGGTTCTCGTAGCCGTAGGCGCGGTTGGCGGCGTCGACGACGCCCTGCTCGGGGCTGGGGCCGATCACGGCGCCGCCGAGGATGTGGGCGGTGGTCGGGGTGTTGCGGAGCGACTCGGTCAGCGCGCTCTGGGCCATGCCGCCGGTCCGCTGCGCGAACCAGCGTGCCACCTGCTCGGCGGCGGGGATGAAGGTGGGGTTGGGGCGGTTCGGGTCCTGTTCGGTCTGCAGGCGGACGCCGCGACCGAACAGCTTGCGCTTCGGCTGCAGGTGCATGGCCGCGTCGACGGTCTGCATGACCAGCAGGATCACCGTCCGCCGCGACCATTTGAACGGGACCAGGCTGCGCAGCGTCTGCAGCGGGTGGCGCAGCATCGCGGCCAGCCACTGCAGAGGCCGGGTCAGCTTCGTGCCGGCGCCGGTCATCGCCGTGAAGGTGCCGCTCATCGCGTCGCCTGCCTGGCCGTAGGTGACGACCTCGATGTGGGTGTCGGGGTCGGGGTAGATGCTGGAGGTGATCGCGACCGAGCGGCTGAAATCGCGCTCGTCGTCGGGGGCGGTGACCGCCTGGATCGACTCCGAATTGGTGCGGATGACGGCGCCGACCTGGTCGGAGAGCCGGGGCAGCGCCCCTTCGTGCTTGCAGTTGGCCAGCAGTTGGTTGGTGCCGAGGGCGCCGGCGGCGACCACGACCCCCTTCGCGCGCAGCGTCCGCTGCTCGCTGTGGAACCAGGAGCCGGAGCGCTCGGCGCTGATGGCGTAGCCGTCGGAGCCGTCGGCCGCGCCGAGCGGGCGGACCTCGGTCACCTGCCGTTCGGGGAAGATCCTGACGCCGAGCTTCTCGGCGAACCAGAGGTAGTTCTTGACCAGCGTGTTCTTGGCGCCGTGGCGGCAGCCGACCATGCAGCTGCCGCAGCGCATGCAGCCGGTCCGGTCCGGGCCCTCGCCTTCGAAGTAGGGATCGGGCACCTCTTTGCCCGGCTGGTCGAAGAAGACGCCGACGCGGGTGTTGGTGAAGGTCTCGCCGACGCCGATCTCCTCGCCGTATTCCTGCAGCAACTTGTCGGCGGGGCCGATGCCTTCGTACTCGGCGACGCCCAGCATCCGTTCGGCGGTGTCGTAGTGGGGTGCCAGGGCCAGCTCCCAGTTGTCGAGGCCGGCCCACTGGGCGTCCTCGAAGAAGGCCGGGCGGGCACGGTAGAGGGTGTTGGCATAGCCGAGGCTGCCGCCGCCGACGCCGCTGCCGGAGACGACGAAGACGTCCTTGAAGAAGGTCATCCGCAGCACCCCGCGCATCCCCAGCTTGGGAGAGAAGAAGTAGCGGCGCGGTTCGCGCAGGGTCGACTCGGCGAAGTCGTCGTCCTCGAAGCGGCTGCCGCACTCGAGCACGGCGACCGAGTAACCCTTTTCAGCAAGGCGAAGCGCCGCTACGGAGCCTCCGAACCCCGACCCGACCACGATCCAGTCGTAGTCATACGTCCCGTCGATGGGGCGGGGTGAAGCGTCTTGCACTTTTTCGCCGCTGCGGTCCACGGTCAGTCGCCCTCGCTCTCGAAAAAGTTAAGCGAAACCCCGCCCCATCGACGGGACTAGGCCTCGCCGGGCTCCAGTGGCCTGAAATCGGACGTCCGGGCGCCGCAGACGGGGCAGAACCAGTCCTTGGGAATGTCCTCGAAGGCGGTGCCGGGGGGAATGCCGCCGTCGGGGTCGCCGACGGCGGGGTCGTAGATGAACCCGCAGCTGTCGCAGATCCAGAGCGTGACTTCTTGGGTCGCGGTCATGGCTTGATTCTAGAGCGCCCTATTTGTCGAAACTGACCGCGACCGGCTCGCGGTCGGCCTCGGCGATTTCGAAGTACTCGCGTTTGCTGAAGTCGCCGGCGTTGGCGACGATCGAGCCCGGGAACTGTTCGATGTCCGTGTTGTAGGACTGGACGTTGGAGTTGTAGATCCGGCGCGAGGCCTGGATCTCGTCCTCGAGCTCGGAGAGGTTACGGCTGAGCTGCTGGAAGTTCTCGGTCGCCCGCAGGGTCGGGTAGTTCTCGGCCACCGCTTTGAGGTCGGTCAGGGCCTGGGTCAGGTGCTGCTCGGCCTGGGCCGTTTCGCCGACGCTCTGCGCTTTCATCGCCTCGGCCCGCGCCTGGGTCGTTTTCTCGAAGGTCTCGCTCTCGTGCGCGGCGTAGCCCTTGACCGTCTCGACCAGGTTGGGGACGAGGTCGTGGCGCCGCTTGAGCTGCACGTCGATCCCGCTCCAGGACTCGTCGACCCGGTTCCGCGCGGCGATGATCGAGTTGCGCTTGACGATGAAGTAGAGGACCGCGAGGACGATGATCGCGGCGACGACGATGAGGGCGATGGTCATGAAGGCTCCTGTGGTTCGACCGGGGTGGATGCCAATCCTAGTGCCGATGCGGGCGCCCGCATAGGATCGGCGGCCGAATGGGCGCGAAGCAGGAAGCCGAGGACTGGGCCGGGATCGTCCGCAGGTACGGCGAGCGGCGGGGCGTGACCTACGAGGAGGTCGGTGGGATCAACCCCAAAGACGGGCCGGTCGCGCTCTGCGTCGGCGGCGTCAACCGCCTCACCGGGCAGCTCGCCGAAGGCTTCTGGGGGGCCAGCTGCGACGCCGACGAACGGGAGATCGGCAGTCTCTTCAATAAGGCGGTGCTGCCGACGGCGCTGCTGGCGAAGGCGCACATGCCGGACCTGGCCCAGGTCGTACCCGCCTTCAACGTCGAGTCGATCGAGGGTCACGAGGTCGTCACCCAGCGCTTTTCGCGCAAGGTCGAATTCGAGTCGATCGACTTCAACAAGCGTTTCTGGGCGACCGTGCCGAAGGAGTACGACCCGGTGGCGCTGCGGGAGCTGTTCAGCCCCGGTTTCCTCAGCTGGGTGACGACGATGAGCGGCGAGATCGACTTCGGGATCAACGACCGCCAGCTCTGGTTCCTCTGGCGTCTGCGCGAGCGCAGCGAGGCGGAACTGAAAGAGGCGCTGAAAAACGCCGGCCAGCTGTTCAAGCGACTGCAGGGCGAGATGGACGAGAGCGGCATCCACACCTACCCGCCCGGGCCCTGGCACGCCGGCCTGGAGCCGTTCCCGGCGAGCTAGACGGGCTGTGGCGGATAGTCGGGATCGCCGGGCATGACGACCCGGTGGTTCTCGCGGTTGCCGACGACGACCGGCAGGATCGGCTCCACCGGCCGATCGCGGTGGGCGGCGAGCGCCTCGTCGGAGGTGCGGAACTCGAGCAGCGATTGCAGCTGGCTGATGGTGGGGAAGGCGAGGACGATCTCGCCCTCCGCCTGGGCCTCGAGCGCGGCGGCCGGCCGGAACCAGCGCGCCTCCGTGGTCTCGACCCCGTCTGGCTGCGGCGGTGTGTGGGCGGGCGCGAGGGCGAGGAAGAACCAGGCATCGAAGCGGGTCGAGATCACCGCCGGAGTGATCCAGCGCGAGAACAGCACCAGCTCCTCGTCCGCGGCCAGCTCGATGCCGGACTCCTCGGTTAGCTCGCGCATCGCGCAGGCCCTGTAGCCGGCCTCCTCGGTGCCGTCGACCTGGTCGACCGCACCGCCGGGAAAGACCCAGACGTTGGGCATGAACTTTGCCTCGGCGCTGCGCTTCAGCAGCAGCACCTCGAGCTCGCGGTCGCCGTGCTTGCCGCCGCGGCGCAGCAGCACGACCGACGCCGCCGGGCGGGGCTGGGAAGGCGTGCCGAGGTTCGGGGCCTCGGCGGGCCCGCGTTCTCTCTCACCCATCGATCCACCCTATACACGCGTCTCGGGGCTAGCCGAGGGTGCGCTCGCGGGCGCGCCGCAGGCGCGTGCGATTGCCGAGCCAGGACAGCAGAGCGATCAGGGCGATCGGAGCCAGGATCGCGAGGCCGACGATGGCGACGCCGGCGGCGACCGCGAGGATGTGGCCGGCGTCGGCGAGTGCGTCGCCGATTCCCCAGCCACCGGCGGTGTTGGAGGGGGAGCCGGCACCGGTCTCGATCCGCAGCGAGACGCGCGAGAAGTTGGCGCGCCGCTGCAGGGTCGAGAGCTGCGAGCGCAGGTTGGCGTTGTGGCGGCGCTCGGCCCGCAGCTCGGCTTCGGTCGCGGCGCGCTCGGCGTCGGTGTCGGCGCTCGCGAGCTGCGCCAGGAGCCCGTCGAGCTTGGCCCGAGAGTCGCGCAGCTGTTCGCCGGCGCGGACCGTCGGCGCGGTGATGTCGTCGGTCGCCTCGTGACGGGAGACGACCGTGTCGATGGCGGAAAAGGAGGCCAGGGCGTCGCCGAGCTTCGCGGAGGGGATCAGCAGCTCGAACCTGGCGCCCGCAGCCCCGGCTTCGCCGCCGCGGACGGAGGAGCTGAGGACGATTCCGTCGACCGCATGGACCGCGTCGAAGACCTTGGCGGCGTCGCTGCCGACAGCGGCCGGATCGGCGCCGAGCACCATCTGGGCCGAGCGCTCGACCTCGCGCTGTGCCGCCTTGGCTGCATAGGGCCCAGTGGCTGCGGGGGCTGCTTCGGTCGCGGCGGTGGCGTTGCCCGCGGCCACTGATGGCCCTGCGCCCGCGGCCACTGATGGCCCTGCGGCCGCTGCGTCGCCCTTGCGGAGAAATCCGTCTGGGGTCACCGCGGGTCGTTCGGAGGGATTGAGGGGGGCCAGGGTGTGGGAGAGGGGACCCCGCGTGGACGAGTCAGTCGCCGACTCCTGCACCGCGACCACCACGGTCGCGACGACGATCGCCGCCAGGGCGGTGGTGCCGGCGGGCACCAGGAGCTGGCGAGGCCGGATCGCGCCGCCCCACGCTCGCAGGCGGCGCAGCGGAGAGGCTGGCTGCTTGCCCGAGCGCCGCGGGAAGCCCGCGGCGGCGCGCTCGTCGAGCTCGGCGGCGAAAGTCGGGCTCGGTGCCGGGCGCAGGGCCTCCAGCGCGGTCACGAGGCTGTCGGGCTCAAAGCGCTCCATCGCATGCCTCCCTCAACTTGTTGACGGCTCGGTGCAGCTTGGTGCCGGCGTTGGACTCGCTGACGCCGATCACGGCGGCGATCTCGGCGTTGGCGAGGCCGGCGAAGAACTTGAGCGCGATCAGCTCGCGCTCGCGCGGGTGCAGCTGGCCGAGTGCCGCGGCGACGGCGAGCCGGCGCTCGCTCTGCTCGGCGCTCTCGTGGGCCTGGACGAGGGCGAGGTCCTCCGGCTCCGCGGCCAGGTTCGCTTGGCGGCCGCGGCGTCGCAGCTCGTCGAGCGCGGCATTGCGGGCGATGCCGAACAGCCACGCCCGCGGCTCGCCCCGGCTCGGGTCGAAGCGGGCGCGCTTGCGGTAGGCGCGCTCGAAGGCGGTCGCGGTGACGTCCTCGGCGGCGGCCCGGTCGCCGACCAGGCTGGCGACGTAGGCGTAGACGTCGTCGCGGTTGCAGCGGTAAAGGCGGTCGAAGGCGAGGTCGGCCTCGCGCGGGGCCGCCTCGGCGGGTGCGGTCAAAGCTTGGTTCACGCCCCTACTACGAGGGGAGCGCCGGTTCATCACACGATTCTGCTCAGGCGGCCAGGGGCAGCGCAACCGCGGCCGCGATCGACTCGGCGACGATCGCCAGCAGGCGGGAGAGGTCCTCGTCGGAGATCGAGAGTGGGGGGACGAGGACGACCGTGTCGCCGAGCGGGCGCACCAGGGCCCCGCGCTCGCGCGCCGCCAGCGTCACCCGGTGGCCCATCCGCAGCGCCGGGTCGTGCTCGCCGAGGTCGATCCCGACCATGAAGCCGCGCTGGCGCACCGCGGCGACCTCGGGCATCGCCTCGATCTCGGCCAGGTGCTGCTGGAGCAGGCGAATCTTCGGCTGCAGGCGCTCGAGCGTCCGCTCGGATTCGAAGACGTCGAGGTTGGCGAGCGCCGCCGCGACCGCGAGCGGATTGCCGGTGTAGGTGTGGCCGTGGAAGAAGGTCCGTTGCTCCTCCGGCGCGCCGAGGAAGCCCTCGTAGATCTCCTCCGTCGTCAGCGTCGCCGCCAGCGGCAGGTAGCCGCCGGTGATGCCCTTGGCGAGGCAGAGCAGGTCCGGCGCCACACCCTCCTGTTCGCAGGCGAACATCGTCCCGGTGCGGCCGAAGCCGGTCGCGACCTCGTCGCAGATCAGCAGCGCCCCGTGCTCGTCGCAGAGCTCGCGCACGGCGCTCAGGTAGCCGGGTGGCTGGACCAGGATCCCGGCCGCGCCCTGGACCAGCGGCTCGACGATCACGGCCGCGACCTCCTCGCCGTGGGCGGCGAGAATCCGGGCGAGGTCGTCGGCGTCGCCCGGCTCGGCGGCGTGGGTGTCGAACAGCAGCGGGCCGTAGGCGGAGTGGAAGAGGTCGATGCCGCCGACCGAGACGGAGCCGATCGTGTCCCCGTGGTAGGCCTCGCGCAACCGCACGAAGGAGGTGCGGCGGGCGCCCTCGGGGCCGCGCTGGCGCTGGTACTGGAAGGCCATCTTCAGCGCGATCTCCGCCGCGGTCGAGCCGGAGTCGGAGTAGAAGACCCGCGCGAGGCCGGCGGGGGCGATCGCCACCAGGCGCGAGGCGAGCTCGGCGGCGCCACGGTGGGAGAGGCCGAGCATGGTCGAGTGCGCGACCCGGTCGAGCTGCTCGTGCACGGCGCGGTCGATGTCCGGGTGGCGATGGCCGTGGACGTTGCACCAGAGCGAGGAGGTGCCGTCGATGTAGCGGCGGCCGTCGACGTCGAACAGGTAGCTGCCCTCGCCGCGCTCGATCAGCAGCGGCTCTTCCTCGGCCCAGCCCTGCTGCTGGGTGAAGGGGTGCCAGAGGTGGTCGTGGTCGAGCTGCGCGGGGTCCGCCGACATCGCCTGCCGACGTTAGACGTGAGTTCGGCCGGAATCCGGGTACAGGGGTTCTGTGATTACACCCACAGATGTTACATCGATTCGTGTAATGATTGACTCCGATGGCTGAGCGAGGAGCGATACCGAAGGTCCCCGCGATGCAGCGCCGGGCGCTGCGCGCGGTCCGCTCGCTGTTCTCGCCACTCCTGCCGGACGACTACCTGGAACTGATCAACCCGCTCTGGTCGACGCAGGAACTGCGCGGCCGGATCGAGCGGATCGAGCCCGAGACCGACGAGGCCGCCACCGTCCTGATCCGTCCCGGATACGAGTGGGAGGGTCACCAGCCGGGGCAGTACCTGCGGATCGGGGTCGTCGTTGACGGCATCCACCACTGGCGCGCCTACTCGATCACCTCCGACCCGGGGCGCCTCGACGGCTGCATCGCGATCACGCCGAAACTGGTCGAGACCGGCAAGGTCTCGCCGTACCTCGTGCGCCGCGCCCGGCCCGGCGAGATCGTCCGCCTCGGCGGCGTCGAAGGCACCTTCGTGCTGCCGGATCCGCTACCCGAGAAGCTGCTCTTCATCAGTGCCGGCAGCGGCATCACCCCGATCGCCAGCATGGGGCGCAGCCTCGTCCGCGCCAATGCGGTCGGCGACGTCGTCCACATCCACTCGGCCCGCACGGCGGAGACGGTGATCTTCGGTGAGCGCCTGCGCGAGCTGGCCGCGGCTCGGCCCAGCTTCAAGCTGCACCTGCGGCTGACCGGCGAGCAGGGCAGGGTCACCCCGGCCGAGCTCGACACGCTCTGCCCCGATTGGCGCGAGCGCCACGCCTTCGTCTCCGGCCCGGGGGCGATGCTCGACGACCTCAGCCGCCACTGGGCGGAGGAGGGGAACCCGGAGCTGCTGGCGATGGAGCGCTTCCAGCCGATGATCGGCGGCGAGCCGGGCGGCGGCGAGGGCGGCATGGTCCGCTTCGCCAAGAGCCGGGTCGAGGCCGAGTGCGACGGGGCCACGCCGATCCTCGCCGCCGGCGAGGAGGCGGGAGCGGCCCTTCCCTTCGGTTGCCGGATGGGGATCTGCCACACCTGCGTCGGCGAGCTGCGCCGCGGCCAGGTGCGCGACCTTCGCACCGGCGAGGTCCATGGAACCGAGGGAGAGATGGTCAGAACTTGCGTCAACGCCCCCGAGGGGCCGATCGAGATCGCACTTTGAGACAACCGAGAGGAATCCGATGACCGTTGCCACCGACGAGGCCACCACGATCGAGAGCCCACTGGCCCGGCTCTCACCCGAGCAGCTCGACCAGCTCGGGCACGAGTTCGACGCGATCCGCGACCGCGTCCGCGCCGACCTCGGCGAACGCGACCGCCGCTACATCGAGAGCATGATCGAGATGCACCGCCGTCTCGGGACCCTGTCCCGGGTGCTGCTGCTCGCGTCCAACAACCTGCCCGCCCGCGCCGCCGGCACCGCCGCCCTCTCGGCGGCGAAGATCCTCGAGAACATGGAGATCGGGCACAACGTCCTGCACGGGCAGTGGGACTGGATGAACGACCCGCGCATCCACTCCACGACCTGGGACTGGGACACCGCCTCGACCGCCGAGGCCTGGAAGCACTCCCACAACTACGTCCACCACACCTTCACCAACATCCGTGGCAAGGACAAGGACCTCGGCTACGAGATCATGCGGATCGACCCGGAGCAGAAGTGGAGCCCGGTCTACCTCCTGCAGCCCTTCTACAACCTGCTGCTGATGGCGTTCTTCGAGTGGGGCGTGGCCCTGCACGACATGGACTACGAGGCGATCCGCCGGGGCGAGAAGTCGAAGGCGGAGGTGCAGCGCCAGGTCAAGGGCATCGTCGGCAAGGCGAAAAGCCAGGTCGTCAAGGACTACATCGCCTGGCCGCTGCTGAGCGGGCTGGCGACGGCGGCGGTGGAGCTCGGGTTGGAGACGGTCGCCGACCGCCGTGAGCCGGGACGGCGTCGTCGTCGCGGCGGGCTCGCCGGGAACCTGCGGCGGGCGTTCGGCAAGGGCGCTAGCGCGGCGGGCAAGACGGCGAAAGCGAACGCGACCGCCAACGTCGCCCGCAACGTCTGGGCCTACGCGATCATCTTCTGCGGCCACTTCCCGGACCAGACCTACACCTTCAGCGAGAAGGAGGTCGAGAACGAGAGCGCCGGCGGCTGGTACGTGCGTCAGCTCTCCGGGTCGGCCAACATCGAGGGCGGCCCCTTCTTCCACGTCGCCAGCGGCAACCTCGGCTTCCAGGTCGAGCATCACCTCTTCCCCGACCTCCCAAGTACCCGCTACGCCGAGATCGCGCCGCAGGTCAAAGAGATCTGCGAGCGCTACGAGCTGCCCTACAACAGCGGACCCTTCATGCAGCAGCTGGGGATGGTGCAGCGGACGATCCTGAGGCTGGCTTTCCCCGGCGGCAAGCACCGGCCGAAGCCGGGTCCGTACCGCGGGGAGCGCACCGCCTCTCTGTGATGTAGGTCACAGGAGCAACTATTGCTGTTGAGGAATAGTTGCTCCTGTGCAACTATTTCTGGCATGCAAGCAAGCGATGTAAAGGCAGTAGTCGAGAAAGCCGCCGCCGACGTCACCCCGGAGGCCCAGGAGACCGCTGCCCGCCTGACGGCGCTGTTCCGCCACCTCTTCCTCTACGACCGCGGCAATCAGCTGCGGGTGATGGAGGAGTCGGGGCTGTCGATGACCCAGTGCAAGGCGCTGCTGGAGCTCGGTGGGCTGGGGCAGACCGAGGAGACCTGGCAGGTCAGCGACCTGGCCGAGGTCTTCAACGTCTCCGTGCCCTCGATGAGCCGGGCGGTCGACGCCCTGGTCAAGAAGAGCCTGGCGACGCGGGTCGAGGACCCCGATGACAGGCGCGTGCGCCGGGTCCAGATCACGGCCAAGGGCAAGGTCCTGGTCGAGACCCTGGTCGCCGTCCGCCAGTCCGGGTTCGAGGCCTTCGCCTCGACCCTCGACGCCGCCCAGCGCCGCAAGCTCGACGCCGCCGTCGACTCGCTGATGGACCGCGACGACATCGCCCAGACCTATGAGCACCTGAAGGGAAGTGGAGCAGCTTGACCCGTTACAACCACCTGATCACCGACGACAACCGCAAGTGGTGGACGCTTGGAGCGATGTGCTTCGCGCTGTTCATGATCATGCTCGACAACACGGTCGTCAACGTCGCGCTGCCGTCGATCCAGAAAGACCTCAACGCCTCGATCTCCGGCCTCGAGTGGACGATCAACGGCTACACGCTGTCGTTCGCGGTGCTGCTGGCGACCGGCGGCAGGCTCGGCGACATCTTCGGCCGCCGCCGCATGTTCCTCTTCGGCGTCATCATCTTCACCCTCTCCTCGGCGACCGCCGGCTTCGCGCCGGACGCGACTTCGCTGGTCGTCAGCCGCATCGTCCAGGGGGTCGGCGCGGCACTGATGATGCCGGCGACGCTCTCGATCATCACCGACGCCTTCCCGGCTTCCGAGCGCGGTAGGGCGATGGGGATGTGGGCGGGCGTCTCCGCATTGGCCCTGGCCGTCGGCCCGGTGCTGGGCGGGTTCCTCACCGAGCACGTCAGCTGGCGCGCGATCTTCTACCTCAACATCCCGGTCGCGGTCGGGGCCGTGACCGCGGCATTGTTCGCGGTGCGCGAGTCTCGCGACACCAGCGTCGGCCGCGAGGTCGACTACGCCGGCGTCGCCGCCCTGACCGTCGGCCTCACCGCGATGATCCTCGCCCTGGTCGAGGGCAACAGCTGGGGCTGGGGCTCGACCAAAATCATCGCCCTGCTGGTCGCCGCCGCGCTCGGTCTGGCCGCGTTCGTCGCGATCGAGCGGCGGGTCAAGGTGCCGATGGTCGACTTCAGCCTGCTCTCCGACCGGAACTTCCTCGGCGCCGTGGTCGTCGCTCTGATCGTCTCCTTCTCGATGCTCGGCGTCTTCTTCTTCCTCGCCCTCTACATGCAGGACATCCTCGGCTACTCGCCGCTGGAGGCGGGGGTGAGGTTCCTGCCCTCGACCCTGATGATCGTCGGCGTGGCGCCGTTGGCGGGCCGGCTCTCGGACCGCTTCGGTCCGCGCTGGCTGATCGCCGGCGGTCTCGCGGTCGTCGCCGCCTCGCTCTACAGCTTCAGCGGCATCGCCGTCGACTCCGGCTACCTCGACCTGCTGCCCGGGTTCATGCTGCTCGGGATCGGCATCGCGATGACGATGTCGCCGATGACCAGCGCCGCGATGAACGCCGTGCCGGTGCAGAAAGCCGGCATCGCCTCCGGCGTGCTCTCGATGTTCCGCATGGTTGGCGGCAGCCTCGGCGTCGCCGTCACCGGCGCGATCTTCCAGGCCCGCGTCGGCACCAGCTTCGAGACCGCCTCACCGACCCAGTTCGTCGACGCGCTCGGCTTCGCGATGACGATCTGCGCCGCGGTGGCGCTGTTCGGCGCCGCGGTCGGCGCCGTCGCGATCCGGGCCAAGAAGAACAACGGCGCTCACCAGCTGACCGTCGAGGCGGCGGAGGCCAACGTCAACCCCGGCGGCTCGGCGATCGCCGCCCGCGAGGCGGAGCTGGAGACGGTCTGAATCGGCGAGGATGGCGGCGTGCTGATCCTGCTGCCGCCGTCCGAAGGCAAGTCCGCCCCGCCCGAAGGCGAGCCGGTCGATCTCGACTCGCTCGTCTTCGCCGACCGGCTCGGGGGGCACCGTGAGCGCCTGCTCGATGCGCTCGAGCGCCTGGTCAACCTGCAGACCGCACGGGCGCTGAAGCAGCTCGGCGTCTCCAGGGGGCAGGCGGGAGAGGTGGTCGTCGATGCGGAACTGCGCACGGCGCCCGCCGCGCCGGCGGCCGCGGTCTACTCCGGCGTCCTCTACGACCGCCTGCGCTTGCCGGAGCTGCCGGCGAAGGCGCGGCGCCGGGTGCTGATCGCCAGCGCCCTCTGGGGCGTGGTCGGGCCGGAGGATCGCATTCCGTACTACCGCTTCTCGGCCCAGGCGCGGCTGGCGAGGATCGGTCCGCCGGCGGCGTTCTGGCGGCCGGCGCTGGCGGCGGCGATGCCCGACGAGGAGGGGGACCTCGTCGTCGACATGCGCTCCGGCGCCTACGCGGCGGCCTGGAAGCCGCGGCGGGCGACGCTGCTGGCGGTGCGCGCGTTCAGCGAGCAGGGTGGCGGGCGCAAGCCGGTCTCGCACATGGCGAAGGCGGTGCGGGGCGATGTCGCGCGGGTGCTGCTGGAGGCGAAGAAAGCACCGGTGGACATCGAGGGTGCCGCCGCGATCGTGGTTGACGCCGGCTTCGAGGTCGAGCTCGGCGCCGGCAGCCTCGACGTGATCGTCAGAGGCTGAGCGGCGGCCAGCTCGCCGGGTCGGCGAGGTCCAGCCAGGGGAGGGTGTGGACCTCGACCTCGCCGAGGGCGGCGATCGTCGCGCGGTTGGACTCCTCGATCGCGCTCGGCTCCTCGGGCCAGGGCGTCAGCACCACGGCGGCGACCTCGAGACCGACGGCGCGGGCCGCGGCGAGCGTCAAGAGCGTGTGGTTGATCGTGCCCAGGCCGGGCGCCGCGGCGACCACCACGGAGTAGCCCAGGTCGACCGCGAGGTCACGGACCAGGTAGGGCGGGTCGAGTTGCTCTCGCATACCGAGACTAAGTCGACCCGCGAGCGGGACCAGCAGTCCACCGACCCCCTCGCAGACGAGAACGTCGGCGCCGGCGGCTGCTTCACGCGCGGCGGCGCGGAGTCGCTCCGGCTCGATCTCGTGGCCCGCCAGCGCCGCCGCCAGGTGGGGCGAAGCCGGCGGGCCGTAGCGGTAGGGGGCGATCTCCTCGTCGCTCTGATTGCTGCCCGCCGCGCGGCGCAGCAGCTCGTGGTCGGCCTCGCCCGCTTCGTCGAGGCCCGTCACCGCGGGCTTGAAGACCGCCACGTGCTTGCCCCCGGCGGCAAGGGTGTGGGCGAGCGCGGCGGCGATTACGGTCTTGCCGACCTCGGTGCCGGTACCGGTGACGAAAACGCCCGGGCCCACGAGCCGGCTAGGCGGCAATCGGCCGGGGACGGGCTAGCCCGAGTTCGTGCGAGGCGGCGGCGACCAGCTCGGCGGCGTCTTCGAGCTCGCCGGCGTCGTGGCTGGCCATCACCGTGAAGCGCAACCGCGAGGAGCCCGCGGGCACGGTCGGCGGGCGGATGCCCTGGGCGAAGACGCCGCGCTCGAGCAGGCGCTCGCAGAGCGCCATCGTCGGCTCCGCTGCGCCGACCTCGATCGGCACGATCTGGGTCCGCGAGCGGCCGGCGTCGAGGCCGTTGGCGGCGAGCGCGGCGCGGAAGCGGGCGGCGTTGGCCTGCAGCCGCTCGACTCGCTCCGCGGTCACCAACTCCAGCGCCGCCTCTGCCGCGGCGACCGAGGGCGGCGGTGGGGCCGTGGAGAAGATGAACGGGCGGGCGGTGTTGACCAGGAGGTCCACCGTCTCCGCCGCGGCGCAGACGTAGGCGCCGTAGGAGCCGAGCGCCTTGCCGAGGGTGCCGACGACGACGTCGACCTCGCCGCTGAGGCCCGCCGCGGCGACGGTGCCGCGGCCGCCGGGGCCCAGCGCCCCGGTCGCGTGAGCCTCGTCGACCAGCAGCCGGCAGCCGTGCCGGCGCGCCAGTTCCAGCAGCTCCGGCAGCGGGGCCACGTCGCCGTCCATCGAGAAGATGCCGTCGCTGACGATCAGCGCCGCCCGCTCTCCGGCCTCGCTCAATCCCCAGGCGAGGTGCTCGAGGTCGCCGTGGCGGTAGACGAAGGTCTCGGCCCGCGAGAGCCGGCAGCCGTCGACGATGCTGGCGTGGTTGAGCTCGTCGGAGAAGACCACCTCGTCGCGCCCGGCGAGGGCGGCGACGGTGCCGGTGTTGGCGAGGTAACCGGAGCCGAACAGCAACGCCGCCTCATAGCCCTTGAAGGCGGCGAGACGCGCCTCCAGCCGCCGGTGCGGCTCCATGTTGCCGGAGACCAGACGCGAGGCGCCGGCGCCGGCGCCCCAGCGCAGCGCCGCCTGCGACGCCGCCTCGCGCACCCGCGGGTGGTCGGCGAGCCCGAGGTAGTTGTTCGAGCACAGCAGCAGCACCGGCTCGCCGTCGAGCAGTACCCGCGGCCCCTGCGGCCCCTCGACGAGGCGCAGGCGGCGGTAGAGCCCGCGGTCGCGAAGCTCCTCCAGCCGCCCCGCGACGTCGGTCATACCGCCTGCGGGTAGGGCGGAGGCTTCTTCGACTTCTTGACCACGCGCAGCTGGGTCGAGGGGTCCCAGAAGTTGGCTTCCTCCTGGCGGTCGACCAGCTCGTCCATCGGCGTCGCCGGGGTCTCGCCGTCGAGCCAGCCGGAGCGGTTGTCGGGCCGCGGGTTGGCGCCGTTGTCGGGCTGGCGGGCGACGTTCAGCCCGAGCTCCTCGAACATCGCCCGGTCGTCCTCGGGCTCGGCGCCGAGCGTGGTCAGGAAGTTGCCCATCATCACCCCGTTGAGGCCGGCCTTCACTGCCAGTGGCTGCAGCTCGCCGAGGTTCTCGACGCGGCCGCCGCAGAGGCGGAAGAGGGCGCCGGGGATGATCAGGCGGAAGATCGCAACCCACTTCACGACCTCCCAGGGATCCATCGGGTCGCGGTCGCCGAACTTGGTTCCCTCGCGCGGGTTGAGCAGGTTGATCGGTACCGAGGTCGGGTTGATCTCGGTCAGCTCGAAGGCCATCTCGACCCGCTGCTCCTCGCTCTCCCCGAGGTTGAGGATGCCGCCGACGCAGGTCTCCAGCCCGGCCTCCTTGACCGCCTGGATCGTCCGCAGCCGGCCCTCGTAGCGGACCGTCGAGGAGACCTCGGGGTAGTAGGAGCGCGAGGACTCGACGTTGTGGTGGACGCGCTGCACGCCGGCGTCCTTGAGCGACTTGGCGCGGTCGGCCGACATGTGGCCGATCGAGGCACAGCGCTTGAGGTTGGTCTGCTCGGCGACCAGCCGGGTCCCTTCGAGGATCTTCTGGAAGTCCCGTTTCGAGAGGCCCTGGCCCTGGGTGACCATGCAGAACCGGTGAGCGCCGGCGGCTTCGGCCGCTTTCGCGTGCTCGAGGATCTGCTCCGGCTCCAGCATCGCGTGCATCGGCGTGTCGGCCTCGGCGTAGCGCGACTGGGCGCAGAAGCCGCAGTCCTCGGCGCAGCCGCCGGACTTGGCGTTGACCAGCGAGCACATGTCGGTCGAGTCGCCGAAGTTCTCGCGGCGGACCTGCCAGGCGCGCTCGACCAGGGCGCCGATCTCGTCGTGGCCGGTCTGCCGCCCGTAATCGAGGGCTTCGTCGAAGGTGATCAGAGATGGCATTGGGGGACTCTTTCCGGTGGTTTCCGGGGGGTGAACTGCGGGCAAGGCTAGGAAGCGGGCCGGACGCCGGGACCGCGTATCGAGGTAGCGTCGGCTCCATGGCTGGAGCGAAAGCGCGCAGGCGCCGCGTGGCGCTGATCGTCCTCGGTGCGCTCGCGATCGCAGCCTTCGTCCTCGGGAGCAGGCTCGGCGACTCCTCGCCGCCCCGGCTCACGGTTGCGCAGACGTTGCCGACGCCGCAGCTGGCCGGCCAGAGGATCGTCGCCGGCCTCGCCGGGACCGCGATTTCGCCACGGCTCGAAGCGGCGATCCGGCGCGGGTACGTCGCCGGCATCGTCCTCTTCGCCGACAACCTTTCGAGCCGCGGTGCCGGCCGCCGTCTGATCGCCCGCCTGCAGGCCATCCCCCGGCCGTCGGCGCTGGGCGATCCGCTGCTGGTCATGGTCGACCAGGAGGGCGGTCTGGTGAAGCGGGTCGACGGCGCGCCCGCGGCCTCCGCGGCCGAGATGGGCGAGCGCGGCGGCGCCTTCGGTCGCGACCAGGGCCGGCGCACGGCGGCGAACCTGCGCGAGCTGGGGATCAACATCGACCTCGCGCCGGTCCTCGACGTCGCCCGCCCCGGCGGCACCATCGCCGCCACCGGGCGCGGCTTCGGCGCTACCGCCGAGCGGGTTGCCGCCACCGCGGTGCCCTTCGCCGCCGGCCTGCAGGAGGGCGGCGTCGCCGCGACCGCGAAGCATTTCCCCGGCCTCGGGGCGGCGCCCGAGAACACCGACTTCGCGGTGCAGCGCATCGATCTCCCAAAGCGGGTCCTGCGCGAAGTCGACGAGACGCCCTACCGCGCCTTCATCGCCGCCGGCGGCAAGCTGGTGATGCTCAGCACCGCGATCTACCCGGCGCTGGCGCCCGAGCCGGCTGCCTTCTCCCGCGCGATCGCCGGCGGCGAGCTGCGGGGCCGGCTCGGCTTCGAGGGCGTCTCCATCACCGATGCGCTCGACAGCGTCGCCGTGCGGGCGTTCGGGGGGCCGGCCGAGTCCGGCCTGGCGGCGGCCCGGGCGGGGTCCGACCTGCTGCTGTTCACCGAGCCGGCGCCGGCCGAAGCCGCACGGCGGGCGCTGCTGGCGCAGCTGCGTGCGGGCACCCTGGACCGGGGAGGGTTCGAGCGGTCGGCGCAGCGGGTGCTGGACCTGCGGGCCGGGCTGGCCGGCTAGTCCGAGCCGGAGGCCCCGGTCCGCACCGCGATTGGGTCGAAGACGCGGACGCTGTCGCGGCCCCCGTCCTTGGCCGCGTACATCGCGGCGTCGGCCTCGGAGACGACCGAGGAGATGCTGGTCCGCGGGTGGTCGCCGAACATCGCCACGCCGACGCTGGCGGTCAGCGGCTCGACCCCGTCGCCGCCGGGCTGGTGCTCGCGGATCGCCTTGGCGATCGCCTCGGCCACCAGCCGTGCCTCGGTCGGGCTACAGCGGGGCAGGACGACGGCGAACTCGTCGCCGCCGAGGCGGGCCAGCACGTCGCTGGCGCGGCTGCGCTGGCGTAGGACCTCGGCGATTTCGCGGATCAGCTCATCGCCGGCGGGGTGACCGTGGGTGTCGTTGACCTGCTTGAAGTGGTCGAGGTCGAGCATCAGCATCGCCCCTGTCGTGCCCTCGCGGCGGGCGCGCGCCATCGCCAGGCGCAGGTCCTCCTCGAAGCGGCGCCGGTTCTTCAGCCCCGTCAAAGGATCCTGGCCCGCCTCGCGCTCCAGCTCCCGCATCCGTTCGTTGCGGCTCCAGACCATGATCAGCGCCCCAAGCAGCGCCGCCAGCGCGATCCCGATCACCGCCAGCAGCAGCGGCAGGCTGGCGTCGGGGCGGTTGGGGTCGCGGACGACGAGCAGCCAGGTGCGGTCGGCGATATGGATCGGGGCGCTGGCCGCGTCCTCGAGCTCGCCCTGGTGGCCGACCGTGGTCTGGCGATCGATCCGCAGCTGCACGTCGGCGGCGTCGGGCACGGTCTGCACCGCGGCCGTGGCGAGGTCGTTGACGCGAAAGGCGCCGGCGGCGAAGCCGATCAGCGCCGCCCGGCGCTCGGCGGCGGTGCCGGTCGGGGCGCCATCGCGGTAGACCGGCCAGTAGACGTTGATGCCGACGCCGCCGATCAGCAGCTTCACCGGCGGCGTCGCCACCGGCTTGCCGCGATCGCGGGCGCGGCGCAGGAAGGGCGCCCGTTCGGGGTCGGAGTCGAGGTCGTAGCCGATCGGGGAGAAGGCGCCGAGCTCGCTGACCGCGTAGACGATCGGGTAGTAGACGGAATCGGTGCGGGCCGGGACCGGGCCGTCGTCGGTGGGTTCGAAGACGGGGGCGCCGTGGCGGCGTTCGAAGGCCTCGCGCTGGGAATTGGGCAGGCGCTGGATGAACGCGGTTCCGCTCAGCGCGCCCTGGTTCAGCAGCGGTTCGGCGACGACGTCGAACTCGTGCTTGGTGAAGGTCCCCTCGGCCTGGAAGAAGGCGGCGGCGCTGGCCAGCTGGCCGATCGAGAGCGCCGCCACCGACTCCGCCTGGTGCGCCGCCCGCACCGCCTCGTCGCGCTGGCTGGCGTGGAAGTCGGCGTCGTCGTCGGCGTGGACAATCAACGCCGCCGCCACCGAGCCGGCGGCGATCAGCAGAACTGCGGCGAGGCCGATCCAGAAACGAAGGCGCATGCCTGCATTGTCGGCGAAGGGTGCGTCAATCTGGAGTCGCGGCAAGCGACTCCCAGAGGTAGAGGCCGGCGAGGCTGCGGTGGGGCCGCCAGGGCTCGCCGATCTCGAGTACCCGCAGCGGGGTTGGCATCTCCTCCAGCTCGTACTCGATCTGGACCGCCTTGCGGATCCCGAGGTCGCCGCCGGAGAGAATGTCGGGGCGTTCGAGGTGGAAGATCAGGAACATCTCCGCGGTCCACTGGCCGAGCCCGCGGACGGCGACGATCTCCTCGATCGCCTCCTCGTCGCCGAGCTCGTCGAGCCGGTCCAGCTCGAGTTCGCCGCTGAGCACGTGGGCGGCGAGGTCGCGGACGTACTCGACCTTGCGGCCGGAGAGGCCGGCGCCGCGCAGCTCGGCTTCGCTCGCGTCCAGCAGCTGCTGCGGGGAGGGGGTGGTGCCGCCAAAGATCTCGAGCACCCGCAGGTAGATCGTCCGCGCCGCTTTGGTCGAGAGCTGCTGGCCGACGATCGCCCGCAGCAGCGCCCCGTAGGCGTCGCCCGGCCGCTCTTCGCCGCGCCGCGCCAGCCGCTCCTTCAGGTCGATCTTGCCGACCCGCTCGATCAGCGCCGCCATCGTCGGGTCGGAGGCGGCGAGCGCGGCGCGGGCCTTGGCGCTCACTTCCCTGCCCAGCGCGGCGCCCGCTTCTCGCCGAAGGCGGTGACGCCCTCGCGGAAGTCCTCGGAAGCGAAGCCGGACTCGCGCAATGCGACCAGCCCCGCCTCCTGCTGCGCGGTCAGGACCGGGCAGGCGTTGAGCAGGTCGATCGCGTGCTTGTTGCCGCGGACCGAGAGCGGCGCGTTGGCGGCGATCTCGGCCGCCAGGTCGATCGACTCCTGCTCGATCCGGTCGTCGCCGACCACTTCGTTGACGAGCCCGAAGCGCTCGGCCCGGGTCGCCTCGTAGTTGCGCCCGGTCAGGAACAGCTCCTTCGTCCGCGCCAATCCGATCGTGTCGAGGAAGCGGCGCAACCCGGTGTGGCCGTAGATCAGCCCCAGCTTCGCTGGCGGCATGCCCAGCATCGCCCCCGCGGCGCAGATGCGCAGGTCGCAGGTGATCGCCAGCTCGAGGCCGCCGCCGAGGCAGTGGCCGTTGATCGCCGCCACGGTCGGCCAGGGGTGTTTGGCGATCGCCTCCATCGCCCCGTGGAAGGGGTGGGCGACCAGCGCCTCGGCGTCGCGTTCGAAGGTCTGCTCCGGGATTCCGGCGATGTCGTAGCCGGCGGAGAAGACCGGCGGTTCGCCGTCGATCAGGACACAGCGGGTCTCGATGCCGCGATCGAGCTGCGGCAGGACCTCGGCGATCGCGTCGAGGATCTCGTGGTCGAGCGCGTTGCGGCGCTCGGGATTCGAGATGCGCAGCCGGGCAACCGCCTCCGCGGGCCGGTCGAGGACGAGCTTGCCGCTCGCCAACCGTTCCGCCACGGTCCTACTCCAGCACCACGAGGACGTCGCCTTCGCTCACGGCTTGGCCCTCCTCGCAGCGAATCTCCTTCACCTTGCCGTCGTCCTCGGCCTCGACCGGGATCTCCATCTTCATCGACTCGAGGATGACGACGGTGTCGCCGTCGGACACCTCGTCGCCGACCGCGACCTCGATTTTCCACACGTTGCCGGTGATGTGAGCCTCGATATCTGGCATGGCCGGGGACAATAGCCGCCGTGGAAGACTCGCTCGTCGCCATAGTCGCCGCCCGCAATGAGGCGGACCGCATCGGGGAGACGGTGGCGGCGCTGCGGGCGCGGTTCCCGGCGGCGGCGATCTGGGTCGCCGACGACGCCTCCGAAGACGGCACCGCCGAGCGGGCGCTGGCGGCCGGGGCGCAGGTGGTCAGCCGTGGCCGACCCCACGGCAAGGGCGCCAACGTCACCGCTGCCGCCGAGGCCGCCCTCAGCGCCGAGCCGGCGCCGCGGCTGGTCCTCCTCTGCGACGGCGACCTCGGCGCTTCCGCCGGCCGCCTCGGGCCGCTGGTCGAGGCGGTCGAGCGCGGCGATTGCGACCTCGCCGTCGCCGCCTTCGCGCGCCGGGTCGGCGGTGGCTTCGGGCTTGCGCTCGGCTTCGCGCACTGGGCGATCCGCAACCTCTGCGGGGCGGCGACGACGGCCCCGATCTCCGGCCAGCGGGCAATGCGGGCCGAGGTGCTCCATGCCACCCTGCCGTTCGCCGCCGGCTTTGGGATGGAGATCGGGATGACGGTCGATGCGGTGCGGGCCGGGTATCGGCTTGGCGAGTACGAGATCGACCTCGAGCACCGGGCGACCGGCCGTTCTCTGCGGGGCTTCCTGCACCGAGGTGCGCAGCTGCGCGATTTCGAGCGCACCTACATGTCGCGTCGCCGGGCGCAGCGGCGCCGCTAGTCTGGACAGGGGATGAGGGTTAAATCGAGGCGGCTTGCGGTATTCGCGGGGGTGTTCGCGATCGTCGCGCTGGGTGCTTCGCTGGCCCGCGCCGAGCTGATCGAGCACGGCGACCTCTTCGTCAAGTTCAAGGGCGGCATCGCCCCCAATGACCTGCCGCGCCACGTCCGAGCGCCGATCTCGGTCAGCGTCGGCGGCACCGTCAAGACGCTGTCGGGGAAGCGCCCCCCGGGCCTGCGCCGGATCACGATCGCGATCAACAAGGAGGGACATCTCGACACCCAGGGTCTGCCGGTCTGCCAGCGCAGCTGGATCGACCCATCGACGACCGCGGACGCGCTCGCCCGCTGTCACCAGGCATTGGTCGGCGGCGGCAGCTACGTCGGGGCGGTTGCCCTGCCGGAACAGGCGGCCTTCCCCTCGCGCGGGCAGATCCTCGCCTTCAACACCGTGATCAACGGCCGCCACGCGATCCTCGCCCACATCTACGGCGGCGACCCGATCCCCAACACCCGCATCATCGTCTTCCACATCCGCGAACGCCGCGGCACCTTCGGCACGCTGTTCACCGGCCTGCTGCCGGCCCGGCTCAACCGCTACGGCTACGTCAAACGGCTCAGCCTCAACCTGCACCGCACTTTCACCTTTCGCGGCCGCCTCCACAGCTACCTCAGCGCCGCCTGCGCGGCACCGGCGGGCTTTCCCGGCGCCACCTTTCCCTTCGCCCGCACCTCGATGACCTTCGCCGACGGGCGCACGCTTGCCTCCACCCTCACGCGCAGCTGCAGGGTGCGGGGTTAGCCTGCCCTTGGCGTGATCCTCGCGATCGACCAGGGAACCACCGGCACCACCTGCCTCGTCTTCGACGGCGAGGGCCGGATCGCCGGCCGCGCCTACTCGGAGTTCGAGCAGCATTTCCCGCGGCCGGGCTGGGTCGAGCACGACGCGGCCGAAATCTGGGAGGTGACCCGCCGGGTCGGCGCCGAGGCGATCGCCGCGGCCGGGATCGCGGGCTCCGAGCTCGGCGGGATTGGGATCACCAACCAGCGCGAGACCGTCGTCGCCTGGGACCCCGCCAGTGGCGAGCCGCTGCACCGGGCGCTGGTCTGGCAGGACCGCCGCACCGCCGACCGTTGCGGGGAGCTGCGCGCGGCCGGGCAGGAGGCGCTGGTGCGCGAGCGCACCGGGCTGACCATCGACCCTTACTTCTCGGCGACCAAGATCGAGTGGCTGCTGCGCAACGGCGAGGGAATGGAGCGGGCGGTCTTCGGCACGGTCGACTCCTGGCTGCTGTTCAAGCTGACCGGCCGCCACGTCACCGACTACTCCAACGCCTCGCGGACGATGGTCTTCGACATCCGCCGCCTGCGCTGGGACCCGGAGCTGTGCGAGCTGCTGGGGATCGACCCGGCGCGCCTGCCGGAGCCGTTGCCCTCCGCCCACGTCTACGGGACTACGAGCGAGTTCGGCGGCGAGGTGCCGGTGGCGGGTGTCGCCGGCGACCAGCAGGCGGCGCTGTTCGGCCAGGCCTGTCACCGGGGGGGGATGGCGAAGAACACCTACGGGACCGGCAGCTTCGTCCTCCTCAACGCCGGGGCGGAGGCGCCGCGGCCGCCGGACGGGCTGCTCGCCACGGTCGCCTGGGGAATCGAGGACGAGGTCGCCTACGCGCTCGAGGCCTCGATCTTCGTCACCGGCGCCGCCGTGCAGTGGTTGCGCGACGGCCTCGGCATCGTCGAGCAGGCGGGGGAGACCGAGGCATTGGCGGCCTCGCTCGACTCCAACGACGGCGTCTACTTCGTGCCCGCTCTGACCGGGCTCGGCGCGCCCCACTGGGACCCCTACGCCCGCGGCACGATCGTCGGCCTCACCCGCGGCAGCGGTCGCGCCCATCTGGCGCGGGCGGCGCTGGAGGCGATCGCCTACGAGACCGTCGACGCGGTCCGCGCCCAGGAGGACGCGGCCGGCGAGTCGCTGCCGGAGCTGAAGGCCGATGGCGGCGCCGTCGCCAACGCCTGGCTGATGCAGTTCCAGGCCGACGTGCTCGGTGTCCCGGTGGTGGTGCCGGAGATCGCCGAGACGACCGCGCTCGGCGCCGCCTACCTGGCTGGGATCGCGACCGGGCGCTGGAGCCGCGAGCAGGTGGGGGAGATGTGGCGCGAGGCCGCCCGCTACGAGCCGCGGATGGGGGCGGAGGCGCGCGGCGCCCTGCTGGCGGACTGGCAGCGGGCGCTTGATCGCTCGCGCGGCTGGGCCCGCCCGGACCCGTCGGGCTAACGCGTAACCGACGGCGCGGGCGAGGGTAGGCAAAAGGCGTGGCCCGGCCGCGCCACCCATGGCAGAGATGCGTCCCCAGACCTACAAGGACCCGCGCCCGGCGGAGTACTTCACGCAGTTCCACCAGGCCGCGCGCAAGGGCGTCGGCTGGACCTACACCCTCGCCCGCGTCGTCCTCACCCTGCCGACGCTCCTCCTCTACCGGGTCCGCAAGATCGGCCTCGAGAACGTCCCTCGCGAGGGGGCGCTGATCCTCGCCCCCAACCACTTCAGCCAGATGGACCACTTCTTCGTCGGCGTCTACCTGCGGCGGAAGATCCGCTTCATGGCCAAATCGCAGATGTTCGGCCCGCCGGTTCTCACCTACGTCTACAAGCACGGCGGCGTCTTTCCGGTCCGCCGTGGCCACCACGACGAGGAGGCGATCGAGACCGCGCGCGAGATCCTGCGCCAGGAAGAGATGCTGCTGATCTACGCCGAGGGCGGCCGTTCGCGCTCGCAGCAGATGGGCGAGCCGAAACCCGGAATTGGCCGCGTCGCGCTGGAATCGGGGGCGCCGGTGGTGCCGGTCGCGATCTACGGCTCGGCCGGGGTGCGGCGCTGGAAGAAGCTGCGCTTCCCGAAGGTGACGGTGCAGTTCGGCGAGCCAATGAGCTTCGCGGTCGAGTCGCGGCCCGACCACGAGCGCCAGCTGGAGGCGGCGAGCGAGATCTTCGAGCGGGTGCGGGAGCTGTACGGGGGGTTGGTTACTCGTAACGGGCGTCGAGCCGGGCGTAGAAGTCCGGATCGTGCCCCGGCGTGATCGTCGCGCCCGGGAACTGAGAATGGAACAGACGCAGCTCCTGCAGTGAGCGCTTGAAGTTGTGGGCGTCGTAGGGGCGGGGCGGCAGTGGCGCCTCGCCCTCGAGCTGGGCCGACATGTACATCGCGTCGCCGCCGATCACGAAGTCGTCCTGGGCGAGGTGGCAGACGACAGACATATGGCCGGCGCTGTGCCCGGGGGTGAAGGCGAGGCGGATCGAGCCGTCGCCGAAGAGGTCGAAGCTGCGGCCGAAGCTGGCGTAGGAGTCGACGCTGGCGCGATCGAAATCGACGGTGCGGTAGTCGAAGGCGTAGTCGAAGTGCTGGCGGCGGTAGCCGTTGAGGGTCGGCTGGGACCCGACCGAGGCCGCCTTCCACTCGGTCTCGCTGACGATGAAGGTGGAGTTGGGGAACTCGGAGACCGCCGAGGTGTGGTCGCTGTGCATGTGGGTCATGACGACGACCGGGATCTCGCCGGCGTCGAGCCCGCGTTTGCGCAGTTGCGCCGGGACGTCTTCGCCGTTCTGCAGCTGTGGCTTGCCGAAGCGCTCGCCGAGCCGGCCGAAGTTCTCGCGCCCGTCGGTGGCGATCGAGGGGTGGAGACCGGTGTCGACCAGGATCGCGCCGGCACTGGGGTGGCGGATCAGGAAGGCGGGGATCGGGATCGTCCGCGGCGGCTTGCCGGTCAGCAATGCGCGCAGGAGCTTGAGGGTGAGGAAGCGCCCGCCCGGACTCTCCATCATCGGCACCGGGAAATCGCAGTGGCCGGCGATCAGCGGTTCGACGACGACAGTCGCTCCCGGCGTACCCCCGGCGAGCGGCTCGTGCAGGGGCTTTGCCTCCACCTGAACCTTCATCCTCAGTGACATTACCGCCGTTCGGGTCACCTATAGGCTTGCCCGGCAATGGCTGAAAGCTCGCATTCGCAGGTATTTCGCGACGATCTGCTCGCCGGGCAGGTCTGCGTCGTCTCCGGAGCCGGCAGCGGTTTGGGACGGGAGACTGCCCTCGAGCTGGCCCGGCTCGGCGCTACCGTCATCGCCTGCGGGCGGCGCGAGGAGCCATTGGCGGAGACCGCCGAACTCGCCGCCGACCTGCCCGGCGCCTACGAGCACGAGATCCTCGACATCCGCGAGGAGGAGCCGGTCGGTCGCTTTTTCGACGCGCTGCTCGAGCGCCACGGCCGCCTCGACGTCCTCGTCAACAACGCCGGTGGCCAGTTCCTCAGCCCGGCCGAGGCGATCAGCCCCAAAGGCTTCCGCACGGTGATCGACCTCAACGTCCAGGGCACCTGGCTGATGACCCACGCCGCCGCGACCAAGGCCTTCATCCCCCAGGGCGGCGGCAAGGTTCTCAGCATCACCCTCTCGCCCCACAACGGGATGCCGGGCATGGTCCACTCCGGCGCCGCCCGCGCTGCGGTCGAGAACATGATGCGGACGCTGGCGGTGGAGTGGGCGCGCTTCGGGATCAAGACCTGTGCCCTCGCCGCCGGGCAGTTCGCGACCGAGACGCTGCTGACCAAGTATCCGCAGGTGGTCGTCGACAACCTCGAGCGCTCGATCCCGATCGGCCGCGCCGGCCGCCCCGAGGAGATGGCCTGGCTGGTCGCCTACCTGGCCTCGCCCGCCGGCGACTTCTTCTCCGGCACCACGATCACCATCGACGGTGCCCGTGACAACTGGGCCGGGCCGTGGCCGCCGGAGGCGATCGCTAACGACAGTGGTGATCCCGTTGCTGAGGAGCGGCGGCCGAAGTAGCGGTGCGGGGGCCGGGTCCGGGGGCTCTCTCCCGGAGACCGTCGCGCAGCTGGATCGCCTGCCAGGGCTCAGGCCTCTGTCCTTGAGCCTCCGGGAGAGAGCCCCCGGACCCGGCCCCACGGAAGCTACGCCCGGCTCCGAAGGCAGGGTGACCATTGTGAGCTCGGGTTCCGTGGGCTTCGAGCTTGTGAGCCCCCGGTCCGGCTCCTTTAGCTGAAAGCTTCCGTACTACGAAACCTCTCCAGCGGGCTCCGAGGTGGTGCTCCGAACCAGGAGCGGGTGTTGCGTGGGAGGGTCGGGTATCCCCTCCCCAGAAGCTCAAGGACAGAGGCTCGAGCCCTGGCGTGCGACCAGCTGCGCGACGGCTTCTGGGGAGGGGATACCCGACCCTCCCAACCACCAGCCCCTAACGCGGCTCGAGCACCATCAGCGGGATCTCGCGCCCCTTGCTGCGGGCCGCGTAATCGTCGTACCCGTGGTACCCCTCGACCGCCAGCGCCCAGAGGCGGTCGCGCTCCTCCGGTTTCGCCACCCGGGCGTGGACCGGGACGTGGTGGGAGCCGACCTGGACGGTGGTGTCGGGATTGGCCTTGAGGTTGTGGAACCAGGCCGGGTTCTTGGGGAAGCCGCCTTTGGAGGCGACGATCACGAGGTCCTCGCCGTCGCGGACGTAGAGCAGCGGCGAGGTGCGCTTGGTGCCGCTCTTGGCGCCGACGTGGTCGAGCAGGAGCATCTTCCCGGGCACGCCCGGGATCGTGTGGCCGAGGCGTCCACCCGTCCGCTGGTAGAGGAACGTGTGGGCGCCCATGAAGCGGCGGGTGGCAGGCCAGACCCGGTCCGCTGCGTCGAGGTAGCGGGGTGGGCGCCTGCCTCCCGTCGCTTCGGAGCTCATCTCAGGTGTACATCCCGCCGAACATGCCGCCGGTCACGTTGAGGACCTGGCCGTGCACGTAGTTGGCGAGCGGCGAGGCGAGGAAGAGGACCGGGCCCGAGGCCTCCTCCGGGGTCGCCGGGCGGCCGACCGGGATGATCGCCGAGGCCATCGCCCGCATCTGCTCGGGGATGCCGAGCTCGATCTTCTCGCCACCGGGAGCGGTCATCTCGCCGCCCTCCTCCTTGGCCGCGGTGAGGCGGGTGTCGACGAAGCCGAAGGCGACCGCGTTGACGTTGATCTTGAACTGACCCCACTCCTTGGCGAGGGTTTTGGTCAGCCCGACCACGCCCATCTTTGCCGCCGAGTAGTTGACCTGGCCGGCGTTGCCCATCGTCCCCGAGGTGGAGGAGACGTTGATCAGCTTGCGGAAGACCTCCTTCTCTTCGCCGCGCTCGGCCTTCGCCGCCTCGCGCCACTGCGGGGCCAGTGCCCGAGCGACGCGGAAGGGGACGACCGTGTGGATGTCGATCATCGCCTGGAACTGCTCGTCGGTCATCTTGTGGGCGACGCCGTCCCAGGTGTAACCGGCGTTGTTGACGGCGATGTCGACGGCGCCGAAGGCGTCGGTCGCGGCGGCGACCAGGTCGTCGGCGGCGCCGGCCTTGGTCAGGTCGCCGGCGAAGACGGCGGTCTCGCCGTCGATTTCACCAGCCGTCTGCTCGGCAACGTCGGCGTCGAGGTCGTTGATCAGGACCTTGGCGCCCTCGGCCGCGAACAGCTCGGCGGTCGCCCGTCCGATTCCGCGCGCCGATCCGGTGACGATCGCCGCTTTCCCATCGAGAAGTCCCATCAGTCTGCGTCTCCTTTAGTCGTGAAGTCGGCGCGGAGGCTACAGGGAACCCGACGATCCTGGTCAGCCGGCCAGTTTTTCTCCGGCGCGCTCAGGAGAGCCTGACGCCGCCGTCCTCGGTCAGCTTCCAAAGCGGATTGTGGGCAATCTCCCAGGGGTGGCCGTCGGGATCGACGAAGACGCCGCTGTAGCCGCCCCAGAAGGTTTCGGCCGGCTCGCGGCCGATTCGCGCTCCCGCGGCCCGGGCCTCGGCGATTGCCGCGTCGACCTCCGCCGGGGAGCCGAGGTTGAGCGCCGGCGTCACCCCGCCCCAGCCGGGCGCGTCCTCGACGCAGCTGTCCGCGGCCAGTCGGGCCCGGTCCCAGAGGGCGAGGACCATGTCGCCGGCCTGGAAGAAGACGACGTCGTCGCCGGGCTCGGCCCCGGTCCTCCAGCCGAGCGCTTCGTAGAAGGCACGGGCGCGCTCGAGGTCGGCGACGCCGAGGGTGATGACGCTGACTCGCTGCTTCATCGGACCGATTGTCCCGTAAGAATGGCCGCGTGGGCGACCTCGGGAGCATCTTCGTGCTGGCGCTGTTCGCGATGTTCACCCCGACGCTGCTGGCGGCGGTGACGGTGATGATGCTGCTGCCGAACCCGAAGAAGCTGATGCTCGGCTACCTGCTCGGGGCGCTCCTCACCAGCATCACCGCCGGCCTGCTGATCGTCTTCTCGCTGCACGGATCGGACAGCGCCGGCACCGCCAAGCACACGCTGGGGCCGGGCGAGGACATCGTCGTCGGCCTGATCGCGCTGCTGGTCGCCTTCGTGCTCGGAACCGGGCGGGACGCGCCGCTGCGGGAGCGGCGCCAGCGCAAGCGCGAGGCCAAGGAGGAGACGCCGGAGAAAGAATCCTGGCCGGAACGGATGATTGGACGCGGCTCCGCCCGGGTCACCTTTGCGGTTGGCGTCGTCCTCACCTTCCCCGGCGTCTCCTACCTGACCGCACTCGATCGAATGGCGAAGCTCGACGCGAACTCGGTAGAGCTGGTGCTGCTCGTCATCGGCTTCTGCCTGATCCAGCAGCTGCTGCTCGAGGTGCCGCTCCTCGGCTACGCCTTCGCGCCCGAGAGCACCAAGGACAGGGTCACCCGCTTCCGCGCTTGGCTCGGGCGCAACGGGCGCCGCGGCGGCATCTGGGTGGCGGCCGTGATCGGGGTGCTGTTGGTGGTGCGCGGGGTCGTCACGCTGATCGCGTAGACCGGGGCAGGGCGGTTCAGAGCTTGCCGACGGAAGCCAGGTACCCGTCCAGCTTGCTGCTCTTTTCGGTGTCCTCGTAGACCTCGTATTCGCGCAGCAGGCCCCAGGAGATCCGCCCCCAGATCACGTAGCGGTTCTCGTAGACCCGCTTACCCTCGGGGCTGTCGAGGTAGGAGACTCCGCGAGCGCAGATCGTCTGCTTCCAGGGGAAGCCCTTCAACACGACCTCGTCGGCGCCAATCTGGATCCCGACCTCGGCGAAGCGTCGCAGCCACTGCTCGAGCCTGTCCTTACCCTGCAGCTCCGTCGCCCAGGAGTTCTCGCCGGGGAAGCGGAACCTGACGTCGGCGGCGTCCATCTTCAGCAGCGGCGCGATGTCGCCCGCGCTGGCGGCCCGCATGTTGCGGTTGATCATCTTCTTCCCCAGCCAAGACAGCATCGGTGCCTCCTCTAGTCGTGGTTCGCGATCGCGGCGAGGTCGGTTGGGCGCAGCAGCGCCATCAGGGTCGAGCCGTCGAGGGCCGCCAGGCCGCCCTTGCGCAGCTTCACGTTGGCGCCGGTGAGGCGGGCGACCTCGGCCGAGAAGTCGGGCTCGTGTCCGACGAGGAGGGCGTCGCCGCGACCGGCCGTGAGCGTGAGGGCATCGAACGGCCCTCCGCGCAGCTCGGGCGCGGTCTCGGGCTCGATGCCGAGCACCTCGCAGGCGAGCCTGGCGGTCTCGGCGGCTCGCAGCTTCGGGCTGGCGAGGCAGGCGTCGATCGCGGCGCCGCCGGCGGCCAGCGCGCCGCCCGCCGCCCGTGCCTGGCGTTCGCCCTTCGGCGTCAGCCGGCGGACATCGTCGTCGCCATTGCCGTCCTCGGCATCGCCGTGTCGGAGCAGATAGATCACTCCCCCGATCCTACGCTGGGCTTGGCTCTATACAGCGCAATTTGCGGTCTTTTTGGATCGGAAGATTTTTTGAGTGCCGCCCTGCCGACCCGCGAGGTCTCTACTATCCGCCGCTGTTGTTTTTCCGCGCTCATAAAACTCACAAGCTGCTCATCGCCGCCCTCGCAGCCCTCGCCCTCCTGGCGCTGCCCAGCGTTGCCTCGCCCGCCGAGCGGATCGTCGTTTTCGGCACCGCCTCGGGCTCGCATCTGAAGGTGATGAAGAACGGGGCCAATATCGTCGTCAAAGGGACGATGGCCTCGGCTCGGCCCCAAGGCTGCCGCCTCATTGCCGGGCGCCGTGTCGCCGTTTGCCCGATCGCCGGCGCCGGTGGGATCGAACTCGACATGGGCCCCAGCAACGACTTCGTCGAAGTCCTCAACGAGCTGCCCTTCACGCTCACCGTCCGCCTCGGCGACGGCGAAGACAAGTTCATCGGCAACGCCGAGAAGGACGTCTGCTTCCCCGAGGGCTCGCGGCGCAACCGCTGCATCGGCGAAGGGGGCGACGACGTCTGCATCACCGGCTCCCGCAACAGCGACTGCGTCGGCGGGCCGGGCGACGACTACTGCCGCACCAGTACCGGCAGCGACGGCTGCTGGGGCGGTCCCGGCGACGACGTCTGTTACATGGGCCCCGGCCAGGACGGCTGCCACGGCGAAGCCGGCAACGACCGCCTCTACGGCGAAAGCGACCCCGACCAGCTCTACGGCGGCGAAGGCTTCGACTTCTGCGACGGCGGTACCGGCTTCGGCTACTCGCGCGAGTGCGAGACCGGGCCGCGGCACTGAGTTAATCCCGCTCCCAGGTGTGGGGAGAGGGTGCCTACAGCCCCATCGTCTTGCCGAGGATCTCCTTCATGACCTCGTCGGTGCCGCCGCCGATCGGGCCGAGGCGGGCATCGCGGACGGCGCGCTCGATGCCGTACTCGCGCATGTAGCCGTAGCCCCCGTGGATCTGCAGAGCCTGGTCGGCGACCTCCAGCAGGGAGCGCTGGGTGACGAGCTTGGCCATGGTGACGTCGCGGATGCAGTCCTGGTCGCTGTGGAAGAGGCGCAGGGCGTTGTAGGTGAGGGCGCGGGAGGCTTCGGCCTTCAGGGCCATCTCGGCGACCTGGTGGCGGATCGCCTGGAACTTGCCGATCGGGCGGCCGAAGGCTTCGCGCTCTTTGGCGTAGGCGACGGTGGTCTCGATCAGCCGCTGCATGCCGCCGACGGCGCCGATCGCCATCAGCAGCCGCTCCCAGGCGAAGTTGGCCATGATCAGCTTGAAGCCGCCGTTCTCCTCGCCGAGCAGGTTCTCCACCGGCACCTCGACGTCGGTGAAGGCGAGCTCGCCGGTGTCGGATGAGTGCCAGCCCATCTTCTCCAGCTTCGCCGCCACCTCGTAGCCCGGCATCTCGCGCTCGAGCACAAGGAAGGAGATGCCGCCGTGGCCGCCCTCCTCGTTCGTCTTGCAGGCGCAGACGAGGAAGTCGGCGCGGACGCCGTTGGTGATGAAGGTCTTGGCGCCGTTGACGATGTAGCTGTCGCCGTCGCGCCTGGCAGTGGTGGTGATGCCGGCGACGTCGGAGCCGGCGCCCGGCTCGGTGATCCCGAGGGCGCCGATCTTCTCGCCGGCGATCCCCGGGACCAGCCAGCGCTGCTTCTGCTCCTCGGTGCCGAAGTTGAAGATCGGCGGCATCGCGATCGAGGCGTGGGCGTTGAGCCCGGCGGCGACCCCGCCGGAGCCGCCGGAGCGGGCCAGCTCTTCGACCCAGATCGCGTCGTGCAGATGGGTTCCGCCCTGGCCGCCGTACTCCTCCGGGAACTTCAGTCCGAGGAAGCCGAGCTCGGCGCAGCGCGCGTAGAGCTCGCGGGGGAATTCCCGCGCCTCCTCCCACTCGTCGACGTGGGGCGCGATCTCCTTGCCGACGAAGCGGCTGACGGTCTCCCGCAGCTCCTCGTGCTCCTCGCCGAAGGGAGGGAGGACCGCTCGGGCGCCACTGTCTCTGACAACGGTCATGTCAGAGACGCGTTGCGCTACCGTTGCAGACAACGCGTCTCGCGTGCGTACTGTCGATGTAGCGTGGAGGCATGGAGCGAACGATGTGGACCGACGAGCGACTGGACGACCTCTCCCGGCGCATGGACGCCGGTTTCCAGCGAGTCGATGACGACATCCGCGAGCTGCGGACCGATATGCGCGGCATGAGGACGCTCATGTTCCAGCTCTGGGGGTCAACGATGGTCGCGATTCTGGGCACGATCGCCACCGTGCTCTTTACCAGCACCTGATCGCGGCTACGGGGCCTAGAGCCCGTAGCTCTTGCCGATCACGTCGAGCATGACCTCGTCGGTGCCGGCGCCGATGCGGTTGAGGCGGACGTCGCGGTAGGCACGCTCGATCTCGTACTCCTTCATGTAGCCGTAGCCACCGAGGATCTGGATGCACTCGTCGGCGACTTCGCAGGCGATGCGGGAGGAGAAGAGCTTGGCCATGGTGATCTCCCGCACCGGGTACTCGCCGTTGCCGAAGCGCCAGGCGGTCGCGTAGGTGAACTGCTTCGCCGCCTCGGTCTTGGTCGCCATCTCGGCGAACTTGTGGCGGATCGCCTGGAACTTGCCGATCGGGCGGCCGAAGGCTTCGCGCTCCTTGGCGTACTCGAGGGTCTTCTCGATCATCCGTTCACAGCCGGCGTGGGAGCCCGCGGCGGCGACCAGGCGCTCGCCCTGGAGCTCCCAGGCGATGTGGTAGAAGCCTTTGCCGACCTCGCCGAGCACGGCGCTGGCCGGGACGCGGACGTCGTCGAAGGCGAGTTCGCCGGTGTCGGAGGCGTGCATGCCCATCTTCTCCAGCTCGGCGGAGACGGTGAAGCCGGGGACCTTGTCGCCGTTCTCGTCGCGCAGGTCGATGACGAAGAGGGTGATGCCGGCGTGGCGCTCGCTCGGGTCGGTCTTGCAGACGAGGACGATGAAGTCGGCCCGGGGACCGTTGGTGATGAAAGTCTTGGAGCCGTTGATGACGTATTCGTCGCCGTCGCGGATCGCGGTGGTGCGGATGCCGGCGACGTCGGAGCCGGCGCCGGGCTCGGTGATCCCGAGGCTGCCGACCTTTTCGCCCTTGAGGCCCGGTTCGAGGTACTTCTTCTTCTGCTCCTCGGTGCCGAGCAGGTGGATCGGGGGCAGGACCATGTCGGTCTGCACCGCGAAGCCCATGTTGGTGCCGCCGGAGCCCGTGTAGCTCATGCACTCGGCCCGAACCAGCGAGTAGAAGTAATCGCCGCCCTGTCCGCCGTACTCCTCCGGGAAGCAGAGGCCGAGATAGCCGAGGTCGCCGGCCCGTTTCAGCTTCTCGGTCGGCCAGTAGGTGTCCTCCCACTCGTTGCGGTGGGGCCACATCTCCTTTTTGACCCACGCCTCCATCGACTCGCGCAGGTCTTCGTGCTCCTGGCTGAAGATGAAGTGCTTGCGCCCGGCTGCGTGGTCGGGCTTGATGACGCTGCTGGAGCCGTTGGTCGCGGTCGCCACTGTGTCTCTCCTCGCTCGTGGGTTCGGTGGCGGCACGGCCGCCAGAAGCGAGTAGACAGTAGCACTTCCCACTTTCAACAAAGTCGGCTATGGTCTCGGCCCGATGAGCGAGGAGAGCTACGAGCTGGTCGCCTACGAGGTCGCCGACGGCGTCGCCACGGTGACCCTGAACAACCCGGAGAAGCGCAACATGCTCTCCGGTCAGATGCTGACTGAGCTGGTCGCCGCGATGAAGGAGGCGAAAGCCTCCGAGGAGGTCCGCGCTGTCGTCCTCACCGGCGCCGGTGACAAGGTCTTCTGCGCCGGGGCCGACCTCGGCGGGTTCGCCGCCGACGTCTCGCTGGTCCAGAAACACTTCGCCTCCGACCTCTTCCTCGAGTTCTTCCGGCTGATGCCGCGGCTCGGCAAGCCTTCGCTCTGCGCCGCCAACGGCCACGTGCTGGCGGGGGGGATGGGACTGGCCCTCTCCTGCGACCTGGTGATCGCCAAAGAGGGGGCGACCTTCGGCACGCCGGAGATCAACGTCGGCGCCTTCCCCTACATGATCATGTCGATCATCTACCGCAACGTTCCGCGCAAGAAGGTCAACGAGATGATGCTTCTGGGCGAGCGCCTCAGTGCCGAGCAGGCGGTCGAGTACGGGCTCGCCAACAAGGTGGTGCCGGCGGCGGAGTTCGACGGGGCGGTGGCCGAGTGGGCGGGCAAGCTGGCCTCCAAGAGCCCGGTGCTGATGCGGCTCGGCCACGACGCGATGTACCGCCAGCAGGACATGGACATCGACGACGCGCTGGAGTTCCTGCGCTCGCAGCTCTCGCTCACCTTCAGCACCGAGGACATCGTCGAGGGCGTCACCGCATTCTTCGAGAAGCGCGACCCGCAGTGGAAGGGGCGCTGAGTCGCCGATGGTCGGGTCAGGCGCGGGGCGGGCTCGTGTGGGCGGAGATGATCGCTTCGATCTGGGCGACGACGCCGCGAAGGCCTTTCGGCATCTGCGACTCGTCGAACTCAAGATAGTGGGCGCGGTAGAGGAAGAGGTATTCGAAGCAATCGGCGCAGCCACTTGCGCCGGGGCTCTCCAGCGACGTGAAGTGAGCGCGGCGCAAACCCCGTTCGAGCGCACGGATCCGGCGGCTGCCAAGGTGAAAGTCGACTTTCCGGTCGCCCGCCCCGGTGGCGCCACTGGCCGCGGTCGCGAACTGGGCCGGCGCCACCACGAGACTCCGGGAGCTGGGGGCGAAGCCGCCGCTGCGTTCGTAGATGAGCATGAATTCGTACGGGGCCGAGCGCTGGGACTGCGCCGGCGCCGCGGCGACCGAGACCGAGCACGCCGCGAGGGCGGCGAGGCAGGCGCAGGTCGCGGCGAGCACACGCATCGCAACGACTTTAAGACAAGGAGCGCAGGAAGATGACCGGAACCGGCGACCACAAGCTCCCGGGCACCGCCCCGCTGGCGGAGCTGAACGAGCAGCTGCACGCGCGCCGGGCCAAGGCGAAGCTGGGCGGCGGCGAGGAGAAGATCGCCAAGCAGCACGAGCGCGGCAAGCTGACGGCGCGCGAGCGGCTCGACCTGCTGGTCGACGAGGGCAGCTTCGTCGAGATGGGCATCCACGGCCGCCCGCACTTCGCCCAGCGGGCGATGGACGGGGTCGATGCTCCCGCCGACGGCGTCATCACCGGCTGGGGCGACGTCGACGGCCGCCCGACCTGCATCGCCGCCTACGACTTCACGGTGATGGCCGGCTCGATGGGGATGACCGGCGAGCTCAAGGTCACCCGCCTGCGCGAGATGGCGCTCTCGAAGCGGATGCCGTTCGTCTGGCTGCTCGATTCGGCCGGCGCCCGCATCCAGGAGGCGACCGGCTCGCTCTTCGCCGGCTCCGGATTCCTCTTCCGCGAGGAGGTCGAAATGTCGGGGGTGATCCCGATGGTCGCGGCGATGATGGGGCCGTGCGCGGCGGGAACGGCCTATATCCCGGCCCTCGCCGACTTCGTGCCGATGGTCTCCGGCCAGGGCGCGATGGCACTCGCCGGCCCGCACCTGGTCAAAGCCGTGACCGGCGAGGAGATCTCGATGGAGGATCTCGGCGGCGCCAAGGTCCACTGCCGCAAGTCCGGAGTGGGGGACCTTGAGGTCAAGGACGACGCCGAGTGCATCGAGGCGATCAAGCAGTACCTCTCCTACTTCCCGACCGACTGCGAGGCGAAGCCGCCGGTGATCGAGACCGACGACCTCGACGACCGCCTCTCCGAGAAGCTGCTGGAGATCGTCCCCGACTCGCCGCGCCAGCCCTACGACATGTACGACGTGATCCGCGAGATCGTCGACGACGGCGAGTGGTTCGACCTGAAGCCGAAGTTCGCCAAGACCCTGATCACCTGCTTTGCCCGCTTCGGCGGCCAGCCGGTTGGGATCGTCGCCAACCAGCCCAAGCAGCTGGCCGGGATCCTCGACAACGACTCCGCCGACAAGGCGGCGCGCTTCATCAACCTCTGCGACGCCTTCAACATCCCCCTGGTCTTCCTCCAGGACGTGCCCGGCTTCATGGTCGGCTCCAAGGTGGAGCACACGGGGATCATTCGCCACGGGGCGAAGATGCTCTACGCGGTCAGCCGCGCCACGGTGCCGAAGGTGACGGTGATCGTGCGCAAGGCCTACGGCGCCGGCTACTACGTGATGTGCGGGAAGGCGTATGAGCCGGACCTGATCGTCGCCTGGCCCGGGGCCGAGATCTCGGTCATGGGCGCCGAGGGCGCGGTCGAAATCATCGGCCGCTCGGCGATCGAGGCCTCCGACGATCCTGAGGCGACCCGCGAGGCGATGCTGAACGCGGTGCGCCAGCAGATCGACCCCTACATCGCCGCCGGCAACGCAGTCATCGACGACATCATCGACCCGCGGGAGACGCGGCCGACCATCGTCAAGGCACTGCGCATGGCGAAAAACAAGCAGGTCCGCAAGCCGAAGAAACGCCATGGGGTGATGCCCGTATGAGCGCCTGGGGCGACTTCCTCTCGGTATGCGAGAGCAAACCGACCCAGGAGGGAGTGCGGTGAGCCGCTTCGAGGACCCGGTGGTGATCAGCTGCTCGATCAGCGGCGTGATCGCCAACCGCGATCAATGCCCGGCGATCCCCTACACGCCGGAGGAGTACGCGGCCGAGGCCCGCCGCGCCGTCGACGAGGGCGCCTCGCAGATCCACATCCACGCCCGCAAACCGGACGGCACGCCCTCGTACGAGATCGAGGACTTCCAGGCGATCACCGCGGCGATCCTGGCCGAGGTCGACGACGTCATCGTCAACTACTCGACCGGGGCGATCGGGATCCCGATCGAGAAGCGGCTGGAGTACCTGCGCGCCTGCAAGCCCGATGTGGCCGCCCTGAACATGTCCTCGATGAACTACGCCAAGTACTCCAAACGGCGTAAAGACTTCGTCTTCAAGGCGGTCTTCGAGAACAGCTTCGACACGATCGTCGAGTTCCTGACCGAGATGAAAGCGCTGGGGATCAAGCCCGAGCACGAGTGCTTCGACTCCGGCCACGTCGCCAACCTCGACCCGCTGATCGACATGGGGTTGCTGGAGCCGCCGCTGCAGATCTCGCTGGTGATGGGGGTGACCGGCGGCATCCGGCCGACGCCGCGCAACGTCACCCTGATGTCGGACCAGATCCCCGGCGGGCCGGAGGGGCAGAACCAGTGGCAGACGATCGGCATCTCCCGCGACCAGTGGAAACTGCTGGCGGCGGCGCTGGTGCTGGGCGGCAACGTCCGCGCCGGGGTCGAGGACAACCTCTACCTGCCGAACGGCGAGATGTGCCGCTCCAACGGCGACCTGATCGCCAAGGCGCGCCAGATGGCCGAGGACATCGGCCGCCGCGCCGCCACCGTGGCCGAGGCGCGCGAGCTGCTGGGGATACCCAAGCGTGAGCGCGCTTCCGCTTAGCGACGTCAGGGTCCTCGACCTGACCCGGCTGCTGCCGGGGGGCTTCTGCTCGCTGCTTTTGGCCGACCTCGGCGCCGAGGTGCTGAAGGTCGAGGACACCGGCATGGGCGACTACATCCGCTGGGCGCCGCCCTACTACGGGAGCGACGAGCAGCAGGAGCTGGGGACCCGGTCCTCGCTCTACCTCTCGCTCAACCGCGGCAAGCGCTCGGTCCGGCTCGACCTCAAGAACGAGGCCGGGCGGGAGGCGCTGCTGCGCCTGGTCGAGCGCCACGACGTCGTCCTCGACGGCTTCCGCCCCGGCGTGCTCGACCGGCTCGGGGTCGGCTACGAGCGCATGCGCGAGGCCAACCCGGCCGTCGTCTTCTGCGCGATCACCGGCTACGGCCAAGGCGGTCCCTACGCGCAGCGCGCCGGCCACGACATGAACTACCTCGGCCTGGTCGGGCTGCTGGGGCTGACCGGCGCCAAGGACGGGCCGCCGGTGCAGTCGGCCGGCCAGATCGCCGACCTCGGCGGCGGCGGGCTGATGGCCGCCTTCGCGGTGATGGCGGCACTGCACGAGCGCCGCCGCTCCGGCGAGGGGCAGATGGTCGACGTCTCGATGGCCGACGGCGCCCTTTCCTGGCTGGCGATGGTCGCCGGCCGCTACTTCTGCGACGGCGAGGTGCCGCGGCGCGGCGAGCAGCAGCTGGCCGGGGGGTTGATCTGTTACCTCCCCTACGAGGTCGCCGACGGCTGGGTCAGCTGCGGCGCCCTGGAGCCGAAGTTCTGGGCCGCGCTCTGCAACGGCGCCGAGCGCCCGGACCTGATCGAGAAGCAGTTCGAAGCGCCCGGCTCCGACGCCTGGCGCGAGGTCGCCGCGATCTTCCGCTCGCGCACGCGGGACGAGTGGCTCGCCTTCAACGACGAGCACGACTGCTGCATCGAGCCGATCCTCGACCTCGACGAGGCGCTCGACTCGGAGCTGGTGCGCGCCCGCGAGATGGTGGTCGAGCTGGAGCAGCCGCAGCTGGGCAAGGTGCGCCAGCTCGGCGTGCCGGTGAAGCTGAGTCGCACCCCGGGCGATCCGACCAGGCCGGCACCGGCCTTCGGCGAGCACACCGAGGAGGCGCTGCGCGAAGCCGGGTACTCGGCCGAGGAGGTGGCGGCGATGATCGAGTCCGGTGCCGCTGCCGGACCCGCGGCCGGCGGCGAGACGGAGTTCCGCGCGTGAGCACCAAGAGCCCCGAGCTGCTGCGGATGGGCGAGCTGGCCGAGGCCTCCGGCGTGCCGGCGCCGACGATCAAGCACTACCTGCGCGAGGGCCTGCTGCCGGAGCCGGTCAAGACCAGCCGCAACATGGCCTACTACCCGCCCGAGTTCGTCGACCGGATCAAGCTGATCAAGCGGTTGCAGGAGGAGCGCTTCATGCCGCTGAAGGCGATCAAGTCGGTTCTCGACGACGGCCCCGAGCGGGCCGGCGCTCTGCTCGAGCTCGAGGACCGGATCCTCGACCGGGCCCTCGCCGGGGAGCGGGCGCGGACCAGCGCCGCCGAGGTCCGCAAGCGCTACGGCGTTCCCAAGGAGGTGCTCGACCGCCTCGCGGAGCTGGAGGTCCTCACGCCCAACAGCCGCGGTTACTCGCCCTCCGACATCACCATCATCGAGGCGATCTCGCGCTTCCGCGCCGGCGGCTACGACGAGCAGATCGGCTTCACCGTCTACGACACCTTGCGCTACAAGACCGCACTGGAAGCGCTCGTGCAGCAGGAGGTGGAGATGGTGATGGGGCGCCTCGCCGGCGAGGTCTCGCCCGAGCGCGTGGTCGAGATGCTCGAAGCCGGCGCCGAGCCGCTGAAGGACCTGATCGCGGCGCTGCACACGAAGCTGCTGGTCGCCGAGCTCGAGCGCCAGCGGGCCGCGCGCAAGCCCTGAGCGCCCGCCCCGCGACGAAAGATCGCGGGCAATCGTCAAGGCCGCCGCCCGCCGTGCCGAGACAGTCGACGTGCTCCTCGCAAGGAAGAACCGTCGTTTGCCGCTCGGATCGCTCGCCGGCCTGCTCGCGGGCCTGGTCCTGATCCTGACGCTGACGGCCGCCGGTTCGGCCGAGGCGAAGACGATCTACGCCTGCGCCCAGAAGCACGGGAGCACCGCCCACCGGGCCAAAGCCGCGATGCGGCTGGTCCGCAAGTCGGTGCCCTGTCTGCCCTGGGAGCGCCGCCTCAGCTGGCAGGCGGGCTCACGTGCTCCGGACGGGTCGGCCGCAGCCTCCGGGCAGGATGGCGCGCCCGGGACGGGGGGCGCGAACGGCGAGCCCGGTCCGATCGGGACGAAGGGCGAAAGCGGTGCTCAGGGCGCCGCCGGCGTTCAAGGCGCCACTGGCGTTCAAGGCGACGCTGGCGCGCAGGGTGCAGCAGGCGCCGCTGGGGCAGCGGGCGCAAATGGACTTGAAGGAATAGCCGGCCCTCCCGGGCCGGTCGGTCCCGTGGGGCCGGAAGGACCTGAAGGCCCCCCGGGGCCGTTTGGCCCGATCGGGCTGGAAGGGCCGGCCGGACCGGTGGGACCGGATGGTCCAGAGGGACCGATCGGGCCGGTAGGGCCCGTGGGTCCCGAAGGTCTCGTGGGTCCCGAAGGTCCCATGGGTCTCGAAGGCCCGGTTGGCCCCGAAGGGCCCGCCGGTCCGATCGGATTTGAAGGCGAGGACGGGCCCGCCGGCCCGATCGGGCCGGAAGGGCCAGTGGGACCTGAAGGCCCCGCGGGACCAGGCGGATCCGAAGGCCCCGCCGGCCCGATGGGCCCGCCCGGGCCGGAAGGGCCTCAGGGAGCTCAAGGCGCTCAAGGCGAACCGGGCCCCGTCGGCGAAACCGGGCCCGAAGGTCCTCCCGGCGCCGGGGGCATCGGCAGCGTGATGGTCGTGACCGCGCATGGCGCGGGCGGCGAACCGGCCGACGCCAAGTGCCCGAAAGAGGCTCCGCTCGCGATCGGCGGCGGCGGTTCCGCCGATAAGGGCGGCCTGCTCGAGATCTCCGCTCCGACCACGAAGGGGAAACTGTCCGGCGACGGCGAGAAACCGAGTGGCTGGCGGGTCAGGTCGGAGTCCGGCAGCTACACCGCCTACGCGATCTGCGCCGGAGCCGCCCCGGCCGAACCCTCCGAAGCCGAAGAAAAGGAAGCGGCGGAGATCAAGGAAGCGGCCGGGAAGTAGTTCGCCTGGGCCTGCGGCTCAGGCGCGCTCGCCGGCGCCGGCCTGGATCCGCTCACCTTCGGTTTCGATGTCGCGCAGCAGGCTCAGCGCCCGCGTCTCCCGCGCCACCCTCGCGCCCTCGGCCAGCGCCTCCTCGGCGCCGTCGCGGCCGGCCGCGACCAGGGCGCGGGCGAGCGCCAGGTTGGCGATCGGATAGGCCCAGAGCATCCCCTGCTCGCGCGAGGTCGCGATCGCCCACTCGGCCGTCTCGATCGCCTCCTCGAGCCGCCCGAGCCCGGTCAGCGCCTGCGCCCGCATCTGCGCCCGCCAGGCGGCCATCTCGCCGCCGTTGTCCATCGCCTCGCGATAGAGCCGCTCCGCCTCCTCGATCGAGGCCAGGGAGTCCGCGTATTCCTCGGCGGCGAGCTGCGTCCAGGCCAGGTTGGCCAGGGCCAGGCTGCGCGAGAAGACGTCGCCGAGGCGCTCGGTCAGCTCGCAGTTGCGGCGGGCGATCGCGAGCCCGCCCTCGACGTCGCCGCGGACCGCCCGCAGCCCGGCCTGGTTGCTGCGCACCCAGCTCGCCGTCTCCGGATCGTCCTCTTCGGCGGTCAACCGCAATGCACGCTCGAAGAGCTCTTCCGCCTCGTCGTACTGGCCGCGCTCGCGGCGGACCATGCCCTTGCCCATCACCGCCCAGGCGCTCGGGCTGCTGAGGATGACGCCGGCGCCGACGCTGCGGTCTCCCTGCGCCAGCTCCAGCACTTCGTCGAGCATCCCCTCGTAGGCGTCGAAGTCGGCCGTGCAGAGGTAGGCGTAGGCACCGGCGGCGCGGACGGCGACCCGCAGGTGCGGGTCGCCGGACTCGTCGGCGAGCGCGACGGTTTCCTCGACCGCGGCCAGCCATGCCTTCGCCTCGTGGGGGAGTCCGGGGCGCACCGAGGTCGCCACCCGCAGCAGCGCCCGCGAGTGCAGGTCGTTGTGCCGGGTCGCGATCCGCTCGACCTCGGCCGCGAGCCGCGCCTGCTCCTCGGCGCTCATCCCGACCCGCCAGGCGTACTGCAGCTGCAGCAGCCGTGAGTTGATCGCCAACGCCGCGACCTCCTCGTCCTCCTCCATCTCGTCGGTCAGGTCGCTGACCGCCTGCCAGAGGCGCAGCGACTCGCGCGGGCGGCTGTGCCCGGCCCAGTAGGCGGCCCGGGCCGACCAGCGGGCGGCCTCCCTTGTCTCGCCGCCCTCGCGCAGGTGCTCGGCGATCAGCGCCGAGAGCTCGTCGTGGCGCTCCGGGTTGAGCTCGATCATCGCCCGCGCCGCCGCCGCGTGGGTGGCCGCGCGCCCGTCGGCGAGCTGGGTGCCGTAGGCGACCTCGCGGGTCAGCGGGTGGCGAAAGGCGAGCACCCGTTCCGGGTAGAGCTCCGCCTCGTAAAGGAAGCCGGCCTCGATCAGCTCGTAGAGCACCGGGTCGATGCGGTCGGAGTCGATTCCCGCGGCCATCCCGAGGGCGCGGCCGCTGACCTCCTTGCCGACCACCGAGGCCACCTGCAGCAGCTGCTTGGCGGCGGGGTCGAGCCGGTCGATGCGGGCGCCGAGGACCGCCTGCACGGTGACCGGCACACCCGCGTCCTCGATCGGGCGCGCCAGCCGGTAGGCGCCGCGCCCGCCCTCCAGGTGACCCGCCTCGGCGAGCTCGCGGACGATCTCCTCGATGAAGAACGGGTTGCCCTGGGTGCGCTCGTGGATCGGCTCGTCGATCCCGTCGAGCGAGGGGTCCCCGCCGGCGAGGTCGCGCAGCAGCTCGCGGGTGTCGGCGCGGGTCAGCGGCCCGAGCGAGATGTCGCGGTAGGCGCTCGCGTCCTTCCACGGCGGCGTGTACTCGGGCCGGAAGTTGAATACCGCGAGCGTGTTGGTGCCCTCGATCGCGCCGATCAGCTCGGCCATCATCACGTTGCTGCCCGCGTCGATCCAGTGCAGGTCCTCGACCACCAGGACCAGCGTCTTGCGCCGGCTGGGGGCGTTGACGAGGCGGCAGACGATGTCCCCCAGCGCCCGCTGCCGCGCGTCGGGGCTCATCTGCGCCACCGGCCGGTCGGGGTCGGGGACGCCGAGGAAGTCGAACATCAGCGGCAGGTCGTCGGCGAAGCCGGGGTCGAGCAGCAGGGAACGCCCGGCGATCTTCTCGCGCACGCCCTGCTCGGCGTCGCGCTCGCCGATGCCAAAGAAGGCGCGCAGCATCTGCAGCACCGGCATGTACGGGGTCGCGGTGCCGTGAGCCTGCGCCTGCGCCTCGAAGACCTCGGCCCCCTCGTGGCGGCAGCGCTGGGCGAACTCGTGGCAGAGCCGGCTCTTGCCGACACCGGGTTCGGCGACGATGCCGATCGCGCCGCCTTCCTCGCCCCGCGCCCGCTCGAGCGCGTCCATCAGCGCCGCCATCTCCCCGGCCCGGCCGACGAAGCTGGAGAAGCCGCGCTGGCGCGAGAGGTCGAGCCGGGAGCGCGCCTGGCCGACCCCGGCCAGCTCGAAGACGCGGACCGGCCGGCTCGCGCCCTTGATCTCGAACTCGCCGAGGTCCGAGAGGTCGAGGAAGCCGGCGGCGAGCTCGGCAGTGTGCTCGGTCACGTAAGCCCGTCCGGGCTCGGCCAGCGCCTCCATCCGCTGCGCCAGGCCGACGGTGTGGCCGATCGCGGTGTAGGCGCCGTCGCCGCCCTGGCCGATCGCGCCGGCGACCACCTCGCCCGAGTTGATCCCGATCCGGGTGGAGAAGTTGAGGCCGCGCTCGCGGCGCAGCTCGGCCGCGTAGTCAGCGACGTCGTCGAGCATCCGCAGCGCGGCGTAGCAGGCCCGCCGCGCGTGGTCCTCGTGCGCGACCGGCGCCCCGAACACGGCCATGATCCCGTCGCCGGTGAACTTGTCCACGGTCCCCTCGAACTCGGTCACCGTGTTGGCCAGGGTCGAGAAGAAGCGCTGCATGATCTTGCGCCACTCCTCCGGGTCCTCCTGCTCGGCCAGGTCCATCGAGCCGCTGACGTCGGCGAACAGCACCGTCACCTGCTTGCGCTCGGCCTCGTCCCTCGGCGTCTGCATCACCCCTCCAAGGTAACGCCGCAGTAGCCTGGCCGCATGCGCTCCGTCCTGGTCACGGGAGCATCCACCGGCATCGGCCGGGCCACCGCCCTGCGCCTGGACGCGGCCGGCTGGAGGGTCTTCGCCGGCGTGCGCAGGGAGGAGGACGCCGAGGCGCTGCGTGCCGCCGGCTCCGAATCTCTGACCCCTGTGATCCTCGACGTCACCGAGCCCGAGCAGATCGCCGCCGCCGCGGAGCGGATCGGTACCGAGACCGGGGGAGCCCTCGACGGCCTTGTCAACAACGCCGGCGTCGCCATCCCCAGCCCGCTGGAGACGATCCCGATGGAGGAATTCCGCCGCCAGATCGAGGTCAACCTGACTGGGCAGGTCGCCGTCACCCAGGCACTGATTCCCTTCATCCGCGAGGCTCGCGGCCGCATCGTCTTCCTCAGCTCGATCGGCGGCCGCCAGGCCTTTCCCTTCACCGGCGCCTACCACGCCGCCAAGTTCGGGATTGAGGCGGTCGGCGACGTCTTCCGCCAGGAGCTGCGGCCCTGGGGCATCTCGGTCTCGATCGTCGAGCCGGGCTCGATCGACACGCCGATCTGGGAGCGCGGCGAACGGACCGTCGACGCGATCGGCGGCGCCGAGCACCGCGAAGCCCTCTACGGCAGGGCGATCGACGGCTACCGGCGGGCGATCAAGGAGCTCGCCGAACGTGGGATCTCGCCGGAGAAGGTGGCCAAGGTCATCGACCACGCCCTCAGCTCCGAGCGGCCCCGGACCAGATATCTGGTCGGTCTCGACGCTCAGCTGCAGGTGCGGTTGAAGCCGCTGATCCCGACGCGCCTGTTCGATCGCGTCGTCGCCCGCATGATGCATCTCTGAGTCCCGACGACTCAGAAATATCTCGGCGCTCCCTCCTATACTGAGGCCGATTGACTGGTCAATCAGCCAGTTCAACGGACTTGGAGGAACGTGCGCGCAGCGGCGGTACAGCTCAACTCGAATGGCGACAAGGCCCGCAATCTCGCCGCGGCCGAGGAGCAGGTGCGCGCCGCCGCGGCCGACGGCGCCGAGCTGGTGGCATTGCCGGAGAAGTGGAATCTCCTGGCGGCGGGCGATGAGCTGTTGGCCGGGGCGGAGGCCCTGGACGGGCCGAGCCTGAACGCCGCCCGCGGCTGGGCCCGGGAGCTCGGCATCCACCTGCTCGCCGGCAGCATCGCCGAGCGTGGCGAGGCGGAGAAGGCATCGAATACCTCGGTCCTGATCGGCCCCGAGGGCGAGGACCTCGCGGTCTACCGCAAGATCCACATGTTCGACGTCGACGCCGGCGGCGTCTCCTACCGCGAGTCCGAGCACGAGCAGCCCGGCTCGGAGATCGTCACCGCGCCGGTCGGCGAGTTCCTCACCGGCCTCAGCGTCTGTTACGACCTGCGCTTCCCGGAGCTCTTCCGCATTCTCGCGGTGCGCGGCGCCCGCCTGCTCGCCGTCCCATCCGCCTTCACCGCCGCCACCGGCCGCGACCATTGGGAGGTGCTGCTGCGGGCGCGGGCGATCGAGAACCAGGCCTTCGTCCTCGCCCCCAACCAGGTCGGCACGGCGCCGCCGCATTTCGACTCCCACGGTCACTCGGCGATCGTCGACCCCTGGGGGCGCCTGCTGGCCGAGGCCGCGGACGGTGAGGGCTTCGTCGCCGCCGACCTCGACCTCGCCGCCCAGGACGAGGTACGCGCGTCCCTGCCCGCACTCGCCAACCGGCGTCCAGGGGCCTATTCCTGGCCGCAGCTGCTGGAGGCACGGGCCTGATGGCGAAAGCACCTCCGGTCGACAAGCGCCGCCAGATCCTCGACGCGGCGATCCGCGTCTTCGCCCGCCAGGGCTTCCACGCGACCCGCGTCTCCGACATCGCCGACGAGGCCGGCGTCGCCTACGGGCTCGTCTACCACTACTTCCGCTCCAAGGACGAGGTGCTCGGCGAGCTCTTCGTCGAGCGCTGGTCGCTGCTGCTGAGCGCGATCGAGGAGACCGACCGCAGCGGCGGCACCCCGCGCCAGAAACTCGCCGCCGTCGCCGCCTTCATCGTCGATTCCTACCGGCACGACCCGGAGCTGATGAAGGTGATCATCGTCGAGGTCACCCGCGCCGCCAACTCCTTCGGCCGCACCCACCTGGAGGAGATCCGCCGCGCCTACCAGTCGATCGCGAAGATCGTCGAGGACGGTCAGAAGCAGGGCGCCTTCCGCGACGACGTGGCGCCGATGTTCGCCTCGATGTCCTTCTACGGCGCGATCGAGCAGCTGCTCTCGGGCTGGATCTTCGACGTCATCCCCGCCTCCGAAACGGACTTCGACCAGGCCAAGGAACTTGTGGTGACGACGATCTGCGACGGGCTCGAGCCGCGATAGGTAAGGTCGCGAACGGGTATGGACAACGAGATGGTCAGAAGATTGCTGTGGAGCGGCGTGCTCGCCGCCAGCAGCGCCCTCGCCAGCATCGCCGCGACGCGACTCGCCGCGATCGTCTGGCGTCGCGTCTTCGACGAAGACCCCCCCGAGTAGGAGATCCAGATGCCCGACGACCCCGCGCAGAGCCCACCGCCGCCGCAGACGCCGCCCCAGGTACCGCCGGCCGGCGGGCCGGAGAAGAAGTCGGTCGCCGACCTCGTCTTCGACGTCTCCCAGGGCACCTCGGCGCTGATCCGCGAGGAGTTCGAGCTCGCCAAGGCCGAGGTCAGCGAGAAAGCCGCCAAGCTGGCGCGCGGATCCGTCGTCGGCATCGCCGCCGGCGTCTTCGCCTTCCTCGCCCTGATTCTGGTCATGGAGGGGATCGCCTGGCTGCTGAACGAAGAGGTCTTCGACGGCAAGACCTGGCCCGGCTTCTTCATCGAGGCCGCCGTCTTCCTGCTGGTCGCGGCGCTCGCGGGCTTCATCGCCTACCGCGCGGTTCGCGCCGGCTCGCCGCCGGTGCCGACGCAGGCGATCGAAGAGGCCAAACTTACGCGGACGATGTTCGAAGGCGAGGCCGAGCGCACCGCCGAGGGCGTCGAGCACAGCGTCGTCAAGGGAGGCGGCAAATGAGCGTCGACCCGACCCGTCCCGACACCCGGCCGCTCAGCGGCCGAGATCCGCCGTGACATCGATATCCAGCGCCGCCAGCTCGGCGGCTCCGTCGAGGCATTGCGCGGCCGCGTCACCGAGCTGACCGACTGGCGTCGCCAGGTCGACGAGCACCGCGGTCAGCTGATCGCCGCCGCCGCTGTGGTCGGCTTCGCGATCGGCGTCCGCGCGATGCTGCGCCGCCGCCGCTAAAGCGCGCGAAGGGCTAGCGCGCCGGAACGACCAGCTCGGTCGGCACGCTGCCGATCCCGAGCAGTCCCGGGCCGACGTGGGCGCCGAGGACGGCGCCGATCTCGGAGACGAAGACGGGCTCGCAGCCGAAGATCTCGCGGGCGTCGTCCATCAGGGCCGATGCGGTCTCCTGGTCCTGGATGTGCTGGACGACCCAGCCGTCGAAGCCCTGCTCGTGGCGCTGGCGGGCGTAGTCGCGCAGGCGCTCCAGCGAGCGGGCGCGGGTGCGGACGCGCTCGACCGGGGTGATCTCCTCCTCCAGGGTGAGGATCGGCTTGATCTTCAGGGCACTGCCGATCCAGGCCCGGGCGCCGCCGATGCGGCCACCCCGACGCAAGTACTCGAGGGTGTCGATCGCAAACCACATCTTCAGTTCGTCGCGGGTCTTCTCTGCCGCGGCGAGGACGGCCTCGGCGTCGCCTCCGTTCAGGGCCGCGACCGAGGCGCCGAGCACGGTCAGACCCATGCCGCCGGCGGCCGAGCGCGAGTCCATCACCTGGATCCGGTCGCCGCCCCTATCCTCGTCGATCAGCCGCTGGCGCGCCTGGTTCGCGGCGTCGAAGGTGCCGGAGATGCCGGCGGAGATGTGGATCGAGACGATTTCGCGGCCGGCGTCGAGCAGCGGCTCGTAGACGGCGAGGAAGTCGCCGATCGAGGGCTGCGAGGTGGTGGCACCGCTCTCGGAGGCGCGCAGCCGCTCGTAGAAGCCGGCGTAGTCGGAGATATCGAGCTCGCGCTCCTGGTGGTCGTCGACGGAGACGTAGAGGCTGATCGTCTCGATGCCCCGCTCCCTGACCAGGTCACGAGGAAGGTAGGCGGTGGTGTCGCAGACGACGGCGGTCGGGGCGCTCGCGTTCAACCGGACAATCTTCGCAGACACGTTGTCGCGGAGCTGGCGCCGATGGTGGTGGGTCAGTTTGAATCCGGCCGTTTAGTCGCCTCGGTCGGGGTCTGCGGTGAGAGGCCGAAATGCCTCAAGCAACTCGCGCGCCGGAACGTAACCATCGGGGACCCGGCGGATCAACCCGCGCTCTAGCAGTTGATTGATGTCTCGGGTCAAGGTCTTCCCGGTCTTGCCTTCGTACATCCCAAGCAGCTCATCGCTCAGGAGCCGCATGTGTTTCTTGGCAACGGCTCCAGGGGCCTTTGAGAGTTCAAGGACCAGCTGGCGCTGCCGCATGAGCGAAGCGCTTTTCGTTCCGCCGAACTCCTGGTAGATGTATTGCTCCCAGCGGTCCCTCGCCTGTTGAACGCGGATCAGGCCCAATTGCTCGCGAAGGCCGTCGACAAAGCCCTGCAACGCATAGCTAAAGAACGGGACGATGCCCTCGTTGGCCCGACTGGAAAGGTCTAGCTGGCGGTAATACTCGCTGCGGGTTTGGTTGTAGTGATTACTGAGCAGGTGAGAGCTGGGGGTCGGGACGCCCGCCTCAATCAGGATGCGTAACTCAACCAGGCGCGCAGTGCGCCCGTTGCCGTCGCCATAGGGGTGTATCCAGGCGAGGTAGAGATGCGCCGCAATCGCCTTGAGCACCGCATAAGGCAGTCGCCACTCGCTCGAAGGCGGTTCAAAGGTCGGCCCGTTCAACCAGTCGCAAAGGCGTTCAAGGAGATATTCACAGTCGACCCTCGGGGCGGCAAGGTAGCGGCCGACGACGACGCCGCGCTCGGAAATCTCGCCCGGCACGACGTGATCCTCAAGCTCAAGATCGTCGAGGATGGCCCGGTTGTACTCGGACAGGAGTTCAGGGCTCAGCGGCCGGGCGACACCCGCGATCAACTCGTCCTTGATGTCGTTAAAGGCATTGACAATATTTTGGATCTCAACGGCCAGATACTCCTGGGATGGAGGTAGGTGGAGCTTGCCGTCTAGTAGAAGCCGGGCGTCCTCTTCGGACAAGGTGTTCCCCTCAATCGCCGTAGTAGCCAGCGCTCCCTTCGCCAAAAACACCTGGAGAAGCTCAGCGGCGGTCTCCGGGCTCAATAGAGCGCCGGTTACATGCTCAATCTTCGACCGTCCTTCGCCCAGAAACATCCAAAACTCGGCGCCTGCTTTCGTAAGGTCGAGCTGATAATCAATCCACGGATGGGTTTCCTCATATTTGCGACGTGATTCTGCCAAAATTGTCCCCAGTCTGCCTATCGTCTAACCGCTCTGGAATGCGGTTCATATGATATTGACATTTGAAATAAGGACAAAAAATGTCCCTGCCTTGGGCTATAATCTAGCAGGGATATGGCCGCTTTCTAGTCCAACAGCGCCGCGATCTCTTCCAGTGACCAGATGTGATCGGTGACCCCGGCCGCCATCGCCGGAGTGCGCGGGTAGCGCTCCTTGAGGCTCTGATGAGGCCGGGCGAAGTTGTAGTGCATGAAGTGGAGCGAGACCGCATGCGCGAGGTTCTCGACCTTGCGGCTGAAGCCGTTCGTGAGCCGCGTGAAGCGCCGCATCCCCATCCGCATCGTCAGGTTCTGCCGCTCGACGTAGCTGGTTGAGATCCGGTCGGGGTCGGGGTCGCCCTTGAGGACCCGCCGCTTCGTCCCGGCGCAGACGGCAGGACTGTATTTGCCCACTTCGCCTGAGGCGTAGATCTTCTGGATCTGCGCCCAATCGACATCACCCCGGAAGGAAGGCCCAACGGTCCCTTCGTAGATCCGGTGGCCATCGGTGCTCAACTGGATGCGCCCCTCCAGCCTGCTCGCCAAGTCGGTGAGGAACACTTCCGCGTCGTCCATCGTGCGCTCGCCGACCAGCCACGACGGGACCAGCTTGGTGTCTGCGCAGATCGCGGTGAACGTCCAGACGTCGCCGTAGCCCGGCGTCCCTTTGAATTGCTCCGGGACGTTCTTCTGCTTGGCGTAGCAAAAGCTCCATATCTCGTCGGCCTCGATCACTTTGCAGGGGAGGTTGACCAGCTCGCCGTCCTGGTACTCGGTGCAAGCCTCGCCCAGGTCGGCGAGCAGCTTCACGATGGTGTTCTTGGCCGCGCCGGTCATGCGGACCGTCGCACGGATGCTGTTGCCCTCGACCAGGCAACCGATGATCTGCGCGCGCTTCTCGGTGCTCAGCCTGTTCATAATGACTATTTTGCTTGAGCGACCGGACGGAACCACGCGGAAAGCACGAAAAACGGCTCTCTTCGGTTCCATATAAGACTTGCTGAGTACCTCAATCAGTACAGTGCCGCCGATGACGATCGTTGCCAGCGTCAAGGTCAGAGACGGCCTCATCCTTGGGACGGACAGCATGACGACGATTTTTGGCCCCCAAGGAGTGCTCAAGACCTTCAGTAACGCACGGAAGCTCTTCCGGATAACGGGCCGCCCCGTCGGCGTCATGACGTATGGGCTTGGGAATATCGGCCCCCGCTCGATCGAGGGCTTGGTCCTTGACTTCTGCCGCAAGCTGGAAGACGGCCATGGCAAAGTGCAAGAGCTTGCACAGAAGCTCTACGACTTCATCAAAGATGCCTATGAGCAGGAGTTTGGTGGAGTGCCCATCGATGAGCGACCGGAGCTGGGTTTCCTAATCGCCGGTTACTCGGACGGCGAGCCGCTTCCAGAGGAGTTCGAGTTTCTTTTGCCCGGCGATCCGGCCCCAGGCGAGGTGCGCCCCGCTGATGTATTTGGCGCGAGTTGGCGCGGACAGAACATTCCGTTCATTCGGCTTTACAAGGGCTTCGACCCTCGCATTTCTGAGGCGCTACGCGGCCAGGGTCTCGACGATCAGCAGATCGAATCGGTAACCGCCGGGCTGGAGGCGTCGGTTCTTTACGATGGTATGCCGGTCCAAGACGCGATCAACTTCGCGACGTTCATCTTGGAGACCACGATTGGATACACCGCCTTCGAGGTAGGACCTGCCTCATGTGGGCGACCCCTCCAGGTCGCAACCATTTTGGCCGATGAAGGTTTCAAGTGGATAGCAAAGCCCGAGTTGCGGGTAGACCACCCATAAGGAAGAATGGATGGATATGATCAGTCAAGAAAATTCAAGTCGCAGGTGGGCGCAAACGGCTCAGCACAAGCCAGCCGCATCCAGCGTTAAGCAGGCGACTGGCGATCAACGTCGTCTGAGCCAGTCTTCCCAGCCTGCCAAGACCCACGTTGTCCCGGTTTCGCCAACCGCCGCGCGATAGGTCAGCAGTTGGTGCCCCGGCAGTACGGGGGTTGTGGTGTCCTAGGCTTTTTTCCAGCGGGCATTGGCCGCCGCGCGCGCAATTTCCGATCTCCGCTCAGGAGATAGGCGCTTAGAGCGTTGCACGCCGCCTTTCAACCCGCCCTCCCGTCCAGCCATAGCCTGTTGACTTTCTTGGATTGAGGCTTCATCGGTCGTCGCATCACCAACGATGGCGGCAGCGAGCCGGTTCAGGTCCGCAGGCTTCTTGGACTGCTTGGCCATTAGTTAGAGGCTACCGCCCTGGTCGGGGGCGACGAACCGGCCCACGCGGGCTGATCCCGGAGTCCACGACAACCCTGTCAGCAGTTCGGCGGGATCGACTTCGAGCGAGCCGGCGAGTTTGATCAGGGTGTCGATGCGAGCAATCCGCAGCCCGCGCTCGAGCTGGCTGATCTCAGTCCTATGCACCGACGCGCGCACCGCCAGATCGTCCTGCGAGAGACCAGACCGCTTGCGGACCCGGACGAGGTTGTCACCGAACAGGCCCGCTACGTCCACGATCACCATGCGTCGAGACGGTGGCAGTGGAAGGCGGCATCCGTCAGAAGCAGGGTGCTGCCGTGGAGCCTGACCAGGCCGTAGTCGCTCAGCTTCCTGACTGCGCGCTCGACGGCTTCCTTGTTGCCGATCTCCCGGCTCATTTCGAGCATCGTGCGGTGGAGCGGATGGACGGCCAGGACCAGGGCGAGGACTGCTCGCTCGGTCGCTTCGCCCTCGCGCAGCGTGCGCGGCATACGATTCGCCTGCATCGGAAGGTTCCGCCTTTCGGTGCCAGGCGCCCGGACGTTCCACCGTCGCGGGCGCCATTTCATTCTTGACTCGGCGGAAGCTAGCGCGAGATCAGCGCTGCGTGGGCGTCATTTCAAACTGACCCACTGCCGCGCCGATCCATCGCTACACTTTGTGAAGTGACCGATACGCCCCAAGCCGCGATCACCCTCACCGACAAGGCCGCCGAGAAGATCGGCGAGCTGCTCGGGGGTCAGGACGCAGGCGAGCAGGCTCTGCGCGTCGCCGTTCGCGGCGGCGGTTGCTCGGGCTTCCAGTACGCGCTTGCCTTCGACAAGCCGAAGGAGGACGACAACCTCTTCGAGGTCGACGGCGTCGCCGTCGTCGTCGACAAGGTCAGCATGCAGTTCGTCTTCGGTTCGGAGGTCGACTACATCGAAGGCCTCCAGGGCGCCGGCTTCCAGGTCAACAACCCGAACGTCGTCGCCGCTTGCGGCTGCGGTTCCTCTTTCCAGGTGAAAGAGGATGCTGAGCCGGCAGCTGCCGTCTAGCCGGACGCTGCAAACCGGCGCCTGCGTCCCACGACCTGCTTGGTTTTCGCGCCCGTAGCGTGGACGGTTTCAGATCGCGAGGGGCTGCTGGCTATTCGATCTGGAGCGGGGGAGACTGGGCTGGGGGGCCCGTCTCGGGAGCTGCTGCGATCTCCGGCTGCTCGACGCCGAGGGCTTCGGCCAGTTCGCCGGACTCGAACATCTCCTCGACGATGTCGGCACCGCCGAGCAGCTCGCCGTTGACGTAGAGCTGAGGGAAGGTCTGCCAATCGGCGATCTCGGCGGTGACTTCACGCAGCGGCTGCAGCGCCGGTAGCACGTCGATCGCGCCGTACTCGACGTCGACCTGGTCGAGCATCTGCACTACCCGCATCGAGAAACCGCAGCGCGGTGCCTCCGGCGTGCCTTTCATGAACAGCAGCACGGGGTTGGCGGCGATCAGTTCCTCGACTTTGGACTTCAGCTCTGGGTCGGCCATGGGGGCATTGTAGGGAGGCGGGTTGCTCGGCTGCGGTAGGCGACTAGAGCTGGGTGACGATCAGCCCGGCCAGAGCGATGAAGCCGGTGAACATCGCCACCATCAAGGCGATGAAGCCCTGGACCATCGTCTGCTGGAGGCCGTCGACCCGGGAGCTCAGCCCGTCGACCCTGGTGCTCAGTTCGCTGATTCGGGTGTTGAGGGCGTCGAGGCGCGAGTCGACCCCGGCTTTGAAATCGTCGAGGCGTGAATCGGTCCAGGTCGATCGCATTGACTCCATGCTCCGAAGGCTAGGGAAACAGAGCGCGCGTATGGCGAACCAAAGTGTAACTTCTTGTCTGCGGGCGAGCGGAGCCGTGCGGGGCGTTCAGCCTGGAACGGAGGTCTTGACCGAGAGCGCGTGAACGGTGCCGTCGTCGAAGCGCGTCTTGACCGCGGCCTTGACCAGTCGGTGCTGGTCGATTCGCGAGAGGCCGTCGAACTGGGCGGCGCTGACGACGGCCCGTAGGTGCTGGCCGCCGCCGTCTTCGTCGAACACCTCGACCGTGGCGCCGGGCAAGGCCGTCTCGATCATCGCCTGCAGCTCGCCCAGGTCGACCGCCATCGGGTCTAGCTGCCGACGCTCTCGCCGACGGTGTCGAGCATCTCCTCGACCCTGACGAACTTGACGCGGGGGCGACCATGCGGCTCGCCGCGGCCGACCTCGGCCTGGTCGATCGCCTGCCAGTCCTCGAAGCTGATGTAACGCACGCCGCGCTCGGCCAGCAGCGCCTCGACCGCCGCCGGGTCGGTCTTCTCCGGCGCCAGCAGCGTCTGCGACTCGACGTCGGCGAGCAGGTGCTGCACCGTCTCCAGGGCGTCTTTCTTGTTGGTGCCGATCACGCCTGAGGGTCCGCGCTTGATCCAGCCGGCGGTGTAGTGGCCGACCTTGTGCCCGGCGTCGTGGGAGTCGAGCACGCGGCCGCCCTCGTTGAGGATCAGCCCGCGCTTCTCGTCGAATGGCACGCCCTCGATCGGGATCCCGGTGTAGCCGACCGAGCGCAGGATCAGCCCGCACTCGAGCTCTTCGCGCTCGCCGGTGTCCTTCGCGCGCAGGCTGCCGTTCTCCTCGACCAGTTCGTTGCGGCCGACGACGATGGATTCGACCTTGCCGTCGCCCTTGATCTCGATCGGCGAAGCGAGGAAGCGCAGGACGATCCGCTGGTGCTTGCCCTGCGGCTGGCGCTGGGAGAACTCGCGCAGGGTTTCGACGTTGACCCTGGTCGTCTTGTCGACCTCGTCGGACTCGAGGAAGGCGGCGCTGGCGGGGTCGAGCTCGACCTCGGCGGGATCGACGACTATGTCGGCGTCCTCCATCTCACCCAGCTCTTTGATCTCAGGGTTGGTGAAGGCGGCCTGGACCGGCCCGCGGCGGCCGAGGACGACGATCTCGCGGATTTTCTTCGCGTCGAGCAGCTCGATCGCATGGTCGGCGGTATCGGTCTGGCGCAGCTCGTGATCGGTCAGCGCCAGCATCCGGGCGACGTCCATCGCGACGTTGCCGTTGCCGATCACAACCGCGCGCTCGCTGGAGAGGTCGAAGTCGTGGTCGGCGTAGTCGGGGTGGGCGTTGTACCAGCCGACAAAGGCGGTGGCGGCGGCACTGCCGGGCAAATCCTCGCCGGGGACGCCGAGCTGGCGGTCGGTCTCGCAGCCGACCGTGAAGACGATCGCGTGGTAGAGCCGTTCCAGGTCCTCGACCTCGATGTCGTGCCCGACCTTGACGTTGCCGAAGAAGCGGAAGCCGTCCCGGGCCGCGGTTTTTTCGTAGACGCGGGTGACCGACTTGATCTTCGGATGGTCAGGCGCGACGCCGCCGCGGACGAGGCCGAACGGGGTCGGCAGGCGGTCGAAGAGGTCGACCTGGGCGTGCAGGTCCTCGCCCTTGAGGATGTGCTCGGCGGCGTAGAAGCCGGAGGGGCCAGCGCCCACGATGGCGACTCGAAGGGGGTTCTCTGGGCTTCCGATCTTGCTCATTGGACGCGGAAGAATAGGGAATGCGGCGAGCGGGGCTCAGGCGGCCAGCAGCAGCTCGCTGCAGTCCGGGCAGATGTCGTGGCTGATAGTCGGCAGAGCGCTGCGCCGGAACAGGCCTAGCCGCGCTGCCGTGGCCTCGACCTCGAGCCACTCGTCCCCGACCTTGAAGCGGTCGCACCAGCCGCACATGGCGAGGGTGTCGGCATTCCGCTCGGCCGCGAAGTCCAGCAGCGGCTCAAAATCGCGCGGCTCTTCCGCCCGCAGCCGGGTGGCGAAGAGGACCAGCCGCCCGCCGGAGGAGGGCGCGATCCATATATCCATCTCGCGCCTGGCGACCGGGCTGTCGCAGCGGAAGGTCAGCTCCACGCCCTCGCTCCGGCCGCGCACCCGGCGCAGCAGCATCCGCTGCAGCTTCCGCATTTCCTCGCCGGCGACGAAATCCCAGAGAGAGCGGCCGAGGCTGGCGCCGGACCCGGCCCAGAGGTTTTCCTCGGCGAACCGGTAGAAGGACGGATCTACCCGGACCAGGCGATCCTGGTCGTCGACCACATAGCTCAATGAGGATTGGGCAATACCTAAAGCCTAGATGCTGCGCGCAGCGACTCCATGCCGACGACGGCGGCGCTGGACGTTCCGTCGAGCGCGTCCAGCGCCTTCCCCACCGACATCGCCACGCAGGTGAAGATCGGCGTCTCACGCTCGGTGTACTCGCTCGACTCGGTCGGCCGCAGCTCGCTCACCAGGTCGAGGAATTCGCCCGGGTCGTCGCCCTCGAAGCAGACCACGAACTCCTGGTCGTCGATCCCGTAGGAGTAGGTCGTGTTGATCGTGACCTCGGGGTATCGACGGCCGACCTCGATGTGGCTTTTCATGATCCGCCCGCGCTCCTCCGGGGCCAGGCCGTACCAGCGGCGCTGCTTCACCATCGGATAGAGGAAGAGGTACTTGCGCTCCGAGATGCAGATCTCGGTCCGCGCCCGCTCGTCCGAGTAGGGCGAGGGTTTGGTCATCGAGAGGAACGAGTACGGCGTCTCCGACCACTTGGCGAGACCGCTCTGACCGAGCACGACGTGGAAGGTATGGAGGTCGTCGAGGTTGGCGCTCTGGCTGAGCAGCACCAGGTCGACGTCGCCGCGCGTGCCTATGGTTGAGTACGCCCGCAGCGAGCGGTCGGTGCCGAAGTCCTCGCAGGCGGCGAGGAACTCCCGCTTGTCGGCGGCGCGAAGCTCGGGATCTCGACGCCGCCAGGCTGGATCAACCTTGAAGAAACTGAACTTGGCGAACGTGCGGTCGGCCATGAAGGGGACGATAGCTGTCGGCGGGGTGGCGCTTGTGGTGGGGGCGGGGGCCGGTGGGTGGGTTTCGCTTAACTTTTTCGTGGGACCACCGTTGGCTGTCGCCGCCGGCCCTGCCGGCGAAAAAGTGCAAGACGCTTCACCCACCCACCGGCCCCCGCCCAGCTCGAACGCCGGCGGACCTCGGGTCGTCGTCGTCTGGGTGCCGCCAGGGACCGGGGTGCGGGCGCTTGCGAAGGCCGGCATGGCGCCGGGGCTTCTCTCGGCCGGATTGGGCTCGGTGCCGGCGCAGCAGACCTATCTGGATGTCTCGCAGGGGAACCGGGTCTTCGATTCGCTCTACGACACCTCGCTTCCCGCGTTCGACGGGAGCTGCCCGAAGTGGTGGGCCTCCGTGGTCCAGAGGGCCGACTCCGCTCCCGCCGACATCGTTCCGGGCCTCCTCACCTCAACCCTCGAAGGGGCCGGTTTGGGCGTGCGGGCGAGGGGTGGAGCGTCTTGCACTTTTTCGCGGCCGGCGTCTGGGGCGGGAGCCGACGGTGGTTCCTCGAAAAAGTTAAGCGGAACCCCTCGCCCGCACGCCCTCCCGGCCGCCTTCGAAGCACGAGATGGATCCCTGCACTCGCTGCGGGGAGACGTCGACGGTGACGACCTCTTGATCGCCATCGAACGGCCGCCGCCCGCGAAGAACCGGGCGCTGGCGATTGGGATCGCCGGGCGGGGGTTCGATGGGAACCTGACGTCGGACAGCACTCGGCTGGACGGGTATGTGCTCTCCACGGATGTGGCGCCGACGATTCTCGAATGGTTCGGGCTCGAGGTTCCCTCGGAGATGTCGGGACAGCCGATTCGCTCGGAGGGTGAGGTCGATGCCGCGGCAGTAGTCGCACTCGGAGACCGATTGGGCGTGATCTCGGAGCGACGCGGGCCGGTGATCGGGTTCAGCTTGCTGCTCTGGCTGGTGGCGCTGGGTGCGGTCGCCGCGGCGACCCGCGGGACGGCGGCCCGTATGGGGGTGCGGATTGTCGGACTGGCGGTGATCTACCTGCCGCTGACCCTGCTGGTCGCGGCCGCGATCGAGCCAGGGGAGACGGTGGAAGCGCTGTTGGCGATGGTCGGCGCCCCGGCGCTGGCCGCGGTCACCTTGCGATTGCTGGGCGGCTATCGGGCGCTCGCGGTCGCCTCCGCGGCGACCGTTCTCGCCTACGGAATCGATGTCGTTGCCGGCTCGCCGCTGACCTCGCTCTCCCTGCTCGGTCCCAATCCGGGCCTGGGAGTCCGCTTCTACGGGATCGGCAACGAGCTCGAGGCCCTGCTCGCGGTTCTGGTCGTGGCCGGGACGGGCGCAGGGTTGAGCGGGTTTGGACGCGATATCTCGCCGCGCGGCGCTGCGGTCGTCTTTCTCGCGGCCGGCCTCCTCGCTACCGTCGTCTTCGCCGCCGGGCGCTTCGGCGCCGACGTCGGCGCGGCGATCGTCCTGCCGCTGGGCGCGGCGGTGGCCGCGGCGGCGATCGCGGCTTCTCGCCGCCGCGCGGCGCTCTTCGTCGTCGCGCTGCCGCTCGCGGTCCTGGCCCTGCTCGCCCTCGCCGACCTCGTCTCCGGCGCCGACTCGCACTTCACGCGCTCGGTCCTGGACGCCGGCGGGCTGGGCGATCTCGGCGAGGTCGCCCAGCGCCGGCTCGAGCTCTCCGCCCACAGCTTCGCCCGGCCGATCGTCTTCGTCTTCCTGCCACTGATCGCCGTCCTCGCCGCGATCGCGATCGTTCGCCGCGACCGCCTCACGGCCTGGCTCGACGGTCGCCCCGGGATGCGGGCGGGACTGATCGGCGCCGTCGCCGCGACCCTCGTCGGCACCCTCGCCAACGACTCGGGCGCGCTGCTGCTGGAGATCGGCGCCGCTTACCTACTCGTGTTCGTCGGCTTCGCCTGGGCCGAGTCGAGCCCGACCTCGACCCCCTCGCCTTAGGTTCTTGGCGGCCGATCGGGGCCGGGCGATCATCTACCCTTAGTTGCTCGTGCGCATAGCTCTCGTCTCGCCATATTCCTGGTCCTACCAGGGGGGCGTGAACCGGCACGTGGAGGCGCTTGCCGAGGAGTTCCTCGGGCGTGGCCACGACGTTCGCGTGCTTACCCCCTTCGACCCGCCTGGGCGGGTCAGTCGGGTCCTGCACCGGGCCGCGGCGGAACCGCGGCAGATGCCGGATTACCTGACGCCATTGGGGCGGACGATGGGCTTCGGGGCCAACGGGTCCGTTTCGAATCTGGCGCCGTTTCCGGCCGGGGGAATCGTCGCCCCACGCCGCGCCCTCCGGCGTGGCGACTTCGACATCGTCCACGTGCACGAGCCGCTGGTGCCATGGGTCGGGTGGAGCACGACCCTGAGTTCGAAGGCCCCGGTCGTCGGCACCTTCCACGCCTACTCGACCAAGGCCCTGCCCAACTACGTCGCCAACGCGGTCGGCGCCCGCCTCCTCTTCAACCGACTCTCGGCCCGGATCGCGGTCTCCGAGGCGGCTGCCTGGACCGGCCGCCGCTGGTACGGCGGCGACTACACGATCGTCCCCAACGGGGTCGACGTCGGAGCGGCGCCGAGCGGACCCCGCGCCCCCGCCGAGGAGCTGCGGATCCTCTTCGTCGGCCGCCCGGAGGAGCGCAAGGGTTTGCCGATCCTGCTGACGGCCTTCGGGGCCCTGGTCGAGCACGTGCCCTGCCGGCTGACGGTGATCGGCGCCGAGCGCGAGGACGTGCTCCGCTACCTGGCCGACCCCGAGCTGCTGCGCTGGATCGACATCCGCGGCCGGGTCTCCGGCGACGACCTCTGGAGCGAGCTGCACGGGGCCGATCTGCTCTGCGCGCCGTCGCTCTCGGGCGAGAGCTTCGGGATGGTCCTGACCGAGGCCTTCGCCGCCGGGACCCCCGTGATCGCCTCGAACATCGCCGGCTACAGCGATGTCGTCACCGACGGGGTGGACGGGCTTCTGGTCCCGCCCGGCGATCCGCAGCGCCTGGCCGAAGAGCTGCAGCGGGTCTACCACGAGCCGGAGCGGCTGCGGGCGATGGGGGAGGCCGCCCACAGCAGCGCCCAACGCTACGCCTGGCTCCGCGTCGCCGATCAGGTCACCGCCGTCTACGAGCGGGCGATTGCCGTCCCGCGGCCGGTCGGTGCGGCCGAGCGCGCCGCCCACTGGGCCGGCCTGCGCCCCGCCGACGGCGGCCCTCGCCGTCCCGCCCAGAAGCTGCCCTCGCTCGATCCGGTCCCGGCCGCCAGCGGTAAGCGTGGGCGCGCGGTGGCCCGCCGTGTCGGCCTCGTGGTCGCCGGTGCACTCGGAATCGGCCTCACCGTCCTCGCCGCGCAGAAGATCGGCGTCGACAACGTGGTTGAAAGCATCGTCCGTTCCAACCTCACCTGGGTGCTGGTCGCCTGCGCGCTGATGGCGGCGTCGCTCTTCTTTCGGGCCGCCTCCTGGTACTGGATCGCCCGCGCGGCGCTCCCGAATCGTTCCGTCCGCCGCCGCGACGTCACCTCGGCGACGATGATCGGAGTGCTGATGTCGGCGACGCTCCCGGCCCGCCTCGGCGAGCCCGCCCGTGCGCTCGCCCTGGCCCGCCGCACCGGTCGCATGCGCGAGACCTTTCCGGTTCTGCTCGGAACCCTGGTCTCGCAAACGCTGCTCAACCTCGTCGCCCTGGCCCTGCTCGGGGTGATCATCGTCTCGACCACCCCGCTCTTTCACTCGGGCACCCAGAAGCTCTTCGTCTTCAGCCTCGTGCCGCTGCTCCTGCTCCTCGTCGTCCTCGTCGCGCCGGTGCTGATGCGCCGCAACGGCAACGGCCGCCTGGCCCGGGCCGGCGCCTCTCTACACCGGGCGCTGGTGCAGGTGCGAGCCGGCCTCGCGGTCTTCCGCGACCCGCGCCGCGGCACCGCCGCGGCAGCCGCACAGCTGGGGGCCTGGGCGATCCAGCTCGCCGCCTGCTGGGCCCTCCTCTACGCGCTCGGGCTCGACGGCAAGGCGGGCATCGGCGCGGCGGCGGCGGTGCTCTTCGCGGTCAACGTCACCGCCGTGGTCCCGGCCACCCCGTCGAACATCGGCGTCTTCCAGCTGGCGGTGATCAGCGTCCTCCACACCGGCTTCGACATCAGCACCGCCGACGCGCTCGCCTACGGCGTCATCCTGCAGGCGGTCGAGATCGCGACCGCGGTCGCGCTCGGGCTCCCGGCCCTCGTCCGTGAGGGCCTGACCTGGAGCGACCTCCGCGTCCAGGCGCTCTCGGCGGCCCCGGTCCAGCTCGAGTCGAAGCCCCGCGAGCGGGCACCAGCTGGGCGTGGCGGCACCGCCTAGTCGTTCCTCTCCGGGCAAAGTTGCGTATTACACGGGAGTTTCTTGACAAGTAGGAATCTCTCCTCATAAGGTCTTGGGTGCAGCGGAAGTCGAGAAACCCACGGGGCGGGAGCGGTTCATGCAATACGACGCGGCTGGGCTGGAGGGCGTCGCTCAGCGATTCAGACGCGATATGTGGAAGTCGGTGGTGCCGGAAGCGGTGACTGAATCCGGTGTCGAGATCGAGCGGTTCGGTCCCGTACAGGTAACGGCCTTCGGCGATCTCCCGGAAGTCCCCAGCCTCAACCAGATCCAGGGCGCGGCGGAGCCGGGAGCGGTGGAGGACGGGTACCTGGGGCAGGCGATCGAATGGATGCGCGCTCGCGAAGTCGATTACCGGGTTCCGGTCGCGGAGGGCCGGCCCGGTGCCGCCGATGCGGCGGCCTGGCTCGGCGAGCGCGGCTACGAGCGAGGTGGCGGCTGGATCAAGCTGATTCGCGACACCTCGCCGCCGGAGCTGCCGGAGGACCCGACGATCACGATCTTCGAGCTCGGCCAGGACGAAGCCGACGGCGAAGCCCTGAGCTCGATCGCGGCCGCAATGCTCAATCTCCCGGTCACCGCCGGGACGCTCTTCTTCGGCCTGCCGCAGGTGCGGGACTGGCGCTGCTACACGGCGGCGCTCGGACCCGAGGGGGAGGTGGTCGCGGCCGGCTCGATGCTGATCCAGGACGGCATCGCGCAGATCTGCCCGGGGACCACTCTCGAGCACGGTCGCGGTCGCGGCTGCAACACGCAGCTATTGCGGCGGCGCCTGCTCGACGCTCAGGAGGCGGGTTGCCACACCGCCTTCGTCGAGCTCGGGGAACGCGATCCCGAGCGGATCTCCGCTGCCCACCGCAACCTGCGCCGGGCGGGCTTCAAGGAGGCTTATAAGAGCCAGAACTGGCAGCGGCCGGCCCTGCATCCGGCGCGCGTCAGCTGAGGCTCAGCGACTCAGCTCGGGAGCGGCGATGGGATCCTCGCCGCCCTCCGCCGGGTCCGACTCGGGCGGCAGCTCGCCGCCGCGGTCGGTTCCCGCGATCAGCTCGTCCGGTGCCTTCTCGGCGGGGATGAAGCCGGACTTCATTCCGAAGTAGACGGCCTGCGGGTGGTGGGCGACGATCGCCACCGTCGACTGCTCGGGCATCACCGCGAAGCCGTCGGAGAGGGTCATGCCGATCTCCTCGAGGCCGAGCAGGCGCCAGACCTTCTCGTGCTCGGACTGGTCCGGGCAGGCGGGGTAGCCCCAGGAGTAGCGCCGACCCTGGTCGGCTTCGATCTCGAGTTGGCGGCGGACGTCGGAGTGCAGCCACTCGGCCAGGCCCTCGGCCGACTGCACGCCGAGGCCATGGACGAAGAGTTGTTCGGCGAACTCACCTTCCCGCTCGAGCCGCTCGATCAACTCGGTCACCTCGGGGCCGACGGTGACGCCCTGCAGGGCGACGACGTCGCGTTCGCCTGAATCGAGTGGGCGGTAGAAGTCGGCCAGGCAGATGCGGTCGTGCTTGGGCTGGCGCGGGAAGACCAAGCGCTCGATCTCGCGCTCGGGATCCTCAGGGTCGAAGACGACGAGCTCGTTGCCGTCCGCGTTGCAGGGGAAGTAGCCGAGGCGCGCGCGCGGGCGCAGGTAATCCTGCTCGCGCCACATCCGCTCCAACCGCGGCGCGAAGCCCTCCTCCTCGTCCGTGCCCTCGACCAGCTGCCGCCAGGCCTCGCCCTTGACCCCGCGCCCGCCCCAGTGCAGCTTGAAGAGAACGTGGCGGTCGAGGTACGGGTAGACGTCGGCGAGGTCGACGGCGATCTCCCGCGCTCCCCAGTAGGGCGGTGCCGGGATCGCCACGTCGGTGCGGGTGGAGGAGCGAACGCTGTCGTCGGTTACCGGCGGTGAGTCGTCGACCACCACCGGCTTCTCGCGCAGCTGCTTGGCCTCGGCCCGGATCCGCTCGACCAGGGCGGCGCGGGCGGGCTCGTCGACCAGCGCGTCCATCGTGTCGAGTCCCTGGAAGGCGTCCTTGCAGTAGAAGACGCCGGGCTCGTAGATGTCGTCGGACTCGCGGCCCTTGGGGTAGAGCGTGCGGCGGCCGAAGTCGCGATTGATCGCGGCGCCGCCGATCAGCACCGGGAACCCGAGCCCGCGCTGGTGCAGCTCCTGGATGCAGGCCGGCATCTGCTTCGAGGTCGAGACCAGCAATGCGGAGAGGCCGATCGCGTCGGCGTCGTTCTCGACCGCGGCCTCGATGATCGCGTCGATCGGGACCTGCTTGCCGAGGTCGATCACGGTGTAGCCGTTGTTGGTGAGGATCGTGTTGACGAGCGACTTGCCGATGTCGTGGACGTCGCCGAAGACGGTCGCGATCACGACCTTGCCCTTGGTGTGGCCGTCGATCCGGTCCAGGTGGTTCTCCAGTTGCGCCACGGCGCGCTTCATCACTTCGGCCGACTGCAGCACGAAGGGCAGGATCAGTTCGCCGGCTCCGAATTTGTCGCCGACCTCCTTCATCGCCGGCAGCAGCACCTCGTTCAGGGTCGGAACGGCGCCGATCTTCTCCACCGAGCGCTCGATCTGGTCCTCGACCCCGCCCTTCTTGCGGCGCAGGATGTGCCAGTGCAGGGCCTCCTCGGGCTCCATGCCGGCGGTCGGGTCGGCAACCTCGGCCGCGGCCTCCTCGCCCTGGGACTCGAAGTGGGAGATGAAGCGCTCCAGCGCATCCTCGCGCCGGTTGAAGACGAGGTCGTTGGTCAGCTCGCGCTCTTCCTCGGAGATCTCGCCGTAGGGCGTGATGTGGTTCGGATTGACCATCGCCAGGTCGAGCCCGGCCTCGACGCAGTGGTGGAGGAAAACCGAGTTGAGGATCGCCCGCGGCCGCGGCGAGATCCCGAAGGAGACGTTGGAGACGCCGAGCGAGGTCTTGACCCCGGGAATCTCCGCCTTGATCCGGCGGATCCCCTCGATCGTCTCCACGGCCGACGGCTTCCACTCCTCGTCGCCGGTGGTGAGGGTGAAGGTGAGTGCGTCGAAGATCAGCGCCTCGGGCTCGAGCCCGTGCTCTTCGCAGGCGATCTCGCGAATTCTCTGCGCGATCTCGACCTTGCGCGCGGCCGTCTTCGCCATCCCAACCTCGTCGATCGTCAGCGCGATCAGCGCCGCCCCGTGCGCCTTCGCCAGCGGAATCACCGTGTCGGCCTTGTCGCGGCCGGCCTCGAGGTTGATCGAGTTGACGATCGCCCGCCCGGGGATCGTCTCCAGCGCCGCTTTCAGCACCTCGGGTTCGGTCGAGTCGACCTGGATCGGCGTCGGCTGGGTCAGCGAGACCCGCTTCGCCACCGCGCTCATCTGCTCGTCCTCGTCCTGGCGCTCGGTCAGCGCCACGCAGAGGTCGAGCACGTGGGCACCGCCTTCGACCTGGTCTTCGGCGACCTGGACGAGGCCGTCGTAGTCGTCGGCGAGCAGCAGCTCCTTCGCCTTTTTCGAGCCCTGCGAGTTGACCCGCTCGCCGACCAGGGTCGGGCGCGGCTCCTGCACGAGCGCGGTCGAGGTCATCATCGAGGAGACCTCGATCGGCCTCGGGGCGGGGCGCGCGTCGGGGACGCGGCCCTTGACCTGCTCGGCGATCGCCGCGATGTGCTCGGGAGTCGTCCCACAGCAGCCGCCGACGATGCCGACGCCGTAGCGCTCGACGAACTCGCCCAGCGTCGCCGCCAGCGGTCCCGGCTTTTCCGGGAAGATCGTCTCGCCGTCGGGGCCCTGCAACGGCAGGCCGGCGTTGGGGATGCAGTGGACGGGCAGCGGGCTGGTCTCGCCGAGGAAGCGGATCGCGTCGCGCATGTCCTCCGGCCCGGTCGAGCAGTTGAGCCCGATCACGTCGACGTCGAGCGCGCGCAGCGTCGTCAGCACCGCCTGGATGTCGGTGCCGAGCAGCATCTTGCCGCCGTTGGGGAGGAGGGAGACGCTGGTCTGGATCGGCAGCGTGCGGCCGGTCGCCGCGAAGGCCTCGCGGGCGCCGAAGATCGCCGCCTTCACCTCGAGGATGTCCTGCGCGGTCTCGATGATGATCAGGTCGGCGCCGCCCTCGACCAGGCCGCGCGCCTGTTCGGCGAAGACCTCGACCAGGGTGGCGAAGGAGATGTTGCCGAGCGTCGGGTCGGTCGAGGCCGGGAGGAAGCCGGTCGGCCCGATCGAGCCGGCGACGAAGCGCTGCTCGCCGGCCGCCTTGCGGGCGATTTCGGCGGCCTTGGTGTTGATCTCCAGCGTGTGCTCGCCGAGCCCCCACTCCTCCAGCTTCAGCCGCGAAGCCTGGAAGGTGTCGGTCTCGACCACCTCGGCGCCGGCATCCAGCATCGAGCTGTGGACCCCCTCGATCACGTCGGGCCGGTTCAGGACCAGCGCCTCGTGGCACTTCCCCGCGAGCCCGCCGTAGTCCTCCTGGCTCAGCTCGAACATCTCCAGAGTCGCGCCCATGCCGCCATCGAAAACAACGACTCGCTCCTGAACTGCCGCTATGAAGTCCCGTTCGGCCATGAACTTAAAGAGGCTACCGACCGCGTTAGGGACGGTTGGTGAGCGTGGGTCGGAGGTGGACCCCCTCCCGCGAAGACCGTCGCGCAGCTGGGTCGCTGCAACCGCTTCCGGACGTGGTTCCTTGAGCCTTCGCGGGAGGGTGTCCACCTCCGACCATCACGCGCCCCCAATTCACTCGCCGAGCGCGCGCATCTGTGGTTCACCACCTTGGCGCGCAGCTGCCGTCCCTCGCCGCGAGAGATACCGGGGTTCGTGAGGAGGACGTGGGTCCCCTCACCCGGAGGCTCAAGGAACCGCGTATGAATCAGTTGCAGCGCCCCAGCTGCGCGACGGTCTCCGGGGGAGGGGACCCACGTCCTCCTTAAGCGCTGGCGTTATCTCCGCCGCGGCCCAAACCGACCGCGGAGCCCGCGCCCGTTGATCGCCCGAACCGCCCAGCCGCCGATGATCGTGCGTCCTTTGGGGACCGGGAACCAGTTCGGCTCGCGCTTGCCCCCGAAGCGGGTGATCACGACCGACTCGGTGCGGCAGTACTTCTTGATCCCCGGTTCGCCGTGGCGGTAGCCGATCCCCGACTGCTTCCAGCCGCCCATCGGGACGTCGGTGGCGATGTAGTTGACGAGCACGTCGTTGACGTTGACGGCGCCGCACTCGACCCGGCGGGCGATCCGCTCGGCCCGCTCCTTCTCGCCGAAGACCGAGCCGGAGAGCCCGTACGGGCTGTCGTTGGCGAGCCGCAGCGCCTCCTCGGCGTCGCGCACCTTCATCACCCCGACCACCGGGCCGAAGGTCTCGTCGCGCATCACCTTCATCGAGTGGTCGACGTCGACCAGCACGGTCGGTTCGAAGTAGTCGCCGGGTCCCTGCAGCCGCTTGCCGCCGGTGGTCGCCTTGGCGCCGCTCGCCAGCGCGTCGTCGACGTGGTCGGCGACGATCGCCGCCTGGTTGGGCGAGGTCATCGCGCCCACGTCCTTGAGATCGCGGTCGGTGTCGGCGCCCTGGCGCAGCTTGCCGACGTTCTTGGTCAGCTTCGACACGAACTCGTCGTAAATCGGCTCCTCGACGTAGATCCGCTCGACCGACATGCAGATCTGGCCGGAGTTCATCATGCCGCCGTAGGTGGCCGCGTTGGCCGCGCGGTCGACGTCGGCGTCGGCGAGGACGATCATCGGATCCTTGCCGCCGAGCTCGAGGCTGACCGGGGTCAGCGTCTCCGCCGCCCGCGCCATCACCTTGCGGCCGGTGCGGTCGGAGCCGGTGAACTGGATGAAGTCGACGTTGTCGACCAGGGCGCCGCCGGTCTCGCCGATGCCCTGCACGCAGTCGAAGACATCGGGCGCACCGATCTCGTTCTTCCAGACGTCGACGATCTCGGCCAGCCCCAGGGGCGTGAACTCGGAGGGCTTGATCACAACCGCCGCCCCGGCCTGCAGCGCCGGCACGGCGTCGCCGAGGGCGAGGATCAGCGGGAAGTTCCAGGGGCTGATGATGCCGACCACCGGGTGCGGCCGGTACTGGACCCGCAGCTTCTTGCTCATCAACAGCGGCGAGTGCGGGCGCACGCTCTCTTCGCCGATGAACTTGGCGGCCCTGGTGCCGTAGTAATTGATCAGGTCGGCGAGGTAGGCGGGCTCGTTGGCGGCGTCGGCGCGGACCTTGCCGGTCTCCTCCTGCATCGTGTCGAGGATTCGGGTCTGGTTGTCCAGCATCCAGTCGCGCAGCTTGCCGAGCCAGTGGTAGCGACCCTCGATCCCGATCGCCTCCCACTCGGCCTGATTGGCGCGGACGCGGGCGACGGTCTCGGCGACGACCTCGGGCGAGTCGATCGCGACCTTCTCGACGAGCTCGCCGGTCGCGGGGTTGAGGACCTCGAACGTCTCGGCGACGGGCGCGGCGGCGCCGTTCACTGCCCCGTTCGTCCCGGTGCTGGTCTCGGCGGTACCGCTCTCCACTGGGTGCTCCCTTCGTCGACCCTTGGCTGGTCAGCCAAGAGTACCCGGCTCGGGGGGAGGGGGGCGAACCCCGTTCAGCGGGGGACGAGCCGGTAGACCGGCCCATCGAGCGAGCTGACGTAGAGGTGATGGGCGTCGTCTTCGCCGAACGAGGTGGGGCTGGTCACGGCGAGGCCGAGCTTGCGCTCGCCGCTCGCCTTCTTCAGGTGCGGGACGAGGCTGCGCAGCTGTCCCTCGCAGAGGTCGGCGTAGACGTAGTGCTTGTAGAGCGAGCGCAGACTGCGGTCGGCGACGACATAGCCGCCGATGATCGAGCAGCTGCCGCCGCGGCCATGGGAGTAGGCGAAGATCGGCTTCACGGTCCCGCCGGGGTCGCTGGTGCCGCTGTTTTCGTCGCGGTACGGGGCGAAGCCCTCGAGCGCGTCCCAGCCGAAGTTGGCGCCGGCGGCGGCGGCGACTGACGTGTAGTCGAGCTCCTCGAACTGGTTTTGGCCGACGTCGCCGATCGCGATTCGCGGCTGCCCAGCGCTGACCGTGTCGAAGGAGAAGCGGAACGGGTTGCGCAGGCCGTAGCTGTAGATCTCGTCGCGGCCGGGGGCGCCGACGAACGGGTTCGAGGGCGGGACCGAGTAGGGGCGCCCTCCCGATGGGCGCGGGTCGATCCGCAGCAGCTTGCCGAGCAGCACGTCCTTGTTCTGGGCGTTGTTAGGGGGGTCGCCGCCGGAGCCGCCGTCGCCGGTGCCGAAGTAGAGGAGTCCGTCGAGGAACTGGAGCTGGCCGCCGTTGTGGTTGGAGTTGACCGGGTGCGGGATCTCGATCACCTGGCGCTGCGACCCGGCGGCGGCGCGGGTGGCGCCGCGGCGCTTGAATTCGTCGATCCGGATGTTCCCGGCCTTGTCGGTGTAATAGACGTAGAGGCGCTTGCTGGCGGCGTAGTCACCGGGGAAGGCGATCGAGAGCAGGCCACGCTCGCCGCCGAAGCCGACCTGGGAGCGCAGGTCGAGGAAGGTGCCGGCGGGGCGACCGTTCTCGAGGACGATCACCCGCCCGGCTTGCTCGACCACGAACAGCAGCTTGGGAAATCCGGGTGCCCCGGTTACGTAGACCGGTTCCTCGAAGTCGCCGATCTTCTTCAGGCCGACGCCACCGCCCTTGCTGGAGCGGGCGCCGGGATCGGGCTCGTTGGCGGCGCCGCACGCCGGCAGGGCCAACGCCAGGAGGGCGGCGACGGCGATGGCAAAGGTCGAGGCCCGGCGCATGCGAGGCAAGCTACCCGCTGTGGGCGGCCGTTATTCGCCGGGGGTGCTGCGCCGGCGCTGCTGCGCCTTTTCGACCACTTCGCCGCTGTTGGTGACTTCTACGTCCGGCGGCACCGCGGAGACATCGGTGGCGAAGGAGCCGCCGGGGGCGACGCCGCCGGTCGTCTGCGTCTTGACGTCGTTGCTGAGCCCGGCGTTGACCTGGTACTTCAGGGTGAACTTGCCGGCTTTGACCGCGCTCAGCTTCCAGACCGCCCGCGTCGTCGCACCCGGCTTCAGCGGGCCGAAGGAGAAGGTCCTGGCGTTCGACGTCGAGGCCCCACCTGGGTCGGAGGAGCCGCGCAGGCGCGGGTAGGTCGCCGCCAGCACCCAGACCGGGCGGTCGGGCTGGGAGAGCCCCGGCTGCGGGTCGCTGATGCCGAACGGCAGCGCCGACGCGGAGCCGTCCTTGCCGGCGATCGCGAACGTCACCGCCAGCGTCGGCAGCGTCTTCTTGCCGGTGTTGCGAACGCCCAGTTCCAGCAGCGAGGTCTGGCCGAGCCGCTGTTCGGTCGCGAAGCTCGCCGCGGTCACCTTGACGTCGTAGGTGCCGGCGTGCTCGTTCGCGTCGGACGGGGATTCCCCACCGCAGGCGCTGAGAAGCGCCGCCACCGCCAGCGCGGCAACCCCAGTCGCGGTGGCTTGGAGGCGGGAACGCCGGGAATGTCTTCCGGTCCCCCGCAAAGCGGCCGCAACATAGCACGGGCTTTCCCCGCCTCCATGCGCTTTTCGCCCGCACCGGAGCGTGTTAGTCGGATCTCAACACTCGGCTAACCGTGGGGCTGACGCATCCCATACACTCAATTTCGAGTGGGGCGCCGCGTGCGTGCGGCGCAGCTCATCGGAGGAGCAGATGGTCGGATCCGCGGTCAACAGGGCATTTCTGCCCGCCAAGTCGCTGTTCGAAGTGGTCGGGGACATGATGATCCTCACCGCGCGTACGCTCGTCTCCGCGGTCAAGCCGCCCTACCCCTATGGCGAGGAGTTCATCGGCCAGTTCCTCTTCGCCCTGCAGCTCTGCTGGTTCCCGCTACTGGTCTCCACCGTGGCCTTTGGCTTCGGCGCCCCGGGCCTGCAGGCGGCTAACTTCCTCTCTCTGTTCGGTGCCCTCGACCGGCTCGGCGGCTTCTTCGTGCTCGCCTCGATCCGCGAGTTCGCCCCGTTCGTGACCGCCGTCGTCGTCGCCGGCGTCGCCGGCACCGCGATCACCGCCGACCTCGGCGCCCGCAAGATCCGCGAGGAGCTCGACGCCCTGCAGGTGCTCGGCGTCGACCCGATCAAGAACCTGGTCGTGCCGCGCTTCCTCTCGCTGATGTTGATCACCGGCCTGCTCGACATCTACGCCCTGGTCTTCGGGATCAGCGGCGGCATCCTCACCGAGATGCTCTACAACCAGCCGCTCGGCGGTTTCTTCGCCACCCTCTTCTCCAACGCCTCGATTACCGACCTCTGGGGCTCGGTCGTCAAGTGCACCCTGTTTGGGGCGCTGATCGCGGTCGTCTGCTCCTACAAAGGGATGACCGCGTCCGGCGGCGCCGCCGGCGTCGGCCGCGCCGTCAACGAGGCCGTCGTCATCTCCTTCATGGGCGTCTTCGCCTTCAACTACGTCTTCACCCAGACCCTGCTCGCCACCAACCCCGAGCTGCAAACGATCCGATGAACCCCTGGCTCGAGGTTCCGCGCGGCTGGCTCGACTCGTTCGGGGAGATCGCCCGCTTCTCCTCACGCCTCGCCGGCCTCGTCTACTCCGGCCGCGTCTTCCGCTTCTTCGGCGAGAGCCTGCGTCAGGCCGGCATCCTGATCCTCGGCTCCGCCCTGATCATCTGGGGCCTGGTCTTCACCCTCGGCTTGCAATGCGGGATCGAGGGCGCCTACCTGCTGCGCGCCCAGGGTGCCCCTGCCTACGCCGGCGTCTTCTCCGCCTGGTGCGACCTGCGCGAGATCATGCCCTACGCCTTCGGCTACATGCTGGCGGCCAAGGTCGGGACCGGGATCGTCGCCGAGCTCGGGGCGATGCGGATCTCCGACGAGATCGACGCGCTCGAGGTGATGGGCGTGCCCCCGGTCACCTTCCTCTGCGCGACCCGCCTGCTCGCCGCCTGGATCTCTTTCCCGTTCATGTACCTGGTCGGGATCGGAATCATGTACCTGGCCAGCTACCTCGCCGTCGTCGAGCAGATCGGCGACGTCTCCTCGGGCGGCTACTTCCTGATCTTCTGGATGTTCCAGAACCCCCCTGACCTGATCTTCAGCTTGATCAAGGGCATGGTGATGGCGACCGCGATCGTGATGGTCGGCTGCTACTACGGCTACACCGCCTCTGGCGGGCCGGTCGGGGTGGGGACCGCGACCGCGAAGTCGATGGTCCTCAACATCGTCTTAGTCCACATCATCGGGATGCTTGGGACCCTCGTTTTCTGGGGAGCCAACCCGAGGGCGCCGATAGGAGGCTGAAGTGTCGATGGACGAGCAAGAGCGCATCAACGAGACCGAGGGCACCGAGTTCGAGCAGGAGGCCGAGACCAGCGCCGAGCTGGCCGAGCCGGTGGGCGCCAGGGCCGGCGAAGAGCCGGGGCATCCCCAAAGCGCCGAGGCGAGCGGTCCCTACGTGAGCGAGGACGGCGCGGTGATGGGGCGCGATTTCGTCATTCCCGGCGTCGACCCCAGCGAGCACGATCCCTACCGATTCCACACCGGCAAGAAACTCGACCACGGTGGCGAAGACGCGATCGAGATCATCGACCTGGTCAAACAGTTCGGCCGCGCCCGCATCCTCAACGGCCTCAATCTCGGCCTTCCCGAGAACCAGGTCTCGATGGTGCTCGGCCCCTCGGGGACCGGCAAGAGCGTGCTGATCAAGCACATCGTCGGCCTGCTCTACCCGGACTCCGGCGATGTCCTCGTCCACGGCGAATCGATCCCGAACATGACCGACGACGAACTCTTCGACGTGCGCAAAAAGTTCGGCCTGCTGTTCCAGGACGGCGCCCTCTTCGGCTCGATGAACATCTACGACAACACCTGCTTCCCGCTGCGGCAACACACCGACAAAAGCGAGGAGGAGATCGGCGAGATCGTCAACCGCCGACTTCGAGAGGTGGGCCTGACCGAGGCCACCTACAAGATGCCGAACGAGCTCTCGGGCGGCATGCGCAAGCGCGCCGGGTTTGCCCGGGCGCTGGTGCTGGAACCGGCAATCGTGATGTTCGACGAGCCCGACTCGGGCCTCGACCCGGTCCGCACGGCACTGCTCTGCGAGCTGATCCGCGAGGTCCACGCCGAGAACGGCGGCTGCTACCTGGTGATCAGCCACGATCTCAACACGGCGCGCCGCATCGCTGACTTCCTCGCCGTGCTTTGGAACGGCAAGATCGTCGAGTCGGGGCCGAAAGAAGAGCTTTTCGACTCCGAAAATCAGTTCGTGTCCCAGTTCCTCCGGGCCGATGTCAGCGGCCCGCTCTCGATGGACTAAGGACTGTCCCGGTGGGTATCGCACCCCTGGAACGGCCTTGAGTTGAGCGCTGGGCGGTGGTTCGGCCGCGTCGCGGCGTGGGCCGCCGGCCATGCCCGGGCGGTGCTGGCGGTCTGCGCGGTGCTGGCGGTGGTCGGCGCCGTCGGCGCGACCCGGATCCCCACCGACGCCGGGGTCGGAACTCTGGTCGACACCGATACCCCGACCTACCAGGCGACGCAGCAGGTGCGCCAGTCCTTCGGCGAAGAACCGGTCGTGGTCCTCGCACGCGGCGATCTGCAGCGGCTGATCCTCAGCGCCAACGTCTTCCGCCTGCTGCGGCTCGAGGGCTGCCTCTCCGGGAACGTCCCGAAGGGGGCGAAGCCGATCCCCGGGCCGTGCGCCGAGCTGGCCGAGCTGGACCCGGTCGAGTTCGTCTCCGGCCCGGCGACCTTCCTCAACGAGGCGGTCGTCCAGATCGATCGCCAGCTGCGGCGCCTCGCCCGGCACGTGGCGCCGGACAAATTCCGCGCCTTCCTGCTGGAGATCGCCACCCGCTACGGGATCACCACCGCGCCGACGCTCGACAACCCCGATTTCGTCGCCACCGTCGTCTTCGACCTCAGCCGCGCCCGCGGTACGCCGAAGTCACGCCTCGCCTACCTCTTCCCGAACAGCCACTCGGCGCAGATCGTCATCCGCCTCAAGCCGGACCTCACCGAGGGGGAGCGGCGGCGGGCGATCGAGCTGATCGAAGCGGCGGTCGCGGACACGACCCCGCGCAAGATCTGCGCCGAGAACGGCAAACCGGCCCCGTGCTTCGAGCTCAAGGGCGGCAGTTACGTCGTTTCCGGCGCCCCGGTCGTCGTCGACGCCCTGGCGGGCGCTCTCGAGGACGCCCTGCTCGTCCTCTTCGCGGTCTCCCTAGTGGTGATGGCGTTGACCCTCTTCCTGGTCTTCCGCTCGCGGCCCTGGCTGCTTCCATTGGCGCTGGCCCTCGTCGCCGCCGCGCTCGTCTTCGGCCTTTTCGCCCTCTTCGGCGGCAGCCTGACGATGGCTTCGATCGCCGTCCTCCCGGTCCTGATCGGCCTCGCCGTCGACTACGCGATCCAGCTCCAAGCGAGATTTGACGAGGCGGTCGAGTCCGGCTCGACTGGGGTAGAGGCAGCCCGCGCGGCAGCCACCAGCGGCGCTCCAACCATCGCCACCGCCTGCCTCGCGACGGCCGCGGGTTTCCTAGCCCTCCAGTTCTCCCCGATCCCGATGATCCGCAGCTTCGGCCTGCTCCTGATCGCCGGCGTCGGCATCTCGTTCGTCCTCGCGCTCATCGCGGGCTCCGCCGCCCTCAGTCTGAGGCGCACCGGACCCAGGGAAAGGACGCCCCTCGGGCGGGTGGCGGGGAGATGGGGCTCCCGCCCGCACTCCGGAGGACGCGAGCCACATCTCCCCGACAGGACCCGCCCGCCGACGCGCCTCCTGTCCCTGGCGATCGACCACCCGCTCCCCGTGCTGGGGGTCGGCCTAGCCCTGGCCCTGATCGGCTGGGCCGTCGGCACCCAGATCGAGACCACCGCGAACGTCCAGTCCCTGGCGCCGCAGAACTTGGCGGCCGTGCGGGACCTGGACGAGGTCGAAGAGATGACGGGGGTCTCCGGGCAGCTCGATGTCGGGGTCACCGCACCGGACCTGACGGATCCCGCGACGATCGAGTGGATGGCCGCGTTCAAGCAGCGGGTCCTGCGCGCGAACGGGTACCGGGGCGAAAACCCGAGTTGCCTGGAAGCCGAGGTCTGCCCGGGGCCGGCGTTGTCGGACTTCCTCACCCGGGGCGGGATCCAACCGACCCGACGGGGAATCGAAGAAACCCTGACGGCGCTCTCGCCCTACGCACTGCGGCAGGTCGCCCCGGTCGACCCTCGAACCGGGACTGTCGGCCACCAGGCGCTCCTCTCCTTCGGCATTCGCGCCCAGTCGCTTGCGGATCAGCAGGCGTTGATCGAGCGGGTACGGGCCGAGATCGGCGAGCCCGGCAGCCGCGGCGGGCCACCCGCGGGGGTCGAGGTGGCGCTCGCGGGGCTGCCGGTGATCGCCGCCGAATCGGCCTCCGATCTCTCCGGCAGCCGCTACTGGCTGACCCTCGCGGGCCTCCTGGCGGTGGCGCTGGTGCTGCTGGTCGTCTACCGCTCGGCCGTCCGCGCCCTGGTGCCGCTGGTTCCGACCGTGCTGGCGACCGGCTGGGCTTCGCTGCTGCTCTGGCTCACCGGTACCCCGCTGAACCCGATGTCGGCGGCGTTAGGCGCCCTGACGATCGCGATCGCGACCGAGTTCGCGGTGATCCTCGCCGGCCGTTTCCACGAGGAGCGCCGGGAGGATGCCGGAGTCGAGGCGGCGCTTCGCCACGCCTACGCGCGGACCGGGGCCGCGGTGCTCGCCTCGGCCGCGACCGCGATCGCCGGCTTCGCGGTGCTGGTCGCCAGCGACATCCAGATGCTGCGGGACTTCGGCTTCGTCACCGTGATCGACCTCATCGCCGCTCTGCTTGGGGTGATGCTGGTCTTGCCCGCGGCACTGATCTGGATCGAGGAGCGATGAGGGACCGCTACTCCGTCATCGTCGGCCTGCTCTTCCTCGCGGTCATCGTCGTCGCCCTGATCCAGACCGTCGGCAGCGGCGGGGGGGAGGGCACGCTCGGGCTCGACCGCCAGCCGCCGCACTGGCCGCTGCCGGAGTTCGCGGTTCCCGCCGCCGCGGGCGAGCTCGAAGGGGATGCCAACGTCTCCCAGGACGATTGCGAAAGCGCCGCCGTGCCCTGTCCCGACGGCGCCCGGCGCAGTCCGGCCTGCGGGATCTCGACCGCGGAAGCACTGCGGGTCTGCGACTTCTTCGGGCGGCCGCTGGTGATCTCGTTTTGGTTCAACAAGGGGGGCGATTGCGCCGAACAGCAGGACATCGTCGATGCCGTCTACGAGCGGTACCGTGGACGCGTGAACTTCCTCTCGCTGGATATTCGCGACGATCGCGGCACGGTGCGGGATCTGGTTCGGCGGCACGGCTGGAAGATGCCGGTCGGTTTCGACCGCGACGGCGCTGTCGCCAGCCTCTACAGGGTCGGTGGGTGCCCAACCATCGCCTACGTCTACCCCGGCGGCACGCTCGAGAGCGCCGCCATCGGCGATCTCACCATCGCTGCTGTCACGGCCCGGGTCGAGCGCTTGCTGAAGGCCACTGGAGCGGCGGAGCGGGCGTCGTGAGCGGCAAGCCCGCCGAGCCCCAGAGCGGCTGGGAGCCGACCCCGCAGCAGGGCTGGGTGGCGCCGCACATCGCCGCCGAGTTCCCCGGCCTCGGGATCGCCTGGGTCGAGGTCGACGCCAGCCCCGGCCGCAGCCCGGAGCCGGTGCGCCGGCGGTTGCGCGACCTCTCCGACCGCTTCTACGGAGCGCAGGCGATCCACATGCGCGAACGGCCGATCCCCTGGGCCTACCGGGTCTTCTTCCGCCAGATCGGGCTCGACCCCGATCGCACGCGGACGCCGGTCGAGCAGCTCGCCTTCGAGCGCCTTCACGACGGTGCCTACAAGAGCCAGGGGCTGCCCGCCGACGCGCTCACCGTCGCCACCGCCGAGACCGGCATCGCCCTCAGGGCCTTCGACGCCGATCGCCTCGAGGGCACCCTCTGCATTCGCGACTCGGCGCCTGGCGAGGCGTTGGCGGGCCGGAAAGGCGAGCTCACGCAGGGGACGCTGACGATCGCCGACGAGCGGCGGCCGGTCGGCCTGCTCTTCGGCGTCACCGGCGAGGGGTTCGGGGTCGAGGAGGGCAGCCGGCGGCTGGCGCTCGCCGCGATCCAGGTCAAGGGGGTGCCGCAGATCGCGGTCGACGAGGCTCTCTGGATGGCGGCGGCGACGCTGCGGTGATCTACACTCGGGAGAGGACGATGCAGCAATTGCTCGCAAGAGACCATTCGCCGGCGCCAGGCGTCGCGGTCGACGAGCGCCTCGCCCGACTTGAGCTGCGGCGCCAGATCGGCCGGCTCGAGCGCGAGCTCGCCGGTCTTCTCGGCGAGGCCTTCGGCCGCACCGAGATCAAGCATCGGGTCGGAGCCGTCGCGCCCGAGCCGCGGGTCCTCGACCTCGGTGAGCTGGAGCGCCTGCGCGACGACCTCGCGGACCGCGTCGGTGGGGCGCGCGTGGCCCTGCGCGAGCGCGCCGCGGCCGAGACCGCCAACCGCGAGCTGCTGCGGCGGATGCTGGCCTCGCCGGCCGACTTCAAGTGGGTTCGGATCAGCCGCGACGACCTCGGCGAGCCTGGCTGCGGCCACTGGCACTCGCGGCCCCGGCTGGGGCCGATCGGGATGCTGATGGGGTGGTGGCGGGTCAAGGTCTCGTCGGGATGCCCGTTAGCCGGGCGGCTTGCGGCCGTTGAGCAAGAAGAGGCGGGCAAAGCGGGCGAAGCGAGCGGTGCCGGAGACGGCGCCCGCTGGGCCCGCGCCGAAGCCGGCGCGTCGCGTCGCGGCGCCCGACGATCGCCCACCCGCTCCCTGGGGGAAGTTCCCGCTTGCCGAGATAGTCATCTTCGCCGGCATCGTCTCGCTGGCGATCGGCGTTATCGGCGGGCACCCCACGGCGATCGGGATCGGTGTCGTCTGCGCCGGTCTCGGCGGTCTCGAGGTGGCCGCCCGCGAGCACTTCGCCGGCTACCGCTCGCACACGACCCTGCTGGCGGGAGCGGTCTTCGTCCTCGTCACCGGCGGCGTCTTCTACGTCGGCGACCAGGTCCTGGCGGTGGCGCTGCCGATCGGGGCGGTCGCCTTCGCGATCGTCTTTTTCCTCGCCCGCCGCGCATTCCAGCGCGCCTCCGGAGGCCTCAGCTTCCGGGTCGGCGGAATGCGCGGCTAGCTGCCGGGGAGGTCTAGACGGTCAGCGCTTCGCGGCCGGGGCCGCGCGCGGCGAGTTCGGTGGAGAGCAGGCGGCGCTGGCGCGAGGTCAGCGTGCCGAGCTGCTTGTTCTCGTTCAGGGAGAGCGGCAGAAGGAATTTGCGGGCCCGGGTGCGGCCCCACCGGCGCTGGCTGGTCAGCAGCTCGGCGATGGTCATGCTCTCGGTCTCCCAGGGGCACTCATCCACCACCTGCGAGGGATCTCTGTCTCCGCGAGCGATCTCGCGCTTCAACTCGGCCCGGGCCAGACGGACAAGGTTGGCTCGTTCGAGCGCCCGCATGTGCTGCGGGGGCTCCATCGAGGATGCGGTAGGCGTTGCGGGTGCCATGGTGGCAGCGTCCACTGGGACTCCTCCCTTCAAGGAATCGGTTAACTGGGTATCTCGCTTTCCGACCGAGGACCACCGGCTTGGGGACCGTGGTCCGGGTCGGATCGAGTTCTCAATTCGTCCACCCCGCCCGGGGTGTTCGGCGAGAAGGCCAAGCTATGCCGTGGGGGTGCCGACCGTCAACCGGGGTGACCGCCGCGAAGGTCGGGTCGGTCGCTAAGAGCAACAATTTCGACCGAGTCGAGGACCGGTCCCCAACCGGACGAGCCTGAAACTACCCCCGACGGGGGATGTCAAGAATCCGTTATCGGCGGATTAGGACCGCGGCAGGTCCGGGAAGTCCTGGATCACCCTGGCGATCGTGCCGAGGGCGCCGTCGAGGTGCTCGCGCTCGTGGGTCGCCATCAGGCTGGTGCGGAGCAGCGCCCCGCCAGGCGGCACCGCCGGGTGAATCGCGACGTTGGTGTAGACGCCGGCATCGAACAGGGCCTTCCAGAGCAGCACCGCCTGCCAGTCGTCGCCGACGACCACCGGCACCACCGGCGTCGTCGCGACGCTGCCGTCGGGCAGCGTGCCCGGCTCGATCACCTTCAGCCCCAGGTGGCGCAGGCCCTCGCGCAGGTACTCGGAGTTGTCGAGCAGGCGCTCGAACAGCGCCGGGCCCTCCTCGCGAATCACCCGCAGCGCCGCCAGCGCCGCTCCCACCGCGGCGGGCACGGCGGAGGCGCTGAAGACGAACGAGCGCGAGCTGATCCGCAGGTACTCGACGACGTCGGCGGGGCCGGCGATGAAGCCGCCGCAGGAGGCGAGGCTCTTGGAGAAGGTGCCCATCCGCAGGTCGACCTCGTCCTCCAAGCCGAACAGCTCGCAGGCGCCGGCGCCACGGGCGCCGAGCACCCCGGCCCCGTGCGCCTCGTCGACCATCAGCCGCGCGCTGTACGCCTTGCAGAGCTCGACGATGCGCGGCAGGTCGCAGACGTCGCCCTCCATCGAGAAGACGCCGTCGACGATGACGAGGACGCCGCCGCCGTCCGCGGCCGCGCGCTGCAGCATCTTCTCCAGCTTGTCCATGCGGTTGTGGCGGAAGGGCCGCAGCTTGGCGCCGGAGAGCCGGCAGCCGTCGAGGATCGAGGCGTGGTCGCCGGAGTCGCAGATGACGGTGTCGCCCGGGGCGAGAATCGTGCCGATGCAGCCGACGTTGGCCTGGTAGCCGGTGGTGAAGACGATCGCGTCCTCGGTCCGCATCCACTCGGCCAGCTCGCGCTCGAGGTCGAGGTGCAGGGGGGTGGTGCCGTTGAGCAGGCGCGAGCCGGTGACCCCGGTGCCGTAGGTCTCGAGCGCCTCGCGGGCGCCGCCCTTGACCCGTTCGTCGCCGGTCAGCCCGAGGTAGTTGTTGGAGCCGAGCATGATCGTCTCCCGGCCCTCCATCTCGACCATGGGGCCGGCCTGCGAGGTGAGCAGGCGGAAGTAGGGGAGGAGGTCGTGCTCTTTCGCCGCTTCGAGCTGCTCGAGCCGATCGTGGCTGCGGGCCTTCTCGAAGACGTCGACCGGGGCCTTCGCGGTCTCGCTCATCTACGGAGAGTGTAGGTTGCGGCCCCCATGGCAAGCCTGTCGATCAGGCCGGTGAAGACCCGGCGCGAGCTGAAGCGCTTCGTCAAGGTTCCGTTCCGGCTCCATCGCGGCAGCGAGCAGTGGGTGGCGCCGCTGATCTTCGAGCGCATGCAGTTCCTCGACCGCGGCAAGAACCCCTACTTCGAACACGCCGAGGCCGAGTACTTCCTGGCCGAGCGCGACGGCGAGCCGGTGGGGCGGATCAGCGCCCAGGTCGACGGCCGCTGGGACGAGTTCCAGGGCGGCAACGACGCGATGTTCGGCTTCTTCGAGGCGGTCGAGGACCAGGAGGCCGTCGCGGCGTTGCTCGGGGCGGCGACCGAGTGGGCGGCCGGCAAGGGGCGCGAGCGGATCCTCGGTCCGATGGACTTCACCACCAACGAGGAGATCGGGATCCTGATCGACGGCTTCGACCGCCGGCCGATGATCCTCGAGCCCTGGCACCCGCCCTACTACCAGCGGCTGATCGAGGCGGAGGGCTTCGCCAAGGCGATGGACGTGCTGATGTGGGAGCTGCAGTTCGGCTCGCTCAAGGAGGGTGAGGCCTTCGACCCCTCGATCCACGCCGCCGCCAAGAAGGGGCTGGAGGAGGAAGGGATCGTCATCCGCAACCTCCGCAAAAGCGAAATGGCGGCCGAGGTGAGGCGCTTCACCGACGTCTACAACGAGGCCTGGGGTCACAACTGGGGCTTCGTCCCGATCACCGACGCCGAGGTCGAGTTCCAGGCCAAGAACCTGAAGCAGGTGATCGACGAGAAGTGGGCCTACATGGCCGAAAAAGACGGCGAGGTCGTCGGCGCGGCGCTGACCCTGCCGGACATCAACCAGGTGATGGCGAAGCTGAACGGTCGCCTGCTGCCCTTCGGTTGGGCGAAGTTCCTGCTCGGCAAGGGCAAGATCGACCAGTGCCGGGTGCTGGCGCTCGGGGTCAAGCACGAGTACCGGCACAGCGGCGTCGCCGCGGGTCTTTACCTCAGGCACCTCGAGGAGGCGGCGGTGCCGGGAGGGATCGTCGGCGGCGAGATGGGTTGGATCCTCGAGACGAATGAGGCGATGAACCGGGCGATGGAGGGGATGGGGGGTACCGTCGTCAAGAAGTACCGGTTGTACGAGCGCTCGTTGTAGAGGCTTGTGGGGGAGGGTTCGGGTGTCCCCTCCGCTTGCTGGGATTTTCGCCGGGAACCGTGCCTCTCTCGCTGAGTTTTCGGGGCGAAAATCGGGACGCCGCGCGCTCCGGGGACACCCAAACCCTCCTCACGGGGGCGTCTCACCGACTGCCGCAGTTTGCGGTGAGTGTGGGGGAGGTGACCTGGGGCGTCGCTAGAGTCGAGGTGGTGAGCGAACTTCACGTTGAGGGCGAGGTTGTGGCTGAGGAAGACGTCGCGCCGGGCGAGGCGGATGCGGTACGGGCGTTGCCGTTGCCTTATGAGGAGTCCTCGGCGCCGGTATTGCGCACGGAGGTTCGGAGCGCCGCGATTGCCGCTGCTGGAGGGGTGCTTGCCGGGGCCGCGACGGTTGCCGCTGTGCGCGCCGTAAGCGCCGTCGGGACGAGGTCGCGGTCGCCGCGGCGGCTCTCCCGTCGCCGTGGGCGCGCCGACAACGTGGTCGCCAGCCGCTCCTTCCTCGTGGACGTGCACCTGCTCGGCAGGTGACCGCGCTCGAACTCGAGGTCCGTCCCCGCTCTCCCTACCGGCTGCCGCGGGGGAGCGACGACCGCACTCTGCGCGTCGTCGGTGGGGTGGCGACGCGGCTGCTGCACGTCGAGGGCCGGCCGGTTTTGGCGCGGGCCTGGCAGGCGGCGCCGGGCCGGATCGCCTTCCGCGCCGAGGCGGTCGACCCGGCACTCGTGCTGCAGCCGCTGATCGCCAGTGGTGGGTCGGGGCCGGCGGGGGAGGAGGAGCTGGCGCTGGCGATCGAGCGCATGCGTTTCGTGCTCGGTGTCGATTGCGACCTCGGCGAGTTCCACCGCCGCTTCCGCCGCGATCCCCTGATCGGTCCGTTGATCCGCCGCCTGCCGGGCTTCCGCCCGCGCCGCCGGGTCTGGCCCTGGGAGGCATTGGCGGCGGCGGTGGTCGGGCAGCTGATCGAGGCCCAGCGGGCGGTGACGATCGAGCGCCGCATCGTCGGCCGCTGGGGGGCGCGCGTCGGGGACGGCCGCGACGCCCTGCGCGACGTCCCGGCGGCGGCGACGATCGCCGGCCGCGCTCCGGCCGAACTGGTCGCGATGGACCTGGCGCCGAACCGTGCCGTGGCGTTGCGCCGGGTCGCGGCCGCGGTCGCGAGCGGCCGCTGCCGGATCGAGTCCGCCGCGGCGGACCGGCGCCTGCTGGCGATCCCGCAGATCGGGCCCTGGACGGTCCAGTGCCTCGGCCTGTTCGGCCGCGGTGACATGGACGCGCTGCCCGCCGGCGACCTCGGCTACATCAAGCTGGTCGGCCGCCTCGCCGGCCTCGGCCGCCGCGCCACCGTCGCCGAGGTGGAGGAGTTCTACGCGCCCTACGAGCCGTTCCGCGGCCTGGTCGGGGCGCTCACCCTGACGGGGTTGCACCGCGCGATCGCGCAGGGACCGCCGCTGCGCATCGCTGCCTGAAGGCCCGGCCTGCGCTGCTGCAGGACTTCGTGCCTGGACAGACGTGCGGTCAAGCGGGTGGACCATCTGTCGATAACGACGCGATGCCGGCGAAAGGGGACAGGAACTGGCCCGACCACGAGGTGCATGAATTCCTCGATCAGATCACCGCCGGCGGGCAGGACTACCGGCGCCTGGTCGAGCGGCTGCCGGTCATCGTCTACACCTCGGAGATGGGTGAGCACGGCGAGTGGTTCTACGTGAGCCCCCAGGTCGAGGAGATCCTCGGCTACACCGCGGAGGAGTTCAAGGCCGACAAGGGGCTCTGGGCGCGGCTGCTGCACCCCGACGACCGCGAGGCGGCGCTGGAGAACGAAACCGAGATCTACCTCGGCGACCGCAGCACGCGGCCGGTCGAGTACCGGCTCTGCACCCGCAAGGGCGGTGTCGTCTGGATGCTCGACGAAGCGGTCCTGGAGCGCGACGACGAAGGCGTCCCGGTCTGGCACGGCGTCCTCTACGACATCACCGAGCGCAAACGGACCGAGGGCGAGCTGCAGCGGGCGCTCTCCCAGCAGGCGGTCGTCGCCAAGTTGGGCGAGCGGGCGCTGCAGGACGGCGACCCGGAATCCCTGATGCGCGCCGCGACCGAGCTGATAGGTGAGGTCCAAGGGGTGCACAGCGCCTGCATCTGGGAGCTCGGCCGCGACGGGCGCCGTCTCAACCTCCGCGCCGGCCTCGAGAGCGAGGTGGTCGGTGCCGGCCGCCGCGTCTCCGCCGCCCGCGACTCCCACGCCGGCGTTGCCCTCGACTCCGCCGCGCCGGCGATCGTCGAGGACTGGGCCAACGAGAGCCGCTTCACGATGCCGCCCGTCCTGCGCGTCTTCGGCGCCGCCAGCAGCCTCGCGGTGATGATCGACGGCAAAGATCAGCCCTTCGGCGTGCTCGACGTCCACGCCACCGAGCCGCACCGCTTCGGTGAGAAGGACGTGCCCTTCCTGCAGGCGGCGGCGAACGTGCTGGCCGATGCGATCGAGCGCCACGCCGCCGACCAGGCATTGCGCCACCGCGTCCTCCATGACTCCCTCACCGGCCTGCCCAACCGCCTCAGCTTCGTCGAGGCGCTGAACGAGTCGCTGACGCGGGCGACCGCATCCGGCTCGCCGATCGGGATCCTCTTCCTCGACCTCGACCACTTCAAGCTGATCAACGACAGCCTCGGCCATCACGCCGGCGACGCATTGCTGCGGGCGGTGGCGCCACGGCTGCGCGCCCACCTGCGCCCGGGCGACGTCGTCGCCCGCTTCGGCGGCGACGAGTTCGGGATCCTGATCGACCGCCTCGCCGACGAAGAGGAGGCGGTGGCGATCGCCGACCGCGTCGCCGCGGCCTTCGCCCAGCCCTTCGCGATCGACGGCGTCGAGCACTTCATCACTGCCAGCGTCGGCATCGCCATCGCGCGTCCCGCCGGCCCCCGCAGCGCCAGCGCCGAGCTCTTGATCCGCGATGCCGACGCCGCGATGTACCGGGCCAAGGAAGGCGGCCGTGCCCGCTGCGTGCTCTTCGACGCCGAGATGCGGGCGAGCGCGATGCGCCGGCTCGAGGTCGAACGCGAGCTGCGGCACGCGCTCGACCGCGACGAGCTGGCGCTGCACTACCAGCCGGTGGTCAGCCTGCGCTCGGGCGAGATCAGCGGCCTCGAGGCGCTGGTCCGCTGGCAGCACCCCGAGCGGGGCCTGCTCGACCCGGCCGAGTTCGTCTCGATCGCCGAGGACAGCGGCCTGATCGAGCCGATCGGACGCTGGGTCCAGGAGCACGCCTGCCGTCAGATCATCGAGTGGCACCGGCAGCGCCCCGATGCCCGCCCCTTCGACGTCGCGGTCAACCTCTCCGCCCGCCAGGTTGCCCACCGCGACCTGCCGGCGACGATCGAAGAGATCATCGCCCGCACCGGTCTCGACCCGGTCCACCTGCGACTGGAGATAACCGAGAGCGTTTTGGTCGAGGAGTCGGCGACGGCGATCGCCTCGCTGGAGGCGCTGAACGAGATCGGCGTCCGCCTCGTCCTCGACGACTTCGGCACCGGCTACTCCTCACTCGCCTATCTCAACCGCTTCCCCTTCCACGCCTTGAAGATCGACCGCTCCTTCGTCGACGCGCTGGGGATCGAGCAGGAGCGCACGGCGATCGTCGAGGCGATCATCGGCATGGCGCGGGCACTGTCGCTGGAGGTGATCGCCGAGGGAGTCGAGAGCGAGGTGCAGCTGGCGGAGCTGCGGCGGCTCGGCTGCGACTACGCCCAGGGCCACCTCTTTCACGCCGCGATGCCGGACTCCGAGGTCAGTCGGCTGCTCGCCGCGGGCACACTGGACTATTCGGGAATATCGCCGGAGAGGTAGGCGTTGCTCAGCAGGTCGCCCGGCTCGGGCAGCGTGTCGATCAGGCCGTTGTCGCGCATCCAGCCGGCGAAGGTGCTCCACTCGGCGGGGTCCATGTACCCGTAAGGCCGCTTTCCGGAGCCGCCGGACAGCAGTGGCAGGGTTGCTTTTACCTCGGCTTCGGTCAGCTTCGGATCGAGATCGTGGTTCGCTTCCAGCACCGCTTTGGTCGCCGCCTTCGGCTCGGCGACGGCGGCGCTGGTCCCGCGCTGCAGCGCGGCGACGAAGAGGCGGAACTTTTCCGGGTCCGCTTCCAGGGCTTTGCGGTTGGCGACCAGGACCAGCTCGTCGTAGGTCGGCACCCCGAGCTGGTCGACCGGCGTTATCACCGGGTCTTTGCCGCGCTGGCTGAGGTCGACCCCCTCGACGTTGCTGTAGCCGCCGAGCATCGCCTGGGCGCTGCCGCCGAGTAGTGCCGGCAGCAGGCCGAAGCCGACGTTGACCGCCTTGACGGCGTCGGGGGAGAGTTTCGCGCGGGCCAGGATCGTCGCCAGGAAGGCATCCTGGTAGGGGATGCCCGCGGTGGCCACGGTCTTGCCCTTGAGGTCGGCGACCCCTTTTATCCCGGAATCCTTCAGCCAGATCAGCGAGGTCAGCGGCCGGTTGATCAGTGCACCGATCGCAACCACGTCGAGGCCCTGTTCGTGCGCCAGCACGACCTCGGGCTCGTAGGAGATCGCCAGGTCGGTGCGGCCGGCGGCGAGGAGCTTCATCGGCGCCGCCGGGTCCGACGGGGTCTCGATGCCGACGTCGAGACCCGCTTCCTCGAAGTAACCGAGCTTCTGCGCCATGTAGATCCCGGCGTGGTCGGCGTTGGGGTAGAAGTCGAGCGTCAGGCTCAGCGGTTGCGCCGCGGTGGTCGAGTCCTCCGACTTCTCGCCGCAAGCGGAGAGGCCGAGGGCGAGCGCGAGCAGGGCGATGGCGGCGGCGATCGCCGGGATTCGGGTCGACCTCATCCCCTGTGTTCTATCGCCAAGTGACGACGCGTCGCTCCGCGAGCATGGTCAGGCCGATCAGCAGCAGCGAAATCCCCGAGAGGACGGCGACCGCGGCGAACTCCCGGGCCACTTCGAGCTGGCCGTTGTCCTGGAGGATCAGGTGCCCCAGTCCCGCGCTGCCGCCAACCCACTCGCCGAATACGGCGCCGATCGGGGCCAGGACGACGGCGATCTTGGCGCCGGTGAAGAAGCTCGGCATTGCCGTCGGCGCCTCGACCCGACGAAAGAGCTGCCAGCGCGAAGCGTCGAGGCTGCGCATCAACTTGATCGGATCCGGCGCGGTCGAGCGCAGGCCGTCGAAGACGTTGACGGTGATCGGGAAGAAGCAGATCAGCGCCACGACAACGACCTTGGGCCCGATTCCGAAGCCGAGCCAGACCAGCAGGATCGGCGCGATGACGATGATCGGGATCGTCTGCGAGGCCACCACCAGCGGGTAGGCGGCGTCACGAAGGGTTCGCGACACGTGCATCGCTACGGCGAGCGCCACACCCGCGAGGAGCGCGCAGACGAGTCCGAAGAGGATCTCCTGGAGGGTCACCCAGGCGTTTTCCGCCAGCAGCGAGCGGTTCTGCCAGAGCGACTCGGCGATTTCCGCCGGCGAGGGGACGAGGAAGGATTCGAGGCCGAGGAGGTCGGCAAGGACGCCGGTCGAGGCGGCGAGCTGCCAGGCGCCGATCAGCGCCGCCAGCAGCAGGGTCGGCGCCAGCCAGCGCCTCATCCGCGCAGGGGTTGGCGGAGGACTTGGAGCGCTTGCTCGCGAATCGCGACGAAGCCAGGGTCGGTGACGACGGCGTCGCGGTCGGATGCACGCGGGCTCGGGCTCACGAGCTCGGCGACGACCCGGGCGGGCCGCGGCGAGAGGACGAGGACACGGTCGCAGAGGTAGAGCGCCTCCTCGACGTCGTGGCTGACGAGGACCGTGGTGCGGGGGTCGGCTCCCAGGGTTTCGGCCAGCCATTCCTGCATCTCCGCGCGGGTGATCGCGTCGAGCGCGGCGAACGGCTCGTCCAGGGCGAGCAGTGGCTTGCCGGCGATCAGGGTGCGCAGGAAGGCGACCCGCTGGCGCATCCCGCCCGAGAAGCTCCGCGGGCGATGCCGCCTCGAAGCCGGCGAGTCCGAAGGGCTCGAAGAGCTCACCGGCCCGCCGCCGCGCCTGCTTCCTGCCGACGCCGCGGTTGCGCAGCGCCAGCGCTGCGTTGTCAATCGCCGAGTACCACGGCAGCAGGGTGTCGCGCTGGGGCATGTAAGCGCTGCGGGAAAGGCGATCCGGTGCCGTGGTGGCGCCGTCGACGGCGACCATCCCATCGCTCGGCTCGAGCAGTCCGCAGACCAACTCCAGCAGGGTCGACTTGCCGCATCCGGAGGGCCCGACCAGGCCGACGACCTCGTGCTCTGCCGCCTCGAGGTCGAGCCGGTCGAGGGTTCGCAGCTCGCCGTAGGAGTGGCCGAGGCCGCGAATCGAGACGGACATCCTTGGTATCCTGCCGCACACCGCGCTCCCGACCAAGAAGGTCAGGAAAGTCGATAAGTACCCCGCGCGGTCACACGGAAATCATCATGGACCCGGCAATCGTCCTTTTCGGATTGGGTATCGGCGTACTCGTCGGTATGACCGGCATGGGCGGAGGCTCGCTGATGACGCCGCTGCTGATCCTGATCTTCGGGATTCAGCCGACGACGGCGATCGGCACCGACATCTTCTACTCGGCGGTGACCAAGACGGTCGGCGGCTGGCGCCACTTCCGCATGAAGACGGTGAACATGGAGCTGGTCAAGTGGCTGGCGATCGGCAGCGTGCCCTCCGCCGTGATCGGCGTCGCGATCGTCTCGGTCCTCGCCGACCGGATCGGCGAAGACCGGCTCGACTCGCTGGTCTACGCGGTCCTGGGCGGGACCCTGCTGATGGTCGGGATCATCACCCTGGCCCGGGCGCTGATCCTGCGCAGCCTGATCGACGAGCGCGACCGCTTCGAGGTCGAGCGCCGGCACAAGGTCGCGGCGATCGTGATCGGCGCCACCACCGGGTTCGTGATCGGGGTCACCTCGGCCGGATCGGGCACGGTGATCGCGATCCTGCTGATCGCCGTCTACCGCCTGGCGCCGAAGAAGGTCGTCGGCACCGACATCTTCCACGCCGCGATCCTGCTCTGGGCGGCGGGCATCGCCCACTGGATCGGCGGCAACGTCGACTTCGTCCTCGCCGGCAACATCCTGCTCGGCTCGGTTCCCGGGGTGGTGATCGGCGCGAAGCTCTCCGACAGGGCGCCGCAGGGCTTCATCCGCACCGCGCTCGGCGTCGTCCTCGTCGGCTCCGGCATCGTCACGATCCAGAAGGGCGACCCCACCGTCTGGCCGATCGCCGCCGGCCTCGCCGCGATCGGCCTCGGTCTCGTCCTCTACGCGCCGCACTGGCTGAACAAGCGCCGCGAGCGACAGCGCGAGCAAGAGGAAACCCAGGCCGCGACCCTCGCGCGGACGCTCCCCGTCGATTGATTAACTAGCCGTATGCGTGTTTCAGCGAAGGCGGACTACGCCGTGCGTGCCGCCATCGAGCTGGCGGCGGCCGAGGAGGGCCCGATCAAGGGCGAGCGGCTGGCCGACGCCCAGGACATCCCCCTGCAGTTCCTCGAGCACATCCTGCTCGAGCTCAAGCACCACGGCATCGTCCGCGCCCGCCGCGGCGCCAAGGGCGGTTACTGGCTGGCCCGGCCGGCCGACGAGGTGACGATCGCCGACGTCATCCGCGCCGTCGAGGGCCCGATCGCCGACGTGCAGTCGACTCCGCCCGAGGCGATCGAATACTCCGGCAACTCCGAAAGCCTGCGCGAGGTCTGGATCGCCGTCCGCGCCAGCCTGCGCACCGTGCTCGAGGGTGTGACCCTGGCCGACCTCGTCTCCGGGCAGCTGCCGCCGGTGGTCGGGGAGCTGACGGCGCTGCCCGATGCCTGGCTGACCAGCACCGCGACCAAGGAAATGACCGTCGACAAAGGTTAGGTTTTGACCGGCACCAGGTCGAAGCCGGTGCCGAGACGCAGCTCGCTGTAGCGCCGGACCCAGTCGTCGTTGACCTTGTCGGACTGGCGCTTCATCCGCGGTTCGAACTCGAAGCCCTCCGGCGGGGCGAGGCCGAGACGGCCGAGCAGGTTCAAGGTGCTGGTCTCGTAGTCGGCGGCGAAGTTCTCGTAGAGGACCAGCACCGGCTTGATCCCGCAGTGCTCGAAGAAGGCATCCCAGCTGGCCTCCTCGATCAGCAGCTGCTCGAGCAGGTGAGCGATCGCCCGGTAGTGAAAGCGCAGCTGCGGGCGGTGCTCCTCGATGAAGCTGCGGTAGGGGGGTGAGCCCTCGCCCTCCAGCGAGACCGCCTTGGCGCTCGCCTGGTCCTCGCGCCAGGTCGCGGTCTGGACCGCCTTCCACAATGAGACCGCCTGGCGCACCTTGTTCGCCCGCACGACGCGGACGAAGGTGAGGTCCGGGAAGACCTCCGGCAGCAGCTCCGCCAGGGGAACGTCGCGGTAGGCGGGGATGTTGCGCAGGAGGCTGACGAAGTCCCCGAAGTAGCCCCACATCAGCTTCGCCCCGAAGATCTCATTCGGAGTGGTGCCGCTCTCGAACGCCCACTCGAGGTAGCGGTCGTAGGCGGCGCGGCTCCACAGCGGCGAGCGCGGTGCGGGGTCGCCGCCGATCGCGCGCTCGCCGAGGTGGTCGCGGATCGACGGGTCTTCGACGCCGACGAAGTACTCCTCCGGGCGCCGCGGGCGGCCGGAGTGACGGAGCGCCTCGAAGTACTCCTCGGGCCGCCCGGCGACGCCGGTTTCCGTCAGCGCGTGGCAGACGAGGGTGCTGCCGCTGCGCGGGGTCGCGCAGACGAGGTAGGAGCGTTGAGGTTGCATGGGACGGTTAAAACTCGCGGTCGTGTCGATAATTGTCGATTAAGTTAATCAACAAACCAGAAAAAGATCGCGGGTCGCTAGTCTGCTCCCTGTACCCGGCCCCAGGAGGAATACCCATCAGCACGCCCCCGAACATCCTCTACATCCACTCGCACGACACCGGGCGCTACGTCCAGCCCTACGGGTTTCAGATCCCGACCCCGAACATCCAGCTGCTCGCCGACCAGGGGGTGCTGTTCCGCGAGGCCTTCTGCGCGGCGCCGACCTGCTCCGGCAGCCGCGCCAGCCTCCTCACCGGCCTCTACTGCCACAACAACGGCATGCTCGGCCTCGCCCACCGCGGCTGGGAGCTGAACGACTACAACCAGCACTGGATCCACGCATTGCGCCGGGCCGGCTACCGCTCGACGATGATCGGCGAGCAGCACATCTCCGTCGACCCGGGCACGATCGGCTACGACAAGGTCCTCCCGGTCGGCTCCAACCGGGCCGAGGACGTGGCGCCGCTGACGATCGAGGCATTGCGCGACGCGCCGAAAGACGACCCCTGGTTCATGTCGGTGGGCTTCTTCGAGACCCACCGCGACTTCTTCGCCCCGACCTCGGTCCGCGACACGCTCTACTCGCTGCCCCCCTCGAACCTGCCCGACGTGGTCGCGACCCGCCGCGACATGGCCGCCTTCAAGGCCAGCGCCCGCTCGCTCGACCAGGGGATCGGCGCCGTCCTCCACGCTTTGCACGACTTCGGCCTGGTCGAGAACACCCTGGTGATCTGCACCACCGACCACGGGGTCGCCTTCCCCGGCGCCAAGGCGACCCTCTCGGACCGCGGCATCGGCGTGATGATGATCGTCCGCGGGCCGGGCGGCTTTACCGGCGGCAAGGTTGTCGACGCGCAGGTCAGCCACCTCGACGTCTACCCGACCCTCTGCGAGCTGGCCGGGGTCGAGGCGCCGGGCTGGCTGCAGGGGACCTCGCTGATGCCACTGGTGCGCGGGGAGGTGACCCGCCTGCACGAGGAGATCTTCGCCGAGGTCACCTTCCACGCCGCCTACGAGCCGCAGCGGGCGATCCGCACCGAGCGCTGGAAGTACATCCGCCGCTTCGACGACTACCGCTACCCGGTGCTGGCCAACTGCGACGACAGCGAGAGCAAGGACCTCTGGGTGAAGGCGGGGTGGGCCCAGCGGGCAGTGCCGCGCGAGCGCCTCTACGACCTCGTCCTCGACCCTGGCGAGGGCGACAACCTGGCCGGGGACCCCGATTTTCGCGAGCAGCTGCTGGAGCTGCGCGGTCGGCTCGAGCGCTGGATGCGGGAGACCGAGGACCCGTTGCTGGACGGTCCCGTGGCGGTGCCGGCCGGGGCCCTGGTCAACGAGCAGTGGCAGGTCTCCGCCGACGAGACGCCGCGCACGGTCACGGCCGATCCCACGGCCGCTCCATCCAGCTGAGGCAGGTCCAGCCCGGCACCGCGTTCCCCGCCGGGTCGCGGGACTCGCCGTGGGCGAAGGTGCTGAGCCCGCAGTTGTGCGAGCCGAGATTCCAGATTCCCGCCGCCATCGGCGCTTCGAAGGAGGCACCGAGGACCGAATCGAGCAGGAAAAAGCGGAAGAAGATGCCGTGGCCGATGACCAGTGGCAGCCCGCCGGGTTCGCCGGACTCGAGCTCCGCCTTCAGCAGCCGCACCCGCGCCACCAATGCCTCGAAGCTCTCGCCCGCCTCCAGCTCGTGCAGGTAGGGCAGCTCGACCGGCTCCAGCCCGAGCGCCGCGCCGACCGCTCCCGCGGTTTCGCGGGTTCGTCGCAACCGGCTCGTCAGCAGGCGGGTGGCGCCGTGGTCGCCGAGTCCGGCTCCGGCGGCCTTGGCTTGGGCCAGTCCGCGCGCGGTCAGGCGGTCGCCCTCCTCGTCGGCCAGGGCCTCGGCGCCGCTGTGGACGTTGTGGGCGGACTCGCCGTGGCGCAGGAACAGCGCCCGGCTCATTCTGGGGCGGGGACGCCGCCGGCGACGACGTTGACGAAGTTCTCCAGGTGGCGGGTGGTCCAGCACTCGAAGGCGCCGTCGCAGTAGCGCTCGTAGGCGGCCATCACCGAGTCGCCGTAGTTCCAGTACAGCTTCGGCTCGGGGTTGAGCCAGAACAGGCGCCCGGCCCGCTCGGCGACCTGGGCGAAGACCTCGGCGTGCGGCTCGCGGCCGTTGGTGCGGGCGTCGCCGAGCACGATCACGGTCGAGCGCGGGTCGAGGTCGTCGGAGATCTCGGTCAGGAACTCGAGCCAGACGCGGCCGTAGTCGGTATAGCCGGAGACGTCGGCGACCCCGCCCTCGCTGGAGATCTTCTGGGCGACGACGGCGAAGTCGCGCTCGTGCTCGAAGACCTCGGTCACCTCCGAGATCCGCTCGATGAAGACGAAGCTGCGCAGTTTGCGGAACGAGTCGTGCAATGCGTGCAGGACCGAGAGGAAGAAGACGCTGGCCGAGGTGACCGAGGTGGAGACGTCGCAGAGGACGTAGATCTCCGGTCGCCGGGGCCGCTTCGGCTTGTAGCTGAGGCGCAGCGGCACGCCGCCGGTCTCGAGTGAGAGGCGCATCGTCCGTCGCACGTCGACCGCCGCCGCTTTGCTGTGACCGCGCTGCTCCTGGCCCAGCGTCGCCAGCCGGCGCTTCATCTGCGAAACGGCGCGGTGCACGGCGGCCAGGTCCTGGGTCGGGTTGGTCGGCAATGCCCGGTCGAGCTCGGCCAGGGGGCGGGAGGGGGGCAGGGTTTCGGTGCGCTCGATCAGGTCGCGCTCGAGCTCGCGCCGCAGGTGGCGCTCGAAGCGGGTCAGCTGCGAGCGGTCGATCGGCGGCCGCTCGCCGCCGTCCTCGGTCGGGGGTTGCGCGCCGGCGGTCAACCCCAGGGTGCGGCGGATCCGCTGCACGTCGACGCCGACCACGCCCGAGCCCTCGCCGCGGCCGAAAGCGGCGATCGCCAGCCGCGCCAGGTCCCGCATCCGGTCCTCGTCTTCGGCTTCGATCGCATCGCGGATCTGCTCGCGCAGCTCGTCCATGTCGATTCGCTCGCCACCCTCGCCGACGCTCTCCCCCTCGCCGCCACCCTCGCCGCGCTCGGTGATCTCGCGCTGCACCGCCTCGGCCTCGGCGGCGCGGAAGAAGAAGCGGTCGAAGAGCAGCTCGAAGACGCGGCGATCGTCCTGCGACTTGGCGATCGTCGCCGCCAGCGCCTCGCGGAAGTCGTCACGCGAGGTCCACTCGACCATCTCCAGGGCGGCGAAGGCGTCGAGGATCTCCGAGGTCCCCACGGCAACACCCTCCTGGCGCAGCTCCTCGCAGAAGCCAAGCAGCTTCGCCGCCAGCCCGGGCGGCCCCGGATCGGCCCCCGGCCCGTAGAGGGTGGAGGCCGCGGCGCTCACCCCGCCGGGCTGCGCTCGGCCAGTTTCATCCCGACCCGCTCGGCGACCAGGTCGATGTCGGTGCGGTGCTTGACGATGATCGACATCGACTGGGCGAAGGTCTCGCGGTCGATGTCCTCGGCGCCCATCAGCAGCAGCGTCCGCGCCCAGTCGATCGACTCGGCGATCGAGGGCGGCTTCTTCAGGTCCAAAGCTCTAACCATCTCGATCACCTCGACCAGCCGCCGTACCACCGACTCCGACAGCTCCGGCACATGCAGGCGGACGATCTCCATCTCCCGCTCGGCGCCCGGGTAGTCGAGCCAGAGGTAGAGGCAGCGCCGCTTCAGCGCCTCGGTCAGCTCGCGCGAGTCATTGGAGGTGAGGACGACGATCGGCATCGTCGTCGCCGCCACCTGACCCAGCTCGGGAATCGTGATCTGGAAGTCGGAGAGGAGCTCGAGCAGCATCGCCTCGAACTCCTGGTCGGTCTTGTCGATCTCGTCGATCAGGAGGACGACCGGCTCGGGGCTGGAGATCGCCTGCATCAGCGGTCGCGTCAGCAGGAAGTCGGTGCCGAAGATGTCCTCCTGCACGTCCTCCCAACCGGCCTCACCGCCGGCCTGGATCCGCAGCAGCTGCTTGCGGTAGTTCCACTCGTACATCGCCTTCGCCTCGTCGAGGCCCTCGTAGCACTGCAGGCGCACCAGCTCGCGGCCGGTCGCCCGCGAGAGCGCCTTCGCCAGCTCGGTCTTGCCGACCCCCGCCGGACCCTCGACCAGGACCGGCTTGCCGAGCTCCTGGGCGAGGAACGAGACCAGAGCCGCCGGCTCGTCGGCGAGGTAGCCGACCCGCGCCAGCGCCTCCTTCACCTCTGCCACAGAGCTCTCGGCCATGGCGGCGATGATAATCACCGCTACGTGCCCGACCTCGTGCTGCCCCTCGCCGACCTGCTCCCGCACAGCCCAGGCCCCTACATCGCGCTGATGATCGCCGGCTTCGCGATCGGCATCCTCGGCCACCTGATGCGGGTCAAGTGGCTGATCGCCTCGGGGGTGATCCTGATTTTCCTCGGCGCCCTGCTGTTCCCGTTCCTGGCGAACGTGACCACCGAGAACCGCCCGCCGCCGATCGAGGAATCCCGCGGCGACGCCGGCTAGCGCCGAGCTCGCACTGGACATGGGGCGGTCCAGTCAAGTAGTTTGATTAGAGGGGTTACTTTTGAGCTATTGGCGCTTTCCACTACTGCTGATGGTGCTGCTCGCGCTTGCGGCGGGCCTCGCCGCCTGCGGCGATGGCGGCGGCGACGATCCGCAGCAGGTCCTCGACAGCGCCGGCCTGGAAGGGGTGAGCAGCGGGCGGTTCGACGCCTCCCTCGCGGTCGAGTCGAAGGGCGAGCGGGCCGGGAACCTCGAAGTCTCCATCTCCGGCCAGTTCCAGGAGGGGCGCAAGGATCAGCCGCGGCTCGACGTCAACGCCGAGGTCAAGGGCAGTGTCCAGGGCAAGAAGATCGACTTCAGCGGTGGCTTGACCTTCCTCTCCGACTACGGCTTCGTCGACTACCAGGGCACCGATTACGAAATCGAAACCAGCAACTTCGTCTTTGCCGAATCGATCTTCCTGCCGATCCTCGGGGAAAGCGAAAAACCGGGGAAGGGCATCGAGGCCTGTAGGCGCGCGGGCGCGGGGCTACGGCTCAGCGACCTGGTCGAGAGCCCGCGTGATGCCGGCACGGTCGACGTCGACGGGACCGAGACGACCAAGATCGTAGGCGAACTCGACTTCTCCGCGGTTACGGGCGTGCTGAAGCAACTGGCCGGCGACCCCGAATGTCGGAAGCAGATCGAAGCGCTCTCACCGCTTTCCCTGCCGGAGTTGCGGCAGGCTGGGGATGACCTGGCGGCGGCGGTGAAGCGGGCGCCGGTCACGGTGTATGTAGACGGCGACCACATCGTCCGCAAGCTCGAAGCCGAGTTGAGCGCGAAGCCGAAATCCGCGGGGGGCGAAGAAATCGTGGTCGATCTCGAACTCTCCCTGAGTGAGGTCAACGAGCCCCAAAAGATCGAGGTCCCCGCGACCGCCAAGCCGCTCGGGGTCCTGTTTGCCAAGCTCGGCATCGACCAGCTCGAATTCTTCTTCTTGGGCAACGGCGGCGAAGTCGTCGCCTACCTGCTCGAAAAGATCGGCGCCGACGCCCTTCCGTAGGGTGCCGCCGTCGCAGCCGTAGAATCCCCGGTTCGATCTGCCACCGATCAACGAGGAGCCCGATCCCTTGAGTCGTTTCCGAGTTTTCGCCCTGCTCACCGTCCTGGCCGCTCTCACGACCGCTTTTGCCGCCTGCGGCAGCAGCGACAGCGATAAGAGCGGCGAAGACCCGCAGGCGGTCATCGACAGCGCCACCCTCGAAGGGGTGAAGAGCGGCAACCTCGAGTTGACGGTCGGGATCAAGGCCGAAGGCAAGGAAGGCGGGGACATCGACGTCAACGTCTCCGGCCCCTTCCAGGCGGGTGCGAAGGGCGACCTGCCGCAGCTGGCGATCACCGCCAGCGCCAACGGCAGCGCCGAGGGCGAGAAGGTGGACTTCGAAGGCGGTCTGACGCTGCTCCCGGACCGGGCCTATGTCAACTACGAAGGAACCGAGTACGAAGTCGACCAGACCACCTTCGGCTTCGTCAAGTCCGGCTTCGAACAGGCGCAGCAGGAAGGTGGCTCCGAAGGTAACCCGGCCGACGTCACCGCCTGCCAGGAGGCGGCCGCGGGCTTCAAAGTCGGCGACTTCGTCAACGACCTCAGCAACGACGGCAGCGCCGACGTCGACGGCACCGCGACGACCAAGATCAGCGGCGACCTCGACGTCGACGGCGCCATCGACGCGATCATCAAACTGGCCGAAGACCCGGCCTGCAGCTCTCAGCTCGAAGCCGCCGGTCCGTTGCCGATCGGCGAACTCGAAGCGGCCAAGGACGAAGTCACCAGCGCCGTCAAAAAGGCCCACGTCGAGGTGTATGTAGGCGATGACGACATCATCCGCCGGCTCGCGGCCGAACTGACGATCGAACCGCAGGGCTCGAGCGACGAAAAGGTCGAAGCCAACATCGACCTCACTCTCACCGGTGTCAACGAGGAACAGGAGATCACCGCGCCGGCCGACGCCAAGCCACTGCAGGGTCTGTTCCAGAAGCTCGACGTCAACCCGATCGAACTGCTTGAAGCGGGCAGCAGCGGCGAAGGTCTGGGCGATCTGCTCGAAGGCGTGATCGGCGACGACGCTGCCGGTGGCGGTTCTTCGTCCGGCGGCTCGGGCGCTTCGGGGGGTTCGTCCTCCGGTGGCGGCAGCGCCGACCCGCAGGCCTATCTGAACTGCCTCAAAGGCGCAGAAACGCCGGCTGACCTCCAGAACTGCGCCGGCCTGGTCCAGTAGGGGTGGAGCAGCCCGCGCGGTCGCGCCTCGGCGCCTCGTTCCTGCGCACTCCGCAGGGCTGGCCGTATCTGCTGACGCCGCTGATCCCGATCGCGGTCGCGCTGGAGTTCGCCGGCGCGCCGGCGACCGTGATCTTCGCGGCGTCGGCGCTGGGGATCATCCCCACGGCGGCGCTGATGGGTCGCGCCACCGAGGAGCTGGCGGCGCGCTCCGGGCCGGGGATCGGCGGACTGCTCAACGTCACCTTCGGCAACGCGCCGGAGCTGATCATTGCCCTCTTCGCCCTCGGTCAGGGCCTGCAGGAGGTGGTCAAGGCCTCGATCGTCGGCTCGATCATCGGCAACATCCTGCTCGTCCTCGGGGCGGCGATGCTGGCCGGAGGGATCGGCCGCGACAAGCAGACCTTCAGCCGCGCCGGCGCCAGCATCCAGACCTCGATGCTGATGCTGGCGGCCGCGGCGCTGATCATGCCGGCGATCTTCGAGCTGGTGGAGGGCAAGGGGCTGCCGGCACCGGGGGCGGAGGCGATCCACTACGGCGGCACCGTCGAGCACCTCTCGCTGGCGGTCGCGATCGTCCTCATCGCCACCTACGTGCTCGGTCTCTTCTTCTCGCTCAAGACCCACCGCGACATCTTCAACCCCGAGTACGAGGACGAGGACACCTGGGGCTGGTCGACGCGAACCTCGGTGATCGCGCTGGCGATCGCCGGCGTCCTGGTCGGGCTGATGTCGGAGGTTCTGGTCGGCTCGATCACCGAGGCATCGCACTCGGTCGGCCTCTCCGAGTTCTTCATCGGCGTGATCGTCGTCGCGATCGTCGGCAACGCCGCCGAGCACTGGGTCGCGGTGCTGGTGGCGATGAAGAACAAGATGGACCTGGCGGTCAACATCGCCGTCGGCTCCAGCGCCCAGGTGGCGCTCTTCGTCGCCCCGGTCCTGGTCCTCGCCTCCTTCTTCATCGGCCCCTATCCGCTGGCGCTGGTCTTCAACGGCTTCGAGCTCGGAGCGATCCTGTTGGCGATCCTGATCGCCAACTACGTCACTCAGGACGGCGAGTCCACCTGGTTCGAGGGGGTGCAGCTGTTGGCTGTCTACTTCGTCTTCGGGCTGGCTTTTTACTTCGCGTAGGGCGGTGGCGGGGTCCGGGTGGGACTCGCCTGCGCGAACGGCGGGGAGGCTTGGCGAGTCCCACCCGGACCCCGTGGATCCGGCCCGCTCGAAGAGGGCAGATAGCCTGCGCGGATGGATGAAGCCCTCCTTCTTGCACTGAGTTTTGCCGTGGTGCTGGCGGGGGCGTTGCTCTTTACGAACGCGGTGGAGTGGATCGGGCACGCGCTGAAGCTGGGGGAGGGGGCGGTCGGCAGTCTGCTCGCCGCGGTCGGCACGGCGATGCCGGAGACGCTGATCGCGATCGTCGCCCTGGTCAGCGTCAACGAGGGCTCCGAAGACGTCGCGATCGGCGCCATCGTCGGCGCCCCCTTCCTGCTCGCCACGCTGGCGATGGGGCTGGTCGGGCTCTTCGCCTACCTCTATCGCGACAAACGCGAGCAGGGGGTCCAGCTGAAGGTTCACAGGCCGACGCTCGAGCGCGACCTCCGCTTCTTCCTCGTCCTCTTCGCGCTGGCGGGGCTGCTCGCATGGGGCCCGCCGGCGCCGATCCGGATCGTGGTCGGGATCGGGTTCCTCATCGCCTACGTCTTCTACATACGGCTGACCCTGCGAGGCGGGGGCGAGGTTCAGGACGAGGAGACGCTCAACCCGCTGATCTTCGAGCGCCGGGGCGAGCGGCGGGAAGACCCGGCGCTGGCGCTCTGCGTGATCCAGCTCCTGGTCGGCCTCGGGGCAATGGTCGGCGGCGCCCACCTCTTCGTCGAGGAGCTGCTCCACATCGCCGACAGCATCGGCGTCGAGGCGCTGGTCCTGGCCCTGATCCTGGCGCCGCTGGCGACCGAGCTGCCGGAGAAGGTCAACAGCTTCTTCTGGGTGCGCGAAGGCAAGGACGCGCTCGCCCTCGGCAACATCACCGGGGCGATGGTCTTCCAGTCGATGATCCCAGTCGGAATCGGGCTGCTCTTCACGGACTGGGACCTGAGCGGAAACGCGATCCTCTCGATCGCCCTCGGCCTCGTCGGCGGTCTGCTTGCCTACGAGAGCCTGCATCTCGCCCGGCGCTTCAAACTCCCCGCCGTGATCGGCTGGTTCGCCCTCTATGCCAGCTTCATCGTCGTTGTCGTGCTGGGTGCCTGATCGACGTAGCGTGATAGATGCGCGGCCCAATGCACAGGTACATCTTTTTAGTTTAAGAAAACTGATAATGTCGCGCGGCGATGTGGCATGGATTCAGGGTCATTTTCTTTCTCATGATTGCGATGTCCGCGGCCATTCATTTGCCGCCGGAAGCTGTGGCCGCCATCAAGTTTCGGCCGTCGGCTCCGGTGTCGTTTGACGGAAAGCGCGTCGGGACGGACTCGTTCGTGGTCGGGGGAATCGGCATCGCGTGTGACGAACTTGTCTACCGGGGAAGTCTCAGTGGCAACTCGAAAACCCTCGATATCGAACCGGAATTCGCTCGCTGCAGAAGCTCAGGCGCTATCTGGGCTGCGCGCGGACTTCTTCCAGGAGGAATGCACTTATCGCCTGCACGGGATCGAGCGTGCCGGCAAACGCAGTGAATGGGAAGCCGATGTCGACCTCGTGTGCCCTGGCGAATGGGTGGGCGTGGGCTGGGACTTCTTCGAAACCGAACGGAAATATGCAGGGACGCAGTCCGTTTGTTTCTTCCGGATCCTCGAACAGAAAGATCTCGGAACTGCGTACCTAAGGAATCGGGGGGGCGATAGGGGGATCGAAGTCGAGTGGGAGCTGGATAGCTTCGAGTACTCGATGTCCTTGACCCCCGATGAACCCACCTCGAGTCTGCTCTGCGGCTCGAGCTTGGGGGGTCCCAAGGGTGACGCTCACTATCGCGGTACGGCGATTGTCGTGCCGAAAGACGACCGCGGACGTCCCGCCGCTCTGTCTCTCGGTCCGTGACGAGCGATGCGCCGAGCTCACCTACTCCAGGTCGCTGTCCTGATTGCCCTGGCGGTTGCTCTTGCCGCTTGCGGGAGCGGTGGTGAGTTGGATTCGACGATCGCTCGGTCCGCGCCCCCCGACCCCCAACTCGTCGCCAAGGTGGAAGCGATCTGTGCCGGTGGCCGGTTGCGGGGCCTTCGCTTCCAGCCCCCCGGTCCAGGAGAAACCGAACGGGACGCACTCACCGCCGCGATTCGCGACAACCTGCTTCCCTCGTTGCAGAGGGCGATCGAAGAAATCGACGCTCTCGATGCGGCCAAGGAGCAGATACCTCAGCTCGAGCCAATGCTCGTATCCATGCGCGACGCTCTGGACGCGGCGGAGTCGCTGGATTCTCCCACCATGGAGGCGGTCGAACGGCTCTTCTCGCCGTCGGTGCGGCTGGCGAGAGAGGCCCGCCTGGAGTCCTGCATCTACGGGGTGATGTAGCGCGTCCTAGGCTGAAGCGAGTTCGGCCAGGGCTTTGAGCACGAGCCCGTCGTGCTTTTTCGGCTGCACCTTTGGGAACACCGCAGCGACCTTGCCGCCGGCGTCGATGACGAAGGTCGAGCGCAGCATGCCCATGTACTTCTTGCCGTACATCGACTTCTCGCCCCAGGCGCCGTAGGCGTCGGCGACGGCATGGTCGACATCGCTGAGCAGAGTGAAGCCGAGGCCGTGCTTGGCGTCGAACTTCTCCAGCGCCGCCGGCTCGTCGGGGGAGACGCCGATCACCTGCGCCCCCGCCGCCGCGTACTCGTCGGAGCGGTCGCGGACGCCGCAGGCCTGGGTGGTGCAACCGGGGGTGTCGGCGCGGGGATAGAAGTAGAGGACGACGGCTTGCCCGCGCAGGTCGGAGAGCCTGACCTCGGCGCCGTTCTGGTCGGGCAGCGCGAAGTTAGGCGCCGCGTCTCCCACGCTCAGCACGTGCTCAGTCCTCGCGGCCGGGCTCTTGCCCGGTCTCGTCCTCGTCGATCTCCTCGTCGCCCTGTTCAAGCGCGGTTTCGGAAACCGACCCGGTCGAGCCCGGGTGGTAATGGGTCTGGAAGGTCTCGAGCAGGCGGTCGCGACCGTCCTCGTCGATCGGGATCTCCTCGGAGATCCGCACCCAGTCGGCGCCCTCGTAGGCCTCCATGTTGAAGACCTCCTGGTCGATCGAGGCGGAGTCGTCGACCACGACGACGACCTCGGTCTGGGGGTTGAAATAGGTCCCGGGCTGCACCAGCAGCTGCTCGACCTCGTACAGATTCTCCTCGGCGCCGGCCATCAACTCGATCCTATGAGATCGGCGAGCTGACGATCGGTCTCGGCCTCGACGTCGAGCGGGTCCAGGCCTTTTCGCATCCGCCGTTCGTTGCGGCTGGCGACCAGCTGGCGCACCTCGGCCCGCAGTGTCGCGTCCTTGCGGGCGCCCGCCCCAAGGGCCTCGCCCGCTGGCGCGAGCAGGCGCGTCGCCTCGACGTCGACGTCGATCGCCGCCTCGCCTCGCCGCTCTTGCCGGCTCGCCTTCGCCTCGAGCATCTGCCGGACCTCGGCCGCCTGAACCGCCAGGTTGATCGCCTGGTCGGGTTGCTGCATGTATCGGGGAACCGGCAGGTCGTCGTCGATCGAGAGGGCGCCTCTACCGATCGAGCGGTAGGCCTCCTCGGCCCGCGAGAAGGAGAAGGCGGCGAACGGAATCGCGACCAGGGCGATCAGCACCAGCACGGTGCCGCTGTCGATCGCCACTGCGCCCATCGCCGATGGCATGGAACAAGGGTAAACGGCCCATGAATGCCAGGCCATTCGCTAGTCTTTGGCCTGGTTGACTGACCAGTCAATCGGCGGAACGTTCGCCCCGGCGGCGGCGCTCCAGAGCAAGACTTCAAGCAACGAAAAGGAGCCCCGACCGGTGGTTGACTTCACCCTGACCGACGAACAGAAGGACCTGCAGGAGCTGGCCCACAGCTTCGCCGAGAAAGACATGCGCAACGTCGCCTGGGAGTACGACAAGGACGGCACCTGGCCCCAGGACGTGATCGACAAGGCCTGGGAGGTGGGGTTGATGAACACCCACGTCCCCGAGGCCTACGGCGGCCCTGGCCTCGACTACCTCTCCGGCTGCCTGATCGAGGAGGAGTTCGGCTGGGGTTGCTCCGGCATCGGCACCTCGCTGGCGGCCAACGGCCTCGCCTCGGCCCCGATCACCCTCGGCGGCTCCGAGGAGACGAAGAAGAAGTACCTCGGGATGCTGACCGAAAGCGCGAAGCTCGCCTCGTTCTGCCTGACCGAGCCGGACGCCGGCTCCGACGTCAGCGGGATGAAGACCAAGGCCGTGAAGAAGGGCGACAAGTACGTCATCAGCGGCTCCAAGTGCTTCATCACCAACGGCACCTACGCCGACTACTTCACCGTCTTCGCCAAGACCGACCCCGAGGGGGGTCACCGCGGAATCAGCGCCTTCGTCGTCGATGCCGACCTCCCCGGGGTCAGCGTCGACAAGAAGGAGGACAAGATGGGCCAGCGGGCGTCCAACACCGCGACCATCTCCTTCGACGAAGTCGAGATCCCGGCCGAGAACCTCCTGGGCGAGGAAAACAAGGGCTTCAAGCTGGCGATGATGACCCTCGACCGCACCCGGCCCGGCGTCTCCGCGATGGCGGTCGGCATCGGCCGGGCGGCGCTCGAGTACGCCACGGACTACTCCAAAGAACGGGTCCAGTTCGGCGTCCCGATCGCGATGCACCAGGCGATCCAGTTCATGATCGCCGACATGGCGACCAAGGTTGAAGCGGGCCGCCTGCTGGTCTGGAACTCGGCCTTCCTGCTCGACCAGGGCATCCGCAACAGCCGCGTCTCCTCGATGGCCAAGCGCTTCGCCGCCGACTCGGCGATGGAGATCACCACCGACGCCGTCCAGGTCTACGGTGGTTACGGCTTCATCAAGGAGTACCCGGTCGAGAAACTGATGCGCGACGCCAAGATCATGCAGCTCTACGAGGGGACCAGCCAGATCCAGCGTCTGGTCATCGCCAAAGAAGTGCTGCTGCCGCGCCAGGCTGAGGACGTTCCGGCGCCTGACGCCAAGGCGCAGGCCTCCGAGCAGAGCCAGTCCGAGCAGGCAGCCGCTACGGTCTAGCCGATGGACGTCTCCGAGCGCGTCGCGAAAGGAAAAGCGGCGCGCTCGGGGGCTCCGCGTTCCTCCCACGCCGGCTGGGAGCCGCCCGCGGGGCGGGAGGACCCGGTGGCGATCCTCGAGCGCCAGGCGGCGACGCGAGTCCCCGAGCTGGTGCCGATCCGCTACGGGCGGATGTCGGCCTCCCCGTTCGCCTTCTTTCGCGGCGCCGCCGCGGTGATGGCCGCCGACCTCGCGACCACGCCCGACTCCGGCCTGCGGGTGCAGGCCTGCGGCGACGCCCACCTCTCGAACTTCGGCGCCTTCGCCGCCCCCGACCGCCGCCTCGTCTTCGACCTCAACGACTTCGACGAGTCGCTGCCCGGTCCCTGGGAGTGGGACGTAAAGCGGCTCGCCGCCAGCTTCGCGATCGCCGGGCGCGAAAACGGCTTCAAGCGCAAGGAGCGCGGTGCCGCCGTGATCGAGGTGGGCCGCAGCTATCGCGAGGCAATGCGCGCTTTCGCCGCCCAGCGCAACCTCGAGGTCTGGTACGCGCGCCTCGACGTCGAGGCGGTGATGGGCGAGATCGAAGCCGAACCGGAGTTGACCAAGCAGGTGCGCAAGGGGGTCGCCAAGGCGCGGTCGAAGGACAGCCTGCGGGCGCTGGAGAGGCTCACCCACGTCGTCGACGGCGAGCTCCGCATTCGCAGCGAACCGCCGCTGATCGTCCCCGCCGAGGAGCTGATGGCCGCGGACGAGACCCGCGACCTCGAGCAGGTCCTGCTGGAGGTGCTCGACTCCTACCGGTCGACCCTGCCGGGGGATCGCCAGCACCTGCTCGACGGCTTTCGCTTCCGCCACCTGGCCCGCAAGGTCGTCGGGGTCGGCAGCGTCGGCACCCGCGCCTGGATCGTCCTCCAAACCGGCGGCGAGGACTCCGACCCGCTCTTCCTGCAGGCGAAGGAGGCCGAGGCCTCGGTGCTCGAGCCCTACGCCGGCGCCAGCCGCTTCAAGAACCACGGTCGGCGCGTGGTCGAAGGCCAGCGGCTGATGCAGGCGGCCAGCGACATCTTCCTCGGCTGGTGCCCGGCGGTCGGCTTCGACGGCCGCCAGCGCGACTTCTACGTGCGCCAGCTCTGGGACTGGAAGCGCTCGGTCGAGATCGAGCGGTTGACCCCGCACGCCCTCGAGCTCTACGCCCGCATCTGCGGCTGGACCCTGGCCCGTGCCCACGCCCGCTCCGGCGACCGTGTGGCGATCGCCGCCTACCTCGGCGGCAGCGATGCCTTCGAGACGGCGATCGCCGATTTCGCCGAGGCCTACGCGGATCAGAGCGAGCGCGACCACGCGGCGCTGGTCGAGGCGATCGGCAGCGGGCGCGTCGAGGCCGAGGAACTCTGAGCGTGGCACGCAAAGCAGGGGCCGGAGCCGCCGGCCTGATCCTCCTCACCCTCTGCGTCGGGCAGTTCCTGATGATGCTCGACAGCTCGGTGATGAACGTCTCGATCGCCACCGTCGCCAGCGATGTCGACACGACCGTGACCGGGATCCAGACGGCGATCACGCTCTACACGCTGGTGATGGCCTCGTTCATGATCACCGGCGGCAAGATCGGCCAGATCATCGGCCGCAAGCGCGCCTTCGCGATCGGCTGCGTGATCTACGGCTGCGGCTCGATGACCACCGCGCTGGCGCCGAGCCTGCCGGTGCTGCTGATCGGGTGGTCGGGCCTGGAGGGGCTCGGCGCCGCCCTGATCCTGCCCGCGATCGTCGCCCTCGTCGCGGCCAACTTCGACCGCGCCGAAAGGCCCCATGCCTACGGCCTGGTCACGGCCGCGGCGGCAGTCGCGGTCGCGGTCGGTCCGATCGTCGGCGGTTTCTTCACCACCTACCTCTCCTGGCGCTACGTGTTTGCCGGCGAGGTCCTGATCGTGCTCGCGATCCTTGTCCTCACCCGCCGCATCGCCGCCGGCGAGCCGGAGAAGAAGGTGCGGCTGGACCTGGTCGGCACCGGCCTCTCGGCCGCCGGCCTCGGCTTGGTCGTGCTCGGCGTCCTGCGCTCAGGGACCTGGGGCTTCGTCAGGGCCAAGCCCGACGCGCCCGAATGGATCGGCCTCTCGCCGGTCATCTGGCTGCTCCTCGGCGGCGCCGCGGTGCTGGCGCTTTTCATCGCCTGGGAGAACCGCCTCGTGACCAAGGGCGCCGATCCACTGGTGAACCCGGCGATCCTGCGGATCTCGGTCCTGCGCGCCGGCCTCACCTCGTTCTTCTTCCAGTACTTCCTCCAGGGCGGGATGTTCTTCGCGATGCCGCTCTTCCTCTCGATCGCCCTCGGCCTCTCGGCAATCGAAACGGGAGTGCGCCTGCTGCCGCTCTCCTTCACCCTGATTCTCGCCGCGGCCGGGATCCCGAAAGCCTTCCCGGACGTGTCGCCGCGCCGCGTCGTCCGCCTCGGCTTCCTCGGGATGTTCGCCGGGCTGGTGGTCCTGGTCGGTGCGCTCGAGGCCGGCGCGGGGGCCGAGATCGTCACCGTGCCGCTGCTACTGGCCGGCCTCGGGATGGGCGCGCTCGCCTCCCAGCTCGGCAGCGTCACCGTCTCCTCGGTCCCCGACGAGCAGAGCGGCGAGGTCGGCGGCCTGCAGAACACGGTCACCAACCTCGGTATCTCGGTCGGCACCGCCCTCACCGGCGCGATCATCATCGCCGCCCTCAGCGCCTCCTTCCTCACCGGGGTCGAGGAAAACCCGGCGGTGCCGAGGTCGGTCCAGGCGCGGGCCTCGTCCGAGCTGTCTGGGGGCATCCCCTTCCTCTCCGACAAGGAACTGGAAGCCGCCCTCGACGAAGCCCCGGGCGTGGCGCCGCGGGCCACCGACGCGATCGTCGAAGAGAACGAAGACGCGCGCTTGGTCGGGTTGCGCTCGGCCCTCGCGATCCTGGCTCTACTGGCGCTGGTCGGGCTCTTCTTCACGGGACGGATTCCGACCCGGCAGCCGGGGGCGGTGGCTGCGGAGGCGTAGCGGGGGAGAGATGTCGGTGCTCCCCCTTCGGAATTGAGTCGCGCACCCTTCGGGTGCTGCTCCGGGGGTTGGTGCGCGCCTATGCGCGCAGATATCGGATTGCATTTCCGCCGCTTCGCGGACATTCCTACGGGGGAGCACCGACATCTCTCCTACGCAACGTCTCCTCGCTGACGCTCAGGTCACCGAACCTCTCAGTAAGAGGTGCCGAACCTTGGACCATCCCTCGGGTGCGTGCCGTTGGAACGAGCTGGTCACCCCTCTGGGGGAATGTGCGCGAAGCGCGCGATATGCAATCTGTCTATTGCCCGCCAGAGGCGGGCACCAACATCCGGAGCAGCGCCCGTCAGGGCGCGCGACTCAATTCCCCCAGAGGGGTGACCAGCTCGTTCTAGCTGTGCGCCCGGTGAGGGTCAGGCCATGCGCGGCGCAGCGTCCCCACGCTTCGCCGCCTTCAACCGCTGGGTTTTGTCCAGCACCAGCTTGCGCAGCCGCACCGACTCGGGCGTCACTTCGACGCACTCGTCGTCGCGCAGGAACTCCAGCGAGGCTTCCAGGGTGAGGCGGGTCGGGGGGGCCAGGCGGACGAGGATGTCGGCGCTGGCGGCGCGCACGTTGGTTTGCTGCTTGGCCTTGGTCGGGTTGACGTCGAGGTCGTCGGCGCGCGCGTTCTCGCCGATGATCATCCCTTCGTAGACCTCCTCGCCGGAACCGACGAAGAGGCTGCCGCGGTCCTGCAGGCTGAACAGCGAGTAGCTGGCGGTCTGGCCGGGGCGGTCGGCGACGAGCGAGCCGGTCTGGCGGGTGCGCAACTCCCCGGCCCAGGGCTCCCAGCGGTCGAAGACGTGGTGGAGGATTCCGGTACCGCGGGTCTCGGTGAGGAACTCGGTGCGGAAGCCGATCAGGCCGCGGGCGGGGACCAGGTAGTCCATCCGCACCCAACCGGTCGAGTGGTTGACCATCTGCTCCATCCGGCCTTTGCGCGCGGCGAGCATCTGGGTGACGGAGCCGACGTGCTCCTCGGGGACGTCGATCGCCAGCCGCTCCACCGGCTCGTGCACTTCGCCTTCGATCTCGCGGGTGACGACGCGCGGCTGGCCGGCGGTCATCTCGTAGCCCTCGCGGCGCATCAGCTCCAGCAGCACGACCAGCTGCAGCTCGCCGCGCCCCTGCACCTCCCAGGCGTCGGGCCGCTCGGTGTCGATGACGCGGATCGAGACATTGCCGACCAGCTCGGCGTCGAGCCGGTCGCGGATCTGGCGCGCCGTCAGTTTGCTGCCCTCTTTGCCGGCGAGCGGGGAAGTATTGATGCCGAGGATGATCGAGAGCGAGGGCTCGTCGACCTCGATCACCGGCAGCGGCTGCGGGTTCTCGGGGTCGGCCAAGGTCTCGCCGATCGTCACCTCTTCGAGGCCGGCGACGGCGATGATTTCGCCCGGCCCGGCCTCGGCGGCGCTGACCCGCTCCAGCCCCTCGGTGATGTAGAGCTCGGAAACCGCGGCGCGTCGGACGCTGCCGTCGGCCCGGCACCAGGCGATCTGCTGCCCGGAGCGGATCGTGCCGTTGTGGACACGGCAGAGCGCCAGGCGGCCGACGTAGGGCGAGGCGTCGAGGTTGGTCACGTGCGCCTGCAGCGGCGCCTCCGGCTCGTACTCGGGTGGCGGGATCCGTTCCAGCATCAGGTCCATCAGCGGGTCGAGGTCCGTGCCCTCGACCCCTTCCTCCATCGAGGCCCAGCCGGCTTTGGCGTTGGTGTAGACGATCGGGAACTCGATCTGATCGGAGTCGGCGTCGAGGTCGAGGAAGAGCTCGTAGACCTCGTCGACGACCTCGGCGATGCGGGCGTCGGGGCGGTCGACCTTGTTGACGACGAGGATCACCGGCAGCTTCGACTCCAATGCCTTGCGCAGGACGAAGCGGGTCTGTGGCAGCGGGCCCTCGGAGGCGTCGACCAGCAGCAGCACGCCGTCGACCATCGTCAGCGCCCGCTCGACCTCGCCGCCGAAGTCGGCGTGGCCGGGAGTGTCGACGATGTTGAACTTGACCTCGCCGCGTTTGACCGCGGTGTTCTTGGCGAGGATCGTGATCCCCTTCTCCTTCTCGAGGTCCATCGAGTCCATCACCCGCTCGGCTACGTCCTGGCCTTTGCGGAAGGTCCCGGTCTGCCACAGCATCGCGTCGACCAGCGTCGTCTTGCCGTGGTCGACGTGGGCGATGATCGCGATGTTTCGGAGGTCGTCTCGTGTGGCGCTCATAGGCAAGAGTGAGGGTAGGGGAAGGGTTGCGAGGAGGCGTTACCGGCCCCCAGCAAGACGAAGCCCGCCTGACGGCGGGCTTCGGCAGACTGGTTTAAGCGTGGTTCGTCGCTACGAAGTCTGCTGGACGCTCGCGGCGGCCGGGCCCTTGGGGCCTTCTTCGGACTCGTAACTCACTTTGGAGCCCTCGGTCAGGGACTTGAAGCCCTCGCCGAGGATCGCGCTGTGATGGACGAAGACGTCCTTCGAGCCGTCGTCGGGCGTAATGAACCCGTAGCCCTTGTCGTCGCTGAACCACTTAACAGTTCCAGTAGGCATGCATTGCCTCCACATTGTGTGCTGCGAACGCGGAGGATGCGGTAAAGCAACGACGCGAGCGCTAGACACGAACTTTGCCGGTTTAAACCGGCCCTAACGATGTGGACCGTAGCAGGATCGACGCGACCGGCGCCGCGGATTTCGTCTCCCGCCGTCCGGGTCCCGATCTAGCGTTGGTGCTCGGGTGCGCTTCCTCGACAGCATCGACCGTGACGCGATCGCCGGCTTGTTGCGGCGCGACGAGTACTTCTGGCTCGACCTCACCGACCCCGGCGCCGACGATGTGGCGGCGCTGGGGGAGCTCTTCTCCTTCCATCCGCTGGCGCTGGAGGACATCGTCAAACGCGGGCAGCGGCCGAAGCTGGACGACTTCGGCGATTACATGTTCCTCGTCTATTACGGGGCGGCAGCGCGGGAGGACGGGGAGGTCGATCTGGAAGAGGTGCACGCTTTCCTCAGCGGTGGCTACATCGTCACCTCCCACCAGCGGCCCTGCTCGGTGTTGGAGGAAGCGCGGGAACGGCTGGACGTCCAGGAGCCGCGCTCGGAGCAGTTCGTCGTCTACCGCGTGCTCGACGGTCTCACCGACTCCTTTTTCCCGATCCTCGACCGCCTCGACGACCGCATGGAGCAGCTCGACGGCGAAATCTTCGAGCGCCCCGACCCAGCCCAGCTGGAGGAGATCACCGACCTGCGGCGCCACCTGGTCGAGCTGCGCCGGGTCGTCACCCCGCAGCGCGATCTGCTCGCTCGGGGCATCGACGACATCCTCGAAATTCCCGGCCTCGAAGCCGACTCGCGCAACTACTTCCGCGACGTCTACGACCACGCGATCCGCATCTCCGACCAGATCGACTCCTACCGCGACCTGCTCGCGGGCAGCCGCGACGCCTACCTCTCGGTCGTCTCCAACCGTCTCAACCAGATCACCAAGCAGCTCACCGTGGTGGCGACGATCTTCCTGCCGCTCTCCTTCATCGTCGGCTTCTTCGGCCAGAACTTCAGGTGGCTGGTCGTCAACGTCGACAGTCCCGCGGCCTTCTTCGTCTTCGGGATCGGCAGCCTCGTCCTCTCCGTGATTGGGCTGCTGGCCTGGTTCAAACGCGGTTCCTACATCTGAACAGCGCTCGGAATCGTGCCCAAGCGTGTTTCAAGTGATACCCAGCCGTGTCGATAACTCGCTCTAGATGACTTCAGGGACCGATCCACGCCGCCGCCGGGCGGGGCGGCTGCCGCTTGCCGCGCTGCTCGGGCTCTGCGTGCTGGCGCCGTCGGCAAGCGCGATGTCGGCCCCTTCGAGCACCCCGACGCTCTCCCCGCGACTGGCCGAGCTTGCCCGACCGTCGCTTCGCTCTGCCTCGCGCGCCACCCAGGCCGGGCGCCTCAGCCTTGCCGCCGGCGGGCCCGGAAGCCTGCTCCGCGACGGCAACCGCGTCCTCGTTGAGGTCCGCACCGAGGGTGCCGCGCTCGACGCGGTAGACGCGCTGCGCGCCGCCGGCGCCGAGATCGTCCACGTCAGCTCCCGCTACGACACCGTGACGGCGGCGGTGCGTCCGCTGGACCTGCCCGCCATCGGCGCCCTGGCCGGCGTCGCTGCCGTCACCGAGGTGCTGACGCCGCTCGTCCGCGCCGCCGACTGCGGCGGCTCCGTTCGCTCGGACGGCGACGCCCAGCTCAACGCGCCCAACGCGCGCACCAGCTTCGGGGTCGACGGCAGCGGCATCACCGTCGGCATCCTCTCCGACTCCTTCAACCGCTCCGCGACGGCGGCCACCCACGCTCCCGAAGACGTCGCCGCCGGCGAGCTTCCCGGCCCCGGCAGCCCCTGCGGTTCCACCACTGCGGTCAACCTCCTCGACGACTCCGAAGCGGCGGGCACGGACGAGGGGCGGGCCATGGCCCAGGTCATCCACGACCTCGCCCCGGGGGCGGCGATCGCCTTTGCCACCGGCTTCACCGGCGAACTTCAGTTCGCGGCCAACATCAAGGCCCTTGTGGCCGCCGGGGCCAAGGTGATCGCCGACGACGTCACCTACTTCGAAGAGCCGTTCTTCCAGGACGGCCCGGTCGCGGTCGCGGTCGCGGAAGCGGCTGCCGCCGGCGTCTCCTACTTCTCCGCCGCCGGCAACGACAACCTCGTCGACGCCAAAGGGCGCAACATCGCCTCCTGGGAAGCACCGGCCTTCCGCGACTCCGGCGCCTGCCCGCCGGCGATCGTCGCGCTCTCCGAAGAACTGGAAGAAGCCGAAGCGGAAAAAGGCGTGCCGGTGCCGCAGGGTCTGCACCCGGAACATTGCCTCGACTACCAGCCCGAAGGGCCCGTCGACGACGGCTTCGGGATCACCGTCGAAGCCGGCGAGAAGCTCTCGGTGGACCTGCAGTGGGCGGAACCCTGGAACGGTGTCGACTCCGATTTCGACGCCTTCCTGCTCGACGGTGCGGGCGAACTGCTCGAATTCGAAGGCGCCCCGGCCGCCGCCGTCACCGACAACGGTGTCAGCCAGCGCCCGTTCGAGTTCCTCGCTTGGGAAAACGACGGCGCCGAACGCGAAGTCCAGCTGGTCGTCAACCGCTTCTCCGGCGACGACCCGCGGCTCAAGCTCGCGCTGGTCCAGAACGGGCGGGGCGTCAGCGAGACCGAGTACCCGGAATCCGCGGCGGGTGACGTGGTCGGGCCCACCGTCTATGGCCACAGCGGCTCGACCGCCGCGATCGCGGTTGCCGCGGTGCCCGTCAACGACAACTTCAAAGTCGAGCCGTATTCGTCGCGCGGCCCGGTCACGCACTATTTCGGCCCGGTTACCGGCACCGCCCCGGCGGCAGCGACCGGCTCGCAGGCGATCGCCAAGCCCGACCTGGCGGCGGGCGACTGTGGCTCGACCACCTTCTTCCTGCCGGCGACGCCGGGCGGCCCGCCGCCGTACCGCTTCTGCGGTACCTCCGCCGCCGCCCCGCACGCCGCCGCGGTGGCGGCGCTTGTGCGCCAGGCGAACCCCGGCGCGACCGCGAGCCAGGTGCGTACCGACCTCGGGGCCACCGCCCGCCAGGTCGGGAGCTTCGGGCCCGACGCGGCGGGGGCGGGCCTGATCGACGCCTTCGGCGCCGTTCAGGCGCTGGCGCTGCCGCCGAAAGTGACGATCGCCAAGCCGCCGGAAGGGCTCAGCCGCAATCGCCAGCCGACGATCGAGTTCAGCGCCAACCGTCCGGTCTCCTTCGCCTGTCAGGTCGATGGCGGCGTGCCGCAGCCCTGTGCCTCGCCCTACCGCCTGCCGACCCCGCTCGGCGACGGCACCCACGGCCTCGCGATCAGCGCCACCGATATCTCCGGCCGCACCGGCAGCAGCGGCGCTGTCTTCTTCACGATCGACACCCGGCCGCCGCGGACGACGATCGCCAAGCACCCGCGCAAGCTGATCCGCACCCGCAAGCGCCAGGTCCGGGCGAGCTTCCGCTTCCGCTCCGACGAGGCCGGCGTCGCCTTCGTCTGCAAGGTCGACCGCGGGCTCCTGCGCTTCTGCGGGCCGAACTTCTCGCGCCGCTTCGGCGCTGGCCGGCACGTGCTCAAGGTCCGCGCCCGCGACAGCGCCGGCAACGTCGGCCGCAGGCCGGCCGTGTTCCGCTTCCGGGTCAAGCGGGTCGGCTGAGCCTCAGGCGCTACCGCGCGCCGATTGGCGCCGCATCACGAAATGACCCCCGACCAGCAGCGCCAGCAGCGCCGCCGCGGTGCCGAGCACGAGCGGGTCGGTCAGCGAGAGGCTCTCGAGCTGGGTCCCGAAGTAGACCGAGATCGCGGTGATCGGCAGATAGCCGACCGCGGTCGTCCAGAGGAAGCGCCAGATCGGCACCCGGGCGGCACCGGCGGCATAACAGACGATGCTGAAGGGGAAGATCGGGACCAGGCGCATCCCGATCAGCAGCGTCGGGCCGCCGCGCTCGACCGCCGCCTCGATCCGCTCGAAGCGCTCGGCGCCGACCCAGCGGTCGAGCAGCGGGCGGGCGACCGAGCGGCCGACCGCGAAGGCGATCAGGGCTGAGACCATCCAGCCGGTCATCACCAGCAGCAATGCCGGGAAGAAGCCGTAGGCGAACCCGGCGGCGGCGTCGACGATCTCGGCCGGGTAGAAGACGACGGTGTGGATCAGGGTGAGGGCGAGGATCAGCAGCGGCCCCCAGGCGCCGAGGCCGTCGATCTCCCGTCGCACCTCGTCGGTGTCGCCCTGGATCGCGGCGCTGAAGGCGTCGCGCAGATCCGGCACCGCGAGGACCAGCAGCGCCAGCAATGCGATCCCGGCCGCGGTGACCCCGATCTCCATCCACGGCGGCCGCGGCTTCTGCTGCTCGCTCACCGCGGAAGTATCCACCGCCCATGCCGGCGGCCTACGTCCGGCTGGATCCGGTCGGGCCTACCGCGCCGCGCAGCCCTCGACCGGCCAGCCACCGCTTCGCCGCCCGGCGGTCCCGGGGGGAGCACCGAACCGACGCACCACGGTCTCGACGCTCGCGTAGCGGCGATATCGAGAGGAGGTCGGATCGGAGACCGCGGCGACGAAGCGGTTGAGGCCGGCGGGGTGGCGGAGGAAGAAGAGCGCCTGCAGATAGCCACGGGGTGCGGCGGGGGCGGCCGCGGCGTCCGTGGGGACGGCAAGCGTTGCGAGCGCCAGAAGGGCGATCAACGCGCTCGCGTGTTTATTCTTCCTCATCGATTTTGAGTATAGGCTGGGATCGAGAGGCTCCGGCCAGGCGTCGGACGGATGTTCAGCCGCCGTCGCGCAGGCGCCCGGCGAGCCCCGAGTGGCGATCGCCGCCGTCGCCGCGGCGCACCGCCGCGGCCAGCGCCGCCGGGTCGCCGACGAGGACGCAGCTGCTGCGGGCGCGGGTGATCGCCGTGTAGAGCAAGGGCCGGGTCAGCATCCGCGAGTGGGAGCGGTGGCAGACCCCGACCACGACCGGCACCTCGCAGCCCTGCGCCTTGTGGACCGAGATCGCGTAGGCGAGTTTCAGCGTCGCGGTTTCGCCGTAGGGGATGACCAGCGAGCCGCCGTCGTCGGTGTCGACGACGATCGCCTCGTCGTCGGGATCGTCGGCGGTGAGGAAGACGATGGAGCCGTTCATCAACCCCAGCTCGTGCGAGTTGCGGGTCTGGATCAGGCGGTCCCCGAGCCGGAAGCGATCCTGCAGCGCCGGCTTGCCGTCGGGGTTGAGGCGGGCCTGCAGGCGCTCGTTGAGAGCGTCGATCCCGACTGGCCCGCGGTACATCGGCGCCAGCACTTGGACGTCGCGGATCGGGTCGACCTCGAACCGCGCCGGGGCGCGCTCGGCGACCACCTCGACCACCGTCTCCAGCGCCCGCTCCGGGCCCGGCCGGTCGATGAAGAAGAAGTCGTGGTCCTGGTCCGCGCCCGGCTCCAGATGCGGGGGTCGCCCCTGGTTGATCTCGTGGGCGGCGGTGGTGATCATCGAGCGCGCCGCCTGGCGGAAGATCTGGCTCAGCCGCACCACCGGCGCCGCCCCGGAGGCGATCAGGTCCTCGAACGGCTTGCCGGCGCCGATCGGCGGCAGCTGGTCGGCGTCGCCGACGAAGACGACGTGGGTCGTCTCGGCGAGCCCGCCGAGCAGGACCTCGGCCAGCCGCAGGTTCAGCATCGAGGACTCGTCGACGATCACCAGATCGGCCGGCAGCGGCTGGCCGGGCTTGAAGGCGGGCTCGCGGCCGGGCATCCACTCCAGCAGGCGGTGGATCGTCTTCGCCTCGTGGCCGGTCGTTTCCTCGAGCCGGCGCGCCGCCCGCCCGGTCGGGGCGCAGAGGGCGATGGTCGCGTTGGCCGCTTCCGCCTCGGCGACGATCGCCCGCGTGCAGACGGTCTTGCCGACGCCGGGGCCACCCGTGAGGACGGAGACGCGGGAGGCGAACGCGCCGCGCACCGCCGCCCACTGCTCGTCGGTCAGGCCGGCCTCCTCCTCGTCGTCCTCGGGCGGCGCCTCGCCCGGCTCGTGGACGAGGTGGGGGGGTGCTTCGACCCGCGCCCGCAGGGTCGCGGCGACGGCGAGCTCGCTGGCGTGGGTCAGCTCACGGTAGACGCGGCCCTCGTCGACGAGCAGGCCGCGCGCCTCGACCAGGACCTCGGGGTCGGGGACGAGGCCGATCAGCCGCGCCGCGCGCCGCCCCAGCTCGTCCAGCGGCAGGAAGCTGTTGCCCTGCTGCTCGGCCTCCGCCAGCGCGAAGACGGCGGCCGCCTGGGCGCGCCGGCTCGACTCCGGCGGCACGTCGGCGGCGAGCGCGATCTTGTCGGCGCGGGCGAAGCCGACCCCGGCGACCTCGGTCAGCCGGTAGGGGTCCTCGTGCAGGATCGTCATCGAGCGCTCCCCGTAGGTGGCGTGGATCGGCGCCGCCAGGTGGGCGAGGCCGTGCGGCGCCAGCTGCACGTGGAGGTCGCGGACGGCGCGGCTGGCGTGCCACGATTCCGTCGCCGCCGCGGCCTGGTTTTCGCTGATCCCGCGCAGCGAGGAGAGGACCCCGTGCGGGTCCGCGGCAATCGCTCCGAGGACCCCCTCTCCATGCTCGTCGACCAGCCGTTCGGCCCGGGCAGGGCCGATGTGGCGGAGCGAGGTCAGGTAGGCGACCTGGCCCTCGCGGTCGGCCGGGTCGAGCGGCAGCGCCCCCTGGGCACGGAGCTGGCGGCCGTAGCGGTTGTGGGTCTGCCAGTCGCCGCTGACTTCGGCGCGGTCGCCGAGGCCGAGGTGGGCGACCGGGCCGACCAGGGCAAAGCCTTCGCCGGAGTCGGCGTCCCGGACCTCGAGCACCGCATAGCCGTCGTCGTCGGCGCAGAAGATCACCCCGAGCACCTCGACCGTGCCGGTGTAGGCGGCAGCGTCGGCGTCGAACAGGGTGGCGGTGCCGTTCACCCTTCAAAGCTAGCCCCCACTGAGGCGGGAGGCGGCGGGTCGAAGCCGCAAATAGCATCGACTGATGAGCACCGACGCCGAGCGGCTTCCCCACGTCGACGAGCACGCGCTCGAGGTCGGCGCCGACCCCGAGGCGACCTGGGCGGCATTGCTGCGCGTGGTCGAGGGCACGGTTTCCGCCGGCTCCGCCCCGCGGATGGCGCGGGTCCTCGGCTGCGCCGACACCGAGGCATCCGGGCCACGGCCCCTGGCCGCCGGTTCGATCCTGCCCGGCTTCCACGTCGCCGTCGCCGAGTCGCCGGCGGAGCTGGCCCTTGTCGGCAGCCACCGCTTCTCCAACTACGCGCTGGTCTTCCGCCTCGACGACCTCGGCGACGGCCGCACCCGGGTGCGGGCCGAGACCCGGGCCGAGTTTCCGCACTTGAAGGGAGCCGTCTACCGGGCGCTGGTGATCGGCACCCGCATGCACGTCCTTGTCACCCGCCGCATCCTCGGCGCGGTCAAGCGACTCGCCGAGCGGCGCTGAGGGCCTCCGCCGTCCCTCTACCATCGTCGGGCATGGCCGAGTCGCTGAAGATCACCCCGACGGAGTCGCTCGAGGTCCGCGCTTCCACTCCGGATGCGCTTGAGGTCGAGGCGACCTACGGCATCGGAAAGCCGCCGCCGAAGCACTTCCATCCGGCCCAGGACGAGCACTTCGAGGTCCTCGCCGGCTCGATCCGGGTCAAGCTCGACGGCCATGAGCGGGTCCTGTCGCAGGGCGAGCAGATCGACATCCCCAGGGGCGGCGTGCACCAGATCTGGAACCCGGGGCCGGAGCCGGCCCAGGTGAGCTGGCGGACCGCTCCGGGCGGTCGCACCGAGCAGTGGTTCCGGGCGATCGACCGCCTCCACCGCGAAGGCCGCGTCGGTGGCGACGGCATGCCGGGCCCGCTCGCCTTCGGGGTCCTGCTGACCGAGTACCGCGACGTCTTTCGCCTGGCCGGGCCCGACCCGTTGCTGCGCCCCGCGCTGGCGGCGCTGGGGCTGATCGGACGGGCTCGCGGCTACGCGCCGTGACCGCCGCCGGTCGCGGCCTCTGCGACGGTTGCTGCCACCAGCGACTGGTGCCCAACACCCGCGGCTCGGTCTTCTCGCTCTGCGAGCGCTCGCGCGAGGACCCGGCCTTCCCGCGCTACCCGCGGCTGCCGGTGCTCAGCTGCCCGGGGTTCCAGCCGGCGCCGGACCGGCCGGGTCCCGCGCCGCCCCGATAGCGGCGCCGATCAGGCCGAGGCCGAGCAGCAATGCCGCCAGGCCGACCACGGTGCCGAGCAGAGGGACGATGGCGACGATGCGGAGAATCGCCAGCCCGGCCAGGAAGGCGAGCACGCGGTGGCGCGGCGGGCCGACCAGCCGGCGCCCCAGCACGTAGGCGGAGACGACGTAGGCGGTCGCGCCGAGCGGCGCCAGCGCCAGGCCGATGCCGAGGGCGAGCGGGATGCCAAAGATCGTGATCGCGGCGATGACGGCGAGCAGCGGCAGCACGATCGCGATCGCGATGCCGATCGCGATCGTCGGCCCGATCCGCTCCCGCGAGCGGACGTAGAGCGCGTCGGCGGCACGCGGCGCGACCAGCAGCAGGAGGGCACCGAAGACGAGCGTCGAGAAGGTGATCGCGAGCCAGACGACGAGGCCCCCGATCCAGGAGACGAGGTCGCCGGCGTCGGGCCAGTCCTGCTTGGTGACGTCGCCGTGGACGCGGGCGTCAAGCGAGACCACCGGGTGCTCGTCGCCGTACTGGACATCGCCGGTCACTTCGGCGCTGGGCAGCAGGCGGGCGCTGCCGTCGGCGGTGAAGAGGTCGCCGTCGACCCGGCCGGAGAGGAGGACGTCGCCGCTGAGCACGATCACGTCGCCGTCGACCTCACCGGCGATCCTGGCGTCGCCGCTGGCGATGAAGACGCCGTCGACCGTTTCGCCGCGGGCGACGGTAACGTCGCCGGTGACGACCACGATCGCGTCCCCGTCGGAGTCGCCGCCGGCTCCGGCGGCGCCTGCCGCCGGAGCGGCAAGCGCCATCGTCGCCAGCAGCGCCGCTACCGACGCGAGTACTCGAAGCACATCGCGCAGCCTAACTTGCCGCCATCGGGTCGGGCTCGCCCAGCTTGGTGATGTCGGCCGCCTCATAGGCGGCGCCGGGAACGCCACCGAGGACGACGACACGGACGCCGTCGGGACCCGGCCACAGCTTGCGCTTGGTCTCCGGACCGACGCTGGCGATGTGCTCGGCGTCGAGCGGAAAGCGCTCGCCGGCGATCTCGATCTCACCGCTGCCACGCAGGACCAGGAAGACCTCCTCCTGGTTGTCGTGGGTGTGGTCGTGCTCGGGGTAGTTCTCGTAGTTGGGGGGCAGGTCGATGACCTGCATGCCGAAGGACTCGACGCCCAGCTCGGCCCGGGCGCGCTTGAAGGCCCCGCGGTAGATGGCCTCCATCTCGTCGATCTTCTTCACTTCGTAGCTGCTCATGCTCTGCTCTCCTCCGTCTGTTCGCCCGGTCCCGGGCCTGCGGCGGGCATCCTAAGCGATTTGTACGAACGTTCGTGCTTTTATAGGGTGCAGTCGTGACTGCCACCGCCACCAAGGGCGCCCGCACCCGCGCCGCGATCCTCGATCGCGCCGTCGACCTCGCCTCGGTCGAGGGTCTCGAGGGGCTCTCGATCGGGCGCCTCGCAGCCGAGCTGCAGATGAGCAAGAGCGGCCTCTTCGCCCACTTCGGCTCCAAGCAGGAGCTGCAGCTGGCGACGATCGAGGCCGCCGCCGACCGCTTTCGCGTCGCCGTGATCGAGCCGGCCGCCTCCGCCCCCGACGGGGCGCCGCGGCTGCGCGCGATGGGGGAGCTGTACCTCTACCACCTCGACCTCTACTCCGGCGGCTGCTTCTGGGGTGCCACCTCAGCCGAGTACGACGACCGTCCCGGCCCCGTCCGCGACGCCGTCGCCGGCGCCCTCGACGCCTGGCTGGGGGAGCTGGAGCGCCAGGCCGGGATCGCCGGAGTCGAGGACCCGCCGCGCTTCGCCTTCGAGCTCTACGCGGTGATCATGGGGGCCAACGCCCGCTACCGGCTCAGCGGCGACGCCAGGGTCTTCGAGCATGCCCGGGCCGCCCTCGCCCGGCTCGAAGCCGAGCTGCCGGACTGAGTTCCGCCGCCGGCCCGCTGGGGGAGAATCCAACGCATGCCCGACGAACTGCCGACCGTTCTCTTCGCCGCGCCGGCCGAGCTCGAGGCGTGGCTGGACGAGAACCACGCCGACTCCGACGGCTTCTGGCTGAAGATCGCCAAGAAGGGGTCGGGGGAGACGAGCGTCACCTACGCCGAGGCGCTCGAGCAGGCGCTCTGCTTCGGTTGGATCGACAGCCAGAAGCGCGGCTTCGACGAGAGGTTCTTCCTGCAGCGGTTCACGCCGCGGCGTCCGCGCGGGAGGTGGTCGCGGATCAACCGCGACAAGGCCGAAGCCCTGATCGCGGCCGGTGCGATGCGAGCCGCGGGAATCGCCGAGGTCGAGGCGGCCCGCGCCGACGGGCGCTGGGAGGCGGCATACGAGGGTCAGCGCACGGCGAAGGTGCCCGACGACCTGCAGCGGGAGCTCGACGCCAACGAAGCCGCCCGCGAGTTCTTCGCCGGCCTTGACGGGGCCAACCGCTACGCGATCATCTACCGCCTCGACGACGCGAAGAAGCCGGAGACGCGGGAGCGGCGGCTGCGCAAGTTCGTCGCCATGCTCGAGCGCGGCGAGAAGATCCACGCCTGAGCGCCTGATTCGCGCGGCCGAGCCGGGGTAGTCCCTTCCCTAGGGTGCTTTCCGAGTCAACCACCACCGAAGGGATGCGTTACATGGACGTCGCGATCGGTTTGCCGAATGCCGTACCGAACACCACCGGAGCCGAGTTGGTCGAGTGGGCGCGGCGCGCCGAGTCCCGCGGCTTCTCCAGCCTCGGCACGATCGACCGCATCGTCTACCCGAACTACGAACCGCTCGTCGCCCTCGCCGCCGCCGCCGCGGTGACCGAGAAGATCGGGCTCTGCACCAGCGTCCTGCTCGGCCCCCTGCGCGTCAACGCCGCCCTGCTCGCCAAGCAGGCACTCAGCCTTCAGGCCCTCTCCGGCGGTCGCTTCACGCTCGGCGTCGCCCTCGGCGGCCGCGAGGACGACTACGAGATCAGCCACGTCGGCATGCAGGGCCGGGGCGAGTGGCTCGACAAAGCGCTGGGCGAGATCAAGGCGATCTGGGACGGCGACGAGGTCGGCCCATCGACCGCCGGTGCCCCCGGCCTGGTGATCGGCGGCTACGTCGACGCCTCCCTCGAGCGCGCCGTCGACGCCGCCGACGGCTGGATCGCGGGCGGCATGCCGCCGGAACAGTTCGCCGAGACCGCGAAGAAGCTGGAGGCATCGTGGGCGGAGTCCGGCCGCGACGGGCAGCCGCGCAAGATGGCGCTGGCCTATTACGCCCTCGGCGACAGCGGCGGGGATGACGCCGACGCCTATCTCAAGGACTACTACGCCTGGCTCGGCAAGGAGACCGCCGACTTCATCGCCGACAGCGCCGCCAAGGATCCCGAGACCGTGCGCCAGTACATCGCCGCTTTCGCCGATGCCGGCTGCGACGAGCTGATCCTCTTCCCGAGCTCGAGCGATCCGGCCCAGGTCGACCTGCTGGCCGACGCGCGCGACGGCTAGCCGCCCGGCGCGGCCGGGCCGTCCCTACACTCGCCCGATGGATCGCGCCCTGCTCGAGGAGACGCTCGCCGCTGCCGGCGAGCCGTCCTACCGCGCCGCCCAGGTCTGGGAGTGGGTCGCGCGCGGGGCCGGCGGCTACGAGGAGATGACCAACCTGCCGGGCGTGCTGCGGGACCGGCTGGCGGCCTCGGTGCCGCTCTCGACCCTCTCGCTCGAGGCCGAGGCCAAGTCCGACGACGGCACCGTCAAGTCGCTCTTCCACACCGCCGACGGGCGTCCGATCGAGGCCGTGCTGATGCGCTACCGCGACGGCCGGCGCTCGGTCTGCGTCTCCTCGCAGTCGGGCTGTCCGCTCACTTGCACCTTCTGCGCGACCGGGCGGATGAAGTTCGCCCGCAACCTCAGCGCCGACGAGATCCTCGACCAGGCGCTGCACTTTCGCCGTATCGAGGCGATCGATCACGTCGTCTTCATGGGGATGGGGGAGCCGACGATGAACATCGACAACGTCCTCGCCGCCTGCGAGCGCCTGCCCGACCTCGGTGTCAGCCACCGCCGCACCGCGATCTCCACCGTCGGCTGGGTGCCCGGGATCGACCGCATCGCCGAGTGCGAGCTGCCGGTCGCCCTCGCCCTCTCCCTGCACGCGCCCAACGACGGCCTGCGCACGCGGCTGATGCCGGTCAACGAGCGCTACCCGCTGCGTGAGGTGCTGGCCGCCTGTGACCGCTACCGGGCGAAGCGCCGCCGCAAAGTCTTCGTCGAGTACGTGATGCTCGACGGCGTCAACGACCTGCCCGAGCACGCCCGCGAACTGGCCGAGCTGCTCGACCCCCGCGTCTACAAAGTCAACCTCATCCCCTACAACCCGACCGGCGCCTACGACGGCTCCTCGCCGGAGCGGATCGAGCGCTTCCGCGCGATCCTCGCCGAGCACCGCCTCACCGCCACCGTCCGCCTCACCCGCGGCCGCGACATCGACGCCGCCTGCGGCCAGCTGGCTGCCTCCGCGACCTAAGTTGTGGGGTCCATTGACCCCCAAAGTCGGGACGCGGAGAAAACTGGCCAGCTAGCCAGTTATGATCGCCCGATGGCGACCGTCGACACCTCGGCCCCCGTCGCGCGGCCGCCGCAGATGTCGGCGAACCCATTGCTGCGGGTGGGGGGCGACATGGTCGCCGAGTGGCGCGGGCGCGGAAAGTTCCCGCCGGGGCCGAACGACTTCAGCTTTGCCCGCACCCACCAGATCGCCCACGACCCGCTGCCGATCCTGCTCGGTGCCTACGAAGAGTTCGGGCCGATCTTCAGCATGCGGCTGCTGCACTCGCGGGTCGTCTTCATGCTCGGGCCGGAGGCCAACCACTTCGTCACCGTCGGCCACCCGGAGAACTTCCACTGGCGCGAGTCGAGCTTCGGCGACCTGATCCCGCTGCTCGGCGACGGCCTGCTGACGATCGACGACGACTACCACGACCGCGCCCGGGCGATCATGATGCCGGCCTTCCACCGCGAACAGATCGTCGCCTCGGTAGCGGCGATGGCACTGGAGGCGGAGACCGCGATCGCCCGCCTGCCGCGCGCGGGCAGCGTCGACGTCTACGACTGGATGCGCAACCTGGCGATGCGGATCGCGATGCGGGCCCTGCTCGGGCTCGATCCCGACGAGGCCGGAAAGGGCGCGGCCGCCGCCGAGCATTTCGAGCGCGCGCTCGGCTTCTACGGGATCGACTTCCAGTGGCGGCTTCTGCGCGGCCCCGGCTCGCCCTGGAGCAAGATGATCGCCTCGCGGCAGGTGCTCGACGAGATCGTCTTCGCGGAGATCGGCCGCCGTCGCGCCGCCCCCGACCCGTCCCGTCAGGACATCCTCAGCCTCCTCGTCGGCGCCCGCGGCGAGGAGGCTGAGGCCTTCACCGACCGTGAGATCCGCGACCAGCTGATGACGCTGATGTTCGCCGGCCACGACACCTCGACCTCGACCCTGACCTTCATGCTGCACGAGCTGGCGCGCCACCCCGAGGTGCTGGGCCGCATGCATGCCGAGCAGGACGAGGTGCTCGCAGGCGCGGTCCCCACCGTCGACCAGCTCGAACGCGAGATGCCCTACCTGGACATGGTCCTCGACGAGGTGCTGCGGCTCTACCCGCCGGCCTGGATCGGCCCCCGGCGCGCCGTGCGCGAGTTCGAGTTCGGCGGCTACACCGTGCCCAAGGGCGCCTACGTCAACTACTGCTCCTGGGCGAGCCATCGCATCCCCGAGGTCTTCCCGGACCCGGAGGCGTTCATCCCCGAGCGCTTCACCCGTGAGCGCAAGGCGCAGCTGCCGCGCGGCGCCTACGTCCCCTTCGGCGGCGGCTCGCGAATCTGCATCGGCAAGCGCTTCGGCCAGACCGAGGTGAAGCTGGTGGCGACGATGCTGCTGCAGCGACTGCGCGCCGACGCCCTGCCGGGCCGGACGATGACGATCCGCCAGATGCCGACGCTGTCGCCGCGCGGCGGGCTGCGAATGCGGATCCGCGAGCGCGCCGCCTAGACTCGCGCGACCCGATGCGCGCGCTGGTCATCTCCGACACCCACTTCGGCGCCTGGACCGGGCGCGACCTCCTGGCCGAGGAGTTTTTCCTCGAGCGCCTGGCGCCGGCGCTGGAGGGGATCGACGAGCTGATCTTCCTCGGCGATCTCTTTGATTTCCTCTTCGGCGGGGTGGAGGAAGCGGTCGGTGCCTCCGACGGCCTCCTGCGGCTGATCGCCGAACGGCTCCAGGGCGGCCGCCTCGTCTTCCTCGCCGGCAACCACGACCACCACCTCGTCCACCGCGACGACGAGGACCGGCTCGAGACCGCGCTGGCGACCGGCCACCGACCGCAGGTTCCCACCGGCCCCGGCTTCTTCCGCGAATTCCTCGAGCGCCGCCTGCCCGGCGTCGAGATCGAGATCGCCTACCCGACCTACCGCTTCGGCGACGTCCTCTGCACCCACGGCCATTACCTCGATCCGCACGCGCGCCTGACCGGCTCCCGCGGCGACCGGCTGCTGACGCGGACGCTGTGGGCGATCGCCGCCGGCGGGCCGGAGGAACCGAAATGCATCGAGGACTACGAGTCGGTTACGACGCTGCTGACTGAGTGGCTCTACATCGCCGCCCAGATGCCGCACGGCACCCACGCCCAGCAGAACGTCTTTCGCGCCGCCCAGCGCGCCGGCCGTTTCGCCCAGGCGCTGGGCGCGCCGGTGCGCGGCGCCGAGCGCCTGGCGGCGAAGCTGCGGGACCGGGGCGAGGGGGAGGCGAGCGGCCCGGAGCCGCTGCCGAGCGAGGCCCACTTCGACGCCGTCGTCCGCGGCGAGGCCGCCCGCCAGGCGCGCGAGCAGCCACTGACGGGCCCACCGGCCGCGCGGCCGCTCTACCCGGAGCCGACCGTGGTCGCCCGCAGCGACCCCTCCGAGCACGCGCTCGAGGCCTTCGCCCAGGTCGTCCGCAACCTCGATTGGGGCGCTGACGTCGACAAGATCGTCTTCGCCCACACCCACCAGCCCCTGGCCGACGTCCGCTGCGCCGGCGACGGCAACAATCGCTACTGGAACACCGGCTCCTGGATCTATGAGCCCGACCTCGGCTCCCGCCAGGCCTACGCCCGCTACCTCCACTACGCCTGGCCCGGCACCGCGATCCTGATCGACGAAGACGCCCCCCAACCCCAGCTCCTCGAGCTACTGGCGGACCTCAACCCCCTCCACGGCGGCCCAGGCCTCCCGTCCCTCTCCACCTAACTCTTCGAGAGAGGGCCTCCCCGAGACCCGCGCCCGCGAGGGCCGGTCCCGGTAGGGGTGGAGCGTCTTCAACTTTTTTGCGGCCAAGCCCGGGGCGACAGCCGCAGGCGATCCGCAAAAAAGTTAAGCGAAACCCCTACCGGGACCGGCCCCCAACGAACCGGCCCCGCCAACGGCCCTACTTGATGAAGAGCATCTCCTCATACTTCGGCAACGGCCAGAAGTCATCGGCGACGACCCGCTCCAGCTTGTCGGCCGCCTCGCGAACCTTGGCCATCGCCGCCAGCTGGTTGTCGCGGGCGTAGACCGCCCACTCGATCCCCTCCATGTCGGGGTAGTGGTTGGCGTCCTTCAGCTCGCCGAGGCCGGCTACCAGCTCGTCGACCAGCTCGCGGACCTCGCCCTCGAGTGCCGAGACACCCGCCTCCCCGATCAGCGCCAGCTGCCGCAGTCCGGCCGGCAGCAGCATCGTCTGAGCGATCGAGAACGTCTCCTCGGCCTCGATGTTGGCGCGGATCGCGTACTGCTCGACCCAGACCTCGTAGCGGGACTCGAGCTCGCGCTTGGACAGCACGCTGTACTTGTCGAAGGCGGCAACCGTGTCGTCGGCAAGTACCTCCGGCAGCGCGTCCGGCGTCGTTTTCAGGTTCTTCAGCCCACGCTGCTCAGCCTCGGCGTGCCACTCCTCGGAGTAGTTGTCGCCGCTGAAGCAGACCGCTTTGTTGGCGAGGTAGGAGTCTTTGACGACCTCCATCACCGCCTCCGGCATGCCCAGACCGCCGTCGAGCTTGGCCTCGAGCTTGTCGCCGAGGTCGTCGATCGCCTCGGCGGCGATGGTGTTCAGGACAGTGTTCGGGAAAGCCAGGGACATGCTCGACCCCAGCGCCCGGAACTCGAATTTATTGCCGGTGAAGGCAAACGGCGACGTTCGGTTGCGGTCGCCGCCGTCCATCGGCAGCGGCGGCAGCACCGTCGTCCCGAGGTCGAGGAAGGATGCGGGGGTGTTGGGGTCGCCCTCGCCGCTGGCGATCGCCTCGAACACTTTTTCCAGCTCGGCGCCGAGGAAGATCGAGATGATCGCCGGCGGCGCCTCGTTGGCCCCGAGCCGGTGGTCCTGGCCGATGTTCGCGACCGAGGCCCGCAGCAGCCCCTGGTGCCTGTTCACTGCCTGGATCACCGCCGCGCAGAAGAACAGGAAGTGGATGTTGTCCGCCGGCGTGTCGCCCGGGTTGAGCAGGTTGCTGCCGGTGTCCGTGCCCATCGACCAGTTGTTGTGCTTGCCGGAGCCGTTGACGCCGGCGAACGGCTTCTCGTGCAGGAGACAGACGAAGCCGTAACGGCGGGCGACGTTCTCCAGCGTCTGCATCAGCAGCTGCTGGTGGTCGGACCCGACGTTGGAGTTCTCGAAGATCGGCGCGATCTCGTACTGAGCCGGCGCCACCTCGTTGTGGCGGGTCTTGACCGGGATGCCGAGCTTCCGCATCTCCAGTTCGGACTCCATCATGAAGGCGAGCACCCGCTCCGGGATCGAGCCGAAGTAGTGGTCGTCGAGCTCGTGGCCCTTCGGCGGCTTGGCACCGAACAGGGTGCGGCCGGTGGCGATCAGGTCGGGCCGCTCGTAGAAGTACTGCTCGTCGATCAGGAAGTACTCCTGCTCGGGGCCGACGGTGGTGAAGACCCGCTGGGTCTCCTCGTCGCCGAGCAGCCGCAGCGCCTTCACGGCCGAGCGCGAGAGCGCGTCCATAGAGCGCAGGAGTGGGATCTTCGCGTCGAGCGCCTCGCCGGTCCAGGAAGCGAACGCGGTCGGGATGCAGAGCAGGGTCCCGTTCGGGTTCTCGAGGATGAAGGCGGGGCTGGTCGGGTCCCAGGCGGTGTAGCCGCGGGCCTCGAAGGTGGCGCGGATGCCGCCGGTCGGGAACGAGGAAGCGTCGGGCTCGCCTTGGATCAGCTCCTTGCCGGAGAACCCGGCCAGGGTGCTGCCCTCGCCGGCGGGCTCGAAGAAGGAGTCGTGCTTCTCCGCGGTCGATCCGGTCAGCGGCTGGAACATGTGGGTGTAGTGGGTGGCGCCCTTCTCCAGCGCCCACTCCTTCATCGCCTCGGCGACGGCGTCGGCCAGGCTGGCGTCGAGCGGCTCGCCGTCCTTCAGCGTCGCCTGCAACTTCTCGAAGACATCGCCCGGCAGCCGTTCGCGCTGCACGGCGACGGAGAAGACGTTGGTGCCGAAGAGGTTGTTCTCGGGCTGGGTCAGGTCGAGCGCGCCGAGGGCCTCACCGTTGGAGCTCCACTGCGCGGCGGTCACGTTCTGCTGGCGGATACGAGTCATCGCTTAGGTAGTCCCTCACTTGGCGCGCGCCCGTTCCCGGGCGCGGTCGATTACCGGTCTAACTCCCTTATGAAGAGCCAAAAGAGCCTAACCGCAGGGCGGCATGCGCGCCTTTGTACCGGCGTACAGCGTTGCCGGCCGCCGCTTATCCCTTATGTCAGCGGCTCGGCCGTTTCGAGGCCGAGCGGGTGCCGCAGGCGGAAGCCACCGGTCGGGCGCGTCGCTTCGCTCCAGCCGGGGCCGGTGCGGTCTCCGTCTTCGCTGTAGGAGGTGTCCCAGCGCAGGCCGGCGATGACCGCGAAGACGTGGTCGTGGTTGGCGTAGATGCGGACCCAGCTGCCGCTCCCGCCACCGCCCCAGCGCATGAAGCCGGTCGAGTCGAGCGGGTATTCGAGCAGTCCGGCGGCGTGCATCACGTAGCTGACCGAGCCCGAGCAGTCGTAGCCGATCGAGTTCCAGCTGCGATGGCCGCCGCCCCAGCGGTAGGGCCGGTGACGGATCCGGTTCGCCGCTTCGATCATCGCCTTGACCGAGGGCGGCGCGGAGGGGGGAGCGACGGCCCGTCCGCCCGGGGTCAGCGTCGCCTGCGGAACCTCAGCCGCCGCCGGGCCGGCCTGGAGCCCGAGCGCGAGGAGCAGAACGAAGAGGCATAGGGCCGAGACTTTGCCGCGAAAAAGCATGAAGGGCGTACATCGGCAGCGCCCCTCGCCGGCTTTAACCCCGGGCGAGGTCGGGCGGCGAACCGGCGGCCACCAGCGCCCCCGTCAGCACCCCGAGCAGCATGTCGCGCAGGTCCTCCCGCTCGACGTCACGGCTCTCGATCCAGTCGAGGCAGGCCCCGTCCATGAACCAGAGCCATCCCTTGACCGCGATCCGCGCTTTCGGCGGCGCGGCGCTGCCGTAGAGGGCGGCGAGGATGCGCTCGGCCGTGCTCTGCCGCACCGACTCGACCAGCTCGCGGATCTCCGGCGTGCCGAGGGCGCTGGCGATCAGGTTGCGATAGGCCTCCGCGTTCTCCTCGACCAGGGCCAGGAACGCGTTGAGGCTGTGGGCCAGCTGCTCCGCCGGGGGCAGGTCGGGGTCCGGCGCGGTTCGTTCGCGCAGCTGCTCGGCCCAGGCCCCGAGGGTCTCCTCGAAAAAGGCCTGCTTGCTGGGGAAGTAGTGGTAGAGCAGCGCCTTCGAGATCCCCGCGTCGGCGGCGATCCGGCTCATCGAAAGGTCCTCGTAGCGGTGGGCGGTGAAGAGTTCAGCGCCCAGCTCCAGCAGCTGACGACGCCGCTCGTCGACGTCGAGGCGGGTGTAGGTGGGTCGATCCATCGTCCAGATTCTACCTGGCTTGCTGACCAGCGGTCGATAAGACTGCTACGGTTGCTGACCGACGGTCAGTAAGCCTGTGAAAAGCGAACGGAAGGGGAGTCCGATGTACAGCGAGAGACTGGATGAGTCGACGGGACACGGGGAGGGGCCGCCACCGGCACCCTTCAACCCGATGTCGAGAATCGAGTTCGAGCGCCTGTTCGGCGGCAGGGTGCTGGCCTGGATCGGCGGCATCGCGACCCTGCTCGGCGTCGTCTTCCTGATGCGAAGCGCTGTCGACAGCAGTTGGTTCACGGAGGGGGTACGCGCGCTCCTGGCGGCGTTCGGCTCGCTCTCGCTGCTCGGCGTGGGTATATGGCTGCACGAAAGGAAGGGTCGCTCCGAGCTCGCGCGCGTGCTCGCGGCGGTCGCGATCCCAGGTCTGTACGCGACGACCGTGGTCTCCACCCAGACCTACGACCTGATCTCACCGATTCTCGGCCTCGAGGCGGCAGCGCTGATCGGCTTGGTCGCGGTCGCGATCGCCGTGCGCTGGTCCTCGATGCTCGTCGGCAGCGTTGGGATACTCGGTGCCCTCGCCGCGCCGATCCTGGTCGGTACCGCCAGCGAGGGCGGGTCGATCGCCTTCGTCGCCGTGGCGCTGGCCGCCGGCGTAGCCGTCCTCCTCTGGCAGCGCTGGGACTGGCTGGCTCTCGGCGCCTTCGCGGTCTCGGCTCCGCAGCTGGTCGCCTGGATCGGCGCGAGCGGCTTCCTTCCTTTCGAGGGCGAAGCGAACCCAACCGAACCCGTGCTGCTCGTGCTGGGGGTCCTCGTCGGTTTCTGGGTCCTCTATGCCGCGGCCGCTTTCGGCTACGAGCTGCGCAGCCGCGGCGAGGAGCGCCTGCCGGTCTCCTCCTGGGCGTTGCTCCTCTTGAGCAGCGCCTTCGTGGTCATTGCCGGTGCGGTCGCCATCGGCGGCGACTCCGCGCTCGCCTTGGACGCCTGGTTCTTCGGCTTCGCCGCGGTTCATCTCCTGCTCGGCGCCGCCGCGATCCGCTTCGGCGTCCACCGTGAAATCGGCTCGCTCCTGACCGGAGGCGGAATCGGCCTGGCGGCGTTCGGCGTCGCCAACGCCTTCGACGGTCCGACGCTCGTCGCCGCCTGGGCGGCATTGTCCGCCGCGCTCGCCTATCTCTCGACCCGGGTTGACGCGACGCCGGCACCGACGCTCTCCGACGCCAAGCGCCTGCTGTGCACGGCCTGCGGCTTCCTCGGTCTCGCGATCGCGCACGTGCTCGTCGTCGAGGCGCCGCCGGCCGCGATCGCCGAAGGGGTCGACGACCTCGGCAGTTCGTTGGTCGCGATCGCGTCCTGTGGCCTCGCCGCGCTCGCCTGCTGGTACTTCGGCCGCGACGTCGATCGACGGGTTGCCACCGTGGCGGGCTTCCTCGGCGCGGCCGGGTTCGTCTACCTGGGCTCGGTCGCGCTCATCGATGCGATCGGCGCCGACGAGGGTGGCGAAGCCCGCGAGATCGGTCAGTCCTGGCTTTCGGCTTTCTGGGCTGCCGCCGGGCTGGGCGCGGTGATCGTCGGCATGCTGCGGCGATCGGTGAACGTCCGCCTCGGCGGGCTGGCCCTGCTGGCGCTCGTGATCGGCAAGGTCTGGACCTACGACCTCTCCGAGCTCGAAGAGCTCCCGCGGGCGCTTTCGTTCGTCGCCCTCGGCCTGCTGCTGCTGGCCGGCGCCTTCGCCTATCAGCGGTTCAGGCCGGAGGAGGGGGAAGAGGAGCCCGAGGAGCGGGAGCCGCAGGCATCGGTATAGCCTGCGGTTCCCGCGGCCCGCGCCGCACGATCAAGCGAAAACGGAGGAATCTCAGCCAATGTTCGTCTCGAAGGCCGCCGTCGTCGGCGGCGGCACGATGGGCGGCGAGATCGCCCAGGCGATCGCCGCCGCCGATATCCCTGTCGTCGTCAAGGACATCGACCAGAAGTTCGTCGATGCCGCCGTCGAGAAGGCCCGCGCGGTCACCGAGGGGCAGCTCTCCCGCCTGGTCAAGAAGGAGAAGCTGACTCAGGAGCAGGCCGACGCCCGCCTCGCCGAGGTGATGGGGCAGATCATCGGCACCACCTCCTACGAGGAGTTCGGCGACGTCGACTTCGTGATCGAGGCGGTGCCGGAGAAGATGGCGATCAAGCAGGCGGTCTTCGCCGAGATCGACGCCGCCACGCCCGGCCACGCGATCCTCTCCTCCAACACCTCCTCGCTATCGATCACCGAGATCGGCGAGTCGACCCTGCGCGCCGACAAGGTCATCGGGTTCCATTTCTTCTACCCGGCCTCGGTGATGCCCCTGGTCGAGGTGATCGTCGGCGAGGACACCTCGCAGGAGACCGCCACCGCCGCCTACAACTTCGCCCAGGCGATCAAGAAGCAGCCGATCGTCTGCGGCGAGGTCCCCGGCTTCGTGGTCAACAAGATCCTGATGGCGACGATGGGCGAGATCTGGCGTGCCCAGGAGGATCATGGCCTCTCGCTGGCCCAGATCGACCAGGCGATCGCCGAGGCGAAGGTCGCCCCGATGGGGCCCTTCTTCCTCACCGATCTGCTTGGTCTCGACACCGTCCTCCACGTCGCCGAGCATCTCAATGAGTCCTACGGCGAGACCTTCTACGTCCATCAGGGCTTGAAGCAACTGGTCGCCGACGGCAAGCTCGGCGCCAAGAGCGGCGGCGAGGGCTTCTTCAAGGACGGCGAGCAGACGATCCCGGGCGACGCCGCCCCGGACGCCGAGGAGCTGGTGGCGATGTTCACCGGCCGCGCTCTCGTCGAGTCCCTGCTGCTGGTCGAGGAGGGCGTCTGCTCGGTCCGCGACATCGACCTCGGGATGATGGCCGGCGCCGGCCTCGACCCGCGCCGCGGCCTGCTGCCGCCTTTCTGGAAAGCCGACGTGGAAGGTCTCGACAAGGTTCTCGAGCAGCTCGAGCAGCTGCAGGAGAAGCATGGCGACCGCTTCGCGCCGCCGGTCACCCTCAAGCGCCTGGTCGCCCAGGGCCGGCTCGGCCTCGCCGCCGGCCAGGGCTTCTACCCCTACCCGCAGCCGGACGAGGGCGAGCAGGCGGAGACGGTGAAGCTGGAGACCCGCGACGGCGTCGCGATCGCCTGGCTCGCCAACCTGCCGATGAACGCCGTCTCGCCCGACGTGATCCGCGACCTCGGCACGGTCTGGGAGCGGGTCAAGGCGGCGGACGGGGTCGGCGCGATGGTGATCGCCTCCTCGGTCCCGGTCGTCTTTTCGGCCGGCGCCGACATCAAGGCCTTCACCCGGATGGACGAGAACTCCGGCGAGGAGCTGATTCACAAGGCCCACGCGCTGCTGCGCGAGTTCGGCAGCGAGCGGGTGGCGACGATCGCCGCCGTCAACTCGATCGCCTTCGGCGGCGGTTGCGAGGTGGCGATGGCCTGTGACGTGAGGATCGCCGCCGAGGCCGCAGTCTTCGGTCAGCCCGAGATCAAGCTGGGGATCATCCCCGGCTTCGGCGGCACCCAGCGCCTGGCCCGCCTCGTCGGTCCCAGCAAGGCATTGGAGATGAACCTGGTCGGCGACGCGGTCCTCTCCGAGGAGGCACTCGAAATCGGCCTCGTCAATCGCGTCGTCCCCGACCACGAGCTGTTCGAGACGGCGCTGATGTGGGGTCGCAAGCTGGCCGCTCAAGCGCCGGTCGCGGTCGGGCTAATCAAGTCCGTCTCCCACAAGGGCGAACTGGACGCGGGCATCGAGGCCGAGAAGCAGGGCTTTGCCAGCGCCTTCGCCAGCGAGGACGCGAAGGAGGGCATCGGCGCCTTCCTCGGCAAGCGCACTCCCAAGTGGAGCGGCAAGTAGTCGAGGCGACAGCGGCGCGGCTGGCGGAGCTGATCCGCGAGTCGCGCTGCACCGTGGCCCTGACCGGGGCCGGGGTCTCGGTGCCGTCGGGGATCCCGGACTTCCGCACCCCGGAGACGGGAATGTGGGCGAACGTGGACCCGATGGAGGTCGCCCACATCGATGTCTTCGAGCGCGACCCGTCCCGCTTCTGGTCCTACTACCGGCCGCGCTTCCAATCGCTCGGCGACAAACGACCGAACCCCGCCCACGAGGCGCTGGCGGAGCTCGAGCGGCGCGGGCTGATCGAGGGCGTCATCACCCAGAACATCGACCGCCTGCACCGGGCCGGCGGCTCCCGCAACGTGGTCGAGGTGCACGGCTCGATCGAGACCTCCTCCTGCACCCGCTGCGCCACGGCGTTCGAGATCGATGAGGTCGACGAGCTCTTCGACGGCGATGGGGTCGCGATTTGCTCGGCCTGCTCCGGGCCGGTCAAACCCGACGTCGTCCTCTTCGGCGAGCTGCTGCCGGAGAGCGCGATGGTGCGGGCGCGCGACCTCGCCGAACGGGCCGAGCTGATGATCTGCGTCGGTTCTTCGCTCGCCGTATATCCGGTGGCCGGGCTGCCGCAGCTGACGCTCGAGCGCGGCGGCCGCCTGGCGATCGTCACCAAGGGCGAGACCCCTTACGACGCCGACGCGGTGCTGAAGCTCGACGGCGAGGTCGTCGAGGAGCTCGGAGCGGTCCTGGCCGCGCTCGCCTAGCTGAAACCGGCTCAGAGCCGCGGCGGGACCAGGCTCGGCCGTTTGACGACGAGGATCACGGCGGCTACCTCGGGATCGTCGGCGGCGATGCGCTCGACCGCGGTCGTCCAGGGGATCGGTCGCATCCGCCGGTCTTCGCGCAGGGCTTGAAGGGCCGCGTCGAGTGAGTCCGCCTCGACCGTCACCGCGGTTCGACTGGTTACCCTTGCCTCGGCCGCTTCCAGCAGCGTTCGGGTCACGTCCTTGGCCCCGCGCAGCGCTCCCGCCCAGTCGGCCTCGGCGTCGCCGGCTTCGATCCCGGGGCCTTCGAGGATCGTCAGTCGGCTCCCGCGCGGCTCCCATTCGCTGCCGCCGAAGTCGAAGCGCAAACCGGCCACCCACGGTTCCAGGACGTCCCTGGTCAGCTCGTCCTCGCTTACGTTGAGCACACGGGCATGATCGACCGGTGAAGAAATCTCGACGTGAAAGGGCACCCCGCGAAGTTAGCCGGTTCGCGATGATGCGGTCATGGAGCCCGCCGTCCCGGTAGCCGTCGTTTTCGACAACGACGGACTCTTGTTGGATACCGAGTCGGTCTGGACGCGAGCCGAGCAAGACCTCTTCGCGCGTCGCGGCGCCGAGTTCACCCCGGCCGACAAGCGCGTGCTGGTCGGAACCTCCGCCGCGATCGCCGGCGGCGTCCTCGAGCAGCGCCTGGGAGAGCCCGGTCGGGCCGAAGAGCTGATCGAGGAGCTGAACGCGCTGGTCGTCGCCGAGCTCGAGCACGGGGTGGAGGCGATGCTCGGCGCCCGCGAGCTGCTCGAGCGGTTGCGCCGGCGCGGCACCCCGATCGGGCTCGTCTCCAACTCACCGCTGGTCTTCGTCGTCCGTTCGCTGCAGCTGGCCGGCTTCGAGGACGTCTTCGACGTCGTCCTCAGCGCCCACGAAGTCGCGGCTCCGAAGCCGGCCCCGGATCCCTATCTAGAGGCATGTCGCCGGCTTGGGGTCGAGCCCGGGCCGGACGTGGTCGCGCTGGAGGATTCGCCGACCGGCGTCGCCGCCGCCAGGGCGGCGGGACTGACCGTAATCGGCGTGCCTTCGATCGAGGGAGTCGCGCTGGACGAAGCGCATCACATCGCCGAGTCGTTACTCGATGAGGTGATAGGTCGGCACCTCTTGGTTTAGGCCCAACATCTAAGGCTCAGGTTGAGGGTTAGCTATCAGCCGCGGAGCACTCGCCGGCGGCGCAGCACGCGCTCGCAGGTCTCGAGCAGGTCGCGCACGTTGCCGGCCGCCTCGGAGTCGAGCTCTCCGGTCAAGGCGAGGTTCGCCGCCGTGCCTGCCTCGCCGCGGCGGCTGTGCAGGTCGCCCATGTCCTCGTCGTGGCCAGGATCGGAGACGGCACCCTTGAGCTCCGCTAGCAGCGCCTCCAGCCCAACCCGCAGCTGCAATGCCGCCTCGCGCTCGCGGCCGGCGTCGAGGTCGGCACGGGCGCGCAGCAGCAACGTCTCGCAGGCGTCGGCGCGCTCGCGACCGCCCAGCAGGGCGGCGGTCCGTTCCTGCGGCCGTAGCTCTTCCTGTCGGCGCCGGCGGCGCGAGGAGGCGCCGGCGCTGACATCGACTTCGCGCGCCTCGGTGTAGTGGCTCTCGGCGATCTCGTCGCCGCTGCCGTAGCCGACTCGGACCGCCGCCGCGCCCTCCGCCGTCAGCGCCGCCCCGTGCGGATCGGCAGCGGCGACGGCCTGCGCGTGCAGGGCGCGGTTGAGCAGCGCGATCCCCTCGCCGACGAGGACGTCGATCGTCTCCTCGGCCTCCAGCGCCTCGTCGAGCCAGCGGGCGGCCGCGTCAGCATCGGCGAAGGGCTTGAAGGCACGGATCGCCGTCACCCGCGTCAGCGGTAGGGAGGAGGGCTCGGCTCCCGGCTCGGAACGCCGGGCCCGACGCCGCCGTCGCGGCGGCGGTGGCGCCCCCTCGGTAAGGACCACCAGCACGCTCTCGGCGCCCTCGTCGTCCCGTGCCAGGTAGCGGCCGTCGGCGAGGGGAAGGGTGCCGGCGAAGTCGAGTTGGGCGAATCCGAAGAGGGGGGACAAGGCCCCTGATTCTCCCGGTCTCGCTGAAGGCGTGCGGGGAGGGGAGCCGGTGGGGCCTCTGGGCGAATTTGCTCGCCCGTCCCCTATGGGGACGGGTCTCGGAGTGTTGGAGCGCGGCCTAAAGGCCGCGCAATAGACAGATTGCATTTCGCCGCTTCGCGACATTCGCCCAGAGGCCCCACCGGCTCCCCTCCCAACAGCGTTCGAGAGACGGAGGAGACGCGGCACCCATTCGGTAGAGAGTGCGGAGCCTCGCCGCTGTTCAGCTCACGAACTCGGTCACGAGCGCGAACTCTCAGTTCGAGCGCCCGTGGGGGAGGGATGGGGACCTTCTCTGGCGGAATGTCGCGAAGCGGCGCCAACTGAGGGCCCGGCCAGCGAGGATTAGTCGCCGCTACCGGTGCCGCCGTCGCCCTTGGCCTGCTTCTCATCGGGCAACGAGTACTTCGAGGGATGTCCCAGGACCTCGGGGTTCTCGATCTGGCCGAGGCGGCCGATCAGGCGCTGCCACTGGTCCGGTTTAAGCAGGGCCGCGAACTGTGCTTCCGGACCGCCTTCGAGCGAGTGGTAGCCGACGTGGACATGGTCGTAGTGGTCGGCCATCGCGAAGCTGGTTTCGCCCGGCAGGTCCTCGAGCGAGATCACCTGGTGCGGGTGCATCGTCCCCTGTAGCTGCAGGGCGTCGCGGATCAGCTCGTCGGTCATCGTCCCCGGGCCCTGGTTGCCGGTCACCGGGGTGCCGTTGATGACGGCGATGTCGACCGCGTCGCCGCTGCTGTGCTCGGAGACGTTGCCGGAAGTGGTGAGGAGGCTGTGCCCGCACTCGAGCGCGGTGACCGTCAGCTCGAAGCCTTTCGAGCGCAGGTACTCGAGCATTGCCAGGATGCGGCGGTCGATCCTGCCGGTGGCGATGTCTTCGCGGCCGCAGGTGTAGATCGAGAGCCCGTCGTCGGCCAGCACCCGCTTCTGCAGCGCCTCCTTGGAGAGCAGCAGGACCCCGGCGCCGCTGAGGTGCGCGGCGAACGGGCTCTTTCCCTTGGCGCGGTAGATCGCGGTCGCCTCGAGCAGCTTCCAGCCGTCGAGGATCGGCTTCGGGTCGATCCGCGGAGCGCCCTTGCCGGCGGGACGGATCGCGAAGTTGATGTGAGAGTCGACGCCTTCGTCGGCGGCGGCGACCCGGGCCAGCACGGTGCCGGCGATGACTTTGGAGCCGACCCGCAGCGAGCCATCGGTCGAGGTGACCTGGGCGTTCTCGGTGGCGGCTCCGGCGCGCTCGTTCTCGGCCCGGCCTGGCAGTGCCCGCAGGCGCGGCCGCAGGTTCTGGCTTTCGACCGGCACCCGTTTCTCTTCGCCGGTCGGCATCACCACCAGGCGCCGGTCGCGGACGAACTTGCCCAGCTCGGCGTAGGTGTAGCGGTTGCCATAGGTGTCTTCGAGGACGATGAACTTGCCCAGCTTCGGCGAGCTGCCGAGCTTGCGGATGACACCGTCGTTGACGGCGACGACCGGGGCTTCCTCGCTGGAGAAGATGTTGATCCCGCGCCGGGTCGGCGAGGAGGAGATGATGTCCGCCGCGTTGCCGCTGACCCGCGAGTCCGTGGTCGAGCTCTTCAGCGCCGCCCGGGCGGAGATGTCGTCGGCGTAGCGGGCGTCGTCGGCGACCGGGAAGTGGGCGCCCTCGGTAAGCCCCGTCAGCGAGCCGACCAGGTCGGACGGCAGTTTGCCGTAGGCGCGGGCGTAGAGGAGGACCTCCTGCACGTACCAGTCGGCGTGGTTGTAGGCGAAGATCGCGTTGTAGAGATCCTTGTTGCCGCCGGCCGCCTTGAGGTAGCTGGCGGCGGCGCAGATCGCGTCGACGGGGTTGTAGGGGTCTTTGCGCCCGTCGCCGTTGGCATCGAGCCCGTACATCTCCCAGCTCGAGGGGATGAACTGCATCCAGCCGACGGCGCCGGCGCTGGAGACGTTGAGGTTGGTGCCGAAGGCGGTCTCGATTTTGTTGATCGAGGCCAGCACCTCCCAGGGAATCCCGTATTCGGTTCCGCAGGCCTGGTAGATCGGCAGCAGGAAGGGCGGGATTTCGAAGGAGTCGATGACGAAGTTGGGGACGCCGATCGGGGCCGGCCCGAAGGGGGCGATCGTCATCGTCGGGTTGGCCGTCGTCGGCGTGCCGCCGGAGGAGAACTGGGCGCCGCCGTCGCCGCCGTCGGCGAGGGGCTGGTCGCCACCGCCGGTCGCGCTCGGGGCCTTGACCGCACCGCTGGAGCCGCCGCCGCTGGAGTCGCCGAGGTCATCGTTGTGAGCGACGCCGCCGCGGCGGACCTCGCCCGCTTCGCCGGCGTCGATCGAAGTGCCCTGCTCGACCCCACCCGACTTCGGCTTCGTCGGCCCCGTGGTCGTGGGTGCTTCTTCGGTGGCGGGGGCGGGGATCGGGCTGGCGGGTGCCGCGCCTTCGCTCGACGGGACCGGGGCCTCGCTGGTCCCGGTCGGGACGGTGCAGTCCGGGTCGGCGAGGTCGACCAGGCCGTCGCCGTCGTCATCGAGGCCGTTGGCGCAGGCCGGTGCCTGCAGGGTGGGAATCGCCGTGGTGGTCGTCGCCGCGCTGGGGTCGGCCGGAATGCTTTCGGCCAGCGGATCGGCACCGGCCATTCCCACGCCAAGCGCGGAGAGCGCCAGGAAGCTGGCGAGTACGACGATCAGTGCGATCTTTGCTCTCATCCCTATATGCCTCGGTGGTCGGGGCCGAGAACTGAAGAAGCGGGACATTTCCCACCCGCATCCTCCCCGTGCCACAGGCGAGCCCAGGCTACTTGCCCGCAAAGTGGGGCGCAACGGCAGAAGCCGTCCCCCAACATGCCCTTAATCAAGGTAGCTGTCATACCCGATCAACTTAATCAAGATTGGTCCCATCCCTGCAGTGAGGAGAGTTTCAGGCGAGCCGGACGGGCTCGTTAAGCTCCTGTCAACCACGGCGAAAGGGCGGCTGATGTACGAGCAGGATGAGCAGGATGGGGACGGGCTACGAGCGCGCAGCGAGCAGGCAATCGGCGAGATCGCTCAAGCGTTGATCGACAATCCGACGCTGCACAACGCCATCTCCGCCGCTTTCGGCGCCCGCGAGAAGGCGATCGAGGCCCAGCATGCGGCGATGGGGGCATTGAACCTCTCCTCGGCGACCGACCTCGAACGGCTCGAGCGCCGATTGCGCTCGTTTTCGCAGCGGCTGGAGGACGTCGAGGAGCAGATCGATGACCTGACCCGCGAGATTGGTTCCCTGCGGCGCCAGAACGCGAAAAAGCCGGCCAAAAAAGAGAAAGACTAAGCCTCAACTTGAGGTTGAGAGTACGGCCGAGACAGCGCGGCCGGCTCGTTTCGTCACCGTCTCCGCGTCCTGATCCTCCAGGGTGGCGCCCTCGGCTCCTTCGGTGACCACCAGAACCGCCGCCAGGGCGAGGCCGAGCCGCTCGGCCTGGGCGAACAAGGACGCCGTCTGCATGTCGGCGGCGTCACCGGCGGCGACCGGGGCCGGGGCGCCCCCGCCATGCAGGACGTCGAGGCTGGCGACCGTGGCTGCCCGTGCCTCGTGGCTGAGTTCGCGTTCGAGCGCGGCGGTCAGGCCGGCGTCGGGGCGCATCGCCGCGCCGGCACCGCCACCGCCCCAGGCATGAGCCTCGGCGATCGTCAGCAACTGTCCGGGTTCGAGCTCGGGGGTGAGGGCGGTGCAGGTACCGAGGCGGACCGCCCGACCCACTCCCAACTCGGCCAGGTCGGCGAGCACAACCGCAGCGCTGGGGCCGCCCATACCGGTTGCCTGCAGCGAGAGGGTGTTCCCGGCGGGGGTTTGCCCGGTGTACCCCCAGAGCCCGCGTGCGTGATTGCTCATCTTCGGTTCCTCGAGCAGCTCCTGAGCCAGCATCAGCGCCCGTCCGGGATCGCCGACGAGGATCGCGTCGGCGGCTAGGGGGGCGGTTGGGCGCAGCCTGGCGGGCATCGCCGGGCGAGCCTAGCCACTTGTGAGAAACGAGCCGTGGGGATTTGCTCCAGCCGTCTAAACACAGCTTTCCGAGCCGAATTTACGGTGCCCATTGGAATCGCCAAAACCCGCGACCACCGCAGCCATTGCTCCGGTGGGCTAGGAGGAATCAATGAAAAAGAGGCTCTTGATCGCAGGCCCGGTGGCCGCGCTCGCCTCGCTGATATTGCCGGGCATCGCCTTCGGCGCCGAAGCAACGCCGATCCTGGACACCCCCGAGGCGAGCATCAACGCGATGTGGGTGATCGTCGCCGCATGTCTGGTCATGTTCATGCAGGCTGGGTTCCTGCTTCTGGAGGTCGGTTTCTCCAGGGCAAAGAACGCCGGCGCCGGCGTCGCCAAGATCCTGGTCAACTTCTCGATCGCGTCGCTCTGTTACTGGGCGTGCGGTTTCGCGTTCGCCTTCGGCGGGCTCGGATCGATCGCGGGCGACCACGGGTTCTTCCTCAATGTGGGCTCCTCGATCGAAGAGGCGGGCAAAAGCATCCCGTTCGTCGAAACGTATTCGATCAGCCCGGCCGCGTTCATGTTCTTCCAGTTCGTGTTCTGCGCGGTCTCGCTGGCGATCGTCTGGGGCGCCACGCTGGAGCGGATCAAGTTCAGCGCGTACATCATCTACGCGGTCATCTTCAGCGCCGTCCTCTACCCGATCCTCAGTCACTGGATCTTCGGTGGCGGTTGGTTGCAGGTCAACGTCGGCATGCAGGACTTCGCCGGTTCGACGGTGGTCCACCTGATCGGGGCGACCGGGGCCTTCGCGGCGCTGCTGCTGCTTGGCCCGCGCATCGGTAAGTACACGAAGGACGGCAAACCGCGGGCGATCCCAGGGCACTCGATGCCGCTGGTCGGCCTCGGCGTGCTGATCCTCTGGCTCGGTTGGTTCGGGTTCAACCCCGGCTCGACCCTCGGCGCGATCGGCGGCCGTTTCGCCGAAGTCGTCGTGGTCACCAACCTGGCGGCGGCGGCCGGTGTGGTCGCGGCGGTCACGGCCATGTACCTGCTCTCGAAAACGATCGACATCGGCATGGCCGGCAACGGCGCGATCGCGGGTCTCGTCGCGATCACCGCTCCCTCCGGCTACGTCGAGTACTGGGCGGCGCCGATCATCGGCGCGGTCGCAGGCGTAATCGTCGTCTTCGGCGTGATCGCGATCGAGAAGATCATCGACGACCCGGTCGGTGCGACCTCGGCCCACGGCCTGGCGGGTATCTGGGGGACCCTCGCATGCGGGATCTTCACCTCGCCGCGCTTGGCCGAATTCAACGAAGTCGGCGACCCGGGCCTCTGGTACAGCGGCTCGTTCCACCAGCTCGGCGCCCAGGCGCTGGGAGTGGGGGTCGCCTTCGGATGCGTGTTCGTGGTCTCCTTCGGGATCTTCTACGTACTGAAGAAAACGATCGGGATCCGCGTCAGCCCCGAGGAGGAGGACGCCGGCCTCGACATCTCCGAGCACGGGATGTACGGATACCCGGAGCAGTTCATCCCGCAGCCCGAGTACTCGACCGGACTGCAGTTCGGTAGCCCGCCGCCCCCGGTCGGTTCACCAGCGGCGGCGGCTGTCAGTCCAATGTCGACCACTGAGTCCTAGGAGGGCTGGACGCATGAAGAAGATAGAGGCGTTCATTCGCCACGAGGCGTTCGAGCCGATCCGGGCCGAGTTGCTCGACAAAGGGTTTCCCTCCCTGTCGATCATCGAGGCCAAGGGCTCGGGTCGCCAGAAGGGAATCGTCGAGCGGTACCGCGGCTCGACCCTGACCGTCAATGTCCGGCCGAAGGTGAAGCTGGAGATCGTGGTCGAGGACAAAGACAAGCCGATCGTCGTCGAGACGATCCTCAAACACGCCCGCACGGGCGAGGTTGGCGACGGCAAGATCTTCGTCATCCCGGTGGAGGAAGCGATCCGCATCCGCACCGGCGAGGGCGGCGAGCCGGTGCTCCAGCTGCACGAGGATTCGGAGATTCCTACCTAAGGCGAGTCCGAACATTCCAAGGAGCAAGAACGGGGCGGCCAGACGGTCGCCCCGTTTGCTTTGTACGGGGGGCCGGAGTGGGGATACCCCTCCCCGAAAGCCGTCGCGCAGCTGGGTCGCATCTCCCGCTTCGGTTTGCCTGTCCGTGAGCTTTCGTGGAGGGGTATCCCCACTCCGGCCCGCGGACACTTCTTCAGGCGACCGTCCGGTCATCCCGCACGTCGACAGCTGCTGTCGTCGGGGATCAGGTACCCCTATCCGGAAAGCTCACGGACAGAGGCTCCGAAGTGGGCAAGCGATCCAGCTGCGCGACGGCTTTCAGGAGAGGGGTACCTGATCCCCGACCCCTCGGCTAGCTTCTACGGGCATGGCCGACGAGCGCATCTCTCTCAGTGAGGCGGCCCGTCGCTCGGGGGTTCCGGCGAGCACGCTCAAACGCTGGGCAGCCGAGAAGATCGTGCCGGTTCGGCGGGGGCGTTGGACGGCCACCGCGGCGGCGCAGGCGCGGGTGGTGGCGCGGATGCGGGAGCGCGGGTACTCGCTCGAGGACTTGCGCGAGGCCGGGCGGGAGGGGCGCCTTGCCTTCGGGTTCGCTGAGGAGCTCTTCCACCAGACGGAGGAGCGGGTCTCGGTCGAGGCGGTGGCGTTGGAGACCGGTCTCGAGCCGGAGCTGATCGAGCGCATCCTCGTCATCCTCGGCACCCCGAAGGGGCGCCAGCGCGAGCTCAGCCCCGAAGACGCCGCGGCGTTGCGCCACTGCGCCCGCGTCCTCGCCGCCGGCTTCCCCCTCGTCGCCTTTCTGCAGTTGGTGCGCGTCTACGTCCAGTCGATGCGGCGGATCGCCGACGCCGAGGTGCGTCTCTTCCACCTCTACGTCCACGAACCGCTGATTCGCGACGCCGTCCCGGAGCTGGAGATGGCGGCGGAGATGGGCGACCTCGCGGCCGACATCCTGCCGCTGGCGGCGCCGCTGACCGAGTACCTGCACAACCGCTACCTGCGCTTCTTCCTCGAGCAGGACGTAGTCGGACATATGGAGACGGGGCTCGGCGCCGACACCGCCGAAATCGAACTCGGGCAGGTGACGATGACCCTCTGCTTCATCGATCTCTCCGGTTTCACTCGCTACACCGAGGAGGAGGGGGACATGGAGGCGCTCGACGTGATCGAGAACTTCGTCGAGACGGTCGAGTCGACGCTGCCGCGCGAGGCGGCGATCGTGAAGACGATCGGCGACGAGGTGATGGTCGTCTCCCCCGACGCCGCGGCGTTGACCGAGTGGGCGGTCGGGTTCCTCGAGCGCTTCCCCGAGCGGCCGCGACCGCGGGTCGGAATCCACTGCGGCGAGGCCGTCTACCGCGATGGCGATTACTTCGGTAGCCAGGTCAACCTCGCCCACCGGGTCGTCAACCGCGCCCTCGCCGGCGAGGTCCTCGTCACCGACCGGGTGGCGGCGGCGATCGAGGGGCGCGAAGGCGTCGGCCTGGAGCCGATCGGGCAGGTCAGCCTCAAGGGCTTCCCGGTGCCGACCGAGTTGTTCCTGGTCCGCGCCGCCGTCTGAGCTGCCGCTCCTAGACTCACCCCGTGGACGCGGAGCCGATCCTGGAGCGAGTGCGGGCCGAGGGGTCGATCGGCCCCGGGGCAGCGGTCGTGGCGATGCTGTCCGGCGGTCGCGACTCGGTTTGCATGGTCGACCTCGCGGCGCGGATCGCCGGCGCCGAGTCGGTGACGGTGCTGCACGTCAACTACGGCCTACGCGAGGAAGCGGCCGCGGACGAGCGCCACTGCGCCGACCTCTGCGCCGCGCTGGGTGTCGCGCTCGCGGTCGAGCGACCGGTGAGGCCGGAGGGCCCCGGCAACCTCCAGGCCTGGGCCCGCGATACGCGCTACGCGGCCGCGGCCGGTCTGGCCGAGGACCTCGACGCGACGATCGTCACCGGCCACACCGCCGACGACCAGGTCGAGACGATCCTCTACCGCCTCGCCTCCTCGCCCAGCCGCCGCGCCCTGCTGGGGATGAAGCCGCGCGACGGCCGCCTGGCGCGGCCGCTGCTCGGGGTCACCCGGGCCGAGACCACGGCCTACTGCGAAGTGCGGCGGCTGACCTGGCGTGACGACGGCAGCAACGACGAACCCACCTTCGCTCGCAACCGCGTCCGCCACGGGTTGCTGCCGGAGCTGGAGAAGATCCATCCGGCGGCGGCGGCCAACGTCCTCCGCACGGCGGCATTGCTACGCGACGAGGCCGAGGTGCTCGACGCTCTCGTCGATGCCGAGCTCGACGGCTCCGGCGATCGCGCCCGCGGCGAGATCGACCTGGATCGCTTTGCGGGGCTACCGGCGGCCCTGCGGCGGCTGGTGCTGCAGCGCCTGGCTGACCGCGCCGCCGGCCGCCCCGTCCCCGGCGCGGCCCGTTTCGCCGACCAGGTCGCCGGTCTGCGCCGCACCGGCCGCGCTCAGCTCGACCTCGGGGGCGGGGTCCGGGCGGTGGTCGAGCGCGGCGTCCTCGGCGCTGTGCGTGACTAGCCGCTTTCGGCGGCCCGGCGCGCGCTCCCTATATCTAGACTGCGGGGCGTGAGCGACCCCGTGATCGGCGAGACCCTCGTCGCCCAGGAGGACCTGCGGCGCCGGGTCATGGAGATGGGGCGGGAAGTCAGTCGTGACTACGACGGCCGCGATCTCGTCATGGTCGGCGTCCTCAAGGGCGCAGTGCTCTTCCTCGCCGACCTGATGCGGAGCATCGACGTCCCCTGTGAGATCGACTTCATGGCGGTCTCCAGCTACGGCTCCCAGACCGATTCCTCGGGGGTCGTCCGAATTCTCAAGGACCTCGACGCGCCGATCGAAGGCCGCCACGTCCTGATCGTCGAGGACATCATCGACTCCGGCCTCACCCTCCACTACCTGATGCGCAACCTGCGCGCCCGCAACCCCGCCTCGCTCGAGGTCTGCGCCCTGCTGACCAAGCCGCAGCGGCTGCGCGTCGATCTCTCGCCCCGCTACGTGGGCTTCGAGATCCCCAACCGCTTCGCGATCGGTTACGGCCTCGACCACGAGCAGCGGTACCGCAACCTCGATTACGTAGCCGCTCTCGGCGACTGAGCAGGGAAAACCGCCCTGGTACGCTGGTTTGTCCCTTGAGGCGTTTTTTCAAAAGCGCGGCGTTCCCGATCCTGCTGGTGGTCATCTTGGCCTTCATCGCCCAGCGCGTGATCACCAACGATTCGGGCCCGGAGGCGCCGCCGTATAACGAACTGATCCGGCCTGAGACCGGGCTGATCGCCAAGGGTCAGATCGAAGAGGTCTCGATCAACGTCAAGGACAGCACCCTCGACGTCAAGAAAAAGAACGGCGAAAGCTTCTCCACCGGCTACCCGCCGAACACCGAGGAACGGCTGATCGCCCTGCTCGAAAAGAGCAAAACGACGAGCACGGTCGTCCATGGCACCGGCGGCTCCAGCATCCTCTCGCTGCTGACCTACATCCTTCCGTTCGTGCTCTTCTTCGGCTTCTGGATCTTCCTCATGAACCAGATGCAGGGCGGCGGTTCGCGGGTGATGAACTTCGGCAAATCGAAAGCGAAGCGGATGTCCGTGGACGCCCCGAAAATCACCTTCCGCGATGTCGCCGGCGTCGACGAGGCGGTGCAGGAGCTGGAGGAGATCAAGGAATTCCTCGAGAACCCGAAGAAGTTCCAGGCGCTCGGCGCCCGCATCCCCAAGGGGGTTCTCCTTTACGGCCCGCCCGGAACCGGTAAGACGCTGCTGGCCCGCGCGGTCGCCGGCGAGGCCGGGGTTCCCTTCTTCTCGATCTCCGGCTCGGACTTCGTCGAGATGTTCGTCGGCGTCGGCGCCAGCCGCGTCCGCGACCTCTTCGAGCAGGCCAAACAGAACTCCCCCTGCATCATCTTCATGGACGAGATCGACGCCGTCGGCCGTCACCGCGGTGCCGGCATGGGCGGCGGGCACGACGAGCGCGAGCAGACGTTGAACCAGCTGCTGGTCGAGATGGACGGCTTCGAAATGAAGGACAACATCATCTTGATCGCGGCCACCAACCGCCCCGACATCCTCGATCCGGCGCTGCTGCGGCCCGGCCGCTTCGACCGTCAGGTCGTCGTCGACCGCCCCGACCGCAAGGGCCGCAAGCACATCCTCGAGGTCCACACCCGCGGCAAGCCGCTGGCGCGCGAAATCGAGCTCGACACGCTCGCCGGTCAGACGCCCGGCTTCACCGGTGCCGACCTCGCCAACCTGATCAACGAGGCGGCACTGCTTACCGCCCGCACCGGCAGCCGCGAGATCTCGATGAAGGAGCTCGAGGAGGGGATCATGCGGGTGATCGCGGGCCCGGAGAAGAAGACCCGGGTGATGAGCGAAAAGGAGCGCCTGATCACGGCTTTCCACGAGGTCGGTCACGCGATCGTCGGCCAGCTGCTGCCCAACTGCGACCCGGTCCACAAGATTTCGATCATCAGCCGCGGCCAAGCGCTCGGCTACACGATCAGCCTTCCCACCGAGGACAAGTTCCTCACCACCCGCGCCGAGCTGACCGACACGATGGCGATGACCCTGGGCGGTCGCGCCGCCGAGGAGATCGTCTTCGGCGAGATCACCACCGGCGCCTCCAACGACCTCGAAAAGGTGACCGAGACGGCGAAGCAGATGGTGATGCGCTTCGGCATGTCCGAGCGCCTCGGCCCCCGCGTCTTCGGCCACGATCGCGGCCAGCCGTTCCTCGGTCGCGAGTTCTCCTCCGAGCCCGACTACTCCGATGAGATCGCCCGCGAGATCGACGACGAGATCCGCCGCATAGTCGAGAGCGCCCACCAGGCCGCCAAGGGCCTGCTGAACGAGCGCCGGGCCGACCTCGACCAGATCTCCAACCTGCTGCTGGAGCGCGAGACGATCGACGCCACCCAGTTCGCGGCCCTGCTCGACGGCAAGTCCCCGGACGAGGTCTTTGTCGACGACGAAGAGTCGTCCCCGCCGCCCGAGCCGGCGCCGGAGCCTGAACGGGCCCAACGTGAGGGCGCGCGTCCGAATCCGCGTCCGCGGCCTGGCTTCGCCGGCGGCGACGCTTCCTAAGTAGATCCATCGCGCGCCCGGCCCGCGTCCTGTCACGGGGGGAGGTGCCTGCGGGCGAGGTGTACGTCCTCGGCACCTCCCCCCGCGCCACCCGCGGGAGGGGAGAGGGAGATACTTCGGTGATGGTGCCGACGCTGATGGGGGTCGTGAACGTGACTCCGGACTCGTTTTCGGATGGGGGCCTTTACCTCGATCCGGAGGTGGCAATTCGGCATGGGGTGGAGCTGGTGGAGGCGGGGGCGGCGATTCTCGATGTCGGGGGGGAATCGACGCGGCCGGGGGCGGATCCCGTGGAGGCGGAGGAGGAGCTGCGGCGGGTGGTGCCGGTGATCGAGGGGCTTTCCGGCGGCGATGCCGAGGTTTCGGTCGACACCTCGAAGGCGGTGGTCGCGGCGGCGGCGCTCGATGCCGGTGCCGGGATCGTCAATGACGTCACCGCGTTGCGCGGCGACCCGGAAATGGCGGCGCTTTGCGCCGAGCGCGGCGTGACGGTGGTGCTCATGCACATGCTCGGCGAGCCGCGGACGATGCAGGACGAACCGCGTTACGACGATGTGGTCGAGAGCGTCAAGGCCTTTCTTGCCGAGCGGGTCGAGGCAGCGATGGCCGCCGGGATCGACGAGGAAAGGATCTGGCTCGACCCGGGGATCGGCTTCGGCAAGACGGCGGAGCACAACCTCGAGCTGCTGCGCCGCCTGGGGGAGCTGCGCGATCTCGGTCGGCCGCTGGTGGTCGGGACCTCGCGCAAGAGCTTCATCGGCAAGGTCGACGGCTCCGCTGCCGGGGAGCGCCTCGGCGGCACGATCGCCTCCTCGGTGCTGGCGGCGGCGGAGGGCGCCGACGTCCTCCGCGTCCACGACGTCGTCGAGGTCGGCCAGGCGATGGCCGTGGCGACGGCGATCCTCGGGTAGCGTCCCCGCCATGGAGGCACACGGCAACGGGATCGAATCGAGCGCCGAAGTGGAGCTGCGCGGGCTCTCGATCTACACCCACCACGGCGTCAGCGAGGCCGAGCAGGAGGTCGGGCAGCGGCTCGAGTTCGATATCTCCTTCGACGTGCCCGACTGCGATGCCGTATTGACGGACCGTCTGGAGGACACCGTCGACTACGCCCAGGTCTGCGACATCGTCGCCCTCGCCGCGACCGAGCGCAGCTACAAGACCCTGGAGCGGTTGGCCCAGGTGGTCGGCCAGCGCCTGATGGAGCGCTACGGCTGCGAATCGGTGCGAGTCCGCGCCGCCAAGCCGGAGCCGCCGCTGCCGCTGGCGATCCAGGAGGTTGCGGTCGAGGTGACTCAGGAGCGCGCGGTCGACGAGGACGAGGCCGAAACCCCGGGGGAGTAAGTGGGGATGCGCACGGGCTACCTCGGCCTTGGATCCAACGTCGGCGACCCCGCCGCCCACCTGCGGGCGGCAATCGAGCTGCTCGGGACCCGCGCGGTCGAGGTCGAGGCGGTCTCTTCCGCTTACGTCACCGAGCCGGTCGGCGAGGTCCTCGACCAGCCCGACTTCCTCAACGCGGCGATCCGCATCCGCACCGAGCTCGAGCCCGAAGCGCTGCTCGACGTCTGCAAGGCGGTCGAGGCCGAGCGCGGCCGCGGCTTCGATGCTCCCCGTCACAGTCCCCGTCCGCTCGACGTCGACCTTTTGCTGCTCGGCGATCTCGAGCTGGCGACCGAGCGCCTGACCCTGCCGCACCGGGAGGTGCGCAGCCGCCACTTCGTGTTGGCGCCGCTGCTGGAGCTCGACTCCGATCTCACCCTGCCCGACGGCACTCGTCTCGCCGACGCGCTCGCGGCGCTGCCGCTGGGGCAGCGGGTGGACCGGGTCGGCTCGGTTCTAGGCTGAGGGAGCGGCCTGCCGCAGGGGCGCCAGCCACTCGGCGGGGATGATCGGCGGGGTGTGCCCCGGATAGTCGGGCACGATCCGCTTCGCCAGCGCGCCGGCGGGGCGGCTCTCGATCGCCGGGCGCAGGTCGGCCAGGGTCATCGCCAGGCCGATGCTCGGAGCGATCTGGAAGTCGGCCGCGTTCGGTTGCTCGCCACCCAGGACTCCGGCGGCGATCAGCTCGTCGACCCTGTCGAGTAGGCCGGGCAGCGCCACGAGGTCGCGCTTGACGTTTCCGCCGTCGGCCTCGTTGAAGCGGGCCGCGAGGGCGACGATCGGGGCTGCGGTTTTCATCGCGAGGCCGAGCGGGAGTCCGATTTTGGCCCCTTCCGAGTAGCTCCGCAGCGGTGCCTTGTCCTGCTTGATCGACCACCAGAGGATCTGGCGGATCGGGTGCTGGAGCTCCTCGTCGCCGAAGCGCTCCGCCTCCTCGACCGCCGCCCGTTTCTCCGGGTCGGCGGGGAAGAGGGCCGGCTCGGGCCGCAGCCGCTCCAGCTCGCGGGCGATCGGCCGGGAGCCCTGGACCTTGGCCCCGTCGATCTTCAGCGCCGGCACGGTGACGCCGGGGAAGCCGACGGCTCGCAGGGCGCCCTTCGAGACCACCGGCAGCAGATCGGTGCGCTTGTACTCGAACCCCTTGTGTCGCAGCATCAGCTCCGCGGCGATGCTCGGGTGCGAGGCCGGGATGATGTAGAGGCGGGCGCTCATTGTGGGGGGATCCTAAGCGCAACCCGACCCGGTTGGCTGCCTGGCCAGTCGAGGGCCGCGATAATCCACCGATGCTCCTCGCCGCCGACGTCGGCAACACGCAGACCCACCTGGGCGCCTTCGAGGGCGAGCAGCTGGTCGAGCACTGGCGCTTCCAGACCCGCTCGGGGGCAACCGGAGACGAGCTGGCCGAGCGGATCGCCGGCCTCTTCTCGCTCTGCGGGATGTCCTTTGGCGATGTCGACGCCGTCTGCGTCTCCTCGGTCGTGCCGCCGCTCGGCAGTCAGTTCGAACAGCTCTCCCGGCGCTACCTCGACGCCGACTGCTTGACGATCGGCCCCGGGGTGAAGACGGGCATGCCGATCCGGATCGAGAACCCGCTCGAGGTGGGGGCCGACCGTCTCGTAAACGCGATCGCGGCCTACGAGCGCTTCGGCGAGGCCTGCGTCTCCGTCGACTTCGGCACCGGCATCAACATCGACGCCGTCTCGGCCGACGGCGAGTATCTCGGCGGCGCGATCGGCCCCGGGCTCGCGCCCTCGCTGAGCGCCCTGATCGAGCGGGCGGCCCGGATCACCCGGATCGACCTGGAAGAGCCCCAGGAGGCGATCGGCCGCTCGACGCGCGCGGCGATCCACTCCGGCTTCATCTTCGGTTTCGCCGGCCTAATCGACGGCATCGTCAGGCGGATCGAAGAGGAACTCCCGAACCCGAGGCTGCTTGCCACCGGCGGGTACGCCTCGACTGTCGTTCCCTTCACCGAAACGATCGAGGAGGTCGACGACCTGCTTACCCTGAAGGGGCTGCGCCTGATCCATGAACGCAACACGCCCACAGCTGACTGATCCGTTCCGGATCGGCGACGTCGAGATCTCCAACCGAGTCCTGCTGGCGCCATTGGCCGGGATCGGCAACTGGTTCGTGCGCCTGCAGGCGAAACGCCACGGCGCCGGCCTCGCGGTCTCGGAGATGGTCTCCAGCTTCGCCCTGCACTACCGCAACGAGCGCACCCTGCGGGAGCTGATGCGGATCCACCCCGACGAGCACCCGGTCTCGATCCAGCTCTTCGGCCACGACGCCGAGGTGATGCGGTCCGGGGCCGAGATCGCCGCCGCGGCCGGGGCGGACCTGATCGACATCAACATGGGCTGCCCGGTGCCGAAGGTGCGCCGGACCGGGGCCGGCGCCCAGCTACTGCGCGATCCCGACCTGGCTTTGGCCCTGGCCCGCGGCGCCGTCGCCGGCGGCGGTGGGGTGCCGGTCACGGTCAAGCTCCGCTCCGGGATCGAGGCGGGCGACCGCTCCGGCTTCGAGCTGGCGATCCGTCTCGCCGAGGAGGCCGGCGTGGCGGCGATCGCCTTCCATCCGCGAGCGGCGACCAAGGGGCACAAGGGCAAGCCGGACTATGAGCTGACCCGCGAACTGAGCGAGCGGGTCGAGGTACCGGTGATCGTCTCCGGCGGACTCTCCGACGCCGCGGCCGCCCGCCGCGCCTACGTGGAGTCGGGCGCCGACGCGGTGATGATCGCCCGCGGCTCGCTCGGCAACCCCTGGCTGTTCGAGGAGCTGACCGGCAGCCGCCAAGCGCCGCCCGACAGCGCCGAGGTGGCGATCGAGTTGCTCTGGGTTCTCGACCGCGCCGAGGAGCATCTGGGCCCGGCCCGGGCGGAGCGCTACCTGCGCAAGTTCTACCCCTGGTACCTGGAGCGGCTGGAGGCGCCGCGGGAGGTCGTCGAGGAGCTTCAGCGCAGCGCCGATCTCGCCCGGGCGAGGGAGTTGATCGGCGCCTTTGCCGAGCCCGCCGTGGTTGCTTAAAAGCCCCTTGATTGCCGGGCTTCGACCCCCGCTATAATCCCGCGACTCTGTGCCCCGGTGTGGCGTTGCAGGCCGCCGCATCTGGGCGTTTTTTTCGGTCTGGGGGTCGCTCCGCGGCTCTCCCTACAGTCAAAGCGAGGTAGTTCAAGTGAGTCGTCAGGCGGTCATCACCCCGGAGGGTCTCGAAAAACTCAAAGAGGAAATCGAGCACCTCTCGACGACCAAACGCCGCGAGGTCGCGGCGCGGATCAAGGAGGCGCGCGAATTCGGCGACATCTCCGAGAACGCCGAATACGACGACGCCAAGAACGAACAGGCATTGCTCGAGGGCCGGATCGCCCAGCTCGAGGAGCGCCTGCGGCGCGCCCTCGTGATCGACGAGAAGGCCCTCAACACCGACGAGGTCGGTTTCGGCTCGGTCGTCCACGTCAAAGACCAGAAGACCGGCGACTCGCAGAAATTCCAAATCGTCGGCTCGACCGAGGCCAACCCGCTCGAGCACAAGCTCTCGAACGAGTCGCCGATCGGCAAAGCGCTGGTGGGGCGGAAGCGGAACGACGTTGTAACCGTCGAGGTTCCGCGGGGGCCGAAGAAGAAACTGAAAATTACGAAGATCGAGAAGGCCTGAGGTGGGGGGCGGCCCCGCGAGGGGTTCCGCTTAACTTTTTCGCAGGTCGCGTCGGTTGTCCGTCGTCCCCTCAGCAGCGAAAAAGTTGAAGACGCTTCACCCCTCGCGGGGCCGCCTCGCGGTCGCTGTATAGGCTCGATCTCCGTGAGCGAAGAGCTGGAAAAGCCCGTGGAGCCGAAGCTGTCTGACGTTCTTCGGGACCGGCGGGAGAAGTTGGGGCGGATTCGGGAGGCGGGGGTTGAGCCGTTTCCGCATGGGTTCTCCGATCGGGAGGACATCGCTGAGGTGCGAGCCGAGCATGAGGGGTTGGCGGCGGGGATGGAGACGGAGTCGCGGCACCGGGTGGCGGGTCGCATCGTTGCGCGGCGCGGGCACGGCAAGGCCTGCTTCCTCGATCTGCGCGACGGCAGCGGTGAGATCCAGCTGCACGCTCGCGAGGACGTGCTCGGCGCGGAGGCCTTCGCGATGTTGGTCGACCTCGACCTCGGCGACATCGTCGGCGCCGAGGGGACGGCGATGGCGACCCGCCGTGGCGGCGAGCTGTCGCTGGCGATCGATCGCTGGCGGCTGCTGGCGAAGAGCCTGCGGCCGCCACCCGACAAGTTCCATGGCCTCGAGGACACCGAGACTCGCTTCCGCCGCCGCGAGCTGGACCTGATCGCCAACGAGGACAGCCGCCGCATCTTCACGGTCCGCGCTCGCACGATCAGCGAGGTGCGGCGCTGGCTCGACGAACACGGCTACGTCGAGGTCGAGACCCCGGTTTTGCAGCCGCTCTACGGCGGCGCCCTGGCGCGACCGTTCACGACCCACCACAACGTCCTCGACCGCGATCTCTACCTGCGGATCGCCACCGAGCTCTACCTGAAGCGGCTGGTGGTCGGCGGCATCGACCGCGTCTACGAGCTCGGCAAGGACTTTCGCAACGAGGGCGTCTCGCACAAGCACAACCCCGAGTTCACGATGCTGGAGTGGTACGAGGCCTACTCCGACTACGAGAAGACGGCGCACGACCTCGAGCTGTTGGTCGCCGAGGTGGCGGAGCGGGTCCTGGGGGCGACCACGCTGCGCCGCGGCGAAGAGGAGATCGACTTGGCGCCGCCCTGGCGCCGGATCACGATGCGCGAGGCGATCCTCGAGCGCAGCGGCATCGACATCGCTGAGCACCCGACCCGCGAGGCCCTCGCCAAGGCGATGGGCACCGAGCCGGACCCGAAGGAGGGGTGGGGAAAGCTGGTCGACGGACTCTTCGCACGCGAGGTCGAGCCGAGTCTGATCGAGCCCACCTTCGTGCTCGACTATCCGGTCGAGCTCTCGCCCTTCGCCAAGGCCCACCGCACCGAGCCGGGCCTGGTCGAGCGCTGGGAGGCCTTCGTCGGCGGGGTCGAGATCGCCAACTCCTTCAGCGAGCTCAACGACCCCGACGAGCAGCGCCGCCGCTTCGAGCAGCAGCGTTCGGAGCTGGAGCGCGGCGACGAGGAGGCCCAGCCCTACGACGAGACTTTCATCGAAGCGCTCGAACAGGGAATGCCGCCGACCGGGGGCGCCGGCGTCGGGATCGACCGCCTGGTGATGATGCTGAGCGGGGCCGCGAACATCCGCGAAGTGCTGCTGTTCCCGGCGATGAAGACCTGAATTTGGCCCGTATATGCGTCTCGCACGCTGAAATTCCGCTCTTACCGCAGCCCTGGGACCGTCGGCCGGACTGACGCTCTCGGTAGAGTTACCGAATACATGGATGCCTGCCGCTACCGATTGGGCATCTACCGGTACTAACCCGGGTTAACCGGGTTCGACCAAGAAGAGGAATTCTTTGTTCGAGCGATTCACCGAGCGAGCCCGACAGGTCGTCGTCCTAGCCCAGGAGGAGGCCCGCACGCTCAAGCACAATTACATCGGCACCGAGCACATCCTGCTCGGCCTGCTGCGCGAGGAGGAGGGCCTCGCCGCCCGCGTCCTCGAGTCCCTCGACATCACCGTCGAACGAGTCCGCTCCCAGGTCGTCCGCATCGTCGGCTCGGGCGAGGAGGTCACCTCGGGCCAGATCCCGTTCACGCCGCGGGCCAAGAAGGTGCTCGAGCTGGCGCTGCGCGAGGCGCTCTCGCTCGGCCACAACTACATCGGCACCGAGCACATCCTGCTCGGCCTGGTGCGCGAGAACGAGGGCGTCGCCGCCCGCATCCTGCTCGACTTCGACGCCGACTCCGACAAGATCCGCAACGAGGTCATCCGCATGCTCTCCGGCCCCGGCGGTCGCCGCCAGGGCAGCGCCGGCGGCGGTGGTGGTGGCGAGGGCAAAAAGTCTTCGAAACTGCTCGACCAGTTCGGCCGCAATCTCACCCGCCTCGCCGAGGAGGGCAAGCTCGACCCGGTCATCGGTCGCGAAACCGAGATCGAGCGGATCATGCAGATCCTCTCCCGCCGGACCAAGAACAACCCGGTGCTGCTGGGCGAGCCCGGGGTCGGCAAGACCGCCGTGGTCGAGGGCCTGGCCGCGAAGATCAACAGCGGCGAGGTCCCCGAGCTGTTGAAGGACAAACAGATCTACACGCTCGACCTGGCCGCCCTCGTCGCCGGCTCCAAGTACCGCGGCGAGTTCGAGGAGCGCCTGAAGAAGGTGATGAAGGAGATCACCCAGCGCGGCGACATCATCCTTTTCATCGACGAGCTCCACAACCTGGTCGGTGCCGGCGCCGCCGAGGGCGCGATCGACGCCGCCTCGATCCTGAAGCCGGCCCTGGCCCGCGGCGAGCTGCAGACGATCGGCGCGACCACGCTCGACGAGTACCGCAAGTACCTCGAGCGCGACTCGGCGCTGGAGCGACGCTTCGCTCAGATCAAGGTCGACCAGCCCTCGCCGGAGGACACGGTGAAGATCCTCGAGGGGTTGCGCGAGCGCTACGAACAGCACCACCGGGTGACGATCAACGACGAGGCATTGGCCGCCGCCGCCGAGCTCGCCGACCGCTACATCTCCGACCGCTTCCTGCCCGACAAGGCGATCGACCTGATCGACGAGGCTGGCTCGCGGATGCGCATCAAGTCGATGAGCACGCCCCCCGTCTACCGCGATCTCGAGGAGGAAATCGAGACGACGCGGCGCGAGAAGGAGGCGGCGATCGAGGCCCAGGAGTTCGAAAAGGCCGCCAACCTGCGTGACACCGAGCGCCAGCTCACGACCCGTAAGCGCCAGCTCGAAGACGAGTGGGCGGAGGGCGAGAACGGCGAGCGGCCCGAGGTCGGCGAAGAGGAGATCGCCGACATCGTCTCGATGTGGACCGGCATCCCCGTCTTCAAACTGACCGAGGCCGAGACCAAAAAGCTGATTCGCATGGAGGAGGAACTGCACAAGCGGGTGATCGGCCAGGAGGTCGCGATCACCGCCGTCTCCAAAGCGATCCGCCGCTCCCGCGCCGGAATCAAGGATCCCAAGCGCCCGGCCGGCTCCTTCATCTTCCTCGGCCCCTCCGGGGTCGGCAAGACCGAGCTCGCCCGCACCCTCGCCGACTTCCTCTTCGGCGACGAGGAGGCGATGATCCGGATCGACATGTCCGAGTACATGGAGAAGCACGCGGTCAGTCGCCTGGTCGGCTCTCCTCCCGGTTATATCGGCTACGACGAGGGCGGTCAGCTGACCGAGGCCGTGCGCCGCAAGCCGTACTCGGTGCTGCTGCTCGACGAGATCGAGAAGGCCCACCCGGACGTCTTCAACATCCTCCTGCAGATCCTCGAGGACGGGCGCCTCACCGACGCCCAGGGCCGCACGGTCGACTTCCGCAACGCGATCGTGATCATGACCTCGAACATCGGCGCCGCCGAGATCTCGAAGAACACCTCGATCGGGTTCACCGTCTCCGACGAAACCGGGATGTCCTACGGCGACATGAAGAACCGGATCATGAGCGACCTCAAGAAAGTCTTCCGGCCCGAGTTCCTCAACCGGATCGACGAGGTGATCGTCTTCCACAAGCTGGCCAAGGACGAGGTCAAGGAGATCGTCGACCTGATGATCAACCGCGTCCGCGTCCAGGTCGCCGAGCACGAACTGCAGCTCGACCTGACCGAGGAGGCCAAGGATCTGCTGGTCGAGAAAGGCTGGGACCCGTCGATGGGCGCGCGCCCACTGCGGCGGGCGATCCAGCGCTACATCGAGGACCCGCTGGCCGACGAAGTCCTGCGCGCCGGTCCGATGACTCCCGGCTCGACCGTGATGGTCGCCCGCGACGAGGCCGGCGACGAGGAGGACAAGCCGCTGAGCCTGACCATCATCGCCCCGAAAAAGCCGAAGAAGAAGCCGCCGCAGAAGCCCGAGCCGGAGACGGTCGGGGTCGGCGCCGCCGCCAAGAAGAGCGACCGCGAGCACGGGTCGGGCGAGGGCGATGAGCCCTCCCACGACGACGCCGAGTCCTGAGGGCCCGCCAGCTCGGAACTGCCCCCTGGAACGAGGTTCGGCGGCGACCGTCCACGGGTATCCGCTGAGGGTGCTCGTTGCCGTTCTCATTTTCGCTCTGGTCGCCGCGATCTTCGTTATCTCGGCGGTGATCACTTGGAAGAAGGGCCGGCGGAGTTTCTTCTGGCTCGGGTTCCTTCTTGGCGGGGCCTGGATGGTCGCCGCCTTCCGGCTCGCCCGCCCGACCTCTCCCTGGGCCCGACGCTTCTACTCTCCGGCGAAGATGGAGCTCGCCCAGCAGAGGTACGAGGAGCCCGTGGCCGCCTGAACGTAGGCGCGTCCGGGTTGTAGCTACGGTTGAGCGATGCGCGATCTCGGGCGAACCGCCATCGGCACTTGGAGCGGCGGGCGCTTCCTGCACTTCGGCGAGGCGATCGCCGAGGAACGTCTGGTCGAATTGCTGCGTCCCGTAGGCGGGGTCGAGACCGTCCTCACCGCCGACACCTACGGCCAGGGGGAGGCGGACCGCGTTCTCGGCCAGGCATTGGCCGGGGTCCCGCGCGAGGGCTACAGCCTCGTCGGCGCCGTCGGCCACGACTTCTACGACGGCGAGCGCAACGGGCCCAAGGGCTTTCCCCGTTTCACCGACCCCGCTCTGCGCGGCCCGGCGGAGTACGCGGGCTACCTGCGGATGGCGACCGAGGCCAGCCTCGAGCGCCTCGGCGTTTCCTCCTTTGACCTCCTGCTGCTCCACAACCCCGACCGCACCGGCTACACGAGCGAGGCGGTATGGGATGGGATGGCGGCCCTGCGCGAGGCCGGCCTGGCCGAGCGCATCGGCGTCGCTCCGGGCCCCGCCAACGGCTTCACCCTCGACCTGATCGACTGCCTGGAGCGCTTCGGCGACCGCATCGACTGGGCGATGATCATCCTCAACCCGCTCGAGCCCTGGCCCGGCGAGCTCTGCCTCAACGCCGCCGCCCGGGTCGAGGCCAAGGTCCTGACCCGGGTCGTCGACTACGGCGGCCTCTTCTGGGACGACTTGAGGCCGGGGATGGAGCTGGGCCGGACCGACCATCGCTCCTTCCGCCCCGCCGGCTGGATCGAGGCCGGTGTGGAGAAGCTGGAGCGCCTGCGTCCCTTCGCCGAGCGCGCCGAGCTGACCCCGATGCAGCTCGCCTGCCAGTGGAACCTCGCCCACCCCGCGGTCGAGTGCGTGGCCCCGACCCTGATCCAGGAGGTCGGCCCCGAGGCCCGCCCGATCGAGGACAAGCGCACCGAGCTGGCCGCTCTGCCCGCCGAGCAGCGCCTCTCCGGGTCCGACGTGGCCGCGATTCGCGCGATCGGCGACAACACCGGCTCAATGGTGCTGAAGGGTGCCAATCCAGCGCACGAAGGCGAGGATCTGCCTGATCGTTGGGGTCTAAGCGAGGAGCTGGTGGCGGCGGGCAGCCGCTGGGGCATCGATCCAGACCAAGACCTGACTGCCCCTTAAGCCTCTTGGGAGATCAGACCGGATTGGTCTTGATCGCTCTCTGGGCTGCCTTGATCAGATGCTTCGGCGCGCCGATTCGTTCGAGCCTACCCAAGGTTTCCTGGGTGACGATCGCTGAACCGGATCCCTTGCGGGAGCGTTCGATCGCTGTCGCTTTGTCCTTCGCGGTCATTGATCCTCCTCTAGGACTTCAATGCACTTTCGCATACGCCGATGACGCCATCAAATCCTGGGCTCTCGGTCGCCTGCACCGCGTAGAACGCTCTATATCGCGGCGTCTTTCGGAACTCGTCCCAACTGAGTCCGAGCCGGTCTGCCTCAGGCAATGCCGCGTACTCCTCGACGGTCCGGGCACGCCTGCGAACGTCCTCGAGATCCTTGACGACCACCCGCTCCTCCGCCCAGGCGAGGCCGACGACGCCCTTGCCTTTCTTCCATCGGATTCCCGAGCGGGCCCGGTCTCCGATCAGGAGAAAACTTCCAGCTCGCCGAAGATTTTTCTCGTCCACGAACGCGGCGACGTCACGGCAGGCATCTTCGAGCTCGCCATTCCGCTTCCCGCGTCGCGCCGCGATCACCAAGCCGAGCTGAGAGATCCCCCACAGTGCAGTCGCCTCGATCTGGATCACCGGCAGCGCGTGCCCGCGGCTCCAGGCGCTGGCGCCTGGCAGATCCGCCGAATGAACTCCAGCCAGGACCACCACCGTGGATCCGAGGGCCAGCGCGATTAGATCGAGATAAGCCCCGATCGGGGCCAGGCCACGCCTCATGCCGAGCACCAAGGCGCTGCCGGCAGTGGACAATCGGTCGCCCATCGGCGCCACCTTATGGAGCAAAGGCGGTCGAGCAGTTCGAGGCGACCCACCCGATTCATAGTCTGCCCTCCGTGAACCGCAAGTGGTGGACGCTCGCCGGGGCCTGCTCAGGCCTCTTCCTGCTGATGCTGGACTCGACCGTGGTGGCGCTGGCGCTGCCGGAGATCCGCCACGACGTCGGGGCCAGCAGCGAGGGGCTGCAGTGGGTGATGAACGGGTATCTGCTGACGATCGCGGTGCTGGTCGTGACGGCGGGGCGGCTGGGGGACATGTTCGGGCGCAAGCGGGTCTTCCTCGCCGGCATGGTCGTCTTCGCGGTCGGCTCGGTCGTCTCCGGCGCCGCCGGCGACCAGGTCGGGCTGATCGCTGGGCGGGTGCTGCAGGGGGCGGGGGCGGCGCCGATGCTGTCGCTGTCGCTAGCGCTGGTCTGCAACGCCTTCCCGTCGGCTGAGCAGCCGCGGGCGCTCGGCATCTGGGCTGCGGTCTCGGCGGTGGCGCTCGGGATCGGCCCGCTGGCCGGCGGCGTGCTGATTGAACTGGACTGGCGGGTGATCTTCTGGATGAACCTGCCCGTGGCGGCGATCGGGGTCGCGATCACGGCGCTGGCCGCGCCTGAGTCGACCGACCCGGCCGCCGGCACCGGGATCGACTGGGCTGGCCTGGCGGCGCTCTCGGTCGGGATCACGGCCGCGGTGTTGGCACTCGTGCAGTCGAACGCCTGGGACGCAGGGCTCATCGCCGGCTTGGCGCTGCTGGGGGTCGTCGCACTGCTCGCCTTCTGGCGCACCGAGCGCCGGGTGTCCAACCCGATCGTCGATTTCTCCCTCTTTCGCAACGGTCCGTACTTCGGGGCTAGCGCCGCCGCCTTTGCCCTCGTCGGCGGTTACTGGGCGGTGATGTTCTTCCAGCCCCAGTACCTGCAGGACGTGCGCGGCTACTCGCCGATCGCCGCCGGGCTGCTGGTCCTGCCGATCACCGTGCCGATGATCTTCGTCTCACCGTTCTCGGGGCGGCTGATCGGTCGCTTCGGCGCCCGCCGCCTGATGACCGCCGGCATGGTCTTCGGCGCCCTTGGCCTGGCGGCGCTGACCAGGATCGGAGCCGACAGCGCCCTGGCACTGGTCCTTGTTCCCTACCTGCTGTTCGGGATCGCGCTCGGCCTCGTCTACGCGCCGATGTCGACCGCGGCGATGGCGGCGATGCCGGGTGAGAAGGTGGGGATCGCCGCCGGGGTGCTGGCAATGGACAGGGTCCTGGCCGGCGCCGTCTCGCTGGCCGCCACCGGCGCCGTCTTCCACGCCCTCCAGGGCCGCGGTGACTCTCTGGCCGACGCGATCGCGGGCTCGACCTGGGTCGCGGTCGCTCTCTGCGCCGTCGGCGCTGGCCTCACCTGGGCCTACGTCCGCGACCCGGACCCCCCGGGACCGGATCCCGCGGTGGCCGGCGATCCCCCGCCGGAGCAGTTATGGCACCATCGCCACCATCGCCGATTCCACCTGTGATGCCCGAAACTCCCGGTGTGGGAAATTTGAGTGATTAATCCGGTTGACAACAAGAATCCCGTACTGTCCACTCGGATATAGGCAGACCGCATTCCAGAGCGGTTTTTGGCATCCTATAGGGGATGCCTTCACTGTCCGGGGATGAGCTCCACGAGCTTTCAGAACGTCAGGATCCTCGACTTCTGAGGGCTCTTGATGTCGTCGCCCCGGGCGGCGCCCTGCGCGAGGGTATCGACAACATCGTCCACTCGCGGACCGGCGGCCTGATCGTCGTCGGCGACCTCGACGACATCTCCCACATGCTTTCCGGTGGGATCAAGCTCGACGTCGACTACACGCCGGCGATGCTCTACCAAGTGGCGAAGATGGACGGGGCGATCGTCCTCAACTCCGAGGCGACGACGATCGCCTGGGCGAACGTGCAGCTGATGCCGGACCCGACGATTCTCTCTTCGGAGACCGGCACCCGCCACCGCACCGCCGAGCGTGTCTCCAAACAGACCGACGCGCTGGTGATCGCGATCTCCCAGCGCCGCGACGTCGTTTCGCTCTACGTCGAGGGCACCAAGTACATCCTGCAGGAGATCCCCGCGGTGCTGGCCAAGGCCAATCAGGGGCTGGCGACGTTGGAGAAGTACCGCGAGCGCCTCGACCAGGTTTCCGGGCGCCTCACCGTGCTCGAGTTCGATGGGCGCAGCGTCCTCCATGACGCCCTCGCTGTCCTCCAGCGGGCCGAGCTGGTGACGCGGATGGCGGTCGAGGTCGAGCGCTACATCGTCGAGCTCGGCACCGAGGGCCGGCTGATCGAGATGCAGCTGGAGGAGACGATGGTCGGCGTCGCCGCCGACAAGACGGCCTTGATCCGCGACTACAGCGTCGAGGACACCGAGGGCAGCCTCGCCGCCACCCTGCAGGCGCTGGGCCGGATGCCGCACCAGGACGTGCTCGACTTCGGTCGCCTCGCCGAGCTGCTCGGCTACGACCGCAAGCTCAACACCCTCGACTTCCCGGTCGCCTCGCGCGGCTATCGCGCACTGGGCCGGGTCCCCCGCATTCCCAAACTTGTCGTCCAGAAGATCACCCACGAGCTGGGCGGGTTGGAAGAGGTCCTCGCGGCCTCCGACTCCGACCTCGCCGCCGTCGACGGAGTCGGGCCCGCGCGGGCCAAGGACATCCGCGAGGGCCTGCGGAGGCTCCAGGAGGTCGACCTGGCCGACCGGTACTTGCAGAGCTGACGGCGATGGACGCCGTCGAACACGAAAGGAGCCACCGATTCCCGAGCTAGAAGAGGCCATCGAGGCAGTCTTCGAGGAGGACGTCGTCTACGTCTGCGACTTCGAGGTAGGCGACAAGGTCGTCTATCCCCACCACGGGGCTGGCCTGGTGCTGAAGAAAGAGACGCGGGAGCTGATGGGGAGCGAGCGTGAATACCTCACGATCAAAATCCTCCACAACGAGCTCACGGTGATGGTCCCCTGCGAAAACGCGGGAGTGGCCGGCCTTCGCCGCGTCATCGATGAGGAAGAAATCAAGAAGGTCACACAGGTCCTCACCGACGACGTCTCGGAGATGCCGAAGAACTGGAACCGGCGTTTCAAGTACAACCGCGAGAAGATCAAGACCGGCGACGTCTTCGAGCTGGCCGAGGTGGTGCGCAACCTGGCGCTCCGCGAGATGGAGAAGGGCCTCTCCACCGGCGAGAAGCAGATGTACACGCGGGCCAAGAAGATCCTCGCGTCGGAGTTCATGTACGCGCTCGACAAAGACGAGGAGGGCGCGGAGGAGTACTTGGACGGGCTGCTGGAGGAGCGCTTCGCCGCTACCGCCTAGAGCGCCCGCGGTAACCGCAGTCATCGCGGCCGCCGGCTCCGGAGAGCGCCTCGGAGCCGGCGGCCCGAAGGCTTTCGTGCCACTGGCGGGGAAGCCGATGATCGAGTGGTCGCTGGCGGCCCTGAGGGCCAGCGAGGCGGTCGCCGCAATCGTCGTCGCGGGTCCGCCCGGCCACGAGCATGGCCTCGAGGGCGACGACCTCACGGTCGTCCCCGGCGGCGCCACCCGCGCGCGGTCCGTCGCCAACGCGATGGCCGCGGTGGAGACCGAGCTGGTCGCGATCCACGACGCCGCCCGCCCCCTGCTGACCCCGGAGCTGGTCGACGAGCTGGCCGCCGCCCTCGCCGACGACCCCGACGCGAGCGCCGTCATCGCCGCCGCCCCGATCACGGACACGGTCAAGCAGACGAAACGTGCATTGGGCACCGCCGACGTGTCGAATGCACCTCTCGTCGTGGAGACGACGCCGGACCGGTCGCGGTTATGGGGGGCACAAACGCCACAGGTGTTTCGGGTGGAGGCGTTGCGGGCCGCGCTGGCGGTCGACGACGAGGTCCGGGACGGGGCGACGGACGAGGCGATGCTGATCGAGCGGACGGGGGGGACGGTCCTGATCCATCCTGCGCCGGCGGAGAACCTGAAGGTGACGACGCCTCACGACCTGCGCGTCGCCGAGCTGCTTCTTGTCGAGCGCCAAGCCTGAGGTGCGCCCGGCTGGTCAGTCGCTGAGCAGGACCCAGACCAGGGTCGCGGCGAAGCAGAGCTGACCGATCCCGAGGGCGACACCGAAGCTGGCCGCTCCCAGCAGGGCGGCGATCGCGGTGCCGGCGGCGAGGGCGAGCAGGAGCAGAAGCAGCTGACGGGCCATGGACGCCGCAGTCTAGGCTCCCAATCGATGCTCACCGACTATCACCTGCACCTGCGGCCCGACGACGATGGGACCACGGCGGAGCGGTACTTCACCGCCGAGAACGTCGAGCGCTACCTGGCGGCCGCCGCGGCCGCCGGGGTCGAGGAGCTGGGCGTCTCCGAGCACGTCTATCGCTTCCATCAGGCGCTCGAGCTCTGGCGCCATCCGCTCTGGGAGAGCAACGGAAAGGACGACCTCGACGCCTACTGCGAGTTCGTCCGCTCCACGCCGCTGAAGCTCGGCATCGAGTGCGACTTCATCCCCGGGTCCGAGGACCGCACGGCGACCCTGCTGGAGGCGCGTGACTTCGACTACGTCGTCGGCTCGGTCCACTTCATCGGCGACGAGGCCGTCGACCATCCCGGCTGGGACGTCTGGGAGGGCAGCGGCGACCCCGACGAGGTCTGGCGGCGCTACTTCGAGTCGCTGGCCGAGTGCGCCCGTTCGGGACTCTTCGACATCCTTGCCCACCCGGACCTGGTCAAGGTCTGGGGCGGCTCGCGGCCGCTGCCGGAGCGCGACCCGCGCTTCTATTACGAGCCGGCGGTGGCGGCGATCGCCGAGAGCGGGATCGCGGTCGAGCTCTCGACCGCCGGGTTGCGCAAGCCGGTCGGCGAGCTCTACCCGTCCCGTGCCTTCGCCGAGATGTGCGTCGAGGCCGGAGCCCCCTTCGCGCTCTCCTCCGACGCCCACCTGCCCGAACACGTCGGCTTCGCCTACGAGGCCGCGCTCGAGTTCCTCGACGACCTCGGGGTGGGGGAGATATGCGTCTTCGAGCAGCGCCGCCGCCAACTGGCCCCGCTGGGCAGCCGCGTCGGCTGATGGTCGGCATCGGCTATGACAGCCACCGCTTCGCCGCGGGCCGTCGCCTCGTCCTCGGCGGCGTCGAGATCGACCACCCGCAGGGCCTGGCCGGCCACTCCGACGCCGACGTCCTCACCCACGCGGTGATCGACGCGATCCTCGGCGCCGCCGGCGGCGGCGACATCGGCACGATGTTTCCCGACGACGACGAGCAGTGGCGCGGCGCCGACTCGATCGACCTCCTGCGCACCGTCGTCGGCACCGTCGCCGGGCCGATCGTCAACGTCGACGCGACCCTGATCTGCGAGGAGCCGCGCCTCGGGCCCTTCAAGGCGGAGATGGAGCGGACGCTCGCCGCCGCGACCTCGGCCCGGGTCAGCATCAAGGCAACCAGCAACGAGGGCATGGGCTGGATCGGCCGCGGCGAGGGCATCGCCTGCATCGCCGTAGCCTCGGTCGATAGCGAATAGTCTTCGGGGCGATGGGGATCCTCAGCGACAGCGCCGCGAAGGTGCGCGCCTCTGCCACGGACAAACTGTTCGAGTTGAAGGTGCTGCACGGCGCCGGCGTCGTCGAGCCGATGCGCCCGGACACGGCGCTGAAGATCGGCTCGACCTTCCTGCGCTGGGGGGCCTCCCCGGCGACCGGCATCGCCACCGCGGCGATCCACCATCCGCACGAGATCGCCCTGATCGACGAGGCCGGCTCGCTCAGCTTCGAGCGGTTGCAGCGCCGCACCAACGCCCTCGCCCACTCTTTCGCCGAGCTCGGGATCGGCCCCGGCGACGGGGTCGGGGTGATGTGCCGCAACCACCGCGGCTTCGTCGAGACGACGCTCGCCGCCGCCAAGCTCGGCGCCAGCGCCCTCTACTTGAACACGATGTTCGCCGGCCCGCAGCTGGTCGAGGTGACCAAGCGGGAGGCGCCGAAGGCGCTCGTCTACGACGCCGAGTTCGCCGGCCTGCTCGAGGGCGTCGACGACTCCGTCCACCGCATCGTCGGTTGGAGTGACGACGAGGAGGCCGAGCCCACGCTGGAGCAGCTGATCGCCGCCGGTTCGGAGGCGAACCTGAGCCCGCCGCCGGACAAGCCGAAATTCGTGATTCTCACCTCGGGCACCACCGGGACCCCCAAGGGCGCCCAGCGCTCCAGTCCCGACGGGCTGCTCTCGATCGCGGCCCTGCTGGACAAGATCCCCTTCCGCAGCCGCGAGACGATGATGATCGCGGCGCCGCTCTTTCACTCCTGGGGCTTCTTCCACTTCATCATGAGCCTGCCCACCGCCTCGACGATGGTCCTGCGGCGCCGCTTCGACCCCGAGGGAACGCTGCAGGCGGTGCAGGAGAGCCGCGCCGAGGTGCTGGCGGCGGTGCCGGTGATGATCCAGCGCATCCTCGGCCTGCCGGACGAGACCCTCGCCCGCTACGACCTCTCCTCGCTGCGGATCACCTCGCTCTCGGGCTCCGCGCTCCCGGGCGAGCTGGCGATCGAGTGGATGGACCGCTTCGGCGACAGCGTCTACAACCTCTACGGCTCGACCGAGGTCGCCTACGCGACCGTGGCCATCCCGGAGGACCTGCGCGCCGCTCCCGGCACCGCCGGCAAACCACCGCGCGGGACCACGGTCAGGATCCTCGACGAGGCCGGGGTCGAGTTGCCCCAGGGCGAGGTCGGGCGGATCTTCGTCGGCAACGAAATGTCCTTCGAGGGCTATACCGGCGGTGGCGGCAAGGAGGTGATCGACGGGTTGCTGAGCAGCGGCGACGTCGGTCACATCGACGCCGCCGGCCGGCTCTTCATCGACGGCCGCGACGACGAGATGATCGTCTCCGGCGGCGAGAACGTCTTCCCGCGCGAGGTCGAGGACCTGCTGGCCGACCATGACGCGGTGGTGGAGGTGGCCGTGATCGGGGTCGAGGACGCCGAGTTCGGGCAGCGCCTGAAGGCCTTCGTGGTTGCCAAGGACGGCGCCGATCTCGCCGAAGACGACCTCAAAGCGCATGTCAAGGCCAACCTCGCCGGCTACAAGACGCCGCGCGAGATCGAGTTCCTCGACGAGCTCCCGCGCAACGCCACCGGCAAGGTCCTGAAGCGGGATCTGCACGCGCGCGAGCCGCAGCAGTCTGCCTGACCCACGGCCTTCGCAAATTGCGACCGTTGCCGGTCCGCAGCGTCCAGTTCGCCTCCGGTGCCCATAGTAGGTTCCCGGGAGATGAGCGATCCCGCGAGGCAGCTGCGAGCCGTCGGTGAGGCGACCGAGACGATGCACGGCGTCGCCAGTCAGGCGCTGGAGTGGGTCAAGGTCGGCGAGGAGCGCACCGCGAAAGCGGAAGCGCGTGCCGAGAGGATCGCCGATGAGCTGAAGAAGCGGGCGCTGGAGACGCTGCGGGGTGTCGCCGGCGAGGCCCGCGAGCGGGTCGCCGCCGAGCGGCAGGCGCGGCGAGCTGCAGAGTCGAAGGTCGCCGGGGCGGAAGCCGCGCGCGATCGCGCCGAGCATGCCTTCGAGGAGCTGCAGCAGCGCACCCAGGCCGAGGGCGAAGCGGTCGGCACCGAGGTGGCTCAGGTCCGCGCCGAGGCCGAGAGTTCGATCGCCGAGGCGGCGCGAAACCTCGAGGCCGAGCTGGAGACCCGCGTCGCCGTCGTCCGCAGGGAAATTGAGGACGCCGCCGACCGCCGCGTCGCCGCCGCCGAGCAGCGCGCGGCCGATGCCGAGGCGGCCGCGGCCGAGTCGCACGAGCTGGCGGTGCGGTTGGAGACCGAGATCGAGCAGCGGGTCATGGACGGCACCAAAGAGGTGCGCCGCGAAGCGGAGGAGAGCGTCCGCAACCTGGTCGAGAAGGTTGAGCGCGAGGCCGAAGAGGCCGCCCGCGCCCGCGCCGAGGACCAGCTGAAGGTCGAGTCCGACCGCATCCGCATCCAGGCGGAGAAGCGCGAAGAGCGGGTGCGCGAGGCCACCGAGGACGAGATCAAGGCCAGCGCCAAGAAGGCCAAGCGCGAGGCCCAGGCCGCGGCCGAGGAGTCGGCACCGGTCTGGCTGCGCGGCGAGTCGAGCGCCTCGACCGCCGGCTACCGCACCTTCTAGCTCGCTCGCGGGCGATCATCTAGCCTCCTCGCGATGCGCGAGGTGCTGATCAGGGACACGCTCAGCGGGGAGCCGCGGGCGCTCGACCCCTCCGGTGAGGTGGGGATCTATGCCTGCGGGCCGACCGTCTACAGCCGCATCCACATCGGCAACGCCCGCCCCTTTGTCGTCTTCTCGCTGTTCGCGCGCTTCCTGCGTTCGGAGGGCTACCGGCCGCGGCTGGTCGTCAACGTCACCGACATCAACGACAAGATCTACCTCGCCGCCGAGGCGGCCGGCGAGCCCTCGGGAGAGTTCGCGGCGCGGATGACCCGCGCCTACTTCGAGGACACCGACCGGCTTGGGCTGGGCCGCCCCGACGCCGAGCCGCTGGCGACGGAGACGATCGCCGGCATCGTCGGGCTGATCGCCGACTTGGTCGAGTCCGGCCACGCCTACGACTCCGGCGGCGACGTCTACTTCCGCGTTCGCAGCTTCGGCGAGTACGGCAAGCTCTCCAACCGCCGTCCCGAGGACATGGATCAGGGCGAGGAGGCGGGGACGGCCTCGCTGAAGGAGGACCCGCTCGACTTCGCGCTGTGGAAGGCGCACAAGCCCGGCGAGGACACGAAGTGGGATTCGCCCTGGGGCCCGGGGCGCCCGGGCTGGCACATCGAGTGCTCGGCGATGGCCGAGGCCGAGCTCGGCGCCTTGTTCGCGGTCCACGGCGGCGGCTCCGATCTCGTCTTCCCCCACCACGAGAACGAGATCGCCCAGTCCGAGGCGGCGGGGCGGCCGTTTGCCCAGGTCTGGATGCACAACGGGATGATCGAGACCGGGGCCGAGAAGATGTCGAAATCCGACGGCAACATCTTTCAGCTTTCGGAGGCGCTCGATCGGTACGGGCGCGAGGCAGTCGTCGCCTACCTGATCTCGGGGCATTACCGGCAGCCGCTTGCCTTCGGGGCTGAGCAGATGGAGCAGGCGCAGGCCCAGGTCGAGAGGTTGAGGAACTTCTTCAGGGGGCAGTCGGCTGGGGCCGCGGTCGGGGGGGACCCGGCGGAGCAACAGCGGGGAGGCTCCGGCGGGTCCCCCCCGACCGCGGCCGTCGCGGAGCGCATTGAGAGGTTCCGAGAGGCGCTGGCCGATGACTTCAATACCCCCAGGGCGATGGCGGAGGTGTTCGAGCTCGTGGGCGCTGCGAATCGGAGTGAGGTCGAGGGTTCGGAGGCTGCTGGGGCTGTTGCCGAGATGTTGGAGCTGGTGGGGCTCGAGACGCTGGCGGCGAGCGAGGGCGGCGAGCGATTCAGAGGCCGAGCGGTTGATGGCTGAGCGTGAGCGGGCGCGGGCAGATAAGGACTTCGAGCGGGCGGATGGGATTCGGGATGAGTTGGCGGGGATGGGGTGGGTCGTCAGGGACTCCGCCGACGGGCCGCGTCTGGTGCCGAAGACCTAGATGGCCAACCAGCTGATCTACGGGCGCCAGCCGGTCGCCGAGGCGGAGCGGGGGAGGCGGCGGATGCACAAGGTGTGGCGCGCGCCGGGGACCGATGCCTTCGAGCTGGAGCGGCTCTGCGGATCGCCCGACCATCAGGGGGTCGTCGCCGAAGTCGATCCCTATCCCTACGCCGACGCGCGGGGGATGCTGCGGGGCGAGGGGCCGTTGCTGATCGCCCTCGACCAGGTCCAGGACCCGCGCAACCTCGGTGCCGTCTGCCGTTCTGCCGAGTTCGCCGGCGCCGCGGGGGTCGTCGTGCCCGAGCGCCGCAGTGCCGCCGTCACGGCGGCGACCTGCAAGGCCAGCGCCGGCGCCGTCGAGCACCTTCGGATCGCCCACGTCCGCAACCTCGCCGACTGGCTCGCCGACGCCAAGGCCGCGGGCTTCTGGATCTGGGGCGCCGACGCCGAGGCCAAGGACGCCGCCTGGGACACCGACCTCAAGGGTCCCACCGTCCTCGTCCTCGGCGGCGAGGGGAAGGGCCTGCGGCCGCGGGTCGCCGCGGCTTGCGACGGGTTGATTTCGCTGCCGCGACGCGGAGAAGTCGACTCGCTGAACGTCTCTGCCGCCGCCACCGCGCTGCTGTTCGAGGCATTGCGCCAGAGGACATAACTCGGCCGCGCACATGCAACGGCGGTTGCACCTGCGCAAATTGGGGGTTGACAGAACTCTGCGCGCACGTAAACTAGCGGCGCAACAAGGGTGAACCTCAGCTTGAGTCTGAGATCACCCGTCGATAAGAGGCGCCCCGGGGGAGGTAAGCGGCGCCACGACCCTTCAGCAAGGAGAAGGATCTGTGGCTCTATCTATGCCCATGCAGGCGCTGCCAGCGGCGGCTGTCGGTCAACGCAGTGGTTCCACGCGTGCCCCTCAAGCTAACCCTCAGGCTGAGCTTGATGACCATTACCTCGTCGCGCTTGCCAAGGAAGGGCGGACCGACGCCTACGACGCGATCGTCCGTCGCTACCGCGGCTTCGTCCGTCTCAAGGCCTCGTCCTACTTCCTGCTCGGCGGTGAGTCCGACGACCTGATCCAGGAGGGCCTGCTCGGGCTCTATAAGGCGATCCGCGACTACCGCACCGATCGCGAGTCGAGCTTCCGCAACTTCGCCGAGCTCTGCATCACCCGCCAGATCATCACCGCGGTGAAGACCGCGACCCGCAACAAGCACACGCCGCTGAACCAGTACGTCTCCTTCAGCCAGACCCCGGCGGCGGCGGGCGACTCCGACACCACCCTGGACGAGATCCTGCCCGGCCCGAGCGTCCATGACCCGGTCAACCAGGTGATCGCCGCCGAAGAGCTGGCCAGCCTCGTCGCCTGCCTCTCCGGCGTCTCCGGCGTCCTCTCCGACCTCGAGAGCCGCGTGCTCTCGCTTTACCTCGACGGCCACTCCTACGAGGCGATCGCCGAGAAGCTGGAGTGCGATACCAAGACCGTCGACAACGCCCTGCAGCGGGTCAAGCGCAAGGTCGGCGCTCACCTCGCCTCCCGCGAGGTCGCCGCCTGAGGTCAGCCGACCGGCGCATATCTGCGTCCTCGGTCGCTCGCGTGCAGAGCACGCTTCGCTCCCTGCGTCCTTGATCTGCTTGGTCGGCTGACCTCAGGGAAGGTCGGCTAAGACGTAATCGAGCAGCTCGCGGCCGTGGTCCGAGGCGACGGCAATGTCGTCGGCCTTGACTCGGACCCGGTGCAGCGACTGCATCCGCAACACGTCGCCGTCGCAGCGGTGGTTGGGAAAGATCCCGGCATAGGAGACCCCCAGCCGCTCGAGGTCGTCGGCGACCAGCGCGGTCGCCGGCTGCTCCAGGGGCAGGTCGACGTAGATGGCGTCGAGACCGCGGCGGTGAAAGAGGTGCCGGCGCTCGGCGGCGATCGTCGCCTCCAGGTCCGCTCCCGGCGTGGCGACGGTCAACAGCGCCAGGTTGTGGTCCTCGTCGACCTCGACGTGCAGCTCCGTCCGCGCCGCCAGCTCGACATCGGGCATGGGCTTCGCCAGGGTCCCGCGCAGCTCGCACAGCGCCAGCGTCTGGCCGACGATCTCATGGTGGCGCTGGGGCGCGTAGACGCGCCGCTCCTGGCCGTCGTTGAGCTTGGTGTAGAAGAGCGCGGCCGACTGGCGCCGGGGCGCCCCGCCCGCGGCGGCGTCGTTGTCGACCGAGGCCGGGATCCAGCCGAGCAGGAAGCCGGTCTCATGCGCCCCCAGCTCGATGTTGGCGCGCTGGCTGTAGGGGTGGGCGGCGGTCGCCTCGCTGAACATCCCCGCCAGCCCCCGCTCCCGTGCCCAGTCCATCAGGAAGCTCTTGGTGCGGGTGAAGAGGTGCTGCCCGCGGGCAGCGGCCAGGGTCACCGCCTGGCCCGAGTGCGCGACCGCGTCGCCGGCAGCGGCCAGGCTCATCCCCATGTGGCAGAGCAGCTCGCCGGATCCCGACTCGGCGACGCAGGAGACGTAGCGGCCGTCGGCGAGGCGGGCAGAGACCTCCGCCGGGTCGTAAACCCACCGGACGTCATAGGTCGTCCCGTAAGCTGCTTCTATGGCCTCGGTCAGGATGCCACCCTCTTCCGGGCCGGGAAACCTGAACGTCACATCCATTTAGCCACCATCGCCACCCTGCCCGCCTAGCTCAACCTGGGAGAGCACCTGATTTGTAATCAGGAGGTTGCCGGTTCGAACCCGGCGGCGGGCTTTCCGCCTCAGGCACCGGACTCGTTCAGCAGCCGCGACTTCTCGGCCGCGAACTCCTCCTCGGTGAGGATGCCTTTGTCGCGCAGCGATCCGAGGCGCTCCAGCCGCTGCAGCTTGGCGTCCTCGGTGTCGAGCGGGGCAACCGCGGTCGGCGCCTCGCTCGAGGTGTCGGCGCTCGGGCGCCGCTCCGGCATCCGCAGCTTCGAGGCCTGCTCGCCCACCCGCTCGCCGATGTTGGCGTCCTTGACGGCGGTGACCATGCGGTCGCGAGTGCGGCCGAACGCCTCTCCGTAGTCGGCGTCGGGGAACTCCTCGATCGTCTGTTTGCGCAGCTCGTGGATCCCGAAGGCGGCCATGCCGGCGACGATCAGGGTGGTGACGAGGGAGCGCAATCCCTGGGTCGGGCCGGAGAGGAAGTAGATCGCGACGACGATCGCCAGGCCGGTGTAGACCCAGGGCGAGTAGTCGCGCAATGCCGGCGCGATCGCCCGCCGGCAGGCGCGGGCGGCGCCGGTCGGCGAGGCCAGCCAGCCCGCGGCCGCGAAAAGGGCGCCGACGACGATCACGGTGGTCGCGATGCTGGTCATCAGTGAGGTGGCGATGCTCCAGGCGGCTTCGCCGGCCGGCTTCGCGCTTTCGACCGTGACCAGTTCGTCGATGACGATTCCGCCGGCGATGTGGCGAGCGACGATCACCGCGAAGCCGGCGGCGATCAAACCGATCCCGCTGAACAGGACCGTCACCCAGCGGCCGCCACGGGTGAGGTAGATAGCGCCGGCGAAGGCGGCGAAGGTGAGGATCGTCAGCAGCAGCGCCAAGCCCTTGATCGCGACCGCGATGTTCTGCGCGGTCTTCAGCTCGTCCGAGCGGAGAATCTCGATCTGCCCCGCGTCGGGGGGCAGCTTTTCGGCCAGGTCCTGGCCGATCCCGACCTGGCCGGCGAGGTTGGTCAGGAGGCTGCCGAGGTTGAGGCTGACGTTCCCTTCCGAGGTCGAGACCGCGTCCCCCTTGTCTTCCAGCACGGCGAGGAGCTGTTCGTGGGCGCCGCGGTTGGCCTCGACCCAGAGGTCCTGGGCGGTGGAGGTTTCCAGCACTTTTTCGGCACCGCTGCCGGCCACCTGCCGCAACCCGCCGGCGGCCGGGCCGGCGAGGTCCTTGGTGTCGCCGGGGAGGATGTCCTTCAGTTCTTTCTCGACGTCGACGTTTTCGTAGAGCTGGTCGACGAGGTAGTCGCTGAGGGCGGCGCGGATCGTCTCGTTTTGGATCAAGCGGCCGCTGGTCGAGACCCAGTCGTCGGTGTTCAGCGCCTGTCGCTCGGTCCAGATCGCGAAGACGCTGAAGAAGGCGAGGAACGAGCCCAGGATGACGAGCCCTTTGACAGTGCGTCTGCGTGCGCGGCTCATCGAATGGGGATGGTATACGTGAACCATGAAGCTAGAGGGCATCCACCACATAACGGCGATCACCGAGAACGCTCAGCGCAACGTCGACTTCTACGTCGGCGTGCTGGGATTGCGGATGGTCAAGAAAACGGTCAACCAGGACAACCCCAGCGTCTATCACCTCTTCTTCGCCGACGAGGGCGGCGATCCGGGCTCCGACCTGACCTTCTTCGAGTACCCCGGCGCGGCACCGGGACGCGCCGGAGCCGGCATGGTCCATCGCGTCGTCTGGCGGGTCGCCTCCGAGGACGCGCTCGCCTTCTGGGCGGAGCGCCTCGCGGCCAACGGCATCGAGTCCCAGCGCGACGGCAACGGCTTGGTCTTCTCCGACCCCGAGGGCCTCGACCACGAGCTGCTGGTCGTCGCGGTGCCGGACGCGCCGCTCGTCGCCGACCATCCTGAGATCCCGGCCGAGCTGGCATTGCAGGGCTTCCACGCCGTGCGCGCCTACAGCGCCGCGCCGGAGGCGAGCACGGCGCTGCTGGAGGCGCTCGAGTTCGAGCGGGTCGACGGTACCTGGGAAGCCCGCGGCGAGAGCCGCGGCGGCCGCTACCTCTTCGACGAGCCGCCGCCCGAGCGCGGCATCCAGGGTGCCGGCAGCGTCCACCACGTCGCCTGGGCCTCCTCTCCGGAGGAGCACATGGAGTGGCGCCAGCGGGCGATCTCGGCCGGGGCGCAGCCGACCCCGGAGATCGACCGCTTCTACTTCCGCTCGATCTACTTCCGCGAGCCCAGCGGCGTGCTCTTCGAGATCGCCACCACGGGTCCCGGCTTCACCGTCGACGAGCCGCTCGAGCACCTCGGCGAGAAGCTCTCGCTGCCGCCCGATTACGAGCACCTGCGCGACGAGGTCGAACCGAACCTGCGGCCGGTGAGGAACCCGCGCACGGATCCGGGGGAGTGAACGGGGACTTCATCTGGCGCGACGCCGGGCGCACGGTCGTCTTCCGCCACAACGGCGTCGCCCAGGCGCCGCAGCTCCTCTCCGAGCATGAGTTGGCGCCGTTCGAGCTGCTGAGCACCCCGCGCGCCCTGGCCGGCGCTACGGAGCTCGCCGCCGCCGCGAGCGCCGTGCACGAGGTCGGCCCCGGCCAGGTCCCGGACCTCGCCGCGGCATTGCTGGGCGAGGTCGGCTCTGGACCGCTGGTTGCGCTCGGCGGCGGCCGCACGGTCGACGTCGCCAAGGCGATCGGCTCGGTCACCGGGGCGCCGGTGGCGGCGATCCCTACGACGATGTCCGGAGCCGAGATGACCGGCATCCACCGGCTCCCGGCCGGGGCCGAGTCGCGGGTCTCGGGGATGGTGCGGCCGGCCTTGGTGATCGCCGACCCGGCGGCGATGACCGGCGCTCCGGAGGCGGCGCTACGCGCCAGCTCGATGAACGCCCTCGCGCACGGCGCCGACTCCCTCTACACCCCCTTCTCCAACCCCGTCTCGGAGATGACGGCATTGCGCGGCGCAGAGCTGATCGCGGCGGCGCTCGACGCCGACCGCGAGGAGCGCAATCCGGCGCAGCTGGCACTCGGCTCGGTGCTCTGCGGCTACGCGATCGACTCCGGCATGTTCGGCCTCCATCACGTCGTCTGCCAGAGCCTGGTCCGGATCTGCGGCGGCACCCACGCCGGCACCAACGCCGCGATCCTGCCGCGGGCATTGGCCTTCCTCGTCGCCCGCGCGCCGGATCGGCTCGCCGACCTCGCCACCGCGATCGGCACCGACCCCGAAGACATCGAGGCCCGCGTGCTCGAGCTCGGCGGCGACCCGCCCGGCCTCGGCGCGCTCGGCGCCGACCGCGGCAAGCTCGACCAGGCGCTCGACGCGATCCTGGTCCGGCCCGAGCTTGCCTTCACTCCGGAACCACCGTCGCGGGACGAGCTGGCCGAGCTGATCGAGCACGCCTGGTAACCGCGACGTCCCCGCCGTGTAGCGCTCTGCGTGACCGCTGAGCGACTGGCCCGCTACCACGCCTACACGCGTAAGCACAGCGTCAACTGGCCCCTCTACCTGCTGGCGAGGGTGTTCATGACGCCGTTCTTCCTCGTCTACTTCCGCTACGCCCGGACCGGGCGTGAGCACGCCCGCCTGCAGGGCGGCCTGATCGTCGCCTCCAACCACCGCAGCTTCCTCGACCCCTTCGCGGTCGGTGGTTGCCTGCCCTGGCGCCGGCCGATGCACTACGTCGCCAAGGTCGAGTTGTTCGAGCGCCGCTGGCAGGGCTGGGTGCTCTCCCGGCTCGGCGCTTTTCCGATCCGCCGCGGCGAGTCCGACGAGGAATCGATGGAGACGGCGCGCCAGATCGTCGAGCGTGGGGGGGCGGTCTGCATCTTCCCCGAGGGCACGCGGATCCGCCGCGGCACTCTCGGCCACCCCAAGCGCGGTGTCGGCCGGCTGGCGCTGCAGACCGGCGCCCCGGTGATCCCGGCCGCCGTGCTCGGGACCGAACACGTGCGCCGCGGCTGGCGCATCCGCCCGCGCAAGGTCAAGGTCCGGCTCGGCCGGGCGATGACCTTCCCCCGTGCCGAGGAGCCCTCGCAGACGCTGGCGGAGACGGTGACCGGGCGGATCTGGCCCAACGTGCTGTTGCAGTGGGAAGACCTCGGCGGGCTGCCGCCGATGCGCCGCGCCGCGGTGATCGGCGCCGGCAGCTGGGGCACCGCGGTCGCCGTCCTGCTCGCTCGCGGCGGGCTCGAGGTCCAGCTCGGCGCCCGCAACCGCGAGCGCGCGGCGGAGATGATCGAGGCGGGCGAGAACCGCCGTTACCTGCCGGGGGTGCCGCTGCCGGAGGCAATCGATGTCCGTCCGGCCTCGGAGATCGAGCTTGCCGGTCTCGACCTGATCTGCCTCGCGATCCCCTCGAAGTCGCTGCCGCAGGCGGTCGGGGCGATCGCCGATCGGGTCGGTTCCCGTTCCGCCGTGCTGTTGCTGACCAAGGGGCTGATCGCACCGCAGGGACAGCTGCCGGCCGAATACGTCGGCGAACGGGTGCGGGCGCGGGCGATCGCCTGCCTCGGCGGCCCCGCCCACGCGCGCGAGGCGGTCTCCGGCTCCGCCGCATTGGTGCTCGGCTCCGCCGACCTCGACCTGCGGGTGCAGATGGGCGAGGTCTTCGACCGCGCCGGCCTCGTCTGCGAGCGCTCCCGCGACGTTGCCGGGGTCGAGATGGCCGGGGCGGCCAAGAACGCCGCGGCGCTGGCCGCCGCCGCCGCCGAGCCGCACGGCCTCAACGCCGCCGGCATCGCCGTCGCCGAGATCTGGCGCGAGTGCATCGATTACGCGATCGGGCGCGGGGCGGAGCTGGAGACCTTCTCCGGGCTGGCCGGGGTCGGCGACCTGACCGCGACGATGATGGCGCCGACCGGGCGCAACCGCCGCGCCGGCGCCCTGCTCGGCACCGGCACCCCGGCGACAGAGATCCCGGCCTTGATCGGCCAGGCCTCGGAGGGTCTCGACACGACCCCGCTCCTGGCTCAGGCCGTGACCGCGTCCGGGGGTCCTTCGGAGGCACTGAACGGCCTGGCGGCGCTGATCCGCGGCGAGATCGGCGCCGAGGACTGGATCGCCGGGTTGCGCCGGGTCGAGCGCTCGCGGCGGGCGGCCTGATGCTGGCCCTCCCGCGGGGTCTAGGCTTGCCCGGTGAGCGGTCCCAAGAAGAACGTCGAGCCCGCCGATCTGGGTCCGGCGGCGAAGGCGGATCTGGACCGCGCCTTCGAGGACTTCTACCGCGACCACCTGCGCGACGTCTACTCCTATGCCTACTACCGGATCGGCAACCACCACGACGCCGAGGACCTGACCGAGCAGGCCTTTCTCCAGGCCTACCGTCACTTCGACCGGGCCCGGCGCGAGTCCGACGGCCGGCCGCTGCGGCCGTGGGTGATCCGGATCGCCCACAACCTCGCCTCGAACTACTACCGCGACCGCTCGCGGCGGCCGCAGACGCCGCTGGAAAACGCCGACCCGATCGCGGCCCGTCACGACACGGTGGCGATCGCCGAGGGGCGCGAGGAGCTGCGCCAGGTGATGGCCAATCTCGAGCACCTGCCCGCCGACCGGCGCGAGGCCTTGATCATGCGCTTCGCCCTCGGCATGGACAACCGCGAGATCGCCCGCGCGCTCGGCCGCTCCGACGGGGCGACCAAGGTCCTGATCCATCGCGCGATCAAGCAGCTGCAGGAGGAGATGAGCGATGAGAGAGTCGAGTGAGACCCTGAGCGGCAGCACCTGGGACGTCGAGCAGCTGCTGACCGACGCGCTGCGGCCGATGGAGCCCCCGGAGCGGTTGACCGGGCGCTTCGAGGACACCCTCTCCGCGGTCACCCAGGCTGCCGCCGAGGAGCTGTCCGACTGGGCCGAGGAGCTTTCCGAGAGCGAGCTGCGGGCATTGCGCGACCCGCGCAACTGGGTGCGGCCGGTGGTCGCGGTCGGCGCCGGCAGCGTCGCCACCGGCGCCCTGGTCCTGATCGAGCTGCGCCGCCGCAGCAAGAACAAGGGTGAGAGCGGGCTACGCGCCCTTTCCGGCGGCCTGCGCTCGCGCCTCTGAGCCGGCGTAGGCGGCGAGGCCGAGCAGGCCGATCGCCAGGTGCAGCCAGCCGCCGTCGGCGAAGCTGAAGACCGCCAGGCCGGTGTAGGCGACCCCGGCGAGGAGCGCGAAGGCACGCGGGGCCGCCGGGGCTGCCAGCAGGCCGAGGACGCCGCTGGCGACGTAGAGGAAGTTGAGCCAGGAGAGGTTGAAGAAGAAGCCGGCGAGCCCGAGCGCGACCAGCGCGGCGGCGAGCAGGGTCGCGTAGAGGCGGGCGGGGCTGGGGGGCGCCATCGCCGCGATTGTAGGCTGCCCGTCCCGTGGCGCAGACCTGTTACCGACACCCCGACCGCGAGACCGGCGTCTCCTGCTCCTCCTGCGGCAAACCGATCTGCCCGGACTGCATGACCCCGACCCCGGTCGGGATGCGCTGCCCCGACTGCATGCGCCAGCGGACCAAAGTCGTCCAGGGAGTGGGCGGCGGCGATTCCGGCTTCGCGCGGTCACCGGCGACCTTCGTCCTGATCGGGATCAACGTCGTCGCCTTCCTGATCGAGATCGCCGTCGGCGGCGGCGGGATCGGAATCGGCGGCGGCAACTCGGTCGTCATCGACTACGGGCTGTTCGGGCCGCTGGTGGGCGAAGGCCAGTGGTACCGGCTGGTGACCGGCGGCTTCCTCCACGCGAGCCTGATTCACATCGGCTTCAACATGCTGTTGCTGTACTTCCTCGGTCGCCTGCTGGAGCCGGCGTTGGGCACGCCGCGCTTCGTCGTCCTCTACTTCGCCTCGCTGCTCGCGGGCTCGTTCGGGGCCTTGCTGCTGGATCCCAACGCCCTCACCGTCGGCGCCTCGGGAGCGGTCTTCGGCCTTGCCGGCGCCACCTTCGTGATCGCCCGCGGGCGCGGGATGGACGCGATCGCGAGCGAGATCGGGTTCCTGATCGTGATCAATCTGGTCTTCAGCTTCACGATCAGCAACATCAGCGTCGGCGGGCACCTCGGCGGCCTTGCCGGGGGCGTCATCTGCGCGCTGACGATCGTCGCCGGCGAGCGCGGAATGCTCGGACGCAATCGCCAATTGGCGGAGTTCGCCGTGATGACCGCGGTAGCGGTCGTCTCCGTCGTCGGCGCTCTCGCGATTGCCTGAGCGTCAGTTGCCCTGCGAAGACCGGGAGGCCGGTGCCTTCAGCTCCAGGAACGGGGTGTTGCCGGGTGGGTCGATCAGGTCGGGGTGCAGCAGGTGCCCGAGCAGCTCGACGCCGTCGACCAGGCGCGGCCCGGGGTCGGTGAAGGTCGCCGAGGCGTCGACCGCGAAGGCCCTACTGGCGCCCAGGGAGGCGATCCGGCTCCAGTGCTTCATCGCCTCGGCGTGGGCATCGACGACCGAGCCGAACATGACGATCACGAACTCGGCGTTGAGGCTTTCCAGCTCGCCCCAGCCGACATCGGCCGGGTTCAGGCCGGGGTCGCCGGCGACGTCGACGCCGCCGGCGATCGAGATCATCTCCGGGATCCAGAAGCCGCCGACGCGCGGCGGGTCGAGCTGCTCGAGTGCGATCACCCGCGGGCTCGACGACCCCGACAGCGCCGCCCGCACCGTTGCCAGGCGTCCCTCGAGTTCGCCGCGCAGCTCGTGGGCATGCGCTTCCATGCCGGTCGCCTCGCCCAGGCGAACCACCTCTTCCAACATCTCGCTGAGCGTGGCGACGCGCATTATTCGCCCAATATCGCATTTATCGAAAATGCTGCGTGGGCGGCCAGCTATATTGCGTTCGCCGAATGGCCGAGGACGTCCCAGCCCGAAGTACCGGGCCGCATAGCCGATGAGCGTCCTCCTGCTCGTCCTCCTGCTGCTGTTGATCGCCATCAACGGCTTCTTCGTCGCCGCCGAGTTCGCGCTGGTGCGCAGCCGCCGCGGCAAAATCGAACAGCTCGCCGAGGAAGGCGAATCCGGCGCCGAGGCGGTAGTCGAGCAGCTCGACAAAATCGACGAATCCCTCTCCGCCTGTCAGATCGGGATCACGATCGCCTCGATCGGCATCGGCTTCCTCGGCGAGCCCTCGCTCTCGAAACTGATCGAGCCGATCTTCGGCAGCCTCTCCCACGGGGTCGCCGCCGGGCTCTCGCTGGCGCTGGCCTTCATCCTCGTCACCGCGCTGCACATCAGCGTCGGCGAGCAGGTGCCGAAGATGCTGGCGATCGCCAACGCCGAGAGCACCGCCCGCCGGGTCTCACGGCCGTTGAACTGGTTCCGCGTCGCCACCGCCCCGGTGACGATGGCGTTGAGCTGGTTCTCGAACGCGATCGTCCGCCTCTTCGGCGTCAACCCCAGCGACCTCGAACAGCACCACACCGCCGAGGATCTGAAGCAGATCATCGACAGCTCCCGGATCGGCGGCCACCTCGACCCCGGCGAGGCCGGGATGCTCGGGGGCGTCTTCCACCTGCACGAGCAGGAGGCACGCGAGGTGATGACGCCGATTCCGGCGGTGATCACGGTCGACGCCTCGGAGACCGTCGAGGCGGCGCTGCGGCGCTGCGTCACCTCGGGCCACACCCGCCTGGTCGTGATCGAGGACGACAACCCCGACCGGGTGAAGGGGATCGTCCACAACAACAGCCTCGCCCGCCTCTACATGAGCGAGGGCCCGGAGTCGGCGATCGAGAGCGTCGTCCGCGAGGCCCTGATCGTGCCGGAGACGCGCCCGCTTGACGACCTCCTCCACGACCTTCAGGTCCAGCGCACCTCGCTCGCCGTCGTCGTCGACGAGTACGGGCGTACGGTCGGGATCGTCACCGTCGAGGACATCCTCGAGGAGGTAGTGGGGGAGATCGAGGACGAGACCGACCCGCGCGCGGCAGCCTTGCGGCAGCTCACCAACGGCGACTGGTTCGTGCGCGGCCACGTCTCGCTCGGCGACCTCGCCGACGCCGGGATCGAGCTGCCGGTCGACACCGATGCCTACAACTCGGTCGGCGGCTTCGTCTTCGGTGAGCTCGGGCGGCTGCCCAAGCGGGGCGACTCGATCAAGGTCGACGGGTACACGATCCGGGTCGAGGCGGTGCGCGAGAACCGCATCGAGGCGGTCCGGATCAGCGGTTCCGTCCGTCCCTCGGCCTAGTTTCTTCGAGCAACCCGCGCCCCCCGAACGCAGTGGAGGTACCGCATGTGGGTTGTTCGCCTGACCGACAAGCAACTCGAGGTCCTGAGGGCGCTGTTGCGCTCGGAGGAGCACCTCGGGCCCGCGCTTCGCGGCTCGATCGAGGCCCTCGATCTCGCCCGCTGGGACGACCTTCCGGAAGCCGAGCTTCCCTGGGAAGAGATCGAGCTCCTCGCCCGCCGCCAGAACATCTCCGAAGCCGACGTCCTCTGGGACATCTCAGGAAAGAGCAGGACCGCCCAGGCCGACTAGTCGTAGCTGTAGAAGCCGGCGCCGCTCTTGCGGCCGAGTTTGCCTTCGCCGACCAGCTCGACCAGCATGCCCGGCGGCTTGCTGGCGGCCTCATTGTTCTCGGCGAAGAGCGCGTCTCCAATTGCCTGGCTGACGTCGAGCCCGACGAAGTCGAGCAGGGCCAGGGGGCCCATCGGGTGGCCGGCACCGAGCTTCATGCAGGTGTCGACCTCGCCGGCCTCCATGCCGGTCCGCTCGATCAGCCGCACGGCTTCGAAGAGGTAGGGGAAGAGCAGGCGGTTGACGACGAAGCCCGCCTGGTCGGGGACCTCGACCGCGGTCTTGCCCAGCGCCGCGCACCAGGCCAGCGCCTTCTCGCGGGCCTCGGCGGCCCCGTCGGGGAAGCAGACCTCGACTAGCTTCATCCGCGGCACCGGATTGAAGACGTGCAGGCCGTAGAGCTTGTCGGTGCCCGCGGCCGCGGCGATCTCGCCGATGCTGAGCGACGAGGTGGTCGTCGCCAGGTCTGAGTTGGGGCAGGCCTCGGCGATCCGGGCGAGCAGCTCGCCCTTGGGCCCGACCTCCTCGACGATCGCCTCGACGATCACGTCGCAATCGGCCAGATCCTTGGGGTCGGTGGTGACCCGCAGCCGCGAGGGCTCGCCGCCCTCGATCTTGGCGCAGGCGGCGACCACTTTCTCCTCCGCGCGCCAGGCCGAGGCCTCGCTGCGGGCGAGCAGGATCACGTCTGCGGTGGTGGTGGCGACAGCGGCGAGGCCGGTGGCGATCGCCCCGCTGCCCGCGATGCCCGGACTCGTGTACCCCTGATTCGTAGTCATGAGGGCGAGTTCCTATCACGTGAAGCGCTCGGGTGACGCGGGGGAGGGTGTCGGGAACGTAGACCTCGCTCGCAGGCGCCCTCCCCCGCGTCATCTGTGGCGGAAAACTGGCTGACTGACCAGTCAATCGGCTATCTTCAAGTCAGGCACGAACTTGAGCGAAATGGAGAGTCGGATGGCTGAGAACGGGAGTGGGAAGTTCGGAGGGCGCGAGGTGGTCATCGTCGAGGCGGCGCGGACGCCGATCGGCCGCGGCCATCCGGAGAAGGGCTACTACAAGGACAAGCACCCCTCGAACCTGCTGGCCAAGGTCTACGGCGAGCTGTTCGAGCGCTCCGGGGTCGACCCGGCCGAGACCGGCGACGTGATCGCCGGCTGCGCCCAGCAGTTCGGCGAGCAGGGGGTCAACATCGGCCGCAACGCCTGGCTCGAGGCCGGGCTGCCGATGGAGACGCCGGCGACCACGATCGATCGGCAGTGCGGCTCCGCCCAGCAGGCGGTCAACTTCGCCGCGGCGCAGATCGCCAGCGGCGTCCACGACGTCGTCGTCGGTGGCGGCGTCGAGCACATGGGTCACATCTCCTTCGCCGACGGCTACGAGGTGATGAAAGAGCACGGAACGCCCTTCTCGCCCGAGCTGATGGACCGCTACAACCTGATCCCGCAGGGCCTCTCGGCGGAGATGATCGCCGACAAGTGGGAGATCGCCCGGGCTGAGCTCGACGAGTTCGGGCTGCGCTCCCAGCAGCTCGCCGCCAAGGCGACCGAGGAGGGCCGCTTCGAGCGCGAGACGATCCCCTTCGCCGTCAACGGCGACACCTACGTCACCGATCAGGGGCTGCGTGAGACCAGCCTCGAGGGTCTGGCCGGCCTGAAGCCGGCCTTCAAGGAGGACGGCAAGATCACCGCCGGCAACTCCTCTCAGGTCTCCGACGGCGCCGCCGGCGTGCTGCTGATGGCGCGCGAGCGGGCCGACGCGCTGGGGCTGAAGCCGCGGGCGCGGATCTACGACCAGACCACGGTCGGGGTCGACCCGGTGATCATGCTGACCGGCCCGATCCCGGCGACGCGGAAGCTGCTCGAGCGCAACGGGATGACGATGGACGACATCGACCTGGTCGAGATCAACGAGGCTTTCGCCTCGGTTGTCGTCGCCTGGCAGCGCGAGCTGAATCCGGATATGGACCGGGTCAACGTCAACGGCGGCGCGATCGCCCTCGGCCACCCGCTCGGCTCGACCGGCGCCCGCCTGATCACCACCCTGTTGCACGAGATGGAGCGCAGCGACAAGAGCATGGGCCTGGTGACGATGTGCTGCGGCGGCGGACTCGGGACCGGGACCCTGATCGAGCGGATCTGAATCGGTCTGACGGGGACGGCCGGTAGCTTGCCGGTCGTCCGTCCACCACCCCAGAGGAGACCAGTTGAGCAAGCGACTTATCGCGATGCTGGCTGCCGCCATGGCGATTGCAGCGATCGCCGCCGGCTGTGGCAGCAGCGACGACAGCAGCGGCACCACCGATGTCACCGTGGCTGTGACCAAGACCGAGCTGATCAAGCAGGGCGACACGATCTGCAAGCAGGGCAACGAAGAAATCGAACAGGGCTTCGAAAAGTACGCGAAAGAAAACAACATTCCCGACGGCAAGGAACCGAGCGACGAGCAGGGCGTGGAGATCGTCGAAACGGTCATCGTTCCCAACCTCAAGACCCAGTCGGAACTGATCCGCGGTATCGGCGCGCCGGAAGGCGACGAGGAGCAGATCGAAGCAATGCTCGACTCGCTCGACACGGCGATCGAAAAAGCCGAAGAAGACCCGGAAAGCCTGTTCAACGAAGACACCGACCCGTTCGGCGACGCCAACCAAAAGGCGCAGGCGTACGGCTTCTCGGAGTGTGGCGAAGGCTGATCCCCGCGAGCCGGTGCAGCGAGGGGCCTGGCCATGCGCCAGGCCCTTTTGCGCCGGTAGGTTCCCTCCCCCGTTCACCCGTCTGAGGAGACTCGATTGAGTAAGCGACTGATCGTGCTGTTCGCCGGTGTCCTGGCCCTGGCCATCGCCGCTGCCGGTTGCGGCAGCAGCGACAGCGACAGCAGCGCCGCGGCGCTGACCAAGTCCGAGTTCATCGCGCAGGGCGACGCGATTTGCGAAAAGGGCAACAAGGCGGTCGAAGACGGCGCCGAAGAATTCGCCGAGGAAAACGGCGTCGACACCGAAAACCCGACTAAGGAGCAGCAGGAAGAGGTGATCGTCGACGTGGTCGCGCCGGGGATCGCCCTGCAGGCCGACGAAATCGACGAGCTCGGCGCTCCGACGGGCGACGAGGCGAAAGTCGAAGCGATCGTCGACGCGGTCAAGGGTGGGGCGGAAGAACTGGAAGACGAGCCAAAGTTGCTGCTGGAAGAAAAAAACCCGCTCGAGAAGGGCGCGAAGCTGGCGGCCGAGTACGGCTTCCAGTCCTGCGGTCAGGGCTAGCGCAGGGCCGCTTTGGAGGTCTCCTGGCCACGCGGCCAGGAGACCTCTATATGCTCGCTGCCGATGGACCTGACGCTGTCGCCATCGGAGGAGCAGTTCCGCGACGAGGTTCGCACCTGGCTGGAAGCGAACCACCCGGGTCCCGAGCCCGAGGCCGGCCTCGACGAGGTGATGGCCTTCCGCCGCGAGTGGCAGTTGAAGCTGCACGCCGCCGGCTGGGCCGGGATCTCCTGGCCCAAGGAGTACGGCGGCCGCGGCGCGACGATGATCGAGCAGGCGATCTTCGTCGGCGAGGCGGCGCGCCTGGAGGCGCCCAGCCCCGCCAACGTGCTCGGCCTGGCGATGGGCGGGCCGGTGGTGATCGCCCATGGCACCGACGCCCAGAAGCAGCGCTACCTGGAGCCGATCCTGACCGGCGAGGAGATCTGGTGCCAGGGCTTCTCCGAGCCTGAGTCCGGCTCCGACCTCGCCTCGCTGAAGACCCGCGCGGTCAAGGACGGCGACGAATGGGTCGTCACCGGGCAGAAGGTCTGGACGACCTTTGCCCAGTACGCGAAGTGGTGCATGCTCGTCGCCCGTACCGACCCCGACGCCCCCAAGCACCAGGGCCTCACCTACTTCCTGATGGACATGGAGCAGGACGGCGTGGAAGCGAAACCGCTGGTTCAGATCACCGGCGAGGGCGAGTTCAATGAGGTCTTCATGGAGGAAGCGCGGATCCCCGAGGAGAACGTCGTCGGCGAGGTCGGCGCCGGCTGGGGGGTGGCGATCACGACGCTGATGAACGAGCGCGCCGGGCTCGCCTTCGGTGCCATCGCCCAGATCCAGAACAGCCTCGGGCGCCTCGCCAAGCTGGCCCACGAGGTCCGCGTCAACGGTGGCTCGGCGGCCGACGACACCTACTACCGCCAGCGCATCGCCCAGCTCCACATCGAGGCCGAGACGATGCGCCTCAACGCCTACCGCGGATTGACCAAGACGATGCAGTCGGGCATTCCCGGGCCGGAGGGGTCGCTCGGCAAGTGGCAGTGGGCTGACATCAACCAGGACCTGACCGAGCTGGCGCTGGAGATCGAGGGTGCCTACGCGCCATTGGCGCGGGGGGCGGAGCACGCAGTCGCGGGCGGTGCCTGGCAGTACGGCTTCCTGCGCTCGCGCGCGAACTCGATCGAGGGCGGGACGACGGACATCCTCAAGAACATCATCGCCGAGCGCGTGCTCGGCCTGCCGAGGCTGCGCTAGGGATTTAGCGGGAGCGTTTAACTATGTACTTCGACCTCACCGACGAGCAGCAGGCGATCAAGTCGACCGCCCACGACTTCCTCGCCTCGCGCTTCAAATCCGAGCGCATGCGCGAGATCGCGGCCAGCGACGACGGCACCGACCCCGACGGCTGGAGGCAGATGGCCGAGCTCGGCTGGGCCGGCCTGGCATTGCCCGAGGAGTGGGGGGACAGGGCCTCGGGATCGTCGACCTCGCGGTGCTCTTCGAGGAGATGGGCTACGCGCTCGCTCCCTCGCCGCTGCTCTCGAACACGGTCGCCGGCCTGGCGCTGAGCCTCTGCGGCAGCGACGACCAGCGCGAGCGCTACCTGCGGCCGCTGGCCGAGGGTGAGCTGCGCGGCACGCCGGCGCTCTGGGACGCCGGCTCGCCGGCGACGATCGGCGACTTCACGCTGGAGGCCAAGGCCGACGGCGACGGCGTCGTCCTCGACGGCGAGAAGACCCTGGTGCTCGACGCCGCCGGCGTCGATTTCTTCCTCGTCGCCACCAGCGACGGCCGCCGCCACGTGGTGCAGAGCGGAGCCGACGGAGTCACCGTCACGCCCGAAGTCGGGATCGACCCGACCCGGCGCTTCTCCTCGGTCCGCCTCGAGGGCGTCCGCGTCGCGGCCGCCGACTCGCTGCCGGGGGCCGGCGAGGACTATTACCCCGTTTTCAACCGCGTCTGCGTCGCCCTTGCGGCCGAGTCCACCGGGATCGCCCAGCGCACCTTGGAGATGGCGGTCGAGTACGCCAAAGACCGCCAGCAGTTCGGCCGTCCGATCGGCGCCTACCAGGCGGTCTCGCACCGCTGCGCGCAGATGCTGCTGGAGACCGAGAATGCCCGCTCCGCCGTCTACGGCGCCGCCTGGGCCGCCGACGCCGAGCCGGAGTCGTTGCCGCTGGCCGCCTCGACCGCGAAGGCCTACGCCTCCGACGCCGGCTGGCGCGTCCCCGACGCCTCGATCCAGGTCCATGGGGGCATCGGCTTCACCTGGGAGCACGACCTCCACTTCTTCCTCAAGCGCGGCCGCTCCAACGCGGCGATCTTCGGCGACTCCAAGTGGCATCGCGAACGGGTGGCCGACGCCGTGCTGACGCGGGCCGCCGCGCCGGCCGCTGCCTGAACCCGACTCGATGGCCGCCCTCGACCGCATCTCCGTCGCCGCGATCGGCACCTCCGTCGCCGAGCTCGAGGCTGAGACGCTGCGGGCCGAGGCGGCCGGCGTCGAGTGCGTCTGGGCGCCGGAGCTGTTCCGCAGCGCCGCCACGCAGGCGGCCTACCTGGCGGCGAAGACGACCAAGATCGACGTCGCCACCGGGATCGTCTGGGCCTTCACCCGCAGCCCCTTCATCCACGCGGTCAGTGCCCTCGACATCGACGAGATGTCCGGCGGGCGCTTCCGGCTGGGGATGGGCGCCGGGGTCAAACGGCTGAACGAAACCTGGCACAACGCCGCCTACGGCAAACCGGCGCCGCACCTGCGCGAGGCGATCGAGGCGACGCGGTTGATCATGCAGCAGGCCGGCGCCGGCGAACCGATTCGCTATCAGGGCGAGTACTACGACATCGACATCAAGGGCTGGATCCGGCCGCACCCGGCGCCGCGCGAGTCGGTGCCGATCTACACGGCCGCCGTGCAGGCGGGGATGGCGCGGATGGCCGGCGACGTCGCCGACGGTTTGATCGGGCATCCGATCCAGAGCCTGCGCTGGATCGACGAGGTCGTCGTCGACGCCTTCGAGACGGGGCTGAAGCGCTCCGGGCGCGAGCGCGTGGACTTCGACTACCTGCCGACTGTCTGCTGCGCGATCGACGACGACGAGGGACGGGCGATCGAGATGGCCCGCCGCACGATCTCCTTCTACGCGACGGTCAAGACCTACATGCCGCTCTGGGAGCTGCACGGCTTCGCCGACAACGCGGTGGCCGCCGGCGACGCCTTTCGCCGCGGCGACTTGGCGGCGGTGCCGGCGGCGATCAGCGACGAGATGGTCGAGACCTACTGCGCTGCCGGGCCGCTTGACAAGGTCCGGGCGCGGGTTGAGGCGACGGCGGAGCGCGCCGATGGCCTCTTCCTCACCCCGCCGACCTATTTCATCTCGCCGGAGGAGCTGAGCGAGTTCCAGAACCGCATCATCGACGCCTTCGGCCCCGGCGCCTGACCGCGGCGCCGGAATCCCGCCTGGAGGAAGTGCTGGAGCGGGTGCGGGCGATTCCCGAGGGGTTCGTGCGCACCTACGGCGACGTCTCGCCCGGGGCGCCGCGCTTCGCCGGCACTGTGTTGTTCGAGATCGACGAGCCCGACCTGCCCTGGTGGCGGGTGGTCCGCGCCGACGGCTCGCTTGCCAAGGGCGCCCGCCAGCGCCGGCGGCTCGTCGCGGAGGGCGTGCCCTTCCGCGGCGAGCGCGTCGACATGGCCGTGGCGCGGGTCGCGCCGCAGCCCTAGGGGCAGATCACGATCAGGTGGAAGTCGGCGTCCTCGTTGGCACCGGCTTTGTCGCGGGTGTGGACTTCGACCGCGTTCGGGTTGGCCGGTGAGACATTGGTCTGGGCATAGCCCGCGTTGGGCACCGTCGTCCCGGCGTTGTCGCGGCCGGCGACGTCGGCGCAGCCGGAGATGTTGACCGGGAAGATCACGTTGACGGCGCCGCCGCCCTCGGCTGCGGCGATCGTCGCGTCGCTGGCCCGGGCGAGCGTCGCGTTGCCGGGACTGGCGGGGTTGTTGACGACCGCCCAGTAGGTATGGCTCGCCCGCAGCGCGGTCTTCGCCGCCGGCACCGTCCCCAGCTTGTTGACGTTGATCTGGAACCCGGTCAGGGTCTTCTGCTTCAGCTTGCCGCCGCCGATCGTCTGCTTCATGATCGCGCCGCCGTTGATCGTCTGCGCCGCGTAGGCGGTGCCGGCGAGGGCGACGACCAGGGCGATCACCGCGACGACCATTGCCGGCGAGGGCCGCCTCTCCTTGAGCGTCTTCATGCTGCTCCCTTCGGTAGCTGGAACCAAGTAACCCCTCAGACCTTTACGAGCTGCGGTTCGATTCCCCTACCCGGGCCGTGGTGCTGCTTCCCGGCGGGCGGCGCTATGCAGGGAGGGCGGCGACGAAGCGCTCGAAGGCGGCAATGTCGGTCACCGCGGGACCGTGCCCGGGCAGGATCAGCGCCGGGTTCAGCTCGGCGAGCCTGTGGATCGAGCGGCGGTTCTCGGCCGGGTCGTAGGTGAAGACCTCCGGCGGCTCCTTGATCCCAGGCAGGCCGGTGGCGTAGCTGAGGTTGCGGATCACGTCGCCGCAGATCGCCACCCGGTCGGAGTCGCGGTAGAAGATCACCTCGCCACGGGCGTGGCCGGGTGCGTGGATGACGCGGAAGCCGGCGACCTCGTCGCCCTCGCCGAGCACGCGGTCGACCCTGTACGGGGGGCCCTGCCAGAGCGCGCGGATGACGCGGTTGACCGGGTTGCTTGCCGCGGCCTCCTGCATCGACCGCTTCCCTTCCATCGCTTCGACGTCGTCGGCGTGGCAGGCGAGCGGTACTCCGCGCGCCTCGCAGACGTCCTTGGCGACGCCCTGGTGGTCGGGATGCGCGTGGGTCAGGGCCAGCATCGAGATCTCGCGGCCCTCGAGCTCGGCGAAGATCCGCCTACGGTCCCAGGTCCGGCCGGCGTCGATCAGCACGTCCTCGGCCAGGTAGACGTTGATGCTGGGAGCCGGGAACTCCTTCAGCCGCCAGACGCCGGGCGCCAGGTACTTCATGTCAGTGGCCGATGCCGAGCGTCCCGCGCGGGTCGCCGCTGTTGTCGGCGAGCGCCTCGAGCTTGGCGATCTTGCGTTCGCCTTCGAGCCGGGCCGGGTGCTCCGGCGGCAGCGGCTCGATCAGCCGGCGGATGCGGTTGCGGACCTGCAGCGCGAAGTGGGGGGTGGAGGCGCCGGCGAGGGCGCGGATGTCCTCGGCCGTGATCTCGCCGCCCTGGGTCAGCAGCTCCGGGTTCTCGGACTCGCTCATTCGCCGCCGCCGATCTTGGTCAGCTCGGCCAGTTCGTTGACCTCCGCCTGCTGGTTCACGTCGATCGCCTCCTGGTCGCCGATCACCCACACGTGGTTGTAGAACGCGCGGGTCGGGTTGGTCGTGTAGCCGGGCTTCACGTCGAGTAAGTATTCCCGCAGCGCCGCCGGGAGGGTAGTGGGGCTGTCGCTGAGCAGCAGCGGGCCCCAGGTACCGGAGGCCGAGAGCGGGGCCGCCGCGGCTGCGTCGAGTGGCGAGTCGTCGCGGACGAGGACGAAGCCGTGGCCGGGGTCGTTGACGTTCCAGCCGAAGTTGCCATCGGCGTAGCGGGCGAGGGCGATCGCGTTGGCGACCGGGTCCTCGCCGGAGACGCGGTGGACCGTGCCGGCGACCTTCGAGATCGCGCGGACGGCCTTCGAGGAGATCGCCGAGGAGGGACCGAGCACGTAGACCGCCACCTTCTGGTGTTCCCCGAGAACGGCAGCGGTCGGCTTCGGCAGCTTGTCGCCGGCAGCGAACAGGACCGGGTCGCCGGAGCGCGCCGACCAGGCGGCGGCCGGCATCGCGAAGGCGGGTTGGTTGGAGGGGGCGACGACGATGTGGGCGGGGGGAGAGCCGAAGAGGCGGTCCCGCAAGCGCGCGATCGCCGCCGCCACGGTCGCCGGGTCGCCGGCCTTGACAGCGGTCGTCTTGCCACCGCTCGGAGTCGCGACGTCGCCGATCGCGAAGGCGGTCGCGCCGGCGGTCTCCTTGCTGCCCTGGGGTTCGAGGGCGTCGAGCGCTTCGGAGGTCGGGTCGGGGAGGTCGTCGGCGGCGGCGATCAGGATCGGCGCGCGCACCGGTGCCGACATCAGCACCGAGGCGGCGAGGCCTCCGGCCCAGTCGTCTTCGCCGACCAGGGTCACCGCCGCGGGTCGCTGCGCATCGTCGGTCGAGGGGAACACCGCCAGCGCCACGCCGGCGGCGTTGGCGGCGGGGTCGGAGCCGCCGACCCTGGTCGTGTTGCCGGTCGCGAAGGAGGGATAGCCAAGCTCTTCGGCGCTCTGGCTCGATGCCGAGCCCGCGGACTCGCTTTCGGCCGCGGGGGCCGGGGCCGGCGCGGGCCCGGCGCTCTCGGAGTCGTCCTTGGAGCCGCTGCCGCCGAGAACGGCGACGACGATGAAGACGATCGCGACCAGGACCAATGCGACGATCGCCTTCAGCGCTCCGGGGATCGGCCTGCGCGGGCCGCCCTTCTTCGGCTTCGGGCCCGCGGGGGTCGGGGGAGTTGGCGGCTTGGGCTCGGGCTCTCCGCCGGCCGGGACGTCGGCGTTGATCGGACGATCGGCGCTCACGGGCCGCAACGCTACATGGGGTCGTGAGTCCGGCTCGGGCGGCTTGGCTGGCTGGCCGTTCAGTTAAAGTTCCCAGGGACTGGCTGACTGACCAGTCAATCGGTCCACGGCGAGGAAGGAACCAATGGATTTCGCACTCAACGACGAGCAGCTCGCGTACAAGGAGAAATGCCGGACTTTCGCCCGCGAGGTGATCCGCCCGGCGGCCGCCAAGCACGACCGCGAGGAGAGCATCCCCTGGGAGGTCATCAAAGAGGCCCGCAAGCAGGGCTTCGGCGGCCTCGAGGGGATCCAGCGCTCCGCCGCCGACGAGCAGGGGCAGATGCAGGTCATCTCCGCCGAAGAGTTCCACTGGGGCTGCGCCGGCACGGCGCTGGCGATCTCCGGCTCCGGCCTCGCCGCCGCCGGCATCGCCTCCTCCGGAACCCCCGAGCAGATCATGCGCTGGGTTCCGGAGTGCTTCGGCGACGACGAGCAGATCAAGCTCGGCGCCTACGCCGTCACCGAGCCGCAGGCCGGCTCCGACGTCAAGAGCCTGAAGACGACCGCCAAGCGCGACGGCGACGAGTGGGTGCTGAACGGGACCAAGGTCTTCATCACCAACGGCGGCATCGCCGACGTCCACGTCGTCGTCGCCACCGTCGACCCGGCCCTCGGCACCCGCGGCCAGGCTTCGTTCGTGATCGGCAAGGACACCCCGGGTCTCTCCCAGGGCAAGAAGGAGACGAAGCTCGGGATCCGCGCCTCGCACACCGCCGAGATCGTGCTCGAGGACTGCCGGATTCCGATCGAGAACCTGCTCGGCGGCGAGGAGAAGCTGGAGAAGAAGCTGCAGCGCGGGCGCGAAGGCAAGAAATCGCGCGGCGCCGACGCCCTCGCGACCTTCGAGGTGACGCGGCCGCTGGTCGGCGCCTCTGCTCTTGGCATCGCCCAGGCCGCCTACGAGTGGACGCTCGAATACCTCGACGGTCAGTCCGAAGCCGGGACGCCGCTGCTGCAGACGCAACGCGTGCAGCAGACCCTGGCCGACGTCGCGACCGAGATCGAAGCGGCGCGGCTGCTGGTTCAGCGCGCCGCCTGGATGGGCCGCAACGGCCGCCCGATGACCGGCGGCCAGGGCTCGATGTCGAAGCTCAAGGCCGGCGACGTGACGATGTGGGCGACGACGACGCTGATGGACCTGGTCGGTCCCGACGCCTGGAACACCGACTACCCGCTGGAGAAGTTCTTCCGCGACGCCAAGATCTACCAGCTGTTCGAGGGCACGGCCGAGATCCAACGCATGGTCATTTCGCGCATGCAGGCCCGCGATTACGCCGAGCGCCTCGGCTTCGGCGCCGAAGTCGCCGCCGCCGCGATGAAGTCGAGCGAGGAGAAGCAGGCGGTCCCGGCGTAAGCTCGGGACCGTGCACGGACCGCACGGCCATTCGCACGCGCTGGACGCCCGGCGCGAGGACAGCAGGCGCCGGATGTGGATCGCGCTGGCGATCAACGCCGGCCTGCTCCTCGCCGAGGCGGTCGGCGGCGTCGTCACCGGCTCGCTGGCGCTGCTGGCCGACGCCGGCCACCTGCTCTCCGATGTCGGCGCGATCGTCCTCGCCCTGATCGCCGCCCGCCTGGCGGCGCTGCCGGCGGCGGGGCGGCGCACCTTCGGCTACCAGCGCTCCGAGGTGCTGGCGGCGCTGGTCAACGGCCTGGTCCTGGTCGCGGTCAGCGTCGGCATCGCGATCGCCGCGATCGGCCGCTTCTCCGACCCGCCATCGATCGAGGGCGCCGGCGTGCTGGTGCTGGGCCTGCTCGGGCTCGCCGGCAACCTCGCCGCCACCTGGGTCCTCGCCCGCGGCCAGCGCGAGGACATCAACCTCGAGGGGGTGCTCCGTCACAGCTTCGCCGACGCGCTCGGGTCGGTCGGCGTCGTCTTCGCCGGCGGCTTCGTGCTGCTCGGCGGCTCGGCGATCGTCGACCCGATCGTCGGCCTGCTGATCGCCGCCCTCGTCCTCGCCTCCTCCTGGCGCTTGATCAAGGAGCCCTTCGACGTGCTGATGGAGGCCGCTCCGGCCGGCCTCGACGTCGAGGAGCTCGGCGCGGCGCTCTGCGGCGAGCAGGAGGTGCGCTCGGTCCACGACCTGCACGCCTGGACGGTGACTTCGGGCTTCGGCGCGGTCGCCGCCCATGTCGTCGTTTCCCAGGACTGCGACCGCGACCTCGTCCGCCGCCGCCTGGAGCTGACCCTGCGGGACCGCTTCGGGATCGAGCACACGACGCTGCAGATGGAGGAGGAGGCCGACCGGGCCCTGCTGCGGGTCGAGAACGCCCCCACGCAGGGCTGACCGCAAGCGCGATTGCAGGTGTGACGAACGTCGCAGGACGGATTTCGGGCTTGGCTAGCCTCGGATGAATGCGACGGAACCGATTCGTCGTGGTGGCCCTTGCCCTTGCTGCCGCGGCGCTATGCCCACTGCTCAGCGCCGGCCCGGCGCCGGCGGAGGATCTCGAATCCAAGCTGGAAGCGAAGCAGTCCAAGCTCGAAGAGGTGCAGGAGAAGAAAGGCGTCCTCACCTCGACGATCTCCCACTACAAGGACGAAATCGAAGAGCTGACCGGCGAGGTCGCCGCGATCCGCACCCGCGAGGCCGCGGTCGAGGCCCGGCTTGCCGCCAAGCAGGCGGAGCTCGACAAGGCCGTCGCCGAACTGGACAGCGCCAAGGATCGCCTCGAGGACCTACGGGCCCGACTGAAACGGGCCCTCGTCGCCCTGCGTGAGCGCTTGGTGGCGATGTACGAGACCGGCAGCCCCGACATCCTCAGCGTCATCGTCGGCGCCGACGGGGTCGAGGACCTCGCGGCCCGAGCGGAATACCTCGACCGCCTGCACGGGATGGACGAGGCCGTGGTCGGCCGCGTGCGCGACCTGCGCGACCAGGTACAGCAGCTCGTCGACCGGCTGCGCAGCGCCAAGAACACGATCGAAGCGGCGCGCGACTCGATCGCCGCCGAAGAGCAGGCGCTGGCGAATGCCCGCGCCTCGCTGCAGAGCCACCAGCAGGAACTGGTCTCCGCCCGCGCCGGGCGCGAAGCGGCGCTGGCCAGCATCGGCGCCCACGAAGAGAAGCTGCACGACGATGTCGCCGACATCCAGGGCAAGATCGCCGCGACGCTCTCCGCGACCGGCTCCGCGCCATTGCCGGCGGGGCCGATCGTCGGTGGCAGCGGCGGTTTGATCTGGCCGGTCAGCGGCGCCATCGTCTCCGGGTTCGGCATGCGCTGGGGCCGCATGCACGAGGGGGTCGACATCGCGGTGCCGGAAATGACGCCGATTCGCGCCGCCGCCTCCGGTTCCGTGGTGCTGCTCCAGTCAGAAGCCGAAAGCGGCGGCTACGGCAATTTCACCTGCCTCGACCACGGCGGCGGGCTTTCCACCTGCTACGCCCACCAGACCTCCTTTGCGGTCGCATCCGGCCAGTCGGTTTCGCAGGGAGACATCATCGGGTACACCGGCTGCACGGGTCACTGCTTTGGGCCGCACCTGCATTTCGAGGTTCGTATAAACGGCTCCCCAACCGACCCGATGGGTTACCTTTAGCAATCAAGCTGTAACGACGTAAGCCCCCATGATCCGTCAGGCGCATACCTACCTCGCGGGGGCGATGGGAGGAGCGACTCTGATCGCCATCGCCATCGCCGTCTTCGTCGTGCTCGTATCGGCTCAGGTCTTCCGCGACTGGCCACTCGCCGCGCTCGGCGATGGCGGCAACAACGCCGCGGTCGCCCCGGCTCAAGCGGCGGCCGGCGCCGGTGGCGAGAAGGCCGCCTTCGATGTTTCCAGTGGCTCCGGGGGTCGTGACGGTGTGAAGGCCGATCGCGACGGTGGCAGCGAGCGGGCGGGGGATCGTTCGCTTGCGGTCGGCGGCAGCGTCGACAGCGCCAGCGGCGAGTCGGTAACCACTGCTCCGGCTGGGCCAGAACCTGACAGGGGTCAAGCCGGCGGCAACCAAGCCGGCGGCAACCAGGGCGCGCCCGGCGCCTCGGCGGATGCCCCCGGCGCCTCCACGCCGAGCGCGACCGCTCCCGGAAGCGGCTCGGCCGGAACCGGTGCCGGCGGCGGAAAAAGCACCGCGGGCTCGGAAGGCGGCGGCAGTGGCGGCGGCGCCACGACCCCGACCGGCCAGGTCACCGAAACCGTCAACGGCACCGTCAACCAGGTCGACGAATCGGCGCTCGGCGGCACCCTCAACAACGCCGGCGTGACCGAAGCCACCGAAGGCGTCGTCAACGGCGTCGTCGGCCCCGAATCGACGGTCGGCAAAGTCGTCGACGAAACCGTCGGCGCGGTCGGCGGCCTGCTGCATCCCAGCCGCTGAACAGGCTCGGCCCCTAACCGGTCACAATGCCGGTCCGATGGTGGAGCGAGAAAAGGTGGGATCGGTCGTCAGCGGCGACCCGATCGAGGGCTCGGCGGTCTATCCCGCCGGCAGCCGCGTCAACGAGCGCGGTCACCTCGAGGTCGCCGGCTGCGACGTGGTCGAGCTGGCCGAAGAGTTCGGTACCCCCGCCTATCTCTACGCCGAGGACGAGTTGCGCGCTCGCGCCCGCGCCTACCGCGAGGCCTTCGAGCGGCGCGGCGCCGATTTCGAGGTCGTCTTCGCCAGCAAGTCCTTCCCCTGCACCGCCGCCTACCGTCTCTTCGCCGAGGAGGGGCTCTCGGTCGACGTCGCCTCCGGCGGCGAGCTGCACATAGCGCTGCGGGCCGGCTTCGACCCGGCGCGCATCCACATGCACGGCAACAACAAGAGCGACGAGGAGATCCTCTTCGCCGCCCGCTCGGGCATCCGTCACCTGATTCTCGACTCCTTCGACGAGATCGACCGCTGTGAGCGTCTGCTCGACTCGCCGCAGCGGGTGCTGGTCCGGGTGACGCCGGGGATCAAGCCCTCGACCCACGACTACATCACCACCGGCCAGCTCGACTCGAAGTTCGGCTTTGGGCTCGAGGACGGGTTGGCGGCGCGGGCGATCGAGCGGGTTCTGGCCTCCGACAAGCTGGAGCTGGTCGGCTTGCACGCCCACATCGGCTCGCAGATCTTCGAGCTCGAGCCCTACACGCTGGCGATCCGCGCGCTCGGCGAGCTGGCCGGCGACTGGTGCCAGGTGGTCAACGTCGGCGGCGGTCTCGGGGTCGCCTACACGGCCGAGGACGAGCCCCCGTCGATCGACGCCTACGTCGACGTCAAGGTCCGCGGCGTCGCCGAGGTCTTCGGGGACGGGGTGCGGATCCTGATCGAGCCGGGCCGCTCGCTGGTCGCCAACGCCGGGCTTACCGCCTACCGGGTCGGCACCGTCAAGGAGATCCCCGGCGTCCGCACCTACGTCGCCGTCGACGGCGGCATGTCCGACAACCTGCGGCCGATGCTCTACGGCTCCCGCTACGAGGCGCTGATCGCCGATCGCGCCGGTGCCCCGCCCGAGACACTGGTGACGGTCGCCGGCATGCATTGCGAGTCCGGCGACATCCTCGTCCGCGACGCGATTCTGGCCGAGCCGGCCGTCGGCGACGTCCTGGTGACGCCCGCAACCGGCGCCTACGGCCACGCGATGGCGAGCAACTACAACGGCGTGACCCGGCCCCCGGTCGTCTTCTGCCGCGACGGCGAGGCCCGGGTAGTGGTCCGCCGCGAGACCTACGAGGACCTGACTTCCCGCGATGCCTGACGAGGCCTCCAGACCGATCCGCATCGGGCTGCTCGGGCGCGGCACCGTCGGCGCCGCCTTTGCCGAGCTGCTCGCCGAGCGCTCCGCGGCGGTCGAGGCCGCGACCGGGCGGCGGCCGGAGATCGCGGGGGTGCTGACCCGCTCCGAGGGCGACTTCGGCGCGATTCTCGAGCGCTCCGACCTGATCGTCGAGCTGATGGGGGGGACCGACCCGGCGCGTGGCTACGTGATCGACGCGCTGCGGGCCGGGCGGCCGGTCGTCACCGCCAACAAGCAGCTGCTCGCCCAGCACGGCGACGAGCTCTTCGCGATCGCCCGTGAGGCCGGCGTGCAGCTGCGCTTCGAGGCGGCGGTGGCGGCGGTGATCCCGATCGTGCGCACGATCCAGGAGAGCTTCGGCGTGACCGAGATCACCAAGGTCTTCGGCATCGTCAACGGCACCACCAACTTCATCCTCAGCGAGATGGCGGCGACCGGCGCCGGCTACGACGAGGTGCTGGGGCGGGCGCAGGAGCTGGGCTACGCCGAGGCCGACCCCAGCGACGACGTCGGCGGCGCCGACGCGGCGGCGAAGATGGCGATCCTCGCCCGGCTCGCCTTCCACACCCCGGTGACGCTGTCGGAGGTCTCCTACGAGGGAATCGAGGCGATCCAGCCCGACGACCTCGCCTACGCCAAGGAGCTCGGCCTCTCGCTGAAGCTGCTCGGCGTCGCCGAACGCCGCGACGGCGGCATCAGCGTCCGCGTCTTCCCCTGCTTCCTCTACTCCGGCCACCCGCTGTCGCCGATCGGGGGCCCGTTCAACGCGGTCATGGTCGAGGCGCCGGCGATCACCGAGGTGACGATGTCGGGGCCCGGCGCCGGCGGCGTGCAGACCGCCTCGGCGGTGCTCGGTGATGTCGTCTCGATCCTCGCCGGCGACGCGCCCGTGCACGAGACCCGGACCGAGCTGCCGATCGTCGCCGACGTCACCTCCTCCTTCTACCTGCACCTCGAGGTCGCCGACCAGCCCGGCGTCCTCGCCCGGCTGGCGACCGTGCTCGGCGACCACGAGGTCTCGGTCAAGAGCGTCGTCCAGCGCGGGGCGGGCGACGACGCCCGCCTGGTGATGGTCGTCCACGAGTGCCTGGAGTCGCGCTTCGCCGAGGCCCTGGAGGCATTGAAGGGCCTCGACGAGCTGCGGGCGCCGCCACGCTCGATCCGCGTGATCGAGGAAGAGTTCTAAGTGACCGTGCCGTTGATCGAGCGCTACCGCGACCGCCTCTCGCTCGAGCCGGGCGACCCGGTGGTGACGCTGAACGAGGGCTCGACGCCGCTGATCGAGGCGCCGCGCCTCTCGGAGCGGATCGGTGCCCGCGCCTACCTCAAGTTCGACGGCGCCAACCCGACCGGCTCGTTCAAGGACCGGGGGATGACGGTCGCGGTTTCGCGCGCGAAGGGGCGGGGGGCGGAGGCCGTCATCTGCGCCTCGACCGGCAACACCGCCGCCAGCGCCGCCGCCTACGCGGCCCGGGCCGGTATGCGCGGCGCGGTGATCGTCCCCGAGGGCAAGATCGCGATCGGCAAGCTGGCGCAGGCACTGATGCACGGCGCCCGCGTCGTCGCCCTCCAGGGCAACTTCGACGACGCGTTGACGATCGTCCGCGAGCTTTCCCAGAAGCACCCGATCGAGCTCGTCAACTCGGTCAACCCGCACCGGATCGAAGGCCAGAAGACGGCCGCCTTCGAGGTGGTCGAGGAGCTGGGGGGGATGCCGGGGGCGCTGGCGATCCCGGTCGGCAACGCCGGCAACGTCACCGCCTACTGGCGCGGCTTCCGCGAGGTGGCGGACACGGTCGCGACCCCGCTTCCGGTCCTCTACGGCTTCCAGGCCGAGGGCGCGGCGCCGCTGGTCAGCGGCGCTCCCGTCGCCAACCCCGAGACCGTCGCCTCGGCGATCCGGATCGGCAACCCGGCCCGCTGGGAGGAGGCGATGGCCGCCTTCACCACCTCGCGGGGCCGCGTCGCCGCCGTCTCCGACGAGCAGATCCTCAACGCCTATCACTGGCTCGCCGACACCGAAGGCGTCTTCTGCGAGCCCGCCTCCGCCGCCTCGGTTGCCGGCCTGCTCGCCCACGGCCTCCCGGTCGTCGAGGACGCCGAGCCCCCCGCCTCCGTCGTCTGCGTGCTCACCGGCCACGGCCTCAAGGACCCCGACACCGCGTTGGGCAAAGCCCCCGCGGTGATCAACTGCGACAACGACCTCAGCGCCGTCGAGCGGGCCGTCTTCGATTGACCGCGCGCCACCGACTCGTCCGCGTTCCCGCCTCCTCGGCCAACCTCGGCCCCGGCTACGACGCGATGGCGGCGGCGGTCTCGCTGCACCTCGAGCTCGAGGTGGAGGAGGCGGGGGAGTTCTCGCTCGACCCCGGGGGGCTCGAGGTCTCGACCGGGCGCGACAACCTCGTCGTCCGCGCCTTCGAGAGCCTGCACTCGGCCGACGGCATCGCCTTCCGCCTGCGCAGCGAGGTCCCGCTGGCGCGCGGGCTCGGCTCCAGCGCCGCGGCGATCGTCGCCGGGCTCTTCGCCGCCGACCACCTCTTCGAGCTGGCGCTCTCCCAGGAGGAGATGCTGGCGCGGGCGACCGCGCTGGAGGGCCACCCCGACAACGTCGCGGCGGCGATCTACGGCGGCTTTGTGGTCTGTGACCGGAGCGGGGACGGGGCGCCCCGTGCCGCCCGCTTCGACCCACCGGAGGGGCTGGAGGGGATCGTCGTGATCCCGCGCGAGGAGGTCTCGACCAAGCTCGCCCGCGAGGCGATCCCGGTCCAGGTGCCGCTCGCCGACGCGGTCGCCAACGTCTCCGCCGCGGCATTGCTCGTGCTCGGCCTGCGCAGCGCCGACCTCGACCTCGTCGCCCGCGGCCTCGCCGACGCCATCCACCAGCCGCGCCGCCGCGACCTCTACCCGCGCTCGATGGAGATCGTCGACGCGGCGATCGAGCTGGGGGCGCTGGGGGCGACGATCTCCGGGGCAGGGCCGACCGTGCTCGTCTGGACCACCTGGCAGGACGCCGGCAACGTCGTCGCGGCGCTGGAGCGGCGCTGCGAGGGTTGGGCCGAGGTCCGCCGCCTGCCCTTCAGTCCCCTCGGCGCCGACGTCCCCGAGCTCTAGATGGACTGGGTCATCCGGATCGGCCTGGTCGAGCTGGCGCTGGGCGGGCTGTTGGGCTGGGCGATGGTCGTCCGTGGCGAGAAGCCGGAGTGGCTGCGCCGGATCGGCATCGTCGCCCCGCAGCGGATCCGCCAGGTCCACCTCGACTACGTGATGATGGGCCTGATCCTGATCGGGGTCGGCCTCGCGGTCCCGGATCTGCCGACCGTCGTCGCCGTGGCGCTCGTCTTCGGCACCGCCGTCAACCCCTTCCTCTTCGTCCCCCTCGCCTTCGATCCCGAGGCCGAGCGACGGGCCTGGTACCGCGCCCTCGCGGTCATCTCCTTCCTCGGCGTCAGCGGCGGCCTGGTCGCCGCGGCGATCGTCGGCCCGAGTTGAGCGACGCGTCTGCAGTTAGGCATCCCATGGGTGCCTTAGTGCAGACGCGTGGGTGAGAAGCGGCCGATTCCACGGATAGCATCGCCGCCATGCCATGTCTGCCGAAGTTCTCACTGCTGGGGGCGCTCGTCGCCGCAACCGCGCTGCTCGCGCTTCCCGCCGCCGCCGGGGCGACGTTGGCCTACGTCAAGAACCCGATGAAGCCGGTCGTCTACGCCGCCAACGACAACGGCCGCGGCGCCTTCAAGGTCGGGTCCGGGAACAACCCGAAGGTCTCGCCGGACGGCGACGTGATCGCCTACTCGCGCGAAGGCAACGGCGGCAAGCGTGGGCTGGTGCTGGGGGCAGCGACGGCCGGTGGCGGTTCCACGCCGGTCCTCGGCAACCTCCAGGACAGCTTCTACGTCACCTTCTCGCCGGACTCGAAGCTGGTCGCGGCGGTGCGCGGACCGGAGATCGGCAAGGGCAGCCTGGTCTTGCTCGACGTCACCAGCGGCACCCTGCTGCGCACGGTCGCCAGCGGCTATTTCAGCGGCATCAGCTTCTCGCCCGACAGCACGGAACTCGCCTACTCGGTCTCCCAGAGCGAAGACTTCGCGGGCAAGACCGACATCTTCACCGCCACGGTGGCCGCCGGCAAACCGGTCCGGATCACCAAAGGCGGCAACTCGCTGGATCCGCTCTGGGGTCCGAGCAAGATCGTCTTCGCCAAGCAGCTTGGGGCCAAGAACCGCAAGTACGGGCCGAAGAACGAGCTCTTCCTGATGAACCCGAACGGCAGCGGCCAGAAGCGCCTGACCCACACCAAGGTCGATCCGCTGCTGCAGGGCCTCTACCCGACCGAGTGGTCGGCGAGCGGCAACCGGCTGCTGGCCGAGTTCGAGGGTCAGGACACCAGCTACGCGGTCACGGTCAATCCCAAGACGGGTGCCCAGAAGCCGCTCGAAAAGGCCGGCAACGGCGAGCAGGGCTTCGTCGGCACGGCGCTGTCCAAGGACGGGACGACCGTGCTCGGCTTCACCGGCGGCTTCGAACCGGGGCCCAACCACGCCGTGGCGACGATCCCCTATGGCGGTGGCAAGTCGAAGGTCCTGGTCAAGGGCGGCTACGAACCCGACTGGAGCCGCTGACCCGCGGGTTCAGTCGAGCAGGCCGACCTGGCGCAGGATCGAGACGCTGTCGGAGTAGACGTCCTTGCGCTTGACCAGTCCGCCTTCGAAGGGGATCGAGTCGATCCCGTCCCACTCGACTCGCTTGCCGGTCGGCTCGGCGACGAGGTCGCCGCGGCGCATCGTCTGGGCGTGGGTCGCGGTGGCGGTCCACTCCTGCACGACCAGGCCGGGGCGGACGTAGAGGCGGCGGGTGGCGAACTCGATGTCGGGCCAGGTCGCGAAGATCGAGCCGATGTGGGCCCGCACCTCCTCACCCGTCGCCGACTCGCCGGCGGTGTGGTTGGCGAAGACCATGTCCGGCGCGTGCATCGTCACGATCGCGTCGAGGTCGTGGGCGTTCCAGGCCTCGTTGTAGCGGCCGATCGCCGCCGTCAGCGCTGCCTCTGAGTCCTTGCCTGGATCGGTCATCCGCGGGTATGGTCGAACCTAATGGCCGGCAACTACTCGATCAAGCACCGCGACCAGTTCGAGTCGATGGAGGGCTCCGGCGACTGCACCTGGGGGCTGGCGCGCAAGGCGCTCGGCACCTCGGCCTTCGGCTTCAACCTGGTTGAGATCGCGCCCGGCGGCGGCATCCCCGAGCACACGGAGAACGAGAGCGGTCAGGTCGAGCTCTACGCGATTCTCGAGGGGGAGGCCGTCCTGCGGATCGACGGCGAGGACCATCCGGCCCCGGCCGGCACCTTCGCCTCGATCGAGCCGCCGGCCAGCCGCACCATCCTCAACCGCTCCGACGCCCCGGTCACAGCGCTGCTGATCGGCGTCCAGCCCGAGGGTGGCTACGAGCCGATGTCCTGGGCCTGAACGGCCGGAGGTCGAGTTGCGCTTTTGAGTCGCATGGCAACCAAAAAGCGCAGTTCGCGCTGTGGAGCGGCCGCGAAAAGTCGGCCTTTGCGACTGAATTGGGCCAACTTTCCGACTTCGAGGTTGGCTGAGGGCTTCCCCCTGCCCCTATAATTCCCGAGCCCGTCAACCCGTCGCGCGCCCGCTCGAAGAAGGCGTGGAAACCGGGAGGTCATATGTCGAAGCACCAGTCCGCCGGCGCGAGCGTCAAGCGCTACTCGCCCGAGCTGCCCTACAAGCCACTGGTTTCACCGCCGAGCGTCGAGGACAAGGACGCCTGCGCGATCTACGCCTCCGTGCGCAAGGACGCGACGCCGAGCCACCGGCCGATCGAGCTGGCGATCCCGGCCCTGCAGAAGATGCTCCACCGCGCCGGCAACGTCGACGGCGAGGGCGACGGCTGCGGACTGATGCTGGACTTGCCGCGGAAGATCTGGGCCGAGGAGGTCCGCTCCGGCGGCCACGACCCCTCGCTCACCCTCGACGACGCCTTCGCCGTTGCCCACATCTTCATCGAGCGCTCGCAGGACCGCGAGAAGATCCAGCACGATGCCCGCGAGCTGCTCGCCGAAGGCGGCTTCCGCGTCCTCTCCGAGCGGATCGGCGTCGTCGACTCGCCCGCCCTCGGCCCGACCGCCCGCGAGGAGGAGCCCCACTTCTGGCAGCTTGCCGGCCTCGTCCCCGACGCCGCCAAGCGCGACCGCATCCTCTTCGAGCTGCTGATCGAACTCGAGCAGCGGCTCGGCGTCCACGTCCCCTCCTTCTCCGCCACCACCTGCGTCTACAAGGTGATGGGCGCGCCGAAGGTGCTCGGCGAGTACTACCCGGACCTGCGCGACGAGCGCTTCGAGACGATCGGCAGCTTCGGCCACAACCGCTACTCGACCAACACCTGGCCTTCGTTCAAGCGCGTGCAGCCGTTCTCGGCGCTCGGCCACAACGGCGAGATCAACACGATCGAACAGCTGCGCCAGGAGGCAAAGATGCTGTCGGTGCCGGTCCGCCCCGGTGCCTCGGATTCGCAGGACCTGAACCTGACGATCGACACCCTGGTCAGCCGCGAGGGGCTCAGCCTGGCGGAAGCGATGGAGATGGTCGTGCCGCCGATCGTCGAGGAGGTCCGCGGATTGCCGGAGGACCTGCGCGGCTTCTACATGTACCTGCGCCAGGCGATGGGGCCGTTCGCCCAGGGCCCGGTGGCGCTGATCGCCCGCCACGGCGACGAGTGCGTGTTCTCCTCCGACGCGCTCGGCCTGCGCCCGCTCTGGCAGGTCGAGACCGAGGACGACTTCGTCTTCAGCTCCGAGCCCGGGGTCGTCTCGGTCCACAGCATGGTCTCCGAGCCGAAGCCGCTCGCGCCCGGCGAGAAGGCGATGGTGCTGATCGACCGCGATAAGCGGCGCTCGACCCTGCACGCGCACGACGCGATGTTGCGGATCGTCCGCGACAGCTGGCTGAAGCGCAATGGCATCGATCACGTCGCGCCCTACGAGCGCGCGATCGAAGCCGGCGGCCCGCTCGACGGCGAGGACGTGCCCGGCTACTCCGACGCCGGCCCCGAGGAGCCGGTCAAGGTCTCCGACCGCGTCCTCGCCGGCTTCGGCTGGCAGCGCGACGACGTCAAACTGGTCCAGCAGATGGCCTCCAATGGGGCCGAGCCGGTCGGCTCGCTCGGCTACGACGGGCCGCTGGCGGCGCTCTCGCCCGAGCGCCAGAACCTCGCCGACTACTTCAAGGAGACGGTTGCCGTCGTCACCAACCCGGCGATCGACCGCGAGCGCGAGATGGAGCACTTCTCGACCCGCTCGGTCTTCGGCCGGCGCCCCTCGCTCGACGACGCCAGCCTCGACACCGGCACGGTGGAAACCGCGTTCCCGGTGATCCTCGGCGGCCACCACGGCCTGGCGCCGCTCTCCGACAAGACCTATCGGGCGATCGCCCGCAAGCACCGCACCTACCTGCTCGAGGACCTCTGGGAGGAGTTCCGCGGTCGCGCCTCGGCCGTCGACATCTCGCTGCTGGAGTCGGAGACGACCAGCGGCGCGGTCGAGCGGATCAAGCAGGAAGCGGTGAAGAAGGTCCGCAACGGGGCCGAGCTGCTGATCCTCACCGACCGCACCGTCTACGACGGCGAGCGCCGCTACCTCGACCCGCACCTGGCGACCTCGGCGGTCGACCAGGCGCTGAAGCAGTTCAAGGTCGAGCCCGGCGAGGAGAACCTGCGCCGGCGCTGCGGCATCGTCCTGCGCTCGGCCTCGATCCGCAACGTCCACGACACGATGCTGGCCCTCGGCCTCGGCGCCAACGGCGTCTGCCCGTACACGATGGTCGAGGTGATCTGCGTCGAGGACTACGAGTCCGATGTCAGCAACCTCTGCGCCGCCCTGACCAAGGGGATCGAGAAAGTGATCTCGACGATCGGCATCCACGAGGTCCGCGGCTACGCGCGCCAGTTCTCCTCGATCGGGATCAAGCCGGAGCTGGCCGAGATCTTCCAGACCGAGGCCTTCGCCTCCTCGGCCAAGGGCGGCACCGGCTTTGCCGAGCTGGACGAGGACACCAACGCCCGCGCCCGCGCCCTCAGCGGTGACGACGAGTCGGCCAAACCGGCGAAGACCTTCCGCTTCTACCCCAAGGTCTACAAGGCGGCGATCGCGACCGCCAACGGCACCGGCTCCTACGAGGAGTACTCGGAGAAAGTCCGCGACCTGGAGAAGCAGAGCCCGATCTCGATGCGCCACATCATGGGGCTGAAAGGCGACCGCGAGCCGATCGCCGACGCCGCGACCGTGGACGCCGGGATCGGCCATCACGACTACCCGATCGTGATCTCCTCGATGAGCTTCGGCTCGCAGTCCGAGCCGGCCTTCCGCGCCTACGCGGAGGCGGCCAAAGCGACCAACATCCTCTGCGTCAACGGCGAGGGTGGCGAGATCCGCGACATGTACGGGCACTACCGCAAGTGGCGCGGCCAGCAGGTCGCCTCGGGTCGCTTCGGCGTCTCGGCGGAGATGCTCAACTCGTCCTACCTGGCGGAGATCAAGATCGGCCAGGGCGCCAAGCCCGGCGAGGGCGGCCACCTGCCCGGCAAGAAGGTCTCCGAGAAGGTCGCCGCGGCCCGTAACGCGGCCCCCGGCACCGACCTGATCTCGCCCTCCAACAACCACGACCTCTACTCGATCGAGGACCTGGCCGAGCTGATCGACGAGCTCAAGACCGTGAACCCGGACGTGCGCGTCTCGGTCAAGGTCCCGGTGGTGCCGAACATCGGCACGATCGGGCTCGGGATCGCCAAGGCGGGGGCGGACATCATCACCCTCTCCGGCTTCGAGGGCGGCACCGGCGCCGCCCGCCAGCACGCCCTGCGCCACGTCGGCCTGCCCTCGGACATCGGCACCCGCGCCGTGCACCGGGCGCTGATGGAGGCCGGGCTGCGCAACCGGGTCGAGATCTGGGCCGACGGCGGCTACCGCACCGGCCACGACATCGTCAAATTGCACTGCCTCGGCGCCAACCGCGTCGGCTTCGGCACCCTGGCGATGGTCAGCCTCGGCTGCACGATCTGCCGCGGCTGCCAGCTCGACACCTGCCACGTCGGCATCGCCACCCAGATCGAGACGACCGAGGAAGCCGACGCCCACGGGCTGAAGAAGTTCACCCCGCAGGAGGTCGACGTCGCCGCTGAGAGCTGCGCCCGCTTCTTCACCGCGATGGGCGAGGAGGTCAAGCAGGTCGTCGCCTCGCTCGGCTACGACCGCGCCCAGGACCTGGTCGGCCGCTACGACCTGCTGGAGCAGGTCTCCCACCAGGACAGCATCGACCTGGCGCCGCTGATCACGCCACTGGAGGAGTTCCTCGACCTCGAGCCGATCGACCTGCCGGTGGCGGAGAGCGAAGACGGCGGGCCGAAGCCGGCCTCGTCGTCGCCCGGCCGATCCGCATGGAGGAGAAGCAGGCGTCGACCCAGATCGCCGCCCTCGCCGGCGACATCTGCCCCGGCCGCACGATCCGCAACGAGTTCCCCCGCGCCACCGACGCCGACGACCGCGTCCTCGGCACCGAGCTGGCCGGGGCGATCGCCCGCTCGCGGATCTTCGAAGACGGCCCCGAGTCCAACGACGAAGTGCTGGCCAGCCTCGAGTTCAACGGCGGCTCCGTCGCCGGCCAGGGCCTCGGCGCCTTCAACGCCTACGGCGTCTCGATCCGCGTCGAGGGCGGTGCCCAGGACGGCGTCGGCAAGACGATGCTGGGCGGCTCGATCGCGATCCTCAAGGGCAAGGGCGCGAAGGGCAAGCGGCTCAACGGCTCCGTCGGCAAGTCCTTCGCCTACGGCGCCCAGCGCGGCCGCCTCTACGTCCAGGGCTCGGCCGACTCGCGCTTCTGCATTCGCCTCTCCGGCGCCGACGTGGTCCTCGCCGGCGAGCCCGAAGAAGCGATCGACGACAGCCGCGGCTGCGTCGTCGACCGCGCCAACGCCAAGGGCTTCGCCTTCGAGTACATGACCTCCGGCCGCGCGATCGTCCTCGGCGACCTTGGCCCCTGGGCCTGCGCCGGCATGACCGGCGGCCGCGTCTACGTCCGCCACAACGCCTACGGCATCGACCGCGACGCGATCCAGCGCCGCCTCGGCGAGGGCGCCAAAGTCATGCTCAAGGACCTCGACGCCGAGGGCCTGCTCGACATCGACGACCTGATGCAGCACTACGCGAAGGAACTGCGCGCCACCGGCCAAACGAAGAGGCCGACCGCGTCCTCGACCTCGCCGCCGACGCGACCAGCAACTTCCTGATGATCGTGCCGGAGAAGGTCCAGGCGGACCCGAGCATCTCGACCGAGTGAGGCTGGTGGATGGGCGGGGTCCGGTGGACCCTTCCGCTTAATTTTTTGCGGAGCGCTTCCCGTCTGCCGCGAATTGCTTGTGGCAAAAAAGTTGAAGACGCTTCAGGGTCCACCGGACCCCGCCCTCGCGCCCCAGCGTCGCTCGTCCGGGTCGAGAAGCTCGGGTTTCCTGGTAGCTGGCCAGGGTTCGGGCGCCGCTATGGACCAGGGGTATTCGAAGGGCTAGAGGTGAGTTCCCCTTCAAGCGAGACGTGCCTGCTGCAAGACCCGCTCTTGCGGCCCTGTGGATGGTGCCGAAGTCAGGGTCGGGGGTTCGGGTATCCCCGGAGCGTCTTCAACTTTTTTGCCGCCTGGAATCCACGGACGAGCACCAGCGATCCGCAAAAAAGTTAAGCGAAGGGGATGCCCGAACCCCCGACCCCACTACTGCTGCGGCGTCAACAAGTCCGCAATCGACCGCACCTCTTGCAGCAATCCGTCGAGCATCTGCTCGGTGGAGTTGTGGATGCGGGCCTCGGCGGCTTGGCGGTCGGCCTCGACTTGGTCGATGCGCGCCTCTAGCTGCTGGGTGCGGGCGTCGATCTTGGCGATCGAGCGTTCGAGTTTCTTCTCCGTCTTGCGGACGCGCTTCTTGACGTAGAGGCGGGTTTCCTCGCGGATGCTGTCGAGTTCGCGGCGGACGTCGACATCGAGGGGGTTGTCCGCGTCGAGCATCTCTTCGACGCCCTGGCGCACGCGCTCGATCTCCTCGTGCAGCTGGGCGCGGGCGCGGTCGGCGGCGGCGGAGATTCCGGGTACGCCGGAGGGCAGGGAAGGGTCGGCCGGGTTGGGTGCGGCGTTCACGGGGCCATCCTAGGGACGGCGGTGGCCGGAAATTGCGGGATCAGTGCTCGAGCACGTACAGGTGGTAGCGGCCGACGGTGAGTTCGTCGCCGTCGCGCAGGGCCGACCACTCGACCGTCTCGCCGTTGAGGAGGACGCCGTTGAGGCTGCGGTCATCGAGGATCCGCAGCGGTTTGCCGGGCTCGGCGACGGCGAGGGCGTGGCGTCGGGAGACGCTGGGATCGTCGAGGCGCAGGTCCGCGGTCGGGCTGCGGCCGATCCGGGTCCAGCCGCGTTCGATCGGGAAGGTGACGACCTCGCCGTCATCGCCTTGAAGGGCGAAGCAGAAGCCCGGACCGGCGCTCTCCCGTGCCTGCTGAAGCCAATCCGGTGCCCCACCAGCGGCGGGAATCGGCATCTCGCTGGTCGCCGCTCCGTGGTCCTGCCTCGCCCGGAAAATCGAGTCGCGGCGGAACTCGGAGCCGCCGCAGCCGGAGCAGGAGGGGAGCTCGTCGGTCTCCTCCATCGACAGTTGCGAGCCGCAGATCAGGCAGAAGAACGTGCCCTCACCGGGGGTCGAGCCGGTTTCGTAGCGGTCATCGAGCGGGCTGCTGCTGACGCTGTCGAAAATGGGGGCCTCCTCTCTGCGTCCCTGTGTCGATGCTACCTCGCATGCGGCCTCCCGTCACTCAATTTCGATGAACCGGTCGGTGGCCGGGGGCGAGGAATAGAATCGCGCTCCGATGGGGCCGATCCACGCCGAAACCGAGATCGACGTCGCGCGCGAGCGGGTCTTCGAGTTCCTCTCCGACCTCGCGGCCCGGCCCTCCTTCACCGATCACTTCCTCACCGACTTCCACCTCACCCGGATCGAGTCGAGCGGGGTGGGGGCGGGGGCCAGGTTCCGGGTCCAGGCGCCGCTGCGGAAGGTCTGGATGGACACGGTGGTGGTCGAGCTCGACGCGCCCTTCCGGATCGTCGAGCGCGGCCAGGGCGGTCGCGTCAACCGCATTCCCACCAACACCGTCTGGGAGCTGACCGAGGGCCCCGGCTCGCTGACCACGGTGACGCTGACCCACTGGACCGCGCCGGCGAACCCGCTCGACCGCATGCTCGAGGTCGCTTCCGCCGGCTCGATCTGGCAGCAGCGCGGCTGGCGCGAGGCCCTGAAGCGGCTCCGCGATGGCCTCGAGGCGGGCTCCCTGGGCCACGAGCGGATCGCCGTCGCCGGGGGTAATCGCTACGCGACCGGCATCCCGTAGAACCTTCCTAATAGACTCTCGCCGCCGATGTTCCAGAACCGCCGACTCGTCCTGCCGCTGCTCGCCGCCATGGCCTTCGCCGTCCTCGTGGTCGGCGTCTCCGCCTGCGGCTACTCGAGTGACTCCAAGAACGTGGTCGAGGGTGAGCCGGTCGAGCTCGGCGAGCTCTCCTTCAACGTCACCTTCTCCCGCTACCTGAACCCGGCGGACAACGAGGACTCGGCCTACCTGGTCGGGCAGAAGCCGCCGCCCGAGGGGTCGACCTACTTCGGCGTCTTCTTCGAAGTCCAGAACGAAAGCGACGAGCCGCAGACGCTGCCCTCGACGCTGACGATCACCGACGCGGACCACGCCGAGTACCACGTGTTGCCGAGCGAAAGCCTCTACGCGCTCGAGTTCGGCGGCGAAGTCGAACCGCAGGAACAGGTGCCGGTGCTCGACTCGACTCCCGACCTGGGCCCGATCGAGGGCTCGGTGGCGATCTTCCTGCTGCCTTCGGCGGCGTCTGACAACCGGCCGCTGACGCTGCACATCCCCGGCGCCGACGGCGAGAACGGCGAGGTCACGCTCGACCTCTAGCCCTGTCGCTCGCCGGCCTCGTCAGAGGCCGGTCGAGAAGATCTGGGCGGCGGCCGGAGCGGCGACTTCGCCACCGGCGGCTTCGGCTTCGATCAGCAGCACCCCGATCGCCAGCCGCGCCTTCTCGGCGGGGGCGAAAGCAGCGAACCAGGCGTCCTTGATCTGGACCGGGTTTTCCTCTTCCTCCTGGCCCGGCTTCGGTCCCAGCTCGGCGGTGCCGGTCTTGCCCGCGACCTGGGCCTCGGGGATCGCGCCGGCGGTGCCGGTGCCTTCGGTGACGACGCCGGTCATCAGTTCGGTCATCTCACCGGCCAGCTTCTTCGACATCACCCGCACCGGCTCGGCGTCCGGGCGCAGTTTCTTGTTGGCGACGACCGAGGTCGGCATCCGGACGCCGCCGTTGCCGATCGTCTGCGCCACGCTCGCCATCTGCAGCGGCGTCGCCAGCACTTCGCCCTGGCCGATCGCGGAGACGCCGAGGTCGATTTCTTCGCCGATCTCGGTCGGGATCGTCGATTCCTCCGGTTCGACTTCGCGCACGATCGCCGGCGAGTAGAGGGTCGGGGGCGAGTTGAAGCCGAAGCTTTCCGCCGCTTCGACCAGTTCGTCGTTGCCGATCTTCGGGCCCAGCGGCGCGAAGTCGGCGTTGCACGACTCGGCGAAGGCTTCGCGGAAGGTGCCACCGCAGTACTCGCCGTTGGCGTTGTTGAGGAAGCGGCCGCCGACGTTGACCCCGTTGGTAATTTCGAATTCGTCGTCGAGCGAGACGACGCCCTTCTCCAGGGCGGCGACGGAGGTGATCATCTTGAAGGTCGAGCCCGGCGGCTGCGGGGCCGAGAAGGCCTGGCCGGCGAGGGCGCGGACGTCGCCGTTGCGGGAGTCGAGGACGGCGATGCCGCCGGCGCGACCGGCCAGCGCCGAGACCGCGGCTTCCTGCAGTTCGGGGTCGATCGTCGTTTTCACCGGGGCGCCCGGTTTCGGCTTGGCTTCGGCGAGCGTCCGCGGCGCCCCGCCGGCTTCGGCGACGGCCAGCAGCTTGCCGCCGGGGCGGCCGGCGAGGCGGGTGTTGAAGGCCCGCTCGAGGCCGCTGATCCCGACCGGGCTGGTGGCGCTGAAGCCCTTGCGGGCGAGCTTCGGCAGCTCTTCTTCGCTGGGGCTGCCGATTTCGCCGGCGACATCGATCGCGGCGCTGCCGAGCGGATGTTCGCGTTCCTCCGCCGGCCCCTCGGCCAGCGGCGTTCCGTCGCCGGCAAGGAGCGCCGCTCGCGGCGCCAGTTCGATTTCGTTTTCGAGCTGCTCGCCGGTGCGCAGGCCGGGCATCACCAGGCTCGGGTCCCAGTCGATGCCGCCGTCGCTGTAGGGCAGGTCGACCTCGTCTTCGAAGCGGCCGAAGGCGACGGTGGAGACGACCACCGGGACCGGCACCACGGTCTCGCCGCTCGCCGAGCTCGCGTCCCGGGCCGAGCCGGGGTCGAGCCCGCGCAGCGTCGCCACCATCTCGGCGTCGCGGTAGTCGAGGACGAAGTCGTTGATCTCGATCGCCGCCTGCGAGGCCGGGTTGAGCTCCTTGTACATGGCCGCGAAGTCTTCCTCGGCCCAGGCGGTCGCGAAGCGATCGGCGGCCTCCTTTTCGGGCGTGCCGGGCGTGCCGGCGACGGCACCCCAGGCAAAGGCCACGATGGCCACGATCGCGAGGGGGAGCATGCGGGTGACGAGGCGACGCCGACGCTCCACCTCGGGTGACAACTTACTCACTGCCGTGAAAGGTAATAGAGCGGTCTCCTGCGTGCTTCTATTCAGTGGTGACTGTTCTGGATTGGGCGATCATCGCCTTCACCATCGCCTTCGGGCTCTGGGGGTACCGGCAGGGCCTGATCGTCGGCGCGATGACCCTGTTCGGGTTCGCCGCCGGCGCCTTCATCGGCAGCCGTCTCGGCCCGCTGGTCCTCGCCAGGGGTCCGAGTCCCCCTACGCGCCGCTCTGCGCCGCCCTCGGGGCGCTGCTGGCGGGGGCGCTGATCGCGGTCGCGATCGAGAGCATCGCGCTGGGGCTGAAAGCGAAGTTGATCCGCCGCCCCGTCCTCCATCTTGCCGACGGTGCCGGCGGCGCGGCGCTGATCGCCGCGGTCGCGCTCGGCCTCGCCTGGGTCTTCGGCGCCGTCGCCCTGCATGCGCCGGGGACCGCGCGCCTTCGCGGCGACGTCCAGGAGTCGCTGATCCTGCGCAGCCTGAACGAAGTGCTGCCCCCCTCCGGGCCGGTCCTCAACGCCCTCGACCGGGTCGATCCGGCGCCCGCGGTGATCGGTCCGGCGGCGCCGGTCGCCAGGCCCGACGGGGCGATCGCCACCGACCCCGAGGTGCTCGCGCGCGGGCGGCTCGGTTGTGCGCGTGCTCGGCACCGCCTGCGGGCTCGGCATCGAGGGCTCCGGCTGGGCGGTGAAGCCACACCTGATCGTCACCAACGCCCACGTCGTCGCCGGCTCTGAGGACACGACCGTGACCACCGCAGGCGGGGCCGAGCTCGACGCGACGCCGGTCTACTACGACCCCGCCGACGACCTGGCGCTGCTCCGGATCGACGCGACGATGCCGCCGCTGCCGGTTTCCGACCGGCGCGAGACGGGCGCCGACGCCGCCGTCCTCGGCTATCCCGAAAACGGCCCCTACGCGATCACGCCGGCCCGGCTCGGCGAGACCCGGCCGACGATCAGCGAGGACTCCTACGGCCGCGGGCCGATCGACCGCACGATCGTCGCCCTGCGCGGCAGCGTGCGCAGCGGCAACTCCGGCGGGCCGCTGGTCGACGGGCGCGGGCGCGTCGTCGGCACCGTCTTCGCCGCCACCACCTCCGGCACGCCGGGCGGCTTCGCGATCCCGGCCGAGGACGTCCGCGAGGCGCTCGGCCAGGCTGTCGACTCGGTCTCGACCGGCCCCTGCACCGCTTGATCGCGAAGCCCGATCACTTACGTTCAGTAAGCTCGACTGCGTGGAACCGGTCACCTCGACTCAGGTCCCGGGCAAGGGCGCGCCCGGGGCGGTCTGCCCGCATTTTCACGCGGCGATCGAGTTGATCGGCAAGCGCTGGACGGGGGCGATCGTCTGCGCCCTGACCGAGCGCCCGATGCGCTTCGGCGAGCTGGGCAAGGCGGTCCCCGGTCTCTCCGACCGCCTGCTCTCGCAGCGGCTGCGGGAGCTGGAGGAGGAGGGCTGGTCCAGCGCGAGGTCGAAGCCGGGCACCCCGGTGCGGGTCACCTACTCGCTGACCGCAGATCGGCCAGGACCTCGGCCCCGCGATCCGGGAGCTGCGCACCTGGGCCAAGCGCTGGAAAACGCACCGGCTGACGGGTGGCGCCAGCCGAACCGTTAATTAGCCTGGGTCTGATGGATCTCCCGGGCCCGTTTCCCGTCGGCCGCTACGCCAAGAAGCTCCAGGAGGAGATGCGCAAACGGGCGCGGGTGCAGCTGATGGGCGAGGTGACCGGCGTCGGCCGCAGCAAGATACAGGCCTTCTTCGAGCTGCGCGACGCCGAGGGCGCGGTGCCCTGCACGATCTGGCTCAACGATCTCGAGAGGCCGGGCTGCCGGAGGGGGCGCTGCGCGACGGCGCCGAACTGGTCATCGCCGGCGGGCCCGACTACTACCCCGGCGGCGGCCAGGCCTCGCCCAGCTTCAGCTTCCGCGCCACCCACGTGCGGCTGGCAGGCGAAGGCGACCTGCTGGCGCGCCTGGAGGCGCTGCGCAAGCAGCTGCGCGCCGAGGGCCTGTTCGAGCTGCAGAAGCAGCTGGCGCGGCCGCTGCTGCCGAAGACGATCGGGGTGGTCACGGCGGAATCCGGCGCCGCCCGCCGCGACCTCCTCGCCGGCCTGGCGCGGCGCGGCTGGGGCGGGACCGTGGTCTGGGCCTTCGCGCCGGTCCAGGACCGCCACGCGGCGCCGGCGATCGCCGCGGCGATCCAGGACCTGGCGGCGCGGCCGGAGGTCGAGGCGATCGTCGTCACCCGCGGCGGCGGCAGCCTCGCCGACCTCTGGGCCTTCTGCGACGAGACCCTCTGCCGCACCGTGGCGATGCTGCGGGTGCCGGTGGTCAGCGCGATCGGCCACGAGCGCGACTCGACCCTGATCGACGACGTCGCCGCGGTCGCCTGCTCGACCCCGACCCACGCCGCCGAGGCGGCGGTGCCGCTCGACTGCGGCGTCGCCCGGCGCGACCTGGAGCGCGGCGCGCGTCGTCGCTGCGGCGGGCGGGGAAGGGGCGATCGGCGCCCGCGCCCGCCACCTCGGCGGCGCTGGCGCGGGGCCCGGCGCGGGCGCTGCAGCGCGAGCGCAGCGGCCTCAACCAGAAGATCCGCGAGATCCGCGCCGCCTCCGAACGCGGCCTCGCCGAGCGCGGCGGCTTCCAGCGGCGGATCGCCAGCGTCGTCCTCGACCGCGCGCGGCGGCGCGGCGTCGAGCGCAGGCGGCGGCGCCGGCCGAGGAGCGCCGGCGCGGCGCCGCGATCGAGCGCTCGGCGGCGCGGGCGCTGGAGCGGCGCCGCGAGGCGCTGCGGCGGGCCGCGATGACCCTGCGCGCCCACGACCCGGAGCGGACCCTGGAGCGCGGCTACGCGCTGGCCGAGACCGCCGACGGGCGAGCCGGTGACGACGGCCGCCGCCGCGGCCGCCGCCGAGCAGGTAAGACTGCGGTTCGCGCGACGGCCGAGTCGAACGCGCAGATCGAGGGAGACGTTGAGCGAGAAGCCGACAGCTACGAGGCCGCGGTGGAGCGGCTGGAGGAGATCATCGACCGGCTCGACTCCGGCCAGGCCGGCCTGCGCGAGACGCTCGACCTCTGCCGCGAGGGCCGCGAGCTGGTCACCTACTGCGCCGCCGAGCTCGACGCGGTCGGCGAGGGGCTGAAGGAGCTGAACCTCGACGAGCTCGGCGCCGCGAAACTCGACGAGTCCGCGAGGCCGCAGCTGAGCGGCTCTCAGCGGCCGGAGCACAGGCCGCCCTAGGGCCGGACAGCCGCGGCAGAGCTCCCAGTCGCGCTCGCTCTGGCGCGGCGACCGGGAACTCGCCGGCGCCGATCCGGGCGATCGCCGCGCCGAGGCGCTGCGCGCCCGGCCTCCATCTCCGCTCGGTCCGAGGCGTGAGATCGACCGGCTCGTCGGGGCGCTCGAGGAAGACGTAGGCGACCTCGACCTCGCTCGACGCCCAGCGCCTCGGCGGCGGCGAGCGCGTAGATCGCGCGCTGGATCCCGTAGCGGGCGGCGGCGCCGGCGGGGTCGGTCGCCGCCGAGGCGGTCGGTCTTGTAGTCGACGACCAGCGGCGGCTCGCCCTCGCGCTCGACCAGGAGGTCGATCGAGCCGCGCAGGACGGTGCCGCCGACGCCGAGCAGGATCGGCACCTCGGCGCGGACCCGCGTCGCCGCGCCGCCGATCCGCTCGCGAGGGCTCGAGCCGAGCCAGCCGCGCACCGGCTCCAGCAGCGCTGCCGGCGTCGGTCGCCTCGGGGTCGAGGCCGGCGGCGACGGCGTGGCGGCGCGCCAGCTCCTCGCGCTGGCTCGGCCCACCCGTTCGCCTGGCTCCACTCCAGCAGCGCGTGCACGGCGGCGCCGCGAGCGCTGCGCTCCTCCCGCGCCGAGCGGCCGTCGCCCGTCGGCCGCTGATGCGCTGTCGACTTGTCGCCGCTATGCGGGAAGAAGTGCGAACGCGATCCGCTGAGGCCCAGCACCCGCTCCATGTAGAAGCGGTAGGCGCATTCCTCGTAGGCGGAGATCGCGGTGTAGGAGAGGGGGCGGCTGGGGACGATCGGCGGCCGGCGCTCGACCAGCGGCGGCGGGCCCGCGCCGAGCTGCGCGCTCGGCGGCGGCGTCGCGGCGGCGTCGCGCGCAGCTCGGCCGCCCGCTCGGGCGAGGGGAGGTTGACGCGGACCGCGATCTCGCGACGGCGGCGAAGCTCGCCTCCAGGCCGGGACGCGGCTCCGGCGGCGGCACCGTCGACGCTCGACGTCGGCGTCGCGCTCGATCGCCGAGCGCCGCGACCAGGCGCTCGACCACCGGCGTGCCCGGCTTCGTCTCCCGCCCCGGCTCGGGCTTGACGACGCCGCTGAGGATCAGGCGCTCGCGGGCGCGGGTGGCGGCGACGTGGAAGAGCCGCAGGCCCTCCTCGGCGTCGCGCTCGCTTCGCCTCCTCGCAGAGCTCGGCGTAGTCGTAGAGGTTGATCGAGGCGCTGCCGAGCCGGCGCAGCTGCATGCCCACCCGCGGCGGCTGCTCGCGTCCCAGGACCAGCAGCGGCGGCCGCGCGCCGGCCAGCAGGCTGCGCGAGAGGTCGGGGACGGCGACGACCTCGAACTCGAGGCCCTTGGCGTTGTGGACGGTCATGATCCGCACCCCGTCGTGGCCCTCGGCGGCGGTCGCCGCCTGGGCCTCGGCGTCGCTCTCGGCGCGGGCGGCGAGGAAGTCGAGCAGGCCGCGCAGGTCGCGGCCCTCGCGCGCCTCGAACTCGGCGGCGAGGCGCGTCAGCTTGCGGACGTTGGCGAAGCGCGCCTCGCCGGCCGGGCGCATCAGCACCGCCAGGTCGTAGCCGGTCTCGGTCGTCGCCGCCTCGATCAGCGCCGCCAGCGAGAGCCGCGGGCCGCGCTCGCGCAGCGCGGCGAGCGGTCGCGACGAAGCCGCGCAGCAGCTCCAGCTCGCCGGCGGGGATCTGCTCGAGCCGCTCCGGCTCGTCCAGCTCGCGCCTCGCCGGCGCCCGCGGCGCGCTCCAGCGCCGGCCAGACGTGGCGGCGCTTGCCCGGCCGCCGCGCGCAGCAGCCAGAGCGTGTCCGGGGCGACGCCGCAGGCGGGGGAGGCGAGGGCGCCGAAGAGCGCCTGGTCGTCGAGCGGGTTGGCGATCGCCGCCAGCAGCGCGCAGACGTCGGCGACCTGCTGCTGGGACCAGTAGCCGCGGCCGCCGACGACGTAGGGGCGCAGGCCGGCGCGCTCGAGCGAGTCCTCGTAGGCGTCGAGGTGGGTGAAGGCGCGCAGCAGGACGACCATCTCGCCGCGCTCGACGCCGGCGTCGGCGAGCTCGCGCAGGCGCGCGGCGACGGACGCGGGCCTCGGCCAGGCAGTTGAGCGGGGTGCGGCCGTCGATCGCCGGCTCCAGCTCGATCCCCTCCTCGTCCCAGCCGTCGCGCGCGGTCAGCAGCAGCTCGACCGCCGGGCCGGCGCCGCGCGGCGGCTCGCTCGGGCGGCCGGCGCCCCGACCCGCAGCGGCCGGTAGGCCTCGCCGAGCAGCGCCGCGCCGAAGAGGTTGACCGCGGCGATCAGCTCCGGGCGCGAGCGGAAGTTGCCGCTCAGCGCCATCAGCTCGGCGTCGGGGCGCTCGCTCGATCAGCTCGCCGCTGGCGGCGGAAGACGTCGAGGTCGGCGTGGCGGAAGCCGTAGATCGACTGGAACTCGTCGCCGACCACGACCAGCTCGCTGCGCGGCCCGCGCAGCGCCTCGATCAGCCGCAGCTGCAGGCGGTTGGTGTCCTGGAACTCGTCGACCAGCAGGTGGCTGAAGCGGCCGCGGTAGGCCTCGCCGATCTCGGCCCGCTCCAGCAGCCGCGCGGCGAGGATCTGCAGGTCCTCGAAGTCGATCCCGGCGCGGCGTTCCTTGGCCGCCTCGAAGCGGGCGGAGAAGAGCCCCAGCAGCTCGGCCAGGTGGCGGTAGGCCTCGCCGCCCTCGCCGGCCTCGGCGCAGCGCGAGATCGCCGCCTCGATCGCCTCGCGGTAGGGGGCGAGCGGCTTTCGCCTTGCTGTCGGTCCGCAGCGCGCGCAGCTCGTCGAGCCCGGGCGGCGGGCCGGGCTCGCGCAGGCGCGCCAGCGCCCGCTCGACCAGCTCGCGTTTGGGGTCGCCCTCCTTCAGCTCCTCCAGCGCCTGCGCCGGCGGCCTCGGCGGCGGCCTCGCAGCGCCGCGGCGGGGTCGGCCGGCGGCGGCTCGGGCAGCCGCGGCTCGGCCTCGCCGCGGCTGCGCAGCTCGGCGTGGACCGCGGTCGACGATCGCCCGCAGCCCCTCGACCTCGAAGGCGGCGACCGTCTCCTCGCGCGTCCGCGTCGCCGCTCGGCGAGGAACTCGGCCAGGGCCTCGTCGAAGGCCTCGCGGGCGGCGCGCGCCGCCTCCGGCGCGTCGAGGACGCGGAAGCCGGGGTCGATCCCGGCCGCGACCGGGTGGGCGGCGAGCAGCCGGTTGCAGAAGCCGTGGATCGTCGTGATCCAGGCGCCGCCGATCGCGGCCAGCAGCTCGCGCGGCGCGCTCGGAGCCGGCCTCGGCCCGGCGCGCCAGCTCGGCGCGGATCCGCTGGCGCAGCTCGGCCGCGGCCTTGTCGGTGAAGGTGAAGGCGAGGATCGCGTCGGGGGAGACGCCCTGGTCGCAGACCAGCCGGCAGTAGCGGTCGACCATCACCCCGGTCTTGCCGGTGCCGGCGCCGGCCTCGAGCAGGACGTCGCGGCCGCTGACCTCGATCGCCGCCGCCTGCTCCGGGGTCGGGGGCTGCGCGCGCTCATCGCTCCTCCACCTCTTCGTCCTCGTCGTACCGGGGGCGCGGTCGCGGCGGCAGATCGGGGCGAAGTGCAGTAGGTCGGGCAGACGTCGTGGCCGCGCAGGCCGCGCCGCGGGCCGGGGTCGCGGCGGATCTCGCCGGCGCGCATGCGGGCGACGATCTCACCGGCGCGCCGCGCGCGAGTCGGCCAGCAGCTCCTCCAGCCCCTCGTCGTCGACCACGTCGCGGCTCGTAGAGGCCGTAGCCGGCAGGTCGCCGGCGGAGTCCGCGGCGACGACGCCGCGCGGGCGCCGCACCGAGGTCCCGCGCAGCGGGTGGTAGAGGCCGCCGACCGGCTCCGCGCCCCAGTGCTCGGCGACCGCGAGCAGGTAGAGCGGCAGCTGCAGCTTCGCCTGCTCCTCGAACTTCTCGCGCGGGGTGACCGCGCCGGAGAGCTTGTAGTCGATGACCACGGCGCGGCCGTCGGCGGCGCGGTCGACCCGGTCGATCGCCCCGTGCAGGCCCCAGCCGTCGAGCTCGAGCGCCGGCCGCTCGCTGTCCTCGCGCGGCGCCGAAGGCGGCCTCCAGCAGCCAGGGCTCGAAGCCGCCGGTCTCGCGCTCGGCCTCCTCGGCGAGGAAGCGCTCGAGCAGGCGCTCGACCCGCCGCGCCATCGCCCGCTCGGCCGGGTGGGAGCCGAGTTCGCGCTCGGCGGCGACGCGGCCGACCAGCTCCCGCCCGCGCGCGCGCCAGGCGGCGAGGGAGGCGGGGCGGGGCAGCGGGTCGCCGCCGGGGCGCTCGCGGTAGAGGCGCTCGAGCGCCGCGTGCATGAGGCCGCCCTGGACCAGCGGGTCGGGGGCCGGCTCCAGCGGCTGCGGGTCGAGCTCGTGGCCGGCGAACCAGCGGTAGGAGCAGACGTCGAACGCTCCAGGGTGGTGCCGCCGTAGGCGGGGACGGCGGCGAGCGACGCGATCGCGGCCGGGTTGGTGCAGCGGCCCGGGCGCCCGCGAGGCCGCCTCGGCGCGCGCGGGCGGCGCGAGCCGCGCTCGCGAACCGCGCGCGGCGACTCGCCGCCGACCCCGGCCGCCGCCAGCAGCGCCGCGGCGTCGGCGCTGGCGCCGTGGGCGGCGAGGGCGCGGGCCAGCTCGTCCTCCGAGGGCGCCTCGGCGAGCGGGTGGACGACCTCGGGCGAGGTCGCGGCTGCGGGTGATCGCCTCCTCGACCGGGTCGGGGGGGCGCCGTCGGGCGCCGGCGCCAGCAGCGCGCGGACCTCGTCGAGCAGCGGCGAGCGCGCCTCGGCGGCGCCGTTCTCGTCGCTGTCGCGGTAGGAGAGGAAGAGGCGCCGGCGGGGCAGGGAGAGGCAGGCGGCGAAGAGGTAGCGCTCCTCGGCTTCGCTGTCGCGGCGCGGGTCGAGGCCGAGCGCGCGGCGCTGCGCTTCGGAGAGGAAGGGGTCGCCGCCGCGGTCGCGGCGCGGGAACTCGCCGTCCTGCAGCGAGGCGACGAAGACGTGGTCGAAGCGCGCGGCGCGCAGCCGGTAGGGGCTGGCGATCCGCACCCGGCCCTCGACCGGCCCGCTCCAGACGCGGAACTCGAGCGCGGCGATCGTCGCCGCCAGCTCCGCCGCCGCCGGCGCCAGCGCGCCCAGCTCGGCCAGCTCGCGCGAGCGCCGCGGCGATCGCGCCGGCGGCGCGCAGCTCGAGCCCGTCGCCGTGTCCCAGCGCCGGCCCGTCGCCCTCGCCGCGCAGCGGCCGCGAGGCCATCGTCGCCGCGAGCCGCCCGACCTCGGCCGAGAGCGCCGCGGCGAGCGCGCGGCGGCCTCGCGCAGGCGCAGGAGGTCGCGCGGCGGCTCGCCGTCCTCGCCCTGCCAGAGCGCCAGCGCCGTCTCCGCGTCCTCGACCCGGCCGCGCCGCAGCGCCCGCTCGAACCAGTCGACCCGGCCCGGCGAGAAGCCCGAGGGCCCGCGCAGGTAGCGCAGCAGGTCGGCGGCGCGGCCGAGGCCGAACTCGGCCTCCAGCAGCGCGACCAGGGCGCCGCCGACGGCGGTGCCGGCGACCGGCACCTCGGCCTCCAGCGCGGTGGCGACGCCGTTGGCCTCCAGCGCCGCGGCGATCTCCGGCGCCGCGCCGGGCAGGGTCGCGCAGGGCGATCGCGATCTGCGCCGGGTCGGCGCCGGCGTCGATCAGCTTCGAGACCTCGGTGGCGATCGCCTCGGCCTCGCCGCGCTCGCCGGCCGAGCGCAGCAGGCGCAGGTCCGCCGCTCGGCGGCTGCGCCGTCGGCGCGTGGCGCCGAAGCCGCGGGCGAGGTGGAAGAGGGTGGCGCTCTCGGTGTTGCCGGGTCGGCGTCGGTCGCGTCTCCTCGGCGGCGCCGATCCGCTCGCGCAGCTCCTCGAGCAGCCGCGCCCGCGCCGCCAGCGCCGCGTTGCCGGGCTCGAAGGGGAGCGCGACGGTCACCTCGGCCCCTGCCGCCAGTGCGGCGACCAGCTCGAACTGGTTGGGGGTGAGGTCGTCGAAGCCGTAGAGGAAGACCGGCCGCTCGCCCCAGAAGCCGCCGTCGCGGCGCAGCAGCGCGATCGCCTCGCGGGCGATCCCGTGGCGTCGACGCGGCCGCTGCGCTCGCGCGCCTCGGCGTAGCCGGCGAAGAGGGCGGCGATGTCGCTGAGGTAGGCGGAGCCCTCCAGCGTGCCGGCGCTGGCCTCGACCGCCGCGGGCTCGACCCCGGCTCCCTGCAGCTCGTCGAGCAGCCGGCGAAGGCGCGGGCGAAGCCGGGGCGCCCGGCGGAGCGCCGCAGCGGCCCCAGCCGCGCGCGCCGCGCCTCGATCGCGACGGCGATCGTGCGCAGGCGCTGGGCCGGGGAGAGCTCGGCGCCGGGCGGCGCTCCGGCGGCCGTCGCGACCGTGCGGAAGAGCGCGCCGAAGGTCATCGCCGCGCCGCCGAGCGCGGCGCCCTCGGCGCAGAGCTCGCGCTCGAAGGAGAAGACGTCGTCGAGGGTCGGCACGACCAGGATCGGGTCGCGCTCGAGCGCCGCCGCGAAGCGGCGGCGGATCAGCCCCGCGCGGCCCGAGTTGGGCGGGCCGTGGATCAGGTTCAGCGGCAAGCGGCAACCGCCCAGCCTAGGGCGGAGTCCGGCGCGCCCCGGCGCCAAAGACCGCGGCGGAAGCCGCAAAGCGGCGGTTTCCGGCCCCGTTTTGCCGTCTACCGCCGCCTCTAGATTGCGATCCAGCCCGATGTCCCTCTGCTTCGTAGATCCAGCCGACGCAATCCGCGCCATTTCCGACTCGGTCGGCCGCGAGGCCCGCCGCCAGCTGCTCGGCGAGGCGGTCCGCGCCTGGGTCGACGAGATCCCCGACGCCGAGCTCGAGGTCCACTACGCGAAGGCGATCTCCGAGCTCGACGAGCACGACCTCTCGATGCTCGCCGCCTGGCACGGCTCGCTCGAGGTCGGCCACCCGGTCCCCAACCGCGACTTCCTGATGGGCGCCTTCGGCTCGCTCGGCGACAACCGCCGCGAGGCCCTCAAGCTCGCCGCCGGCTTCCGCGGCGAGGAGGCCGTCGACGCCGGCGTCACCGAGGAGGACGCCCTCGAGCTCGTCCTCGGCCTGCTCGCCCCGCCGCGCCTGATGCAGCTCGCGGTAGAGGCGCTCGAGCTGTACGTCTGGGACCGCGCCGGCTCGGATAACTAACGGCTAGCGAAGTCGCTGCGAACCAGTTCGTTTCCGGTTCATGCGGGCGTACCGTCCCCTTATGGAGGGGTCGCGGCGCGCTATGACGCGGTGATCGTCGGCGCCAGCCTCGCCGGATGCACGGCGGCGATCCTGCTGGGGCGGGCGGGGCTGCGAGTCGCGCTGCTCGAGAAGTCGCCCGACCCCGCGCGTTCAAGCGGATCTGCTCGCACTTCATCCAAGCCTCCGGGGTCCCGACCCTCGAACGGCTCGGGCTGCTCGAGCCGATCGTCGCCGCCGGTGGGTCGCGCCCGGGTCCGCGCCTGGGCGCGCTGGGGCTGGGTCGCGGCGCCGCCGGATCGGCCGCCCTGGGAGTCAACCTGCGGCGCGAGCTGCTCGACCCGTTGGTCCGCGAGCCGCCGCCGCGACGCCCGGGGTGGAGCTCTTCCTCGGCCGCGAGGTGCTGCGGCCGAGTTGGCGGAGGGGGCGGTGCGGCGGTGTTGTCGCACGCGATCACGAGCGCGGCGAAGAGGTGTTTCGCGGCAGGCTCGTGGTCGGCGCCGACGGGCGCGGCTCGCGGCTGGCGAAGACCGCCGGGGTCGAGACCAAGACCCCCCCGCACGGACGCTTCGCCTACGCCTCCTACTTCGAGGACGCGACCCCTTCGCACCCGATGGCGCGTTCTGGATGCTCGACCCTCAATTGCGGCGCCGCCTTCCCGACCGACGACGGGCTCGTCCTCTACGTCGCGATGCCGACCAAGGACCGCTTGCCGCAGTTCCGGGTCGATCCGCTGGTATCGCTGGTCTCCTTCATCGGCGACCTCCCCGACGCGCCGCCGATCCGGGCCGGGCGGCGGGTCGGCCCGATCCTCGGCAAGCTCGACCTGACCAATCAGACCAGCGCCCCCGTCGCCCCGGGCTCGCCTTCGTCGGCGATGCCGCCCTGGCGGCCGACCCCCTCTTCGGTGTCGGCTGCGGCTGGGCCCTCCAATCGGGCGAGTGGCTCGCCGACAGCGTCATCCCGGCCCTGGGCGGCGAGGAGCCGCTCAGCGCGGGCCTTTACCGCTACCCGCGAAGGCACCGCCGTGAACTCCGCGGTCATGCCTTTCTCATTCACGATTACGCCACCGGCCGCCGCTGAGGCCGGAGAACGGGCGTCGCTGGCGGCGGCACGCGCGACCCCCAGCCGCCGCCATTTTCGACGCATACGCGACCCGGCGCATCAAGACCGGTCGCATGCTCGCGGAGATGACTCCGCGCATGCTCGCGGTCAACGCCCGCCACGCGCTGGGCCGACCCGCCTGATGCTCAGAGCGCGGCGCGGATCTCGGCGATCGCCTGCTCGTTCTCGCGGAAGTGGACCGCGGTCATGCCCGCCTTGCGGGCGCCCTCGCAGTTGACCTCGATGTCGTCGATGAAGAGGCAGGCCTCGCCGGCAGGCCGATTCGCTCCAGCGTCATCTCGTAGATCTTCGCTTCCGGCTTGCGGCAGCCGACGAAGCCGGAGTCGACGACGGTCTCGAAGATCTCGTCGACCGGCAGCATCGGCCGCCACAGCGGCTCCCACTCGCGCACGTTGTTGGTCAGCATCGCCATCCGCTTGCCGCTCGCCTTCAGCTCGCGCATCAGCTCGATCATCTCGGCGTTCGGGTGCAGCGCCTCGAAGTAGATCTCGCGGAAGCGGTGCAGGTGCGGACGGTGGCCGAGCACCGGCTCCAGGCCGCCGGCGAGCTGCTCGAGGAAGTCGGGCTCGGTGATCTCGCCCCGCTCCATCTCGAACAGCGGGTTTTCGCCGCGCTCCCTCGGTGATCGCCCGCATCGCCTTGCCGAGGTCCTCGGCGGTGATCCCGATCTCGTCCTGGACCGCCATGAACGAGGCCAGCAGCGGCGTCGTCAGGACGCCGCCGAAGTCGGAGACGATCGCCTCGATCTCAGGCATCGGGGCGGGCCACCTCGTAGGTGCCCAGGCCCTCGCGTCCCTCGACCGACCAGCGGAAGAAGGCGATCTCGGCGTCGAGGCCGCGGCGTTGGACCCGGGTCGAGCTGATCAGCGTGCCGGCGCCGCGCAGCGGCCGGCCGTCCTCGGCGTCGGGCCAGAGCTCCAGCGTGGCGCGCCGCTGCACCCCGTCCTCGCCGTACTCGGTCGAGAGCAGCGCCTCCTCGAAGGCGACCGGCGCGGCGTCGGGATCGCAAAGCACCGCCGCGACCTCCTCCTCGCCGGCCTCGCTCGCGTTCGCGGGCAGGGCGGAGGTGATCGCCAGCAGACCGCCGTCGGCGAAGACGATGCCGATCGACCGGCGCAGGATCTGGCCCGAGTGGCTCATCGGGCGGGCAGCCTATTGGCGCGGAAAAGCGTCGTGCGGTGAGGCGGTTAGATTGCCGCGATGAGCGCAGTCACGATCCGCGATGCCAGCCCCGAGCGCGACGCCGCCGCCTGTGCGGCGATCTACGCCCCCTACGTCGAGGCGACGCCGATCTCCTTCGAGGAGCGGGTGCCCGACGCGCTGGAGATGGAAGCGCGGATCGTCCGCTACGCCGCCACCCATCCCTGGCTGGTCGCCGAGCATGGGGGAGAGGTGGTCGGCTACGCCTACGCCTGCCGCCACCTCGATCGCGCCGCCTATCGCTGGGCTGCCGACGTCAGCGTCTACGTCGCCGCCGGCCGCCGCGGCGAGGGCGTCGGCCGGCTGCTCTACGAAAGGCTCTTCGTGCGGCTGCGCGCCCAGAACTTCCAGGTCGCCTGCGCGGGGATCACCCTGCCCAACGACGCCAGCGTCCGCCTGCACGAGAGCCTCGGCTTCACCCGGGTCGGCGTCAGCCCCCGGATCGGCTGGAAGCGCGGCAGCTGGCACGACGTCAGCTGGTGGCAGCTGGATCTCGCCCCCGCGCAGCCCGGAACGCCCCTGGAGCCGCTGCCGCCCGGGTAGCCGCCGCCACCCGGGTACCATTGTCCGATGCCCGACGAGCAAGCACCCACCCAGCCCGCCGCACCCGACGACCACGCCGAAGTCCTCACCGAGGAGGACGTCTACGAGGCGCTCGAGGAGGTCATCGACCCCGAGCTCGGTCTCGACTTCGTCTCCCTCGGCCTCGTCTACGACGTCAACATCGAGAGCGAGGACGTCTACGTCACCTTCACCCTGACGACCCCGGCCTGCCCGATCGGCCCCCAGGTCTCCGAACAGATGAAGGAGTTCGTCGGCGACCTCCCCGGCGTCTCCGCGGTCCACCCGAAGATGGTCTTCGACCCCGCCTGGTCACCGGAAATGATGACCGACGACGCCAAGTTCGCGCTCGGCTTCTAGGCACGGTTTCCGAATAAGGGTCTATTTCGACCCACTTCATACCCGCGGTGTACTCCGCGCCGTCCAGGTGCTCCGCCTTTCGCTTCGGCTCACCTCCCGCCAGACTGGTGCGCTCCCTCGAGACCGGCCAGCACCGTGTCGCAGGCCTCCGTCACGAGGCGGCTTCGCTCCTTCATCTCTTCGGCCTCGGCCCACTGTTCCTCGATTCGCGAAATCCGCTCTTGAACGCTCGCCGCGAGAATCCTCCGCAGCACCTCCGGGGGCGCGCCCAGCTCGACCGGCTCCCGCTCCCGTCACCGAAAAATCGTCGCGTAAGGTCGTCGCAATCTTCCTGCCCGGCCGTTCGGCCATCTCGACCTCTTGGCCTGGATCGCTATTTCGATGTCCCCGTCCCGCTAGGCGGCGGCGGATCGGTGATAGAGCGCGGTGCGCTGCTCGAAGTGGCCGTCGGGCTCGGCGAAAGTCGAACTTCTCCTGGCCCTCGCCCGGCCGCTGTTTGGCCTTGCGGAGTATTCCCAACTTCGCCAGCGTGACCAGGTGGTACGAGATCAGCGAGAGTTCGTATTGCGGTTTGAACACTTCCCGCAGATCGGTCGCCGACAACGGACGCCCGATCCAGCAGATCGCTTCGATGCAGGCGACCTTGACGGGATGGACGATGAGGGGAACGAGATCCCCCCACGGGAATGGGAGCGGCTCGCCCCTCTCCGTCGTCGGCTCTGCCTCTCGCTGGGTGGGGTGCGGAACGCAGTCTGGGGTGGCGTGGGAGGGAGGCGTGGTCATGTGGGTAGTCACACCGACCCCGGCCGCCAAGGGGAGGGAGCAGTGAGGTCCCAGGGTGGGAACTCCCTACGCCTTGGTTAGACGTGGCCGGGTTACCGAGTGCCACCGTCCACGGAAGGCACTCGGTGTCAGTTGACTACTTCACTGTTCCAGAGCGAGTGAGGCCGGTCAAGCGCCCGCGGATAACTACTCACCATCTGATGAGTGCACAGGTACTGTGGGTCCAGTTCGAGCGCGTTGGTATCCGAGCTGGGTAACGATGATGGAGGTGGCGTCCTCGCCCGACTCGACTCTACGGTTGGTCGATTCGATCTCGATCTCTTGAACCCGCTTCCACGAGCGTTCTTGCTCGGCCGAAATATCTCGGCGTCCCTGCTCGTCCACGTTGAACCAGTTCCAGGCCAGCCATACGCGCGCGTCGCGCAGTTTTCCACCCCAGAGTGCGGCAAGTACCTCGGCAATCATCGACTGCACCACTAAACCAGCGCTCACATGTCGCTGCTCGGGCGTCATGGCAGCGATTTCCTCATCGGAGTAGAACGGCATTTCGACCGCGCGGTGTCGTGCGAATCATGTTCGCACCTGTTCGGTCTTGGCGAGTTCATGGACCCCGCGTCAGCCGGTTCCCGGATGTGGGTGGAGACGTTATTGAGCGGCTCGCCGATGATCTCCGTTGGCCCGGGGTAAATGCCTTCGTTGAGCACGATCAAGATGTGAACCCGGTACGGTGGCTGATGGCGTAGGCGACCACTTCCTCGATGGACTTCTTCCGCTGGCCCGGCCTCTGAGTCGTGCTCTCGTTCACTCGCCCTCGCTTAAGTCGATTTCTCTTCTACATTCAGTTCCAGCCGAGCATAAGGGCTATATCCCTAAGCAGACTTCTCGTCACTCACGAGCCTGCGGATAGTAGAGATACCTTTAGCATTTCTCCTCCTCCTGGCGAGCCGCGCTGGGCTGAGACAGGGGAGGGGGTGAGAATCGATGAAGATCGGGAACGTGGCGTCTGTTTATGTGCCTCACATGGTCCACAAGGCTGCCTAGGCGCAGCCGGACGGGGCCGGTCTCGGCCCGCCAACATCGGGGGATGATCTGGGGTCGGCCCCTATAAATCGCGATCAATGGGCGACACTGCCAAAGGGAAGCCCTCGGGAATATTACCAAGAAAATGTAAACCTTTACATGGTCATCGAGGTTCCCAGCGTAGACGATCCGTGTGTGGGCGACTTCGGCAAGAACCTTCGCGCTGCCCGAAAGAAGCTCGGGCTGACAAGACAGGTCGCTGAGCGCAGCGGGGTTCAGGCGGGCGAGGTGAGCAGGATGGAGCGCGGTCTACGCGACCCGAAAATTTCGACCGCGGCAAAGCTCGCCGCCGCTGTCGAGGTCTCGCCCGGTCAGCTGCTGGACTGACGGCCACCCGGACCGACCGGAATCGGAAGCATCTCGCTGACCCGGAGGTGGCCGGCTGAAGGGAGCTACGATCCATCGATGGTCAAGCGCTTGATCGCAAGGCTCGGCAATTTCGTCGAAGCCGTACTTGCCGAGCTGATCAGTCCTGGACTGAACTGGAAGGCGCCGAAAAAGGATCGTCGCAACGGACTTTAGTTCGGCTCGGAGGCGACCAGTTTCTCCCGCGATGCCCATTTGCATCCCCACGAGATGGAAGGCGTGCCGAAATGCGGGCCGACGACGCCAAGTCCGCCTGGGCTTCTAAAAGCCGTCGAAGCTGCGATCGCGATACAGCAGCTGACCGGGGCGGTGTAGGTAGAGAAGCCGGTGACGAGGCTTCCGGTGGGTAGTACGTAACAAAGTAGCGGTGTTTCGCAGCCATGGGACCTTGCGTGCATTTGCGCTGAAGGGGACCTGGGGTGGAACGTCAGGTGTTTGTTGTTGCTCAGCGTGGCCGTGACTTTCGCCACTTCGCCACCGACGGACCCGCTGAAGATTCGGGTGTTCCGTCTTCCTGCAGGTTGTCGGAGGCGTCAATTTCGAATTCGTCGCAGAGGTGGCCACCCGCGGAATTCCGGTGCTCCACCCCCAATTCGTGGCGCCCGTGATTTCGAACTCCATTCCGACTAGCCATTGACCGCAGCTGTCGCCGTTGCGACCGATCGAACCTTTGACCGTCCACGGCAATCCGTTCGGGCCGATTCGCTCGCGATCCGACGCTGTGCGCTTGATGCATGGGCGGTGGCTGCCGGGGCAAGTGCAAGTAGTGCGGCGACGACCGTGAGTAGGAGGACCGGCCGCGCGCGCATTGGCGGCATATTACTCAGGACATGACGGTAAATAGCAACGTTGCCTTTCTATAGGCTCGGCCGATGAGCTTGGTGGCGCGCACTCTTCTGGCTGCTTCGGTAGTGGGCGTCTGCTCGCTCGCGACTGCCCACGCCGGCACGCCTTTGGAGCACGGCAGCGACGCGGCAGACGAAAGGAAAGCCAGAGTCTTCACCGATGGTCGTCTGCGGGTCGGCCACCTCGAGACGATTCGGGTTGCGGGCTTCCCAGGTAAAGGCTTGACGGACGTTTCCTTTTTCCCGACGGCCATCTGCGAAGACAGTTGCGGAGCGCGCTTCTATCGCGTTGGGCGAACGAATGTGAGCGGTGCCACGAAGTTCAGGGTCCGAATCCCAGGAACGTTCCTTGACCATCGCAATCGGCATGCCTACTTTCGCGACGGTGAACGGATCGAAGTCAACGTGAACTGGACCGGGCCCGATCATGCTTTTGCGGCCGCTAGCCCCAACTCGGCGCCAATTCTTGTGCGGAGCCACGGCGGGACCCATGGCTGAAAGGGGACGTTCTCGGTGGCGCCCAGTCCGTCTGTGTGTGCTTGCCGGCGTTCTCGCTGCTCTGCTCTGCCTCGGGGGTGGCCCCGCTATCGCCTCTGGCCAAGTTCGGCTACGAACTGCTGCGAAGGGTCCGCTTCCGCTCCCGAGCTCGTTCCAGCTCGAAGGCAGCAATGGCTACAAAGTCACCATGGTGGCTCTACCTCGAGGGAAAGGGAGCGCTGGGTCCATATTGATCTTCGTCGCCGGGAAGAATCAGGGGGTCAGCTACAGGGCTCCCGCATCGGTTACCGAAACCTCGATCCAGGCGGACCTCGGTGCGTTGGGGGAAGTCTCGGTCACGTTCCAGCGTTCAGGCATGCCGGCCACGGCGAGATGTCGTGGCCAACAGGTCAGTTTCGATTCCGGTCGTTATGAAGGAAAGATCGAATTTCACGGCGAGGAGGGATACACCGAGGTGGTGGCGACGAGTGTGCCCGGCAACATCGACTTTTTGCTGGCGGAGCTCTGTGGCGCGACTTTCAGTAGCGGGTCGAATGGCAATCCTCGCGCCCGTGGCGCGACGCTCTCCATTCGCAACCCGGCTCTCGGCCCGGATTTGTCGGTGTCCAAGCGCCGCCTGGCGCAGCCGCGCGAATCTTCGTCGAGGCCTCGGATACAACGGCGGCATTTTCATCGATAGATCCATCGGCTTTCGCATGCCAGCGGGAGATTTCACCTTTGACCGCGGCCTGCGGACCGCGACTTTGCGCCCACCGGCTCCGTTCGCCGGCACCGCTAGCTTCGACCGCGGCAAGAAGGCAGGTCAACGGTGGAGCGGGGACCTGACTGTCGACATGCCGGGGCGATCCGACGTGCCGCTCACCGGCAGCGCTCTCCGCGCCACCCTCCTGCCATCCGAATAGCGCGGGCCACTACTTGTCCCCCATTCGCGGCAATTGTCGACCGGCGCCGTCGCCGTTCGGATCCGGCGGCACCTCTTCGGCCTCGACGTCGTAGTCGTATGAGCGGCCTGACCCGCCGCTCCCGTCGCTTGACCAGCCTCCGCTCGCACCGCTACCCGGCATCCCGACCACCGTGAAGCGGCCGATCGTGAACCGCCGCAGGACGCTGCGGACGATCGCCCGGGTCGGTGGGATCAGCAGGATCAGGCCGAAGATGTCGGTGATGAAGCCGGGGGCGAGCAGGAGGGTGCCGCCGACGACGATCAGGAGGCCGTCGACCACCTCCTTGCCGGGAAAGCGCCGCTGCGCCAGCGCTTCGTTGAAGCGCACCCAGGCGCCGCGGCCCTGGTGTTTGAGCAGGAAGGAGCCGAGTAGGGCGTCGGCCAGGAGCAGCGCCAGGGTCGGCCAGAGGCCGATCGCCTGTCCCACCTGGATGATCACGTAGAGCTCCAGGATCGGGACGACGATGAAGAGGACGATCAGGAAAAGTGGCACGGCTCAAGCGTAGAGAGTCGCCGCGGCGAGGATGTGCGGTTAGTGCACCTGGAACAGCACTAAGCGCTCAGACAGCCGCGGTCGCGGCGCCGGCCGCCTGCTCCAGCTCGGCCAGGGACTCGTTGATGCCGTCGGCGATCGTTTCGACGTCCTCCATCGAGTCGTAGTCGGCGAGCAGGCCGAAGCCGACTTTGCCGTTGTAGCTCATGATCGCCACCGCCATCGCGTGGTTTTCGGGCAGGAAGGCGACCGGGAAGACCTCCTCCAGTTCCCGCCCCAGCACGTAGAGCGGCAGCTGCGGGCCAGGCACGTTGGTGACGATCAGGTTGAAAAGCCGGGTCGAGAAGTTGATCCGCGAGGCCTGGGCGAGCAGGGTCGGCGGAGCGAAGTCGTTGAAGCGGGAGATGACTTCGGCCCCCAGCGCCTGTTTGGAGCGCTTCAGGCCCTCCATCTCGTGGCTGATCGTGCGCAGCCGCCGCACCGGGTCCTCGACGTAGACCGGCAGCGGCCCGCGCATCAGCGCGATCCGGTTGCCGAGGTTGCCGCGCTCGTCCTCGCCGCGGATCGATACCGGCACCAGCGCCCGCAGCTCCAGCCCCTCGGTGCGGATGCTGCGGCTGTGCAGCCAGTTGCGAACCGAGCCGGTGACGACGGCGAGGACGACGTCGTTGACGGTGCCCCCGAGCGCGTCCTTGATCCGTTTGAAGGTCGCCAGCTCCGAGCGCGCCCAGACGTAACGCCGGTGCGGGCCGATCGGCTGGTTCAGCGGCACGTCCGGTGCCGGGTCCGCGAAGGCGGTGACGATCTCGGAGATTCCCTCCAGCGCCTCGACCGCCTTGCGCGCGGTCCGCTCCGGGTTGCGCACCGCCTCGACGGCGCGCTCCGCCAGCTGCACCGGCGCCGCGACCAGGTCGCTGACCCCGCGCGCGACCAGCTCCGTCGTCCCCGGTTCCGGCTGCGGCACCCAGTCATCTTCGGCCGGCGCCGCGTCCGGCATCCGCTCGAGGTCGAAGAGGACGGTGCCGATGTCGACGCCGGAGATCCCGTCGACCATCGCGTGGTGGGTCTTGGTCAGGATCGCGAAGCGGTCGCGCTCCAGCCCTTGCGCCAGCCACAGCTCCCAGAGCGGCTTCGAGCGGTCGAGCTGCTGCGAGAACACGCGCCCCGCCAGTTGCTTCAGCTGCGCCTCGCCGCCCGGCTCCGGCAGCGCGGTGTGGCGGATGTGGTAGGTCAGGTTGAAGTTGACGTCGTCCGCCCAGAGCGGCCGCCCGGCCTCCAGCGGCGGCACCACCAGCCTCTGGCGGAAGCGCGGCACCTGGTCCAACCGGCCGCGCACGTGCTCGACCAAGTCGACGTATTTCGGCGGCGGCCCCTCGAAGATCAGGATCGCGCCGACGTGCATGTGGCTGTTCGAGCTCTCGTTGGTGAGGAACGAGGCGTCGACCGCGGTCAACCGATCGAGATGGCGTCCTTCGGTGCTCATCCAGCAAGGCTAGCTTCGCTGCGGTTTCGAGGCCGGCCCGCCCCCGGCGCCCGCAAGGCGGCCACCGGTACCCTGAAGGCATGCCAGCAACCCCGACCGCGGCCCCGAAGCGGGTCCTGCTCGCCGCCCCGCGTGGCTACTGCGCCGGCGTCGACCGCGCCGTGCAGACGGTCGAGCGCGCGCTCGAGCTCTACGGCGCCCCCGTCTACGTGCGCAAGGAGATCGTCCACAACAAGCACGTGGTCGAGGAGCTGGCCAAGCGCGGCGCGATCTTCGTTGAGGAGGAGACGGAGGTGCCGGAGGGGGAGATGGTCGTCTTCTCCGCCCACGGCGTCGCCCCCGCGGTGCATGACAACGCCGCCGCCCGCGGCCTGCGCACGATCGACGCCACCTGCCCGCTGGTGACCAAGGTCCACGTCTCCGCTCGCCGCTTCGCCGCCGAGGGATACACGATCGTGATGATCGGCCACGACGGCCACGAGGAGGTCGAAGGGACCACCGGCGAGGCACCCGGCAGCATCGTCCTGATCGAAACCGCCGACGAGGTCGAGTCGCTGCAGGTCCCAGACCCCGACAAAGTCGCCTTCATCACCCAGACCACGCTCTCGGTCGACGAGACCGCCGAGGTGATCGCGGCATTGCGGGCCAAGTTCCCGGCGATCGTCAGCTCCAAGTCCGACGACATCTGTTACGCGACGACGAACCGCCAGATCGCCGTCAAGCAGCTCGCCCGCGAGTGCGACCTCGTGCTCGTGATCGGCTCGACCAACTCCTCCAACTCCAACCGCCTGGTCGAGGTGGCGCGCGAACACGGCGCCGCCTCGCACCTGATCGACAACCACTCCCAGGTCGAGGAGGCGTGGCTCGAGGGGGTCGAGACCGTCGGCATCACCTCCGGCGCCAGCGCCCCCGAGGAGCTGGTCGAGAGCCTGGTCGCCCTCTTCCGCGAGCGCGGTGCCGAGGACGTCTCCGAGCTGCGGACGGTCCACGAGGACGTCCGCTTCATGCTCCCGAAGGAGATCCGCACGGAGCTCGCTGCTCGCGCTTAGGGAATTCTGTCCCCTAAGGGGCCTCAGTCGGCGTAGCGGTGGTGCAGCATCAAGTCGTTGCCGTCGGGGTCGGAGAAGAGCGCCATGTGGCAGACGCCGGTGTCGAAGGTGTCGCCGTTGAACTTGACACCCTTCTCCTCCAGCTCGGCCCGGGCGGCGGCGACATCGTCGACGTGCAGCGCCGGGTGCGCGTTTTTCTGCGGCGCGAACTCCATCCCCTGTTTCGCCGGTTCCCAGATGCCGAAGCAGGTCTCGCCGACCCAGAACTCGTACTGCGAGCTCTCGTCCGGGCGCAGGCCGAGGGTGTCGACGTAGAAGGCGCGCGAGCGGTCGGCGTCGGTCGACGGGACTCCGACGAAATCGAGCTTGGTGATCATCGTTTCCTCCTTGGTCAGGGTGTGCCGGCGGCGAAGCTGAGCGACCAGATTCGCAGACCGGGGGTGGGGCGGAGCGTGAGCGAGTGCGCCTCGTGGCCGCCGTGCTTGGCGAGCGGGTAGATGCCGGGGTCGGCGACCGCGACCGTCCTCGGGGCCCCGTCGAGCTCGACGACGAGCGCGCCGGCGCCCTCCGTGGTCACGTAGGCGCCGCCGGCCGCGTAGTCGACGACCAGCTCCTCGCCGTCCTCGCCGGCGACCCAGGGCCGCTCCCAGGAGCCGCCGGGGAAGATCTCGGGGGTCGGGGCCATCACCCGGGCGCCCGGAGCGTCGGTCGGGCGCAGCGGCGCCATCGGCTCCGGCAGCGGCTGCAGCGCGTCGATCTCGCGCAGCTCGCCCTGGATCGCGATCTCCGTCTCCAGGTATTCGCCCTCGCCGAAGTGGACCCAGGAGAGCGCCCCGCCGAGGCTCCAGAGGAAGAGGCTCGGCCAGCCCTCGCAGCCGTAGGCGGCCCAGAGGTCGCGGTCGGAGTCGATCGCGACCGGGAACTCGATCCCCAGCACCGCCAGGGAGCGGGCGACGGTCCCCTTGTCGGCACCGAACGGGAAGCGCGGAGACTGGACGCCGAGCACACTCAAGCCCGCCTCGCGGTAGCGGCGCGACCACTCGTTCAGGTAGGGCAGGGTGCGCACGCTGTTGAGCTGGGCGAAGTCGATGAAGTGGACCAGCGCCGGGCCGCCCGCGGTCAGCGCCGGCATCGACTCGGGCTCGGTGCCGACCCATGAGATCCCCTCCGGCAGGTCGGGGGCGGCGATGTTGTCGCGTCCGGGGCGCACTCCCGGACGTTATCCTGGGCCGCCGTGGCTGAGCTTGGCGCCTTCCTCCTGCCGGCGGTCCCGCTGCTGGCGTTGCTCTTCTGTCTCCTCCTGGGTCGTTATCCGGGCTGCGAGGCGATCGTCCGGCTCTCAGAGCGGCTCGCATCGGATGGCCACCGGGGCCGTGGCGCCGCCCGCAAGGCCCCCGTGCGGCCACGCTCCTTCGCCCCCGGCGGCGGACTTCTGCTCGCCCTCTCGCTTTCCGGGCGCGCTCCACCGGTCTTCGCCTAGCCCAGACCTTCGCTGCGTAGCGCCTGCCGGGTTCCTCCGGCGGCGACTGCGAGCACACAGATCGATAGGAGAAGAAGTTGATGAGACACCGGAACAAGGTCGTCGCGGCGCTGATCGCGCTGGTCGCCACCGCCGCGCTGGCGGCCTGTGGCAGCAGCGACAGCGAGAACAAGAGCGACGTCGTCAGTGGGCAGTTCGAACTCCTCAGCGGCGCCCCCGCCGGCGATCAGTCGCTGGCCGGCGAAGCGAGCCTGGAACGCGCCGATGGCGGCGCCACCGCCTCCCTGAAGCTGACTGGCCTGGAGCCGAAGACGGCCTACGTCGCCCATCTGCACACCGAAGGCTGCGACCGGCCCGACCCCGGCGGGCCGCACTTCAAGTTCGACCCCGCGGGTGGCGACGAGCCGCCGAACGAGATCCACCTCGAGTTCAGCTCCGACGTTGCCGGCAGCGGCGACGCGAAGGCGTCGAGCAACCGCGAGGTGCCGGTCGGCGAAGCCGGATCGATCGTCCTCCACGAAGCCGAGGCGGAGGACCACATGACCGCCGCAAGCGCGGAGGAGGGCGAAGCGGTGCTGGTCCACGAAGGGCACCACCACGAGGGTGGCTCGACCGAGAGTGAGGAGCAGAGCGCCCCGGTGATGATCGCCTGCGCCGAACTCGAAGGCGGCGGCGGTGGCACCGCCTCGATCCCGACCGTCGTCGTCCGCAACGGCGAACCGGTGGGCGGCATCCAGGAGCTCGAATACAGCGCCGGGGAAGAGGTCCGCTTCGAGGTCGAATCCGACGTTGCCGACGAGGTCCACGTCCACGGCTACGACCTGATGGAGGACGTGCCCGCGAACGGGACCGTCAGCTTCGACTTCCCGGCCGAAATCGAAGGGATCTTCGAGGTCGAGCTGGAGGGTCGCAAGGAGCAGATCGCGGAGCTGCGGGTCAACCCGTGAGCTGGCTGCCGATAGCGCACGCGCTGGCCGCCAGGCAGGATCTGCCGATCCCCGCCTGGCTGTTCGCGTGGGGAGCTTCGATCGTCCTGATCGCCTCCTTCTTCGCGCTCTCGGCGGCCTGGCGCAAGCCCCGCTTCGAGGAGGACCATTGGCGTCCCCTCGGAGCGGGGGCCCGCGCCCTCACGGGCATGCCGGTCCAGGCCCTATGCGGGCTCGTCGGCGTCTTCCTGCTCGGCGTCGCCATCTACGCCGGCCTGCGCGGCACCGAAGCACCGGACCGCAACTTCGCCCTCACCTTCCTCTTTGTCACCGCCTGGCTCGGGTTCCCCTTCTGCTCCGCTCTGCTCGGGGACATCTTCCGGCCGTTCAACCCTTGGCGCGCCGTCGGCCGCGCCGCCGGTTCGGGCTTCCGCCTCATCGCCGGCCAGCGGCCGCGCCATCTCGCCTATCCGGAGGCGCTGGGGCGTTGGCCGGCGGCGATCGGCCTGCTCGCCGTCGTCTGGCTGGAGATCGTCTACGGCTCCAGCGGCGGCGTCGCCGTCGGCCTCGACCCGCACGCGGCCGCCGTCGCCGCCCTCCTCTACAGCGGCTACACGTTGGGGATGATGGCCCTGTTCGGGACCGAGGAGTGGTGCGAGCGCGGCGAGGTCTTCTCGGTCTACTTCGGGATGTTCTCCCAGCTCGGCTGCTTCGCGGTCGAGGACGGCAGGCTCGGTCGCCGCCGGCCCCTGGCCGCGGCCACCCACTGGGCGACGCTGCCGGGCTCCGCCGCGGTGGTGATCGCCTCGATCGCCACCACCAGCTTCGACGGCGCTCAGGAGGGCGCCTTCAAGCCGGCGATCGAAAGCACCTTCGACTGGCTGGTCGACCGCGGCCTCGGTCTGACCGCGGCGCTGCGCCTCACCGACACCGTCTTCATCCTCCTCTGCTTCGCCGGCGTCGCCCTCGTCTACACGCTCGGCGTGCGCGGGATGCGGACCGTGCGCGGGGCACCGTCGTTGGCGAAGCTGCGGGTCGGCTTCGCCCACACGCTGATCCCGATCGCCCTCGCCTACCTGGTCGCCCACTACTTCAGCCTCTTCGTCTTCCAAGAGCAGGCCCAGTTCACCTACCTGCTCTCCGACCCGCTCGGCACCGCCCACACCGACCTCTTCGGCACCGCCTCCGGCGGCATCGACTTCCGCCTCCTCAGCGCCAACGCGATCTGGTACGTCCAGGTCGGCGCCCTCGTCATCGGCCACGTCATCGGCCTCACCCTCGCCCACGACCGCGCCCTCGTCTACTGGCCCCGCTACCGCGACGCCGCCCGCTCCCAGTACTGGATGCTGGCCGTAATGGTCGCCTTCACCTGCTTCGGCCTCTACCTGCTCTCCGTCTCCAACGGATGACCCTCCCGGTCGCCCACGTCGGCCACTACCTCTGGGTCCTCTACCTGCTCCCAGTCATCTTCGTAATCGCGGGCATCGTCAAAACGACCCTCTCCGAAAAGGGCCGAGACCCCGACGCCCCAGACAGCCGGCCAGACGCGCCCCGGGACGAAAGCGACCGACCGGGGGGTGGCAGGGGGGAGGGTCCGAGGACGGCCCCGCCGGACCGCCCGCAGGACCCTCCCCCCTGACAGGACCCGCCGGCCGAAACTCGTTCGTCCCTTACAGAATCTCGGCGAGCCGCTTCTCGAGCGCCGCCGAGATCTCGTCTCGCACCGGCCCCTCGGCCAGCCGTTCGACCAGCGACTCGAGGAAGCCTTCGATGACCAGCCCCTTGGCCGCGGCTGGGTCGAGCCCGCGCGAGGTCAGGTAGAAGAGCTGCTCCTTGTCGACCTGGGCGATCGCCGCGGCATGCGTGCAGCGGACGTCGTCGGCGAGGATCTCCAGCCCCGGGATCGCGTCCGCGTGGGCATCGGTCGAGAGCAGCAGGTTGCGGCTCTCCTGGAAAGCGTCGGTCTGCTGGGCGCCGGGGTCGACCTTGATCATCCCGCGCCAGACCGCGGTCGAGCCGGCCGCGAGGACGCCGCGAAAGGCGAGGTCGGAGTTGGTGTTCGGCGCCGCGTGCTCCTGCAGCGTGTCGAAGTCGAGGTGCTGGCCGGGGCCGCCGGCGTAGCCGCCGGTGACGCGAGCTTCGGAGCCCGGCCCGGCCAGCTTGGTCTCCATCCGCACCTTGCCGCGGGCCGAGCCGAACCCGAGGGCGGCCCAGTCGAGGTGCCCGTCGCGCTCGACCTGAGCGCGCTGGGTGGCAAAGATCCAGGCCTTCTCGGAGATGTCCTGGGTGTTGACGTAGCGCAGCGTCGCCGCCTGGCCGACGTTCAGCTCGACCACCGAGTTGAGCAGGCCGTCGATCTCGTCGCCGGGGGAGGACCAGTGCTCCCAGACCTCCGCTTCGGCCCCCTCCTCGAGCACGATCAGGGTGCGCCAGCCGACGGCGGCGCCGTCGCGGTCGATCGGGACCTCGACCCGGATCGGCTCCGCCACCTTGACCCCGCGGGGCACGTGGACGAGCACGCCGTCGCGCCAGTCCGCCTCGTTGCGGGCGACAAAGGGGTCATCGGCCGGTACCAGCGAGCCGAGGTGCTGCTGCAGCAGGTCGGGGTGGGAGACGAGCGCATCGGCCAGCGGGACCACGGTCGCGCCCTCGCCGCCGCTGATCTCGGCCTCCGCGCCCGCCGCCTCGTAGGCGTCGAGGTCGAGCCCGGAGAGGTCGGTGAATTCCCAGCCCTTCGACTTCTGGTCGGGCAGCGGCAGGCTCTGCGCGAGAGAGGCGCCGCTGCGGCGCCTCTCCGAAAGCCAAGCGGGTTCGGTAGCCAGCTCAGCCAATGGAGCCCTCCATCTGCAGCTCGATCAGCCGGTTCAGCTCGACCGCGTACTCCATCGGCAGCTCTTTGGTCACAGGCTCGATAAACCCGTTGACGATCATCTTCGAGGCCTCCTCCTCGTCGAGGCCGCGGCTCTGCAGATAGAAGAGCTGCTCGTCGCCGATCTTGGAGACGGTCGCCTCGTGGCCGACGTCGGCGTCGTTCTCGTCGATCCGGATCGTCGGGTAGGTGTCCGAGCGCGAGTCTTCGTCGAGCAGCAGCGCGTCGCAGACGACCTTGGAGCGAGCCTCGGTCGCCCCGTCGGCGATTTCGAGCAACCCGCGGTAGGTCGCCCGGCCGCCGTCCTTGGAGATCGACTTGGAGAAGATCGAGGACGAGGTCTTCGGCGCCGCGTGGATGATCTTGCCGCCGGCGTCCTGATGCTGACCGTCGCCGGCGAAGGCGATCGAGAGGATCTCGCCGTGGGCTTCGGGCCCGAGCAGGTAGATCGACGGGTACTTCATCGTCAGTTTCGAGCCGAGGTTGCAGTCGACCCACTCCATCGTCGCCTTCTCGTGCGCGACGGCGCGCTTGGTGACGAGGTTGAAGACGTTCTGCGACCAGTTCTGGACCGTCGTGTAACGGACCCGCGAGCTCTCCTTGGCGACGATCTCGACCACCGCGGAGTGCAGCGAGTCGCTGGAGTAGACCGGCGCCGTGCAGCCCTCGATGTAGTGGACGTCGGCGCCCTCCTCGCAGATGATCAGCGTCCGCTCGAACTGGCCCATGTTCTCGGTGTTGATCCGAAAGTAGGCCTGCAGCGGCATCTCCACCTTGACCCCGGCCGGCACGTAGACGAACGAGCCGCCGGACCAGACGGCGGAGTTGAGCGCCGCCAGTTTGTTGTCGTTGGCGGGGATGATCGTCGCCCAGTACTCGCGCACCAGGTCCTCGTGCTCGCGCAGCGCCGTGTCCATGTCGGTGAAGATCACGCCCTGCGCCTCGAGCTTCTCGTTGACCTGGTGGTAGACCACCTCGGACTCGTACTGGGCGCCGACGCCGGAGAGGAATTTGCGCTCCGCCTCGGGAATGCCGAGCCGGTCGAAGGTGTTTTTGATGTCGTCCGGGACCTCGCTCCAGTCGCGGCTGTTCTTCTCCGAGGCGCGCACGAAGTAGTGGATGTCGTCCCAGTCGATCTGGTCGAGGTTGCCGCCCCATTTCGGGGTCGGGCGGGAGTAGAAATGCTCCAGCGACTTGAGCCGGAACTCACGCATCCACTGCGGCTCGTTCTTGTAGTCGGAGATCGATTCGACGATCTCCTTGCTCAGCCCCTTCGGCGCCTTGTAGGCGTAGCCGGACTCGGAGTCGTGGAATCCGAACTTCTCCTTGTAGTCGGCGTTGAGGCCGGCCAGTTCTCTCTTCTCTGCGACTACCTCGGGCGTTGCCATGTCAGGAGACCTCCAGGGTGATGGTGTCGTCCGCGATGGCTATCGGGAACGTTTGCACCGGACGGAAGGCTGGGAGCGTCTTCGGCCTGCCGGTGGTCAGGTCGAAGAGGGAGCCGTGGCGGGGGCACTCGACGGTGCAGGCCGCCGGGTCGAACTCGCCCTCGGCGAGCGGCCCGTCGTCGTGGGAGCAGCGGTCCTCGATCGCGTAGAGCGTGCCCTCGCAGTTGAAGACGCCGATCTTGACCCCGTCGTGCTCGACCAAGCGCATCTGGCCGGGCTGAAGCTCGGCGGTCGGGCACACGGCGACAGTGGTTGCTGCGGTATCGGTCAAGAGGGTGGTTGCTCCACGGCACGGCTCGTGCCAGATTGGGTTAGTGCGGATCGAGACTTAATCCTACTTCTACGGTCGGATTTTAGCGGCCGGGGTCGATGGGCCTCCCGTCCGAGTCGCCGGCGCCCCGACCTTCACTAGATCGCGATGACTTTCGGCGCACCACATGGTCTTATGAGCGTAAGCCACTTCAAGACTAGGAAGGACCAGAGATGAGCGAGAGGAACAGTTACACGCCCGGCACCCCCTGCTGGGTCGAACTCGGCACCCCTGACATGGAGGCCACCGAGGCTTTCTACGGTGCGCTATTCGGCTGGGAGATCCCGGAGCAACCCGACTCGGCCCAGCTCGGCGGCTACCGGCGGGCGAAAAAGAGCGGCAAGGACGTCGCCGGCGTGGCGCCGCTGATGCAGGAGGGTCAGCCGCCGGCCTGGAGCACCTACGTCTCGGTTGCCGACGCGGTCGCGACCCTGGCCGCGGTTGGCGAGGCCGGCGGCCAGGTCATCGTCGAGGCAATGGACGTGGTCGGGCTCGGCACCATGGCCGTCTTCAGCGACCCGACCGGGGCCGTCTGCGGCATCTGGCAGCCCGGCACCTTCGCCGGCGCGGAGCTCGTCAACGAGTCCGGGGCCTTTTCCTGGAACGAGCTCGGCACCCGCGACACCGATGCGGCCAAGGAGTTCTACGCGGCCGTGTTCGGCTGGAGCTTTCGCGACAACGACATGGGCGAGATGGGCACCTACACCGAGTGGCTCAACGGCGAGGAGTCGATCGGCGGGATGATGAACGTCAGCGGTCGTCTACCCGACGAGATTCCGGCGCACTGGCTCACCTACTTCGCGGTGGAGAGCACCGACGCGGCGCAGGAGACCGTGAAATCCTCGGGTGGCGGCGTCTCCTTCGGACCAGTCGACATCCCTGCGGGCCGCTTCGCCATCGTCACCGATCCCCACGGCGCGGCTCTTGCCGTGATCCAGCTCCCGGACCAGGCGGCACAGCGCTAGGGCTAGCCGAGGTCGGCGACCGCTTCCGCCGGGTCGCCGACTTCGCCCTCGTCCTCCCATTCGGCGGGCTGGCCGAGGCCGGCGCTCTTGACGATCTTGAGGCCGAGCATCGCGCACTTCATCCGCGTCGCCGAGATCTCGATCCCGAGCAGCTCCAGGACGTACTCCTTCGGCAGTCGCAGCAGCTCCTCGCGGGTTTTGCCGACCAGCTCGTCGGTCAGCAGCGAGGTCGCCGCGGTCGAGATCGCGCAGCCTTTGCCCTCGAAGGCGACCTCGGCCACCCGGTCCTGCTCGTCGAGGCGGATCGTTACGTGCTGCTCGTCGCCGCAGAACGGGTTGGTGTCCTCGAACTCGAGATCGGGCGCGTCGAGCCGCCCGAAGTTGTGCGGCCGCTTGTAGTGCTCGAGGATCTGGTCGCGGTACAGCTCGTCCATGGCTTCGAGGCTAGCGCAGCCGCCCCATGGCCCTTTATATCCGCATAGCGGGCAGAACGCGCCACATGGGCTCTAGAGTGGTCGGGCAAATTTCAACTGGAGGTTGTATGTCCGCTCGAAGCCGTGTCCTGCTCGCCGCCTTGACTGTGGCGCTCGTCGCCGCGCTGTTGCCCGTGGTCTCCGCTTCGGGTGCCGGTAAGAACTCGACGAAGATCGCCGTCAGCCTCAAGTTCCCCGCCTTCCACGGCAAGCTCAGCTCGCCGCGCCAGGCCTGCCTCGGCAGTCGTCAGGTGAAGATGTACCGGACGCGCAGCGGCAAGACCGTGCAGCTCGGCAAGGACACCAGCGAGGACAACGGCAAGTGGGCGATCCCGGTCGGCAAGAACCTCACCTCCGGCGAATACTTCGCCACGGTCGCAAAGCGCGGCAAGTGCAAGGCCGCCAAGTCGCAGGTCCTGACGATCGACTGAGGCGCCGCTTGATGAGTTGAGCGGCCTATAGCCCGTTCAAGTCATCAAGCGAGGTCGAAGACGCGGCGCGCGTCTTCGAGGCCGTCGACCAGGCGGTCGATCTCCTCGGGCGTCGTGTAGACGCCGAAGCTGGCGCGCGCCGTGGCGGCGACCCCGAGCCGGTCCATGAGGATCTGGGCGCAGTGGTGTCCGGCGCGGACGGCGACTCCGTGGCGGTCGAGGATCTCGGAGACGTCGTGGGCGTGAACTCCCTCGACCTCGAAGGAGACCGGGCCGATCCGCTCGGCCCCGCGGGGCGGGCCGAAGATCCGCAGGCCCGGTACCTGCGGCAGGCGCTCCAGCGCGTAGTCGGTGACCTGGCGCTCGTGCTCCAGCACCGTCTCCATCCCCAGCCCGTCGAGCCAGCGCAGGGCCGAGGCCATCCCGATCGCCTGCGTTATCGCCGGCGTCCCCGCCTCGAAGCGGGCCGGCACGTCGGCATAGGTGGTTCCCTCGCGGCCGACCTTGCGGATCATCGAGCCACCGCCGAGGAAGGGCGGCATCCCGCGCAGCAGCTCCAGCCGGCCCCAGAGCGCGCCGATCCCGGTCGGTCCGTAGAGCTTGTGGCCGGTGATCGCGTAGAAATCGACCCCCAGCGCAGCCATGTCGAGCGGCATCTTCGGCGCCGACTGGGCGCCGTCGGCGAGGACCAGCGCCCCCGCCTCGTGGGCGAGCCGGGCGATCTCGGCGACGGGGTTCTCGGTCCCGAGCACGTTGGAGACGTGGGTGACGGCGACCAGCTTCGGCCCGCGCTCCAGCAGCGCCGCGAATGCCTCCATGTCGAGCAGTCCCTCGTCGTCGATTGGCGCCCAGTCGATCTCTGCCCCGACCCGCTCCGCCAGCTGCTGCCAGGGAACGATGTTGGAGTGGTGCTCCATCTCGGTCAGGACGATGCGGTCGCCGCCGCCGACGTTGGCATCGCCCCAGGTCCGCGCGACCAGGTTGATCGCCTCGGTCGCGTTGCGGACGAACAGCACCTCGCGCCGGTCGCTTGCGCCGATGTGGTCGGCGACCGTGGCCCGCGCCCCCTCGTAGGCTTCGGTCGCCTCCGCCGAGAGCGTGTGGGAGCCACGGTGGACGTTGGAGTGGTGGCGGCGCTCGTAGCGGTCGACCGCCTGGATCGAGGCCAGCACCCGCTGCGAGCTGGCGCCGCTGTCGAGGTAGGCGACCGGCTGCCCGTTGACCTCGCGCTCCAGCGCCGGGAAGGCCGCGCGGACCTTCTCGATCGGGAACGCCGTCGCGGGGGAGGGGCTCTTCGCGGTCGCCGGCTCCATCTCCCCGAGGCTAGGCAGTCGCGCCCGCCTCGACCTCCTCGCGGATCCAGCCGTAGCCCTTCTCCTCCAGCACGCCGACCAGCTCGGGGCCGCCTTCCTTGACGATCCGGCCCTCGAACATGACGTGGACGAAGTCGGGCTTGACCATGTGCAGGATGCGCTGGTAGTGGGTGATGATGAGGACGCCCATGTCGGGGCCCGCGAACTTGTTGACGCCCTCGGCGACGGTGCGCAGGGCGTCGATGTCGAGGCCCGAGTCGGTCTCGTCGAGGACCGCCATCTCCGGCTTCAGCAGCGCCAGCTGCAGCAGCTCCATCCGCTTCTTCTCGCCGCCGGAGAAGCCGTCGTTGAGGTAGCGGCTGGAGAAGTCTTTGGGAATGTTCGCCAGCGCCATCGCCTCCTGGGCGGTCTTGGCGAAGTCTTTGATCTTGATCTGGTCTTCGCCGCGCGCTTCGCGCTGGGCGTTGATGATCATCCGCAGGTACTTGCTGACCGAAACGCCGGGGATCGCGACCGGGTACTGGAAGGCCATGAAGAGGCCGGCCTGTGAGCGCACGTCGGGGTCGGCCTCGGTGATGTCCTCGCCCTTGAAGTGGATCGAGCCCTCGGTCACCTCGAGCGCGGGGTGGCCCATGATCACGTTGGCGAGCGTCGACTTGCCGGAGCCGTTGGGGCCCATCAGCGCGTGGACCTTGCCCTTCTCGACGTCGAGGTCGAGGCCCTTGAGGATCTGCTTGTCCTCGACCTTCACGTGCAGGTTGCGAATCTCCAGCTCAGCCAATGTCGCTACTCCGTTTCTGGGTGTTTGGGAAGTGGGAAATCAGGCGGCGCGGACGATCGCGGCCTCGCTGCGGCCGCCAGGCCTGGAGAACTCGACCAGCTCGGCCAGCGTCGTGCCGGCCAGCGCCTTGGTCACGCCGCCCTGCACGCGCGTCCACAACAGCTTGGTCGAACAGGCGCGGTCGCCGTCGTCCTCGTGCGAGCAGAGCACTTTGCCCTCCGGGGTCTCGTGGAAGCACTCCATCGGGGCGATCTGCCCTTCCAGCGCCTCGACCACGGAGTCCATCGTGATCTCCTCGGCGGCTTTCGCCAGGCGGTAGCCGCCGTGGGCGCCGCGGGTCGAGGTGACCAGGCCGGCCTTGCGCAGTTTCGCGACCAGGTGCTCGAGGTATGAGAGCGGCAGCCGCTCGGCCTCGGCGACCGTGTTGAGTGAGATCGGGGTCGAACCGGGCTGGCGGCCCAGCTCGACCATCAGGCGCACTCCATACTCGGCTTTGGTCGAAAACAGCATCGGCAACAAATCCTACCGAAGCGGTCGGTTATGCCTCGATCCCGCGCCTCAGGGCTCGATCAGGCCGCGCCGGATCGCGTAGCGGACGAGCTCGACCCGGTCGCGCATTCCGAGCTTGCGCATCGCGTTGGCGCGGTGGTTCTCGACCGTCTTCTCGGAGAGGTGGAGCAGCTCGGCGATCTGCCTCGTCGTGTGCGCCTCGGCGACCAGCTTGACGATCTCCTCCTCGCGCGGCGTCAGCTCCTCCTCGCCGCTGGAGCCGCGCTCGAGCACGTCCTTGATCAGCGTCCGCTGCGCCTCGGGGGTGAGGAACGGCTCGCCCCGCTCGACCGCGCGGATCGCCGCCAGCAGGTCGGTATCCGCCTGCGCCTTCAGCACGTATCCCGACGCGCCCGCTTTCAGTGCCTCGAACAGGTAGCGCTCGTCGTCGTGCATGGAGAGGATCAGGACCGAGACCTCGGGTGCCTGGCGCTTGATCTCGCGGGTCGCCTGCAGCCCGGTCAGCTTCGGCATCTTCACGTCGAGGATCGCCAGGTCGGGCCGCTCCCGGACCGCCAGCTCGCGCGCCTCGGCGCCGTCGGCGGCCTCCGCCACCACCTCGATGTCCGGCTGGCGCTCCAACAGCAGCCGCAGCCCCGAGCGGACGATGCCGTGGTCGTCGGCGATGAGCACCCTCATCGCGCCGATTCTCCCGGCACCGTCAGCCGCACCGTCGTGCCGCGCCCCGGTCGCGACTCGATCGTCAGCTCGCCGCCGATCAGCAGCGCCCGCTCGCGCATGCCGGCGATCCCGAGGCCGCCTTCGGCCTCGTCGAAGGCAAAGCCACGGCCGTCGTCCGTGACCTCGAGGGCGACGCCGCCGTCCTCACGCTGGCCAAGCTGCACGTCGACCCGGCTGGCGCCGCTGTGGCGCCCGGCGTTGGAGAGCGCCTCCTGGGCGACCCGGTAGACGACCAGCTGGGCGTCGTCGCCGAGTTCGGAGAGGTCGCCCTCGCTCGTGAAGGCGGCGTCAACCTCGCCCCTGCCCAGCTGCTCGACCTGGCCAGCGATCGCCGCCGCCAGCCCGAGGTCGTCGAGCGCGGTTGGACGCAGTTGCCGGGCCAGCGAGAGCAGCTCGCGCATCGCCTGGTTGGCAAGCGCCTTGGTCTCGGCCAGTTCGCCCTCGAGCTCCGGCGGCGCCGCCTCGCGGACCGCCTCCAGGCGCAGGAGCAGCCCGGTCAGCGATTGGTTGACCTCGTCGTGGAGGTCGCGGGCGATGCGGGCGCGCTCCTCCTCCTGGGCTCGTAGCGCCGCCGATCCCGCCCGCCGCCGTTCGACTTCGAGCCGGCGCATCATCCGCAGGAAGGCGAGCTCGATCCGCTCGACCTCCTCGGTCTCGCCGATCCCGTCGATCGAGGCGGGAAGCGGGCCGGGCCTGCCGAGGTCGACCTTCTCCATCTCCTCGATCAGGCGCTCGAGCGGCGCGAAGCGACGCCGCAGTCGCGCCAGCGCTGCCGCGAGCACGAGAACCGCAAGGGCCAGCACAACGATCACCGCCAGGGTCATCGGCCAAGCCTAGAAGCCCCTGGGTGGCCCAGACGTGGGAATAGGGGTTGCCACCTATGGTCATCGGCCCGCTCCGGCGCGATACTCCCTGGCCCAACTCGAACCTGAGGAGCAGCGACTTCGATGAAGACCACCAAGCAATCCACCTTCGGCGCCACCCTGCGGACCACGATCCTGCTGGCGACCCTTTCGGGGCTGCTCGTCGCTATTGGCGCTTACATCGGCGGCCCCAGCACCGCCGGGCTCTTCCTCGGGATCGCTCTCCTGATCAACCTCGGCTCCTACTTCTTCAGCGACAAACTGGCGCTGAAAATGAGCCGGGCGCAGCCGGTCGAGGAGTCGGAAAACCCGCGCCTCTACCAGATCATGCGCGAACTGACGACCCGGGCCGACCTGCCGATGCCGCGCCTCTACATGATCCCCCAGGATCAGCCCAACGCCTTCGCGACCGGGCGCAACCCGAAGCACTCCGCGGTCGCGGTCACCCGAGGCATCACCAAATTGCTTTCCGAGGATGAGCTGCGCGGTGTGCTCGCGCACGAGCTCACCCACATCAGGAACCGCGACATCCTGATCCAGTCGGTCGCCTCGGCGATCGGCGCCGCGATCACCTACCTCGCCTACATGTTCATGTGGTTCGGCAGCGACGACGAGTCGCCCCTGAGCCTGGTCGCCTCGCTGGCGATGGTCCTGCTGGCGCCGATCGCGGCGAGCATCATCCAGCTATCGATCTCGCGCCAGCGCGAGTACGCGGCCGACGCCGGCGGTGCCGAAATCTGCGGCAACCCGGAGTCTCTGGCGAGCGCGCTGCTGCGCCTCGAGCAGGGTGCGCAGGCGATGCCGATGCAGGTCAACCAGGCGGCCGAGCCGCTCTACATCGTCAAGCCCTTCTCCGGCAAGGGCATCGCCGGCCTCTTCTCGACCCACCCCCCGATCGAGGAGCGGGTCAAGCGGCTGCGGCAGATGCGCCCGAGCTTCGCGTAGCGGATGAAAGGCGCGGTGCTGAGGTTCGGCGAGGACTATGCCCTCTGGGTGAAGCAGACCCAGGAGGAGGTCGAGGCGGCGATCGTGGAGGCAGCGGCGGCCGGGACGCCGCTGCTGCATTTCAACCTCAACAACGGCACCGAGATCGCGGTCAACCCGACCCAGGTCTGGCTCGTCGCCGAACAGCCTTAGGCGCCCCGCGCCCTCGCGCTAGCGCAGGTCCTCGCAGGCGATCCCGTCATGGTCGGCGTCGAGCCGGTCCGGGTCGTAGCGAGGCCCGCCATGCTTCTTGTAGTAGTGCTGGGCTTGCCGCCAGCTGCTGAAATCGGCACAGTCCTTGTCGGTGGCGAGCGCGGGGGCGGCGGCGAAAGCAAGAAGCACGGTGGCTGATAGTGCTGCGAAAGCTGCGCGAATCCTCACGACTCTCCCTCGATTGTGTGCCGAATAAGTATCGGACCGTACCTAAAGGGCTGGACGTGAGACCGGGGCTGGAGCTGCTCGCTATACTTTTTGAAGTAAAGCTGATCCGGATTTAGGAGATTTGGCGCGATGGCAACCCCCGCTGGGATCCAGACGATCGAGGAGATCGAACCGTTCGAGGCCGCCGAGGAGATCGACGGCGGCAATGTCGTCCTGATCGATACGCGCGAGCCGCACGAGTATCAGGAGGCCCACCTGGAGAACGGCAAGCTGGTGCCGCCGGGCCTGCTCGCCGACGAGATCGCCGAGGCCGCGCCCGACAAGTCGGCACGGACGATCCTCTACTGCCGCTCCGGCAACCGCTCGGCGATCGCCGCCGCGCAGCTGCAGGGGCTCGGTTACGACAACGTCGCCTCGATGTCGGGCGGGATCCTCGCCTGGCAGGAGCAGGGGCTGCCGGTCGTCGCCGCCAGCGGCATGACCGCCGAGCAGCGCGACCGCTACTCGCGTCACACGCTGCTCCCCGAGGTCGGGGTCGACGGCCAGATCAAGCTGCTCAACGCCAAGGTGCTGCTGCTCGGCGCCGGCGGGCTCGGCGCGCCGACGGCGCTCTACCTGGCCGCGGCCGGGGTCGGCACGATCGGGCTGGTCGACGACGACGTCGTCGACGCCTCCAACCTGCAGCGCCAGGTGATCCACAACACCGAGCGGATCGGGATGCCGAAGACCACCTCGGCGCGGATCTTCATCGAACAGCTCAACCCCGACGTCAACGTGGTCGAGCACAACGGGCGGCTCGACGCCGCCAACATCCTCGACGTGATGGCCGACTACGACATCGTCGTCGACGGCGCCGACAACTTCCCCACTCGCTACCTCCTGAACGACGCCTCGGTGCGGCTGCGCAAACCGGTCGTCTCGGCCTCGATCCTCGGCTTCGACGGGCAGATCTCGACCTTCGTCCCCTTCGAGGGCCCCTGCTACCGCTGCCTCTACCCGACCCCGCCGCCGGCCGAGCTGGCCCCGAGCTGCTCTGCCAACGGCGTCCTTGGCGTGATGGCCGGGACGATGGGGACCCTGCAGGCGAACGAGGTGATCAAGCTGGTGCTCGGCGCCGGCGAGCCGTTGATCGGCCGCCTGCTGCTCTACGACGCGCTCGGCACCACCTTCACCGAGCTCAAAGTCCGGCGCGATCCCGACTGCCCGATCTGCGGCGCGAACGCGCCTGAGATCCCCGAGTCGGAGATGGGCCAGTTCCCCGACTACGACCTCTTCTGCGCCGGTGCCGGCGGAGACCGCTAGCCGGCCTCGGCTCCACTAGGATCACCGCTCGATGGCGACCGTTCGGATCCCACCCGTGCTGCGGCAGAAAACCGGCGGCCAGCCCGAGGTGGAGGCCGAGGGCGGCAACGTCGGCGAGGTGCTGCGGGCGCTGACCAGCGAGCATCCCGACACCGAGGCACAGCTCTTTGGCGAGGACGGCGACCTCAACCGCTACGTCAACGTCTACCTCAACGACGAGGACGTCCGAGTCCTGGACGGGCTCGAGACCGCGGTCAAAGACGGCGACACCGTCGTCATCCTGCCGGCCATGGCCGGCGGCGCCGGCTGAGCCGGCGCTAGCGCTCCAACACGCGGCCGAGGAACTTCCGGGTCCGCTCCTCGCGCGGATCGTCGAGCACGTCGGCGGGCTTCCCCTGCTCGACGATGACACCGCCGTCCATGAACACAACCTGGTCGCCCACCTCGCGGGCAAAGCCCATCTCGTGGGTGACGACGAGCATCGTCATCCCTTCCGTCGCCAGCTCGCGCATGGTGTCGAGGACCTCCTTGATCAACTCGGGGTCGAGGGCGCTGGTGACCTCGTCGAAGAGCATCACGTGGGGTTCCATCGCGAGCGCGCGGGCGATCGCGACCCGCTGCTGCTGGCCGCCGGAAAGGCGTTCGGGGTACTGGTTCAGCTTGTCGCCGAGGCCGACCCGCTCCAGCAGCGCCTTCGCTTTCGTCTCGGAATCCGCGCGCGACTTGCCGAGCACCTGCCGCGGCGCCAGGGTGACGTTCTCCAGCACCGACTTGTGAGGGAAGAGGTTGAACTGCTGGAAGACCATCCCAACTCGCTGGCGGACGAAGTCGAGCTCCCAACTCTGCTCGCCGGTCCCCGAGTTGGGCCCCTTGCAGATGTCGTGACCTTCGAGGAAGATCTCGCCCTCCTCCGGTGGCTCGAGCAGGTTGACGCAGCGCAGCAGCGTGCTCTTGCCGGAGCCGCTGGGGCCGAGAATGCAGACGACTTCCCCTTTGGCGACCTCGAGGTCGACACCTTTCAGAACCTCGAGCTGACCGAAGCGCTTGCGGATACCGTCCAGTCGCACCATCGCCTCGGCCATTCAGCCAACCTCGATATGGGCACCGCGGGTGACTTTGCCCTGGTTGCGCTTGATCAGATAGTCGACCAGGCGTGCTAGCGGGAGGGTGATCACCAGGAACATCAGGCCCGCGAGCATCACGGCGGAGCTGTTGAACGTTTCGGCCAAAACTTCGCGGCCGATCAGCAACGACTCGCCGAGGGCGACGACGCTGACGAGCGTCGTGTCTTTGAGCAGCGAGTTGAGTTCGTTCAGCATCGGCGCCGGGATCTTGGTCACCGCCTGTGGCACGACCACGTGTCGCATCGCCTGGCCGTGGCTCATCCCGAGCGAACGCGCCGCCTCGACCTGCCCGCGTGGTACCGCTTCGATGCCGGCGCGATACACCTCGGCGATGTAGGCCCCGTAGACGAGGGTGAGCGCCAGCACTCCGTACCAGAAGGGATCCGGCAGGCCGAACCAGTGGGGGATTCGGATGTCTTTGGGAATGAAGTTCAGATAGGGGATGCCGCCGGATATCAGCAGGATGATGATCAGCAGCGGCATTGCCCGGAAAACGTCTATGTAGGCGATGGTCAGGCCGCGGAGGGGCATGAATTTACGGCCGGGAAGCTGGCGCAGAAGAGCAAGTACGAGGCCCCAGGACAGAGCCAGCATGAGCACGACGGCGAAGAGCAGAAGGTTCTTCAGGAAGCCCTCGAGGACTTCACTGAAGTGGTCCCCCATGATCGTGAAGTCGAAGTACTGACGGAAGAATTCGCTCATCGCTGGCTCCTCGCCGTTTCCCGGGCGCTCCGCAAAGCGGAGGGGGCGCCGTTCCCGGCGCCCCCTCGACTACAGCAGACCGCTCGCTTTGGCAACGACTGCGCTCGCCACTTAGCCGACGATCTCTTTCGGCGGTTCGAGCTTGAACCACTTTTCGTAGATCGTCGTGTAGGCCCCGTCGTCGATGACTTCTTTCAGACCCTGGTTGATTTCGTCAAGCAGTTCGGTGTTGTCTTTGGCCAAGGCGATTCCGTACTCTTCTTCGGTCGGAACCTTTTCGGCGATTTCTACCCCGCCGCTCTTTTCGACCGCGTTCTGAGCGACCGGAGCGTCGATGATCACCGCGGCGACGACGCCGCTCTTGAGAGCGTTCACCGCGTCGGGCCCTTCGGGGAACGCGCGGACTTCACTCGAGCCGAGTTCTTCCTTCGCTAGTTCCTGCCCGGTCGTGCCCTGCTGGACACCGACCGTCTCGCCTTCGGCGTCCCGCAGCGATTTGATCGCGCTGCCTTCTTTGACCAGCACCGCCTGTTCTGAGAGGTAGTAGGGATCCGAGAAGGCGACGGCCTTTTCCCGTTCCGGGGTGATCGTCGCGGCCGAGATCACGGCTTCGAACTTGCCCTGGGCGACGTCGCGGAAGATCGTTTCGAACGAGGTGTCCTGGAATTCGGCGGTGCGGCCGATCTTTTCCGCGATCGCTTCCATCAGTTCGATGTCGAAACCGGTGTAGTTGCCGGCTTTGCCCTGCTCGAAGGGCGGGTAGGGAATGTCGGAGCCGACCGTGAGCGTCCCACCCCCGCCACCTCCGCCGCTGGTGGTGCTGTCGTCGCTGCTGCCGCAGCCCGCCGCGAAAACGGCGACGGCACAGATCGCCAAGGCCGCGAGCAATGCAGAAAGGGGGCTCTTCTTCATCGGGACTTCCTCCGTTCCAGGAACAGTTAGCCGGGGTGGCACTACCCGAAGGCGAGCGAAATTACTCGCGTCACCGCCATTCCGCAAGGGCGGTCCGTGGCATTCCCATCCCTGGCTATACTTTTTGAAGTAAGGGAGAGCGATGCTGCGCGACGAGCTACTCAACAGGCCCTGCGGGGGACGCTTCGGCAACATCGTCGAGTCGATCGGCAATACGCCATTGGTCGAGCTGCCCCGGCTCTCGCCCAAGCCCGAGGTCCGCATCTACGCCAAGCTCGAGGGCCACAACCCGACTGGCTCGGTCAAGGACCGCGTCGCCAAGTCGATGATCGAGGCGGCAGAGGCCGAGGGCGCGATCGCCCCGGGCCAGACCATCCTCGAGCCCACCTCCGGCAATACCGGCATCGCCTTGGCGATGATCTGCCGCCGCAAGGGCTACCCGCTGAAGGTGGTGATGCCCGACAACGTCACCGAGGAGCGGACCCAGCTGCTGAAGATGTACGGGGCGGAGATCGTCTACTCCGAGGGCGCCAAGGGCTCCAACGGCGCCGTAGAGGTCGCCCTGGAGATGGCCGAGGAGCCCGGCTTCTACATGCCCTATCAATATGGCAACGAGGCCAACCCGCTCGCCCACTACAACGGCACCGCGGTCGAGATCCTCGACGAGCTCGACGAGGTCACCGCCTTCGTCGGCGGGCTCGGCACCGGTGGCACCCTGATGGGCAACGGCCGCCGCCTCAAGGAGGCCAACCCGGAGACGCTGATCGTCGCCGCCGAGCCGATGCAGGGCGAGATGGTCGACGGCCTGCGCTCCCTCGACGACGGCTTCATCCCGCCGATCATCGACATCTCCCTGCTCGACCGCAAGATCATGGTTTCGAATCGCGATGCGATCGTCTGGACCCGCAAACTGCTCGAGGAGGAGGGGGTCTTCGCCGGGGTGTCCGCCGGCGCCATCGCCCGCATCGCCGCCCGCATCGCCGCTGAGCTCGACGGCGGCAACGTCGTCTTCCTGATCCCCGACGACGGCTGGAAGTACCTCTCCTCCGGCGTCTACACGAAGCCGATCGAGGAGATCGAAAACCTCGATTCCACCGTCTGGTGGTAGGCGGCCGTCTCGCCGCCTTCGGTTAGCCTCGCCGCGTGAAGATCTCCCAGCAGCTTGTCGACGAGATGGTCGCGCACGCGCGCGAGGACCTGCCGAACGAGTGCTGCGGCTTGATCGGCGGCCGCGACGGCGCGGCAACCGCGGTGATCCGTGTCGCCAACTCCGCCGCCAGCCCGCTGCGTTACGAGATGGACCCGCAGGAGCAGTACAACGCGTTGAAGGAGATCGAAGACGGCGGCGGCGAATTGCTGGCGATCTACCACTCGCACACCAAGAGCGCCGCTTATCCCTCGCAGACCGACGTCAACCAAGCCGTGATGTGGCCCGAGCAGGTGTATGTCATCGTCTCTCTCCAGGACGCGGATGCACCCGACGTCAAGGCCTACCTACTCCAGGATCTGAAGATCGCCGATGCCGAGTTCGAAATCGCATAGCCATACCCGAGGCGCGCACAGCCGCGGCTCCCACGGCGGCGGCGGCGGAGGCTCGCACGGCGGCGATGGCGGGGGCGGAGGCGGAGGCGGCGGCCCGCTGGTAAAGGTCGCCTTCGCCCGCAACCAGGCGGAAGCGGAGATGTTCCAGGGACTGTTGACCGAGGGCGGCGTCCCCAGCGTGCTGAAACGCAGCGGCGGCTTCGACAACCCGGACTTCCTCGCCGCCGGTCCCCACGACGTCTTCGTCAACTCCGACCACGCCCACAAGGCACGCGAGCTGCTGGCGGACACGATGGTCGAGAGCGAGGGCGAAGAGCGGCAGGAGATCGAAGAGCAGCGCCGCCTCGCCCGCGGCGAAACGGGGCAGACGTCGGCTGGCCGCCTCGCCCTTTGGGTCGGCGCCGCCTTCCTCGCCGCCGTGATCCTGGTCTGGCTGCTCTACCAGCTCAGCTGACGCCGGCGGGGCGGGCCATCGAGCGCAGGTGGTCGCGCCAGACCTCCTCGATGTCGCGGAAGCGGGCGTCGAAGGCGTCTTCGATCGTCGGCACCGGTCCGCCCGGCTTCAGTTCGTGGACCAGGCGCTCGCAGGCCTCGGGACCACGCTCGTTCTCGAGCAGGTCGAAGATCGTGCCGCCGAGGATCACGGCGTCGCGGCGCGAGGGTGGAAACGAGGGCCGGGCGCTCTCGCGCAGGCGGCGGATCACGGCAGCGCGGTAGAGCCCGACCTGGCGGGCGAAGTACTGGGCGCCGCCTTCGACCAGCCAGGCCCAACGCAGGTAGCGGGCGAAGCGGCGCGGGGTCCAGGAGGGGGGGAGGGCGGTGTTGTTGGCGGCGATCACCAGCTGCGCGTAGAGACGCTCAGCGGTGCCGCGCAGCGCCTCCAACGAGTCGTCGCCGGCGGCCCGGCGTTCCATGTGCGGGTCGTTGAGCACGTGCAGCTCGGTCGCCATCGCCCAGCCGGCCAGGTAGCGGCGCCCGGCCGGCGCCGCGGACCAGCGGGCCGCGGGCAGGAAGGGGTGGGCCATCGTCAGCCAGGCCGGGTTGGTGTGGATCACCACTGTGACCTCGCCGGGGACCCGCGCGAAGCGATCTTCGAGTCGCAGCCGCAGGTCCTCCATCCGGTCCAGCGTCCGCTCCGCGAACGCCGAATCGTCGCTGTCGTGACGCGCGGTGAACGACAGCGACTCAGTCTCAATCCAGGACATTCCGCGAGGTTAGTCCTCAGACCGGCCCGACGAATGAGGTCGACTGACCAAGCAATTCAAGGACGCAGGGAGCGAAGCGTGCTCCGCACGCGAGCGACCGAGGACGCCGAAGTGCGCCGGTCAGGTGGCCTCAGACGAGGGCCGGCTCGGGGGCGCCACATACGTCGCGTATCTCCTGGCGGGCGCGGTCGAACTCTTCGTCGGCCATCACCGGGGTGCCCTCGAAGGGAAGGTCGCGGTCGATCTCGACCCAGGAGCGGCAGCCGTGGTACTCGTCGCGGACCCGCACCGTGACCGGGCGGGGAATGCGGTGGACCCGCAGCAGCAGGACGTGCAGCGGGTGACGCCGCTTCCAGCTCAGCCGCTTCTCGGCGTAGTCCGGGGTCCAGACGTAGTACGGCGAAAGGCTGTCGAGAGTGCGGCGGTCGTTGATCGTGACGTGGTCGACGACCTCGGCCCAGGCGCGCAGACGAACCCGGTCGGGCTGGGGGATGCCGCCGTCCTGGAGCAGAGCCTTCGGCGGCGGCTCCTCGTCGGGCCAGACACCCTCCTCGAGCGCGCGGCTCAGCTCCGGGTGGTGCGATTCACGGACCAGGTCGTTGCGCTGGTGGTCGAAGGTGGGGTAGAGGAAGAAGCGCTCGTGCTCGAGCTCGAAATGCTTGTTCTCCTCGCGGATGCCGCCCTTGCGCAGGGTCAGCAGCTGCTCACCCTCGGCGAGAGCGCGAACGGTTACTGCCCATTCCTTGAAAGCGATCGGCATGTGAATTAAGACTCCTGCGAAGGTGAGTGAATCGGGGGATGGGCTGGGCGTGCAGCCGTCAAACAGCCGTTCCGCCTGCCCGCGGTCGCGCATTCTAGACGAGCGGGGCGGAATCTCAAAATTATTGGTCATTAACGGTCCTTAATCCGTCCCGCCGCCCCCGGGAGTCTCGATCCGGAGCCGGTCCCCGGGCACCAGATCGCCCTCGGCCTTGCCGGGAAGTGGCTCGCCGTTGAGCAGGTCGCGGCCCCGCTCGCCGTCCTTGCCGCCCTCGCGCCCGCGCGGTGCGTGGCGGCGGCGCTCGCCGAGCAGGGTGAAGCGCATCGGCGCCAGCGCTTCGATCTCGCGGACGAGCCCGTCGCCGCCCCGGTGACGGCCATCGCCGCCGCTGTCGCGGCGGATCGAGAGCTCGCGCACCCGCAGCGGGAACTCCGTCTCCAGCGCCTCGACCGGAGTGTTGAGGGTGTTCGACATCGCCACGTGGATCGCGCTCGGGCCGTCCGCGTCGGGGCAGGCGCCCTGGCCGCCGCCGAGGGTCTCGTAGTAGGTGAAGTCCTGGTTGGCGAGGGTGAGGTTGTTCATCGTCCCCTGGCCCTGGGCGGGGACCGGGCGGGCGCCGCCGAGCGCGGCCGCGACCAGGTCGGCGACCCGGCTCGAGGTCTCGACGTTGCCGGCGGCGACGGCGGCGGGATAGCGGGCGTTGAGCAGGCAGCCGGACGGCGCCACGACGTCGATCGGGCGGTGGGCGCCGGCCGACGGCGGTGCCTCGGGGTCGGCGAGGACCCGGACCGCGAAGAAGGCCGCCGACTTGGTCACCGACAACGGGCAGTTGAGGTTGCCCTCGACCTCCGGGTCGCTGCCGCTGAAGTCGAGCCGCAGGCTCTCACCGTCGATCGTCGCCTCCACCCGCAGCGTCGCGTCGTGGCTGGCGCCTTCGCGATCGTCCTCGAGCACGTCCGCGGCGGTGTAGGTGCCGTCGGGGAGCGCGGCGAGGGCGGCGCGGGTGCGGCGCTCGGCGTAGGCGAGGATCTCCTCCATGCCGGCGCGGAGCAGCTCGGGGCCATGGCGCTCTGCCAGCTCGAGCAGGCGGGCCTCGCCGACCTGGTTGGCGGCCTGCTGCGCCCGCAGGTCGGCCAGTCGCTGCCGCGGTGCTCTCATCCGCGCGGATAGCTGCCGCAGCACGGCGTCGTCGACTCTGGTCGGCGGGATCACCACGCCCTCTTCGTCGAGGGTCTTCGAGAAGGCCGGCATCCCGCCCGGAGTCGGCCCGCCGATGTCGGCGTGGTGGGCGCGGCTGGCGGCGAACCCGAGTAGCTCCTTGCTGCCGAAGACCGGCAGGATCAGGGTCACGTCGGGCAGGTGGGTGCCGCCGCGGTAGGGGTCGTTGAGGATCCAGCTGACCCCGGGGCGCTGCTGCTCGTCCAGCACGGCGGCGACCGCATCGGGCATCGAGCCGAGGTGGACGGGGATGTGCTCGGCCTGCATCACCAGCTCCCCGTTCCGGTCGAAGAGGGCGGTCGAGCAGTCGTGGCGCTCCTTGATGTTGGCCGAGTAGGCCGAGCGGATCAGCGCCGCGCCCATCTCGTCGCAGGCGGCACGCAGGCCGCCGATCAGGACCTGGAGCGCGATCGGGTCCAGTGCCGTCATCGCGTTCCCCTCCCGCCGGTCTCGTGGGTTTGGAACCGCGCGACGATGGTGCCGGCGCTGTCTACCGCGGCGCTCCATCCCGGTGGCAGGACCAGGGTCGCCTCGGGCAGCTCGAAGACGACCGGTCCCACGGCGGCGGTGCCGGCGGCGGGCTCGCCACGCAGCACCGGCGTCTCGACCCAGTCGCCGTCGAAGCGCACCGGGCGGCTCGTCTGCTCGAGCTCGCCGGCGGCCGCGGCGGCCGGGTGTGGCTCGGGGCCGGGGACGACCAAGGCCAGGCGGATGTCGACGAGGACGACCTCGCCGTCGGGATCGCGGTGTCCGTAGCGCTCCTCATGAAGTTCCTCGAAGCGCCGCACCAGGTCCGCGGGATCGGGCGCGGCCGGGCCCGGGACCGGCAGCTCGAAGGCCTGGCCGGCGTAGCGCATCTCGTAGACGAGCTCGGGCCGCGCCCGCTCGAGATCGGCACCGGTCGCAGCGATTAGCCCGGCGACCTCGTCCGCGACCCGCTCGGCGCTGAGGTCGGTGCCGCTCAGCATCACGGTGTGGGCGGTATCGCGGCGGCGGTCCGAGGCACAGAGGCCGAAGGCCGAGAGCACGCCGCCGGCGCGGGGGCAGAGGATCGTCTCGGTCCCGAGCTCGGCGGCGATCGCGGCGGCGTGCATCGGGCCGGCGCCGCCGAAGGGGAGGAGGGCGAAGCCGCGGGGGTCGATGCCGCGCTCGACGGTGACGACCCGCAGCGCCCGCACCATCTCCTGGTTGGCGACGCGGATGATCCCGATGGCCGCCTCGAGCGGCTCCAGGTCGAGCGAGTCGGCGAGAGCGCCAACCGCCGCCGCGGCCGCCTCGGCGTCGAGGGCGACGCCGCCGGCCAGACGAGAGTCGGCGGCGAGATGGCCGAGCAGGAGGTTGGCGTCGGTAACGGTCGGCTCCTCGCCGCCGCGTCCGTAACAGGCGGGTCCCGGCTGGGCGCCGGCCGAGCGCGGGCCCACCCGGAGGGCGCCGCCGCTGTCGCGCCAGCCGACCGAGCCGCCGCCGGCGCCGACGGTGTGGACGTCGACCATCGGCAGCTGGATCGTGCGGCCGGCGATCCGCCGCGAGTCGGTCCGCCTGACCTCGCCGTCCTCGACCATGCAGACGTCGCAGGAGGTCCCGCCCATGTCGAAGCCGAGAGCGTTGCCGTCGCCGCTGACGCGGCTCAGCAGCCCGGCCCCGACGGCACCGCCGGCCGGGCCCGAGAGGACGCTCCAGGCGCCGGCTCGGGCGGCCTCCGCGACCGGCGCGACGCCGCCGGACGACTGCATCACCAGGGGACTCGGCAGCCCGGCTCCGGTGGCCGCCCGCTCGAGCCGGCCCAGGTAGCGGCCGAGCAGCGGGCTCAGGTAGGCGTCGATCGTCGTCGTCGAGCAGCGCTCGTACTCGCGAAAGCGGGGCAGCACCTCGTGCGAGGCCGAGACGTGGACTCCGGGCAGCTCGTCGCGCAGATGCTCGGCGAGGCGCCGCTCGTGCGCGGGATCGAGGTAGGAGAAGAGGAGACAGATCGCCACCGACTCGGCGCCGCTCTCGCGCAACCGCGCCGCCAGGCGTTCCGGCTCACCCTCGCCGAGCGGGGTGACGACGCCGCTGGGGGCGATCCGCTCCTCCGCCTCCAGTCGCAGCGCGGGCTCGACCAGCGGTACCGGCTTCGGGGCGCAGAGCCGGTAGAGGTGGGGACGATCCTGGCGGCCGACCTCGAGCAGGTCGGCGAAGCCGCGGGTGGCGACGAGCGCCGTCCGCGCCCCGCGTTCCTCCAGTAGGGCGTTGGTCCCGACCGTCATCCCGTGCGCGAAGACGGCCACGTCGGCGGCGTCGGCATCCGCCCGTTCGAGGACCGCACCGACGGCCTCCATCACTCCTGCCGACTCCTCCCCCGGAGTGGTCGGCACCTTGGCCGTGTGGACGGCGCCGTCGTCGATCAGAACCGCGTCGGTGAAGGTCCCGCCGACGTCGACTCCGAGCAGCATGCGCTGACGCTACCGCCACTCCTCGCGCCGGACCTCGCCGTCGGCGCCGAGGACGAAGTGGACTCCGTCGAGGCTCGGGTCGGTCTCGGGGCAGTCGGTCCGCAGGTGACCGCCGCGCGACTCGCGCCGCCCGAGCGCGGCGCGGGCTATCGCCTTGGCCAGGAGGTAGGGATCGGAAACGAGGGCGGCGAGGTCGTCGGGGTTGCGCATCGGCCCCGCCCGGCGCCAGACCGCGTCGCGAGTCCCCTGCGTCGGCGAGGCGAATGTTGCGCTCGGCAGCGGCGGCCGTCGCGCAGCCGCGGTCTCTGCCACGGCCGCGGTCGCGGCGCGGCCGCCGAACACGAAGCACTCGCTGAGCGAGTTGGAGGCGAGCCGGTTGGCACCGTGCAGCCCCGTGCAGGAGCACTCGCCGACCGCGTAGAGGCCGGGCAGCGAGGAGCGCCCGTCGAGGTCGACCGCGATCCCACCCATCGTGTAGTGGGCCGCCGGCGCCACCGGCACCGGCTCCGCCCTGGGGTCGAGCCCGGCCGCGGTGAGCGAGGCGAAGACGTTGGGGAAGCGAGCCGGGTCGATCTCGCGCAGGTCGAGCTTGACGCAGGTGGCACCGTCGGCGCGCATCTGCTCGAGGATCGCCGCGGTGACGGCATCGCGAGGGGCGAGCTCGTCGGTGAAGCGCTCGCCCCCGGCGTCGAGCAGCTTCGCGCCCTCGCCGCGGATCGCCTCGGTGATCAGGACCCCGTCGGAGGGCGAGTCCGGCAGTGAGAGGGCGGTGGGGTGGAACTGGCAGAACTCGAGGTCGGCGAGGTCGGCACCGGCCATGGCCGCCAGCACCGGCCCGGCGCCGATCGCGCCGCGCGGGTTGGTGGTCCGGCGCCACAGTGCCGCGGCGCCGCCGGTGGCGAGCGCGGTCGCGGTGGCGGCGATCGGCCCGGCGCCGGTGACGACCCCGTGGCAGCGCTCGCCGTCGCTCCACATGGCCAGCGCCGAGGTCCGCTCGCGCACCTCGATCCGCTTCTCGGCGGCGACCATCCCCGCCAGCTTCGAGGTCAGCTCGTGGCCGGTCTGGCTGCCTCCGGAGTGGACGATGCGCCGGCTCGAGTGACCGCCCTCGAGGCCGAGCGTCAGCCGGCCCTCGTGGTCGAGGTCGAAGACGACTCCGCGGGCGAGGAGGTCGCGGACCGCCGCCGGGGCCTCGTCGACCAGCACCCGCACCGCTGCGGCTCGGCAGAGCCCGCGCCCGGCGACGATCGTGTCGGCGGCGTGGGCATCGGGCGAGTCGTCCGGTTCTAGCGCCGCCGCCAGGCCGCCCTGGGCCCAGAAGCTGGCGCTCTGGGAGAGCGGCGTGCGGGAGACGACGCAGACGCTGCCCCCCTGCTCGGCCGCGCGCAGTGCCGTCCACAGTCCGGCAGCGCCGCCGCCGATGACGACGACGTCGAACTCGCCGCTCGGAGTGGTTATCGCCTCTCAGCCTCTCGGCGGATCGAGTTCAGCTGCTCGCGCAGCCAGGCGGCGGCGCCTTCGCGCGCCCGCGCCTTCTCCGCGGCGACGGCGCGCTCCGCCTCCTCGGCCCGCTGCTCCGCCGCCTCGACCCGCTTCTCCGCCGCTTCGGTCTGGGCCTCGATCTCGCCGAGTCGCTCGGCCGCGGCGGCGATCGCCCGCTCCTTTGCCTCGCGCTCGCGCTGCAGCTCTTCCTCGTGCTCGAGGCGCAGCTTCTCGCGAACCTCGTCGGCGCCGGCCCGCTCGCGCTCCAAGTCGGCCTCCAGCGCCTCGATCTCGGCGCGAGCGCGGCGCTCGGCGGCGCTGGCGACCTCGGCCGCGGCCCGCAGCTGTTTTTCGGCCTCCGCGACCTGGGCGCTGAGATTCTCGCCGCTTGCTCGCTCCGCGCTCATGGGCTCAATCTAATACCGGGTGCGGGTGACGTCGCGATAGGCCTCGATCGCGCGCGCGGCCATCCGCTCCGCGGACAGCGTCGCGGCGCGGTCGGCGCCGGCGACGCGCGGCTCCTCGGCGCCCAGGTGAGGGCGGGCGGCGGCGCTCCAGGTGGCGACGTCGAAACGCGCGCAGAGACACCCCGCGATGCCGTGCAGCGCGTAGGGGGCGACGCCGACGGGGGTCGAGAGCACCGGCACCTCACAGGCCAGCGCCTCGATCGCGGCCATCCCGAACCCCTCGTAGTCGGAGGTGATGAGGACCGCGTTGGCGGCGTTGATCCAGAGCGGCATCCGTTCCGGCTCGATCGAGCCGCCGCTGCGCAGCTCCGCGCCGAGGCTGGCGGCGAGCTCGGCGGCGCGGTCGTGGCGCTTCTCGGGCCGCTCGGGATTGGCGGGGAAGAAGAGGAACGGTTGCTCGGGATCGAGGCCCAGCTCGCCCCGGGCGTGGGCGCGCGGCATCGGCTCGAAGCGGTCGAGGTCGGGCCCACAGGGCAGGACGGCCGAGCCGGGGACGGCGGGAAGTCCGGGACGTCCGTCCTCCTCCTCGAACAGCGCTCGCGAGACGGCGGCGACGAGGTCGACCCGCCAGGCGAGGCGGCGCGAGAGCGGGCCGACGATGCCGTGGCGGACATCGGTGCCGTGGAAGGTGACGATCAGCGGGCTGGCTCCGGCCAGACGCGCGCACCAGCCGGGCAGGCCGTAGTGGGCGTGCACCAGGTCGAAGCGCTCACGTCGCAGCAGCGCTCGCAGCCGGCGCGTCGCCGGGATGTACTCGTTGCGGCCGGGGGGGAAGCTGAAGACGTCGACGTCGATCCCGGCCCGGCGCACGCCGTCGATCTGGTCGCGGACCCAGCGCCCGCGCTGGGGCGCCGCCTCGTCGGGCTCGAAGTTGGTGACGACGAGGACGCGCACCCGGGTCAGGGTATCCGCGGCTGGGGAGCGAAGCGAGGTCGGAGCAGACGGGGCCGGCCGCGACGGATTCGACTCGCTGCCGTTGCGAACTTGTGGCACTCGGGTCTGGATCGGTGCGCCGGCACGGCCGAGCATCGGCTTCCAAACCGAGCGAGGAGGCTTCGATGGTCTACGCATTGATGGGGTACCTGCACACAACGGTCGCCCGGCGGCTGCGCCGGATCCGGCTGCTGGCGGAGGAGACGGGGCAGGGGACGGTCGAGTACGTCGGCTTGATCCTGCTGGTCTCGCTGCTGATGGTCGGGATGGTGGCGGCGATGAAGGGGTTCAACGGCAAACAGGGGACCGAGCTCGCCGACGTGATCGTGAACAAGATCAAGGAGGCCGTGGACAAGGTCGCCTTCAAATAGGGGAGGGCGCTTGGCGTCTTTCCCCTGGTAAGGCCGGGAAAGCGAGGGATTGGGATGACGACTGCAGGGACGACGATGGCGCCGGTTCCGTCCGGGTTGCGCCGTATGCTGTATGACAGCATGAAGCATCGAACCCAGCTATATCTGGACGAGGGTCAGCATCGCTGGCTACGGCAGCGGGCGGGCAAATCGGGCAGCATCGCGGCGGTCGTGCGTGAGCTGATCGACGCCGAGCGGGCCCGGCGCCTCGATTCCGCGGCGGATCCCCTTCTCAGCTATCTGGTCGACGAGTCGCCCGGTCGTGGCAAGGCGGGCACCAGCGTGACCACGCTGGACCACGACCTCTACGGCCGATGAGGTCGGTCTTCGTCGACACCAGCGCTTTCGTCGCGTTGCGCAACGCCGCCGAGGCGGAGCACGAGCTCGCGCGGGCGGCGCTCTCGAACCTGCTTGCGGAGGGCGCTGCCCTGTTCACTTCCAACTACGTCTTCGCCGAGACCTACACGGCGCTGCTGGTCCGGGTCGGTCGCGAGGAGGCGGTCGAGTGGGGCCGGCGTTTCCGTGCCAGCGACGCGATCGAGCTGGTCCGGCTCGACGAGACGGTGGAGGGCGATGCCTGGGAGATCCTCGAGAGCCACCGCGACAAGCGCTGGAGCTACGTCGACGCGACCTCTTTCGCGCTGATCGAGCGCGACGGGGGCGGTGAGGCTTTCGCCTTCGACGCCCATTTCGACCAGCGCGGCCTGCGCGTGCACCCGCAGCGCTGAGCGCTCCCGGCGCTCGGTCGCCTCGCGTGAAAGACTCGCTCGATGCCCGCTTCCCGTAGCTACGACCGTGCCCCCGCCGACAATCGCCCGGTGACGATAGACCCCGGTTTCGTCGCCAGCGCCGATGGCTCGGCGCTGATCTCGATCGGCAAAACCCGGGTCATCTGCACCGCCTCGGTCAACGAATCCGTGCCCCGTTGGATGCAGGGCCGCGGCAAAGGCTGGGTCACCGCCGAGTACGCGATGCTCCCCGCCTCGACCGGCGACCGCAAGCAGCGCGATATCTCCAAGGGCAAGCAGGACGGGCGCGGGGTTGAGATCCAGCGCCTGATCGGCCGCTCGCTGCGCGTCGTCGTCGACTTCAAGGCGATGGGCGAACGCAGCGTCTACGTCGACTGCGACGTGCTCGAAGCCGATGGCGGCACCCGCTGCGCGGCGATCACCGGCGGCTACGTCGCGTTGCGCCAGGCTTTCCAGAAGCTGATCGACAAGAAAGCGCTGGAGACGATGCCCCTGACCGGCTCGGTCGCGGCGATCAGCGTCGGCATGGTCAACGGGCGCGCCCTCTGTGACCTCGACTACATCGAGGACTCCAACGCCGAGGTCGACGCCAACGTGGTCATGACCGGCGACGGCGGCCTCGTCGAGGTGCAGGCGACGGCCGAGCGCACGCCGCTCTCGCGGGCCTCGCTCGACGATCTACTCGCCCTCGCGGAGGGCGGAATCGCCCGCCTGCGGGAGGTGCAGGAGAAGGTCGCTTGATACTCGCCACCGGCAACCGGCACAAGCTCGCGGAGATGGTGGAACTGCTGCCGGCGGTGGATCTGCAGCCGCTGCCGTCCGGGTTCGAAATGCCGCCGGAGGACGGCGACAGCTTCGAGGCCAACGCGCTGATCAAGGCGCGGGCCGTGCGCGCGGCGACCGGTGCGGTGACGATCGCCGACGACTCCGGCATCGCCGCCGAGGACCTCGGCGGCGCCCCCGGCATCTACTCGGCCCGCTACGCCGGTGCGGGCGCGAGCGACGAGGTCAATCTCGACAAGCTGCTGCGCGAAGTCGACGCCGCCGACGGCAACCGCCGCGCCGCCTACGTCTGCGCGATTGCGCTGATCGACGAGGACGGCGCCGAGCATGTCTTCGAAGCGCGCTGCGAGGGCCGGTTGCTGGACGAGCGGCGGGGCAGCGGCGGCTTCGGCTACGACCCCGCCTTCGTCCCCGACGACACCGGCCCGGAGGACGACCGCACCTATGCCGAGCTCAGCGCCGCCGAGAAGAACGCGATCAGCCACCGCGGCCGGGCGGTGCGCGAGCTGGCGCGGCACCTCGGCCTGGAGACGGCCGGAGCGCCGTGATCCGGACGAAAAGCAGGGCGGCGGCGCTCTCGATCGCCTCCAACGCGCTGCTGATCGCGCTTAAGCTCGCTGCCGGGGCGATCACCGGCTCGATCGCGATCCTCACCGAGGCGGTTCACTCGCTGATCGACTTGGTCGCTTCGGTCATCGCCTTCGTCTCGGTCCGCAAAGCCGACGAGCCGGCCGACGCCGAGCACCCCTACGGCCACGAGAAGGTCGAGAGCCTGGCGGCGACGATCGAGGGGATGCTGATCCTGGTCGGGGCCGGGATCATCGTCTACGAGGCGACCCACCGGCTGGTCATCGGCTCCGAGGTCGAATCGCTCGGAGTCGGCATCGCCGTGATGGGGTTCTCGGTGATTGCCAACCTCGCCGTCTCGACGGTCCTCTACCGGCGTGCGAAGGCGCTCGAATCGCCGGCGCTGGAGGGCGACGCGGCGCATCTGCGGACCGACGCGATGACCTCGGCCGGGGTCCTGGTCGGGCTCGCCCTGGTCGAGATCACCGGCATCGCCGCCTTCGACTCCATCACCGCATTGGTCGTCGCGATGGCGATCGTCGCTGCTGGGATCGCGATCATCCGCCGCTCCTCCGGGATCCTCGTCGACGAAACGCTCCCCGAGGTCGAGCTCGACCGGATCGAGACGGCGATCGCCACCGCCCGCACGCCGGAGGTTGCCGGCTACCACAAGCTGCGCGCCCGCCGCGCCGGCAGCCGCCGCTACGTCGACTTCCACGTCCAGTACCGCTCCGGGACCAGCCTCGAGCTCGCTCACACCTTGGCGCACCGGATGCGCGACTCGATCCAGGCGGAGATCCCCCAGGCAGAGGTGCTGATCCACGTCGAGCCCGAGACCTCGTTCCGGGAGCCCGACGACGCCGACTCGGGCCCGTTCCGGTCGGGCTGACAGGGCGGCGGACCAGGGTCAGGGCGGCGGCAGCAGGTTGACCGCGGCGGCGAGGCCGACCGCGACCAAAACGATCGTGTAGCCGGTGTAACCGCTGATCGCGAAGAGGATCGCGGCGATCGCACATACGGCGATGACGGTGATCCAGGAGGCTCGGGCGAGGGGCACGGTCGCTATTTTCACTCACATGGCCGACGCTGCCACCACCGAGGTCGCTCCGGGCGACGCCGCCGAGGCGGCCCTGGCCTTTCTCGCGGAGATGTCTCCCGACCTGCGCGGGGCGGCGATCCTCGCCGCCGACGGCTCCGTCCTCGCCGCCGCGGGCGACCGCGAGCGCTGGGCGGAGGACGCCGCGGCGCTGCTCGCGATCGCCGACGAGGGCGGCACCGAGCCGGTCGAGCAGGTCCACGTCGCCGCCGAGCAGGGGGAGGTCTTCGCGCTCCGCCACGCCGGCCTCACCGCGGTCGCGGTGACCGAGCGCCTCGCCCTCGCCTCGCTGCTCTTCTTCGACCTGCGCCAGACCCTGCGCGACCTGTCGCTTGGCCGCGTTCCCGAGGCGGAGGAGGGCTGATGCCCCCGAAGCCCCACCGGATCCTGCTCGACCGGGTCTCCGGCTACGCCGACGAGGCCGCCGCCTACATGCGCCGGCGTCGGGTCTCGCGCCGACCTTTTGCGCGTCTCTACTACCCGAACGGGCGCAGCAGCGACCACGCCGAGGATTCGACCGCGGGGGCCGAGCTGTTCGCCGCCGCCGGACGCCTGATCGAGCTGGCCGGAAAGCGACCGAAGGCGTGAGCGAGCTGCTCGAGCCCGCCGTCGCCGAACGGGTGCTGTCCCGGGCCCTCGCCAACGGCGGCCGCTTCGCCGAGGTCTTCGCCGAACGCCGGCACGGGCTTTCGATGTCGATCGACGAGTCGCGGATCGAGGCGGTCCAGTCCGGCGCCGAGCAGGGCGCCGGGGTGCGCGTGGTCGAGGGCGGCACCACCTACTTCGCCCACGTCGACGGCCTCGACCCGGCCGACCTCGAACGCGCCGCCGACGAGGCCGCGGCGGCGTTGCGGGGAGAGCGCCGCGCGCCGCGGGAGCTGACCGCGGCGGCAAGCGCGCCGTTGCCGATCGAGGTCCATCCCGAAGATGTCCCGGCGGAGCGCAAGGCGGCATTGCTGCGCGAGCTCGACGAGCGCGCCCGCGGCGCCGGCGCCGAGATTGCCCAGTTCACCTCTTCCTACGCCGAGGCGCGGCGTGAGGTCGCGGTCGCCAACTCCGAGGGGCTGCTCACCGGCGACGACCGCACCCGCACCCGGATCGGTGCCCAGGCGGTCGCCCGCCGCGGCGAAACCGTCGAGACCGGTGCCGAGACGCTCGGTGCCCACCGTGGCTTCGAGCTGCTGGAAGACGACCCCGGTTCGATCGCCGAACAGGCAGCTCGCAAGGCGCTGACCCTGCTCGATGCCGGGCCGGCGCCTTCGGGTTCGATGCCGGTCGTCGTCGGCGGCGGCTTCGGCGGCGTCCTCTTCCACGAGATGACCGGCCACGGGCTCGAGGCCGACCACATCCACAAGCAGGCCAGCGTCTACGTCGGCAAGCTCGGGGAGCAGGTCGCGCAGCCGCTGCTCAACGCCTACGACGACGGCCGCCTGCCGAACGAGTGGGGCAGCGACGCGATCGACGACGAGGGCGCGCCGACGCAGAAGACGCAGGTGATCGAGGACGGGCGCCTGACCGCCTACCTCTACGACCACCTCAGCGCCGAGCGCGACGGCGTCGCCTCGACCGGCAATGGCCGCCGCGAGAGCTTTCGCCACCTGCCGCTGCCGCGGATGACCAACACCTACATCGCCCCCGGCGACGCCACTCCCGAGGCGATGATCGCCGAGGTCGAGAAGGGCTTCTACGCGGTCTCCTTCGCCGGCGGGCAGGTCGAGCCGGCGACCGGCGACTTCGTCTTCGGGGTCTCCGAGGGGTACCTGATCGAGGGCGGCAAGGTCACCCGTCCCTGCCGCGGCGCGACCCTGATCGGCAACTGCCTCGAGGCGTTGATGGCGATCGACGCGGTCGGCGACGACTTCTTCATGAAGACCGGGATCTGCGGCAAGGGCGGACAGCGGGTGCCGGTCGGCACCGGCCAGGGCCACGTCCGGGTCGGCGCGATGACCGTTGGCGGGACTGAACTGTGACCGAGCTGAGCGCGATCGCCGGGCGCGCGGTCGAGGCGGCCCTGGCGGCCGGCGCCGGCGCGGCCGAGGCCTACGCCTCGCGCGACGGCGGCCGCGAGGTCCGCGTCCACGGCGGCGAGGTCGAGAGCCTGACCGCGGCCACCCAGAGCGGGATCGGCGTGCGCGCCTGGATCGGCGGTCGCGTCGGCTACGCCTATGGCACCGACCTCTCCGAGGAGGGCGTCGGTGCGATCGCCGCTCGTGCCGCGGAGGCGGCGGCGGTCGCCGACGAGGACGAGTTCGCCGCCCCCGCCGAGCCCGCCCCGGTCGAGGCGCTGGCCGGCCTCAGCGACCCCACGGTCGGTTCCTGGGGCACCGCCGAGGTGGCCGAGCTGGCGCTGACCGTGGAGCGGACCGCGCTCGCCGCCGACCCGGGTGTGGCCGGCGTCGAGCAGGTCGTCTACGCCGACTCCGCCGAGCGGGTCGCGATCGCCTCCTCGGCCGGCGTCGCCGGCGAGTACGAGGCGTCCAGCTGTTTCGCCTATCTGCAGGCAATGGCCGAGGGTGACGGGGCGCGCGAGACCGGGCTCGGTTTCGGCCTCGCCCGCGGACCGGCCGGCCTCGACCCGGAGGCGATCGGCGGCGAAGCAGCCGAGCGCGCGGTCGCGATGATCGGCGCATCCAAGCCCATCTCACGCTCCTGTCCGGTCATCCTCGACCCGACTGTCGCCGCCAGCTTCGCCGGGCTGATCGGCGGCGCCCTCAGCGCCGCCGCCGTGCAGCGCGGGCGCTCGCCGTTCGCCGGCCGGCTCGACGAGGAGCTCGCCGGTGAGGCCTTGGTCCTGCACGACGACGGCCGCGACCCCGAGGGTTCGGCCTCGGCGCCGTTCGACGGCGAGGGCGTGCCCCGGCGCCGCACCGCGCTGATCGCGGGCGGCCGCCTGCGCGCCTATCTCTACGACACCTATACCGCCAATCGAGGCGGCGCCACCTCGACCGCCAACGCCTCCCGTCAGGGCTACCGCTCGCAACCCTCGGTCTCGGCCTCGAACCTCGTCGTCGGCACCGGCGCGCAGTCCTTTCCCGAGCTGCTGGCGCGGGCCGGAGAGGGGATCTTCGTCACCGACGTCGCCGGCCTGCACTCCGGCGTCAACCCCGTTACCGGCGTCTTTTCGGTCGGCGCCTCCGGACGGGCGATCCGCGCCGGCGAGCTGGCCGAGCCGGTGCGCGAGTTCACGATCGCGGGCGACCTGCTGTCGCTGCTGGGCTCGGTCGAGGCGGCCGGGGCAGAGGCCCGCTGGGTGCCTTTTGGGGGGTCCGTACGGACGCCGCCGCTGCTGATCGGCGCCCTGGCCGTCAGTGGCTCTTGACCGCGGCACCGGTCTTACGCCGAGCCCGCTGTTAGATTGGCGCCCGTCTTCAACCCCCGAGGAGGATTTCCGACGTGACCAAGGCTGAGTTTCTGGACCAACTTGCCGGCGATGACCGGCTCGGCAGCAAGAAAGCCGCGAGCGACGCCGTTGACGCGGTGCTCGAGGCGATCACCAACACGCTGAGCTCCGGCGGTGAGGTCAGCTTCACCGGTTTCGGCAAATTCCACGTTGCCGAGCGTGGCCCCCGCCAGGGCGTCAACCCGCGCACCGGCGAGCGGATCACGATTCCGGGCGGCAAGGTTCCGCGCTTCTCCGCCGGCTCGGCCCTGAAGACCAAGGTCAAGGGCGGCTGATTCCCTGACGCTGTTCGCCGATCGGCTGGCGACGCTCGTCGACGAGCGTCGCAGCCAGATCTGCCTCGGCCTCGACCCCGACCCCGCCAATTTGGCGGGGTCGGGGGAGACGGGCGCCGCCCCCGGGGCGATGGCCGCCGAGCTGGCCGCCGCCGCCGTGGTCAGTCACTGCCGCTCGCTGATCGAGCGCGCCGGCCCCGCCTGTGTCGCGGTGAAGCCGCAGCTGGCCTGCTTCGAGCGCCTCGGCGCCCCTGGCTGGACGGCCCTGGGCGATGTCTGCGCCGCCGCCCGCGAAGCGGGACTGCTGGTGGTCGCCGACGGCAAGCGCGGCGACGTGCCCGTCACCGCTGCCGCCTACGCGCAGGCCCTGGTCGGGGAGACGCCGACGCCGTGGGGCCCCGTCCCCGGCCTCGGCGCCGATGCATTCACCGCTAACCCACTGCTCGGCCTCGATGCCCTCGAGCCGCTGGTCGCGGCCGCGGTCGAGGCTGGGGCGGGCGTCTTCGCGCTCGTCCGCACCAGCAACCCCGGCGCCGCCGACGTCGAGGACCTGCCGGCGCCGGAGCGACCCCTGCACGAGAGCCTCGCATCGCTGGTCGCCGGGCTCGCCCCGCGCCTGCGGGGGAAGTGCGGCCTCAGCGGCATGGGCGCCGTCGTCGGCGCCACCGAGCCCGAGCACATCGGTCGCCTGCGGGAGCTGATGCCGAGCTCGATCTTCCTCATCCCCGGCGTCGGTGTGCAGGGCGGGCAGCCGGAGCTGCTCGGCCCCGCCTTCGCGCCCGGACGAGCGGCGGCTCTGGTTGCCGCCTCACGTGGGATCGCCGCCGATCCAGATCCCGCCGCCGCCGCCGAGCGCCTGCGCGCGACCGTTTGGGACATTTCGACCATCTGAACACGCCCGCATCGGTTATTACGATCAGCGCCCCCCGAGCCGATACTCGATCTGCCAATGGAAAAACGCACCAGCGCCTTCGCCCGCATCTTCGCCCTGATCGCTCTGGTCGGGGCGGTCCTGCTGATCGTCGTGGTCGTCTCCGCTTCGCTTGGGGGTTCCGACTCCGATACGAAGTCGCGGCAAGGGAGCGACCACCCCGCCCACAAGCCGAAGACGAAGGCCGCAACCTACGTCGTCAAGAGCGGTGACACCTTGGTCTCGATCGCGCACAGAACCGGCATTCCGGTGGCTCACATCCTCGCCCTCAATCCGGAAGTCGACCCCCAGATCCTGATCGCCGGCCAGACGCTGAAGCTGCGATGAGCCGACGCCGTTTCGGCGTCGCGCTGACCGCGGCGCTGCTGGCGGCGCTGTGCCTCGCCGCGACCGCGCCGGCGGCGCCACAGCCGCTGGCCCGTGCCTGGACGTTGATCGACGCCCGCACCGGCACTGTGCTCGATTCGCATGCCGCCACCAAGCAGCTGCCGATTGCCAGCACGACCAAGCTGATGACCGCCTACGTGGCGCTGCAGGAGCTGCCGCTCGACAAGATCGTGCGGGCGGCGCCCTATGACCCGATCTACGGCGAGTCGCTGCTGGGGCTGCGCACGGGCCAGCGGATCAGCGTTCGCGACCTGCTCTATGGGTTGATCCTGCGCAGTGGCAACGACGCCGCCTACGACCTGGCGCTGGCCGCCGCCGGCAGCGAGGCGCGTTTCGTCGCCCAGATGAATCGCCGTGCCGCCGCGCTCGGGCTGGCCGATACTCACTACGCGAACCCGATCGGCCTCGACCAGCGGGGCAACTACTCCAGCGCCCGCGATCTGGCGACGCTGAGCCAGCGACTGATGCGGATACCCGCCTTCGCCAGGATCGCCGACGCCCGCTACGCCCTGCTGCGAAGTCTGCAGCCGCCACGGCGGATCTCGACCATCAACGAACTGCTGCTGATGGCGCCCTGGGCGACCGGGATCAAGACCGGCCACACCTTCGACGCCGGCTACGTCCTCGTCGGCGCCGGCCGCCGCAAGGGGGTGGACCTGATCTCTGTCGCGATCGGGGCGCCGACCGACGAAGCCCGCTACAGCGACAACCTCGAACTGCTCGAATACGGCTTCTCGCAGTACCGGCAGCGTCAGCCGATCCATCGCGGGCAGGATCTCGCCGACCCGGCGATTCGCTGGTCCGGCGGCGAACTGCCGCTGCGCGCCGCCCGCGGCGTCGCCGTCGGCCTGCGCCGCGGCCAGAGCCTCGAGCTCGACGTGCGGGCGCCCGCAGAGGTCGAGGGGCCGGTCCGCCGCGGCGCCCGACTCGGTGCCGCGACGGTTCTGGTCGATGGCCGCCCCGCCGCCACGGTGTCGCTCCAAGCCGCCCGCGCGATCCCCGCGGCAAGCGCTTTCGACCGCGCCCGCAGCTTCGTCGCGGACCACCCGATCCCTATCGCGCTCGCGGCGTTCGTGATACTGATTGGCGGGGTATTTCTCTATCGCCGTCCCCCCGGCCGAAACGACTGACGGGAGCGAATCCGAGGTGCAAACGGCGTGATCCTCACCGTGACTCTCAACGCGGCCATCGATCGTACGGTCGCCGTGCCGAACTTCCGCCTCGGGCGCCGCCACCGCGCGGTCGAGAGCCGCACCGTGGCCGGTGGCAAGGGCATCAACGTGGCCCGCGCCCTCAGCCTGCTCGGGCGCCCGGTGATCGCCGCCGGCTTCGTCGGCGGGCCGACCGGGACGCGGGTGCTGGAAGGCCTGCGCGAAGAGTCGGTCTTGACCGACTTCACCCGGATCGCCGCCGAGACCCGGATCAACCTCGCCGTGATCGACCCGACCTCCGGCGAGCAGACCGAGATCAACGAGCGCGGTCCGGCGGTCAGCCCGGAGGAGACGAAGAAGCTGTTCGAGCGGATCGGCTACCTCGCCGGCGGCGCCAAGATCTGCGTCCTCGCCGGCTCGCTGCCCCCGGGTGCCGGCGACGACCTCTACGCGCGCCTGATCGCCGACCTCGGCCGCCGCGGCGTCGCGGTCGTGCTCGACGCCGAGGGTGAGGCGATGTTGGCCGGGGTCCGCGCCGGTGCCTCGATGGTGACCCCGAACGAGCGCGAGGCCGAGGAGCTGGTCGGACAGGAGTTCGCCGATGGCAGCGACCTCGCCCAGGGACTCAACGAGCTGGTCCGCCTCGGCGCCGTCGAGGCCGCGATCACCCGGCCCGAAGGCTGCGTCGCCGCGGTCGGCGAGGGCTCGGAGCGGCGCCTGCTCGAAATTCACACCGAGCCGCTGGAGCCGGTCTCCACGGTCGGCTCCGGAGATGCCTTCCTGGCCGGCTACGTCGCTGCCCGCTACGAGGGCCGCTCGGCCGAGGACTGCCTCGCCTACGGCGTCGCCTGCGGGGCGGAGTCGACCCAGCACTTCGGCGCCGGCACCGTCGACCGCAACCAGGTCGAGCGCCTGCTCGGCGAGGTCGCCGTGCACGATTTGGAGGTCCCGGCCGAAGTGTAGTCTGGCTGTTTCAACGCCAGCCCTGGAGGAATCACTTGGAAATCGAAATCGGCCGCGGCAAGAAGGGCCGCCGCGCTTACGGATTCGACGACATCGCCATCGTCCCTTCCCGTCGAACGCGCGATCCCGACGACATCGACATCAGTTGGACCCTCGGTCCCTATCGCTTCGATCTGCCCCTGGTCGCCTCGGCGATGGACGGTGTGGTCAGTCCCGACACCGCGGTCCTGGTCAATGAGCTGGGCGGCCTCGGTGTGCTCAACCTGGAGGGGATCTGGGCTCGCTTCGAGGACGCCGAGGAGCGCCTGGAGCAGATCGCCGCCGCTCCCAAGCACGTGGCGACGCGGCTGATGCAGGAGATCTACACCGAGCCGGTCAAGTCCGAGCTGATCGGCAAGCGCGTAGCCGAAATCAAGGCCCGCGGCGCCGTCGCCTGCGCCTCGCTGACGCCGCAGAAGGTGCGCGAGCACTACGAGGTGGCGGTCGAGGCCGGCCTCGACATCCTCGTCATCCAGGGCACGGTGATCTCGGCCGAACACGTCTCGACCACGGTCGCGCCATTGAACCTGAAGGAGTTCATCGCCGAGGTCCCGGTCCCGACCGTGGTCGGCGGCTGCGCCTCCTACTCGACCGGCCTGCATCTGATGCGGACCGGTGCCGTCGGCGTCCTCGTCGGCGTCGGCCCCGGCGCTGCCTGCACCACCCGCGGCGTGCTCGGCATCGGCGTTCCCCAGGCGACCGCGATCGCCGACGTCGCCGCCGCCCGCTCCCAGCACATGCTGGAGACCGGCGAGTACGTCAACGTGATCGCCGACGGCGGCATGCGCACCGGTGGCGACATCTCCAAGGCGATCGCCTGCGGTGCCGACTCGGTGATGGTCGGCTCGCCGCTGGCCCGCGCCAAGGAGGCGCCCGGTCGCGGCTTCCATTGGGGGATGGCGACGTTCCATTCCTCGCTGCCGCGCGGCACCCGTGTTTCGACCAAGCAGGACGGGACGATGGAAGAGATCCTGCTCGGCCCAGCCCAGGAGAACGACGGCACCTTCAACCTGATGGGGGCACTGAAAACCTCGATGGCCACCTGCGGCTACGAGGACATCCGCTCCTTCCAACGGGCCGAGGTGATGGTCGCGCCGGCGCTGATGAGCGAGGGGAAGAAGCTGCAGAACGAGCAGTCGGTCGGGATGGGGTCGAACGGTCGGGCGGCTGTGTCCGCCGGAGTCGGCGTCGCCGACGACTGATGGACGGGAGCCCTTCGCCAGCGGGTCCTGTCGCACAGAGTCAGTCCCCGACTCACCCGTCGGGGACTGACTCTGCACGCCACCCGCTGGAGGGGGCTGTCGAGGAGGTTCTCGTGCTCGACTTCGGCGGGCAGTACTCCCAGCTGATTGCTCGCCGCATCCGCGAATGTGGAGTGTTCGCGGAACTGTTGCCGGCCAATGCTTCGCTCGAGCGGATCAGGGAGCGGAAGCCGAAGGCGTTGATCCTCTCTGGGGGGCCCGCCTCGGTTTATGAGGAGGGGGCGCCGGCGTTTCCGACGCAGCTGCTCGATCTGGAGATTCCGATGCTGGGGATTTGTTACGGGATGCAGGCGATGGTGCTGGCGCTGGGGGGGCGGGTCGAGTCGGCGGAGACGGGGGAGTTCGGCCGCACGGATCTGTTCCTGCGCGATGGCGGCGGGCGCCTGTTGGGTGGTCTGCCGGAGGAGCAGAGCTGCTGGATGAGCCACCGCGACGCCGTCTTCGAGGCGCCTGAGGGGTTCGCCGCGCTCGCCTCCAGCCCGAGCTCGCCGGTCGCCGCCTGCGAGATGCCCGACCGCGGTCTCTACGGCATTCAATTCCACCCCGAGGTCGTGCACACGCCCTACGGGACCGAGATCCTCACTCGCTTCCTGCGCGATGTCGCCGGCTGCGAGCAGCAGTGGTCGCCGCAGTCGGTAATCGCCGAGCAGGTCGCGAAGATCCAGGCCCAAGTCGGCGACGGCAAGGTGATCTGCGGCCTCTCCGGCGGCGTCGACTCCTCGGTCGCGGCGCTGCTCGTGCACAAGGCGGTGGGGGAGCGGCTGACCTGTGTCTTCGTCGACCACGGCCTGATGCGCCTGAACGAGGCCGAGCAGGTGGTCGAGGCCTTCCGCCAGTTCGGCATCCCGCTGGTCCACGTCGACGCGGAAGAGCGCTTCCTCGCCAAGCTCGCCGGGCAGGACGACCCGGAGCGCAAGCGCAAGATCATCGGCGAGGAGTTCATCCGCGTCTTCGAGGAGGAGGCGACCAAGCTCGACGACGTCGGCTACCTGGTTCAGGGCACGCTCTATTCCGACGTGATCGAGTCCGGTGGCTCCGATCACGCGGCGACGATCAAGTCCCACCACAACGTCGGCGGCCTGCCGGACGAGTTCGACTTCGACCTGGTCGAGCCATTGCGGATGCTGTTCAAGGACGAGGTCCGCGCCGTCGGTGCCGAGCTGGGGATGCCGGAGCGGATGGTCTGGCGCCAGCCCTTCCCGGGGCCGGGGCTGGGGATCCGCATCGTCGGTGGCGAGGTCAACAAAGAGCGGCTGGACATCCTCCGCACCGCGGACGCGATCCTGCAGGACGAGATCCGCGCCGCCGAGCTCTACCGGCAGCTCTGGCAGTCCTTCTGCGTGCTGCCGGTCGTGCGCTCGGTCGGGGTCCAGGGCGACGGTCGCACCTACGCCTACCCGATCGTGATTCGCGCCGTCACCTCCGACGACGCGATGACCGCCGACTGGGCGCGGCTGCCCTACGACCTGCTGGAGCGGGTCTCGAATCGGATCATCAACGAGATCCGCGACGTCAACCGCGTTGCGCTGGACATCTCCTCGAAGCCGCCGGCGACGATCGAGTGGGAGTAGCGGTCCGCGGCTAGATCAGCTCTTCGCGCCCCCTCGGGGTCTCGAAGCTGGCGACGCCGATAATCGCCGAGATCGCCCCGCGGCCTTTCTTGCGGATCAGGCGCCCCCTGCTTTCGTCCTGGATCGTCAGCACCTTGTCGACGGTTTCTTCCATCGTCGCGGTGACGGCCGACCAGCCTTCCTCGTCGAGCCGGACCGGCATCCAGTACAGGGTCGTGTCTTCGCGCCCGTCGATCGTGCCGGCCTCCAGTGCCGCCACCGCCCGGTCCATGAAGCTCTGCAGGGTGGCGCCGGAGACGCCGCCGAGCAATGCCCGTGGCACCCGCCGCCAGATCCGGTCGCCGATAAACGAGTGCGGTGAGGCCTTGTAGAAATGCTCGGTGGCGCCGCGGCGCTTCGCGGTGTCGACCAGCTCCAGGCAGCCGCATTTATCGAGCGCGCGCGTGTGGTAGGCGACGTGGCTGAGCCCGGCGTCGAGATCGTCGGAGATCCGGTTCGGACTGGCGACGCGCTCGGTCAGGATCTCGAGGATCTTGATCCGCAGCGGATGGGCCAAGGCCCGGACCAGGCGCTGATCGATCACTTCGGGACGCGTTCTGTTCACAGGGGGACTCCTTGGGGTGGGGTGGCATGGGACTTCTGTGGACTCCTTGTTAGTCGAATACGTGTTGATTATTTGTATGGATCACAAGCGAACCCCGCAATTTGCAAAATAGTCGGGGTCGCTCAGGCGTCGCGAACGACGAAACTGGGTATTTCGCGCCGACGGGCGCGGGGTTCAGATGCCGGCGACGCGGGTGATCGCGAAGATCAACACGAACCCCGAGGCGGTAAGCGCGACCCGGGCCCAGGAGGCGTGGGCATGAGCCTCCGGCAGGAGGTCGGTGGCGCCCATGTAGAGGAAGAAGCCGCTGTAGATGCAGAGGATGTAGCCGAGAGTGTGGTCGGAGACGGTGACCAGCGAGCCGACGATCGCGCCCAGCAGCGGCGCGATCGCGTCGATCCGCAGCCATTTCTGCGCCGAGCGCCGGTCCCCCGACTGGCTGAGCACGAAGCTGACCGTGTTGAGACCGTCGGCGAAGTCATGGCTGATCACCGCGATGAAGACGAGGAAGCCCGTGGCGCTGTCGAGGCCGAAGGCGAGTCCGATCCCGAGCCCGTCGATGAAGCTGTGGATCGAGAGCCCGAATGCCCCGAGCACGCCGACGCGGTGGTGGGCGCGCGCGTCGGAGGGATCGTCGCGGTGATGCAGCACCAGTGCCCGCTCGGCGAAGAAGAAGGCGAGGAACCCGACCGCGACCAGCGACGTCGCCTTGTTCGTGTCGCCGAGGTTCTCGATCCCCTCCGGCAGCACGTCGAAGAGCGCGACGGCGACGACGATGCCGCCGGTGAGCGCGATCACGGTCGGCAGCGTGTGCGAGAGCCGTAGCGCGATCTGGCCGCCGATCAGGGTGGCGACGACGGTCAGGCAGGCGAGCGGGATCGCGACGGCGGGCATCGGCTGCGCCTCAGTTCCGCTCGGGGGCCTGGCAGCGGGGGCAGGTGCCCCGGAGGACGACGTCGTGGCTGTCAACCTCGAACTCGGCCCTGTGGCCGATCGTCTCGATCGCCCGCTCGAGCGCCGGGTCGGCGAATGGTGCGAGCAGGCCGCACCGGCGGCAGACGAGGTGGTGATGGTGCCCGGCGGGGTCGAGGCGCTCGTAGCCGGCGGCCTCGCCGCCGACGTCGATGCGCTGGATCAGCTGCAGCTGCTCGAGCTGCTCGAGGGTGCGGTAGATGCTGGCCCGGCCCGCGTCGAGGCGCCGGTCCATCTCCAGGGCGGTGAGGGCGCAGTGCTCCTGTGCCAGCAGCGCGACCACCTGGCGGCGGGCACCGCCGCTGCGGTAGCCGGCCTGGTTGAGCTTCTCCTCCGCGTGCTGGGCCCAGTTCACGCCGGAGACCGTATCAGAGAATGAGATTCATTCTCATTTACCTCATCTTAGAGGCGGCCTCTCGGTTCAGCTGTATGCGTCCCACTGTTCGAGGTAGGGCAGGGGGTCGAAGGGGCTGCCGCCCTCGTACCAGCCGGGCGGCCCCCAGATCTCGAAGTGGAGGTGGCAGGCGCTGGCGTCGCCGGTGTCGCCGACGATCCCGATCGGCTGCCCGGTGCGGACGGTTTCGCCCGGTTGCAGCGGCGAGGGTTCGGCCAGGTGCGCGTACATGAAGTCGTTCGGGGTTCCCTTGCCGTCGATGACGACGTAGTTGCCGGCGTTGGCCTCGTACTCGGAGTACTGGACGACGCCGCCGCGGGCGGCGACGAGCGGGGTGCCGCAGTCCGCCATCACGTCCTGTCCCTGGTGCGTGTGACCCGAGCGGGCGGCGCCGAAGCGGCCGGCGCCGAGGCCGAATTCGTGGGCGCCGAGGATCGGGAAGGCGTAGCCGTAGAGGCTGAAGGCGAGGCTGAGCGCGGTCGACTGGGTCGCCCGGCGGGCGACCGGCGCTTCCAGCGCCTGCGGGCCGATGCGGAAGCTGTAGGCGCCGTTGCGGGCGGGCCGGCCTTCGTTCGTGGTCCCATCCCAGCGGATGCTGTTGGGGACGTCCGGGGCGACGTCGTTGCGGTAGAAGGTCTTGACGATCGCCCCGGCGGCGTCGACGACGTCGATCCGCAGGTCGTTCTGGGTCTGGCTGCTGCCGATCGTGTAGCTGAGGCGGGGGAAGCGGAAGCCGAAGTAGAACGATTTCCTCGGCGTGGTTTCGCCGGCGAGGAGGCTCAGGGTGCCGGCGCTCGGCGCTGCGGTCGCGGCCCCCGCTGGGCTGCTCGGCGGGGGCGGGCTGCCGCTCGGGGTGGGGGCGCCCCCCATCGCGGCCTGGGCGCCCGCGGCGCCCGCGGTGAGCAGCGCCAGCGCGGCGATGATGAGCGTTATTCCCGCCAGGCCCGGCCTGGCGATCTGCGTGCTGCGCACCAACTAGCCCTCTCTTTCGATCGCCTACGGAGTTAGCTGTCGGGCTCGCGCTGAAAGAGATGCGCTACGGACCGTTTTCGTCCGATTCGCCCCGGAGACCTGCTCGGTCTCTGCGGTTCCTCCGCCCCCATCCGGTTGCCCGAATGGGATTCGGCATTTGCTGGCGCGGCAGTATAGATGGCGGGATGGCTATGATCCGCCGGCCGCGTGGCCTGTCCGCGCGGTTTTTGCGCGATGAAGACCTACGTAGCCAAAGCGACCGACCGCCAGCGCGACTGGTACGTCGTCGATGCCGAGGGTAAGACCCTGGGTCGCTTGGCGACCCAGATCGCCGACGCCCTGCGCGGCAAGCGCAAGCCCGAGTACACGCCCCATGTCGACACCGGCGACTTCATCGTCGTCGTCAACGCGGAGAAGATCCACGTCACCGGCAAGAAGATGGAGCAGAAGATCTACTGGCGCCACAGCGGTTACCCGGGTGGGATCAAGTCGCGCACGCTGGCCGAGATGCTCGACCGCCGACCGGAGGAAGTCATCCGCAAGGCCGTCAAGGGCATGCTCCCGCGCAACCGCCTCGCGCGCCAGCAGTTGACCAAGCTGAAGGTGTATGCCGGGCCCGAGCATCCGCATGCGGCGCAGCAGCCCAAACCGATGGAGACGAACTGATGGCAGACGAGCAGACCCCTGACGAGACGACCGAGGACGTAGAGCCTCAGGACGCGGGTCCTGTCGCGGGGTCAGACGACTCGTCCTCGCAAGCTGCGGGCGAGTCGCCCGACCCCACGCCACCCGCGTCAGAGACGCCGGAGGAGCCGACGGCCGAGGCGCCGGAGGTTGAGGCTGAGTCTGCCGACGCTGCTGCTGAGAGCGAGGAGCCGTCCGAGGTTGCCGAGGAGGCCGTTTCCGAGGAGGCCCCTGCTGAGGAGCCCGTAGCTGAGGAGACTCCCGCCGAGGAGGCTGCCCCGGAGCCCGAGGCGCCCGCCGAGGAGCCGAAGACTGAGAAGAAGAAGGACGTTATTCCTGGGGCCGACCTGGAGCCGATTGCGGTTGAGCCTGAGAAGCAGCTCAGCGCGGAGGAGAAGGCTCGGTTGGAAGCTGAGGAGGAGGAGAAAGCGCGCCGGGAGGCTGCGCTGGCCGATTCCGACGACGAGGCCGAGGCTGCCAGTCGGGCGCCGGCGAAGATGGAGAGCGGGTCCCGCTTCCTCGCGACCGGGAAACGGAAGCGCTCGATCGCTCGCGTCACCCTGCTCCCCGGCGACGGCAAGATCGAAGTCAACAAGCGCAGTCTCGAGGAGTTCTTCCCGCGGCCGCTGCACCAGACGATGGCGACGCAGCCGCTCACGGTGTCCGGCTACGAGGGCAACGTCGATGTCCGCGTCCGTGTCCACGGCGGCGGCATCAGCGGCCAGGCCGGCGCGGTCCGTCACGGGATCGCCCGGGCGCTGACCGAGATCGACCCGGAGCTGCGCGGCGATCTCAAGCGGCGCGGCTTCCTCACCCGTGACGCCCGGGTCAAGGAGCGCCGCAAGGCGGGCTTCAAGAAGGCCCGCAAGAAGCCTCAGTTCAGCAAGCGCTGACGGGGGCTTGGTGAGCGCCGAGCGCAAGCTCTTCGGAACCGACGGGGTCCGAGGGGAGGCTGGGACGTTCCTCACGGCGGAGTTGGCGACGGCACTTGGCCGTGCCACGACCGCCTCGCTCGAGGCCGAGCGACCACAGGTCCTGATCGTCCGCGACACCCGCGAGTCGGGCCCGATGCTGGAGGCGGCGCTTGCCGCCGGGGTCGCCGCGGCCGGTGGCGACGCGCTGCTCGGTGGGGTTCTGCCGACGCCCGCGGCGGCGATCCTGGTCAAGAAGCTGGGCCTCGACCTCGCCGCTGTCGTCTCCGCTTCGCACAACCCCTACCGCGACAACGGCATCAAGTTCTTCAGCGGCCAGGGGACGAAGCTCGGCGACGAGCTCGAGGCGCGGATCGAGTCGCTGCTTGACCAGACGCCCACCGCCGCCGAGCCCGGCCGGGTGCGGGAGCTGAACGGCGGCCTAGAGGACTACCTGCGGGAGTTGGAGCTGGCCTTCCCGCTCGATCTCTCCGGCCATCGCGTCGTGCTCGACTGCGCCAACGGCGCCACCCACCGGGCCGGCCCGGCGATCTTCGAGCGCCTTGGCGCCGAGGTCGAGCTGATCGGGGTCGAGCCCGACGGGCGCAACATCAACGCCGGCTGCGGCTCCACCCACCTCGAGCCGCTGGCCGAGCGGGTCGTCGCCTGCGGGGCCGAGATCGGCTTTGCCTTCGACGGCGACGGCGACCGCATGCTGGCGGTCGACGGCAGCGGCCGGGTTCACGACGGCGACGAGCTGATTGCCCTCGCCGCTCGCGGCCGCGCCGGCCGCGACGAGCTGCAGGGGGGAGTCGTGGTCACCGTGATGACCAACTTCGGTTTCCACCGGGCGATGGAGGCGGCCGGGATCGAGGTAGCCGTGACCCAGGTCGGTGACCGCTACGTGCTCGACGAGATGCAGCGCCGCGGCTGGTCGCTCGGCGGCGAGCAGTCGGGTCACATCATCGCTTCTGACTTCGTCGCCACCGGCGACGGCATCGCCGCGGCGCTGATGACGATGCGTGAGCTCGGCGATGCCCGCCTGGCCGACTCCGCGCCGATGGAGAAGCTGCCGCAGACACTGGTCAACGTCGAGGTCGCCGACCGCGAGGCAATCGCCGGCGCCAGCGCCGTCTGGGAGGCCGTCGAGCGCGAGAGCGAGGGCCTCGAGGGGCGCGGTCGGGTGCTCCTGCGCCCCTCCGGCACCGAGCCGCTGGTGCGGGTGATGGTCGAGGCGCCGAGCGAGGAGGAGGCCGCCACGGTCTGCAACCGCCTGGTTTCACTCGTGCGCCAAGAGCTGGCCTGAGCGGGCCGGGCCTCTACTCTTACTCGCCCTCATGTGCGGAATCGTCGGATACGTGGGCGGCCGGCCCTGCGAGGAGCTTTTGCTCTCGGGGTTGGAAAAGCTCGAATACCGCGGCTATGACTCGGCCGGTCTCTCCGTGCTCGAGGACGGCGAGGTCGAGAGCGTGCACGCGGTCGGCAACCTCGCCAACCTGCGCGCCGCGGTCGCCGAGCGCGCCGCCAACGGCGCCGGTGCCTTGCCGCCCTCGAACACCGGCATCGCCCATACCCGCTGGGCCACCCACGGCCGCGTCACCGAGGCGAACGCCCACCCGCACGACGACGGCTCCGGCAAGGTCCACATCGTCCTCAACGGGATCGTCGAGAACCACGCCGGCCTGCGCAAGCGCCTGCAGGCAGAGGGCGAGGTGTTCACTTCGGAAACCGACGCCGAGGTCGTCGCCCACCTGATCGCCGACCACTACGACGGCGACCTTGCCGCCGCCGTCCGCGCCGCCTACGCCGAGCTGCGCGGCCACTACGCCTTCGTCGCCATGCATGCCGATGAGCCCGAGCGCCTGGTCGGGGCCCGTAAGGAGTGCCCGCTGGTCGCCGGGGTCGGTGAGGGGGAGACCTTCCTCGCCTCCGCGATCCCGGCCTTCCTCGCCCACACCCGCGTCGCGGTGCCGATCGAAAACGGCGAGATCGTCGAGATCGAAGCCGGCGGGGTGCGCGTAACCGATACCGAGGGGAACCCGATCGAGCGTGCTTCCGAAGAGGTCACCTGGGACGCCGACGCGGCCGAGAAGGGCGGCTATGAGACCTTCATGCTGAAGGAGATCCACGAACAGGCCGACGCGGTCGCCGAGACCCTCGCCGACCGCCTGCCCGGGGACGAGGGGGTCGACCTCTCCGACGTCGACCTCGACGACGACTTCCTGCGCGGCCTGCGGCGGATCGTGATCGTCGCCTGCGGCACCTCCTACCACGCCGGCCTGATCGGCCGTTACGCGATCGAGGAGTGGTCGCGGGTACCGGTTGAGATGGACATCGCCTCCGAGTACCGCTACCGCAATCCCGTCGTCGGCCCCGGCGACTTGGTGATCGGGATGACCCAGTCCGGTGAGACCGCCGACACCCTGGCCGCGATGCGCCTGGCCCGCGAGGCAGGGGCAACGGTGCTGGCGGTAACCAACATCATGGGCAGTCAGGCCACGCGCGACGCCGACGCGGTCCTCTACACCCGCGCCGGCCTCGAGATCGGCGTCGCCGCGACCAAGACCTTCCTCGCCCAGGTGGCGGCGATGTACCTACTGGGGCTGCGCCTGGCCGAGCTGCGCGGCTCGCTGTCGCCGGAGCGGATCGCCGAGCTGGTCGCCGAGCTGAAGGCCCTGCCGTCGAAGGTCGAGGAGACGCTGGCGGCGGTCGAAGAGCCGGTGCGCGCCGTCGCCGCTGCCCACAGCGACCAGAACTTCTTCCTCTACCTCGGTCGCCACATCGGCCTGCCGGTCTGCCTCGAGGGGGCGCTGAAGCTGAAGGAGGTCTCCTACATCCCGACCGACGCCTACGCGGCGGGGGAGATGAAGCACGGCCCGATCGCCCTGCTCGACGAGTCGACGCCGGTCGTCTGCATCGCCACCGCGAGCCCGGTCCTCGAGAAGGTGCTCTCCAACGTCGAGGAGGTCCGCGCTCGCGGCGCCCAGACGATCGCGATCGCGACCGTCGGCGGCGAGCGCGCCGCCGAAGTCGCCGACGAAACGGTCGAGGTGGCGGCGACCGACTGGATTCTGCAGCCGATCGTCGCGATCCTGCCGCTGCAGCTGCTGGCCTACGACATCGCCCGCGCCCGTGGCCTCAACGTCGACCAGCCCCGCAATCTGGCCAAGACCGTCACGGTCGAGTGAACCTGCGCAAACGCGTCGCTAGAGTGCCGCTCCCGTGAAGTCCCGTCTCGTCCCCATCGCCGCCGCCGCGGCCGCCGTTCTCGCCTTCGCCGCCACCGGTTGCGGTGGCGGCAGCGACAGCTCCGGCGGCGACCCCGCGACCCTGGTGCCCGCGCAGACTCCGTTCTACGTCGAAGCGTCGGTGCGGCCGCAGGGCGAGCTGAAGACGAACGTCGACGAGCTCGCCAAGAGCATCGCCGGCGTCGACGACCTCGGCGGCCTGATCGTCTCCGAGCTCGAAAGCTCCTCCGACTCCAGTGAAGACATCGACTTCGAAAAGGAAGTCGAGCCGTGGCTGGGCGAAAAGGGCGGCGTCGGCCTCGAGAAATACGACGGCGACGACTTCAGCGGCTACGCGATCGCCGTGCAGAGCACCGACACCGACGCGACCCGGGCTTTTGTCGACAAGACGGAAAAAGCAGATGGCGCCAAGGAGGGGTCCTACGAAGGGGTCGATTACTGGATCGACGCGGATGACAGCAGCATCGTCGGCGTCGTCGGAGACTTCCTCGCCGGCGCCGAAGACGAGCAGACCTTCAAAGCGATGGTCGACGCCTCGAACGGGGAATCGCTGGCCGACTCCGAGGACTTCGCCGAAACCTTCGACGCGGCGCCCAGCGGCAGCCTCGCCGATATCTACGTCGACATCGGCACCCTGATCGAGGAAGCGGGCGGCACGATCGACCCCGACGCGCAGCAGTTCCTCGACAGCGCCGGGATCGACGCCAAAGAAGCGACTGCGGTCGCGAGTCTGATCCCCGGCTCCGACCAGATCGAGATCGACGTCAGCAGCGACCTCGGTGGCGAGAACCCGCCGAGTGGCGATGCCTCCGAACTGCTCGGCTCGCTGCCGGGCGACTCGGTCGCGGCCTTCGCCTCGGCGGACTTCGGCGAGCGCTTCAAGGAAGCAATCGACGAACTCGATGCCAAAGGCATCCCCGGCGAGGTGCCGCCGCACAAGTTCAAGAGCGGGCTCAAGGAAGCAGGGATCGACGTCGAAACGATCGGCGCCTCGCTCGGCGACCTCGGCCTCTTCGCCACCGGCAGCACCGAAAGCAGCCTCGGCGGCGCCGCCGTCCTGACCACGAAGGGGTCGAGCGAAGCGAGCAATACCGTCGCCAACATCGGCCTCTTCCTGCGCGCCGCCGGCGTCTCTGGCGTGACCGCCATCTCCGGCAAGGCGAGCGGGTTCTCGATCCGCAGCGAGGACCTCGGCCCGAAGCCGCTGGTGATCGCCGCCAAGGGCGAGAAGATCGCGATTGCCTACGGCCTGCCCGCCGCGACCGAAGCGCTTGGCGCCGGCTCGGGTCAGACGCTGGCCGACGACCCCACTTACAAGGAAGGCGTAAGCGCCCTCGGCGGCACGCCGATCAGCGGCTTCGTCGCCGGCAAGGCGGCGCTGAAGCTCGCCTCGGCACTGATCCCCGCCCACGAAAAGGAAGGCTTCCTCGAAGCGAAGCGCTACCTGACGAAGATCGATTACCTGGCGATCGGCGCCGGGTCCTCGGGCGAGCTGGCGACGGCGAAGCTGATCGCCGGCATCGGCAAGTAGTCGTCCCGCCTGAGCTCGGGGCCTGGTGTCAGGTGAGGCTGAGCTGGCGGCGGTCGCGCACGACCACGAAGGGGTCATCGGCGACTTTGGGTGAGCGCGCGGCTCGCACGCTCGCTCGTAGCTCGAGCACCTCGTTCCCCGCGAGGTAATAGCGGCCTCGTCGCTCTCCGACAGCGGTCAGTAGGCCGCTGTCGACCATGGCCCTGAGATCGCGGGACGCGGTTAGGTCGCTGATCTCATCGCCAGTGACTGCCTCCACTGAGTTGCGATAGCTCCGCCGTCGAAGTCGTAGCCCGTAGGCGGCATCCATGACTCCCGACGCACATCGTTCGGGAAGCCCGTTCGCACCTGCCGCCGCCAGCGAAGCGTTCCAGAGTGCCTCGATCTCCTCTCGACGTCGAAGCATCGTGCGGACCTGCGTGTAATGGGCGCGCAGGCAGAAACGAATCCACGGACGGGCATCGCGCTCGGGATCCCAGGAGCCCGCGCCCACATCGGCCAGTACCGAGTAGTAGGCGTCGGTATTTCTTCCCAGAAACTCCTCGATGCTGGCGAAGACGGGCGCCAGGACCGGGTCGCGGGCCAGCACCAGCGTCTGCAGGCAGCGAGCCATTCGCCCGTTGCCGTCGCTGAACGGATGGATCATCACCAGGTTCAGGTGAGCCATGGCCGCTTTGACGACGACTGAGCTTCCGTCATGGTCGAGATCGCGAAACAGCTCCGCAATCAAATCCGCGACTGCCTCGACTGGGGCTCCCTCATAGACGATCTCCCCGCTCCCGCCCTGTCGGACGTAGACAGACCCTGGACGCCACCGCCCCGGATTCTTGCTGAGGTCGTACTTGATCATCATGAAATGGAGGCTCTTCAGCAGGCCCTCGTCAACATCCAAGGTCTCGTCGTCGGCGATTTGCAGCACATAGGTCATCGCATCTCGATATCCCGCGAGGGCGAGCTGGGTCTCCTCGTCGGCACCGAGCGTGGGCTCGCCCTCGACGGCCGCAACGACATCGTCCAGGGAGGCGTTGTAGCCCTCGATGCTGTTGGAACCTTGAACGGCGCGAGCGAATGCCATGCGCCGCAGCGTCCCCGTCCACCGTCGAGGCTCGGACACCCGATCGCGAAGTTGCTCGCGTTGCTCTGCAAGCAAAGCCAGGACTTCCTGCTCGTCATCTCTCAAGGTGGGAGTCTGGAAAATCACGATACTTAGAAAGTATCACCAATTTATTTTCAATGATAGTTATTAAATATCAATGAATCATTGTTTGGACTTGAATAGTTGTGACCGGCTTCCCTGGGGATTGACCGGGTTACGCTGCCGCCTGTGATTGAGAGTTGGCTATCGCCGCTTTACGACGCTGAGGGGATTCGGGCGGTCGACGCCTGGGCCATCGAGGACCAGGGGGTTCCCTCGGCGGAGCTGATGGAGAGCGCCGGGACCGCGCTGGCCGAGGCGGTGGCGGCCTTGGCGCCGCAGGGACCCGTCCGCCTGCTGTGCGGCAAAGGGAACAACGGTGGCGATGGCGAAATCGCGGCGCGGTGCCTGCGGGGGATGGGGTTCGAGGCCGAGGCGGCGAATCTCTGGTCCGCCGATGCGCCGGGCGACCTCGACGCCTGGCTCGCCGGCGCCGGCGCGGTCGTCGATGCGATCTTCGGGACCGGCTTCGCGGGGGTGCCGCGCGAGCCCGCGGCGGCGGCGATCGCGGCGATCAACCGCTGCGGGGCGCCGGTCGTCGCCTGCGACATCGCTTCCGGGGTCGACGCTTCCAGCGGCGAGGTCGAGGGCCTCGCGGTCGAGGCCGACCTCACCGTCAGCTTCCACGCCGCCAAGCTGGGCCACCGGATCGCGCCCGGCAAGTGGCACACCGGCGAGCTGCGGGTGGTCCCGATCGGGATCCCGGCGGGGGCGCCGAGTGCGCCGGCGGCGGGGGTCATCGAACCCGAGGTACTGGCGCTGGCGCCCCGACGCGGCTCGCGCTCGACCAAGTTCAGCTCCGGCCAGGTGACGATCGCCGGCGGCTCGCGCGGGCTTACCGGAGCGGTGCGGATGTCCTCGCTGGCGGCGATTCGGGCCGGTGCCGGCTACGCGACGGTGGCTGTGCCCGCCGATCTCGAGCCGGTCTTCGAAGCGGGTGAGCCCGAGGTGATGTCGGTCGGCTGCCCCGGCGGCGACGGCTGCCTGGCGCCCGCTTCGGCGAAGGCTGTCCTGCGCAGCTTCAAGCGCGCCGCCGCCGGCGTGCTGGGGCCGGGCCTTGGGCGTGATCCAGGCGCGGTCGCGCTGGTGCGGGAGGTCGTGACCGCGATCTCGGCGCCGCTGGTGATCGACGCCGACGGGCTCAATGCCTTCGCCGGCGAGCCGGAGCGGATCGCGGCGCGGACGGCGCCGACGGTGCTGACTCCGCACGCCGGTGAGCTCGGTCGCCTGCTCGGCCGTGACTCCGAGCGGGTCGGCGCCCACCGCCTCGCCTGCGCCCGCGAGGCGGCCCGCGCCACCGGGGCCGTGGTCGTGCTCAAGGGCGACGACACGATCGTCAGCGACGGCGAGCGGGTCGCGGTCAACGCCCTATCGGCTCCCGCCCTGGCGACCGCCGGGACCGGCGACGTGCTCTCGGGGGTGACGGCGGCGCTGCTGGCGCGTGGGCTCGAGCCCTTCGCGGCGGCCTGCGCCGCGGTCCTCGCCCATGCCCGCGCCGGTCGCGAGGCCGCGGAGCGGGTCGGGGCGGCCGAGTCGGTGATCGCCGGCGACGTGATCGCGGCGATCCCGGTGGGCCTGCGTCCTGACCAGCGCGTCGAATAACCTCGCCCGCGTGAAGACCGCCGCCGACATCATGAACACCGACGCGCCCAGTGTCGGGCCCGAGGACGACGCCCGCGAGGCGATCGATCTGCTGGCGAAGACCGATTTGGGCGCCGTGTCGGTGGTCGACGGCGACGGCAAGGTGATCGGCATCGTCAGCGAGTCGGACCTGATCCTCAGCGACGAGGAGTCCGATCTGCACCTGCCGCACTACCTCAACATCATGGGCGGGATCGTCTTCGTCGGCTCGATGAAGGGCTTCGAGAAGCGCCTCGACAAGGCCTTCGCGACCAAAGTCTCGGAGCTGATGACGGCCGACCCGATTACGGCACACGATTTCGAAGCCGCCGACCGGGTTGCCAAGAAGATCGCCGACAAGCACCACAATCACCTTCCTGTGGTCGACGCCGACGGGCGCCTGGCGGGCATGGTCACGAGGGCCGACGCCCTCGCCGCGCTGGTCGACGACGAGTAGTCCGGTGGAGCGGGCGGTCGCCCGGATCGACTTCGAGGCGGTGCGCGCCAATTGCGCCCGCCTCAGGACCGAGCTGCGCGATGGGGCGAGCTCTGCGCCGTGGTCAAGGCCGACGGCTACGGCCACGGGGCCGACGGCTGCGCCAACGCGGCGCTGGCCGGCGGTGCGACGCGGCTGGCGGTGGCGACCGCGACCGAGGCCGAAGCGGTCGGCCGCCGGCTCCAGCACATTCCCCTGCTGACGATGGGGGCACTGACCGCGGCTGACGTCGACATCGTCCTCTCCGCCGGCTCTGAGGTGGCGGTCTGGCGTGAGGGCTTCCGCGCTCTCCTCGCCGACCGGGCGCGGGCGCAGGGTCGGCCGGCGCGGGTCCACGTCAAGTTCGACAGCGGCATGGGCCGGCTCGGCAGCACCGACCCCGAGGAGGTGCTGGCCCTGGCGCGCGCCTGCGATGCCGACCCCAGCCTCGAGCTGGCCGGGGTCTGGACCCATTTCGCCACCGCCGACGAACCCGATTCGACTTTCTTCGATGAGCAGCTGGCCCGCTTCGAGCCGGTGGTCGCCGCGGTCAAGGCCGAGTTTCCCGGCGCCATCGCCCACGCCGCCAACAGCGCCGCCGTCTTCCGCGATCCGCGCTCGCATTTCGACATGGCGCGCTGCGGCGTCGCCATCTACGGACTGGATCCATTCCAAGGCGACCCCGGCGAGCGGGGCCTGACGCCGGCGCTCTCGCTGCGCTCCTACGTCGCCGACGTCAAGCGTTTCGCGGCCGGTGCCAGCGCCGGTTACGGGCAGCGCTGGCGGGCGCCGCGCGACACCTGGGTCGGGGTGGTCCCGCTCGGCTACGGGGACGGCGTCCGGCGCGGCCTCTCGAACAACGCCGAGGTCCTGGTCCGCGGCCGCCGTCAGCCGCTGGTGGGCACTGTCTCGATGGACAACGTGACGATCGATCTCGGCCCCGAGACCGAGGTCGAGCCTGGCGACGAGGCGGTGTTGATCGGCGCCCAGGGCGAGGACGCGATCCGCGCCGAGGAGGTCGCCGCTCGGCTCGACACGATCAACTACGAGGTCACCTGCGGGATCTCGGCCCGGGTGCCGCGGCGCGCGGCATGAGCCTCTCCGAGCGCCTGCTCGCCTCAACCCTGGTCGGCGCCGCCCGCAATGCGCTCAGCGGCGAGGAGGGGGTCTGGATCGTCGGCGGTGCCGTGCGCGATGCGGCCCTCGGCAAGGACATCGCCGATCTCGATCTCGCCACCGCCGGCGACCCCGGCGCGGCGGCAAAGGCGGTCGGGGCCGCCCTCGACGAGCACGCCTTCGAGCTCTCGGCCGAGTTCGGCACCTGGCGCGTCGTATCCCACGATCGCGGCTGGCAGGTCGACCTCACCGCGTTGCGGGGAGGTGGCATCGATGCCGACCTGGCCGAACGCGATTTCACGATCGGCGCCGTCGCCGTTCCGCTCGGGGGCGGCGAGGCGGTCGACCCCCACGACGGCCTCGGTGACCTCGAGCGCGGTGTCCTGCGCGCGGTCGGCGAGCGCAGCTTCAGGGAAGATCCGCTGCGCCTACTGCGGGCGGCACGGCTCGCCGCCGAGCTGAGCCTGGAGATCGATCCCGGGACCGTCGCTCTGGCGCGGGCAGCCGCCGGCCACGCCGCCGACCCGGCCGGGGAGCGGCAGCTGACCGAGCTGCGACAGCTGCTCGGCGGGCCCGATCCGCTGCGCGGCCTCGCTCTGCTCGACGAGTTGGGGCTGACTCCGGTGGTGCTGCCGGAGGTCGAGAACCTGCGCGGGGTCGAACAGGGGCCGAACCACCATCTCGACGTCCACGGCCACACCCTGGCAGTGCTCGAGCACACCCTCGAAGTGGAGGATGACCTCGACCGCTTCGCCGGCGAGCGGGCGGGCGAAGTCGCGGCGCTGCTGGCCGAACCGCTCGCCGACGAAATGACCCGGGGGACGGCGCTGCGCTTCGGCGCCCTGTTCCACGACATCGCCAAGCCGGCGACGCGGGCCGAGCGCGACGGCTTCGTCGGCTTCCGCGGCCACGACAGCGTCGGCGTCGAAGTCATCGGCGACATCTGCGCGCGCCTGCGGGCGAGCCGCCGCCTCACCCAGCACCTGCAGGGGCTGACCCTGCACCATCTGCGGCTCGGGTTCCTGATCCCCGAGGCGCCGCTGCCGCCGCGCCGCGTCCACGAGTACCTGCGCGCGACCGAACCGGTCGGCGTCGACGTCACCCTGCTCACCGTCGCCGACCGTCTCTCCGCCCGCGGTGCCGGTCCGCTGGCCCGGCCGGAGATGGTCGAGGCCCACCTCACCCTGGCCCGTGAGATGGTCGCCGCCGCGCTCGACTGGCGCCGCGACGGCCCGCCGGCGCCGCTGTTGACCGGTGACGAGCTGATGCGGGAGCTCGGGATCGAGGCGGGCCCGGAGTTGGGAGAGCTGCTGTCTGAGCTGGAGACGGCGCAGTACGCGGGCGAGGTGCGCGACCGGGCCGGAGCCCTGAAACACGCCCGTCAGGTACGCTCGACGCCGCATGGCTGAGGAAAAGATCGAAATGGAGGGGGAGATCACCGAGGCTCTCCCCAACACGATGTTCCGGGTAAAACTGGACAACGGCCACGACGTGCTCGGCCACATCTCGGGAAAGATGCGCCGCCACTACATCCGCATCCTTCCGGGCGACCGCGTCAAGATCGAGCTCTCACCGTACGACCTCGACCGCGGTCGCATCACCTACCGCTACAAATAGCTCGCCTGCGCGCCCGCGTCCGGTGCCGCCAGCTCCGCGATCAGGGCTGACCAGGCGAAGTCAACCGCACCGAGGCCCTTGCCCGTGCGCGGGTCGTAGTACTCGCGCAGGCCTTCCCGGGCGACGGTCGCGATGAGGCCGTCGGCGAGGCGCTGGGCCTCGGCCTCGTAGCCGAGCCGCCGCAACCCGATCCAGGCCATCCAGGCCGAGTTGACCCAGGTCGGCCCGCGCCAGTAGCGGCGGATCGGGCCGCGGCTGCCACCCGGTTCATAGCTCGACTCCGCCGCCGAGACCGACGGCGGCGCCACCGGGGTGAGGAACTCGCGCTCGTTCAGCAGGTGCTCCTCGACCAGGCGGCGGCCGATCGCCTCCGGCAGATCCGGCAGCGCCAGTGGCGCGAAGCCGGTCCAGGTGACGACGCCGGGGCGGACCCCGCCCGGCTGCGCCTCGTCGACGAAGAGCCCGCGGCGCTCGTCCCAGAGCCGCTCGACCAATGCCGGGGTCGCCGACGGCCGTCCCAGTGCCTGCAGCGAGAGCGACCACATCGTGTTGACCAGGGTCTCGCAGAGGACGGGGTGGCCGCGCTCGCGAACCCGCCGGGCGTCGAAGCCGAGCTTGCGGTTGCGCCGGACCAGCAGCGGGAAGCCGGCGCGGCCGTTCGCGCGGCAGCCCCAGACGGGCTCGAACTTCGGCGAGGCGTCGAGGCCGGACTCGTCCGGCTGCAGGATCCAGAGCAGACCGTCGCCGTCGAGGTCGCGGTTGGCGGCGAGCCAGTCCATCTGGGCGCCGATCCGCGGCTCCGCCGCCGGGTCGCCGACGGCGATCTTCCAGGCCCAGGCCAGCAGCGGCGGCTGGATCGTCTCGGTCTGGAAAGACCAGCGCGAAGTCACGTTGTAGAAACCGAGCCGGACCAGCGAGACCGGCCGGTCCCAGAAGATCGTGTGGCCGATGAAGCCGTTGGGGCGCTGGGCGGCGAGCAGGCTCTCGAGCTCGGCCCGCGCCCGCGCCGGCTCGAAGCGCCGCCAGACGATCGCCGCGAAGCAGGAGTCCCAGTACCACTGCCACGGGTAGCGGCCGGGGCTCGGCTGCGAGTAGCGGTAAGGGGTGCCGTCGCGGGTTCCCTCCAGCCAGTTCTGCCGCAGCACGCGCTCGGCCAACCCGACCGGCGAGGGGTCGAGGAGTGGCTGGCCCTGGGCGCGGCGGCTCACAGCGCGGTGCGGCGCATCTGGCGCAGAGCGAGAGCGCCGAGGACGAGCAGCAACCCCGCCAGCGCGAGCAGTCCAGGCCAGGTTTCGGCCCAGGTGACGCTGCCGACGAACCCCTGGCGGGCCGCTTCCACGACCTGGGTCACGGGGTTGACCCGGGCGACGTCCTGGAGCCAACCCTGCAGCAGCGCCAATGGCGCGTAGGCAGTGGTGGTGAGGATCAGCGCCATCATCCCCGCCTGCATCAACGGCGCCGCCGACTGGCTCTTGAAGCGCAGCGCCAGGAACGAGCCCCAGCAGGCGGCGACAGCGGCCATCGAGGCGACCATGAAGAAGGTGACCAGGAGCCCATCGATGCCGGGCCAGCCGGCGCCGAGCACCAGGGCGATCGCGAAGACGAAGGTCGCTGGGATCAGCGAGCGGGCGCTGGCGGCGAGCACCGTGCCGGCCAGCAGCACCCAGCGCGGGGCGGGGGAGACGAGCAGGCGGTCGAGCCAGCCCTGTTCGATGTCGCGGGCAAGGTTGACCCCCGCCGCGGCGCCGGTGAAGCCGGCGCCCTGCAGCATGCTGACCGGGACGATGAAGCTCTCGTAGGCGCCGGTTTCGAAGCCGTTCAGCTGGGTCAGGGCGCCGAAGACGCCGTTGAGGCCGAGGAAGAAGATCGTCGGCGCCAGCACACCCGGGATCGCCGCCCCCGGTACCCGCAGCAGCTCGTTCTTGGCCCGTGCCATCAGGGCGGCGATCGTCGCCAAGTTGGCGCGCCAGGACGGGATCGCGACGGCCGCTTCCATCAGCCCACCCGCAGCCGGTGGCGCAGCGCCCTGGCGCTGAGCACGAGCCCGAGGACGACGATGCCGAGGATCGCCAGCACCGCGTAGAGGGTGTCGGCGGCGTCGATCCCGGAGATCATCGGCTCCCGCACCCCTTCGGCGATGAAGCTGAGCGGGTTGTACTTGGCGATCGTCTTCGCGGGCTCGATCATCAGTTCCTGGGGGAAGAAGGCGGAGGAGATGAAGAGGACGACGAGGACCAGCGGGAACAGGCCCTGGACGACGCTGGCGCTGCCGGTCCGCAATGCGATCGCGGCGCCGATCCCGCCGACCGCCATCGCCGCCGCGGTGACGAGGACGATCGCCAGCAGCGCCCCGGGGATGCCGGCCTCGATCTCGGCGCCGAAGATCAGCCCGATCGCGAGGAACCAGAGCGCCCCGAACAAACCCAGCGCCGCGGTTCCGGCGAGCCGCCCGAGGACGATCGCGAAGCGCGGGATCGGGGCCGAGAAGAGGCGGTCGGTGAAGCCCATCTCGATGTCGACCGCGAGCGCGATCCCGCCGCTGTTGCCGGCCAACATCAGCGACTGCATCATCGCCCCGGCCAGCATGAACTGGAGAAAGCTCTGGACTGGCGGGAAGCCGGGCAATTCCACCGCTCCGCCCGCACCGCCGGTCTGAATCGCCAGGAGGATGGTGGGGAAGACGATGATCGGCGCGATCAGTTGCGGGCGGCGAAAGGTCTGGCGGATCGAGCGCATCCCCAGCGCCTTCACGACCCGGGCGTTGGTCGCAAGCGCGCTCATACCTCTACCGCTGCCTTCTCCTCGTTTTCCTCGCTCTCCTCCTCGAGGTGGTAACCGGTCTTGGCGACGAAGACGTCGTCGAGAGTGGGGCGGACCAGCTCCAGCGACTCGACCGCGATTCCGGCGTCGTCGAGCGCTCGCACCACGCGGGGGATGTCGGCGGAGCCGTTCTCGACCTCGACCAGCACCGTCCTGCCGTCCTTCGTCGGCAGCAGCCTGCCGATCGAGCGGCAGGCCTCCTCGGCCGCGGCGACCGAGCCGTCGGCGAGCTGCAGCTGGATGTGGGGGTTGCCGATTTCTTCTTTCAGCAACTCCGGCGTGCCTTCGGCGACGATGCGGCCGCTGTCGATGATCCCGACGTTGTCGGCGAGCTGGTCGGCCTCCTCCAGGTACTGGGTGGTGAGGAAGACCGTGGTGCCGTCGTCGTTGAGCGCCCGCACCTCCTCCCAGATCGTCTTGCGGCTGACCGGGTCGAGGCCGGTGGTCGGCTCGTCGAGGAAGAGCACGCGCGGTTGGTGGACCAAAGCCGCGGCGAGGTCGAGCCGGCGCTGCATGCCGCCGGAGTAGGTGCCGACGCGGCGGTCGGCGGCGGCGACCAGGTCGACCCGCTCGAGCAGGTCGTCGGCGCGCTTGCGGCCGGCGGCGCCGGGCAGGCCCTGCAGCGTCGCCTGCAGCCGGATCAGCTCGCGGCCGGTCATCAGCGGGTCGAGCGCGGCTTCCTGCAAGGCGACGCCGATCGAGGCTCGCACCGCCCGCGCTTCCTTGATGATGTCTTGGCCGGCGACGGTGGCGCTGCCGCCGTGAGCAGCAGCAGCTCGTCAGCATCCGCACCGTCGTCGTCTTGCCGGCGCTGTTGGGGCCGAGGAAGCCGAAGATTTCACCCTCGGCGACGGCGATGTCGATGCCCTGGACCGCCAGGACCTGTCGAATGCACGCTCCAGGCCCGTCACCGCTATCGCCGGGGACTGGCCGCGCGGCGTAGGGCTGGGGGCGTTCACGGCTGGCAACCCTAGCGGGCGCGATTGGCCGG
>CAVTKC010000010.1:0-329108 GCA_963735255.1 uncultured Solirubrobacterales bacterium | reverse complement strand
GGGGCGAAGAGGTCGCCGCGGTCTTCGATGCGCTCGAGGACGTCGCCGGCCTCGAAGACCAGATTTGAGCCGTCGCCGGAGTCGGCGGTGGCCTCGACTTCGTCCCAGCTGAGGGGGGTCGAGGCGGTCGGGCGCTCGCGGGCGCGCAGCGAATAGACGGCGACCGTGGTTTTGCTGCGGTGGTTCTGGGACCAGTCGACGAAGACCTTGCCCTCGCGTTCGACCTTTTTCATTTTCGAGAGGACCAGGTCGGGCGTCTGCTTTTCCAGCAGCTGGGCGATCGCTTTGGCGAACGGTTTGGTGACGTCGTAGGAGACGTCTTTGCGGTTCAGCGGGACGTAGACCTGCATCCCCTTCGAGCCGGAGGTCTTGGGGAAGCTCTGGACCCCGAAGTGGCCGAACATGTCGCGCAAGCGCAGCGCCACCCGGCAGCAGTCGACGACGTCGGCGGGCGGGCCCGGGTCGAGGTCGAAGGCGAGCACGGTCGGCCGCGTCGGCGCCCGTCCCAGCGAGAGCGAGGGGTGCAGCTCGATCGCCGCCAGCTGCGCCATCCAGACCAGGGTCGGGCGGCCGTCGCAGACGCAGAAGTCGATGTTGCCGGCGTTCGGGCCGGCGCGCACGTTCGTGGTCTTGACCCATTTCGGCCGGTGCTTGGGGCAGCGCTTCTCGAAGAAGGCGGAGTCGAGGTCGTCGACCCCTTCCGGGAAGCGCCGCAGGGTCACCGCGCGGCCGCTCAGGTGCGGGACCATCGCGTCGGCCACCTTGGCGTAGTAGTCGACCATCTCGCCCTTGCTGAAGCCGACCGCGGGGTAGAGGACCTTGTCGAGGTTGGTGAGCTTCAGCTCACGCCCGTCGACCTCGACCAGCTGGCTCGAGGCCACGGCTTACTTCGAGGCTTTGGCTTTGGAGCGCGACGAGCCCTTGGCTTTGGCTTTCGTCGCTTTGCTCTTCTTCGCCGGCGCTTTGCGTTTTTTCGCCGCGGGTTTCTTCTCCGGGGCGGGCTTGCCCTTGACCGCGGCGATGCTCTGCTCCAGCGCCGCCATCAGGTCGGGGGCCTTGGTCGCCTGCGGCGCCTCGGCCTCGGAGGCGACGATCTCCTTGCCTTCGGCCTTCTGTTCGATCAGCGACATCAGCTGCTCCCGGTACTCGTCGCGGTAGGCGCCGGGGTCGAAGTCGGTGCTGAGCGAGTCGATCAGCTGCTGCGCCATCTCCTGCTCCTTCTTCGCGACTTTCGGCACCTTGTCGGGCAGCACGTCCTCGAGCTCGTCGGGCGAGACGACCTCGTCGGCGAAGCGCATCGTGGTCAGGGTCAGCGTCCCGCCCGAGGTCCGGATCGCCGCCAGGTGCTCCTTGTTGCGGAAGACGAAGCGGGCGACCGCCACCTTGCCCGAGGCCTCCATCGCCTTGGCCAGCAGCGAGTAGGCCTTCTCGGCGCCGTCGGCGGGGCCGAGGTAGTAGGGGCTGTCGAAGTAGATCGGGTCGATCTCCTCGAGGTCGACGAAGTCGAGGACGTCGATCGCCCTGGTCTTCTCCGGCGCCAATGCCGACATCTCGTCTTTGCTGATCGGCACGTACTGGCCGGGCGTGATCTCGTAAGCCTTGACGATGTTCTCGTAGGGGACCTCCTCGTCGGTCCCCTCGGCTACCCGCCGGTGTTTGATCCGGGCGCTGTCGGAGTCGCGGATCTCGCGCAGGGCGATGTTGCGCCGGGCGACGGCGCTGTAGAGCTTCACGGGCACGTTGAGGAGCCCGAAGCTGATCGAACCGCTCCAAATCGCTCTAGCCATGACTGGTCACCTACCCGCGATTGTTCCAAGCGAACGCGGCCATGGCCAACTGCCGGGGGCGGGCGGCTGGCATCTTGCGCCGGCGGCGTGGTGGGATCATCCGCCGGTGCTGTTTGAGCTGCGAGAGGTCGGCCTCACCCGCGGCGAACGCACGGTCCTCGACGCGGTCAGCGCCCGGATCCCCAGCGGCGCGACCGCGATCGTCGGCCCCTCGGGCAGCGGCAAGTCGACCCTGCTGCGGTTGCTCAACCGCCTCGCCGATCCCGACCGAGGCGAGATCGAGTACCAGGGGCGCCCGCTGTCCGAGTACGACCCGCTGGCGCTGCGGCGCGAGGTCGCCCTGGTGCCGCAGCTTCCCGCCCTGCTGGAGGGGACCGTCGGGTCGAACCTCCGCTACGCCGCCGGGCTGGCGGGGGAGGAGGTCGACGAGGGCCGCTGCCTGCGCCTCGCCGGCCTCGACCCCGACTTCGCCGGGCGCGAGGTGACCCGACTCTCGGTCGGGGAGCAGCAGCGGGCCATGTTGGGGCGCGCCCTGGCCCAGCGGCCCCGGGTGCTGCTGCTCGACGAGCCGACCTCGGCCCTCGACCACGCCGCCCGCGACGCGATCGAGGCGGCGCTGAGCGAGCTGCGGCGCGAGCTCGAGATCTCGGTCGTCCTGGTCAGCCACGATCCCGAGCAGGCGCGGCGCCTGAGCGACTGGGTGGTGCGGCTCGAGGCCGGCCGCGTCGCTGCCTGCGGTGCCCTCGAGGAGGTGCTGGCGTGACCGCGCCGCTCGCCGCCGCCACCACCTCGATCCACGTCTCGCTCGGCCAGGTCGCCGCCTCGCTCACCCTGGTCGCGCTGGCGGCGGCGATCTCGTTCTGGTGGAAGGCCGACCTCGAGCGCGATATCGGCATCGCCGCCGTCCGCTCGCTGATCCAGCTGACCGCGATCGGCTACGCGATCAAGCTGATCTTCGACGCCGACACGATCTGGCTCGTCTTCCTGCTGCTGGCGGTGATGGTGGTGTTCGGCGCGCTCACGGCACGCGGCCGCGCGAGGAAGGTCCCCGGCGCCTTCGGGCCGCTGCTGATCGCCTTGGCGCTGGCCGGAGCAACCACGCTCGGCCTCGTCGTCGCGTTCGGCATCTTCGACCCGACCGCGCGCTACCTGGTTCCCGTCGGGGGGATGGTGATCGGCAACGCGATGACCGCCGCGGCGGTGGCGCTGAACCGGCTCGGCGACGAGATGGCGGGCTCGCGCGACCGGATCGAGGCCACCCTCGCCCTCGGCGCCACCAGCCGCGAAGCGGCGATGCCGACCGTCCGTCGCGCTCTGCGCTCGGGGATGATCACCCTGGTCGACTCGACCAAGACCACCGGCCTGATCTTCTTCCCGGGAACGATGGTCGGGATGCTGCTCGCCGGCGCCGCACCGAGCGACGCCGTGCGCCTGCAGCTGATCCTCCTCTACACGTTGCTGGGCAGCGTCTCGATCGCCGCCCTGGTCGCCACCGGCCTCGCCTATCGCAACTTCTTCACCCCGGCGCAGCAGCTGAGGGAGCTGGACGCCGCGCCGCTCGCCTGAGCCCGCGGGGGGCGCCTCCTAGACTCGCCCGGTGTCCCGCCGGCAGCGCCTGACCCTCGTCGCGACGATCCTCGGCTCGACGGTCGTCTTCCTCGACAGCACCGTGATCAACGTCGCCCTGCCGGCGATCGGCGACGACCTCGACGCCGGCCTGGCCGGGCAGCAGTGGGTCGTCGAGGCCTACATGCTGACGATGGTCGCGCTGCTCCTGGTCGGCGGTTCGCTCGGCGATCAGTTCGGGCGGCGGCGGATGTTCGTCGCCGGCCTGGTCGCCTTCGGCGCCACCTCGGCGCTCTGCGCGATCTCGCCCTCGGAGGAGTTCCTGGTCGCGGCGCGGGCACTGCAGGGGGTGGCGGGAGCGCTGCTGGTGCCGGGCTCGCTGGCGATCGTCGCCGCCACCTTCGAGGGCGCCGCGCGCGGCAAGGCGATCGGCACCTGGACCGCCTGGACCGGGATCGCGACCGTGTTCGGGCCGGCCGGCGGCGGCGCCCTGATCGGGCTGCTCTCCTGGCGGGCGATCTTCTGGGTCAACCTGCCGCTGATCGCGGCCACCGTGTGGCTGACCCTTAGCGCGGTCGAGGAGAGCAAGGACCCCGACGCCGGCCGCGGCATCGATTGGCCCGGGATCGCGCTCTCGGCGGCCGGCCTCGGCGGCCCGGTCTTCGCCTTGATCGAGCAGCCGACCCACGGCTGGGGCGACCCGCTGGTCTGGGTGCCGTTGCTCGCCGGCATCGCCTGCTTCGCGCTCTTCCTGCTCTACGAGGCGCGGGCCCGCCACCCGATGCTCGACCTCGCCCTCTTCCGGATCCGCAACTTCGCTGTCGCCAACCTGACCACGCTGGCCGCCTACGCGGGGCTGATCGGCGGTCTCTTCTTCGTCGGTCTCTTCCTCCAGCAGGTGGTCGGCTACACGGCGCTGGAGGCGGGCCTGGCGACGACGCCGATCTCGGTCCTGCTCTTCCTCCTCTCGCCGCGCTTCGGCCGCCTCGCCTCCGGCACCGGGCCGCGGTTGCCGATGACCGCGGGCCCGATCGTCGGCGGCTTCGGCCTGCTGGCGATGCTGCGGGTCGGCTCCGACGCCGACTACCTGACCGAGGTGCTGCCGGCGGTCGTCGTCTTCGGCCTCGGCCTCTCGGCGACGGTGGCGCCGCTGACCGCGACCGTGCTCGACTCGGTCGAGGAACGCCGGGTCGGGATCGCCTCCGGCGTCAACAACGGCGTCTCCCGGGTCGCCGGCCTGCTGGCGATCGCCGTCCTCGGCGCCGTCATCTCCGCCCACTTCGGCGCCGGCCTCGACGCCAACCTGGACGGGCGGCCGCTGAGCCCGCGGGCGACCCGGATCGTCGCCGACGCCAAGGCACAGCCGCTCGCCGTGCCGGCCGTCAAGCGCCTGCCCCCGGCGGAGGCGCGGCGGATCGAAACCGCCTCCGTCGACGCCTCGACCTCCGCCTTCCACCTCGGCGTCCTCATCGCCGCCCTGCTGATGTTCGCCGGCGGCCTCGCCGCCGGCTTCGGCATCGAGAACCCGCGCCGCAAGGTCGACACCACCCTCGAAGAGCGGCCATCGAGACAGCCCGCCTGAGCCGGGACGGGGTGCCCCTCGAACGGACGGATACTCAAAGCACCGCCCTCATGGGCGGTGCTTGTCCGGGCGAGGGGCACCCCGTCCCGGCCCCCGAATAGGCTGCCGCCGATGGCCAAGCCGATCGTCTTCTCGGGGATCCAGCCGACCGGGCGCAAGCACCTCGGCAACTACATCGGCGCGATCCGCCAGTACGTCGAGGGGCAGGACCGCGGCGACCCGGCGATCTTCTGCATCGTCGACCTGCACGCGATCTCGGTCGCCTACGACCCGGCCGAACTGCGCGAGCGCGTCCTCGACACCGCCGCGATCCTGCTCGCCGCCGGCCTCGACCCCGAGCGCTGCGTCTTCTTCCGCCAGTCCGACGTGCGCGAGCACACCGAACTGACCTGGCTGCTCTCCGCGGTGACCGCCCACGGCGACCTCAACCGCATGCACCAGTTCAAGGAGAAGTCGGCGCGCCAGAAGGAGCTGGTCTCCGCCGCGCTCTTCTACTACCCGGTGCTGATGGCCGCCGACGTGCTCGCTTACCGCGCCACCGAGGTCCCGGTCGGCGATGACCAGCGCCAGCACGTCGAGCTGATGCGGGAGATCGCCCGCCGCTTCAACGAGCGCTTCGGCGAGACCCTGGTCGTGCCCGACTTCCGCATCCCCGAGGTCGGCGCCCGGATCATGGATCTGCAGGAGCCGGAGCGGAAGATGTCGACGACCGGCGGCACCGAGGCCGGCACGGTCCTGGTCCTCGACGAGCCCGCCGCGATCCGCAAGAAGTTTGGCAGCGCCGTCACCGATTCCGGCCGCGAGGTCATCCGCCGTAAGGACAAGCCGGGGATCACCAACCTGATCGACATCCTCGCCGTCGCCCGCGGCTGCGACCAGGAGGCGATCGAGCGCGAGTTCGAGGGCGCCGGCTACGGGGATTTCAAGCAGGCGGTCGCCGAGGGCGTGGTCGCGCTGCTGGACCCGGTCCGCGAGCGCTACGCCGAGCTGCGCCGCGACGAGGCGGCGCTGGAGGCGATCCTCGCCGCCGGCGCCGGGAAGGCCGCCGCGATCGCCGCCCCGGTCCTCGCCGACGTGCGCGAGCGCATGGGCTACGGCCCATCCCCCAAATAGGGGAAAACGGCGCCGGCGCGTCCCGTCCCGGGGCTAACCTGCCCGGGATGCCGATCGCCGACCTCGATCTCGACCTCGACATCTTCGCCGGGCCGTTCGACCTGCTGATGGCGGTCGTCCTGCGCGAGGAGGTCAGCCTGCTCGATCTGCAGCTGGGCGAGGTCGTCGTCGCCTACGTCGAGCACCTCGAGCGCGAGGGCGAGCTGGAGCTGGAGGTGGCGACCGAGTTCCTGGTCCTGATCGCCGCGTTGCTGGAGCTGAAGTCGCGGCTGATGCTGCCGGGCCCCGAGGACGAGCTCGACGACCTCAGCCCCGAAGAGGCGATCGAGGAGCTGCTGGCGCGGATGCTCGAGTACCGCCGCTACCGCGACGCCTCGGCGGTATTGGCCGACCGCTTCGAGAGCCAGCGCGGCTACCTCTACCGCTCGGCGCCGCTGCCGCGGGAGCTGCGCCGGGTCGCGGTCGAGGCCGCCACCGCCGTCTACGACCCCGACCGGCTCGGCGCCGCGCTCGGCGACCTGCTGACCGAGCCGCCCGACGTCGACATCAGCCACATCCGTCCGACCGTCTCGCTGGAGCGCCGCCTGCGCGCTCTGCGCGACGTCCTCCGCCGCCGCACCAGCTTCGACTTCGACGAGGAGTTCGGCGCCGAGGACCGGTTGACCCAGGCGGTGACGATCTTCGGCCTGCTCGAGCTCTACCGCAAGGGCGAGATCACCTGGGAGCAGGGCGAGCCGTTCGGCCCGATCGCCGTCCGCAAGGCGGTGCCGGCGCCGTGAACGACCTCTCCCGCACCGTCGAAGCGCTGCTCTTCCTCTCCGCCCAGCCGGTCACGGTCGCCGACCTGGCGACGGCGATCGAGGTGACCGAGGGCCAGGTCGCGGAGGCGATCGAGCTGCTGGGCGAGGACCTCGCCGACGGCAAGCGCGGGATCGTTTTGCGCGAGGTCGGCGGCGGCTTCGCGCTCGCCAGCGACCCGGCCAGCGAGGGCGCGGCGCGGCGGCTGCTGGCGAACCCGCGGACGCCGCCGCTGACCCAGGCGCAGGCGGAGACGCTGGCGATCGTCGCCTACCTGCAGCCGGTCTCCCGCCCCGAGGTCGCCCGCATCCGCGGCGTCTCCTCGGAGTCGGCGGTGACCAGCCTCGCCGAGCGCGGCCTGATCGAAGAGTCCGGCCGTTCCCAGTTCGGCGCGGCGATCTTTAAGACGTCGGAGCTGTTCGAGCGCTTGTTCGGCCTGTCCGGGATGGACCAGCTGCCGGATCCGTCGCGCTTTGACCCAAGCCCGGAGGATGCGCGGGAGTTGCGCGAGCGGCTGCTCAAGGCCGGGGAACAGCGGGCTGAATGAGCTGGGCGCTGGTGGCTGTCGGGGGTGGGACCCGGCGGAGCAACAGCGTGGAGGCTCCGGCGGGTCCCACCCCCGACGGCCTCTAGGGTTCCCGCGATGCGGCTCGCCAAGTACCTCGCCCACGCGGGAGTGGCTTCGCGGCGCAAGGCCGAGGTGATCATCGGGAAAGGGCTCGTTACCGTCGCGGGTGAGGTCGTGATCGACCCGGCCCGAGATGTCAGCGAGGGCGATGACGTGCGCGTCAATGGGAGTGCGGTGGGGACGGAGGCGCGGGAGTTGTGGGCGGTGAACAAGCCGGCGGGGGTGGTCTCGACGGCACGCGAGCCAGGGGAGCGGGCGGCGGTGGTGGAGCTGGTCGATTCGCCGGCTCGGCTCTATCCCGTCGGGCGACTGGATGCCGACTCGACCGGGCTGCTGCTGCTGACCAACGACGGCGAGCTGGCGAACCGGCTCACCCACCCGCGCTACGAAGTCAGCAAGGCCTACCGGGCGCGGCTGCGGCGGCCGCCGGCCGACCGCGACCTCGAGCTGCTGCGGCGCGGGGTCGAGCTCGAGGACGGGCCGACGGTTCCGGCCGAGGTGACGAGGATCGGCGAGCGCGAGGTCGAGATCGTGTTGCGCGAGGGCCGCAACCGGCAGGTGCGGCGGATGCTGGAGGCGGTCGGCAACGAGGTGACCGCATTGCGCCGCGTCCGCTTCGGCTCGCTGGCCCTCGGCGGGCTCGCCGAGGGCGACTCGCGGCGCCTCTCGACCGAGGAGATCGCCCGGCTCTGGAAAGATGCAGGGCTGTGAGCACCAACGGAGACGAAGCCCCGATGCAGCGCCTCTTCGCGGTGCGGGGGGCGACACAGGTCGAGCTCAACGAGGCCGCCGCGATCGTCGCCGGCACCGAGGAGCTGATGCGGGAGCTGATCGACCGCAACGGGCTCGAGCCGGAGACGATGGTCAGCTGCCTGTTCACCACGACCGAGGACCTCGACGCCGAGTTCCCGGCGGTCGCCGCCCGCAATCTCGGGCTCGACGCGGTGCCGCTGCTCTGCTGCCGCGAGATCCCGGTCCCGGGCTCGATGCCGCGGGTGATCCGGGTGATGGCCCACTACTACGCCCCCGAGGGTCACGTCCCCGCGCACGTCTACCTCGGCGGCGCCCAGAACCTGCGCGCCGACCTGCAGTCCGCTCAGTAAGCGGGGCCTGCGTCACAATCGGAGGATGACCGTCACCTTCGCGGAGAAGCTGGCCCGGATGCCGGGCTACCAGGCCGGAGTGCCGACCGGGCAGGCGCCCGAGGCGATCGCCGCCGGCGGCATCGCCCAGCTCGCCTCGAACGAGTCGCCGTTCCCGCCGCACCCGCGGGTGGTCGAGGCGATCGCCCGCACCGCGGCGGCGATGAACCGCTACCCCGACCCCGACGCGACCCTGCTGCGCCGGCGCATCGCCGAGCGCTACGAGACCGACCCCAGCCGCGTCGCCGTCGGCAACGGCTCCTGCGAGATCCTTCTCGCCGCCGCCGAGGCGCTCTGCGAGCCCGGGGCCGAGATCCTCTACGCCTGGCCGGCCTTCTCGATGTATCCGTACCTGCCGGCGCTGACCGGAGCCCGTGAGATCCGGGTGCCGCTCGGCGCGGGCGACGTCCACGACCTCGAGGCGATGCTGGCCGAGATCACCGCCGCGACCCAGCTGCTGCTCGTCTGCAACCCCAACAACCCGACCGCGACCCACATCCCGGCCGCCGAGATCGCCGCCTTCTGCGAGCGGATCCCCGCCCACGTCACCGTCATCCTCGACGAGGCCTACGTCGAGTTCCAGACCGACGACGACCCCGACGCGGCGGTCGACCTGCTCGCCGACTTCCCCAACCTGGTCGTCCTCCGCACCTTCAGCAAGTGCTACGGCCTGGCCGGGTTGCGGGTCGGCTATGCGCTCGGCTCGCCCAGCTTCCGCGCCGCGATCGACGCGGTGCGCCAGCCGTTCAGCGTCAACGCCCTCGCCCAGGCGGCCGGGGCGGAGGCGATCCTGCACCAGGACGACGTCCTCGACCGGGTCGAGAGCACGGTCGTCGAGCGCCTGCGGGTCGAGGAGGGATTGGCCGCGATCGGCCTCGCGACCTCGGCCAGCCAGGCCAACTTCTCCTGGGTCGACCTCGGCGATGCCGAGGAGGCGGAGGTGGTCGCCGGGCTCGCCGCCGAGCGGATTGCGGTCCGTCCCGGGACCCCGCTCGGCGACCCCGGGCACATCCGTGTCAGCTACGGCACGGCGGAGGAGAACGAGCGCTTTCTCGCCGCCCTGTCGAATTTACTCGACTAATCGCGCGCTCCGTGGTACAACACCGCACCATGGCGAAGCATCCGACCGTTGCAGCGAGTTGCCAGCGCGCCCCCGGCGCCGGACTTGCTCGCGGTCGCTTCTCCTATTGGTGGCGATTTAGCTAGGCGTCCGGCCTGGCGGCGTTGCGCCGTCACCAATTCCCCCGAATCCGGCCGGGCGCCGATTCCAGAGAGTTCCGCATGGGCTGCCGCCCTGCCCTGTGCGCGTGGCAGCGAGCGACCAGAAAGTACGATTTGGACGGTATGGAGAAAGGCGAAGGCAAAATGATCATCGGGATGGAGGGCGCCAAACGAGACGGCGTGCGGGATCAGCGGATCGCGAAAGTGGTCGAGCTGTCGCCGCCGGAGAAGCTGCTGGAGGAATTGCCCCTGGGCAAGGAGCGCGCGAAAGCGGTCGTCAAGGCCCGCGACGAAGTGGTCGACGTGCTGCACGGCAAGGACTCGCGGCTGCTGGTCGTGGTCGGCCCCTGCAGCGTGCACGACCCCAAGGCGGCGCTGGAGTACGGGCGCCGGCTGGCGAAAACCGCGGCGGAACTGAGCGATCAGATCCTGATCGTGATGCGGGTCTACTTCGAGAAGCCGCGGACCACGACCGGCTGGAAGGGCCTGATCAACGACCCGCACCTCGACGGCTCCGGCGACGTCAACGCCGGGTTGCGGATGGCGCGCAAACTGCTGCTCGAGGTGGTCGACCTCGGGCTGCCGGTCGGCTGCGAGTTTCTCGACCCGATCACGCCGCAGTACATCTCCGACACGGTTGCCTGGGGTGCGATCGGCGCCCGCACCTCGGAGAGCCAGACGCACCGCCAGCTCGGCTCCGGGCTCTCGATGCCGATCGGCTTCAAGAACCGCACCGACGGCAACATCCAGGTCGCGGTCGATGCCGTCCGTGCTGCCGCGGTCCCGCACGCGTTCGCCGGGATCGATGACGCCGGCATGCCGGCGATCCTGCACACGACCGGCAACTCGGACTGTCACATCATCCTCCGCGGTGGCCACGGGATGCCGAATTACCACGTGCCCGACGTCGAGGACGCCCTGGTCACGCTGGGGATCTCCGGCCTACCGGAGCGCCTGGTGATCGACGCCTCGCACGACAACAGTGGCAAGGACCCCGAAAAACAGTTCTTCGCCGCCGGCGAAATGGCCGACCAGATCGCCGACGGCAACAAGGCGATCGTCGGGGTGATGCTGGAGTCGTTCCTGGTCGCCGGCCGCCAGGACCTGGTCCCGGGGGAGAAACTCACCTTCGGCCAGTCGATCACCGATGCCTGCCTCAACTGGGACGACACCGTTTCCGTGCTCGAGCGCTTCGCCTCGGCAATCGAGGCCCGCCGCAGTTGACGGACGATCCGGCGCCCAAAATCGCCGTGCTCGGGGTGGGCCTGATCGGGGGTTCGATCGGGCTTGCCGCCCGCCGGCGGCTTGGGGCCGAGGTCGTCGGCTTCGGACGCACGCCGGCGACGCTCGAGCGCGCGGTGGAGATCGGTGCGCTCGACCGCGCCGCCGGCTCGATCGCCGAGGCCTGCGCGGGCGCCGACGTGGTCTTCTGCGCCGGGCCGGTGGCGGCGCTGCCGGGGCAGGCGGGCGCGGCGCTGGCGGCCTGCGGCGACGCGACCGTGGTCAGCGACGTCGGCTCGACCAAGGGCGAGCTGGTCGCCGCCTGCGGCGGGGACGAGCGCTTCATCGGCGGTCATCCCCTGGCCGGGGCAGAGACGGCGGGCGTCGACAATGCCCGCGAGGATCTCTTCGAGGGCGCCCGCTGGTACCTGACGCCGACAAAGCGCTCCAGCGGCCTGCTCTACGACCGCCTGCAGCGCACCGTCGCCGGCCTCGGCGCGCGGCCGCAGGCGATCGAGCCCGAGGCCCACGACCGGTTGCTGGCGACGATCAGCCACCTCCCGCACGTCGTCGCCAACGCCCTCGTCGCAGAGGCAGCGGCGGAGCTGAGCCGCGATTCCGAGCGCATGCCCGAGGTCGGGCCGAGCTTCCGCGATACCACCCGCGTCGCCGGCTCCAACCCGGCGATCTGGGCCGACATCTTCGCCAGCAACCGCGCTGCCGTGGCCGACTCGGTCGAGGCGGTGGCGCGGCGGCTGCTGGAGGCGGCGACGCTGATCCGCGGCGGCGACCGCGACGCCGTCGCCGCCTGGCACGCGGCGGCCGGCGAGGACCGGCGGCGGCTGCTCGAGTCCGAGCTGGAGGCGGGGTCGCTGCGGGAGCTGCGGATCGTCGTCGCCAACCGGCCGGGGACGATCGCCGAGCTGGCGCTGGCGCTGGGCGAGGCCGGCGTCAACATCGAGGACATGGCGCTGCACCCGGCGCCCGACATGACCTCGGGGGCGGTGACCCTGTGGGTCTCCGGCGACGGCCAGGCGGTCCGCGCCCGCGAGTTGGTGCGGGGCCTCGGCCACACCGTCACGGTGCTCGGCGACGCCGAGTAGGGTCGCGCCGATGACTCGCTTCGTTCCCTCCGGGCCCCTGCGCGGCTCGCTGCGCCCACCTTCGGACAAGTCGATCTCCCACCGCGCGGCGCTGATCGCGGCGATGGGCGAGGGGGGGACGAAGGTCGAGAACTACCTCTGGGCGGCCGACACGCTCTCGACGCTGGGGGCCGTGGCCGCGCTGGGCGCGCCCGTGGGCAGGGTCGGCGGCGAAGTCGTGATCGCCGGCGTCGGCCTGCGCGGTCCCGACCCGGCGGCGATCGACGTCGGCAACGCCGGCACCCTGCTGCGGCTGCTGCCGGGCTGGCTGGCCGGGCAGGACGGGGGGGAGTGGATGCTCGACGGCGACGACTCGATCCGTCGCCGCCCGGTCGACCGCGTCGCCGGGCCGTTGCGGCTGATGGGCGCTGAGCTGCGCTGCCGCGAGGAGCGGCTGCCGCCGCTCGAGATCACGGGCGCGCCGCTGCGGGGCATCGAGTACGAGCTGCCGGTCGCCAGCGCCCAGGTCAAGTCCTGCCTGCTCTTCGCCGGGCTGCTGGCCGAGGGCCCGACCACCGTGGTCGAGCCGGCGCCGAGCCGCGACCACAGCGAGCGCATGCTGGCCGCCGCCGGGGCCCGCATCGAGCGCGGCGAGGGCGCGGTCACGATCCACCCGGCCGAGCGCCTCGAACCCGGCCCGATCGCCGTTCCCGCGGACCTCTCCTCGGCGTCTTTCTTCGTCGTCGCGGCATTGCTGGCGCCGGGCAGCGAGGTGCTGATCAGCGAAGTCGGCCTCAACCCGACCCGGGTCGGGTTGCTCTCGATCCTCGAGCGCATGGGGGCGGAGATCGAGGTGCTGCCCGCGGGCGAGGTGGGCGGCGAGCCGATCGGCGACCTGCGCGTCGTCTCCTCCGGCCTGCGGGCGACCGAGGTCGGCGGCGCCGAGGTCCCGCTGGCGATCGACGAGCTGCCCCTGGTCGCCCTTGCTGCCTGCTTCGCCGAGGGCACGACGACGATCCGCGACGCCGCCGAGCTGCGCCGCAAGGAGTCCGACCGGGTGGAGACCGTCTGCGGCGCCCTCAACGCGCTCGGCGGACAGGTCGAGGCGACCGGCGACGGCATGGTCGTGACCGGGTCCGGCGGGCTGCGCGGCGGCATCGTCGACTCCCACGGCGACCATCGCATCGCCATGCTCGGGGCGGTCGCCGGCCTCGCCTCGCGCGATGGAGTCGAGGTGCGCGGGATGGCGGCGGCGGCGGTCAGCTACCCGGGTTTCGAGGCCGATCTGGCCTCGCTGTTTGGCGGCGGCGCCTGACCGGGCGGCGACCGGGGCGGCCCCGGCGCCCGCGCGGCTCTACGCTGCCGCGCTGATGGTTATCGCGATCGACGGTCCCGCCGGGGCCGGCAAGTCCACCGTTGCCCGTGCCGTCGCGGCCGAGCTCGGCTTCACCTACCTCGATTCCGGGGCGATGTACCGCTGCGTGGCGCTGGCCGCGATCGAGGCCGGCGTCGGCCTCGACGACGGCGAGGCCCTCGGCCCGCTGGCCGCCGGGCTTGAGATCGGCCTCGAGGGGCGCCGGGCCCTGCTCGGAGAGCGCGACGTCAGCGCCCGGATCCGCGAGCCGGGCGTCACCGCCGCCGCCTCCCGGGTCTCCGTCCACGCGGGCGTGCGGGAGGCGATGGTCGCTCGCCAGCGACAGCTGATCGAGGCCGGCGACTACGTCGCCGAGGGACGCGACATCGGCACCGTGGTCAGCCCGGAGGCGCCGCTGAAGGTCTTCCTCACCGCCTCCGACGAGGAGCGCGCGCGCCGCCGCGCGGCAGAGACCGGCGAGGACTTCGAGTCGGTGCTCGCGGCCCAGCGCCGGCGCGACGCGCGCGACCGCGAGCGCGAGCACGGCGCTCTGCGCGCCGCCGCTGACGCGGTCGAGCTGGATACGACGGGCCTCGGCCTGGAAGAGGTCGTCGGCCGCGTCGTCGCCCTCGCCCGCGAGCGGGGCCTGGCGTGAGCGCGATCCCGACCGTCGCCGTCGTCGGCTTCCCCAACGTCGGCAAGAGCACCCTGGTCAACCGCCTGGTCGGCGGCAGCGAGGCCGTCACCTCGCCCGAGCCGGGGGTCACCCGCGACCGCAAGCGGCTCGCGACCGAGTGGAACGGGCTCGCCTTCGAGCTGATCGACACCGGCGGCATCGACCTCGGCGACGAGGCGGAGCTGGCCCGGGACATCCAGGCCCAGGCGCGGCTGGCGATCGCCGAGGCCGACGCGGTGCTGATGGTGGTCGACGGCCGCGCCGGGCTGCGCGCCGGCGACGCCGAGCTGGCGCGGACGCTGCGCGGGGGCGGGGTTCCCGTCCTCGTCGTCGTCAACAAAGCCGACCGCGCCAACGACTTCGGGATCACCGCCGAGTTCCACGCGCTCGGCCTCGGGGAGCCGCTGGCGGTCTCGGCGACGCACGGCCTCGGTACCGGCGACCTGCTCGACGCGATCGTCGCCGCGCTCGGCGAGCGCCCGCCGCGGGCGGAGGAGGACGACGCCGTCCGCGTCGCCGTGATCGGTCGGCCCAACGTCGGCAAGTCCTCGCTCGTCAACGCCTTCCTCGGTTCCGACCGGGTGATCGTCTCCGACCTCGCCGGCACCACCCGCGACGCGATCGACAGCGAGCTCGAGGTCGATGGCCGGCGCCTGATCCTGGTCGACACCGCCGGCCTGCGCCGCCGTTCCAAGGTCGCCGGCACCGTCGACTACTACGCGCAACTGCGTTCAGAACGGGCGGTCGAGCGGGCCGACGTCGCGATCGTCGTCTGCGACGCCGCCGAGGGCGTCACCAGCGAGGACCTGCGGGTCTCGGAGATGGCGATGAAGGCCGGCTGCGCCACCCTGCTGGTGCTCAACAAGTGGGACCTGACCACGACCGACATCGACGACGCTCGCGCCCGGGTCGCGCGCAAATCCCGTCTGCGGCCCGCGGTGATCACCTGCTCGGCGACGCGCGGACGCAACGTGCAGGCGCTGCTGCCGCGGGCCCTGGCCCTGGCCGACCGCGCCGGCGAGCGGGTCCCGACCCCGGAGCTGAACCGCTTCGTCAACGCCGCCGTCGCCAAGAACCCGCCCCCGTCGCGGCGCGGGCGCCGCCTCAAGCTCTTCTACTCGGCCCAGATCGGCGAGCGCCCGCCGCGGGTCGCGATCCAGGTCAACGACCGCAAGCTGATCGCCCGCGACTGGGCCTATTACCTGGAGAACCGCATGCGCGAGGAGTACGAGCTGGAGGGGGTGCCGCTGGTGATCGACTTCGTCCCCCGCAGCGGCCGCCGCACGTACTCGGACTGAGCGTCGATAGGCGCGAGGATTCGTCTAGGCTTCCCGACCATGTCAACTTCCAAGCCGCTGGCCGAGAACGAGCACCTCTTCACCTCGGAGTCCGTCACCGAGGGCCATCCCGACAAGGTCAGCGACCAGATCTCCGACGCAATCCTGGACGCGATCATGGCGCAGGACCCGGAGGGCCGCGTCGCCTGCGAGACGCTCGTCAACACCGGCATGGCGGTGATCTCGGGAGAGATCACGACCACGGCTCAGCTCGACATCCCCAAGATCGTCCGTGACACGGTCCGGGGGATCGGCTACGACCGCGGCGAGCTCGGCTACGACTGCGACCACATCTCGATCCTCGTCTCGCTCGACAAGCAGTCCGCGGACATCGCCCAGGGCGTCGACGTCGCCTATGAGACCCGGGTCGACGACGCCGACGACGAGATGCTGATCGCCGGCGCGGGAGATCAGGGGATGATGTTCGGCTATGCCAGCGATGAGACCGCGGCGCTGATGCCGATGCCGATCCACCTCGCCCACCGACTGGCCGAGCGCCTCACCGCTGTGCGCAAGGACGGCACGCTTCCCTACCTCGGTCCCGACGGCAAGACCCAGGTCAGCGTCCGCTACCGCGAAGGCCGCCCGGTCGGCATCGACAAGCTTCTGATTTCCACTCAGCACGCCGAGGGCGTCGACTCGCAGACGACGATCAAGCCCGACCTTTGGGAGCACGTGGTGCTGCCGGTGCTCGAGGCCGAGGTGCCGGGGATGTACGACGAGGGCGACCTGCGCGAGGGCTTTCTGGTCAACCCGACCGGCAAGTTCGTGATCGGCGGCCCGGTCGGCGACGCCGGCCTCACCGGCCGCAAGATCATCGTCGACACCTACGGCGGCATGGCCCGCCACGGCGGCGGCGCCTTCTCCGGCAAGGACCCGTCCAAGGTCGACCGCTCCGCCGCCTACGCGGCCCGTTACGTGGCCAAGAACGTCGTCGCCGCCGGCCTCGCCGAGCGCTGCGAGGTCCAGGTCGCCTACGCGATCGGCGTCGCCCACCCGGTCTCGCTGATGGTCGAGACCTTCGGCACCGGCAAACTGTCTGACTCCCGCATCTCCCAGCTGGTCGAGGCCGAGTTCGACATGCGCCCCGGCGCCTTCCGCCAGTACCTCGACCTGCACCGGCCGATCTTCCAGAAGACCGCCGCCTACGGCCACTTCGGCCGCGAGGAGCCCGAGTTCACCTGGGAGCGCACCGACCGCGCCGACGCCCTCCGCGCCGCCGCCGGCCTCGAAGCCGCCGCCGCTTAACCCGGGCGCCCCGCGTCAGGGGGAAGGGCCCCGCCTGTCCCCAGCCTTGAGGCCCCTATGGGGGCCAAAACCCTGGACTCACGGAGTGCGGCAGCTTGGGAGCGAGCGAGGGCGCAGCATTGGGTGCTGACTCGGAGCGATTTGTTGGGGCTGGGGTATACCGCGAGGGGATTCGACATCGAATCGAGAGCGGCCGGCTGCGGCCGATGTGGCGCGGCGTATACACGGTGGGGCGGCCTCAGGTAACCCGCGAGGCGCGCTGGATGGCCGCTGTCCTGGCCTGTGGAGAAGGGGCGGCGTTGAGCCACGGCAGCGCTGGCGCGCTCTGGGGCATCACCTCTGAGCCGGCGGGGGGAATCGACGTCAGCGTCGCCCGCCACTGCTTCCTCCGTCGTCCCGGGATCCGTGTGCGCAGCCGGCCTGCTCTGCGCCCGCCTGGTGTAGCCACTCGACTGCGCATACCGGTCACGGCTCCGGTTCAGACTCTCGTAGACCTCGCCACCGAACTGAGCCCGAATCGCTTGGAGCGGGCGGTCAACGAGGCCGACAAGCGGGACCTGGTCGATCCCGAGTCCTTGCGCGCCGCGCTCGACATCTACGCGGGGCAGCCCGGTGTGCGGCCGTTGCGGGACCTTCTCGACCGCACCACGTTCCGGCTCTCCGACTCCGAACTCGAGGTTCTCTTTCGGCCGCTTGCCGCTGAGGCCGGCCTGCCGGTGCCACAGACGAAAGAATCGGTCAACGGATACGAGGTCGACTTCTATTGGCCGGACCTGGGTCTGGTGGTCGAGACGGATGGCTGGCGCTACCACCGCACCGCCTCCGCCCAGGCTCGCGACGCCCTCCGCGATCAGACGCACACTGCCTCCGGTCTCACCCCGCTGCGCTTCTCCCACTACCAGGTCAAGTACGAACCGAACCACGTGCGCTGGATCCTCACCCGGACCGCCGCGAACCTGAGGCGCTAAGCGCTAGGCGGCTGTGCCTCGCCCAAACCGTGCGTCCCGGCGGAATGGGTTCCGGTCGCCTGGTCGACGGCGTGGACCACTGTCGGCCGGCTCGGCGACGCCGACGAAGACGAAGTTGTAGTCGTCGGTGGCGGCGGTGTCGAAGTCGACATCGCCGATCTGCATCACCCGCTGGAAGACCGACTGGCGGTAGTTGACGTTCTGGACCCGCTCCAGGCGGGTCTCCTGGATCTCGCGGGAGACGATGCCGCGCTTGATGTTGAGCCGGCGGTTGGTGATCGTGTAGGTCGTCGCCACACGTTTGACGAAGCCGGCGAGGACGGTGACCGCGACCACGACCAGGATCACCAGGAAGGCGGTGCCGTTGCCGTCGACGAGCTTCGCGATCACGCCGAGGATCGCCGCGACGACGATCCCTTTCAGATAGAAGCCGAGGATCGCGCGCCAGGACGGGTGGCCCTGGAAGATCACCGTCTCTCCCTGGCTGAGGTTGAGGCTCACGGCGGGCAGCATACGGCTTCGCCGCGACGCCCGGCAAGGGCGGGGGACGGCCCGTCCCCGGCTGTCCATACCCTCGCCGGGATGGCGATCCTCAAGGTCGAGCCGCTGACCACCGCCCGCGCGTTGCGCGGCCCCTTCGACTACCGCCGGCCCGCCTCGATGGACGAGGTCGCGGTCGGCAGCGTCGTCCGCGTCCCCTTCGGCCCGCGCCGCCTGCTCGGGGTCGTGGTCGAGGTCGCCGAGGCCTCCGAGCTGCCGCCGGAGCGGCTGGCGGAGCCGATCGAGGCGCTCGAGTCCGGCGCCCCGGCGGAGCTGGTCCGGCTCGGGCTCTGGGTCGCCCGCGAGTATTGCTCGACGCCCTCCCGCGGACTGCAGCTGGTGTTGCCGCCGGGGACCGGGACCGGCGCCCGCACGGTCCGCTCCAAGGTCGAGCTGCGGTCGCGGATCCTGCCGGCCGGCGAGGAGGCGCTCGGCGCCGGTGGTGGCAGGCTGGGAGCGAAGCAGCGGGCGGTGCTGGAGGCGCTGCGGGCGGGTGAGATGTCGGGTGGCGAGCTCGCCACCGCCGTCGGCTCCGACCGCCAGACCCTGCGCCGGCTGGAGGACCGCGGCCTGGTCGAGACCCGCAGCTCGCGCCTGCGCCGGGCGCCGGCCCACGGCGGTCTCGCGGCCCCGGCCGGCCGCCCCGAGCTGCTGCCCGAACAGCAGGCCGCCGCCGCCGCGATCGTCGCCGCCCTCGACGGCGAGGCCGGCGCCGAGCGCAAGCTGCTGCTCCACGGCGTCACCGGCTCGGGCAAGACCGAGGTCTACCTGGCCGCGGTCGAGGCGGCGCTGGAGCGAGGCCAGGGAGCGATCGTCCTCGTTCCCGAGATCGGCCTCGCCCCGCAGGCGGTGGCGCGCTTCCGCGCCCGCCTCGGCGACCGCTTCGCGGTCCTGCACTCGGCTCTCTCGCCCGGCGAGCGCTACGACGAGTGGCGGCGCCTGCGCAGCGGCGAAGCCAGTGTCTGCGTCGGCCCCCGCTCGGCCGTCTTCGCCCCCGTCCGCGACCTCGGTCTGATCGTGATCGACGAGGAGCACGACGCCTCCTACAAGCAGGAGGGCGACCCCTGCTACGACGCCCGCACCGTCGCCCGTCGCCGGGCGGAGGAATGCGGGGCGGTGCTGGTCGCCGGCACGGCGACGCCGCGGCCGGAGTCCTGGCTGGAGCTGCCGCGGCTGCAGCTGCCGCGCCGGGTCGACGGCCTGCGGATGCCGCCGGTAGAGCTGGTCGACATGCGCGAGGCCGACCCGCGCTCGGGACCGCTGCACCCCGACACCTGGGCGGCGCTGGAGGAGGTGCGCGCCGGCGGCGCCAAGGCGATCGTGATGATCAACCGCCGCGGCTTCGCCCCCTGGCTGACCTGCCGCTCCTGCGGCAACCACTGGGACTGTCCCAACTGCGACGTCTCGCTGATCGTCCACCGCCACAGCGGCCGCCTCGTCTGTCACCACTGCGCCCACGCCGAACCGCAGCCGCGCGCCTGCCCCGACTGCGGCTCGACCACGCTCTCCCAAGCGGGCGCCGGCACCGAGCGGATCGAGTCGCTGCTGGCCGAGCGCCTGGCGCCGATGCCGGTCTTCCGCCTCGACGCCGACACCGCCTCCGGGCGCGGCTCCCACGCCCGCATCCTCGCCCGCTTCGGCGAGGCCCGCAGCGGCGTCCTCGTCGGCACCCAGATGGTCGCCAAGGGGCACGACTTCCCGGAGGTGACGCTGGCGGCGATCCTCGACGCCGACGCGACCTTGCGCTTCCCCGACTTCCGCGCCGAGGAGCGGACCTTCGCGATGGTCGCCCAGCTGGCCGGGCGCAGCGGCCGCGGCGAGGCCGGGGGGGACGTGATCGTCCAGACCCTGGCGCCGAACGCGGCCAGCATCGAGCACGCCGCCCGCCACGACGCCGCCGGCTTCCTCGCCGGCGAGCTCGAGCGCCGCCGCGCCCTCCATTACCCGCCCTACTCGCACCTGGTCCGGATCGGCTTTGCCTCCGAGCAGGAGCCGCGCCTGGACACCGCCGCGACGACCGTCGCCGCGCAGCTGCGCGGCGCTCTGCCGGCGGGCTCGGAACTGCTCGGTCCGGCGCCGATGTTCCGCGTCCGCAACCGCCACCGGCGCCGGGTCATGATCAAGGCCGACGACCGCGAGGGGACCGTCGCCGCGGTTCGCGAGACGGTCGAGCGCCGCGCCGCCGACCGCTCGCTGAAAGACGTCGCGATCGGCGTCGACGTCGACCCGCAGTGACGCGTCTGCCGCCGCCCGCCAGCGCTTAAACTCAGACTTCGATGAGCGACGGCGTCGAAACGGACCGCACCGAGAGCGACGAGCGCCGGCGCGAAGCCGAGCTGCTGGAGCGCCGCGAGGCGGCGCTGGCCCAGGTGGTCAAGTTCGGCGACCCGGTGCTGAAAAGCGTCGCCTCCCCGGTCGAGAGCTTCGGCCCGGAGCTGCGGGCCGAGGTCGAGCGCATGATCGCGATCATGCGCGATGGCATGGGAGTCGGCCTTGCCGCCACCCAGCTCGGCGTGCTGCGGCGCTTGCTGGTCTTCCAGGCCGGGCCCGACGGCGAGCCGACGGCGCTGGTCAATCCCGCGATCGAGTGGAGCTCCGAGGAGGGCTCGATCGCCGAGGAGGGCTGCCTCAGCCTGCCGCGGGTCACGATGGACGTCGAGCGCCCGCTGCATGTTCGCGTCAGCGGTCGCGACGCCGAGGGCGAGCCGATCGAGATCGAGGCCTCGGGCCTGGAGGCGCGGGTCCTGCAGCATGAGATCGACCACCTCGACGGGATCCTCATCCTCGACCGCACCATCCGCAGCCAGCGCAAGAGCGCCCTCCGGGCGCTGCGCGAGGGCGGCAGCTACAGCCCCTCGCCCGAGGAAGAGGACCCGGGCGCCGAGGGCGAGCTGCGCGAGCCTCGCACCGACGCGTGATCTCCCCAGCACGAGTCTACCTCGGCACCTCCGACTTCGCCGCCACCGTCCTGCGGCGGCTGGCCGGCTCCGAGCACCGCCCGGCGCTGGTGGTGACGCCTCCCGACCGTCCCCAGGGGCGCGGCCGCAAGCTGACGCCGCCGCCGACCGCGCTGGCCGCCCAGGAGCTGGGGATCGAGCTGCTGCAGGCGGAGGACGTCAACGCCGGGCCGACGCGCGAGCGGATTGCCGCCGCCAAGCCGAGCGCGGTGATCGTCTGCGCCTTCGGCCAGCTGATCCGCGAGCCGCTGCTCTCGGAGCACCTGATGCTGAACATCCACCCGTCGCTGCTGCCGCGCTGGCGCGGCGCGGCGCCGATCGAGCGGGCGATCATGGCCGGCGACTCCCGCACCGGAGTCTGCGTGATGAAGCTGACCGAGGGGCTCGACTCCGGGCCGGTGGCGCTGCGCTCCGAGGTTTCGATCGGGGCCGACACGGACTTCGAGGCGCTCTCCTCGACCCTCGCCGGGCTCGGCGGTGAGCTCCTGGTCGGGGCCCTCAACCTCGCCGCCGAGGGCCGCCTCGAGTTCGCCGAGCAGGACGAGGCGGAGGTGACCTACGCGGAGAAGATCGACCCGGGCGAGCGCCGCCTCGACCCGGCGCGCCCGGCGACCGAGCTGGCCGCCACCGTGCGCGCATTGACCCCGCACATCGGCGCCTATCTCGAGGCCGCCGACGGTGAGCGTCTCGGCGTCCGCGCCGCCCGCGCGGTCGATGTCAGCGTCGCCACCGGCGCCGTCAAGTCGGAGTGGGGGGCATTGCTGGTCGGCTGCTGCCGCGGCGCCCTGAGGCTCGACGTCGTCCAGCCGCCCGGCGGCAAGCCGATGCCGGTCGACGCTTACCTGCGCGGCCACTCGCTGCCGAAGCTGTGAGCGGGGCGATCGCCCCGGCGCGGGCGCTGGCCTACGCGACGATCCGGGAGACCTTCGAGAAGGACGCCTTCACCGAGCGCGCCTTCCGCGCCGGCGCCGAGCGGCTCCGACTGGAAGGGCGAGAGCGCGCCCAGGCGCAGCGGCTCGCCTACGGCGCCGTGCAGCGCCGCGGCACCGCCGACGCGGCGATCGAACAGTTGGCCGGGCGCTCCACCCGGTTGCTCGACCCACCGGTATTGGCTGGACTGCGCCTCGGCCTCTACGAGCTGCTGTTCTCCGACGGCACCCCCGACCACGCCGCGGTCGACCAGGCGGTCGAGCTGGTCAAGGGCGCCAAGGCAGCCCACGCCGCCGGTTTCGTCAACGCCGTGCTGCGGCGGGCGGGGCGCGAACGCACCAAGCTGACCGCGTCGCTGCTGGGCGACGACTCGACCCCGGAGACGGCCGCCGTCGCCCACTCGGTCCCCCTCTGGCTGGCGCGGATGTGGTGGCAGGAGCTGGGAGCGGACAGCGCGCGGGCGCTGCTCGCCGCCTGCAACGAGCCGCGCCGAGACGGCGGGAGTGAAGAGTGCTGCGGCGGCGCTCCGGTTGACCTTGATCGCAAGGCGATGCTCGAGAAGCTGGCCCAAGCCGGAGTCGAGGCCGCTCCGGCAGAGGGGCCGTGGCCGCTGGCGGCGCCGGAGCTGATCGCGATCGCGGGCCGCACCGGCGAGACCGTGCCGGCGCTGATTGCGACCGCCGAGCTGACGCCGCAGAGCCGCGGCTCCGCCGCCGTGGTCGAGGTGCTCGACCCGCGCGAGGGCGAGCACGTGCTGGACCTCTGCGCCGGACCCGGGATCAAGACCGGTCAGATCGCCGCCCGCATGAACGATCGCGGCGAGGTGATCTCGGTCGAGCTCGATCCCGCCCGTGCCGCCGAGGTCGCCGAGCAGGCGCGCCGGCTCGGTCTGCGCAGCGTCACCGTGATCGAGGCCGACGCGACCGTCGAGGGCATGGCCCCCGGCTTCGACCGGGTCCTGCTCGACGCGCCCTGCTCCAACCTCGGCGGCCTCGCCTCGCGCCCGGACGCGCGCTGGCGCAAGTCGCCGCAGGCGATCGAGCGGCTGGTCGAGGTCCAGGACCGGGCGCTGCGCAACGCGGCCCGGTTGCTGCGGCCCGGCGGTGTCCTCGTCTACGCGACCTGCACGATTTCGCGCCGCGAGAACGAGGAGCGGGTGGCGGCGCTGCTGACCGCGAGCGCGGCGGGGGAGGTGCCGGCGCTGGAGCTGGAGGACCTCGGCGCCCGCGCTCCCGGCCTCGCCTCGGCGCTCGAGCCGCGCTGCCTGCAGCTGCGCCCGGACCGCGATCGCACCACCGGTTTTTTCATCGCCCGCTTGAAAAGGCATGATTAGACGATGAGCGAGTCAGCGAAGGGCGGCGAAGGGACAACGCTGGGGCGGGCGCCCTGCCCGAGCTGCGGCGAGCCCTGGCTGCGGCCGACGCAGCTGCCCGGCCGGCTGCGCTGCGTCAACTGCCTCAGCCGCTTCGAACTCGTCTCCCAGTGCCCGAACTGCGGCGAACACCAGACGATCGCGCGGATGAGTCACACCGAGGACATGCAGTGCCAGGCCTGCGGGTCCTCCATGCTCCGCGCGGCGTGAGTACATCCGCACGCGCTCAGTAGGGTCACGCCCATGAGCGAGCGCATGGCCGAGCTGATCGCCTCCCCGCGGGTCGCCCCGTCGATCCTCTCCGCCGATTTCGCCCAGCTCGGGTCGCAGCTGGAAGAGGTGATGGACGCCGGCGCGCGGGTGATCCACTTCGACGTCATGGACGGACACTTCGTCCCCCCGATCACGATCGGGCCGTTGGTCCTGAGCGGGATCGCCGACCAGGTCCACGCCGCCGGCGGCGCCGTCGACGTCCACCTGATGATCGAGTCGCCCGAGCGCCAGATCGAGGAGTTCGCCAGGGCCGGCGCCGATTCGATCAGCTTCCACGCCGAGGCGACCCCGCACGCCAACCGCACCCTGCACGCGGTCCGTGAGCTCGGCTGTCTGGCCGGGATCGCGATCAACCCCGGCACCCCCGCCGAGGCGGTGTCGGAGCTGCGCGGCTACGCCGACATCGTCCTCTGCATGACCGTCAACCCGGGCTGGGGCGGTCAGGCCTTCATCGAGTCCTCGCCGGCCAAGGTCGAGCGGTTGCGCCCGCTCGTCGGTGAGGCCCGGATCGAGGTAGATGGCGGCATCGATCCCACCACCGCCGGGCCGATCGCCGCCGCCGGCGCCGGCCTCTTCGTCGCCGGCTCCGCCGTCTTCGGCGCCGACGATCCCGCCGTCGCTTACACGGCGATCGCCGCCGCCGCCGGCGCCGCCTAGACCCGGCCGCCGCGGGCGATCAGCGCCCCGGTGACCTCCTGCCACCAGGCGCGTTCGGCCTGGTCGACGCCGTGGCGTGCCGCCCGGCGCTCGCACCAGTCGGCCAGCGCCCGCCGACCGCCGACCGCGACCACGTCTTCGCCGGTCACCGCGTAGCGCCCGTCCGCGAGCGCGGCCATCGTGCCGACGCCGTCGCGGCGGCTGCGCAGGACCGCCAGCACCGGGATCCCGTCGACCGTCTGCAGCGCCAGCGGATCGTCGTCCTCCCGCGCCGGTCGCACCAGGAACACCTGCGAGGCCGCGCGGCGCGGCAGTGGCGGCGGTGGCGGCCGCCCGACCGGGCCCTTGGTCCAGGTCTTGGTCAGTGCCTCGACCTCCTCGCGCAGCTCGCCGCGGACGAGGATGTGCAGCTCGTCGCCCTCGCGCATTTCGGTCGAGCCGCGGGGCGGGATCGCGTGGCCGTCGCGGACGATCACGTTGACCAATGCCTCGCGCGGCAGCTCCAGCTCGCGGATCCGGTGCCCGGCCGCCGCCGCGCCGGGAGGCAGGCGGTAGGCGATCACGTCGCCGCCCATGCGGCGAATCCGGCCCGACTCGAGCAGCCGCCGCGGCAGCGCCGGCTCGTCGGTGGTCAGCCCGAGCCTGGTCGCCAGCGGCTCGAAGCTGGCGCCCTGGACCAGGGTCGAGGTGACGACGACGAAGAAGACGATCGCGAACTCCTGCTCACCGCCGGCGATGCCGGCGACGACCGGGAAGGTGGCGAGCCAGATCGGCGTCGCCCCGCGCAGCCCGGCCCAGCCGAGCATCGCTTTCTCGCGCATGTTGAGGGGGGCGAAGGTGGTGGCGAGGAAGGTCGCGATCGGGCGGGCGACGAGGATCAGCACCGCCGACAGCGCCAGCCCCTTCAGCGCCACGTCGTCGAGCCGGCTGGGGAAGACGAGCAGGCCGAGGAGGATGAAGAGGGCGATCTGGGCGACCCAGCCGAGCCCCTCGTGGAAGGCGACGACGGTGCGGCGGGCGGGGATGCTGGCACCGCCCAGCGCCAGCGCCGTCAGGTAGACGGCGAGCAGGCCGGACCCGTGGGCGACCTCGGCGACGCCGTAGGCGAGGGCGGCGATCGCGATCGTCGCCACCGGGTAGATCCCGTCGGTCGGCAGCCGGGTCGCGTTGAGCGCGGCCACCGCCAGCCGCCCGATCAGCCAGCCGACGGCGATTCCGACCGCCAGTTTCAGCGCCAGTAGCCCGGCCATGTCGGCGAGCCCGAAGCCCGGCTCCTGGATCCATTCGATGAAGCCGATCACCAGCAGCAGCGCCACCGGGTCGTTCATCCCCGACTCGCCCTCGAGCGAGCGCGCCAGCCGCTTCTCCAGGGTTGAGCGGCGCAGCACCGCGAAGATCGCCGCCGAGTCGGTGGCGGCGATCGCCGAGCCGACGATCAGGCCTTCCAGGGTGCCGATGTCGAAGATCAGCTTCGCCGCGAAGCCGGCCAGTAATGCCGTGACGATCGTGCCCAGCGTCGCCAGCGAGGCCGCGGTTCCCAACACCGGCCGAATCTCCGACCAGCCGGCGGTCAGCCCGCCCTCGAAGAGGATCAGGATCAGCGCGATCGTGCCCAGGGTCCGGGCCAGCTCGGTGTTGTTGAAGTCGATCCCGCCGAGGCCCTGGGAGCCGGCGAGCATCCCGAGGCCGAGGAAGAGCAGCAGTCCCGGCACCCGGACCTTGTCGGCGAGCAGCGCCCCGAGGATGCCCGCCGCCAGTAGCGAGCCGGCGATCAGGATCAGTTGGGCGTCGTGCTCTCCCATCGACGGACCCTAGGGGATCACTCGTCCTAAGAACCGCTAAGTCGCTGAGCGGTTATACGTTCTCGTCGATCGAGGCCAGGGTGGCCTCCAGCTCCTCCGGTGACCCGGCGCTCGGCACGTCCTCGGCCCGTTCGTGCGGGCGGCGGTAGACGAGGTAAAGCAGGCCGAAGAGGACCCCGGCGGTGAGCGCGAAGCCGATCTCGACCCGGCGGAACTCGTTTTCGACCAGCGGCACGAAGTTCCAGCCGATGAAGAAGACGGCGCAGGTGATCCAGCGGGCGGCGGCGCGGCGCACCTGGCCCTGCGCCAGACAGGCCTGGTTGAGGGTGACCGAGCCGAGGTAGAGGCCCATCCCCAGCGTCACCAGCAGCAGTCCCTCGCGGTCGTAGGTGAACTTGTCGCTGAAGGCGATCTGCATCAGCTTCGGACCGGCGATCGCCATCACCACGAAGGCGAGCCCCGTGAAGGCGGTGAGCCCGAGCAAGACGCCGCGGACCGAGCGGTGGAACTCGCGCTCGCTGTCGGGGTCGGTCGACGTATGGAGGCTGGTGAGGTGGGGGAGGATGCTGGTCGAGACCGACTGGAACAGCTGCAGTGGCGCCCGCGCGATCATCAGCACGTTGAAGATGAAGCCCGCCGCCGCGGCGCCGTCGAGGCTGCGGGCGATCAGCGGACCGGCGTTGAGGAAGGCCTGTTCGCTGAACATGATCACCAGCACCGCCGCGGCGAACCCACCCCCGTGCTTCATCGAGAAGTCCTCGCCCTTGGCGTCGCTCGCCGGCGCCGCGGGAGCGGCCGCCGGCGCCGCCTCCTGTTCGCGCTTAGCCCGCCGCGCGAAGGCCAGCGGCACGACCAGCAACGAGAGGCTGGGGGCGGCGACGATGCCGACCGCGACCGCCGACTGGCCGCTCAGCAGCCCGATCGCCACGAGGACCGCGAAGGAGGTGCGGAAGATCGACTCCGAGAGGATCAGCGCCGTGAAGGTGCCGAAGGTGCGCTGGCCGGCGAGGAAGCCGCGGGCGAAGTAGCTGGCGGCGTAGAAGAGGACGGCGCCGAAGAAGACCCAGTAGAGGTCTTCGTTCCCTTCCAGGAGGCCGTCCTGGATCGGCCCGCGCAGGACCAGGGCGACGACCGCGAAGCTCAGTGCCAACCCGATCTGGATCGTCGAGGCGACCCGCATCTCCTGGCCGATCGGTTCCCGCTTCTCCAGCCGCTCGGAGATGTGCCGCGAGAGCAGCTGTTCGACCGGCCGGTAGAGGGTGGAGATGGTGATGAAGACGGCCGACCAGAGGACCGTGATCTGCCCGTAGTCGGGCTTTGAGAGCACGTGCGAGGCGATCAGGAAGTAGGCGTAGGTGATCAGCCCGGTGAGGCCGACGCCGATCGCCAGGAAGCTCGCGGTTTTCCCGTACTCGGCCGAGGCCGAGCGCCCCTTGCTCGCCTCCATCAGTCGCGCGGCTGGCCGGGCTCGTAGTGCGAGGGCTCGACCCCGAGCGCCAGCTCGACCCGCCGCACCCGCTCGAAGACCCGCTGGGTCATCACCCGCTGCCCGGCCAGGAGGTCGCCGATGACGCCGAGCGCGAACAGCTGCACGGCGGCGATGAAGAGGACGGCGCCGAGGATCAGCGACTGCACGTGGCCATTGCTGTCGCCGTTGAGGATCCAGTCGATCAGGAACGGCAGCCAGGCCAGCAGCGCCAGCACGAGCACGACCAGCCCGGCGGTGGCGAAGGCGCGCAGCGGCTCGTAGCGGGCGTAGATGCGCAGGATCGCCGGCCCGTTGCGGCGCACGTAGGCGCCGGTCGAGTCGGACAGCCGCGACTCGCGGGTCTGGGGGTTGGTCCCGACCGCGACCTCGTCGACCGCGACCAGCATCTTGCCGGCCTGGATCAGGCTCTCCAGCGTGTAGGTGAAGTTGTCGACGACCGAGAGCTGCAGCGCGGCCTCGCGGTTGTAGGCGCGGAAGCCGGAGGTGGTGTCGGTGATCTCGGTCCCCGAGAGCCGCCGCACGACCCAGCTGCCGAGCCGCTGCAGCCCCTTCTTGGAGTCGGAGAAGTGGTCGATCTGCCCGACCTGTCGGTCGCCGACGACCATGTCGGCCCCGCCGGCGAGGATCGGCGCCACCAGCTTGGCGACGTCGGCGCCGCTGTACTGATTGTCGGCGTCGGTGTTGACGACGATGTCGGCGCCGAGCTTGAGGCAGGCGTCGAGGCCCGCCTGGAAGCCGGCGGCGAGCCCCTTGTTGTTGGTCAGGCGGACGATGTGGTCGACCCCCTGCTCGCGGGCGACCGCGACCGTGCGGTCGGTCGAGCCGTCGTCGATCACCAGCAGCTCGATGGCGTCGATGCCGTCGAGCTGGCGCGGGAGGTCGGCGATCGTCGCGGGGAGGGTGGCCTCCTCATTCAGGCACGGGATCTGAATTATGAGCTTCATAAGTGGGTCGAACAGGGTATTCGCGCTCTTGGCGCGCGGGTCCTGTCGTCCGGGGGAGAGGCCTGCGAGCGGGCAAGTATGTCCGTCCTCGACCTTCCTCCCCCGCGAGCCGCCACCCCGCGCGAGGGGGCGTAGACGATCCGAGCGCTTGATTGACTCGTCAATCGGTCGATGAGCAGCCAGGTCACAGCCACGGATCGAGGGCATCTGCGCCGGGCGTTGGAGCTGGCGGAGCGCGGGCGCGGCAAGGTGAGCCCGAACCCTCTGGTTGGGGCGGTAATTGTGCGTGATGGTTCCGTCGTTGGCGAGGGATTTCATGCCGAACTGGGCGGGTTGCACGCCGAGCGGGCGGCCTTGGTCGATTGCCGGGAGAGGGGCACGATCCGGCGGGGGCGACGATGTATGTGACTTTGGAGCCGTGTGCGCATCAGGGGCGGCAACCGCCTTGTGTGGAGGCGGTGCTGGAGGCGGGGATCGGAAGGGTCGTGATCGCCTCTGACGACCCCAGCGAGAAGGCCGCGGGGCGGGGGCCGGGGATTCTTCGCGACGGTGGGGTGGAGGTCGCCTTTGCCGCCGGGGCCGAGGCGGCCGCGGCGCGGCTGCTCAACCAACCCTTCCGCAAGCACGCCCGCACCGGGCTGCCGCTGGTCACGCTGAAGCTGGCGATGTCGCTGGACGGGCGCACCAGTACCGCCCCCGGCGACTCGCCCTGGATCTCCGGCGAGGCCAGCCGCGAGCTGGTCCACCGCTGGCGCGCCGAATCCGACGCGATCGCCGTCGGCATCGGCACCGTCCTCGCCGACGACCCATTGCTCACCGCCCGCCGCCCCGACGCCCGCCAACCCCTCCGCCTCGTCTTCGACTCCAAAGCCCGCCTCCCCCTGGACTCCCAGCTCCTAACGACCCTCGCCCAGTCCCCAGTGCTCGTCGTCACCTCACCCGAGGCAGACCCGTCCCGGATCCGCGCCCTCGAATCCGCCGGCGCCGAAACCCTTACCGCCGGTGGCAGCACCCCCAGCGCCCGCATCGCCTCCGCCCTCAGTGGCCTCGGCGGCCGCGGAATCACGAGTCTCTTCCTAGAGGGCGGCCGCACCCTCGCTTCAGCTTTCGTCGAAGCCGATCAGCTGGACCAGTCCCGAACCTTCATAGCCCCCGTCCTCTTCGGAAGAGCAACGGAGCGCGTGGCTCGCGCGGGTGGCCCGGAGGGGGAGGTCGAGGACGTAGACCTCGCCCGCAGGCCTCCCCCTCCGGGACAGGCCCCGCGCACCGAGGCGACTGCGTCTCTCCCCGTGACAGGACCCGCGCGCAGATCCGCCCTGTCCTCCTCCACGGAGCAAGTAGGCGAGGATGTCCTGATAACGGCCAGGTACAAGGAGTGGTGAGAGAAGTGTTCACCGGACTGATCCAGAACGTCGGCAGAGTCGACACCATCGAGCGCGACGACGACGGCGCCCGCCTGCGCATCGCGACGCCGCTGGCGCCGCGCATCGCCCTCGGCGACTCGATCGCCGTCGATGGCGTCTGCCTGACGGCGACCGCCACCGAGGCCGAGTGGTTTGAGACCGAGGCGATGAACCAGACGCTGGAGGTGACCGCGCTCGCCGACCTCGAGAGCGGCACCGCCGTCAACCTGGAGCTGGCGATGCAGCCGACCGACCGCTTCGGCGGCCACATCGTCCAGGGCCATGTCGATGGGGTCGCGGAAGTGACCGCGGTCGCCAACGACGGTTTCGCCCGCCGCGTCCGCCTCACCCTCGGCCCGGAGCTGCTGCGCTACGCCGTCGACAAGGGGTCGATCACGCTCGGCGGGGTCAGCCTGACGATCGCCGAGCTCGGCGACGGCTGGGCCGAGGTCTCGCTGATCCCCGAGACTATGGAGCGGACCAACCTGGGCGCGCTGCGACCGGGACGCAGGCTCAACGTCGAGTGCGACATCGTGGCGAAGTACGTGGAGCGGTTGCTGGCACCATTCGCTGGAAAGGAGCGACCATGAGCCATACGGAGACCGAGAAGAAGGGCATGACGGCGGGGACGGAGGAGAGCCCGTTCTCGACCATCGAGGAGGCGATCGAGGAGATCCGCCGCGGCCGCATGGTCGTCGTCTGCGACGGCGAGGACCGCGAGAACGAGGGCGACCTGGTGATGGCGGCGCAGTTCGCCACGCCCGAGGCGGTCAACTTCATGGCCAAGGAGGCGCGCGGGCTGATCTGCCTGGCGCTGACCGCGCAGCGCTGCGAACGACTCGGCCTCAACCTGATGGCGGCGAAGAACGAGGCGCCGCTGCAGACCGCCTTCACGGTCACGATCGAGGCCGCCGGCGGCGTCAGCACCGGCATCTCCGCCCACGACCGGGCCCACACGATCCAGGTCGCGATCGACCCCGAGTCGGGCCCGCGCGACATCGTCGTCCCCGGCCACATGTTCCCGCTGCGGGCGAAAGAGGGCGGCGTGCTCGAGCGCACCGGGCACACCGAGGCCAGCGTCGACCTTGCCCGCCTCGCCGGCCTCACCCCGGCCGGGGTGATCTGCGAGGTGATGAACGACGACGGCACCATGGCCCGCGTTCCCGACCTGATCCCGTACTGCCGCAAGCACGGCCTGAAGATGATCACGGTCGCCGAGCTGATCGCCTACCGCCGCCGCACCGAGAAACTGGTCGAGCGGGTCGTGGCGACGGCACTGCCGACCTCCTTCGGCGACTTCACCGCGGTCGGCTACCGCTCCCTGGTCGACGACAAACACCACGTGGCGATGGTCAAAGGCGAGGTCGACGGGGTCGAGGACGTGCTCGTCCGCGTCCACAGCGAGTGCCTCACCGGCGACGTCTTCCACAGCATGCGCTGCGACTGCGGCGAGCAGCTGGCCTCGGCCCTCGCGATGATCGAGGAGGAGGGCCGCGGCGTCCTCCTCTACCTCTCCCAGGAGGGCCGCGGGATCGGCCTGCTGAACAAGCTCCGGGCCTACAAACTGCAGGAGGAGGGGGCCGATACGGTCGAGGCCAACCTCAAACTGGGGCTGCCCGCGGACCTGCGCGACTACGGCATCGGAGCCCAGATTCTCGTCGACCTCGGGCTCAGCAGTATCCGCATCCTCACCAACAACCCGAAAAAGATCGTCGGCCTCGAGGGTTACGGCCTCTCGGTCAGCGAGCAGGTGCCGATCGAGTCCGACCCCAACGTCCACAACGAGGCCTATCTGCGGGCCAAGCGCGACAAGATGGGCCACTCGCTGCACCACCAGGGGCTGGCCCTCGACGAGGAGATGATCCGCGACGAGGAGGAACGCGACGCCAGGGACGCCGATGGCTGAGGCGGGCGCCTTCCTGGAGGAGTTCCGGGAGGACGAGAAGTCCGCGCTCGCGGATCTGGAATTCGCGGTCTTCGTCGGCCGCTTCTACGAGGATCTGGCCGATCGCCTGGTCAAGGGCGCTCGCGAGGGCTTCGGGATGGCGGGCGTTGCTGCGGCCGCGGTGCGCGAGTACTCGGTCCCGGGTGCCTACGAGCTCCCCTTTCGCGGCCAAGTCGTTCATCGACGGCGCCAAGGGCCGCGCCGCCGCAGGGGGGCCGCAACCCGGTGGCGTCGCCTGCCTCGGTGTGGTCATCCGCGGCGAGACCGACCACTACGACTTCGTCTGCGCCGAGGCCGCCCGCGGCATCCAGGACGTCCAGCTCGAGACCGGCGTCCCCTGCGCCTTCGGCGTCATCACCTGCGACAACATGGAGCAGGCCCTGGCCCGGGCCGGCGGCGGCAAGCGCGACCAGGGCCGCAACGCCGCCCTGACCGTCGCCCGCATGGCCCTGCTGAAGCGTCAAATCGCCTGACTGGGTACCATCCAGCGTCCCTTATGGCCAAGGTATGTCACAGCTGCGGCAAAGGACCGGCGTTCGGCCAGTCCCGGAGCCACTCGATGGTCGCGACCAAGCGGCGCTTCGATCCGAACCTGCAGAAGGTGCGGATCACCGAGAACGGGCGGCCGTTGCGGGCTTACGTGTGTACGCGTTGCTTGAAGGCGAACAAGGTCACTAAGGCGGCGTAGTTCGGGGGCCTGCGGTTGGAGGGGGTTGGGTGCCCTCCATTCGAGTTTGCGAGCACGCCCCTTCGGGGCTTAGCTCGGATGTTGGTGCGCCGCTGACGCGGCGCGGATATCGGATTGCATTTCCGCCGCTTCGCGACACTCGAATGGAGGGCACCCAACCCCCTCTCACGACAGGTCACCGGGACGGCTCAGGGTTCGGGAGCTCCAAGCCAGCGCGGGGAACGAGCTTCGAATCCCACCCCGAGCCCGCTGAAGCTGGAAGCTGTGCTGCGCACCGTCCCTCCAGCTGAAGTTCCGGGATGCGATTCGTTGGTTGGGGTGCGGATACCCCTCCCCGAGAATGTCGCGAAGCGGCGGAAATGCAATCCGATTCCTGCCCGCCATAGGCGGGCAGCATCATCCGGAGCCGCATTTCCGTAAGGGTGCGCGACTCAATTCACGGGGAGGGGTATCCGCACCCCAACCCAAAGCCCTCGTCCCTAACGACTAGTCAGCCTGCTGCTGCGTCACAACCGGATGCTCCCCGGTCGGCGCCGGATCTCCCTCGGCGGGCTCCACATGCAGCTTGGGGATGATCCGGTCGAGCCACCCCGGCAGCCACCAGGCTTTCTCGCCGAAGAGCTGCATGATCGCCGGCACCAGGACCGAGCGGATGATCACGGCGTCGATGAAGACGGCGGCGGCGAGGCCGAGGCCGAAGAGTTTGATGATGCGGTCGTCGCCGATCATGAAGGAGGCGAAGACGGTGACCATGATCGCCGCGGCGGCGGTGATCACGCGGCCGGTCAGCGCGAGGCCGCGGGTGACGGCTTCGGTGGCGTTATGGCTGTTCTCCCACTCCTCGTGGATGCGTGACATCAGGAAGACCTCGTAGTCCATCGAGAGCCCGAAGATGATCGAGAAGAGGAAGATCGGGAAGAAGGAGATGATCGGGCCGGTGCCGTCGACCCCGATCAGGCTGGCGCCCCAGCCCCACTGGAAGACGGCGACGATCAGACCGAAGGCGGCGCCGATGCTGAGCAGGTTCATCACGATCGCCTTCAGCGGCACCAGGACCGAGCGGAAGACGGCCATCAGCAGCAATGCCGAGAGCAAGACGACGACGCCGATGAAGAGCGGCAGCTTTTCGGCGATCGCGGTGCCGAAGTCCTCGAAGATCGCGGTGATGCCGCCGACGTGAAGCTTGGTGTCGGTCGATGCCTCGATCGGGGGGACGAGGTCGTCGCGGATGTGGTCGAGCAGTTCGGTCGTCCTCTCACTCTGCGGCGAGGTGGTCGGGTAGGCCTGGAAGACCGCGGTGTTCTTGGCCGGGTTCAGCATCACCGGAGTCGTCGCGGCCACGCGGTCGTCTTCGTCGAGCGCCTTCTTCAGCTGCACCATCCCGGTGTCGTCGCCCTTTTCGGGCAGCGCCGCGGCGAGCACGAATGGCCCGTTGAAGCCCGGACCGAAGCCCTCGGCGAGCAGCTCGTAGGCTTCGCGCGTGGTCGAGCCGGCGGGGTCGGTGCCGGCGTCGTTGGAGCCGAGCCGCAGCGAGAAGGTGGGGATGCAGAGGATCAGCAGCAGGCCGCCGGAGAGCACAGCCGAGAGCACCGGCCGCCGCTGGATCTCACGGCTCCAGCGGAACCAGCGCGTGTCTTCGGCGTTGGAGGAGCCACGGCCGAGGCCGGGGATCCGCAGCTTGTTGACCCGGTGGCCGAAGATCGTCAGCAGTGCCGGCAGCAGCGTCAGCGCCGCGATCATCGTGAACAGCACCGCCAGCGCCGCCGCCATCGCCACCCCGTAGAGGAAGGAGAGGCCGAGCAGCAGCATCCCCATCAGGGCGATGATCACCGTGATGCCGGCAAAGAGGACGGCGCGGCCGGCGGTGTCGATCGCCGCGATCGCCGCGGGCCGGGGTTCCATCCCCTCGTCGAGCCCGTTGCGGAAACGGGTGAGGATGAAGAGCGCGTAATCGATGCCGACGCCGAGGCCGATCATGAACGCCAGCTGCGGGGCGAACTCGGCGGTGGGGAAGACGTGGGTGGCGAGCGTTACGAGGCTGAGCCCGACGCCGAGCGCGAACAGCACGGTGACGATCGGCAGTCCCATCGCGACTACGGAGCCGAAGGTCAGCAGCAGGATCACGATCGCCGCCAACAGGCCGACGAAGCCGGAAACGTCGGTTTCTTCTTCGCCGCGGACTTCCTCGATTGGCTGCCCGCCGACCTCCACCTGGAGGCCGTTGCCGGAGGCGTCCTGACTGGTCGAGAGCAGCTTCTTGAGGTCGTCTTTTTCGAGTTCGTTGGTGGTGGTGTCGAACTGGACCGTCGCGTAGGCGATCTTGCCGTCCTCGCTGATTGCCCCGGCCCCGTCGCCCGCGTAGGGGCTCGCCACTTCGCTGACGTGGGGGAGCTTGGCGACGGCGGCGAAGACGCCTTCCATCTTCTGCTTGACCGCTGCCGACTCGACCCCGTCGTCGGCTTTGTAGACGATCGTCGCCGTGTCGCCCGACTGGGCGGGGAACTTCGTTTCCAGCAGGTCGAAGGCCTCCTGCGAGTCGGAGGCGGGGAGCTTGAATTCTTCACTGAAGTCCGAGCCCGCCGCGCCGGCCAGCATCCCGGCCCCGATCAGGGCCACGATCCAGCCGATGATCACGGTCTTGCGGTGGCCGGTGGTCCAGGTGGCAAAGCGTCGCATCGAGTCGGGCACGCTAGCAATGCCCCCGGGTCGCCTCTGTGCGAACGCTCCGCTCGCCGGCGTCGCGGCCGGTCAATAGATTGCGGGCTGATGCCCGATCCCTCGATCGCCCGGTTCCGACGGGTCATCACTTCCGCCTACGCCTCGCTCGAGGCGCGACGCCAGGAGGTCAACGACCTCAACGTCTTCCCTGTCGCCGATGGCGACACCGGCGACAACATGGCGATGACGATGCGCGCCGTGATGGAGGAGCTCGACCGCCTCGACGGCCAGGAGGTCGACGAAATCGGCCGCACCGTGCTGGTCCAGGCGCTGGCTCGAGCGGCGCTGATGGGCGCGCGCGGCAACTCCGGGGTGATCCTCAGCCAGATCGTCCGCGGCGCCGCCGAGGAGCTGGCGAGCCGGCCCGGAGAGCTGGTTGACCCGGTCCTGGTCGCCGCCGCCTTCGCCAGCGCCGCCGACGCCGCCTACGAGTCGGTCCGCGAGCCGGCCGAGGGGACGATGCTGACCGTCTTCCGCGAGATGGCCCACTCGCTGACCCGCCAGCTGGCCCGCCTCGAGGCCGACAAGCAGCGGCTCGGGCGCGACGTCAGCGACGAGCAGCAGGACGCGGTCCTGGCCGAGGTGCTGGAGCGGGCGATCGAGGACGGCGAGCGCGCCGTCGCCCGCACCCCCGAGCAGCTCGACGTGCTGCGCGAATCCGGGGTCGTCGACGCCGGCGGCCACGGCCTGGTCCTGATCCTGGCCGGCGTCGTCGCCGGCCTGCGCGGCGACGACGCCGAACTGCCCGAGGTCTCCCACTACGAGCCGCCGCGGATGAGCCTGCCCCATCACGAGGACAGCCGCTTCCGCTACTGCACCAACTTCATCGTCGCCGGCCAGGGGCTGTCCCCGCGCGACTTCCTGCCCCGGCTCGAGGGCCTCGGCGACTCGGTCCTCGTCGTCGGCGACGAGGCGACGCTCAAGGTCCACGTCCACACCGATACCCCCGAGGCCGCGGTGGCGCTGTTCGAGGGTGCCGGCGCCGTGACCAACCTCGACGTCGCCGACATGCGCGAGCAGATGGCCGAACGCGAGGCCCGGCTCGGTGCCGGCGGCCGCACCGGTGTGATCGCGGTCGCCGCTGGAGCCGGCCTCGAACGCCTCTTCGCCGATCTCGGCGCCCACGTCGTGCCCGGCGGCGAGACGCTCAACCCCTCGACCTACGAGCTGTTGGCCGGGATCCACGGGGTGCCGGCGGAGGAGGTCCTGGTGCTGCCCAGCTCCTCCAACGTGGTGATGGCCGCCGAGCGCGCCTGCGAGCTTCTCCGAGAAGCCGGCCCGGGTGGTGCCGGCGCTTTCCCAGCAGGCGAGCCTGCTGGCCCTGGTCGAGCTCGATCCGGGCGCTTCCGGCAAGGAAAACGCCGGGCGCCTCGAGGCGGCATTGGACGGCGTCGCGATCGGCGGCGTCGCCCCGGCCGCCCGCGACGATGCCCAGGGCCGCTTCAAGCAGGGCGACGCGGTCGGCTTCGCCGACGGCGAGATCGTCGCCTGGGGCGGTACCGGTTCGACCCTGACGACAACGATCCAGCACCTCGCCGAGGGGGCGGAGATCGTCACCGTGATCGCCGGCGAGGGCGCCCCGATCGCGCTCGAGCAGATCGACACCCACGTCCCCGACGGGGTCGAAATCGAGACCCACGAGGGCGGTCAGCCGAGCTGGTGGTGGCTGCTCGCCGCCCAGTAGTGCGCTCCTTCGCGGGCAGGCGCGAGCTCAGCCGCGCCGATCTCCGCGACGCCCCCGTTCACTGGCCGCGCCCCAGCGCCCTCGACGTCTCGCTGCAGGCGCTCGACGGCGTCGGTCCCAAGCTCGCCGAGGCGGCGGCGGAAGCCGGCATCCGCACGGTCGGCGACGTCTTGAGCCGTTACCCCCACCGGCATCGCGATCGCACGATCCAGCCGCTGGCGAGCCTCGAGAACGGGGCCACCGGCACCGTCCTGGTCGAGGTCCAGGGCTCCCAGCCACGTCCCTTCCGCAAAGGGCGGGTCACGATCACCAGCGTCAAAGTCGGCGACGAGAGCGGGCATGTGCGCGCGACCTGGTTCAACCAGCCTTGGGTCGCGGGGAAGCTGGTGCCGGGGACGCGGATGCTGCTGACGGGTAAACGTACGGCCAAAGGGTTTGGGGTGAATGAATACGAGATCGTCGATGGCCCGCGGGTCCTGTCACAGGAGGAGGGGGGCGCTGCGGGCGGGGGCGTCCTCGACCCCCCTCCTCCTGTGCCACCCCCGGGAGGGGCGTTGATGCCTGTTCATCCGGCGACCGAGGCGTTGAAAGCTCAGAAGATCAGGGACTGGGCGGAGCAAGCGTGCCGCTTCGCATCGAATGCAATTGAGGGACTACCTGCCGAGCTGCGGGCGCGGAGGGGGCTCCCAGGCGTCGCCGACGCGATTACGGCGGCGCATTTTCCCGAGAGCGCAGAGGAAGCGGAGGCGGCGCTGGAGCGGATCGGGTTCGAAGAGCTTTTCTTGCATCAGGCGCTGTTGACGACGCGGAAGCGGACTCATAGGACGGCGCGACCCGCGCCGAGACTTGGGAAGCCTGGGGAGCGGGTGGGGAGGTGGCTGGAGTCACTTCCCTTTGAGCCGACCCGGGATCAGTTGAAGGCGTTCGATGAGATCGACGCCGATCTGGACTCCGGAGAGCCGATGCAGCGGTTGCTGATGGGCGAGGTGGGGTCGGGGAAGACGGTTGTCGCTCTGTATTCGATGCTGCGGGCGCTGGAAGCGGGCTATCAGGCGGTGTTGATGGCGCCGACGGAGACCTTGGCCGAGCAGCACACGATCACCCTGGGAAAGCTGCTGGCGGAGGAGGCGACGCCGTTCGCGTTGTTGACGGGGGCGACGCCGGCCTCGAGTCGCCGCCAGGCCCTGAACCAGCTCGCCAGCGGCGAGCTGGGACTCATAGTGGGCACCCATGCGCTGCTCGAGCCCGACGTCGGCTTCGCCCGCCTCGGCCTCTGCGTCGTCGACGAGCAGCACCGCTTCGGGGTCGAGCAGCGCCGCGCTCTGGACTCCAAGGGAGTCGAGGGGATGGCACCGCACGTCCTCCACATGACCGCGACGCCGATCCCGCGCACGCTCTCGCTGACCGCTTACGGCGACCTCGACACGACCGCGCTGCACCAGCTGCCCGCCGGCCGCGTCCCGGTCGAGACCTGGCTGGTCGGCGAGGATCGCCGCGGCGAGGCCTATGAGTTCCTGCGCGAGCAGCTGCGCCAGGGCCGCCAGGCCTTCGTCGTCTGCCCGCTGGTCGAGCAGTCGGAGAAAATGCCCGGCAAGGCGGCCGAGGCGGAGGCCGAGCGACTCGGCGCCGGCGAGCTGCGCGACTTCTCGCTCGGCCTCCTGCACGGCCAGATGCCCTCGGCGACGAAGGCCGAGGCGATGCGCGCGTTCGCGGCGGGGGAGACCCAGGTGCTGGTGGCGACGACCGTGATCGAGGTCGGGATCGACGTCCCCAACGCGACCGTTATGGCGATCGAGGGGGCGGAGCGCTTCGGCGTCTCCCAGTTGCACCAGCTGCGCGGCCGGGTCGGCCGCGGCGCCCATGCCTCGCACTGCCTGCTGTTCGCCGAGGAGATGGGGGGGATGGCGCGGCGGCGGCTGCAGGCCGTCGCCAAGGAGCGCGACGGGTTCAAGCTCGCCGAGGTCGACCTCACCCTGCGCGGCGAGGGCGAGATCCTCGGCACCCGCCAGAGCGGCCTGCCGCGCTTCGCGGTCGCCAGCCTGCCCGAAGACGCGAAGATCCTGGTCGAGGCCCGCGAGGAGGTGCTGGCGCTGCTGCGCCGCCACGGCTCGCTCGCCGACCCGGCGCTGGGGCCGCTGCTCGACGCCGCCCACCGCCGCTTCGGCGCCGGCGCCGCCGACCCGATCCCCCTCTAACGAATTAGTCCTTTGTCGCCCTGTGGGTTACCAAGGACTAACGCGCTCTAGGTTCTTGCCATGCGGGTGATCGCCGGCGAGCTCAAAGGGCACACCCTGGTCGCGCCGCGTGGCTGGAAGGTGCGCCCGACCTCCGACCGCGTCCGCGAGGCGGTCTTCTCCGCTCTGGGCGAGCGGGTTCTCGAAGCGACCGTGCTCGACCTCTACTGCGGCACCGGCGCATTGGCGATCGAGGCGCTCTCGCGCGGCGCCGGCCGCGCCGTGCTCGTCGACCGCGACACCCGGCCGGCCCTTGGCAACGTCGAGCGGCTCGGCCTGCGGGAGCGGGTGCAACTGGTCCGCACCGACGTCGGGCGCTGGCTGGCCGCGAACCCAGAGGGGGACGACGCCCCTCGCTTCGACCTCGTCTTCGTCGATGCCCCCTATAGACTCGCCGACCGCGTGGCGCAGGATCTGAACACCCATTTGCCCCGAGTGCTGGCCCCCGGCGGCCGCGCTGTCGTCGAGAGCGGCGCCGGCAGGCCGCTGCGGCTCGACTCGCTGGAGCGCCTGCGGCAGCGCCGCTACGGCGCCGCCGACGTCTCGATCTACGCCGGGGCCGGCGCATGAGCGATCGCAACGGCACCGTCGTCTGTCCGGGCAGCTACGACCCGGTCACCAACGGGCACGTCGACATCATCACCCGGACCTCGCAGGTCTTCGACCGCGTCGTCGTCGGCGTCGTCAACAACCCGGTTCGCAAGCAGAAGACCCTCTTCAACGCCGAAGAGCGCCGCGATTTCATCGCCGAGGCGACCGCGGACCTGCCCAACGTCGAGGTCCAGATCTTCGCCACGCTGCTCGTCGAGTTCGCCCGCGACAACGGCGCCAAGTCGATCGTCAAGGGCCTGCGGGCCATTTCCGACTTCGAGTACGAGTTCGAGATGGCCCAGCTCAACCGCAAGCTCGACCCGGGGATCGAGAGCATCTACGTGATCGCCTCTCCCCATTACAGCTTCCTTTCCTCGACCGGCGTCAAGGAGATGGCGACCTTCGGCGGCGACGTCTCCGACCTCGTCCCGGGCCCCGTCGCGGCCGCGCTCTCTGACCGCCTGAACGACAGGTAGGCTTCTCCTCATCGCTTCGTCCATCTGGGCGACGGCTTGCAAAAAACGCTCCGGATCACGGCATCTTCACCAAAACCCCCGCATACACGTAGGCTTACGACCGGCAAATGGACGTTCTCGTTCTCATAGACAAGCTGGACGACGTCGTCCACAACGCCCGACCCGTCCCGTTGACGGATCAGGTGCGTGTGGACCGCGAGGAGATCTACGACCTCCTCGACCAGATGCGCGCGACGATCCCCGAGGAGATCAAGCAGGCGCGCTGGATCGTCAAGGAGCGCCAGGAGATGCTGGCCGAGGCCAAACGCGAGGCCGAGCGCATCGTCCGCGAGGCGCGCGAGCAGCAGGCCCGCCTGATCTCCGACGAGGAGGTCACCAAGCAGGCCGAGCGCGCCGCCGACGAGATCGTCGAGGACGCCCGCACCCGCGAGCGCGAAATCCGCCTCGGCGCCGAGGACTACGCCGACGAGATCCTCAACACCCTCGAAGTCAATCTTCAGAAGTTCCTCGCGGCCGTGCAGCGCGGCCGCGACCGGCTGGCCGGCCGTGAGGAAGAACCGGTCGCCGAGCTCGACGAGCAGGGCTAGCGTCTACCAGGGGCGGGGGTGGGTGCCCCCTCCTCACTCGCTTGCTCGCTGATTGCCATCGGCCGTCCGTCCTTGCCTGCGGGCGAGAAGCGCAAAACGTTCGGAGGGGGCACCCACCCCCGCCCACGGAAGCGCCGCTGAGTGCTGGCGTCGCTTGATGAGTTGGTCGCGCTATGGGCCGCCTTATTCATCGAGCGACTGAGCGCTAGTCCAGTTTGAGGTCCTTTAGAGCTGACCAGCGGGGGTCGGGGGCTTGCTCGTGGTCGTGGTCTGCCGGGTCGGCGTCGTTGAGGGACTCGCCGCAGACGGGGCAGAGGCCGGCGCAGTCGGTGCGGCAGAGGAGGCGGGAGGGGAGGGCGAGCATGGTGGCGTCGTGGGCCCAGCGGCCGATCTCGAGCTCGTCGTCGACCACGTAGGGGCTGCGCAGCTCTTCGTCCTCGGTCGCTTCCTGGTCGACCTCGCGCGACTCGATCTCGAGGTCGAGCGAGGCGGGTTCGAGGCAGCGCATGCATGGCCCCTCGATGTGAACCGGGAACTGGACGCGGAAGGCGTAGCCGCTGCTGGGGCGGGAGATCTCGAGCCGGACGGTCGGTGCCACCGGGTCCGCCAGGTAGGTCTGGCCGCCGAGCTCGAACGGCTCCAGCTCGACCGGCAGCTCGACCCGCTTGCCCTCGCCGTGCGAGAGCGACAACCGTCCCAGGTCGATCGTGGTGGTACGCGCTTCGGGCATTGGCGAATCCTCCGCTGGGGTCCGGGCTTACGATTGACTGCCTTCCCACGAGGTTACGAAATGACTCAATTCGATTGGAAACCCGAGGTCTACCTGGAGCGGATCCGCGCCGAGCTCCCCGGCTACGACGAGCTGCAGGACCAGGCCGTGGCCGCGATCCCGTTCCCGCCCGAGCGGGTTCTGGAGCTGGGGATGGGCACGGGGGAGACGACCCGGCGCCTGATCGAGGCCTATCCCGACGCCTGGGTGATCGGGCTCGACGCCAGCCCCGACATGGTTTTCCGCGCCCGCCAGAGCTACGACGACGTCCAGCTCGCCCGCATGGAGGACCCGCTCCCCGACGGCCCCTGGGACCTCGTCATCTCCGTCCTCTCCGCCAACGAGCTCGACGACGACAAGAAGCAGGCCCTCTTCCGCCGCGTCAAAGACCACTCCCGCGCATTGGTCATCGGCGACCGCTTCGAGCCCCACCAGCTCGACCAGGTAATTGCCTGGTCCGCCGGCGAGATCGTCTGGCAGGAGAACGACCTGGCCGTGGTACGAGCCACCTACTAGGCCCCGACCAGACCCAGCTTTCGAGGCAAGGCCGGCCATCGCCCTATCGCGGCGGCCGGAGCACGAGGTCCCGTCGAGGGGCCCGGCACTCCCTCCCAAAACACTCCAGCGCGAAGCGCGTTTTGGGAGGGAGTGCCGGGCCCCTCCCCGCCCTTACCCCATGGTCGCTACTATTCCGCCCCCGATGGCCGTCCCGAAGAAGAGAACCTCTAGCGCCCGCCGCGACAAGCGCCGTGCCAACCACAAGGCCGGCAAGCCCACTCTGGCTTCCTGCCCGCGCTGTCACAGCCCGCGCCTTCCGCACCGGGTCTGCCCGACCTGCGGAACCTACGCCGGCCGCGAGGTCATCACGCACAAAGTCGCCGAGCCCTCGGCGACCAGCACCGACTCCTAGTCGCCGTGGCGCTCGGGCGCGGCGGCGTCACCGTTGCCCTTGACGGGTACGGCGCCGAGCAGGGTTTCGAGGTCCTCGCCGAGGGCGCCCGCCGGGCCGCCGAAGACGGGATCAGGGTCCGCGTCTACGGTCCGCCGAAGGAGCTCGGGCTCGACGGGGAGGAGGGGATCGAAGTCGTTCGCACCGACGAGTGGATCGCCAACGACGAGGATCCGGTCCCGGCCGTGCGCGCCAAGTCCGAGGCCTCGGTCGTGCTCGCCGCTCGCGACGTCGCCGACGATGCCGCCGACGCGATGGTCAGCTGCGGCTCGACCGGCGCGACGATGGCCGCCGCCACCTTCGGGCTGCGCCGGCTCAAGGGCGTGCAGCGTCCGGCCCTCGCCGTGCGGCTGCCGATCCCCGGTAAACCGGTGCTCTTCCTCGACGTCGGCGCCAACGTCGAGGTCCGCGCCCAGCACCTGGTCCAGTTCGCCTTCCTCGGCGCCGCCTTCAGCGCTGCCGTGCTCGAGGTCGACAACCCCTCGGTCGGCCTGCTCACGGTCGGCGAGGAGGCCGGCAAGGGGCGCGAGGAGGTGGTCGAGGCGCACCGCATCCTCTCCGGCGCCGCCGGCATCGAGTTCGCCGGCAACGTCGAGGGGCGCGACCTGCCGGCCGCCGTCGCCGACGTCGTCGTCACCGACGGCTTCACCGGCAACATCGCCCTGAAGCTGATGGAGGGCACCGCCAAGACCGTCTCCGGGGCGATCGGCGGCGCCGCCCGCTCCAACCCGATCTCGCTCGTCGGCGGCCTGCTGATGCGCCCGGCCCTCGGCGGCCTGCGCCGCGAGCTGCACCCGGACACGACCGGCGGCGCGATCCTGCTCGGCCTGCGCGGGGTCGCCGTCGTCGGCCACGGTAGCTCCGGCGCCGACGGCATCGCCAACGCGGTCCGCCTCGCCGCCCGCTGCGCCGAGGTCGACGCGGTCGGCCGCACCGCCGCCCTGCTGCGCGAAGGCGGCGCCGGGCGCGGCGCCCTCGCGGCCGAAGAGAGCCCGTGATAGGAAGCAGGGGATGAAGCGCGACGAAGTCCTCAACCTCGTCCGCGAGCACCTCGCCGAGGAGCTCGAGGTCGACATCGAGAAGATCGACGAGGGCACCCGCTTCAAGCAGGACCTCGACGCCGACTCGCTCGACCTCTACGAGCTGGTGATGGAGCTTGAGGATCGCTATGGGGTCTCCGTCTCCGAGGAGCAGGCCTCGCGGATCGAGACGGTCGGCGACGCGGTCGGGTTCGTCGTCGAGCACGCCCCGGCCTGAGCGCGTGGCGGCGGAGCCCGCGGCCGCGGTCACGGCCCTCGCCGCGCTGATCGACGAGTTGCCGGCCGAGCTCCGCACCCAGGCGCTGACCCACTCCTCCTGGACCGAGCGCCGGATCGACTCCTTCGAGCGCCTCGCCTTCCTCGGCGACAGCGTGCTCGGGCTCTCCGTCGCGACCGAGCTGTTCGAGCGGTTCGCCGGGATTGCCTCCGGCGGCCTGACCAAGATCCACAACCAGGCGGTCAGTGGCGTCTCCTGCGCGGAGGTCGGCCGCCAGCTGGGGGTGCCGGAGATGCTGCGCGAGACAGAGCCCGAGGGGGTGACGGGGGCGATCCCGGCCCAGATCCTGCTGGAGGGCGAGCGCCCTGTCCCGGAGTCGACCGAGGCGCTGATCGGCGCCTGCTACCTGGCCTTCGGCTTCGAGCGCACCGCCGCCGCGGTCGCCGCCGCCTTCGAACCGCGGATCGAGCACGCGGCCGAGACCAGGATCGACTTCAAGTCGGCATTGCAGGAGCTGCTGGCGCGGCGCGGCGTGCGCGTAAGCTACGAGGTCGTCGCCGCCACCGGCCCGCCGCACCGCCGCACCTTCGAGGTCGAGGCGATCGTCGACTCCGAGCGGATCGGCGAGGGCGTCGGCCGCAGCAAGAAGGCGGCCGAGCAGGTCGCCGCCGAGCAGGCGCTGAAGCAGCTCGGGGGTTAGGGAATGACCGGCGTCGCGTCCGATTCGATCGCGAATCTGAGCTTCGGAGGACCGAGGAGAGCATGTATCTGAGATCGATCACGATGAAGGGGTTCAAGTCGTTCCCCGAGCGGGTGAGCCTCGAGTTCTCGCCCGGCGTCAGCGTGATCGTCGGCCCCAACGGCTCCGGCAAGAGCAACATCACCGACGCCGTGCTCTGGGCACTGGGCGAGCAGAGCCCGGGAGCGATCCGCGGCGCCTCGATGCAGGACGTGATCTCCGCCGGCGGCAAGGGGATCGGCCAGCGCCGCGCCGCCGAGGTCGAGGTCGTGATCGATAACTCCGACGGGCGCGCCGCCACCGACTTCTCCGAAATCGCCGTGCAGCGCCGCCTCGACCGCTCCGGCGACAGTGGCTACCGGCTCAACGGCGCCCGCGCCCGGCTCGCCGACGTCACCGATGTCCTCTCCGATACGAATCTGGGGCGGGAGATGCACTCGGTGATCAGCCAGGGTCGGGTCGAGACGATCGTCCACTCGAAGCCGCGTGAGCGCCGGCTCCTGGTCGAGGAGGCCGCCGGGCTCGGCAAGCACCGCAAACGCCGCCGCCGGGCCGAGCTGAAGCTGCGCGCCGCCCGCGACAACCTTGACCGCGCCCTCGACGTCGAGCGCGAGGCGAGGGCGCGGCTGCGGCCGCTGAAGCGCCAAGCGCAGGCGGCCGAGCTGGGCGCGCGGATCGAGCGCGAGGAACTGGGACTGCGCGGGCAGATCGTCTCCGAGGAGCTGCGCTTCGGCGCCGACCGCGCCGCCGCTGCCGAGGTGGCCGCGAAAAAGGCGCGCGCGACGCGGACCGAGATCGAGGGGAAGCTGGCCGCGGTCGGCAAACGCCGGCGCGAGGCCGAGGAGCGCTTTGCCGCCCGCGACCGCGAGCGCACCCAGGCCTGGGGCCTGCTGACCAAACTGCGCGGCGAGCAGGAGAAGATCGCCGTCCGCGCCAACAGTCTTTCCAGTCGCGCGACCGAGCAGGAGGCGGGGCTGGAGTCACTGCGCTCCGAACTCGGGCCGCTGACCCTCGACGTCGGCAGCAGCGGCGCCCCGGCCGAGCGCGCGCGCAAGCTCGAGGAGGAGCTGGGGGAGATCGGGGCCGGCCTCGACGCCGCCGTCGCCGGCTTCGCCGTCGCCCGCTCCGAGCAGGAGGCCGAGTCGGCCCGCGAGGCGGCGCTCGGCGACGTCCATAGCGGTGCCGAACGGGCCTCGCGCCACGCCCGCCGGGCCGAGGGCCTGCTCGGCGAGCGCCACCGCGAGGCGCTGCGCAAGCGCGTCGCCGACGGCGAGGCGCTGCTCGACGACACCCGCGCCGCGCTTGCCGCCGTGGAAGCGGTCGGCGCCGCGATCCGCGCCCGGGTCGAGCGCACCGAGGGCAAGGTCGTCGGCGGCGAGGACGACGGCGATGAGATCGCCGAGGAGCTGCGCGCCTGCTCCCAACAGGAGTTCGAGCTGCAGGCGGAGATCTCGGCCGTCGCCGACGCCCTCACCAAAGCCGAGGTCGAGGCCGCCCACCTCGGCGACCGCCGGGCCGAGGCCGAGCGCGAGCTAGCCTCGATCGCCGAGCGGCTCGGCGAGGAGGTCCCCGCGGCCGAGCAGGCGATGAGCGAGGAGGAGCGGGCCGAGATCGACCGCCGGCTCGAGCGCCTGGACCGCCGCCGCGCCCAGATCGGGCCGGTCAACCCGCTGGCCGAGCGCGAGTACGACGAGGCCCGCGAGCACGTCGAGAGCCTGCAGACCCAGCGCGAGGACACCGAGCGGGCGATGCGGGAGCTGGAGACGCTGATCCGCGAGATCGACGCCGAGATCGAGCGCGCCTTCGAGGAGACCTTCGACGCCACCGCCAAGAACTTCGAGGAGATGGTCGAGCACCTGTTCCCGGGCGGCCGCGGCGTGCTGCGCCGGGTCGCCTTGCGTCCCGTCCGCGACGAGGAGCGGCCGGCCGGCGAGCAGGAGGCGCCGAGCGACGACGCCGAGCCGGAGCCCGAGGAGGAGGAAGAGCAGCGCGAGGAGCTCGGGGTCGAGATCGAGGTCACGCCCGCCGGCAAGTCGACCCGCAAGCTCTCGCTGCTCTCCGGCGGCGAGAAGTCGCTGGTCGCACTGGCCTTCGTCTTCGCCGTCTTCCTCGCCCGGCCCTGCCCCTTCTACATCCTCGACGAGGTCGAGGCCGCCCTCGACGACGCCAACATCGACCGCTTCCTGCAGCTGATCCGCCGCTTCTCCGACCGCGCTCAGTTCGTCATCGTCACCCACCAGAAACGGACGATGGACGCCGCCGACGTCCTCTACGGGGTCAGCATGGGCGGCGACGGCGTCACCAAGGTCGTCTCCCGGCGCCTCCCGCGCGACCTCGCCGCCGATGACGGGGAGGACGCCGACGATGCCGACGCCGATGGCGGCACCCTGTCCGCGGTCGCCTGAGCGGAGCGCCGCCCTCGCGTTAGCGAACTCTCAACACGCTGTTCGATAGCGAACCGGCGTGTAGGCACTACTCTCCCTGGAGGGATAGGGAGGTAGTTATGGCACTACGCCACATGGACAGGCTGACGTCGTTCGACACGTCGTTCCTGGCCAACGAGAAAGCAAACGGGCACATGGCGATCGGCGCCCTGCTGATGTGCGAGGGCAGCGCCCCGAACGAGGACGACTTCCTCACTCACATCCGCAGCCGCGTCCACCATCTGCCGCGCCTGCGCCAGCGCCTGCTCTATCCGCCGCTCGGCCTTGGCACTCCGTTCTGGGTCGACTATCCGGAGTTCGACATCCATCAACACCTGCGTCGCGAGACCCTGCCGGCGCCGGGGACCGAGGCCCAGTTCCAGGACCTCGTCGGCGCGCTGCTGGCACCGCCGCTGGACCGCTCGAAGCCGCTTTGGGAGCTGATCCTGGTCGAGGGCTTCGAGGATGACCGCTTCGCGATCGTCTACAAGACCCACCACGCGATGGCGGACGGGATCTCCGCCGTCGACATCGGCATGCTGCTGTTCGACGTCGAGCGCAACCCGGAGCCGGCGCGCGAGGAAGCGCCGTGGACGCCGGCTCGGACGCCGACGAAGATGGCCCTGGCGGGACGCGCCTGCTCCGGTGTAGCGGCGACCGTCTCCCGGCTCCTGCGTTGGCTGCGCCGGGCCGCCGACGAGCCCGCCCGCGCGCGCAGGCGCGCCGGCGACGGTCTCGCCGGCCTCTGGGAGGTGACCTGGAACCTGGTGCGGCCGGCACCGAAGGTCCCCCTGAACACGGAGATCGGACCGCGGCGGAGCATGTGCTGGGCGAACTTCGACCTGGCCGAGTTCAAGCATGTGAAGAACGCGCTCGGCGGCACCGTCAACGACGTCACCCTGGCCGTGGTCGCGGGCGCATTGCGCCGCTGGCTGCTGGAGCGCGACGTCCGCGTCGACGGGCTCGAGCTGAAGGCCCTGGTGCCGGTCTCGATCCGCACCGAAAACGAGCACGGTGAGCTCGGCAACAAACTGACCGCGATGCGCGGGCCGCTGCCGGTCGGGGTCGCCGACCCGGTCGAGCGCCTCCATGCCGTCTCCGTAGCGATGGATTCGCTCAAGGCCTCGAAGCAGCCGCTCGGGGCGGAGGCGATCTGGGCTTTGAACGACTGGTTCCGGGACTTCGCGCCACCGGTCTTGCTGTCGCCGACCGCCGCGATCAACTTCTCGACCCGCCTCTTCAATCTCCTGGTCACCAACTTCCCCGGCCCCCAGGTTCCCTTCTTCGTGCTGGGTCGTGAGCTGACCGCGGTCTACCCGATCGGCTTCCTCGCCCACCGGCACGCGCTGGCGATCGCGATCCTCAGCTACAACGGCAAAGTCGGCTTCGGTCTGCTCGCCGACCCCGACGCGCTGCCCGACGCCGAGAGCATCGCCGGGCACCTCGACGCGGCGGTCGCGGAGCTCCGCGCCGCCGCCGGGGTACCCTCCCCAGCCGATGGCGACGACCTGGCAGGAGATGATCGACCTCGGTTCGCGCGTGAGCGCGAACGCCTCGGGCGCGACTGAGCCCGAGCCCGAGCGGCGCGGCGTCTTCAAGCGCCTGCGCGAGAGCCTCTCGAAAAGCCGCCAGGCGCTGACTGAGGAGATCTCGGCCAGCCTCTTCGACCGCATCGACGATGAGACCTGGGAGCGGCTGGAGGAGGCGCTGATCCTGGCCGACGCCGGGGCGCCGACCACGGCCGCCGTGGTCGAGCGGCTCGAGCACGAGGTCGAGGCCGGGACCGTGCCCGCCGACGGCGTCGCCGTCCGCGACCGGCTGATCGAGATCCTCGCCGAGGTCGCCGCCGCCGGCCGCAAGCCGATCGATCTCAGCGGCGAGCCGGCGGTGCTGATGATGGTCGGCGTCAACGGCACCGGCAAGACGACGACGATCGGCAAGGTCGCCTGGCACCTGAGCAAGGAGATGGGCCTCTCGGTCGTCCTCGCCGCCGGCGACACCTACCGCGCCGCCGCCGCCGAGCAGCTGGCCGAGTGGGCGCAGCGGGCCGGGGCCGAACTCGTCCGCGGCGAGGAAGGCGCAGACCCAGGCGCGGTCGCCTTCGACGCGATCTCCGCCGCCCGCGCCCGCGGCGCCGACGTCGTCATCGTCGACACCGCCGGCCGCCTCCACACCCAGGACAACCTGATGGAGGAGCTGGCCAAGGTGCGGCGGGTGATCGCCAAGCAGCTCCCCGGGGCGCCGCACGAGACCCTGATCTCGATCGACGCCACCACCGGCCAGAACGGATTGCGCCAGGCGAAGGTCTTCTCCGAGGCGGTCGCGGTCGACGGGGTCGTCCTGACCAAGCTGGACGGGACCGCCAAGGGGGGGATCGCACTGGCGATCGCTTCCGATCTGGGGATTCCGGTGAAGCTGATCGGGGTGGGGGAGACGCTCGAGGATCTGCGGCCGTTCGATCCGGCTGAATACGCGGCTGCGTTGCTCGCGGAGTAGTCCGAGGGGGCGGGTGGGGGTACCCCTCCGCGTGAATTCAGTCGCGCGTCCCCGATGGGGACGGCGCTCCGGAGGTTGCAGCGCGACCTAAAGGTCGCGCGGATATCGGATTGCATTTCCGCCGCTTCGCGACATTCCCGCGGAGGGGTACCCCCACCCGCCCCACGGAACGCCCCGATGATCTTGTAGCGCCGAGGGACCGAACCCTCGGTTGTTCAGCTTCCGAACCCCGGGCCGCTCTGGAGTTGAGCCGCCGCTTGGGAGCTCCGCCGCCAGTCCCCTTAGCGAGTGTTGATGGAGGGATCCGGTTGTGCTCTGGGCGAATTGCGCGAAGCGGCGGAAATGCAATCCGGTTTCTGCGCGGCCGCCAGGCCGCGCTCCAACATCCGAGCTAAGCCCCCGCAGGGGGCGTGCTCGCAATTCGCCCAGAGCACAACCGGATCCCTCCCCCGACAGCCCTCTAAGCTGAGCCCCCGTGTTCGACCAGCTCTCAGACCGCCTCCAATCGACCCTTTCCGACGTCCGCTCGCGCGGCAAGCTCAGCGAGTCCGACGTCGATGCGGCGATGCGCGACATCCGCCTTGCCCTGCTCGAGGCCGACGTCAACTTCAAAGTCGTCAAAACCTTCACGAAGACGGTCAAGGAGCGCTGCCTCGGGGATGAGGTGTTGAAGAGCCTCGACCCCGGCCAGCACGTGGTGAAAATCGTCAACGAGGAGCTGGCCGGGCTGATGGGCGGCACCGGCAGCGAGCTGGCGATGGCCAGCAGCGGCCCGACCGTGATCCTGATGGCCGGGCTGCAGGGCTCCGGCAAGACCACCGCCTGCGCCAAGCTCGCCCAGTTCTTCGCCAAGGAAGGCAAGGACGTCGGCCTCGCCGCCTGCGACGTCTACCGGCCGGCCGCGGTCGAGCAGCTGGTGACGATGGGCAAGCGCGCCGGCGCCCACGTCTACGAGCAGGGGACCGAGCGCGACCCGGTCGATATCGCCGAGTGGGCATTGCAGCAGGCCCGCACCGAGCGCCGCGACGTGCTGATCGTCGACACCGCCGGCCGCCTCCACATCGACCAGGATCTGATGGCCGAGCTGGCGCAGCATTCGCAAGAAGGTGAAGCCGCACGACGTCCTCCTCGTCGTCGACGCGATGACCGGTCAGGACGCCGTCGCCGTCGCCGAGTCCTTCGCCGAGGCGGCCGAGTTCGACGGCGTCGTCATGACCAAGCTCGACGGCGACGCCCGCGGCGGCGCCGCCCTCTCGGTCAAGGCGGTGACCGGCAAGCCGATCCTCTTCGCCTCGACCGGGGAGAAGATCGAGAACTTCGACAAGTTCCACCCCGACCGCATGGCCCAGCGCATCCTCGGCATGGGCGACGTGCTCAGCCTGATCGAGAAAGCCGAGGAGCAGGTCGACGAGAAGCAGGCGCTGGACCTGCAGAAGAAACTCGAAAAGGACCAGTTCACGCTCGAGGACTTCCTCCAGCAGATGCGTCAGGTGCGCAAAATGGGCCCGCTCAGCGGGCTGCTCGGGATGCTGCCGGGGATGGGGGCGATGAAACAGCTGAAGAACGCCGACATCGACGAGGGCGAGCTGGACCGGGTCGAGGCGATCATCCTCTCGATGACCCCCGACGAGCGCGCCAACCCGGGCATGATCAACGGCTCCCGCCGCAAACGGATCGCCAACGGCTCCGGAACCAAGGTCCAGAACGTCAACGCGCTGGTCAAGCAGTTCGACCAGATGCGCAAGCTGATGCGCTCGATGGCCGGCGGCAAGATGCCCGACCAGCAGCAGCTGGCGCAGATGGCGGGCGGCGCGCCTAGGCCCAAGATCCGTCGAAGGTGAGTCGAGCCGCCCCCGGACGCGGCGGAGCGGTCGCGAGATCGCCGGTCTCTATGAGCGCGACCGCGGCGGAGCAGAGGAGGCGGCGCTTATTCCTGTAACCTGCCGCGTCCTATGGCAGTGAGAATCAGACTTAGACGCGTGGGTTCGAAGAAGAACCCGATCTGGCGGATCGTCGTCGCCGACAAACGCTCCCCGCGCGACGGGCGCACGATCGAGACGATCGGCCAGTACAACCCGCAGACCAATCCCTCGCTGATCGAGTTCGACGAGGAGCGCGCGCGCCACTGGCTCGAGCACGGCGCCCAGCCCTCGGAGACGGTTGCCGGGCTGCTGCGCACCAAGGGCATCGCCGCCTCCGGCAGCTAGGCCGGGCGCGTCCGATGACCGAGCTGATCGAGTTCCTCGTCCGGGCTTTGGTCGAGGACCCCGAGGCCGTGGTCGTCGAGGAGCTGGAAGAGGAAGGCGACCTGGTCTACGAGGTGACGGTCGCCGAGGGGGACCTCGGGCGCGTGATCGGCAAAGGCGGGCGGATCGCGAACGCGATCCGGACCATCGCCAAGGCCGCTGCCGTGCGGATCGATCGCCGCGTCATCGTTGACATCCTCGACTGACGAGGCCCGATGAAGCTCGACATATTCACGCTGTTCCCGGAGGCGTTCGAGTGGTTTCGGACGCAGCGGTCGGTTACCAATGCGATCGCGGAGGGGAACGAGCTGCGGCTGATCAACTATCGGGATACGACGCCGTTGACCGCGGGGCAGGTCGACGACTCCCCCTATGGCGGCGGGGCGGGGATGGTGCTCAGGGTCGACGTCGTCGACGCTGCCTTGAAGGCCGCCTACGGGGAGACGGAGAGGCCGCGGACGGTCTTGCTCTCGCCGACCGGGCCGCTGCTGGACGACGCGATCGCGGATGAGCTGATCGCGGAGCCCCACGTGGCATTGCTCTGCGGCCGCTACGAGGGGTTCGACGATCGGGTGCATCAGCACCTGGCGGACGACGAGCTCTCGATCGGGCGCTACGTGCTGGCCGGGGGAGAGCTGCCGGCGATGGTGGTGGCCGATGTCCTGATGCGGAAGCTGCCGGGGGCGCTGGGCCACGCGGATTCGGCGGCCGAGGAGTCCTTCAGCCAGGCCCTCGAGGGGATGCCGGAGTACCCGCATTTCACCCGCCCGCCGTCCTACCGGGGTTGGGATGTGCCCGAGATCCTGCTCTCCGGGGACCACGAGAAAGTGCGCCAATGGCGCCTGCGGCAGAGCCGCGAGCGAGCCGAGCAGTTCGAGTCGGACGCCGAGTAGCTACCATTCCGCCACCGCGCGGTTCCCGCACCGGGGCCCGCGGTTTTTTCTCGCCAAATAATGAGCTCCGTAATCGACAGCATCGAGCGCGCCCAGCTGAAGCAGGGCCTACCGTCCTTCGCCCCGGGGGACCGCGTCCGCGTGCACTTCCAGGTGATCGAGGGCAGTCGCAAACGGACCCAGGTCTTCGAGGGCGTGGTGCTGCGGCGGCAGGGCTCCGGCGTGCGGGAGACTTTCACCGTCCGCAAGCAGTCCTTCGGCGTCGGCGTCGAGCGGACGTTCCCACTGCACTCGCCGAAGATCGAGAAACTTGAGGTGGCCGCCCGCGGCGCTGTGCGCCGGGCCAAGCTCTACTACCTGCGCGGCCGCATCGGCAAGGCTGCCCGCGTCGCCGAGCGGCGCTGGGGCATCGACGACGACGTCGTCGCCGCACCGGGCGCCGCCGCGACCGCGACCGATGCCGAGGGGGTCGCCCAGGAGGAGGTCGTTCCGACCGAGGCCGAGGCCGAGGCGACGACGGATGCCGAGGCGCCCGAGGCTGAGGCCGCGGAGGCACCGGAGGCAAGCGAGGACGCGGCCCCGGAGGACGAGGCGAGCGAGGCAGCCGAGCCAGAGGCGGCGGCAGAGACTGAGGCAGCGGCGGACACGGACGCTGAGGCGCCCGCGGCCGGGGAGACCGAGGACAGCCCAGCAGCGTCAGAGGATGCCGAGGACGAGAAGCCGGCAGAGGCCGGCGACTCCGACGAGGATCCGGCAGCCTGAAACTCGCGATCCCGAAGCCGAAGGGCAAAGGCGGCGGGCTGGTCGAGTTGGTCGTCATCGTCGCGCTAGCCCTTGGGCTGGCGCTGGCGATCCAGGCCTGGCTCATCAAGCCGTACCAGATTCCCTCCGAATCGATGGAGCCGACGCTCGACGTCGGCCAGCGGGTCCTGGTCAATCGCTTCATCTACCACCTCAACGACCCGACGCCGGGCGACATCATCGTCTTCCATCCGCCCGCCGGCGCCGACAACGGCACCGAATGCGGCGTCGAACCGAAACCCGGCGAACCCTGCCCGGAAGCGACCAGGGCGGAGTCGAGCCAGAACTTCATCAAGCGGATCGTCGCCGGGCCGGGCGACACGCTCTCGGTCAAGAACGGTCACCCGGTCGTCAACGGGGTCGAGAAGACCGACGAGCCCTACACCAACCCCTGCGGCCCGGCGCCCGCCTGCAACATGCCGCGGCAAATCAAGATCCCGCCCGACCACTACTTCATGATGGGCGACAACCGTGGGGCAAGTGACGACAGCCGTTTCTGGGGGCCCATCCCCCGAGACTGGATCATCGGCGAGGCCTTTGCCACCTACTGGCCAATCGACCGCATCGGCACCCTCTAGGTCCCGAACCGGCCGCCGCCGGCTCGCGCGCAGCCGCCGCCTGTTCGCTTTCGATCGCGGTCTCCAGAGTCGTTTCGTCGCCGGCGCCGACGAGGCCGGGCGCGGTTGTCTGGCGGGGCCGCTGGTGGCCGCCGCCGTCCTGCTCGACTACGAGGAGCTCTCGCACTCCGACCGCCGCGCGCTCAGCGGCCTGCACGACTCCAAGCAGATGACCGAGGAGCGGCGGCTGGAGATGTTCCCCTGCGTGCTGCAGGCGGCGGCGCGGGTCAGCGTCGTGATCCGCTCCGCGGCCGGGATCGACCGCCGTGGATTGCACGTGACCAACATCGAAGCGCTCGCGGTCGCGCTGGAGCGACTCGACCCGCCGGAGGAGGCGGTCTGTCTCTCCGACGGCTTCGCGCTGCGGGGCTGCGCGGTCCCGCACCGGGCCGTGATCGAAGGCGATGGAACCAGCGCCGCGATCGCCGCCGCCTCGGTGCTCGCCAAGGTCACCCGCGACCGCTACATGCACGCCGCCGCCGACGAACATCCCGGCTGGGGCTTTGCCGAGCACGTCGGCTACTCGACCCCCGAGCACCGTGCCGCGATCGAGGAGATCGGCATTTCGCCACTCCACCGCCGCTCCTTCCAATCGGTCGCCTACACGCAGCTCGGCTTCGCCGACTGAACCTCCCCGGATTTAGAAGGCGCCCTCGATGTGCTCGACCTCGACGGCGCGGCCGCCGCGGTCGAGGCTGACGCCGACGGCGTCGAAGCGGATCTCGGCGTAGGGCGCCAGTCCCCGGCGTTCGGACATCCAGGCGGTGGCGAGCCGGCGCACCCGCAGCTGCTTGCGACGGTCGACGGCGAGGATCGGCCGCTCGGGCCCGAAGGCGGCGCCGACGCGGCCGGCCTTGACCTCGACGAAGACCAGGGCGCCGCCGTCGCGGGCGACGATGTCGAGCTCGCCGTAGCGGCTGCGGGCGTTGCGCTCGAGGATCTGCCAGCCGGCGGCCGCGAGCCGGTCGGCGACGAGCTGCTCGGCTATGGCGCCGGTCTTCTGGCGGGCGATCGTCATCGCCACCGACGCTAGGTGCCGGGTACGCGCCTATGGCGCGCAAGAAGTTCCAGCTTTGGCACGGGCGGGTGTTAACACGCGAACCGCGGCTACCTAGCGTGGTCTCCGTGCTCGCCAGCGCTCGAACCTTCACCCTCGACGGCATCGCCGCCCGCCCCGTGCGGGTCGAGGTCGACGTCCATCGTGGTCTGCCGAGCTTCGCCATCGTCGGCCTCCCCGACACCGCCGTGCGCGAGGCCCGTGAGCGGGTGCGGGCGGCTCTGGTCAACTGCGGCTTCGAGTTCCCGCTGCGGCGGATCGTCGTCAACCTCGCCCCCGCCAGCCTGCGTAAGGCCGGGCCCGGGATGGACCTGGCGATCGCGGTGGCGCTGCTGAGCGCCTCCGGCCAGCTCGATTGGGAGGCGTTGCCGCGGGTCGCGATAGCCGGCGAGCTGGCGCTCGACGGCGCCACGCGATCCGTCAACGGCGCCCTGGCGATCGCCGAGGCGGCACGGGAGGAAGGAGCCGAGGCGGTCCTGCTCCCGGCCGAGAACGGGTCCGAGGCGGCGCTCGCCAGCGGCATCGACGTCCTGCCGCTGGAGGGGCTGGGGCAGCTGGCAGCACTGGTGGCCGGCGAGTGGGAGCCGCCGCGCCCGCAGCCGCTGGCGCTGGGAGCGGACGGCGCCGGGCCCTCTCTCGACCTCGCCGACCTGCGGGGTCAGCCGCACCTCCGCTACGCGCTCGAGGTGGCCGCCGCCGGGAATCACAGCCTGCTGATGATCGGCCCGCCGGGTGCCGGCAAGTCGCTCGCCGCCGCCCGCCTGCCCTCGATCCTGCCACCGCTGGGCGAGGTCGAAGCGCTCGAGGTCGCACGCATCGCCAGCGCCTGCGGCCGGCTCGGTGGAGGGTTGTCGGGTGCGCGTCCGTTCCGGGTGCCGCACCACACGATCAGCGCCGCCGGTCTGATCGGCGGCGGCACGCCGCCGCGGCCGGGAGAGGCGACCCTGGCCCACCGCGGCGTGCTCTTCCTCGACGAGCTCTGCGAGTTCCGCCGCGATGCATTGGAGGCACTGCGGGCGCCGCTGGAGTCCGGGGCGGTCTCGATCGTCAGGGCCGGGAGCCGGCGCCGCCTGCCCTGCCGTTTCATGCTGGTCGCCGCCTCGAACCCCTGTCCCTGCGGCCGCGGCGAAGCCGACCCGGACTGCAGCTGTCCGCCGCTCGCGGTGCAGCGCTACCAGGGGCGGTTGAGTGGCGCTCTCGCCGACCGGATCGACATCCTCGCCGCCGTTCGCCAGCCGAGCGCGGAGGAGATCGGCGGCGGGCCAGGCGAGCCTTCGGCCGACGTCCGCGCCCGCGTCGTCATCGCCCGCGAGCGCCAGGAGCGCCGCCTCGGCCCGGGGCGCTGCAACGCCGAGATGACCCCGGGCGAGGCGCGAGGATGCACGCTCAGCGCCGCCGCGGCGGCGCTGCTCTCGGAGCTCTACGCGCGCCAGCGCCTCAGTGGCCGCGCCCACGACCGCGCTCTGCGCCTGGCGCAGACGATCGCCGACCTCGAGGGTGCCGAGCGGATCGGCGAGGAGCAGATGGCGCGAGCGCTGCAGCTGCGGAGGCGGGATCGTGGCTGAGGCCGATGCCTGCGTCGACTGCCTGCGTCGCTCCTGGTTGCTGGCGTTGCTGGGGCCGTACGTCGAACGGCTGGCTACCGGGGAGCCGGGCTCGCGTTCGCCGGAACTGCTGCGGCTCTCCAACGAGGACCTGGTCGCGGTGGCGGCGCCGAAGGTCTCCCGGCAACTGCTGGAGCGGGTCGGCGCGCTCGAGGAGGAGCACCTGCTGCGCGAGCTCGCAGCCGCCGGTTGCTGGGCCTGCTGCCGCCACGGCGATCTCTACCCGGTCGGTCTGCGCGATGCCGCCGACGCGCCCTGGGCGCTGATCGCCCGCGGCGACCCCGCTTTGCTCGACGGTCTTGAGCCGGTCGGTGCGGTGACCGTCGTCGGCGCCCGGCGCGCCACCTCTTACGGTCGCGAGGTCGCGCGTGAGCTCGGCCGCGAGCTGGCCGCGGCGGGGATGGTCGTGGTCAGCGGACTTGCCTTCGGCATCGACGGCTGCGTCCACCGCGGCGCGATCGACGCCGGCCGCACCGTCGCCGTGCTCGGCTGCGGTCCGGACGTCGCCTACCCGGCGGCCCACCGCTCGCTCTGGCGCCGGATCGGCGAAAGGGACCTGATCCTCTCCGAGCTGCCGCCCGGCGCCCCGCCGTGGCGCTGGACCTTTCCGGCCCGCAACCGGATCATGGCGGCGCTGGCCGGGATGACCGTCGTCGTCGAGGCGGCGACCCGCTCCGGCTCGCTGATCACCGCCGACCTCGCGGCCGACCTGGGCCGCGACCTCGGTGCCGTGCCGGGGCCGGTCAGCTCGCGCGCCTCCGCCGGCCCCAACAACCTCCTCGCCGGCGGCGCCTGCCTGGTCCGCGACGCCCAGGACGTCCTCGACGCGATGCTCGGTCCGGGAGCGCGCCGGGTCGGCCGCGCCGGTGCCGCGCTCGACCCGGGTCTGGCCGCTGTCCTGGACGCGGTCGAGGCGGGAGCGGTCGGCTGCGATGGCGTCGCCACCGTGCTCGGCCTCTCGGGTGGCGATGCGGCTGCCGCGCTCTCGCGCCTGGAGCTGCTCGGCTACCTCACCTGCTCCCCGATGGGCGTCTACTCGCGCACCTTGCTCCCCTCGCCGACCCCGAACGGCATTTAGGGTGAAGGAGTGAGGAACCAACGCATTCCAGCGGTGCTCTCGATTGCCGGTTCCGACTCCGGGGGCGGTGCCGGGATCCAGGCCGACCTGAAGGCCTTCGCCCGCTGCGGCGTGCATGGGATGACCGCGATCACCACGATCACCGCCCAGAACACTGTCGGGGTCGAAAGCATCGAACTGGTTCCGTCGGAAATGGTGCTGAATCAGATCTACGCGGTTGGTTCCGACATCGGCATCGACGCGATAAAGATCGGAATGCTCGGGAGGCCGGAGACGGTCGAGGGCGTGGTGGCCGCCATTGCGTTGACCTTTCACAAAGCTCCGGTCGTGGTGGACCCGGTGATGGTTTCCGAGAGCGGCGCCACGCTCCTCGATGACGAGACCAGGGAACGATTGATCATCAGGTTGCTGCCAATGGCCACGGTGGTTACGCCCAACATCCCTGAGGCGCGGGTGCTGACCGGGCTGGGGGAGGGGGCGAGCCAGGAGGAGCTGGCCCGCGGGGTCCTGGCGCTGGGACCGGCGGCGGTCGTCGTCACCGGCGGCCACAGCGAGGATCTGGTCGACCTCTTCTTCGACGGCGAGCGGCTGGTCGAAATTCCCGGCGAGCGCCACCCGGACGGCGCCGCCCACGGCTCGGGCTGCACGCACTCCTCTGCCTTGGCGGCGTTTCTTGCCCACGGGGAGGAGCCGTTGGAGGCCGCGCGGAAGGCGCGGGTGGTCGCCTCGGAGGCGGTCGGTGCCGGTCTCCGCGGGATCGGTGCGGGACCGGGACCGGTCAATGCCCTCGGTCTCTCCTGATCCCACATTGGGGAGTGGCGATGCCTGTCCTTACGCCAAGTGCGTAGGTTCGCGGCGCGGCACGCCCAGTAGATTTCAGCGATGAGCTCCAACGGCGCCAAGACCGCCCTCCCGCGTCCCCGCTCCGCGACCGTCTTCGACGGGCCCGACCGCGCCCACTCGCGCGCGTACATGAAGGGCATCGGCTTCGACGACGACGCGCTCAGCCGGCCGACGATCGGGATCGCCAACACCTGGACCGAGGCGATGCCCTGCAACTTCCACCTGCGCGGGCTCGCCGAGCACGTCAAAGAGGGAGTGCGTGCCGCCGGCGGGACGCCGATGGAGTTCAACACGGTCGCCGTCTCCGACGGGGTGACGATGGGCACCCAGGGGATGAAGGCCTCGCTGATCAGCCGCGAGGTGATCGCCGACTCGATCGAGCTGATGGCCCGCGGCTACCAGTTCGACGCGATCGTCGCCCTCTGCGCCTGCGACAAGACCATTCCCGGCTGCGCGATGGCGCTGGCCCGGCTCGATGTGCCCTCGGTACTGCTCTACGGCGGCTCGATCGCCCCCGGCCACTGGCACGGCCGCGACGTCACCATCCTCGACATCTTCGAGGCGATCGGCGCCCATAACGCGGGCGAGATGACCGACGAGGAACTGAGCGAGCTGGAGGGCGTGGCCAGCCCCGGCGCCGGCGCCTGCGGCGGTCAGTTCACCGCCAACACGATGGCCTGTGCCTTCGAGGCGCTGGGGGTCAGCGCCGGCGGCTCGGCGATGGTGCCGGCCGAAGACGACGACAAGGCCACGGTCGCGGAGAAAATCGGCGAGCTGGTGATCAACGTCCTCGTCGACGACATCACCCCGAGCAAGGTGATCACCCGCGACTCGCTGGAAAACGCGATCGCCTGCGTCTGCGCCTCGGGCGGCTCGACCAACGGCGTCCTGCACCTGATCGCGCTCGCGCACGAGGTCGGCATCGAGCTGACCATGGACGACTTCGAGCGGATCTCCCGCAACACGCCGCTGTACGCGGACCTGAAGCCGGGCGGGCGCTTCGTCGCCACCGACCTCTACGCCGCCGGCGGCGTGCCGGTCATCCTCGAGCGCCTCGCCTCCGCCGGGATCCTCCACACGGACGCGATCACCGTCACCGGCAAGACGATCGGCGAGGTTGCCGCCGCGGCCACCGAGGCGCCCGGACAGGAAGTGGTTCGCCCCCTAGACGATCCGCTCAAGACCGAAGGCGGCCTGGCGATCCTGCGCGGCAACCTGGCGCCGGAGGGCTCGGTGGTCAAGGTCGCCGGCACCGAGCGTCGCCGGCAGACCGGCCCCGCCCGCGTCTACGAGTGCGAAGAGGATTGCTTCCGCGCCGTCAAGGATCAGCAGATCAAGCCCGGCGACATCGTCGTCATCCGCAACGAGGGCCCGGTCGGCGGCCCGGGAATGCGGGAGATGCTGCAGGTGACGGCGGCGATCGTCGGCGAGGGGCTGGGGGAGAGCGTGGCGATGGTCACCGACGGCCGCTTCTCCGGCGCCACCCGCGGCCTGATGATCGGCCACGTCGCGCCCGAGGCGGCCAGGGGCGGGCCGATCGCGGCGATCCGCGAGGGCGATGAGATCACGGTCGACATCGACGACCGCAGCCTCAGCGTCGACCTCACCGACGAGGAGATCTCAGAGCGCGTCGCCGCCTACGAGTCGCCCCCGTCGCCCTTTGGTCGCGGAGTGATGGCGAAGTACGCCGCGACCGTCAGCTCCGCCTCGAAGGGCGCGATAACCGGTTAGCGCGCTTCGGCGAGGAATTCGTCGAGCAGGAGGTTGAAGCGGGCGGGGCGCTCCAGCTGGGGCAGGTGGCCGGTGCGCTCGAAGATCTCCAGCCGCGAGTGGGGGATGCGGCGGTGGTAGCTGAGCGCGGCCGCCATCGGGATCACCCGGTCGGACTGGCCCCAGACCAGCATCGTCGGCATCCGGATCTCGCCCAGCTTCTCGCGGATGTCGTGCTGGATCGCGGCCTGGAGGGCTTCGCCGAAGCCGGGGCAATGCCCGCCCCGCATCTGCTCCAGCAGCAAATCTCCCTCGAGCCGCCCGGGGTAGCGCACGAAGGCTCGCCAGAATGCCTCGCGGCTGCGCGGGTGGGCGACGACCCAATGTCCGAGGTCGGCGATCGTCCCGCCCAGCTGCTTCCAGGCGAAGGCGGTGATCACGGCTCGCTGTTCGGGGTTCCAGGTGTTCATGATCCCGGCCGCCGAGACCAGGACCAGTCGGTCGAAGCGGCCCGGCGTCGCGGTCACCGCCTCGGTGGCGATGAAGCCGCCCAGCGAGTTGCCGACCAGCGTCGCGTTCTCGACCCCGAGCTTCTCGCAGAAGTCGTGGATGAGGCGGCCGTAGGCGGGCATGTCGATCGGCCACGAGGGCATCGGGCTGGCGCTGAAGCCGGGCAGGTCGAGGGCGATCGCGCGGTGGGTGCGACCGAAGTGGGGGAGGTTTTCGAGCCAGTTCTGCCAGCAGCCGGAGATGCCGTGGATGAAGACGATCGGCTCGCCCTCGCCGATCTCGACGTAGGTCACTTCGGACCCCGGCAGCTCGACCCGGCGCAGGTGCCGGCTCCAGTCGACCCCGCGCCACTCGGGGTCCGGGTTGCCGTAGTCCTTGCCCGCGATGATGCGGGGGTCGCGTGGATTTGGCGCGGTCACCGCGGTCCCAGTTTGACGTCCACCGTCGAACCGGCGGTGAGCGAGCGCCCCTGGCGGGGGCGCTGAGCGACGACCCGGTTCGGCTGAGCCCGCGGGCCGCGCACCTCACCGAGCTTGCAGTGGGCGCCGCGAAGCTGCGCCCGGGCGGCGCTGAGCTTGCGGTCGAGGAGCTTCGGCACGAGGCAGCGTGGGGGGTCGGGTTGGGGACCCGGTCCCGCGCCCTGGTCGCTGGTCTGTGGTGGCGACGGCGAATCGGGCAGCGGCGGAGCCGGTTCTTCCGTGCCCGGCACGCCCGGGACCAGCTGCAGAACCACCACCGCGGGGCCGACCTCGAGCTGTAGCGGCTGATCGGGCTGAGTCATCGACCAGACCGGCGCGACGGAGCTGTTCGGCAGGAACTCGGTCGCGGACTCGAGGCCCGGGGCGACGTCGACTTCGAGCGGCTGCGCCGGGGCAGCGACCGCCGTGCCCGTCGCCGGGTCCCAGACGCTGGAGGTCCGCCACAGCGCCAGGTAGAAGGACCCGTCGCGCTTCTGCAGCAGGACCTTGTGGAGGCCACTGCTTTCGGGGCCGGGGATCGCGACGCCGCCTTCGGCCAGGGTGTAGTCGAGGGCGCCGGGCGCGAACGAGGCACCACGGTCTTCGAGGATCCGGATCGTGTTGCGCAGCGCCTCGAAGGCCGGCTTCGGGGTGAGGTCGTGCCGGACCAGGCCGAAGTGCGCCTCGCGATCCCCTTCGCCCGGGTCGTCGAACTCGTCGAGCAGCTCGTAGGAGAAGGTCCGCACGATCCCCCAGCGGTAGTACTCGAGGAACAGGCGCGGCATGTAGGTGGCCATCGTCGCCTCGTCGACCGGCGGGTGTTCGCCCGCCCAGTTCAGCGCCGTGTGGTACCCGGTCTCGGTCGCCATGATCGGCTTCGAGCCGGAGTTGATTTCGGCTTTGGCGATCGCCGCGCCGAGTTTGTCGGGCGGGTTGCCGAGCGGGTAGGGGTGGGTGTTGCCGAAGTCGAGGTAAGCCGAGACGTCCCCCAGCTGCGCCTGGTCGTTGTGGACGATCGAGGGGCCGACGACCGGCAGCGATGACAGCTGCGGGTCGGCCTTGGCTTCCTGGTAGAGGGCCTGCTGGTAGGCGATCAGGTGCGCTTTCCAGTCCGGGTCGCCGGAGGTGCTGTACTCGTTCGGCCCCTCCAGCGCGTCGATGCCCTGCAGGTCGTCCGCCGCGACCCCGAGCAAGCTCTCCCTGGTCCCGGCCGGTTCGGCCGGGGAGCCGATCACCAGGGTCGAGCCGATTCCCGCGGCAGCCAGTTCGTCCAGTCGCTGGTACTGATCAGGACGGTCGGGGAAGAGCACGTCGCGGACGTGGCGCACCCCGAGTTCGACCAGCCGCGCCTTGACCGTGGCGAAGTCGGAGGCGTAGGGAGTGTCGCTGAAGGGGGTGTGGATATTGACCCCGATCGAGTCGACGAAGGAGTCGGCCTGGCGGGCCTGGACCGCGGCCGCGGCGTGAAGCGGGAACAGGGCGCCGAGGCCGATCGCGATCGCGACCAGGGCACTCAGCAGGAACGGGCCGCGGTTAGGCATACCCCATGCGTTCGAGCACCGGGATCTCGCGGATCTGCGGCGGCTGCAGGTGGTCCCAGAGGATCCCGCGCGGACGCTCGTACTGGGGCTCGACTTCGATCACCGCCCGCGGCGTCGCGATCATGTCGCAGGGCAGGTCGTGCGCGGTCACCATCAGGTGCTGGCGCAGGATCTGGATCGGGTGCACGGTGGTCGCGACCGTGGTGCGGGCGTCGATCTTGCCGGCGTGGACGAGGATCCCGTACTCGAGGTCGTGGTAGCCGCCCCCTTTGCCGATCCGGGCGCCGCTGAGATTGACCGCGACCGAGCCGCAGAGGACGAAGTCGATGTCCGGCAGGTCGTCGAGGGCGACGACCCGGCCGTGTTTGAGCGCGCCCTTGATCGTCGCCGCCTCCTTCACCGCCTGTTTGGTGAGCGTCCGCGGGTCGAGTACCCGGAACGGGTGCGGGTCACGCAGGCGCGGCACCGCCATGATCACGGTCTTGCCTTCTTCGAGGGCGATGCGGCGGGCGTGGGTCTGCGGCGAGTCGGGGTTGGCCTTGATCACCTGGGCCCGCTTCCAGAGCCGGTGCCCGGAGAGTTTCTCGGCCGCGAGCTTGGCGCCGGCGAAGTTGGGGATTCGCCCCTCGGCGCCGGGAAAGCGGGAGACGCCCTCGCGTTCCATCGCCTTCCAGACCTCCTTGCGTACATCGTCCTTCGTGCGCACAGGCGAAAGATATCCGCCCGGCTGCCGATAAGACCGATGCACATGCGAAATTGCAGGGAAGACAGGCGTCCAGGACGAATGAGCCGTATGCCTAAACTTTTCGCAACGGGTTAACCGCCGGCCGTACACAAGTCGAGAAAGCAAGTCCGAGAAGAGTCGAGAGAGTGGGACGTAAGACTTCGATAGCGCTGATCGTCGTCGGGCTGCTCGTGGTCGTCTGCGCCGCCGGCGCCTACGCCTACGACAGCTCGCAGAAGGACCAGATCGCCGACGGCGTGACCGTCGCCGGCGTCGACGTCGGCGGGCTCGACGAAGACGAAGCCGCGGCGCTGGTCCAGCGCAAGCTGCTGGCGCCCTTGCGGCACGAGCTGCGGGTCAGCTACGACGGCGAGAGCTGGCGGCTTCCCGGCGCCAAGCTGAAGGTTCACGCCGACGTCGACGCCGCGGTCGCGGAAGCGCTCGAAGACAGCCAGGACGGCGGCTTCCCCGGTCGCCTCGTCCGCTACGTCACCGGGGGCGACGTCGACGAGAGCGTCTCACCCGAAGTCGCCTACTCCGAGCCCGCCGTCAACCGCTTCGTGCGCCGCGTCGCCGAGGAAATCAACCGTGAACCGCGCAACGCCGACGTCGAGGCGAGCGGGGACTCGCTCGAAGTCGTCGCCGGCGAGAACGGCCGCAAGCTGCGCGACAACGCCCTCACCGAGGATCTCAACGCCGCCGTGCTCAACGCCAACGCGCCGCACACGATCGTCGCCAAGGTTCACGCGACCAAGCCGGAAGTGACGAAGAGCGAGGTCGCGGCCGAGTACCCCTCTTACCTCACCCTCGATCGCTCCACCTTCACCCTGCGCCTCTGGGAAGACCTGAAGTTGGCCAAGACCTACACGGTCGCGGTCGGGATGGAAGGACTGGAAACGCCGGAAGGCCTCTACGCGATCCAGGAAAAGGAAGAAAACCCGACCTGGCACGTGCCCGACTCCGACTGGGCCGGCTCGCTGGCCGGGACCACGGTCCCGCCGGGCCCGTCGAACCCGATCAAGGCGCGCTGGATGGCGATCTACGAAGGTGCCGGCATCCACGGCACCGAAGAGACCTACTCGCTGGGCTCGGCCGCCTCCCACGGCTGCGTCCGCATGGCGATCCCGGACGTGGAAGAACTTTACGACCGGGTTGAAGTCGGCACGCCGATATACATCGGCTGAGAATCGCGGGCGCAGGACGCGCGGCGGCGAGGACGAATCCAGTTTCGTGAACTGGGAAACGGCGTTGGCCGACTACGACCGCGATCTCCGGGCGCGAAGCGCCGCTGAGCGGACCCGGCGGGCGTATGGGGTGGACCTGGGCGGGTTCGTCGCCTGGGCGGAGCCGCAGGGCAAGGGTCCCGGGGACGTGCGCTATCGCGACGTGCGCCGCTTCGCGGCCGGGCTCTCCTCGGCCGACGCCGCGCCGGCGACGGTCGCCCGCAAGCTGGCGGCGATTCGCGGCCTCTACAACTTCCTCGTCCGCACCGAGCGGGTCGGGCAGAACCCGGCCGAGCTGGTCACGAGCCCGAAGCGGGCGGAAAAGCTGCCGCAGGTGCTCTCGACCGAGCAGATGCGGGACCTGCTGGAGCGAATCCCGGCGCGGACCCCGCTGGAGCTGCGCGACCGGGCGATGCTGGAGCTGGCCTACTCCTGCGGGTTGCGCTGCGAGGAGATCGTCAACCTCGACCGCGACTCCATGGACTTCGAGAGCGAGCAGCTGCGGGTGATGGGCAAGGGTGGCAAGGAGCGGATCCTGCCGGTCGGCGAGCCCGCCCAGGCCGCCCTGCGCCGCTACCTCGACCGCGGCCGGCACGGCCTCGCGACCGATCGCGGCGAGCCGGCGCTGTTCCTCTCCAAGAGCGGCCGCCGCCTTTCCAACTCCGACGTCACCCGCCGCCTCGGCCTCTGGACGCGCGAAGCGGCGATGGCCGCGGGGGTCTCGCCGCACTCGCTTCGCCATTCATTCGCCACCCATTTGCTCGAGGGAGGCGCCGATCTGCGTACCATCCAGGAGTTGCTAGGCCACGCATCGATCTCGACCACCCAGGTTTACACCCGAGTCGACGCGGCCCGCCTGCGCGACACCTACGCTGCCAGCCACCCGCGTGCGTGACCCAATGACCCCTTACAAACGTAGAATCGCCTAAGGGCATGGAGACCGGCGTAAAAGAGGTGGAGCTGCGCGATCTTTGGCGCCGCTACAAGGACGACGGCGACGACGGCGCGCGCGAGCGCCTGGTGGTCGCCTACTCGCCGATGGTCAAGTTCGTCGCCGGCCGCCTCGGCGCCGGGTTGCCGTCCCACGTCGAAGACGCCGACCTCATCTCCTACGGCCTGGTCGGCTTGATCGGCGCGATCGAGCGCTTCGAGCCGGAGCGCGGGATCAAGTTCGAGACCTTTGCGATGACCCGCATCCGCGGCTCGATCATCGACGAACTCCGCTCGCTGGACTGGGTGCCGCGCTCGGTGCGCTCGCGGGCGCGTGAGATCGAGGCGGCGCAGGCGAAGCTCGAGCACGAGTTGCAGCGGGCCCCGAGCGAGGCCGAGCTGGCGGCGAAGTTGAACATGTCCGAGGAGGAACTGCAGAGCGCGCTGCTGGAGATCGCCAACTCCTCCGTCTACGCGCTCGACGAGCTCTGGACCGTCTCCGACTCCTCCGGCGACCAGGTTTCGCTGCTGGACACGATCGCCGACGACGCCGCCGCCGACCCGCAGGAGGCGCTCGACAGCAGCGAGGTCAAAGACCGCCTGACCGAGGCGATCGGCTCGCTGCCCGAGCGTGAGCAGCTGGTCGTCGCCCTCTACTACTACGAGAACCTCACCCTGCGGGAGATCGGCGAGGTCCTCGGCGTCACCGAGTCGCGCGTCTCGCAGCTGCACACCAAGGCCGTGATGCGGCTGAAGTCCCACCTCCAGCAGGGGTAGCGCCGGTGCGCTGGCGCCTCCGGTCGGCACGGGCAATCGACCCGGCCTCGCTCAGCCCCTTCGAGTACGCGGTGCTGCGCTTCAACGCCAGCGAGGCCGGTCGCACCGTGCGCGGGTTGGTTCGCACCCTGGGGACGCCGTCGGTCTCGGTCGGCGCTTCGGCCGGGGCGGCCGAAGAGGTCCGCGTCACCGTGGCCTGGGAGCTCACCTGGTACCAGTGGAGCGTCGAGGTGGGGGAGGACCCGCGTCCGGTCGCTCCGCTCGGCCAGGGCAGCGAGGTCGAGCAGCTCGATCCCGCCTCCCGGCAATGGAACGCCTCCGTCGTCCGCGGCGGCCGCATCGTCCTCGCCGCGCCGACCCGGCGCCGCCGCGGCGCCGGCGCCCCGGCCCGCCGCTGAACGTGGCGAAGCTGACGGTCAACGTCGACGGTGGCGCCCGTGGCAACCCGGGCCCGGCGGCGATCGGCGTCGTCGTGCGCGGGCCCGGGGGAGCGGTGCTGGAGGAGCACGGGGAGCGGATCGGCCGCGCCACCAACAACGTCGCCGAGTACCGGGCGCTGTTGCGCGGGGTCGAGCTGGCGGCCGCGCACGGGGCGGAGGAGCTGGAGCTGGTCGGCGACTCGGAGCTGGTCGTGCGCCAGGTCGAAGGCCGCTACAAGGTCAAGGACGCGACGATGAAACAGCTGCACGGCGAGGTCAAGGCGGCGTTGCGGCACTTCGACCGCTGGTCGATCCGCCACGTCCGCCGCGAGCAGAACGCCGACGCCGACCGCCTCGTCAACGCCGCCCTCGACGGCGGGTAGGCTCGGGTCATGCCCGATCGCACCCCCGAGCCGATCGATCCCGGTGTCGACATTGGCCACGTCCATCTCCGGGTGGCCGACGTCGACCGCGCCCTCGACTTCTACGTCGGCGTGCTCGGCTTCGAGCTGATGCAGCGCTACGGCGACGATGCCGCCTTCGTCTCCGCCGGCGGTTACCACCACCACCTCGGGCTCAACTCCTGGGAGTCGAAAGGGGGCTCGCCGCCACCGCCGGGGACGACCGGGCTCTACCACACGGCGATCCGCTACCCGACCCGGCGCGCCCTCGCCGACGCCCTGCGCCGCCTCAGCGAGGCGGGAATCCGCCTCACCGGCGCCTCCGACCACGGCGTCAGCGAGGCGCTCTACCTCAACGACCCCGACGGCAACGGCGTCGAGCTCTACTGGGACCGCCCGCGGGCGACCTGGCCCGAGCCCCAGCCCGGCCAGAAAGTCGAGATGTTCGTGCAGCCCCTCGACATCCACGGGCTCCTGACCGAGCTGGATCGATAAGCGTCGAGATCCTGCCCGCGGCGCTAGAGCGCCGGGCTCGGCGTCTCGGCGCCGCTCTCCACGGGGTGGCCGCCGGCGCGCCAGGCGCCGACGCCCTGGCCGACGTGGACGACGTCGGCGAAGCCCTCGCGCTGCAGGATCGAGGCCGCGAGGCCGCTGCGCTTGCCGCCGCGGCAGATTGCCGCGATCGGGCGGTCGCGGGGCAGCTCGTCGAAGCGGCCGGCGAGGTCGCCGTAGGGGATGTGGAGTGAGCCGGGGATGTGCTCGCCGGCGTACTCGGCGTTGTTGCGGACGTCGAGCACGAGCGGCGGCTCCGCGCCCTCGACCCGCTTGGCCAGCTCGTCGGGGTCGATCAGCTCGATCTTGCGCACCAGCCGCTCCTCCGTGCGCCAGGCGGTCATCCCGCCCTCGAGGAAGCCGCGGACCCGCAGCCCCACCGCCGCCAGCAGCTCGGCGGCCTGGCGCTCGTCGCCGTCGGAGGCGGCGACGACGATGATCTCGGCTCCGTCGGGGGCAACCCGGGAGACCTTGGTCGCGAAGCCGGTGTCGTAAGCGGAGGTGCTGAGGGCGCCGGCGATGTGGGCCTCGTCGAACTCCTCGTTGGTGCGGCCGTCGATGACCACGGCCCCGGCGGCGACCGCCTCCTCGACCTCGTGCGGCGTCAGCGGCGCCGGCGTCCCGAAGTCCTCGACCAGGGGGCCGCGGTTGAGGTCGACGATCTGCTGCAGGTTGGGTGGCTTGTCGCCGAGCGAGCCGACCGCCGCCTCGACGAACTCGGCCTCGTCGGCGATCCCGAGGATCTTGTTGTGGCCGCGCTCAAAGCCGATCGTGGAGCAGTTCTTGAGGTCGATGCCCGAGCCGCCGCAGAGCGAGCCGCCGAGATGGGCGGGCCAGACCTCGACCTCGTCGTCGAGCGTCAGCAGGCGCTGGTGCAGGGAGCGGAACATCTCAGCCGCGCCCTCGCGCGGCTCCACCGCCAGGTCGGGCCGGGCGACGTCGCCGATGAAAAGCGAGTCGCCGCCGAGCAGCGCCCAGGGGGTGCCGCCACGACTGGCGTCGCGAAGCAGGAAGGAGGTGTGCTCGGGCCGGTGCCCGGGCGTGTGCACAGCCTCGACCGTGAGGTCGCCCAACTCCAGCACCCAGCCGTCGCCGAGGGGCTCGTGCGGGAACTCGGCCGCGGCCAGCTCGTGGATGTGGATCGTCGCCCCGGTCGTCCGCGCCAGGCGGCCGTGGCCGGAGACGTGGTCGGCGTGGTTGTGGGTCTCCAGCACGTGGCCGATCCGCACCCCATGCAGGCGCGCCAGGCGCCGGTAGGGCTCAACGTCCCATTGCGGGTCGACGACGACGGCGACACCGCTTTCGCGGTCGGCGACCAGGTAGGAGGCGCAGCCGAGGTCCTCGTGGATGATCTGGCGGAAGAGCATGGGCGGGAGCTGCGATCAGGCTAGCGCCCGGACTCGCGCTCCGCATCCGCTCGCAATGCGTCGATCCCGAGCTCCAGCATCCGCTGCCAGGCGTCGGCTTCGAGCCGGCGCGCCGCCCGCGTCGCCGCGAAGAGCAGGCGCAGGTCCATCGCGTTCGCGTCGGCCCGCAGGCGCCCCTCGGCCTTGGCGGCGTCGAGCAGGACTTCCAGCGCCCGCATCGTCACCGCGATCGCCTCCTGCACTTCCGGCAGGTCGGAGACCGTGACCATCGCCTCGGCGAGGACGTCGTCGGAGGCCTGGCGCTCGGCCAGCGAACGGATCATCGCCGTCAGCCCCGCCCAGGGCCCCGCCGCATCGGCGAGCGCCGCGTCGGCGTCCCGCGCCACCCGGCAGTGGCGCTCGATCACGAGCGCCGCCAGCAGGTCCCGCTTCGAGGGGAACTGGCGGTAGACGCTGCCGATCCCGGCCCCGGCGGCCGCGGCGACGGCGGGCATCGGCGCGTCCAGCCCCTCGCGGGCGAAGACCTCGCCGGCCGCGCTCAGCAGGCGCTCCCGCTTGGCGTCCGGGCCGAGCTCGGACCAGCACTCTTCCGTCGAAGGCGGAATGGTCATTCCGCTACAGTACTCGCCCTCTTGGCCTCGGTATCCGCGGACCGCACCCATCCCAACGTCACCCTCGCCGTGCTGGCGCTCGGCGGCATCGCCTACGCGATGCTCAGCTCCCTCGTGGTGCCGGCGCTGCCGACGATGCAGCACGAGCTCGGGGCCAGTGAGACCGGGATCACCTGGCTGCTCACCGCCTACCTGCTGGCGGCCTCGGTCGGGACCTCGATCATCGGCCGGCTCGGCGACATGTACGGGAAGGAGCGGCTGCTGCTCTGGACCCTGGTCCTGCTCGGCGCGGGGACCTTGCTGGGCGCTCTGGCCACCTCCTTGCCTCTGCTGATCGCCGCCCGCTTCATCCAGGGCGTCAGCGGCGGCATCTTCCCGCTCGCCTTCGGCATCGTCCGCGACGAGTTCCCGGCCGAGCGGGTGGCCGGCGGGATCGGGCTGCTCTCGGCGATCCTCGGCGTCGGCGGCGGCGTCGGCATCGTCCTCTCCGGCGTCATCGTCGAGCACCTCGACTACCACTGGCTGTTCTGGCTGCCGCTGGTCGCGGTCGTCATCGCCGCCTTCGCGACCTGGCGCCTCGTCCCCGAATCCCCGGTCCGAACGCCCGGCCGCGTCAACTGGCCGGCGGCGGCGCTGATGACGGTCGGCCTCTCCGCCGTGCTGCTGGCGATCAGCGAGACCTCGACCTGGGGCTGGGTCTCGAGCAAGACCCTCGGCCTGCTCGCGTTCGGCGCCCTCTTCATCGTCGCCTGGATCGCAGTCGAGGTGCGCAGCCGCGAACCGCTGATCGACATGACGATGATGCGCGTGCGTGGCGTCTGGACCACCAACGCCGCCGCCTTCCTGCTCGGCGCCGGCCTCTACGCCTCCTTCGTCGTCTTCCCCCAGTTCGCCCAGTTGCCGATCAGCACCGGCTTCGGCTTCGGCGCCTCGGTCGTCGTCTCCGGCCTCTACCTAGTGCCGGCGACGATCGGGATGACCGTGCTCGGCCTCAAGGCGGGCGCGATTTCCAACCGCTTCGGCTCCAAGAACGCGCTGCTGGCGGGAATCGTCTTCTCGACCGCGTCCTTCGTGATGCTCGCCGTCGCCCATGCCCACCCCTACCAGCTGCTGATCGCCGCGGCCCTGCTCGGGGTCGGCATCGGCCTCGCCTTTGCCGCCCTCGGCAACCTCATCGTGCAGGCGGTGCCGAGCAGCCAGACCGGGGTCGCCAGCGGCATGAACACGGTGATGCGAACCCTGGGCGGTGCCCTCGGCGGCCAGCTCTCCGCCACCTTCATCGCCGAAAACATGGCCGGCGACCTGCCCACGGTGACCGGCTTCACCGAGACCTTCCTGATGGCCTCCGGCTTCCTCGTCCTCTGCTTCCTCGCCGGCCTGCTCGTGCCCCGGGCGGTGGCCGCCGTCTCGGCCTCCTCGGCCGCCGCTCCTGGAGGCGCCCAAGCCTGAACGAAACGCGGCACGCAGGATTCCGGACCGGAAAGCTAGAATCACGCCTCCATGCGGCTGTAGCTCAGCTGGCTAGAGCGTCTGCTTGCCATGCAGAAGGTCGAGAGTTCGAATCTCTTCAGCCGCTTATCGACGAAGCCCCTGCAAACAGGGGCTTCGTCATTTCTGAGGAAGATTGGAACCACCCCCCACATTCCCCTCTATTTGGGGAACGAGTTCCCCAAATAGCCTAGATAGGGGGCGATTGGCGGCGATTCCGACGGATTCCGGCTCGCTTTCGTAGAACAGCAGAGCTACGTTCGCGCCGACAACCAAATAAGCGCCCCGGCGGCGCGCAAACGCCCCGGGGCCGGCACCGAAGCCTTCACTTCGATGCACGAAAGACGGTACTCGCCGTGCCCCTACCGGGGCAGCATCGTGGCCGGCTTCGGTGCCCCGACCAAAGGGGACGCGATGCCCAAAACCACCATCGAGATCAGCCGCGAGCAACGCCAGCCACTTCATCGCCTGGTGACGCAGCACATCAGCGGAATCGGCGATGTCCACCTGATGATCGAGCAACGTGACTTTGCCACCGCCGAGCGCTTCGGCCTGGAGTTCGGCGAAGACATACGGATGCTGGACGATCTCGGCTGGGATCCCGAGGACGCTCGTGACTCCTACGCACTGACGCAGCCGCGCCACGAGCTGATCGAAGCTCTGAAACGGCTGCGCCTGGATGCCGAGGAGGGCCTCGACCCGCCCGAGGATGAGCGACGCAAGCGGGAGGAGTTCGACGAGCTGGTCGAGTACTTCACCCGCGCCCACGACCTATGTGCCGAGCTGATCGACGCGCTCGACACGAGAGGCAGCGTGGCCTCATGAACCTGACGATCGACCGCCGTCAGCGTGACTCGCTGCACGCCCTGATGACGTACCGATTCTTCATCGGCGACGACAGGCGACTGCATCGCGCCCGTGAGCAGGGCGTCAGTCCTGAGCAACTGGCCCGCGAGTTCGAAGAGGAGATGTGGCTGATGGGAGACCTGGGCTGGCTCGACCGGGAGCTGGCTGAAGCCCTCGGAATGCCCGACGCCGACCGGGCCGAGTTCGAGCTGACTATGTCGGCCGAGGCGCTCGCCAGCACCTTGAAGCGTGCCCGCGAGGAAGCTCGCGTCGGCTTCGCCGATGGCTTGAAGCGAAACCCCACCGAAACCGAGGAGGAGCACCGAGCGCGTTTCCGGGTCGCCGAGCAGACCTGTGACGAGCTCCTGACCCGCCTCGGCCACCAAGAGGAGGCACCAGCATGAGCGGCAAATCGAAAGAGGCCGCCAGCGCCAAACCGGCGTCGAGCAAAGCCAAAGCAGCCGCTGCGTCCAATGGCGGCGCCAAACACAGGAAACGTCTTCGCCCAGGTGAGCTGGACGGGCTCGTCCTCTCCTATATGTGCAAGCAGCAAGGAGAGCTGCCGCTGACGGCAAGCGCGATCGGCAAGGGGATCGAGAAATCCTCCGGCGCCGTCGCCAACTGCCTCGCCCGGCTAGCGACAGCCAAAAAGGTGCGGCTGGCGAAAAAGACTCCTCGCGCGTACGACCTCAAAGGGGTCACTGCGCGGTGAGGGGACGGGGAAGTAGGCCGAGGCATCCAGGCCCGGAAACGGGCGCAGGCCACCTTGGCTGCCTCGGCCGAAACCCCGCCTGACATCACGCCAATCGCTAGGACTATGGGTGCTTCGGAAGCACGCGGTTCAAGGAGCCGTGAACCGGAACTGCCCGAGTCCGAGCAGAGCTTCTGTCTTCGCCCAGCTCGCAATCTTTCGGCGGTGGCCGATGGGACGCAAATTAGGCGCATTTTCGAGCGACGATCCGTCCTCGTTGAACGGCATGCTGTGGAGGTGAAACTGCCATATGCGATTGAGCTCGAAGCGCTGACTGGGACCTATGAGGACGCCGTCAGCGCCGATGTCTCCGCGGCAGCGGCAGCGATTCAAGCTCTCGGCCGGGGCCCGGCCGTGTTTGTTGGCTCAGGGGGAACCATGGTTCTGGCGCAGCTGGCGGCGAGACTTCACGAACGGCGTTGTAGACAGCCGGCGCGCGCCTGTACTTCACTCGAATTACTCGATCTTCCCCAGCTCGGCGAACAAGGCGCGATGCTGTTTTCTTCGAGTGCCAAGCATCCTGACGCCCGCAAGGTTCTGCAGGAGTTTCGGCGCAAGCGATTCTCACCGGCCGCCGTTTTCACCCATCGCCGCGCCGAGAATCTGCTCGAGGTCGCCGGACCCGATACGCAGGTTGTCGAGCTGCCTCCGCTTGCCCAGCCCGATGGCTTCTTGGCGACTGGGAGCGTCATCCAGATCGCGGTGGTCCTCCTTCGTGCCTTCTTGGGTCGACCGCAGCTGCCCGGGCAGATTGGCTCTGATTCATCGGTCGCAGCTCTTCGTGACGAGGTGCTAGTTCTCACGGAGCCATCGCTTCTGAGCGTTGCCACCGACATCGAGGTACGGCTGGTCGAGTCTGGGCTGGCCGCGGTGCAAGTGGCCGACTTCCGTAACTTCGCACACGGGCGTCATACGGGATTTGCCCGGCGGCTTGACCGGGTCTCGGTGATCGTGCTTAGTGACTCGGGGTCCGAGGCATTGGCTACGGCGACGGCCGAGGTCCTGCCGCCGACGGCGGACGTGCGACGGTGGCACGAGGATGGGCCTTGGCCCACGGCGCTCGTCAATCTGCTGGTCCGATCGATGCAATTCGCCGGTCAGGTGGGAGCCGAGCACGGGCTTGATCCTGCTCGCCCCTCGGTGCCCGAATTCGGGCGAAAGCTCTACCGCCTCCCCCTTGGTGGCGGGCGGCTACCTGATCAAGTTGCCGGCGGCATCGAGCGCAAGGTTCTCGCGCTGGGGTCTGGGGACTCAGTGGCGGCGAGAGCTTTCTTTCTCGAGGCTGCCGCAGAGTGGTCCTCACAGCTAACCAGCCAGCGCTTCCGAGGCGTGGTGCTTGATTACGACGGCACCGTTTGCTGGACGCACCGGCGCTTCGATCTACCTAGCGAGGGGCTGCAACAAGCGCTCCGCGGGCTCCTGGAGAGTCGCATGATCCTTGGCTTCGCGAGCGGACGCGGAAAGTCGCTTCACGCGGATCTTCGAAGATGGATTCCCGAAACCGATTGGCCGAACGTCATTGTCGGCATGTACAACGGAGCCGTGCAGATCAGCCTCGATCAGAGCCTTCCGGATCTTCGCGCACCCAGTCCTTGGAGCGGCGCCGTCATGAGCGCCCTGCAAAAGCTGCCGCTCTGTGATCGGCTTGATATTGAGGAGCGCGGCGCCCAGGTCAAAGTTGAGCCTCGCGACGGGATACTTGACCGGGGCGTCTTTGTGGAGGCGCTTCGCGCCTGTTTCGAAGACGCCAAAATAGAGGCGCAGGTTGTCGCTTCAGGGCACAGCGTCGACGTCATCTCGACTGAGACGAGCAAGACGACGATAATCGATGCCGTTGGATCGGCTTGTGGCGGCGCAGACAGCGTTCTGGCGATCGGAGACCAAGGACAGGTCGGGGGCAACGACCACGCTCTGCTCGCGTTCAGTCCATGGTCGCTGACCGTCGACCGGGGGTCTGCCGACCCGACTCGTTGTTGGTTTGCTGGAAGCGGCGAGAAGGTGGGGCCAGATCTCTTGCTGCGCTATCTGAAATCGCTCCAGAGGCGACGCGGGGGATTCGCGCTGAAGGGGCTGAAGCTGCAATGAAATCGGAAGCTCGCAGAGGAGCTGCTCGGCAAGCTGATGGGCTGGGATCGCGCCGCGTTTCAGGAGAAAGTGCGTCAGCTGGAGGCGCTTGCCACCTACAAGTTCGATGAGTACGGGAACTTTCGTCCTGGGGTGAAGTTCTTCGAGAGTCTCGCCGCGTGGCTTGATCAGTTCGCCGATGACGCTGACCGCGCCACGGCGCTGGATTTCGTATTGGGCCGGCTGATCTTCATTTCAGACGCAGAGATGACGCACTTGATCGAGTTGGCGAACCCTGATCACATCGATCTCGTGCTGCGCGCGCGGGCAGCCGCCGTGACCTGCATTTCTCCGTTTGAAGTCTCTCGACTGGTCAGTAGCGATGACTTCTCATCACTACGTCGGCGATCTTTAATTCTCGGTGCCTCCGACGGTGCCCGCCTCGACCGTTTGCGTCGCTCGGCTCCGGTGCTCTCTCATGAGCAATTCCTCCAGAGTTGCGAGCCACCCGTGGCTCTGGTTGCGCCGATGCGCAAGAAGCTCGAGGAGGCGTTGAGCAAACTTGGCTTTGAGGCGCCGACGACCTTTGCCAACGTCTTCTTGGTCGATGACTTCGCGGGTAGCGGCGAAACCATGCTCCGCTGGGAGGATGACGAATACAAGGGCAAGCTAATCAAGTTGCAGGCAGCCATCACCCAACTGATCGAGGCTGAGCTACTCGCCGACGACGTCGAGGTCACGGTCGTCCTCTATATCGCCACCGAGCAAGCACTCAACCACCTCGAAGCGGCGATCGCCGCCAGCGACATTCCAGAATGGAAGGTCCGAGTTGTGCAGCTCCTGCCAGCCTGGATCCGAGTGGATCAGGCTGATCAGCCATTTGCGGATCTCGCTGAGCGCTACTACGACGAGGTTTCTACCGATGAGATTAAGGGGCGGGTGCCTCTTGGTTACGCGGACTGCGCGCTGCCCGTGATTCTCTCCCACAACACCCCGAACAACTCGGTCGCGGTGCTTTGGGCCGATACCGTTGATGAGCCAGATAGCGCGAAGCGCCGACCTCTGTTTCCCCGATACGAGCGCCACCATCGAGACCGGCCATGAGGTCTTACGTAAACCCCTTCCGTTCGAGGACCTCCGAGCAGTTCGCCCATCAGGGCCTCGACCGTTACCTACGCAGCTTCGGGGCCGACGCTCTGGACCTCCTGCCGGATGCCCTATGGGAAGCTCCCAGTCCTGATCCGTAGTGCTCCTGGTGCCGGTAAGACCTCTCTGCTGCGCGCCGTCAGCGCCGAGACTTTGCAGTTGCTCTCCTCCCGCCGCTCGGGTCACGAGGAGCTGGTCGGGCGTCTGCAGGCGATGGGCGCCCTCGACGAGGGCGGACAGCCGCTCGTCCTCGGTTTCCGGGTCCCGCTCGTCCGCGACTTCCGCAGCATCGCCGATCTCGAGGCCAACGCCACAAATGCGCAGCGCACCTTCCTGCGATTGCTCGATGCCCGAATAATGGCCGCCTTTTGCGATGCAATCGAGCGCCTAGTCGAAGTCGACGAGGGCCCGGCCATCAACGAGGTGGTGGTCAAGCCGAGTTCAGAAGGAGAGGCCGCGCTGCAGCGCTTCGGCGGCACCTCGGCGAGGGATCTCCGAAACTGGGCTCGCAGGGCGGAGCAGCAGATTCTCGATCGACTGGACGCCGTCTTACCTCAGGACGATCAACTGGAAGGTCATGCAGCGCTCTACAGCCTGCGGGCGCTGAGCGGAGCGACGCTTATCGTCGCCGGTAAGCAGAGTCCTTTGCGGCCTCTGCTCCTGCTCGATGATGGCCAAGAGTTGGCAGCCGGACAGCGCCAGCTCCTGCTCGACGCACTGCACGACCGCGAGCTCGAACTGGCTCGCTGGTACACCGAGCGCTACTCGGCAATGGAGCCCGAGGAGCTGATTGGAGACGGCGAGCCACGGCGAAACAACGAGCCAGTCTGGCTTGAAGGGGAAGCGCTCAGACTCGGGGCTGTTACCCGCCGGGGAATCCGCACGCGACGGTTCGAGAAGCTCTTGGCTGACATCGCCGCCCGCCGGGCCTCGCAAGCTCTGCGTGAATACGACAGCGAGGATCGAGAGTTCGTCGCTCTACTTGATGCGGACGAAGGGGATGAACTGGCGCCGCGGGCTGAACGAGCTGCGGCAGCCATCCGGGAGCGCTTGCTGGAGAGGGCCGGGGGCAGCGATCGGTACGCAACCTGGTTCAGCGATGCCGAACGCCTGGATCCACTCGAGTCAGCAAGGCGCTGGCGGGAGTTGGAGATCATCATTGCGCGTGACCAGGATCGATCCGAACTCGGGCTGTTCGAGCTACAGCTCAGTGATGAGGAACTTCGCATTCGCTCTGACTCGGCGATCCGGGAGGCAGCAGACCTTTGGCTTCGACGGGAGTTCGGCATCCCGTTCTACTGGGGCTCTCAGCGGCTCAGCAAGCTCTCGGCGGAGAACATCGAGCAATATCTGAATCTCTCTGCCGACCTTTTCGATGAGATGCTCGTCGGGATCACGCTGCGTCAGGGCGCCACCGTTGGGCGACTGCGTCAAGACGCTGCCCTTACTGTCGCCTGCGATCAATTTTGGGCCGACATCCCCGGCCGCCGAATTGGCGGCCGGGCGATTCAACAGCTCCTTCGCCACATAGCCAAACTCTGCCGAGCCGAGACCTACCGGCCCAAGGCGCCCTATGCCCCCGGGGTGACTGGGACTGCGCTCAGCATGCGCGATCGGGCTCGCCTGCTCGACCCAGATGTGAGGGCTCGTACGCCTGGGGCGCAGGAGCTCTTCGAGGCGTTGCATGGGGCGATTGGCCACAACCTTTTGCGCGCCAACAATGACCGTTCGGTCAAGAATGACCGTTGGATGGTCCTCTACTTGAATCGCTTGACTTGCGTGCGCTACGGGCTGCCCCTGGGATACGGCGGTTTTCGCGAGAAGCCGCTTGAGGAGATGTGCCGCTGGATGCTGGATGACACCGAAGATGTCGTCGAGCCGCCGGTGCAAGAGTCCCTGGATTTCGCATGAGCTATTGGGCAGATCCGCTCTTGATTGTCGATGCTGACTTCGACGATGTCTGGTCGCGACCGTCTGAGAACGCCGTATTGGTCGTCTTGGGCTCGGGCTTTGATCCCCGCGCCGCAGTCGTACTCGAGCGACTGTCCTCGGCCGCTGGTCGACGTGTGGACGTTCTGATGATCGAGCTGCCCGAGGATGCAACGGATCTCTCGGTTCGACAGCTCGCGATTGCCAATCGAACTCGAATTGAGGAGTTGGTCTCCTCGACAGGGGGGCAGTTCAACCTGCAGGCGCTTCCCGAGTTTCACGACAGTCGATCGCTCGGCCGGCTAATTAGTCGACATTTCCAAGAATCCGATGTGTTGACTGCCTACTCAGAGGTTGTCTTGGAGATATCGGCGATGCCGAGATCGGTGTTCTTTCCTCTGGTCCGCGGGGTCCTTGAGCGAGCTCACCTGACCAGGGACGATTCGCGGTATTGGGCAGGTGATCTGCACGTTGCGGTGTGCGAGAACCCCGAGGTGGACGAGAGTATCCTTGAGGAGGGGACGACGCCGATGGCGCATATCGGCGGATTCGCTGGCGCCCACGGGGAGCCAGCGACGACGACGATCTGGGTACCCGTCCTGGGCGAGCGCGCCCTGCCAAGGGTTGAGAGTCTCTATGAAGAGCTTGATCCCGATGAGACTTGCCCAGTACTGCCGTGGCCGGCGCGCGACCCCCACCGGGGCGACCGTCTGGCGCTGGAGTATCGCCAGCTGCTCTTTGAGCAGATCCGCATCGAGCCGCGCAATGTGATCTACGCGGCGGAGCGTAATCCGTTCGATCTCTTTCGGACGCTCGGCCAGTTGAACCAGCGCTATCAGCAGTCTCTGAGTCCGCTTGGATCAGTGGCAATGGTTCTCTCTTCGCATTCGTCCAAGCTGCTTTCGATGGGCGTCCTGCTAACCGCCTATGCACACGACCTCGAGGTTCAGCACGTCAGCCCTGGGACCTACGGCTTGCATGAGGATGTCGAGCCCCGTCGCGATGGAGATGAGGTCTACGATTTGTGGCTGACGGGAACGCCCTACCAATGACCTCGAAGCCAATTATTGTCTGTGCCGGTTACATGCCGCTCGACGTCATCACTACGACGTCTGAACCGGTTGCACGCCAGGCCGGCGGCACGGCAGCAAACGTCGCCGCGATACTCGCCTATCTCGGCTGGGACGCGGTCCTCGCCGGTCAGACCGGGAGTGATGCTGCGGGGTCTGAGCTCGTCGCCGACCTTGAGTGTGCCGGGGTCGACACGGGCCAGGTTCATCGGCCCGAGGGGGCGGCAACCCCGCGGCTGGTCCACGACGTGCGTCCCGATGGGCACTTCTACGCTTACTCGTGCCCTAGCTGTGGCTCGCGCTTTCCCCGCAGTCGCCCCCTCACCATCGAGCAGGCTCACCAATGCACGGTGGCACACCCCGATGCGACGGTTTTCTTCTTCGATCGCGTAAACGCCGGGACGCTGACCTTGGCCGAGCACTACGGGCGCCGGGGCAGCCTCGTGTTTTTCGAGCCGTCCGTCCCCGCCAACGCTGAATTCCTGGCTCGGGCAGCGGCGGTCGCCGACGTGATCAAGCACAGTGACGATCGCTCGGTTGGCGGCTTGGACGACCTCATGGTGTTGCCGAAACGAGGTCAGACGCGGATCGTCACCCACGGCGCCGAGGGGCTGGAGCTGCGGGTTGGAAGGGGGGGCGCACGTAAGTTGCCAGCGCTCGCGACGCTGACGGTTGACACCGGAGGTGCGGGCGACTGGACCACTGCGGGGTTTCTCGCAAGGGCGGCTCGCGGCGGCGCCTTGGAGGCTGATGCGCTCGACAGTGCCCTGCGCTTCGGCCAAGCACTCGCCGCCGTCAACTGCGCGGCCCCAGGGGCCCGTGGCCTGATGCGCTTGAAACGAGAGACCGTCCTTCGCCGTGCTCGCTCCGCATTAGCCGAAGGAGGTCTCACGCGCGAGTTGCGACTACCCCTACGGTCTGCACCGATCACGCCGGCAGGAGCGTGTCCGACTTGCCTCATGGCGCTCGAAGAGGCAGTCTCGCCGCCGAGCGACGCAGGTCCTTCAGGCTCAATGTCGCTGCTGCCTCGGGCCAAAGGCGTGGGACGCTCGGCCTAAGTTTCTGTGGAGCATCGCTCGGCGGCCAATCGCCCGCCGCCGAGCGACTGCAGACAAGCAGCCCAGGACATGTAGCGAGAGCGGCCCGGAGAGCGGAGGAGTCGCTGCGTAGCGGTTCGGCCGATGAGTCGTTGTCGGATAACGTCACCCGCATGGCGGGACGTTGTGGGCATTGTGGGCGCGAGGGCACGCTAGAGAACAAAGGCGAGGTCGTTCTAAGCGCCAGGACCCAGACGGTGCAAAACGGCCAATTCCAGGAGGAGGTCTCAATCCAGCAGATCGCCCAGGTCGATCGTTGCTCAAGCTGCGCGGGTCTCACCCTCTCTCAATATCGGTGGATTGACGAGTACGACGATCCGAACACGATTGAGGCGCATACTCTGTATCCCGAGCAAAACACCCTTCGCGACCTGCCGGTGGAGGTCTCAAGGCGATACCTGGCGATGCTCGAGCTCCAACACGCACCCGACGCATTTGCCGTTCGGGCCGGAAGGGTTCTAGAAGCAATCTGTTGCGATCGCGGGATCTCCCCGGATCTTCCTTTCAGACTTCAGTTGGACGCCTTGCTCAAGGAGGCAAGCGTGCCCCAGGGGCTCGTGAGCCAGGCTCACGTCGTCTACACCTACCGAAATTACGGCGGCCACATCAAGGAGTTCGAGGTCGAAGCCGACGACGTACCGTTGATCCGCGGCTTCATCGAGGCTCTCCTTGATTTTCTCTACCGTGGCCCGGCTGAACTGGCCCGCGTCAGCTCTGCCTTGGAGGCGCGCAAAGCTGGAGTGATACCAGTGCAGACTGAGCGTCACTAGGCGTCAATACGCTCTCCAAAATCAGCGAGGCACGACAACTTGGCGCTGCACATCGATGCACACCCAATCCGCTGCAGCCTCGGCGGTGGTGGGGGCTTGACTATGTGCCGCCGCACGACGGCCGCTTTTCCGCCATAGGCTCTGACCCGTATGCCCGGTCTTGCCACCGATCTCCTGCTCGCAACCCAGCTGCTGGAGCGCTGGGATGTCGTTTGGTGGGAGCGCTTGGCGGACAATGCGATGCAGCCGCTCCCGCGCGTCCACGAGCGCGATTCTGAAAGAGTGGAAGAGTTGCTCGCCTGGGCGGCATCAAATGGGGGAGCCCAGCCGTCGTTCGTGCAATCCGCCGTGGCGAATGTGGCGAGGGTGCTGGCTGATTTCAACCTGGCTCTGCACTACGAGGTCCAATACCGCGAGGCCCACTATCTCGTCGATCAGTGGTATCGGCGCAGCCACGGCAAGCCAAGTCATCCCGCCGATGTCGAGCGGTTCGAGATCCACATTCTGCTTATTCACAACTTGGCGCTCGAGCTGTGCCGCGCGGTCAACTTAGTCATCGAACGGGGACGAAAAGCAGACGACTCGATCTTCGCCGACCTGGGCCTCATGGTGATCCATGTCGGGCCAGATCACTCGCCGATGCAGGCGCTCACCTATTCCGCCGACCAGGCCAAGGTGCCCCAGCCCTACCCAGGTCTGGTCGGGTTCCCAGACGCCGTTTTGAGCCGCGCCGTCGGTGGGCTCGGCTTCCACCCCGACGAGACGCCGCGAACGGCCGATGAATTCGATCGGTGGATCGTCTCCCTGACGGAGCGCCGTGGCCCTGGAAGCAAGGCGCCACCTCGCGAAAAGCCACCGTTTTCACTACCACCACCGCGGTCGGTCGACGAAAAGGTGGCCGGCCGGTGGCCGAGATCTCTCGCCATCGGCTACGCGGTTCTTGCTGCCTTCGCAGTAGGGGGTGCCTTGCTCCAGCACCCCTGGCTGCTCGGCGCTGCTCTCGCGGCTGCCATCGCCGCAGCCTCGGTGGTGCATTGGGGGGGACGTTGGCCGCCGGGTCTTGCCTTGGGAGCACTGATCGCCCTCGCTGCCACCGGTGGCGGCGTCCTCGGTCAGACGATCGCCGATGCGCTTCACGGGGTAGGCAGAGGCAGCTCCCCGCAGGCGGCGACCGGAGCTTTGGCAGGCGATGGCGGTCGCGGCGCGGGGCAAGTCATAGGCGGGAATCAGAACCTGCTGATCGCCAACCTCAGCCGCGGCTCAGGCTTTCGCAATCGTCAACACGCCCGTCCCTGCGACCTCCTCGAATATCGCCTCCGCCTCTATAACCCCGGTCCCGGTGATCTAGCTGCGCTCAGAGTCTCGGCCACGATTAACACCCTCACTCCATATCGAAGGATCGTCCCCACCGTGACCGCGTATGGCTCACGTGGACTGGCCTACGAGCCCTCCTACCAGGCCGTCATCCACCTTCCCACCGCCCAGACTCAGTCATACGTGACGGGCAGTACCCGGCTGCTCGACAGCGCCGGGCAAGTCACGAAGAAAAGCGCCGCTGGCGACTTGAGCGATGTCGTCACGGCCGGCGCCCGGGGGGTCCTGATTGGCGGCTTGGGAGCCGGTGTCACGGAGTACACGACCTTCCGTACTCGGCTTAGCTGCAATTCAGGGATGGGTTAAGGAGACGCGGTCTGGATGGGCAAAGGCACACACGGCGTCAGAGCCTGGCCGTCGCTGACGCCGACGGCGACCTCGGTTTGACGACTAAACGCGGCGCACCTCGAATCCAATTAGAGGACCGAACCTAAAGGTTTCGTAAGAGATTCGCGTACTTATTACCGCGGATTGTCGGGGATACGCGGCGATTACGGGGGTGCGAACGCGCCGACTTGACTTCTCCATTCAGCGGAGCTACTCCGGCAGCTATGAATACTTTTCGCAGCTGCCAGAGGAACGATCTGAGCGCACCTGAGCTCGCCCATCGCCTCGCACACCCGACCGCACAACCCGCCGCCTACCCGACCGCTCTGAGTCGGGCTGCGACTGGCGCGATCCCGCTCCGTAGGCGGGAGTGCGGCATGTCGGCTTTGCCGACATCTCTGCTCCACGTCGAGGTCGGTCCATGAGCTCGGGCGATCGACAGGACCCGCGGTGGATGATCCTGATCCTGATCGGCGGTCTCAGCATCGCTGCCTGGCGGACCATCTCGACCATCAGCCTCGGCCAGGTGCTCTCCGCCGTCGGCTCGCTCGCGCCCTTCGCTCTCGGCGCCATCGCGATCGCCTCGGCGCTGGCTATGCAGCGGCTTCTCTCGACCAACCGCACGCTCGCCAGTCGGCGGGAGGTGGCCGTGGTGCCGGCCGATGACTTCGACCCAAAGTCCGATGCGGTCCTGCGCTTCGCCGCCGAGCTCGCAGCAACCGAGCGCAGCGTGCTCGGTTGGGTCGATCGGCGGGCCTCGGCTGTGCGGGTCAGGCTGACCTGCGACGAGGAGGGCCGCCTCGTCTACCTGCTGGGCGTGCCGGCGCGCTCGCTCAAACTGCTGCGTGGAGCCCTTCGCACCTACGACGGCATCGAGCTGCGCGACCCCAAGGACGTGCTCGGCAAGCGCCGAGCCGTGGAGGGGCTCGCCGCCGTCCGCACCGAGCTGGTGCTCGCTCGTCCCGGCCTCGAGCCGCTGGCGCGGCTATCGCTCGAGCCCGATCCGCTGCAGCCCTTCGCCGCGGCGTTGTCGGCGGTGCGCCCGGAGCTCGGGGAGGAGATCAGCGTCTGTGTGGATCTCCTTCCAGCCTCAGGACGACGGCGCGAGCATCTGCGCCGCTCCTTGCGTCGGCGAGCTAAGCGCAAGTACGGCGAGCGACGCAGTTTGCTGGAGCGCCTCGAAAATGACGGGCGCAGCAGAGGACGGCCTGGCCCCGACCAGCTACTCGAGCGGCGGATGGTCAACGAGGCGCTTGACGCGAAACTGCGCGACTCCGGAACGTTGTTTGAGGCGCAGTTCCTGATCCGCTGTCGGACCAAGAACCGCGCTGGTGCCAAGGCCGCGCTGCCGCACGTGCTCGCAGCCTTCGAGCCCTTCACCGCCCAGAACTGGTTGCGCGCTCGCGGCCAGTCCGTCCTCGGGCTCTCTTTCGCCGGCTCCGACCTGCCGCTGAGGCGACCTCGCTTCGACCGCCGGATGGACACCGGACTCTTCCGCCCGCCGCGACAGGCGATCCTCACCGCCAGTGAGGTGGCCGGCTTCCTGAAGCCGCCGAGCGTCCACTGCGTCGCCGACAACGTCGCCCGGGCGGGCACGCTGCTCGCGGCGCCACCGAACCTGCCGACCTTCGCGAAGGGCAAGGCGGACGTGATCCCGCTCGGCAAGGTCGGCACCAACGGCTCAGAACGGGTGGTGGGGGTGCGCGCCGCCGACACCTTCTTCTCCTACGTCGCCGGGCGCTCGCGCTACGGCAAGACCGAGCTGGCGATCGCTCAGTTCGTCCACGTCGTTCGCTCCGGTCACGGTGGCTTCTTCCTCGATCCCCACGGCGACGCCCTGGGGCGCATCAGGCCCTACCTGAGCGACGCCGCCCTGCGGGAGAGGGTGGTGGAGATCGATCTCGGTCCAGGCCACGCCCCGGCGCAGCCAGGTTGGAACCTCTTCGAGCTCGGCGGGGCCGGCGGCGGGGATGAGCGGGTCGGGGCGCTGGTCGATGCCTTCGCTTCAGTGCTCGAATGGGGCGAGCGCTCCACTCGGGCGATCAACCTCACCACCCACTCCGCCGCGGCCCTGGTCGCGATCGCGGGGGTGCTGCCGCCCGAGCTTGCGCCGACGATCTTTCAGCTGCCGACCCTGCTCTCCGACGCGAAGTGGCGCGAGGCCGCCCTGCCCTTCCTGCCGCGTGCCTCTCAGCGCTTCTGGCACGATCGCTTCCCGCTGCTCAGCCCGGAGGCGATCACCCCGGTCACCAATCTCGTCGACCGTCTGCAGCTCTCCAGCTCGATCACGTCGCTCCTGGGGCAGAGCGAGAGCACCTTCCGGATGCGTGAGGCGATGGACAAGGGCCAGATCGTCCTCGCCTGCCCGGGCTCTAGTCACATCCAGGAGCGGCTGCTGGCGAACCTGTTGGTCTTCGACCTTCTGCACTCCGCGCGGGGCCGAGGAGACCTCGCCGCAAAAGGCCGCAAGCCCTTCTGGGTCTTCCTCGATGAGGTGCAGAGCTATGACGGCGGCGGCGCGGGCAGCCTCGCTGCGCTGCTCGAGCAAAGCGCCAAGTTTGGGCTGAGGGCGGTGCTGTTGAACCAGAACCCCGAGCGGCTCTCCGCGCAGACCTTAAACGCGCTCACCACCAACCGCTCCCATCTGCTGGCGACCGCGCTCAACTCCCACGCCGCCGCGCTGCTGACCAAAGAGTGGGGCGGCCAGCCGAGCCCCGCGGTGATGGTCGGCCTGCCGCGCTTTCACTTCGTCACCCAGGTCACTCACGAAGGCGAGCTCAGTCGGCCCTTTGCTCTGCACGGGATCCAGGTCGAGGACGTCCACGACAAGCCTGCGGCGAGCGGCGACCCCTCCGAAGCCGGCGCCGCGGAGCGCACTGATCCAGCGCAGGTGCGCGAGCACCTGGAGACGCTCGACGACCGGATCCTCGCTTACTTGAAGAGCCTTGGGCCGCCCGAAGAGTCGTCGGTGGGCGGCGACGGGGAGGACGATCCCGATGGGGATGACCCCTACTGGCTGGGAGGAGGGGGCGAAGCTGAATAAGACGATGAGCCAGCCCTCGAGCGGCCTGCCGGAAACGGCGATCGAGATCGTCGCTTCCCTCGCCCAGCACCGCGTGCTCTCTACCGAGCAGGTCAGGGTGATCCACCTACCTAACAACCACGCCCGCTGGGCCCAGCAGGTGCTCGGTCGTCTACACCAGGCGGACCTCGTCGCCTTCACCCGACCGCCGAACTCGCGGCAGCGGCTTTGGTTCGCGACCGAGCTTGGGGTGCGAATGGCTCAGGAGGCGCACGCGCTCGAGGGCAACCCGCGGCCGCTTGAGGCGAGCGAGGCCGCCGGCCAGCTGCGCGCCCACACCCTCGCTGTCAATGACGCCGGCATCTGCTTCCATCGGGCAGCACGCGAGCGCGGTGATGAGTTCGGGCCGCTCTCCTGGCGCCACGAGGTCGCCCATCCCCTCTCGCGCGGCCGCGGCCGGCGGCGACGGACGCTTTTCGCCGATGCGGTGCTGACCTACCTGCGGGAAGAGGGAGGACGCGTTGCCCTCGAGCAGCGCTTCCTCGAGCTCGATCGGGCGACGCTCTCGGTCGACCGCCTTGTCGCCGAGCTGGCCCGCTACACGGAGCTCCACGGTGCGGCTGGCAGTGGCGGGGAGGCGATGTGGAAACAGCACTATCCACGTTTCCCGAGGGTTCTCTGTGTTCTGGCGGGAGCGCCGCGGGCCGCGCTTGAGCGACGGCGCAGCAGTGTGATCGCCCTCCTGGGTGGCAACTCTCAGCTCAAAGGGAATCGGGGTGCCAGGATCTCGATCTGCCTGTTGGAAGATCTGCGCAGCGAGGGGCCGTTCGCGCCGATCTTCCGCAGCGTTCGCGAGCCCGAGCGGTTGGTCGACTGGCTCGGTGGCACGCCACTCGAAGAAGGAAGGAAACGCTAGGTGCGCCTGCGCGCCGAACTGCGGCAAGGAGCCGACGGCGGCGAGGGGACAGAGGTCGCTCGCCCGGTGATAGTCCACCTGTCTGACGTCGAGATCGAGCGACTGGCACAGCACCTCAGCAATGCGCTTCGGCCTGCCGCAAGCCCCGTCTCACCGGCCTCGCCGATGATGAGCGCCGCCGAGGTCGCGGAGTGGTGGGGCATCGGGCGTCGCTGGGTCTATGACCATGCCGATGAGCTCGGCGCCCGGCGCCTTGGCTCGAGCTGTCGCCCGCGCCTGCGCTTCGACCCCGACGAGGTGGCCGAGTGCCTGCGGGAGGAACTGCGGGGTCCGCTCGGCGGCAGCAATACGCGGCGAACGTCGCCGATGCGCGGGGATTTCGGCGCCGACTCGCTTCCTCGGCGCAGCAGAGCTATCGTCGTCGGGCAATCAAGAAAACGGCCGGGGCGGCGCGCTAACGCCCCCCGACCCGGCGCCGAACGAGCGGCGCAATGAAGAGGCTATCCCCGCGGAGTCCTCGCGTTGCCCCTGCTGCCCGGCTGCCGAAGGCCAGGAGGCAGGCGATGGCGAATAGGGCCAAAGGCGAAGTCAAGGTGCGCGAGTGGAAGAGCGGGCGCACCTATGCGCTTCGCTTCTGGGCCTACGGCGAGCGCCGCTACCTGACCCTCGGCTCCGAGCGCGAGGGCTGGGATATGCGCACGGCCGAAGAGGAGCTCGAAAATGTCCTCACCGACGTGCGCCGCGGCGTCTGGGTGCCATCGAAGCGATCGAAGGGTCGCCGCGGCGGCAGCGGAACTGACGACAAGGGGGAGGGGGTGCCCCTGTTTGGTCCCTTTGCTCGCGGCCTCGTCGATGCTCGCCGGGGCCAGGTCTCAGAGAGCACGACCAAGCACGGCGAATGGGCGCTTGGGCACCTCGTGCCCTATTTCGGTGAGTGGGCCTTGCACGAAATCGATGTCGAGGCCGTCGACGAATACCGGCAGTTCAAGGTGGTCGAGTCCGAAGCCCGCGCTCGGGCGATCGAGCGGGGCAGGCCGAAGCGAAACATCCACGGCCAGTTGCTGCGCCCGCTCTCTCCGGGCTCGATCAACAAGACGATCGGCTTCCTGCAGTGGGTGCTCTCGATTGCGCTCGAATACCGCCACGTCGCAGAGAACCCCGCCGTTGGCAGGCGACGGCGCCTGCGGAAGCGCCGAGCGGCGCCGGCCCACCTCGACACTGCCGCGCAGATCGAGGCGCTGCTTGAGGCGGCAGCTGAGCTCGACCGCGACCCGCGCCAGCGCTGCTGTGAGCGCCAGGCGATCGTCGCCACGCTGATCTTCGCCGGACCCCGTGCGCATGAGCTCTGCAACCTGCGCTTGCGCGACGTCGACCTGGCAGGAGGGCGCCTCTTCATCGGGCGCTCGAAGACCGAGGCGGGCCTGCGTGAGATCGGGATGCTGCCGATCCTGCGCGACCTCCTCGCCTCCCACAAAGCGCGGGCGCACCACGCGGGCCCCGAGGATCTCGTCTTCCCGAGCGCCAGCGGCGCTCGTCGCAGCCCCGACAATCTCCGCTCCCGCGTCCTCGCCGCCACCTTCAAGCGGGCCGATGAGCTGCTGGTCGGGCGCGGCCTGGTGCCACTGCCGCGAGGTCTCACCACCCACAAGCTCCGCCACGCCTTCGCCTCGGTCCTGGTCGCCTGCGGTGAGGACCCGATCTCGGTCATGCGCCAAATCGGCCACACCGATCCGAGCTTCACCCTGCGCGTCTACACCCACCTAATGAGCCGCGACCCCGGCGAGCGGGCTCGGCTGAAGGCGCTGGTGCGAGGCGAGCGGGTGATTGCGCGCGAAGCGCCGGCATCGGAGATCCTCGACTTGGCGGCCTATGAGCTGCCGATCCTCCGCGCCCTCGCCGAGCGCGGCGGGCGGGCCAGCCGCCGCGAGGTACTTGCCGCGGTTGGGGAGGCGATGGCCGACCGGCACAGCGTGTGCGATCTCGAAGCCCTCCCGAGCGGGCCGCCACGTTGGGTGCCGCGGATCGGCAAGGTGCGGGCGCGGTTGGCGCGGCGCGGTTGGCTCACGGCCGGCAGAGGCCGCGGCTGCGAGTGGGAGCTGACCAGTCTCGGTTGGACCAAGGCCCGCCGCGAGTACCCACAGGGTCGAGCGGGGGAGGGATCGCCTTCTGGCAGGAGGAAAAAATCCATTGCGATCGCAATGGGGGTGACTCATGACCGCCTTAAGCCGGATCAGATCGGACCCTTCAAGCGCTGCTTGACTCACGTCCCTGACGGATGCAGGAAACGTAGAAAATAGCTTGAACCCACCTCAATGGCGCCTCCCGACAAGTCAACTAGTCATGAAGGGTTCGCCTTTGCAAGTCTCATGCAGGATCCGCTGGGTTCTGTCTTGGACGCAACGAACAGGGCGGCAGAGCAACTCAAAGAGTCAGCAAGCTTGTTCGTTGCTGGTTTTGGGGCGGTGCTCATGGTGTTCGCGATAGTCGAGACCCTGACGTTCACGGGTACTGATCGTCGCCTTTCGAGTGGTGAGTTTCTCGCGGTCCTTCTCTGTGGGCTAGTTCTGCTGCTGGTCGGAGCCGGCTTTCGGATGTTCCTTGGGATCGAGCAAGCAAAGGGGGAGGAGGAGTTCCGCACTTGGGTGCAAGAGCGCGCCGCGAAGGAGGCAGATGCTCAAATTGCGCGGGGCGAGAAGCTGACGGACAAAGCGCTTGAGGAGCCCACGACGACCGATCGTATTAAGCCGTAGTTGTCAACCGGTTGCCCGCCCCAAGACCTTCACTGGTCGCCCGGTATATCGAAATGACTTTGACTAGGAGTAACTCGATCTCCATTCCAGTAGTCGGCGCCTTTGCCGATCACCCACCTGATCCCTCCCCGTGGGTCCTTGCAGTCTCCTGACTGGCGGGGAATGAGATGAACGTGAGCGTGAGCCACGGTCTGCCCTGCCGCTTCGCCGGAGTTTATCCCGACGGTGACTCCGTCTACTTCGGGTCGCTCTTCAAGCTCAAGGAGAGTCCTCCTGAGGAGAGCGGAGACAGCGCTCCACTCATCGTCGTTGAGTTCGGTAACTCGCTCTACATGTCGCATGGGTACGATCAGCACGTGTCCGTCTGCAACAGGGTTGGCGTCGGGTAGACAGAAGGCCGACACCCGATCAGTACGTGCTGTCTTCACGGACGCGATCTCTTCACAGAAGGGGCACGGCTTGGGTGTGGTTGCCATGGCTTGATCCTGACAGAATCACTGATCTCGGTGGCCACCATCGGCATGGAAAGAGGTTGTATGAAGCCCCGGATCAAGAGGATTCATGTCAATCAGCATGTGATCCGTAGAAACCGGCGGGAGGACGAGCACGAGCCGCCACTGCGCGTGAAGATGAGCGATCGGAACATTCCCGGGAGCGAGATCGAGATCGAGGGTCCCGCCCGGATCGTGTACTCGCCTGAGCGGCCGTTGTCATGTGGCGCCCGGGTCTGGATCGAGACGAGAGCGCCGCTGCGGGTGCTCGACGGCGACGGGGTGGAGATGCGGGTGGACTGAGGCGAGCATCGGGACAAGGCTCCGGCTCATTCCCTATCCTGCCGGCAGTGTCCTGCAGCCTTTGTCGCCACGAAAGGGACGCCTTGCTCGTCGAGGCGGATTCCGACGCCGCGATTCTCATCGACCGGTCGCCGATGTGCGTTGGTCACCTCCTCGTCGTTTCTCCGACCCACGTCCCCGCGGTCGACGATATGCCCGCGCTCGCCCGCGAGCGGTTCATGGGCAAAGTCAAGGCGGCGAAAAGAGTCGCGAGTGCTCTCGGCAATAGCACCGCAATCGCAATCGAGCACGGACGCAGCCCCACCTGCGGTGACCGCTCCTGCTCCTGCCACGCACACGTCCACATCCTGCCAGTGGGCGACCTGGATGAGGAGACACTTCTCGAGGCCGATTTTATCGAGGCGCGAGAGGAGCCCGGCGCGGACTCTTACCTGGCTATTGCCGGGCCTTCTGGGGATTGGCGTCACTACGGTCTTCTGCGGCCAACTCCCCACGCAGCACGCACGGTCGCCTCGCTGATCGCCACGGCGAATGGGGTGCGCTGGCGGCCCCTGATGGCGTCGGCGGACGGGACGGCAGATGCGGTGCTTACGGAGACGAGAACCCAATTGCGATTGATGTCCGGAATGCCGGAGGGTTCAGTTGACAAGCGCTTGAGCGGTCGACGCCGCCACTCAGGTAGGTCCAAGCCGCTGGTGATCGTCTCCGGCTCCACGGGGTCCGGGAAGACCACGGTCGGAGCGCACCTCGCGCGGCACCTACAGGTTCCGGCGATCGAGCTCGGCGTCATCCTGCGCTTGGCATCCCTCAATCACGAGCACGAGGGTCGGGCCGCCGACAGGCTCTGGAGGTGGAACAAGAAGGGACGCCTCGACTTCGATGGCCCTTCGCAGCATCGTCTCGCCGCCTCGGTGCCGCGACTGGATGGTGGCAGCCACGAGCTGCCGATGTGGACCGAGGTTGAGGCCGTTCGGCTTGCCACCTTGGCCCGCCAAGGCGACGTTCAGGAGATCCTGGCCGCAATTGCCGAGAGAGCGGCGAGGGAAACGGGAGCGGTGATAGTCGGACGCGTCCCGCCCGGATTGGACGGGGAATCCCCCTCCAAGGTCGTTGCCCTCGGCGCCACTCCGCGGGAGCGGAGCCGCAGGAAGCGTCTTCAGCTCGCACGGATCGGAATGAGTGCTGACGAACACGACTGGTTCGATCCGCGCGCGACGTCCCAGCCGGCGCTGGAGGGGGGCATCATCGACACCACCACGATGTCGATCGAGGCCATGTGTGCGGCGGCTCTCTCTACGGCGATCAATGGAAGACAACGGCACGCTCGAGCGTCCTGAGAGTGGTTGCCGATGCCTCCTCTCAGTTGGCGTGCCACGAGCTGGGAAAACCTCGCTCTCGAAATGCGGGAGGCCCTCGACAACATCGAGAAGGCGGTCGCGAAGAACTACGTAGACGCGGTGGAGGAAAACGACGACGGGGCCCAAGAGTTCGCCGTTGACAAAGCCTGGGGGGTTTGGGTTCAGCCTCCCGAAATAGACCCCGAGACCGAGCGGCGGGAAGGTCAGTACGGGATCTTGGGCACCTCGGCGGGCTTGGAGTTGATGGCATCCAGCCGCGACTTCCGCAACGACATTGCGGACCCCGAGCGCCGGGATCTGATTCTTAAATCCTGGCGCTACCTTCATCGGAGCCTCAAACCGGCCACCGGGGAACCCCGGCGGGATCGCGAGGGCCTCGATGGGTCCGAGGATTATCGTCGCACCCTTGCAGTACGCCAGAGCCAGGTGCTGCGCTGTTTGAGCGCCCTGGATCATCACATCTCGGCCCTGTCCGGCGGAGGCGGCGGCGGGCTGTCCTTGCACGAGAACCGGAAGCTCGCCGAGCAGACTCTGGACGAGCTCTCGCGGTGCCGGGAGCCCGACCCCGACATGAGCAAGCTTCCGGACCTAGTCGGGCTCGGCGAGGACGCGGTGACCGTGTACAGGTTCTCGTCCCAGCTGGCTGCGGGCACTGATAAGAACAAGGGAACCCTTCCTAAAGCGCCGATCGAGTGGGCCTATCTCTGGGGGTCGGTGCTGGTCGGCCTCACCCGCTCTTACCTGGCGAATTTCCTCGACGCAGAGCGCTTCAACGAGCTGGTCAAGCCGGATGAGTTGGATCAACTCGCAAGCTGGGCGACCAGCGCCGCGATGCAGATCGACAAACCCGACGAGTTGCGGGTTGGCCTCTTTCTGGGTTGGGCAATCTTGCAGCTCGAGGAACTCTTCACCGACGAGCCGGACAGAAGCTTGGCCAATCTTCACACGGGGGGCACCGGTACGATCGTTGACGACCATCGGCACCATCTCGAGGCGCGACCCTCGGTGAAGCAAAGTCGCAAATTGCGGAGCGCCCTGCTCAAGGGTGCCACGAAGATCATGCGGGAGCCGGCCTTGCGCGGCGATCTCCACCATCCGTACTCTTTCCACATCACCGTCGAGGAAAAGGGCAGTCCCGATAAGTTCCGCCAGGACCACTTGGTCGTGCCGACGTTGCCGATTGCGATCTGGCTCAAGTCCCGCCTCGATCCTCGTGCGCTTTTCAATCAGGACTTTGAGAAGTGTGCGCGCGATATCGCGGCGGCTTTTGACAACGTTGAGAAGAAGACCTGGCGCGGTGTCGCGCCGGCACAGTCGAGCACCTTCAACGGCACCGTCAACATGAACTACATCCACGAAGCTGTGGCGGAGGTACACGACCTCGCGCTACGGACCAAGAGAGAGCCTGCCGTATGGAGAGTTCAGGCTTTTGCCCGAAGTTGGGTCAAGTCATTTTCCAGAGTGGTAAATCATCCCAAGTTCGCGCTCATATATGGGACGGTCTTGCTTCTGATCGGGGCGCCGATGGCTGTGCTGTGGGGCCTGGCTGGCGTGGGTCCATCACAGGTAACTCACGTGACTAACAATTACGGCTCGCAGATGAGCCAATCGGCTGCAGCCGAGAACAAGAGATCGCATGGAGCCAGTGGGCGAATCGCTGAATCAGACACCAAGAAGCCCAATCGGGTGAGACGAGGCAAAAATGGGCGCTCAGCAGGCGGGCAGCATTAGCTTGTTGCCGCTGGATTGCGCGTTCCTGAAAGCCCACTCTTTCTCGCCCCCTGCCCGGTGCCGTAGGCCATCTGAGCCGGCCGAGCCCGCTCGCGGTCTGGCAGAAACCGCACGGGAAAGCGCTCCATGTCCGGCCGATCCGCGCGGGCAAATACGCATAGTCGAATCGACGATCCGAGTGGTGAACCCGAAAGTTTTGCCCCTAGTGTTCGCCGTGGGCGTCGGTAACTACTTAGCACTATGTTAGATTGCGCGCAATGGCGTCACGAGGTTCTAGCGAACTGTCACAGAACGGCTTTGCGGGCGTATACAACATCCTCGCGACCCCCTTCGACGCCGACGAAGCTGTCGATGAGGAGGGTATTCGCCGTCTGGTGGCCGCTACCCGGCGTGCTGGTGTGGACGGGATAACCATCCTCGGGGTCGCTGGCGAGGCCCACAAGCTTGATGCGGTCGAGCGCGGCAGGGTCACCTCGATCGCGATCGAGGCGGCGGACGGCACGATCCCGGTAATCGTCGGCGCGAGTCACGACCGCACCCAGGACGTAATCGAGGCGGCAAGGGCGGCCGCGAGCGAAGGGGCGGCAGGGGTGATGATTGCGCCGCCGAGAGGTTCGCGCGCAGGTGGGGAGCTAACTGCGCACTTCGAGCGCATCGCTGACTCCGTGGATATGCCGATTGTCCTCCAGGACTACCCGGCTGTCACGGGCGTCGAGTTGAGCGTGGAGGAGATCGTCGAGCTCGTCAGGCGGGTTCCGGCGATCAGCACGATCAAGCTGGAGAGCACGCCCACGCCGCTGCAGACGATGAAGGTCGTGGCAGCCTTGGGGGAGGGCACTTCCGTGCTCGGCGGAATGGGGGGGCTCTACTTTCTCCAGGAGTTGAGGCGTGGCGCCAGTGGGACGATGACCGGGTTCTCCTATGCCGAGGCGCTGGTCAGTATCTGGCGCAGCTGGCAAGACGGTGACGAGGCTGCGGCTGCGACGACCTTCTACGAGTATCTGCCGCTACTGCACCTTGAGGGGCAACCGGAGGTCGGCCTGGCGATTCGCAAGGAGAGCCTGCGGCGGCGCGGCCTGATCGACCACGCGCTGCTGCGCCAGCCAGCCGCTGGCCTTGACGCCAAGACGGCAGACGAACTGACGACATTGGTCCGCGACCTTGATGTCGTCGCAAAGCGCGACGAGCGGGCGCCCTAGTCAGCCGAACGAGCGGGATCCCGCTCGCGAGACAGTGAAGAGCGCAGCTACATGATCGTCCTCGGATGGCACGGTGGAATCCGCCGGGAGTTCGAGGATATGGGACCGGGTTGGTCGACGCATGACGGCGCTGCGGCTCTGCTCGTTGACGGGGAGGTTGTCGCTGCCTGTGAGGAGGAGCGACTTAACCGCGTCAAGCACTCGAACTACTTTCCCGCCGGAGCGATTGTTGAGTGTTTGGAACTGGCGGGAATAGGTTTTGACCAGGTCGACTTGGTCGCTATGAACTTTGCCGATCGCACTGAGGAGATCTATCCGTGTGATCGCGGGCTCCCCTCGGTGGACCTCTTCCTCTCCGAGCCGGCCCGACGCTCGTTCACTGTGGCGGAAGCGGTTGAGGAGCTGTTCCGGAGAACCTTCGGAGTGTCGGTGCAGGGTCGCCTCTACTTCTGTCACCACCATCTGGCCCATTTATGGAGTGCGTGGTCGTGCGCAGGCGCGGAGGAAGCACTACTTGTCTCACTCGATGGCTCGGGCGACTGCCTGTCGGGAATGGTGGGGATTGGCTCCGAGGACGGCTGCCGACCGATCCGCGAGTTTCCGGTCTCGCACTCGCTCGGCAACTTCTACTCCGACTTGATCCGTCTCCTCGGCTACCGCCGCTTCGATGAGTACAAGGTCATGGGTCTTGCGCCGCACGGCGACGCCGCGCGCTTCCGCGACCTACTTGGCCGGATGTACCAACTGCACCCCGACGGCGGCTACGAACTGATTGACCCGCGCGATCGCTGGGAGCTGCTCTATAAAGCGGGCATCCTCGCTGGCGCGCGGCGAGCGGGGGGGGATCTGACCGATGTCCATCGGGACTTCGCCGCAGCGCTACAGGAGACGTTGGAGACGATCGTCCTGCATCTACTTGTCCACCACCGGGAGAAGTCCGGCCAGCGCCGCCTCTGTCTTGCTGGCGGCGTCGCCCACAACAGCAGCCTCAATGGCGGAATCCTGCGCGCAGGCGGCTTCGACTCGGTCTTCGTTCAACCGGCCGCACACGATGCCGGCGGTGCTCTCGGAGCCGCTCTGGCGGCTGATGCCAATGCAGGCGGAGGGCTCCGCTCGTGCCGGCTGCGGCACGTCTTCCTCGGCTCCGAGCTCGGTGATGCCGATGCTATCGAGGCCCGCCTCAACGCCTGGGGAGAGGCACTAGAGCGCGAAGTCGCGACCGATGTCTCAAGCCACGCAGCCGAACGGCTCGCAGCCGGTGACGTCGTTGGCTGGGTTCAGGGGCGGGCCGAGTTTGGCCCGCGGGCCCTCGGCCACCGCAGCCTGCTCGCGGATCCGCGTGACCCGAGCAACGTCGCGCGGATCAACGGGATGATCAAGAACCGCGAGCACTACCGCCCCTTCGCGCCGTCGGTGCTCGAGGAGCGACTCGGAGAGCTCCTCGATCTGCCCCGCACCGAGGCCGACTACTCCTTCATGACCTACGTGTTGCCGGTGAAGCCCGCGGCGCGCGAGATGCTCGGTGCGGTTACCCATGTCGACGGTACGGCCCGCGTGCAGTCGGTTTCGCGGGCGGTGGACGACCTCTACTGGTCACTGATCAGCCATTTCGACCGGATCACGGGGGTGCCAGCGCTGCTGAACACCTCGCTCAACAATCACGCAGAGCCGATGGTCAACAGCGTCGACGATGCGATCTCTCTACTACTGACCAGTCCGATCGACCTCCTCGTCGTCGGCGAGTACCTGGTAACGAGGCGCTATCCAGTTGGTGCCACTTCGGTTGGCGCTACGCTTTGCCCAGCGCTGCCGGCGAGCCGTAGGCTCGTCAAGCGGGCGCCGACGGACGGGCCGGATAGCGGTATGCGGTTCGCGGTCGAGGCGACCGCTAGCAGCCACTTCGTACCCGGCCAGCGGCCGCTATCCGCATTGGCCTACAGGGTTCTGGCGGCGTCTGACGGCGAGGTCACGGTCAGCGAAATCTGCAACGGACTCGGCCTGACCGAAGCGGAGTGTGACGCAGTTGCTGCGGAGTTGCACGCTCTTTGGGGCGAGCGCGCGATCTTGATGAGGCCGCCGCAATGAGATTGCGCGACTACACGATCGCGATTGTCACCTTCCTTACCACCGGGGTGTTGACCTGCGTCTCGATCTTCCTGGTCAAGCTTGAATCTTCGGGAAGCTTTCTCGTCTTCTCCACCGGGGCGACGATCTCGCTGGCGATCGCGCTGGTCGAGCAGCGCTTGCGCAGCAATGAGCGTGAGATGCGCAGAGTTATCAAGGAAGAGCTTCACGACCGCCTCGACCTCTGCCGCCTGGTCGATTCGCTGGGCGACCAAGCCCTTCGCGAGGAGGTCTACTCGCTCGCCCGCAGCCTAAGTGCTGGCGAGGTGCCACCCCATATCGCGGCTGTCCGCATGCCGGCGCTGTACGAGCAGGCGCAGATCATCTACGCCTCAAACGTGAGCCTGACGGTCGAGAAGCTCCGGCTCTGGGAGGAGAACCCGCGCTTCCGCGGGATCGTCGAGACCAGCCGCCGCCGGGCCGCCGAGGACGGCGCAAGGTTCTGGCGTACCTTTGTCCTCTCGCGGAGCATGCTGGACGGCGCGAGTCTGGATGCGCGCTGTGGGCCGCCGCTTACGCGGCAGATCGAAGCGCAAATCGAGGTCCGGGTCATCTGGCTCGAGGACATGCAGGGGGACGATGTCGCGCCGCGCCGAAAACTGGTCCGCAACTTCACGATCTTTGACGAGACCGAGGCGGTCGACACGACCGACGTGCAGGTCATCTACCGTCTGCCGTCCACCCGCGTCCAAGACTTCCTTGCGATCCGAGCGGAGCAGCTTAAGTATTCCGAGCCGATCGAGCCTTACCTTCCGGCATGACGGTGCCTGGCAAGGCCGCCGCCGCCGAGGAGCTCGCCGCAGTGGGTGTGTGCCGCGTCCCGCCAGAGCTAGTGCGCTGTCGGCTTGAAGCCGATGACTGGGTCGCGCTGGCTGGCGCCTGGGACCGACTTCCGCTTGATCCCTATGACTCGCAGGAGGGTGGCACGAGACGCCGACGCTACGGACGCATGCGGGCGGTACCAGCTGGCGCGGGTGGGTTCCGACTTGAGCCGCTGCCGCACGCCACCTTTATCCAATCCGCCAGCTTGATCCCCCACTACCGAGGGGAGGCTCGGAACTTCGCACCGGTTGAGTCCGACATCATGCGCTCGCTCGCCTTGAGTGCGCTGCTTCAGCTCGACCTGGAGATCGTCGCCGCCGCCTCAGGTCAGCGAGGGGAGGCGCGGCTCGGTCTGCACTTGGTGCGCACGACCGTTCTCGCCGGTGAGCAGCGCCTCCCAGCGCCTGAGGGCCGCCACCAGGACGGTCACGACTACATCGCCATGCATCTGATCCGGCGGCACTGCTGCTGGGGCGGAGTCTCGTGCGTCTATTCGCATGGGGACACTGGCGGCTCCCCGGTCCTCAACGCCACGCTCGAGTCGTCGATGGAGGGACTGGTGCTCAACGATAGGCGGATGGAGCACGATGTGACTACGATCGGCTCGACAGGCGGTCAGGGTTGGCGCGACATGCTGCTGGTCGACTTGGAGTGGTCCACGTAGCATCCCGGCGATCCTGCTAGAGAAGGCACCTTTCAAGTTCACCCGGGTTCGTTTGGTGAGGTGCTCGGCTTTTCTAGCGCAAGTACTGGGATCGGAACCGGCCTCGCCGAATTCGGGAACTTCTCGCCGAAAGTTCCCGAAACGCTGCATATCGGGGTATATCCAAGCCGAATAACGGCGGCGAGCGCGTGTCCTGACACTCAGAGATCCCCCGCAAAGCGACCAGTTCTCGCAAGGAGATCGCCTGGAGCCAGCGCAATTGCCATGCAGAAGGTCGTCGGTTCGAATCCGATCAGCCGCTTATCAAGATCCCGGCCCAGAGCCGGGATCTTTTTGTTTCGGGTTCGTCACAGGGGCGCGAGCATCCGGCCCTAGCTCGGGGTATGACGATTCAGCGGATGGACAACGTTCCCATCGTCGTCGACGACCTCGAGGCTGCCAAGGCGTTCTTCGCCGATCTCGGCATGGATACGCCGCATCATGTTCACTGTCGAGGACGTCGACGACCTCGTTGCCCGCCTGCGTAGAGACCATGGTGCTGAACTCCTCGGCGAGATCGCGTAGTACAAGGACGCCTACCGGCTTTGCTTCCTGCGCGGCCCTGAGGGAATCATCATCGGACTGGCCGAGCAGCTCAGCTGAATCTCATCGCCACAGCTCCCGCCGCAGCATCGCGTTGCCGCGTTCGAGCTGCTGAATGGTGGCGCTGGAGACTGAGCGGGCCTGGGAGGCGCGGTTGATGCGCGCCTGGATCTCCCGGTGCGACTTGCCGGTGCGGCGGGCGACGTTGGCGACCAGGCGGCTGCGCTCGCCGCGCAGTCGCTCCCGGGCCGCGTAGGCCGACTCCCGCTCGGGTTCGAGGTCCTGAGGCGCGGCTTTGGGCCTGGCGAGGGCGGTCGCCCTCTTTGCCTCTTGCTCGGGGTCATCGGTCGGGAAGAGCTGAAGGGCCGTCTCGCTCATGATCGCCTCGTCCAGCTCGGCGTCGCCCGAGCTCAGGGCGGCAAAGCCGCCACCCGGCTCGCCCGGCTCCGGACGGGGATCGTCGAACTCCTCGTCCTCCTCGGCGTCTGGCGAAAGGTCGAGCGCGTGGCGGCGCTCCAGCTCGATCTCGTGTGCGAGCGCCTTCAGTCGCGGGTCGGCTGGCATCAGGAGGTAGCTCATCTGGCGACGCGGCGTCGGGGTGGACCGGATGAAGCGACCGACCACCTGGCGGAAGAAGAGCTCGGTCCGGGCCGCCGTCGCATACACACCGACCCGCAAGCGGGGGATGTCGACGCCCTCCGAAACCATCAGGACCGAGACCAGCCAACGTCGATCGGAGGAGGCGAATTCGGCGATCCGCCGGCTGGCGCCCGGCTCGTCGCTCATCACCAGCTCGGGCTGCTCCCCTGACACCGACGCGAGCCGAGCCGCGATCGCCCGCGCGTGATCCTGATCGGAGGCGATGACCAGGCCGCCCGCGTCAGGGTGCCCGTCGGCGCGCACCTCGCTCAGCCTGGCGTCGCCGTCGCGCAGCACCTCGCCCATCCACTCGCCGTCCGGGCTGAGCGCCGTCCGCAGGCGCCGGGCCGCCTCCGCCGCCGGCAGGACCAGGTCGAAGTCGGCGCTGCGCAGCCGACCGTCCGAGACCCACTCCATCTCGCCGTCATAGGGCAGGAAGGTGATTGGGCGGCACACCCGGTCGCGCAGTGCCTGTGGATAGCCGTAGGCGTAGTCGGCTCGGCTCACGCCCTCCTCGTCGTAGGTGACCCAGGGAATGGCTGAGTTGTCGGAGCGGAAGGGGGTGCCCGAGAGAAGCAGCCGGAAGCGGGCGCCGTCGAAGGCCTTGCGGGTCCGCACGCCCCACGCGGCCAGATCGCCCATGTGGTGCGGCTCGTCGGCGATCAGCAGGGTTGGCCGGCGGCCGGCCGCAATCCGGTGCGTATCCGGCCCTGCCGCGATCGTCTGGTAGGTGACGGCGACGCCGTGGAAGTCCGCCGACTCCGGTCCGTCCGAGTTCGGCCTGTTCGGCTCGAGGTCGATGCCGTAGCGGGCCGCGTCGGCGGCCCACTGGCGACAGATGTGGGTGGTCGGGCCGACCACGACTACGCGTAAGACGAACCCGGCGCTCAGCATCCGGTGGGCGATGTGCAGGCCGAAGGTGGTCTTGCCGGCCGCCGGCGTGGCCGAGGCCAGGAAGCTGCTGGCCGAGTGCGCCCGCACGGCCTCGGTCGCCTCCTCCTGCCAGGAGCGGAGGGGGCGGGCATCGGGCCAATCCGGAAGCGATCCGGCACGCGCCCCGCCGCCGGTCGGATGCTGAGAGAGGTCGTACAAGGGCGCGCCACAATATGGCCGGGCGCGGTCGGAGGACGGCAGGCCGCGCATGGGCTCGAATCGGCGCCGCTAGCGTCCGCCGGACTCCGCTCCGTCGAGGCCGGCCAGCACCGTGTCGCACGCCTCCGCGACGAGGCGGCTTCGCTCCTTCATCTCCTCGGCTTCGGCCCACTGGGCCTCCACGCTGGCGGCGTGGCCCTTGGCCAGCTCACGCATGCGAGGCAGGATCCGGCGCAGGACCTCTGGTGGTGCGGTCAGGTCGATCGGCTCGCCGGTCCCGTCGCCGAAGCCGAGATCGTCAAGTAGCAGCCGCAGGTCGTCGCAGTACTCGCGACCCAGCCGTTCGGCTGTGTCGTACCTCTCCGCCTGGATTGCCACTTCGATGTCGCCGATCCCGCTGAGCCGGTCGAGGATCTGGTCGTAGAGCGCGTCCCGGTGCTCCGCGGTGATCGCCGGGCTCATGGCAGGAAATAGAACTTCTCGATGGCGCCGCGCACATGTCGCTGTTTGGCCTTGCGGAGGATTTTCAGCTTCGCCAAGGTGACCAGGTGGTAGGAGACCAGCGAGAGTTCGTACTCGCCGCCGAAAACTTCTCGCAGCTCGGTGGCCGACACCGGCCTGCCGATCCAGCGGATGGCTTCGATGCAGGCGACCTTGACCGGGTGGACGAGGAGAGGGACGAGTTCCTCCCACGCGAACGGGAGCAGCTCGTCCCCCTCGCTCACCATTCCTTCCTCCCGGTCTCGGCCAGGGGGTAGGCACTCTGGGGTGGCGTGGGAGGAAGTCGAAGCCATGTGAGTAGTCGCGCCGACCCCGGCCGCCAAGGCAAAGGAGCATGAGGCCCAGGACGGGAGCCCGCTCACCTTGGTTAAACGCCGGCCGGGTGTGCCGAATGCCGCCAGTCCGGGGGAGGCAGTCGGTGTCGGTGGACTACTTCACGTTTCCAGAGCGCAGCGGGAGAGTCCATACCGACTACTCGAAAGAGGAATCCGAGTCGAACAGTTTTCCCCTGACGTGAGCTGGCGTGGGGGAGGTGCGACGGCGTTCGTAGCCGAAGGACGTAACTATGACCGAGGTTGATTTCTCCCCAGACTGAGATCGGCGCGTCACGGATTGCGCCTCGATTTCCGTGACACGTTGCCACGACCGCGCTTGCTCGTCAGCTATTTCGCGGCGGCCCTGGTCATCGACATTGAACCATCGCCAGGCCAACACGGTACGTGGGTCCCCGCTGATCTTGCCAGCCGAGAAAGCGGCGAGAGCCTCGGCAATGGAGGCTTGCAGAATGAGGCCGTAGATTTCCTGTCGCTCCTCGTTGCTTATGGCTTCCATTTCCTCGTCGGTCAGGAATGGAATCTCAACGGCCCGGTAAAAGTTCTGAGTCAGGTTTCGAACCTGTTTCGTTCGGGCGATTTCAATTGACCCGGCCTTGAGAAGTTCTTCGATGTGATGGGTGATCGTGCTCAGGGGCTGACGGATGACCCGCGCGAGTTCCTGCGAGCAATAGGCGCGTTCGTTGAGGACGCAGAGAATTTCGATCCGAATGCGGTGTGCGAAGGCATAGTTCGTTGCGTCCTCAATAGTTCGGCCTGCTGCTTGCCTAACCGTCAACGTAATCACCCTCCGCTCTGTTGCCATTGCCTAGTCAATTGGAATCGAGCATACGATAGTTATTACCCCAAAATGCCCTGACGTTAGGAAAATAGCTGCCAATAGATTTCCCTTTAGCATTCGGCCTCTTCCTGGCGGGTCGCGCCGGGGGCTGATTGCTGAAGGGGGGTGAGACGATGAAGATCGCTCAGATCGAGCACGTCATTTCCGTTGCACGCATTGCCAAGCACGGCTAGGCGGTGACTTGGGGGGCCGATCTCGGCCTACGTGAGACGGGGACTGGGATCGGCCCGCTGATCGTCATAGCTACGGCGGCAAAGCACTGCGGATGCCAGACTTGTGAAATGCCCTATGGAGGTTCGGAGTGCGAGGTCAGACGATCCGAAAATGGGGCCTCTCGCCGCAAACCTCTATGCCGCTCGCAAGCGGCTCGGACTTACCCAGGAAGAGGTGGCTCAGCGAAGCGGAGTTCATGCGACGGAGGTCAGCCGGATTGAGGCCGGAAAACGCGATCCCCAGGTGTCGACCCTCGAACGTCTCGCGGCCGCTGTCGAGGTAGCGCCCGGCCGGCTTTTGGATTAGCCGTCACCTTCCGGGGAGGACAGGGAGGGGGTGAGTTCCATGCAGATCACGCAAGTGAGGCCGGTCCGTCCGTCCGTGCAGGTTTTGAAGCACGGTTAGAGGGATGCTCAGTGGCTGATCTTGGATCCGCCAAACGCTGCGTGACCCGAGATCGGCCATTTATTCCAGGAGAGGCAAGATCGATAAAAGAAATCTCGACATTTCGAATAAAAATGTACGATTTTCGATGGGCAGAAAGAACTCGTTTCCAGCGTGGAATCGCGTGAGGTGAGAGCGGATGAAGATCGTGAAGTTGGCGCCTGTGTGTTGCCCGAGCCATCTAGTTGTGAAGAACGCCTGAGGAGGAGGTGATAGTCGATGAAGGTAGGTAATGCGGCGAAACGTCGATCCGGCTTGCACAGTTCATAAGACGGCTGAGTGAGAGGCGGGTCAGTTCGGCCCTCGGGTGCTGCAACTCACGCTCGGGGGCCCGACGCGGTCCTCCGGAGCCCGCTGCGAGCCGGGAGAGGGCTATATCTGCTGCTGCAAGCCGCACCGTCGGGGCATTGGATCTAACCAAGAAATGTAAAGATTTACATGGTGATCGGAACTCCCAGCGGAGACGATCCCTTGCGTGGGCGACCTCGGCAAGAACCTGTTCGCCGCTCGCAAGAAGCTTGGTCTGACCCAGGAACAGGTTGCCGAGCGCAGCGGTGTCCAGGCGGGGGAGGTCAGTCGGATCGAGCGTGGGCTACGCGACCCGCAGGTCTCGACCGTGAAGAAACTCGCCGCGGCTGTCGAGGTCGCGCCCGGTCGGTTGCTGGACTAGCTGTAGATGCCAGCCACGTTGTTCCGGTTCAGCTCCTGCAGCCGAGCAATCGGCGGCCGGTGACCGAGGGCGCCATGTCTTCGCCTGAAGTTGTAGCGCTCGACCCAGCCAGGCAGGGCCGCGGTCCTGTCTGGCGAGCTGCCGTAGACGGCTGCATAGGCCCACTCGCGCAGCATCGTGCGGATGAAGCGCTCGGCCTTGCCGTTGGTCTGGGGCCGGTAGGGCCGGGTGCGTAGGTGCTTGATCCCGAGGGCCCGACAGGCGAGGGCGTGCCTCGCGGAGCGGTAGGCGGAGCCGTTGTCTGTCATCAGCCCCTCGACCTTGATGCCGTGGGAGGCATAGAAGGAGACCGCTCGCTCGAGGAAGCCGATCGCAGTGGACGCCTTCTCGTCGGGCAGCACCTCGACGTAGGCGAGGCGGGTGGCGTCATCGATGCAAACGTGCACGCACTCCCAGCCGACCTGTAGGCGCCGCACGCCCGAACGGTCGGTCTTGGTCGGGCTCCGGCGCTGGCCCTGGCGCCCGAGGACCCTGTGCCCGGCACCACCGACGATCCGCCCCAGCTTCTTAACGTCGATGTGGATCAGCTCGCCAGGGAGTTGCTTTTCATAGCGGCGGATTGGCTCCGGGGGCTCAAGGCGGGAGAGCTTGCCCAGGCCGATTCTCTTCAGCACCGCGGAGACCGTCGAGGTCGCCATCTCCAGGGTCTCTGCGATCTCGGGGCCGGTCAGCCGCAGGCGCCGCAGGGCGGCGATCGCTTCGACCCGGTCCGCGGGGGTGGCGTTGTGGACGCGGCGTGGGGCCGAGCTGCGGTCGAGCAGGCCACCCTCGCCCTCTGCGCGATAGCGCCTGACCCATTTGCCGGCGGTGCGCTCGCTCACTCCGGCGGCCTCGGCCGCCTCCGTGAGCGACCACCCCTGCTCGATAACTCGCCGACAGATCACAAGCCGCCCCTTCGGGCCGAGCTTGGCATTAGCGTGAAGGTCCATCCGGGTCTTCTCCTTGGTGCTGGTGGCTTCGACACCTCCAGCCTCCAAGGAGGCCCGGATGAACAACGTGCTTAGGAACTACAACTAGCCCTCGATTGCTTTGGCGCTGAGCGTGGCGAGTGCGCGGTACGGTGAACAGCGTGCCGCCGGTCATCGACAAGCGGGTCACGGCTGAGATCGAGGGGGACTTCGTCGTCTTCCTGATCGGGATGCGGATCAACCGCTTGCTGAGGCCGAGCAAGTGGCTGCCGGTGTTCACCGCGATGCCGCGGATGGTGTGGGAGCTGGAACGCAACCCGGCAGCCGGAATGCTGGGCGCGAGCTTCTACATCGGCAGCCCGCGGCGGCCGCTGGTGATCCAGTACTGGCGATCGTTTGAGCAGCTCGAGGCCTACGCCCGCAGCAGAGACGCGCGCCACTGGCCGGCCTGGGTTGCCTTCAACAAGCGGATCGGCTCCAGCGGCGATGTCGGCATCTGGCACGAGACCTACCTCGTCCCGGCTGGCGCCTACGACAGCATCTACAACAACATGCCGCCGAGCGGGTTGGGGGCGGCGTCGAAGCTGGTCCCGGCCGCCGGGCGCAAGGCGAGTGCCGCCGGGCGGGCGGGGATCCGCGACGAGCCGTACCCGGCGGATGCCCCCACCGGCGGAATCGAGATCTGAGTCCCCTCTAGAAGACGCGGCGGAAGAGATAGATGGCCAGCAGGACCAGGATGATCACTACGAGAATTCCGACGATGGTCATGTTGAGCTCCTTGTTTGGGTTTGCATTTGCTGGGTGAAGAGGGCCGGCAACCGGCCCGCGTAGCCCTTGAGTCTCGAAAGAGCCGTGCAACGCAACCGTCAATCTCTCGACCTGATCGACTTTCCTACCCATTTGGCGGAAGCCAAACCCGCCGAGCCGCGCTGAGACTGGATTTGGCCGTCGGGCCGGTGGCCTGAGAGACTTCCCGCGTGGCAAGTGATCGCCAATACGACCTCGTCCTCTTCGGCGCCACCGGATTCACCGGTGGACTGACCGCCGAGTACCTGGCGGTCAACGCGCCCGAGGGCCTGCGCTGGGCCCTGGTCGGGCGCAACCGCGGCAAGCTCGAGGGGGTGCGAGCGCGGCTCGCGCCGGAGGCGCCTGAGCCGGACCTGGTCGAGGCCGACGCGTCTGACCCGGCGGCGATGGCGAAGGTTGCCGAGTCGGCCCGGGTCGTCATCACTACCGTCGGGCCCTACGCCCTCTACGGCGGGCCGTTGGTCGCCGCCTGCGCCGCCGCCGGGACCGACTACGTCGACCTCACCGGTGAGCCCGAGTTCGTCGACCGGACCTGGGTCGAGTGCCACGCCGCGGCCGAGCGCAGCGGCGCCCGCCTGGTCCACTGCTGTGGCTTCGACTCGATCCCGCACGACCTCGGTGCCTACTTCACGGTCCTGCGGCTTCCCGAGGGGGTGCCGTTGACGGTCAACGGCTACGCCAGCGTCGGCGCCAGCTTCTCCGGCGGCACCTACCACTCGGCGATCAACGCCTTTGCCCGCGCCCGCCAGACCATGGGTGCCGCCAAAGAGCGCCGCCGCGGCGAGCGCCGGCCGGCCGGGCGCGAGGTCCACTCGGCTCCGGCCCGGATCCGCCACGACGCCGCCCTGGGTGGCTGGACGGTGCCGCTGCCGACGATCGACGGGCCCATCGTCCGCCGCTCCGCTGTCGCGCTCGAGCGCTACGGCCCGAACTTCACCTACGGCCACAACATGGCCACCAAGCAGCTCTCGCGTGTGGTCGGCCTGGGCGCCGGGGCGGGCGCGGTCGCGCTGCTGGCGCCGCTGCCGCCGACCCGCAAGCTGCTGCTGCGGGTGAAGTCCCCGGGCGAGGGCCCGAGCGAGGCCGAGCGGGCCAAGAGCTGGTTCAAGGTGCGGTTCGTCGGCGAGGGCGGCGGCCGGCGCGTCGTCACCGAGGTCGCCGGCGGCGACCCGGGCTACACCGAGACCTCGAAGATGCTGGCCGAGTCGGCGCTCTGCCTCGCCTTCGACGACCTGCCCGAGACGTCCGGCCAGGTCACCACCGCGACGGCGATGGGCGATGCCCTGCTTGCACGAGTGCAGCGGGCGGGGATCTCGTTCGACGTGCTCGAGAGCTAAGCCGGCGCGTCGCCGTAGATCGTCCGCATCCAGATCTCGACCAGGACGTCGAGGATCCGCTCCTCGTCCAGCGCCGGCTCCTCGGCGGCGAAGACGGCGTAGTGGGCGCGCTCGTTCATCTGCACCAATGCCGTCGCGAGGTCACGGGCGGGGAGGCCGGGTGGGGCGGCGCCGCGGGCGCGCTCGGCCTCGATGATCGCGCTGGCGTCGGCCACCCAACCCTCCATCACCTGCGACCACAGCTCACGCGACTCGGGGTTCGTCGTCCTCAGCTCGGCGGCGGCGAGCATCACCGCGCGGCGGGCGCCGAAGGTGTCGAAGGAGGTCCGCAGGCCCTGGCGCCAGCCGGCCCGCGGATCCTCAGGGAGTCTTGCCAGAGCCTCCTCGCGGTTGGCCGCGGCCTCCTCGACCATCCGTTCGACCAGGGTGAGGACGACCGCGTCCTTGGAGGGGAAGTAGAAGTAGAAGGTGGGGCGGGAGATGCCGGCGCCGTGGGCCATGTCCTCGACTGAGATCTCACCCAGCGGGCGCTCGGTCAGCAGTCGTTCGGCGGTCGCGAGGATCGCTCGCTCGCGCTCATCGCCGCTGGCGCGGGGCGTGCGGCGGCTGCGTGCGGCCAGCTCGGGGGTGGGCGTGGGGATCGGCATGGGGGCCCTGACGATACAGCGCGTCGAGGATTTCGACAAGGAGTTGATCTTCTCGACACCGTGTTGATAAGGTCCCCTTCATGATGCGCTCATGACGAAAGGAGCCGAGGTGGCCGCAGAGCATTTCGACGTGTTGATCGTGGGCGCCGGCCTCTCCGGCGTCGGCGCCGCTCATCATTTGACGGAGCGCTGCCCCGACAAGAGCTTCGCGATCCTCGAGGCGCGTGAGGAAATCGGTGGCACCTGGGACCTCTTCCGCTACCCGGGCGTGCGCTCGGACTCGGACATGTTCACCCTCGGATACCGCTTCCGGCCCTGGACCTCGCGCAAGTCGCTCACCGACGGCGCCTCCATCCTCGAGTACATCCACGGCGCCGCCCGCGACGGTGGCATCGACCGCCACATCCGCCTTCAGCACCGTGTGGTGGCCGCCGAGTGGTCGACTCCAGACGCGCGCTGGACCGTCACGGTCGAGCGCACCGACACGGGGGAGACCGTGACCTTCACCTGCGACTTCCTCTCCGTCTGCAGCGGCTACTACCGCTACGACGAGGGCTTCACCCCTGACTTCGCCGGCTTGGACCGCTTCCAGGGCGAGCTGGTTCATCCCCAGCATTGGCCGCAGAACCTCGACTACGCGGACAAGCGAGTGGTGGTGATCGGCAGCGGCGCCACCGCGGTGACGCTGGTGCCGGCGATGGCGGAGAAGGCCGCGCACGTGACGATGCTGCAGCGCTCGCCCACCTATGTGCTCTCGATTCCCGCCGAGGACAACGTCGCGATCTGGCTGCGGAAGTACCTGCCGAGCCGCGTCGTGCACCCGATCGTGCGCTGGAAGAACGTCTTCATCCAGGGGTTCAGCTACCGGATAAGTCGCCGTTACCCGGCGCAGGCGAAGAAGTGGCTGCGGAAGGAACTGCGACGGGTCCTGCCCCGCGACTTCGACTTCGACACCCACTTCACGCCGCGCTACGACCCCTGGGACCAGCGCGTCTGCTTCGTCCCCGACGCCGACCTCTTCAAGGCACTGTCCAGCGGCAGCGCCGAGATCGTCACCGACCGCATCGCGACCTTCACCGAGGACGGGATCGAGCTCGAGTCCGGGTCCAAGATCGAGGCGGACTTGGTCGTCACCGCGACCGGGCTCAACCTCCACTTCCTCGGCGGCGCGCGGGTCACGGTCGACGGCGAGGAGCCGGAGCTGTCGCACCTGCTCACCTACAAAGGGATGATGCTGAGCGGGGTCCCGAACCTCGCCTACTCCGTCGGCTACACCAACGCATCCTGGACGCTGAAGGCCGATCTCACCGCCGAATACGTCTGCCGCCTGCTCAACCACATGCAGGCCGACGGCAAGCGGATCTGCGTACCCGAGGTCAGCGACCCGTCGGTGACCGAGGAGCCGTTGCTGGACTTCACCTCCGGCTACGTCCTGCGCGCCGTCGACCGCCTGCCCAAGCAGGGCTCGAAGGAGCCCTGGAAGCTGCGCCAGAACTACCCGCTCGACCTGCGGGCGCTGCGCTACGGCTCAGTCGAGGACGGCACGATGCGGTTCTCGAACCCGGCCCCGCGGCCGGCGAGCGACGAACCGGTCGCAACCGAGGCACTGGCCTAGCTCGCGGCACCCGCGTCGCGGGTCACGGCCGGACCGGGCCTCAGAGCTTGGCTATGGCCTCCTCCAGTCTGGCTCGAATTTGGGCGAATCGACGCCTGCACCCTAGCCACGGGCCAGGCGGCCACATGCGCCCCGCGCCGCTAGGCTTCATCCGTCCTCGGCGCCTTGGCGGAGTGGCTACGCAGCGGCCTGCAAAGCCGTTTACACCGGTTCGATTCCGGTAGGCGCCTCTCGAATTGGTCCGATGCGCCTGTCTCGCGCCGGTCGGGCGTCGAAACGCGACCGGCGCTCGAGGGTCACCTCTCAAGTTCGGCGCAGCGCCCCGACCGAGTCGGGACGCTGCTGCCCGTGAGCGGGGCGGCAAGGGAGAAATTCAGACACCGTCATGGTGACATTCCCAACTCAGCGGTCAAGTTGCACAAAGATCCTGTAGTAACAACTATCGCCTCGCGGCCGCACACCTTGGGCCTCGCCTGACGTGTGTGTTCATGATGTCGCTTCGATGCAGCGCACCCTACGATCACCGCTCGCCATTGTCCTGACCCTCGGCCTCGCGCTCCTCACCGGATGTGGCTCGGGCGGCGACCCGCAGACCGCGGCAAGCGGTTTGCCGAAGGAAATCGTGATCGGCGCCGCGATCGCCAAGAGCGGTTATCTGGTCCCCTATGACGCCAACATCGCCGCGGTCGAACAGCTGGTCAAGGAAACCAACGCCCGCGGTGGTATCGACGGCTCCAAGATCCGCGTCGTCTCCGTCGACAACCGCTCCGAACCCCAGCAGCAGCCCGTCGCCGTCCAGGAGGTGATCGAAGACGATGCCGACGTCCTTCTCTTCAGCTGCGAAGCGCCGATCGCCGCCGCCGGCGCCCCGATCGCCGAAGAACACAACCTGCTCAACTTCACCCTCTGCAGCAGCGAACCCGGCTACGGCCCGCCCTACACCGGCCGGCTCTCCTTCAGCGCCAACCGCAGCCTGATCAGCGAGGCCGCGACCCGCGCCACCTTCCTCTGGCAGCGAGGCATCCGCCATCCCTTCGAGCTGCGCGACACCTCGATCCTGCTCGGCAGGATCGACCAGTTCGGCTTCCAGGAGGCCTGGGAACACCTCGGCGGCAAGCTCGCCGGGCAGGCCGACTTCAAGAACGAAGACCTGTCGATCGCCTCCCAGCTCGCCGAGATCAAGCGCTCCGGCGCCGACGCGATCAACATCAGCTCCTACCCGCCGGGGGGAGCCGCGGCGATCAAGCAGATTCGCGCCGCCGGCATCGACCTGCCGATCACGGTGCCGAGCGCCTTCGACGGAACCTTCTGGCTGAAGGGCGTTCCGGACACGAAGGATGTGTACGCGACGCTCAACGGCTCCGCCTATGACCCGACTGACGCCCAGACGGCCAAGCTCTTCGAACGGCTGAAGCGCGCCGGGGTCGATACCGACGTTTCCGGCAACCTGCTCGCCTCCTACGCCGCCGGCCAGCTGATCCTCGACGCGATTCGCGCAACCGGTACCACCGACGGCGCCAAGCTCGCCACTGCCCTCGAGGCAAAGGCGCATCCGACGGTTATGGGCCCGCTCAGCTACACGCGCGACGATCACCTACCCTCGGGACCCTGGTACATCTACGAATATCCCGACCGCAAGCCGAAGCTCCTGGAGCGGCTCAAACCCGCTTACGTAGCCGAATACGAACAGTAAGTCGTTCGGTGAGTTGAGTGGAGCCTGAGAAGTCCGCCTCGGGCGGGCGCCGCAAGAACGCGGGTCGCCCCAAACGGCCCTCTGTGATCAGCCTCGACGGACTCCGCCGGCCCGAGCGCGGCGGCCAGGTCCCCCTCTACTACCAGCTCGGCGAGATTCTCAAGCAGAAGCTCGAGGGGGGCGACTGGGAGCCCGGCACCCTGTTTCCCTCCGAGCGCGAGGTCGAAGAGCACTTCGGAGTCTCGCGCGCGGTCGTTCGCCCGGCCCTCGGCCTGCTCGAACGCGACGGGGCCATCTTTCGCCGTCGCGGCTCGGGGACCTACGTTGCCGCGCCGAAGCGCCTGGTGCCGATCAGGGGCTTGATTCGCTCCCTGCTGGAGGATCGCTTCAGCGATGCGCAGATCGCCGTCCTGCGGCTTCGCCAGCAGACGAATGACCAGATGATTGCCGACTCCCTCGACGTCTCCCGCGGGCAGACTGTCGCCCAGGTCACCTCGGTCCTCCGCATCGACAAACCGATCTGCTTGCTCGACTCCTTCTTCCCCGTCGAGCGGGTGCCCTGGCTGCTGGGCGCCGCGCTCTCGCTAAAAGGAGGGGAACAACCCGACCTCGGCGAGCCGCTGAGACTCACCCGACTCGACGTCTCGTTCGAGGGCTCCTCCTGCGGACCTTGGACCGCCAAAATCCTCGGCGTCCGCACCGGCGATCCGGCCTTGGTCGGCCGGCTCCTCCAGTACGGCGCGTCCGCGGACGAAAGCCCCGAGCGCCCCGTCGAGCTGACCCGCATCGTCGCCCGCAGCGACATCTCCCAGTTTCACTTCGCGGCGGCCGGTTCGCTCGACCCGCGGCGGGGACGAAGTCCGCGGAGGAGCACTTAGCCCGCCGCTGCGCCCGCTCGAGCTAGGCGCTCGGCGAGGGCTCGCTTGACGAATTCCACAAACGCCTGCCGGTAGGCGAGCGTAAACCGATCCGCAAGGCAGTTGATCTCCGCGTTTGGATCCAGCGGCAGTTCGGGCGGCTCGATTTTCGAGATGACCGCCACGTCCTCGGCATAGATGCCGGCGTCGTAGGCGATCACCTTCTCGAGGCGCTCGTTGTCGAAATTCTCAAGACCTGCCTCGATCCAATAGTGGGCTGACTCGGTTGTGCTGATCGCGCGAGCGGCGTGAAGCAGGCAGCGCTCGCCTTCATCGGTAAACATCCTCGCCGAGGTGAAGTTGGGCGCGATCGTGTGGTAACCCATTTCGCGCAACGGGCCCCACGCCGCGCTGGCGCCATCGCCCCATTCCATGTTCCGGCGGAGCGTCACCTCGAGCCCATCGCTCTCTGGCATGAGTGGCTCGACCTCCGCCGGTTGGGACCCGAGGGTGTCCTGGTGGACGAAGGCGAAATGGGCAACGTCGCGGAAGTTCTCGATCATCAACCCGAAGGCAACCGGTAGCTCGAAGGGCGTTCCGTGACCCCACGTCCACTCATCCGGATCGAACCAGGGAACGTCGGGCACGTCGGTCAGCGGCTCCTCCAGCGTGGTCCAGACAAGCCCCCAGTGCACCCGGCACGGATATGACGGAATCCGGGCCAGCGGTGGGATCTGACGTTGATCGGCCAGCGAGGGAATCCGGGTGCAGGAACCGTCGTGACCCGCCCACTCCCAGCCGTGGTAGGGACACTGAATGCTGTCGCCGCAGACTTTGCCCATCGAGAGCAATGCGCCGCGGTGGGCACAGCGGTCGGCGACCACCGCCGCCTCACCGCTCTCAGTTAGGAAGACGGCAAGGGCCTCGTCGAGTAGGACGGCTCGCTGAGGTCCGTCCTTAAGGTCCTCCAGCCTCGCCACCGGTTGCCAACAGTGGCGTAGAGCCAGCGCTACCTCTTCGCTGCTTGGCGGTGAGGAAGGGTGATCGTCAGTCATCTCTTTCTCCGACAGGGAAAGGTCATGGTAGCTCGGCACCGCCGCTGACACGCTTTGCGCTTTGCGGACTGATGTGTCACCTACTAATGGCCTACAGCTGCCTCCCCATGTATGCACGCAGGACCTCGGGATCGCGCTGCAGCTCCTCGCGCTTCCCGCCGGCGCGGATCTTGCCACCGGCGAGCACCAGGCTTCGTCGGCAGAAGTCGATCGTCCGCGCCGCGTTCTGCTCGACGAGGAGCATCGTCGTTCCCTCCGTGCGAAGTTCCTCCAGCAGTCCGTATACGACGTCGATCATCTTCGGTGCGAGGCCAAGCGAGGGCTCATCGAGGATCAACAGCCGCGGCTTGCGCAGCAGCGCGCGGGCCACCGCAAGCTGTTGTTGCTCACCGCCTGAGAGGCGGTCGGCACGCTGTCCGGCGCGCTTCCGCAGGATTGGAAGCCGCTCCAGGACCTGCTCCATGGCCTCGCTCCCGTCGTCTTGTACGGCTAGGCGCAGATTCTCTGCCACGGTCAGCGTGCCGAAGATCTGACGGCCCTCGGGCACCATTGCTATTCCCAACCTCGCGATCTCCTCCGGCGCAAGCCCGCGCAGAGACCTACCTTCGAAGCTGATCTCGCCGGCGGTCGAACGCGTGAGGCCGCAGATCGCCCGCAAAAGCGAGCTCTTGCCGGCGCCGTTGGGGCCGACTATGCCGACTACCTCTCCCTCGTCGAGGCTCAACTCGACGCCGTGGAGGACCTCGACTCCACCGTAGGCCACCTTCAGCCCGCCCAGCTCAAGCATTTGCGCCCGCCACGTACGAGGTGCCGAGGTAGGCCTCGACCACGGCGGGATCGGCTTGTACTTCCTCGGGGCTCCCGACCGCGACCGTCTTGCCGTCGTCGAGCACCTGCACCCGCGCGCAGAGGTCCATCACCACGTTCATGTCGTGCTCGATCAACAAGATCGCGCAGCCGAACTCCTGGATCGCCTCGCGGAGCATCGCAACCAGCTCCCGGCGCTCCTCGTCGTTCAGCCCTGCCGCGGGCTCGTCGAGCAGCAGGTAGCGCGGCCCGGTGGCCAGGGCGCGGGCGATGCCCAGCAGCCTCTGGTTCCCTGGCGGCTGCAGACCGGCAGGGCTTTGCGCCTGTTCGCCCAGGCCGAGGCGCTCGAGCACGTTCGCGGCGATGTCCACAGCGCGTCGCCGGCCGACCCCGACGCCCATCGCACCCACGGCGACGCTCTCCAGCACGGTCAGCCCCGCGAAGGGGAGCGCCGCCTGGAACGTGCGGCCAAGTCCCGCCCGCGCGAGCCGCGGCGGGGACCAGCCGGTCACGTCGCCTCCATCGATGAAGACGCTTCCGGAGTCGGGGGCCTGGAAGCCACTGAGGACATTGAGAAGCGTCGTCTTACCCGCGCCGTTCGGGCCGATCAGCCCGAGGGTCTCGCCGGGAGGAAGTGTGAGCCCTACTCCTCTCAGCACATGCAACCCGGAAAAGGCGAGGGAGACCCCCTCGGCGCGAAGGCTCCCAGCCGAGCCTCGAGCGGACCGTGGCCTTGCTCGGTTCGTCGCCGCCACTTTGGGCGACGTCGACAGGGCGCGGGAGCGCAGTCTTCGGCGGATCGGCTCGATCTCACCCGCCTCGCGGCCCCTACTCAGTCCCCCCGGCAGCGCGACCATCGTCACCAGCAGGATCAGGCCGACGCCGATGGCGGCCAGGCCCGGCGTTTCGCCGATCGAGACCAGTCCCAACACGCTGGCGCCTTCCTCGAAGTTGCGCAGCAGCTCATTCACCGTCGCCACCGCGAGGGTCCCGACGACGGCCCCGAGGACGCTGCGCGCACCGCCCACCACCAGCATGGTGATCGTCGTCACCGCGGCAGCGAAGTAGAAGGTTTTAGGCGACAGGACCCCGGACTGGTGCACCGCCAGCGCGCCGCCGATGCCGCAGAGCATGCCGCTGATCGTGAAGGCTATGAGCCGCTCCCGCATCAAGCCGATGCCGATCGAGCGCGCCGCCACCTCGTCTTCGCGGGTCGCCTGCAGCCGGTAACCGCCCGCCGACCATTTGAAGGCGAGCGCCACGATGACTGCGACACCGGCCCAAAGCCCTGCCGACTCGACGCCGGTGGTCGTCGGGATGCTCACCAGCCCGCCGCTTCCACCGGTAACCGGGTCCCAGTTGGCGAGGACGTTGTAGGCAACTATCAGGAAGGCGAAGGTCGAGATCGGAATCGCCAGCGTCGAAGTTCTCATCAGCGGCCACCCGACCGCCCCCGCCAGCAATCCGCTCGCCACCGCGGCGATCAGAGTGGAAAGGAACGGGCCGAGCTGAGCATCGGCAATCAGCCTTGGCAGCTCGGGCGTCTGGAGGGCCGTGAAAGCCGCGGGGAGCGTGAGCAGCGCTGCGACATAGGCGCCGCTCGCCGCGAAGCCCAACTGCCCGAACGAGTAGACGCCGCTGTTGCCGATGAAGACCTGCAGGCCGAGGACGATGATCAGGTTGCAGAGGATCAGCGTGACGGTCTCTTCGAAGGCGGGCGTGCCGCTTACCCCGACCGCCGCGGTCAGCCCCACCAGGACGAGCGGAACGAACAAAGAGGTGGCCGCGGAGGCCGGGGAGCGCAGTCCCCAACCGTTCATATGCGCGCCTCTCCGGTCGCCGCGCCGAGCAGGCCCTGCGGCCTGACGATCAGGATCGCAACCGGAAGGGAGAAGACGATCGCGTCACGAAACGGAACCAGCCCGTCCGGCAAGTAGGTGCCGAGCAGCGATGAGAGGACCCCGAGCACGAGCCCTCCGACCACGGCGCCGAAGATCCTCCCGAAGCCGCCGATCACTACGGCAATGAAACCGACCAGCACCGGGGTCAGCCCCATCGTCGGAGAGACCTGTCCCGTTTGCAGGACAATCAGCACCCCCACCATGGCCGCGAGCGCGCCGCTGATCGCGAAGGCGATCGCGATCACGCGGTTGGCGCGGACACCGAGCAGCCGAGCCATCTCGAAGTTCTCCGCCGCGGCACGCATCTCGAGGCCGATGCGAGTCCGATAGAGCAGCCATCCGAGGCCGCCGAGCACAAGCACGGTTAGCGCCAGGGTGAGGATCTCGAGGTTCGGTATCGAGAGGGCGCCGATCTGGCTCGATTCGCTCAGAGCCGCGGGCGCTGCCACGGATTGAGCCCGGGCGTCCACCGCCGCGCTCACGACGTTCTGCAGGATGGTCGCTACGGCAAGTGAGGTAACGAGCTGGGTGGCTAAGTCAGCGTTTCGCACCGGGCGGAAAGCCACCCGCTCGGCCAGGACCGCGATTGCGATCCCCGTGGCAAGTGCGGCGCCGACCGCAACCGCGAACGGCAGTCCGGCCAGCACGTAGAGGGCATAGGCGGGCAGCATGATGAACTCGCCTTGGGCGAAGTTCATCATGCCCATCACGGTGTAGATCAAGGTGACGCCAATGGCGATCAGCGCATAGAGGCCACCAAGGGCCAGGGCGTTGATCAGGCTTTGAGCAAGGTCGGTCATCGGCTCGCACTCGGCAAAAGCCACGTCCCCCGGAGCATCTCCAGTTTGCGTTGTGTACCGATTGGTGCCTCCCATTCAAGACTGACGCAGGAGGCCAAGAGCGGAGCCTTTATCGGACGGGCGCGGCGGGTTTAGGCGTGCAGGGATTGACACTGCCACCGATCGCGAGAGCGGCGACGACGACCGCGCCACGCGGGCGCTCCTTCCTCACGGTCCTCATTCCTGGTGCCCCGTTCCTTGGCGCGTCCAGTTCGGCCGCAGGTAGGCCTCCTCGAAACCGGCCCTGAGGACGTTGCGGTAGCTGGTCGAGGGGCGGTCGGGAACGCGCTCGCCGGTCTCGACGAAGAGGGTGTGGCAGTCGGCCGCGGCAGCATCGAGGATGCGGCGGCGCAGGAGGGCGCGCTGGCAGCCGCGGCCGCGGGCCGGCTCGAGGGTGGCGGCGATACCGAACTCGGCGATGCCGGTGTGAATATGCATCGCCGCGCAGGCCTGGGGCTTGCCCTCGAGCAGGGCGACGTAGCAGCGCCAGCCCGCTCTGCCCGGGAGGTTGGCGAAGAAGGCGGCGCCCCAGGCGGGCAGGCCAAAGCCGGTGGCGGCGATCATCCCGAAGGGCGCCTGCTCGGCGGACTCCAGCTCGACGATCTCGACGTCCGCGGGGGCGGCGAAACGCGGCTCGTGGGCGTCGCGGACGAACTTCATCCAGGCATAGCCGCGACCGAAGCCGTTCTCGGTCAGCCAGGCCTCGGCGGTGTCGGTCTCCGCCGTCTCCGGCGTCACCGGCACGTAGTGGTCGATCCCGCGTGAGCCAGCCCACTCGACCGCGGCGGCGAGGTGTCCGGCGGCGACCGCGCCCGGCTCGGTCGCGCCGAGCACCATGTTCATCATTCCGACCCCGGGCAGCGCCGACACCACGGTCGCCTGGACCGGGCCGAAGTCCCCCAGCTCGACGCCCTGCTCCCGCGCCGTGTCGGTCGGGACCGACTCCCAGATATCGCGCCAGAAGCTTCGCTCGCCGCGATCGAGCGCGCTGGGATCGAATCCGACCCCGTTCTCGGTCTTCCTCTCCGTCACGGCCGCTCAGGATATGTCGCGGTGGCCCAGAGGCCAAGGCGTTACATCTGTCAGCCTGGGGGCGTGAGCGTCGCCACCGCACCCGCTCCGTCGACCGCGTCAACGGGCGAGGTCCCTGAGAACCAGGTAATCGTCCTCTTCGGCGCCACCGGCGACCTGGCGAAACGCAAGCTGCTGCCGGGGATCTTCCACCTCGCGCAGGTGGGGTTGATGCCGAAGGACTTCCGCATCATCGGCGCCGCCCGGCACGGGGTCGAGGTAGAGGAGTTCCGCGAGGTGGCGCGGCAGGCGATCGAGGCCTCGGGCCGGGAGGACATGTCGCCGGCCACCTGGGACCCGTTCGCCGACTCGCTGCGCTTCGTCGGCGTCGGCGACGGCTTCGACGCGCTCGGCGAGGCCGTCGCCACGGCCAGGGGCGAACTCGGCGGCGACGCCCGCGTCCTCTACTACCTCTCGCTGCCTCCGGCCGCCGCGCACGGGACCGTGGAAGCGCTGGGGGAGGCCGGGCTCGGCGCCGGCGCCCGGGTGATCACCGAGAAGCCGTTCGGCACCGGCCTCGAATCCGCCCGCGAGCTGAACGCGCTGCTGCACTCGGTCTTCGAGGAGCGCTGCATCTACCGGATCGACCACTACCTCGGCCGCGAGGCGGTCCAGAACCTGCTCGCCCTGCGCTTCGCCAACGGGATGTTCGAGCCGGTCTGGAACCGCAACCACATCGACCACATCCAGATCGACGTTCCGGAGACGCTCTCGATCGAGATGCGCGGCAGCTTCTACGAGGAAACGGGTGCCTTCCGCGACATGATCGTCACCCATCTGTTCCAGGTGCTCGGCTTCGTCGCGATGGAGCCCCCGACCTCCCTGGAGCCGAAGGCGCTGGGGGTCGAGCGCGAGAAGGTCTTCGACTCGATGGCGCCGCTGCGCCCCGAGGACGTCGTCCGCGGCCAGTACCTCGGCTACCGCGAGGAGGAGGGCGTCGCCGCCGACTCCGACACCGAGACCTTCGTCGCGGTCAAGGCCTTCGTCGACAACTGGCGCTGGGAGGGCGTGCCGTTCTACCTGCGCTCCGGCAAGCGCCTGGCCGAGAGCCGGCACCTGCTGACCGTCGCTTTCGCGCAGCCGCCGCGGCGGATGTTCCCGCTCGACTGCGACCAGATCGCCGAGTCCTTCGGCCACGACCACCTCACCTTCGAGCTCGGCGATCCCGGCAGCATCTCCGCCTCCTTCCTCGCCAAGGTTCCGGGGCCGACGATCACGCTCGGCGAGGCGCACATGCGCTTCAGCTACGCCGACACCTTCGGCGGTGGCGAGCAGGCGCTCGACGCGTACGAGCGGTTGATCCACGACGTCATGGTCGGCGACCGCACGCTCTTCACCAGCTCCGAGGCGATCGAGCGCCTCTGGGAGATCTCCGAGCCCGTGCTCGAGCAGCCGCCGCCCACCCGTCCCTACGAGGCCGGGTCCTGGGGCCCACCGGAGATGGACGAGCTGATCGCGCCGCGCCGCTGGCACCTGCCCAACGACCACGTCTGACCCAGGAACGGAAAAGGGCCCCACAAAGGGGCCCTTGTATTTCCGAAGGACGTACCACCAGAGAGCTTTGAGTTCGCTGGCTCGTCGGTCCTCGAGCTTTGAAGTCTCGGTCGCTTTGCCCGCGACGCACACATAAACACGCTTGGAGCAGAAAAGTTGCACGGTCTGCATCGGCGCTTGCACGGCACCCCTTTAGCCGGGCGACGGCTGCCGCCCGGCTTCGGTTTGCCGCTGCTAGATTCACGCCTCCCGGGCGTATAGCTCAGTTGGGAGAGCGCCGCCTCGACAAGGCGGAGGTCACTGGTTCGAGCCCAGTTACGCCCATAGCCCCAGGCCGGTTGCTAGGTCAGCGCCGGCAGCTTCACCTCGGTCAGGCGGAAGCTGTTGCCCGAGGGGTCGCGGAAGCCGCAGTCGATGCCGTAGGGGCGCTCTTCCGGCGTCTCGGTGAACTCGACGCCGCGCGCCTTTAGCTCCTCGTAGGAGGCCTGGCAGTCGTCGGTGGTGAGGAAGGCCGTCCCGGCGAAGCCCTTCGCCATCACGGCGCGCACCTGTTCGGCGGACTCCTCGGTCATCACCGGCTCGCCCGGGATCGCCATCAGCACGATCGAGAAGTCCTCCTGGCCCCCGGGGCTGACGGTGAGCCAGCGGAAGTCGCCCATCTCCGGCATGGTCACGTCGTTGCGAACTTCCATCCCGAGCTTCTCGGTGTAAAAGGCGAGCGCCTCGTCCTGGTCGTGGACCCACAGCTGCGTGTTTGCGATCTTCATCGATCTCTCCTTGGTTGAAATCAGCTTGGCGCCGATGCTAGGTCGCGGTCTCGGCGCTGTCTTCTCGAAACGTGCGGTGTTGCGGGCGGCCGTAGGCGCGGACCACGCAGGCGGGGACGATGGCCCGGCTGACCGCGGGCGGAAAGTCGGCCCGGTAGGCCGTCGGCGTCTTCCCGTAGGTCCGTTTGAAGCTGGTCGTGAACGAGCCGATGCCCTGCAGTCCGACTGCGAGGCAGATCTCGGCGACCGAGTTGTCGGTGTTGCGCAGCAGCGCCGCCGCCCGCTCCAGCCGGCGCGTCAGCAGGTAGGCGTGCGGGGACTCGCCGAAGGCGCGCCGGAACTCGCGGCTGAAGTGAGCCCGCGAGAGTCCCGCCGCCCGCGCCAGGTCGTCGACCGCGAGCGGTTCGAAGTAGCGCGCGTCAGCCATGTCCTTGGCGCGCAGCAGATGACGTGCGGGAGGGACGAACGCCACCTCCGCAGTCTAGGCTCGCGGGCCTTGTGATCGGGACCTATGCAGCCGTGCCGGCGGTGTGCGCAGCGTCGCTGGCGATCGGGCAGGCGGCGATCGCGCTCTGTGGCGCGCGGCGCTGGTCCTGGCTGGCGCCCGCCGTCGGCCTGGCGCTGCTCTGCGCGATCTGCTGGGGGACGGTGCGGATCGGCGGCGACGGGATCGTCTCGGCCGCCGTTGTCCTGGTCCTGGTCATCGCCGCGATCGCCTACCTATGGGGACGGCTGGAGGGTGGGGCGGAGGCGCTGCGTGCCGGCTGGCCGGTGGCGCTGATCGCCCTGCTGGCGGCCTCACTGCCGTTCGCGGTCGAAGGCCACTTCGGGATCCTCGGCACCAGCTTCAACCCGGACATGTCCCAGCATTTGCTCGCCGCCGACCGTCTCGCCCACGGCCACGGCGGCCAGCTCCTGCGCCAGGGGTACCCGCTGGGCCCCCATGCGGTGGTTGTGGCGCTGAACAAGGGCCTGGGGATCGGCCTGGTCCAGGGCTTCAGCGGCCTCACCGTCGCCGTCGCCGTGCTCGCACCCCTGACGGCGCTCGCCGCCTTCCGCGACCTCAAGCCCGCGCCCCGCACCGCGGCGGCGCTCGTCGTCGGCCTCGCCTACGTCGTCGCCTCCTACTTCGCCCAGGGCGCCTTCAAGGAGACCATCCAAGCACTCTTCCTCCTCGCCTTCGTCCTCGCCCTCCGCGAGTCCGACATGGCGTGGCGCGACCTGCAACTGCGCTACATCCCTGCAGCTCTGATCGCAGTGGGAAGCGTCTACGTCTACAGCTTCCCGGGCCTGATCTGGCTCGGTGCAGCAGCAGTCTTGTGGCTGACCTTCCGAGCCGCGGGTGGCGTGGGGGGACGGTCTTCGCCCGCAGCTCGCGAGGACGAAGGCCTTCCCCCCACGACAGGACCCGCGGCCCGCAGCATCGGCCTTGCGCTCCTCGTGTTCCTAGTCGGAATCGCCCCCGAGATCGGCCGCATGCTCGACTTCCACAGCTTCGAGACCTTCGACCCCAACGGCCCCGGCCTCGGCAACCTCTTCGGCCAGGTCTCGCCCTTCGAGGCGCTCGGAATCTGGCCCTCCGGCGACTTCCGCCTGGCGCCCGGCGATGGCGCCGTGCCGGCGATCGGCTATTACCTCGGAGCCGTCTTCGCGACTGCCCTGCTCCTGTACGGGATCGCGCGCAGCTGGCGCCGCCGCGAGTCCGCGATCCTCGCCGGCCTCGGCGCCGGCGCCCTCGCCTACGCCGCGGCCCGCGCCGGCGGCACCCCGTACACCGCCGCCAAGGCGATCGAGATCGCCGCGCCGGTTGCCGCGTTGACGATCCTGTTGCCCCTGCTCGACCGCTCGGTGGGTCGAGTTGCTCTCGGTATGCGAGAGGAAACCGACCCACCGCGGCTTGCCCCTCTGCTCGCGACCGTCTTCATGGCCGGCGCGGGGGCCTGCTCGCTGCTGGCGCTCGCGAACGCGCCGGTGGGGCCGACCTCGTTCTCGCCGGCGCTCTATGAGTTCCGGGCGCTGGTCGGGTCCGGGCCCACGCTCGTGCTCGCGCCGGACGAGCTGCTCGCCGACCAGCACGGGGGCCCCTTCCTCTCCTGGGAACTGCGCGGCGGGCGCGTCTGCATCGAGGCCGACGGCGAAGCGGGCGAGAGACCCACCCCTGGCGTGCGCTTCGTGGTTACGCGCGGAGACACCGACCCACCGCCTTTCCCCGGACTGCGGGTGCGCCGCACCGCTCCCCCTTACGTGCTCTGGGAAGTCACCGGCAGAGTCCGCGGTCAGAGCCCCTGCCCGCTGATCGCCGAACGCCAGGCACGCCAAGGCCCCGCTCGCTGAACGCTCTTGTCCTTTGTAACCCTCTGGGTGACAAAGGACGAAGGCGCCTCGCGCCCCGTACGATGGCCCGCATGGAGGCCGCGACCGAAAAGCTGACCGTCACCCTGCCTGACGGGAAACCGTTGGAGCTGCCGGCGGGCGCGACCGGGGCGGATGCCGCGGCGGCGATTGGGCCGGGGTTGGCGAAGGCGGCGCTGGCGATCAAGGTCGACGGCGAGCTGCGCGATCTGACGGCGCCGCTGCCCGAGGATGGGGCGGAGGTGGCGATCGTCACCGACCGCGACCCCGAGGCGCTGGAGCTGATCCGCCACGACGCCGCGCACGTGATGGCGGAGGCGGTGATGGATCTCTACCCGGGGACGAAGGTGACGATCGGGCCGCCGATCGAGTCCGGCTTCTACTACGACTTCGAGTTCCCGACCGATACAAAGATCACCGAGGACGACCTGCCGAAGATCGAGGCGGCGATGCAGGAGCGCATCGGTGCCGACGAGGAGTTCGGCCGCCGCGACATCCCGGTCGCCGAGGCGATCGAGATCTTCAAGGCCGAGGACCAGGGCTACAAGGTCGAGCTGATCGAAGACCTGGTCGCCAACGAAGGCGTCGAGACCGTCTCCCTCTACAAGAACGGGCCCTTCGAGGATCTCTGCCGCGGCCCCCACGGCCCCTCGACCGGGCGGATCAAGGCGATCAAGCTGAGCTCGGTCGCCGGCGCCTACTGGCGCGGCGACGAGAACCGCGAGCGCCTGACCCGGATCTACGGCACCGCCTTCTTCTCGAGCAAGGATCTGGAGCAGCACCTGGAGCGGATCGAGGAGGCGAAGGCCCGCGATCACCGCCGCCTCGGGCCCCAGCTCGGCATCTTCATGCTGCGCGACGAGGCTCCGGGGATGCCCTTCTGGCTGCCCAACGGGACCACGCTGCTGCACCTGATCGAGCACGAGGTCCAGGAGCAGCTGCGTAAGCGCGGCTACCAGGAGATCGCCACCCCGCAGGTGCTCGACGAGGAGCTCTGGCACCGCTCCGGCCACTGGGACAACTACCGCGACGAGATGTACTTCATGGACGACGGCGAGCGCCGCTTCGCGCTGCGGCCGATGAACTGCCCGGGCGCCTGCCTCGTCTACTCCTCCGACCGCCACTCCTACCGCGAGCTGCCGCTGCGCCTGGCCGAGTTCGGCCGCGTCTCCCGCAACGAGCGCGAGGGAGTCCTGCACGGGCTGCTGCGCGTGCGCGCCTTCACCCAGGACGACGCGCACGTCTACTGCACCGAGGACCAGATCACCGACGAGGTGGCGAGCATCTGCGAGGCGATCGACGAGCTCTACGCGCGCTTCGGCTTCACCGACGTCAAAGTCGAGCTCTCGACCCGGCCGGAGAAGTCGATGGGCTCCGAGGAGCAGTGGGAGAAAGCCGAGGCGGCATTGACCGAGGCGCTTGAGCGCCAGGGGCGCGAGTACGAGCTCAACCCCGGCGACGGCGCCTTCTACGGCCCGAAGATCGACTTCCACGTCACCGATGCGCTCGGTCGCTCCTGGCAGTGCGGCACCTGCCAGCTCGACTTCCAGATGCCCGAGCGCTTCGACCTCTATTACACCGGCGCCGACGACGCGCCCTACCGGCCGGTGATGATCCACCGCGCATTACTGGGCTCGATGGAGCGCTTCGCCGGGATCCTGATTGAGCACTACGCCGGTCGCTTCCCGGTCTGGCTGGCGCCGGTGCAGGCGATCGTGCTGCCGATCTCCGATCGCCACAACGAGTATGGGAGCAAGGCCTTCGAGGAACTGCGCGAACTCGGTGTCCGCGTCGCCATCGACGACCGCTCCGAGTCGGTCGGCAAGAAGATCCGCGACGCCGCGATCGGTCGCTATCCCTACATGCTGGTGGTCGGCGATCGTGAGCAGGAGGCCGGCGCGGTCGCCGTCCGTTCGCACGAGGACGGCGAGCTGGGGGAGATGTCGCTCGCCGCCTTCGCGGATCGCGTCAAGTCCGAGACCGGCACAAACTGAGCGCGGTCGGCGGCAGACCCCTATACTCCGGCCGACTTGACTGCTGGCACCTCAAATCACCACCGCCGCTGAGCGCTCCGTGCCCGCGTCTCGATCTCTCGTCCTCTTGAAGCTCCACCGCTCCTTTAGATAGTGCCGGTTCCGCGCAGGTTCGATCGGCGCCCACCAGAGCGCGACACGACGCGGATCAACGAGCGGATCCGCGTGCCGCAGGTACGCCTGATCGGCGCCGACGGCGAGCAGCTCGGCATCGTCGAGATCAACGACGCGCTGAAACGCGCCCAGGAGGCCGACCTCGACCTGGTCGAGGTGGCGCCGGGATCGAAGCCGCCGGTGACCCGGCTGCTCGACTACTCGAAGTACAAGTACGAGCAGGAGCAGAAGCAGAAGCAGGCGCGCAAGCACCAGCAGCAGGTCAACATCCGCGAAATCAAGCTGCGGCCGAAGATCGCGACCCACGACTACGAGACCAAGAAGGGTCACGTCGAGCGCTTCCTCAAGCACCACGACAAGGTCAAGGTCACGATCATGTTCCGCGGCCGCGAGCAGGCCCATCCCGAGCGTGGCCGGGCGCTGCTGCAGAAACTCTTCCAGGACCTCGGCGGCATCGCCGTGATCGAGTCGGCGCCGCTGCAGGAAGGGCGCAACATGAGCATGCTGCTGGCGCCGAGCAAAGAGGTCGACAAGCTGGTCGACGATGCTCCCGCCGAGGGCGCCGCTCCGGTCGAGGAGGCGCCCGCGCCCGCCGAGGCCGAGGTCGCCGCCGAGCAGCCACCGGCGGAGCCCGAGCCCGCCGAGGAGCCGGCCGCCGAGGCCGAGCCCGCCGCCGAGACGCCGGCCGCCGAGGCCGACGCTCCCGCCGATTCCTAGCTAGTGACCTGAGTCGTTAGTTCGTAGGCATAGTGATCTACGCGTCGAAGTCGTCGCCATCGCAAGCGACGATGGGAGGACTCATGCCCCGACGCGTGGATGTCTCGATCAGCAAGGAAGAGCGCGAGGCGCTGGAGCGCTGGGCCCGGCGCCCGACCAGTGCCCAGGCGCTGGCGCTGCGCTGCCGAATCGTCTTGGCAGCCGCCGATGGAGAGCCAAGCAAGGACATAGCCGAGCGCCTCGGCTGTACCCGCTCGACTGTGGGCAAGTGGCGGGGGCGTTTTTCCGCAAAGGGCATCGACGGTCTGCATGACGAGCCACGCCCGGGCAAGCCGCGCCAGATCGGCGATGAGGACATCGAGCGGGTGATCGTCAAGACCCTGGAGGAGAAGCCCGCCGACGCGACGCATTGGTCGACGCGCTCGATGGCTACCGCGACGGGGATGAGCCAGACCGCGATCAGCCGGATCTGGCGTGCTTTCGGCCTGAAGCCCCACCAGGCCGAGCACTTCAAGCTCTCACCCGACCCGCAGTTCGTCGACAAGGTCCGCGACATCGTTGGCCTCTATCTCAATCCGCCGGAGGCGGCAGTGGTCCTCTGCGTCGATGAGAAGTCCCAGATCCAGGCGCTCGACCGCAGCTCGCCGGTGCTGCCGCTGATGCCGGGGGTGCCCGAGCGCCACACCCACGACTACGTGCGCAACGGGACCACGAACCTCTACGCCGCGCTCGACGTCGCCTCCGGCCAGGTGATCGCCGAGATGACTCCCCGTCATCGCGCCGAGGAGTTCCGCCGCTTTCTCAACCTGATCGAGAGCTCGGTCCCAGACCACCTCGACATCCACGTCGTGCTCGACAACTCCTCAACCCACAAGACGCCTTCGATCCGGCGCTGGCTGGTTCGCCACCCACGCTTCACCCTGCACTTCACGCCCACCTACAGCTCCTGGCTGAACCTGGTCGAGCGCTGGTTCGCCGAGTTGACCACGAAGTGGATCAAGCGCAGCGCCCACCGCTCGGTCCGCGACCTGGTCGCCTCGATCCGCACCTGGATCGCCAACTGGAACGACGAACCCAAGCCCTACGTCTGGCATAAGAGCGCCGACGAGATCCTCGACAGCCTTGCCGCCTACTGCCAGCGGATCAACGACTCAGGTCACTAGTCGCCGGCAACCACGACGTCGGCGATTCGCTCCGCCGCGTGCCCGTCCCAGAGCGGCGGCGGCTCCACGGTCGCGTCGCCGCGTGCGGCCAGCGCCGCCGGGATGCCGGCGATCGCCGCCGGGTCGAGGCCGAGCAGGGTGTTGGTGCCGAGGCTGACGGTGACGGGGCGCTCGGTGTTGTCGCGCAACGTGAAGCAGGGGATGCCGAGGTAGGTCGTCTCCTCCTGAATCCCGCCGGAGTCGGTGAGGACGGCGCCGGCGTCGGCCAGCAGGGAGAGGAAGTCGAGGTAGCCGAGGGGCTCGGTGAGCAGCAGCCCCGGGTGGTCGGACTGGACGCTCTCCATCATCTTGCGGGTGCGCGGGTGGACCGGGAAGACGACCGGCATCTGCCGCGCCAGGGCGGCCAGCCGCGCGACCGTCTCCGGCAGCAGCGGGCCGTCGACCAGGGCGGGGCGGTGCAGGGTGACGAGCGCGTAGCTGCCGGGCTCGACGCCGAGCCGGTTTGCCGTGCCGGCCGTCCGGAAGCGGTCCTCGAGCGCGACCAGGGTGTCGATCATCGTGTTGCCGACCATGTGCATGCGCCCGTCGGGGATGCCTTCGGCGCGCAGGTTCGCGACCGCCTCCTCGCTGTGGATGAAGAGCAGCTCCGAGAAGCGGTCGGCGACGATCCGGTTCGCCTCCTCCGGCATCGTCATGTCGAAGCTGCGCAGGCCGGACTCGATGTGGGCGACCGGGATCCCCAGCTTGATCGCGGTCAGCACCGCCGCCAGGGTCGAGTTGACGTCGCCGGGCACAACCACCAGGTCCGGCCGCTCGTCGAGCAGGACCGGCTCCAGGCGCTCCATCGTCCGCGCCGTCATCGCCGCGTGGCTGCCGGAGCCGACCTCGAGCATGAAGTCCGGCGCCGGCACCCCGAGCTGCTCGAGGAAGACGTCAGACATCAGGCGGTCGTAGTGCTGGCCGGTGTGGACGATCGTATGCCGGCCATCGGGCAAACGCTCCCGCAAAGCACCGATAACCGGCGCCGTCTTGACGAAGTTGGGCCGCGTCCCGACCACGTAGAGGATCCGCATCGCGGCGCCAGCGTACCCGCGGTGGGGGCGCGAACTCGCTCAGGCGTCGCGGTCTGCTTCAATAGCGAGCCCGATGCCGAAGATGAAAACGCATTCCGGCGCCAAGAAGCGCTTCCGCAAGACCGCCAAGGGCAAGCTCCGTGGCCGTCGTGCCTACTCCAGCCACATTCTGGAGAAAAAGTCGCCGAAGCGGAAGCGGCAGATGGCGAAGCCGGTGGAGATTTCTCCGCATGACGCGCCGACGGTGCGGAAGCTGCTCGGGGGCAAGTAGATGGCCCGGGTCAAGCGTTCCGTTCACGCGCGCAAGAAGCGCCGCAAGGTACTGAAGGAAGCGAAGGGCTACTTCGGGCGCAAGCATTCCTCTTACCGCTTCGCCAAAGAGCAGGTGCAGCGGTCGGGCATGTACGCCTACCGGGACCGGCGCAACAAAAAGCGCACCTTCCGTCGCCTCTGGATCACTCGCATCAACGCCGCCGCGCGGCTCGAGGGCATGAGCTACTCGGAGCTGATCCACGGCCTCAACAAGGCCGAGGTCGAGGTCAACCGCAAGATGCTGGCCGAGATCGCCGTCAGCGATCGCGAGGCCTTCCGCCGATTTGTCGAGCTAGCCCGGGAGGGTGCGGCCGCCTAGCGGCTCACCGACACTCCACTTTCCCGGGCGGGCCGTGAGAACGGCCCGCTTTTTTATTGGTTCGGGCGTTCCAGGAGAAGAAACCGCCAACCAGAAAGTCACCCGAGCAGAACTGTCAGAGCCCCGATGATCACCAGCCCCCAAAACGAGAAGCTGAAACTGGTCCGCAAGCTCCGCGAGCGCAAGCACCGCGAGCGTGAGGGCCTGTTCGCGAGCGAGGGCGAGGACCTGGTCGAGGCCGCGCTGGCGGCCGGCGCCGAGCCGCGGTTCGTGCTGACCGCCGCGGGCTCGGGCCTGGCGGAGCGCTGGGGCGGCGAGGAGGTCGAGCCGGAGCTGCTGGCGGCGGCGTCCGCGCTGGGTTCCGGCTCCCGGGCGATCGCGCTCTGGCCGCTGCGGTGGGCCGAGCGGGCGGTCGCGCCCTGCCTCTACCTGCACGGGGTCTCCGACCCGGGCAACGTCGGCACGATCGCCCGCAGCGCCAATGCCCTGCTCGGTACCCCGATCGCGCTTGGCCCCGGCTGCGCCGACCCGTTCTCGCCGAAGGCGGTTCGGGCCAGCATGGGGTCGGTCTTCGCCCAACCACCGCTGCGGGCCGAGGTGGGGGAGACGCCGGCGCCACGGGTCGCTCTGGTCGCTCACGGCGGCGCCGGCCTGGAGGCGCTCGAGGGCGCCGCCACGCTCTGTCTTGGCGCCGAGCGCGAGGGGCTGCCGGCGGCGGTGCTCGCCGAGTGCGGAGCGGAGGCGACGATCCCGCTGCGGCCGGGTGCCGAGTCGCTGAATGTCGCCGCCGCGGCGGCCATCGCCGCGCAGCGGATATCGTCGGCCGCGATGCCGGAGGCCCAACCCGATGCTTGAGCGGATCGAGGAGATCAGGGGCGAGGCCGCCGCCGCGATCGAGGGGGCATCATCGAGCGCCGCGCTGGAGGAGCTGCGGGTCCGCTATCTCGGCCGCAAAGCAGAGCTGACGACGATCCTGCGGGGGATCGCCGAGCTGCCCCCGGAGCAACGGGGCGCCGTCGGCGGCGCCGCCAACAAGGCCCGCAAGGGGTTGGAGGCGGTGCTCGAGGAGACCGCTGTCCGGCTCGATGCCGGAGAGCTGGAGAGCCGGCTGGAGAGCGATCGCATCGACGTCACCCTGCCCGGGGCGCCGCCGCGCCCGGTCGGCCACGCCCACCTGATTGCCCGCACCACGCGGCTGATCGAGGACACGATGGTCGGCCTCGGCTACCGGGTGATGGAGGGGCCGGAGATCGAGCACGACTACTACAACTTCACCGCCCTCAACCACCCGGCCGGGCACCCGGCGCGGATGCTCCAGGACACCTTCTACGTGCGGTCGCACCCAGAGGTGCTGCTGCGGACCCACACCTCGCCGGTGCAGGTGCGCTCGATGGAGGCGCAGCCGCCGCCGATCTTCATCATCGTCCCCGGCAAGGTCTACCGGCGCGACTCCGACGCCACCCACAGCCCGATGTTCCACCAGATGGAGGGGCTGGCGATCGCCGAGGACCTCACCCTCGCCGACCTCAAGGGGACGCTGCTGGCGCTCTGCCGGGCGATCTTCGGCGACGAGCGCGAGGTCCGGCTGCGGCCCCACTTCTTCCCCTTCACCGAGCCCAGCGTCGAGGTCGACGTCTCCTGCTTCCAGTGCGGGGGCAGCGGCCGGCTTGGCGACGGCGAGCGCTGCAACCTCTGCAAGGGCCAGGGCTGGATCGAGATCCTCGGCGCCGGCATGGTCGACCCCAACGTGCTCGGCTTCGTCGAGCAACACGGCTACGACCCGGAGCGGGTGCAGGGCTTCGCCTTCGGCCTCGGGGTCGAGCGGGTGGCGATGCTGCGCCACGCGGTCCCGGACCTGCGGCGCTTCTTCGACAACGACGTGCGGATGCTGGAGCAGTTCGGATGAGGGTCCCGTACTCATGGCTGCGCGAGTACTGCGACCCCGGGGTCGGCGTCGAGGAGATCGCCGAGCGCCTGGTCATGACCGGGACCGAGGTCGAGCGGATCGGCACCGTTGGCCCGCCCTCGCCCGAGGGCTTCGTCGTCGGCAGGGTGCTCAGCGCCGAGCGGCACCCGAACGCCGACCGGCTGCGGGTCTGCCGGGTCGATACCGGCGACGGTGAGCGGACGATCGTCTGCGGGGCGCCGAACGTGGCCGCCGGCCAGACCGTCGCCGTGGCCCAGCCCGGGGCGCGGATGCCGGGCGGCGAGAAGCTGCGCAAGGCGAAGCTGCGGGGGGTCGCCTCGGAGGGGATGATCCTCTCGGTCTCCGAGCTCGAGGTCGGCGGCGAAGCCGACGGCATCCTCGTGCTCGAGGACGGGCCGGCGCCGGGGACGCCGCTGGCCGAGGTGCTGCCGCTGGCCGAGCCGGTGCTGGAGCTGGAGGTGACGCCGAACCGCAGCGACTGCTTCGGCATCTGGGGCGTCGCCCGCGAGGTGCACGCGATCTCGGCGGCGCCGCTGGCCCCCGAGCCCTGGAACGAGGACGCGCCGGCCGAGGGGGAGGGGGACGTCGCCGACCTCGCCTCCGTCACGGTCGAGGTGCCCGAGCTCTGCCCGCGCTTCACGGCCCGCGTCTTCACCGACGTCACCGTCGCCCCCTCGCCGCTGTGGCTGCAAGCGCGCCTCACTGCCGCCGGGCAGCGGCCGATCAACAATGTCGTCGACATCACCAACTACGTGATGCTGCTGACCGCGCAGCCGCTCCACGCCTTCGACCTCGATCGGGTCCCGGGCGGGGCGCTGACCGTGCGCACGGCCGCCGCGGGCGAGAAGATGACCACCCTCGACGGGGTCGAGCGCGAGCTCGACGCGGAGACGGTCCTGGTCTGCGACGAGAACGGCCCGACCGGGATCGCCGGAATCATGGGCGGCCAGGTCTCCGAGGTCTCCGATGCGACGACGCGGGTGCTGCTCGAGGTCGCGAACTGGAACGGGACGAACATCCTCCGTACCTCGCGCCTACTGGGGTTGCGCTCGGAGGCCTCCTCGCGCTTCGAGAAGCAGCTGCACCCGGCACTCTGCCTGCGCGCGCAGGCGATCGCCTCGCGGTCGCTGGTCGAGCTCTGCGGGGCAAAGCTGGTGCCGGGGACGATCGACGTCGCCGCCGCGGAGCTGCCGGCGCCGGCGATCCGGCTGCGGGCGGCGCGGGTCGAGGGCCTGCTGGGGATGGCGATCCCGCAGGACGACCAGGTCGCCTACCTGGAGCGGCTCGGCTTCGGGGTCGAGCGCGACGGCGAAGACCTGCTGGTCGAGGTGCCGCCCGACCGCCATTACGACGTCACCCGCGAGGTCGACCTGATCGAGGAGGTCGGCCGGGTCCACGACTTCGACGCGAACTTGCCGACGACGCTGCCGGCGGAGGCCGAGAAGGTCGGCGGTCTCAGTCGCGAGCAGCTGCTGCGGCGGCGGGCCGAAGACGCGTTGCGCGACCTCGGCCTCGATCAGATCGTCGGCTGGAGCTTCACCGACCCCGGTGAGGTCGGCCGGCTGCGGATCCCCGAGGGGGACCCGCGGGCCGACGCGGTCCTGCTCGCAAACCCGCTTTCAGAGGAGCAGTCGGCGATGCGGACGACGCTGCTCGGCTCGCTGCTCGACGTCGCCGCGCGCAACCTCGCCCGCGGCGCCGATGCCGTCGCGTTGTTCGAGTCCGGTGGCGTCTACCTGCAGCTCGACGCGGTCGGCGACGGCCCGCTGGCGGGCGTCTTCGCCGGCGAGCGGCCGGCGCCGTTCGCCGAGCCACACCGGCTCGGCTGCCTCGCCTCGGGGTCGCTGGTCGAGAAGTCCTGGCGCGGCGGCGGCGAGCCGGCCGATTTCTTCGCCCTCAAGGGAGTGCTGGAGGCGCTCGCGGGTCAGCTCGGAGTGGCGCTCGAGTTCGAGGCGGCGCCGGAGCCGTTCCTGCACCCGGGTCGTGCCGCGGCGGTCTCGATCGCCGGCGTCCCGGTCGGCTGGATCGGCGAGGTCCATCCGCTGGTCCTGCGCGAGTGGGACCTCGAGTCCGCGGCCGGCTTCGAAATCGCCACCGCGGCCCTGATCGGCGCCGCGACCACCGGCGAGGAGGTCTTCGAGGACGTCACCACCTTCCCGGCGGTCCACCAGGACCTTGCCGTCGTCGTTCCCAGCGAGGTCACCGCCACCGCGGTCCGCGACGCGGTGCTGGAGGGCGGCGGCGAGCTGCTGCGCTCGGCCCGGATCTTCGATCTCTTCGAAGGCGAGCAGGTGGGCGAGGGCCGCAAGAGCCTGGCCCTGCGGCTGGAGTTCCGCGCCCCCGACCGCACCCTCACCGACGACGAGGTCGCCGGCCCGCGCGAGCGGATCAAGGCCGAGCTGGAGCAGATCGGAGGTGCCCTACGTGAATGACCTGGGCGCACAGCCGTTGAGCGGCGAGCCCGCGGCGCGGGTGCTGGTCGCCGGCGCCTCCGGCTTCACCGGTGCATTGGCGGCGCAGATCGTCTGGCGCCACCCGCGCCTGCGGCTGGCCGCGGTCACCTCGCGCAGCGACGCCGGCAAACGGCTCGACGCGCTCTACCCGCGCTACCGGGTGCCGCTGGAGCTGACCGAGCTCGACCTCGACCGGGTCGAGGGGATCGACGCGGCGATCGTCGCCTACCCGCACGGGGCGGCGGCGCCGACCGTGGCCGCCCTGCGCGCGCAAGGCATCCTCGTCGTCGACCTCTCGGCCGACTTCCGGCTGCGCGAGCGCGCCACCTACGAGCGCTGGTACGGCGAGCACGGCGCCCCCGACCTGTTCGGGACCGGCGTCTACGGGCTGACCGAGCTCTACCGCGAGCAGCTGCGCGAGGCGAAGCTGGTGGCGACGCCGGGTTGCTACCCGACCGCGAGCGTGCTCGGGCTGGCGCCGCTGGCCGAGCGGGGCCTGCTGGAGGACGTCGTCGTCAACGCGATGCAGGGCGTCTCCGGCGCCGGTCGCGGCGGCGGCGACGCGATGCACTACGCCTCGATCGACGAGAACGCCTTCGCCTACAAGACCGAGGGCCACCGCCACCGGCCGGAGATCGAGCAGGAGCTGGCCGCGCTCGGCAGCCCTGCCCCCGTCGTCTTCGTCCCGCACCTGCTGCCGCTCGATCAGGGCGAGCTGGCCAGCTGCTACGCGCAGACGACCGAGCCGGTCACCAAGGAGCAGGTGCAGGCGCTCTACCGCGAGCGCTATGCCGGCGAGCCCTTCGTCCGCGTCGTCGACCGGCCGCCGGGGCTGCGCGACCTGCGCGACTCAAATGAGTGTCATATCTATGTCACCGTCGCGGAAGGCGGGCGTGTTCTGGCCTTCTCGGCGATCGACAACCTCTGGAAGGGCGCCTCCGGCCAGGGGATCCAGAACCTCAACCTGATGCTGGGCCTCGACGAGACGGAGGGCCTCAGGTGAGCACGCCTGCCGACGCCCGGGGCGAGTTCCTCTCGCATAGCGAGAGTAAAGTGCCCCAGGGCTTCTTCCGCTCGCGCTGGGTCGAGGCGCCGGAGGGGGTCGAGGAACTGGATCCCGCCCGGCTGGCGCCCGGCTTCCGCGCCGGCGGCGCCCACTGCGGGCTCAAGGGCGGTGGCAAGACCGACGTCGGCCTCGTCGTCTGCGACGAGGAGGCGGTCGTCTCCTCGCTACTGCTGACCCGCAATGCCTCCGCCGCGGCGCCGATCCGCGTCTGCCGTGAGATCGTCGACCGCGCCCATGTCCGTGCCGCGGTCGTCAACTCCGGCAACGCCAACGCCGAGACCGGCGCCAAGGGCTACGCCGACGCGCTTGCGATGTGCGAGCGGGCGGCGACAGCGCTTGGAATTGAGACCGCGAGCGTCGCCGTCGCCGAGACCGGCACGATCGGCGTGCCGCTGCCGATCGAGGCGGTACTGCCGGGGATCGATGAGGCCGCGGCGAACCTCTCGACCGAGGGCGGCGGCAGCTTCTCGGACGCGATCGTCACCACCGACCGCTGGTCCAAGCGCTGCACCCTCAAGGTCGGCGGCGTGACCCTTTCCGCCCAGGCGAAGGGGGCGGGGATGATCGAGCCGAAGATGGCGACCATGCTCTGCTTCGTCCAAACCGACGCCGTCGTCGCCGACCCCGAGGCCGCATTGCGCGCGGCGACCGACGCCTCCTTCAACCGGATCACCGTCGACGGCCAGATGAGCACCAACGACTGCGTGCTGCTGCAGGCAACCGGCGCCAGTGGCGAGCCGCTCCCCGAGGGCCTGCTGGAGGCGGTGCTGCTGCAGCTGGCGATCGAGATCGTCCGCGACGGCGAGGGCGCCGCCCGGGTCGGCCGGGTCGAGGTCGGCGAGGCCGCTACCGCGGAGGAGGCGGAGCGGGTCGCCCGCGCGGTCGCCAACTCGCCGCTGGTGAAGACGGCGCTGTTCGGGCGCGACCCCAACTGGGGCCGGATCGCGCAGGCCGCCGGCGCCGCCCTCGCCGGCGAGGACCTGGAGGAGATCGGCGCCGACGCGATCGACGCCGCCGAGCTGGGCGGCGAGACCGAGGAAGCGGAGATCGGCCTGCGGCTCGGCCGCGGCGAGCACCGCGCCCACGTCTGGTTCTCCGACCTTGGCTACGAGTACATCCGGATCAACGCGGAGTACACGACGTGAGCGGGGTCGGCGACAACAACGTCGCGGTTCTGCTCGAGGCATTGCCCTACATCCGCGAGTTCCACGGCCGCACGGTGGTGATCAAGTACGGCGGCGCCGCGATGCTCGACGACGAGCTGCGCGAAGCCTTCGCCAACGACGTCGTCCTGCTCAAGTACGTCGGCCTCAACCCCGTCGTCGTGCACGGCGGCGGCCCCGAGATCACCCGCTACATGGAGCGGCTCGGGCTCGAGGTCAAATTCCACGAAGGCCTGCGCGTCTCCGACGCCGACACGGTCGAGGTCGCGAAGATGGTCCTGGTCGGGAAGCTCAACTCCGAAATCGTCCAGCGCATCAACCGCCACGGCCAGCCCGCGGTCGGGCTCGCCGGCGAGGACGGCACCCTCTTCGAGGTCACCCCGGCCGCCAACGCCGACCAGGTCGGCTTCGTCGGCTCGGTCGAGCGGGTCGACGTCGACGTCCTCAACCACATCGCCGCCGACTACATCCCGGTCATCGCCTCCTCGGCCTCCGATCGCCAGGGTCAGTCCTACAACGTCAACGCCGATGAGGCCGCCGGCAAGGTAGCCGCCGCGCTCGGCGCCTACAAGGCCATCTTCCTTACCGACGTCGAGGGCTGGCTCGCCGATCCGGACGACGAGTCCTCGCTGATCTCCCGCGCCACCGTGCCCGAGGTCGAAGAGCGGCTGTCGGACGCTCGCCGGCGGCATGCGCCCGAAGCTGCAGGCCTGCGTCGACGCGATCCGCGGCGGCACCCAGTCTGCCCACATCATCGACGGCCGCCGCCCCCACAGCCTCCTGCTGGAGCTGTTCACCGACGCCGGTATCGGCACGATGGTGACGCCGTGAGCGCGGGGGAGGGCACCGCGAGATCGGCCTGGCCGAGGTGCGGGCGCTCGAGCAGCGCTACTTGATGAGGACGTACAAGCGCGGCGAGGTCGACTTCGTCCGCGGCGAGGGCACCCTGCTCTGGGACGCCGATGGCAAGGAGTACCTCGACTTCCTGACCGGGATCTCGGTCTGCTCGCTCGGCCACTGCCACCCGGCGGTGGTGGCGGCGGTGCAGGAGCAGGCCGGGCGGCTGATGCACGTCTCCAACCTCTTCTATACCGAGCCGATGGCGCGGCTGGCCGAGCGTCTCGCCGAGTCCAGCCTCGGCGGCCGCGTCTTCTTCGCCAACTCCGGCACCGAGGCGAACGAGTGCGCGATCAAGATCGCCCGCAAGCACGCTCATGGCCGCGGCATCTCCGCACCGGAGATCGTCAGCTTCGAAAGCGACTTTCACGGCCGCAGCTACGGCGCCCTCTCCGCGACCCCCAAACTGGCGGCCAACGAGGCACTGGGGCCGATGCTGCCGGGCTTCCGCGCCGTACCCCGTAACGACGCCGGCGCGCTGCGCGAGGCGGTTGGCGCGAACACGGCCGCGGTCCTGATCGAGCCAATCCAGGGCGAGGCGGGGATCGTGCCGATCTCCGACGAGGCCCTGCTCGCCGCCCGCCAAGCCTGCGACGAGGCCGGTGCGCTTGCTGATCTTCGACGAGATCCAGACCGGGGTGGGGCGGACCGGTTCCCTCTGGGCTTACGAGCAGACCCCGGTGCGGCCCGATGTTCTCACCAGCGCCAAGGCGCTCGGCGGCGGCATGCCGATCGGCGCCTGCATCGCCGGGCCCGCTGCGCCGACGTGCTCGAGCCCGGCGACCACGGCTCGACCTTTGCCGGCGGCCCGTTGCCACCGCGGCGGCGCTGACGGTGCTCGACACCGTCGACGACCCGGCCCTGCTGCGCCAGGTGCGCGAGCGCGGGGCGGAGCTGCGCGAGGGCCTGCTGGCTCTCGACGGCATCGCCGAGGTGCGCGGGCGTGGCCTGATGATCGGCGTCGGCCTCGACGAGGGGATCGACGCCGCCGCGGTGGGGCGGACCTGCTGCGGCGCGGCCTGGTCGTCAACGTGCCGACCCCGGACACGCTGCGGCTGCTGCCGCCGCTGGTGGTCGAGTCCACCCATATTGGACGGGCGGTTGCGCTGATTGGGGATTCGCTTCTAGGCTTGGGCCGCACGTGAGACGCAAGGACCGTTCAGCCAAGGATCGTCCGGCCGCGAGCGCCCAGGCGTCGCCGGCCCCGCTCGCCACCACTACGGCGGAGCGGCTCGCGGCGATCGTCGAGGCGGCCGAGAAGGCCGCGGTGTCGGTGATCGACGACGCCGAACAGCAGGCCCGGCAGCATCTGGAAGCGGCCGAGGCAGAGGCCGAGCGGCTGGTCGCCGATCGCCTCGGCGAGCTCTCCGACCTGACCGACTCGCTGGTCGCCCAGGCCGAGGACATCAGCATTCGTTCCTCCCAGCTGGTCGCCTCGCTGGAGGAGGCCAAGCTCCGCCTCTCTGGCGGCGAGGCGGCCGCGATGCCCACCCGCGCCAACCACCTCACGGCGGTTGCCCCGGTCGAGGAGCCGGCAGCCGACCCGGTTCAGCTTCAGTCCGACAACGGCGAGATCGCGACTCCGGCCGGCGCCCGCCTGCTGGCGACCCAGATGGCCGTCTCCGGCAACAGCCGGGCGGAAATCGACGCGCGACTGCGCCACGGCTTCGAGATCGAGGACACCGCCTCGATCCTCGACGCGATCCTCGGCCCAGAGGACGTTTAGGTGCACGAGGACCCGACCCGGCTGATGGGCCAGCCCGAAGACCGTGGGCCCGACGGGCAGCGCCCGCACGGGAACATGCGCCTGGTCATCGCCTGCCTGGTCGCGGTGATCGTCGGCCTGGTGATCGCGGTGGTCGTGATCGCCGGCAGCGACGACAGCGGCAGCTCGACCGCCTCCAGCTCGGAATCGCTCCCGACCACGACGGCGACTACGGAATCGACGGAAACGACCGAAGAGACCACGACCACCGAGCCGACGACGACCGAGTCGACCGAAACGACCACGACCACGGAACCGACGACCACGACGGAACCGACGACCGCGCCCGAAGAAGTGGAAGAAGGCGGAAGCGGCGGCATCGAAGCGCCCTGAGGCTGCCTGGCGTCGCATAGCTGCGTCCTCGGTCGCTCACGTGCAGAGCACGCTTCGCTCCCTGCGTCCTTGCTCTGCTTAGCCAGGCAGCCTCAGGGCCAGCCGCCGTGCGAGACTTCCCGCTCCCGTGAGCGCCCAGCCCCAACAGGCGACCCCCACCGCGAGCTATGAGGCCGACCCTTCGCAGGTCGACCGCGTGCTGCTGCTCTACTCGGGCGGACTCGACACCAGCGTGATGCTGAAGTGGATTCAGGACTCCTACGAGGCCGAGGTCGTCTGCCTCACCGTCAACCTCGGTCAGCCCGGCGAGGACTACACGGTGATCGAAGAGAAGGCGCGCCAGCTCGGCGCGGTCGAGTGCCACACGGTCGACGCCCGTGAGCGCTTCGCCGCCGAGTTCCTCGCCCCGGCGATCAAGGCCAACGCCGTCTACGGCAACGGCTACCCGCTGTTCACCGCGCTGGGGCGGCCGCTGATCGCCCAGCTCGCGGTCGAGTATGCGCGCAAGACCAACTGCGACACGATCGCCCACGGCTGCACCGGCAAGGGCAACGATCAGGTCCGGATCGAGGCCACGGTCGCGACCCTGGCGCCGGAGCTGAAAACGATCGCGCCCGTCCGTTCCTGGCAGATGGGCCGCGAGGAGGAGATCGCCTACGCGCGCGAGCACGGGATCCCGGTCAAGGGCGGCACCGAGGTGGCGCCGTACTCGATCGACGACAACCTCTGGGGCCGCTCCTCGGAGGGACGCTGGATCGAGGACCTCGACCACGCGCCCGAGGACGACGTCTTCCAGCTCGTCACCCGGCCCGAGGAGGCCCCCGACGTGGCGGAGACCGTCACCGTCGGCTTCGAGGCCGGGGTGCCGGTCTCGCTCAACGGCGAGCGCCTCGGCCTCGTCGAGCTGCTCGAACGGACTGCCGAGATCGGCTGCCGTCACGGCGTCGGCATCGTCGACCACATCGAGGACCGCATCGTCGGCCTCAAGGTGCGCGACATCTACGAGGTGCCGGCGGCGGCGATCGTGCTGACCGCCCATGAGGAGCTGGAGCGCCTGGTCGGGACGATCCACCAGAACCAGTTCAAGCCGGCGCTCGACCAGAAGTGGGGCTACCTGGTCTACGCGGGGCTGTGGTGGGAGCCGCTGCGCACCGACCTCGACGCCTACATGGACGCGGTCAACGCCCAGGTCACCGGCGAGATCGGATTGCGCCTCTACAAAGGCAGCGTCCGCGTCGTCACCCGCTCTTCGCCCAACGCCGTCTACGACTCCGAGCTGGCCAGCTTCGACCAGTCCGGCGGCCTCTTCTCGCAGGCCTCCTCGCCGGGCTTCATCGAGCTCTGGTCGCTGCAGTCGCGGCTGGCGCACCAGATCCGCCGGCGCAACAACGAGGGGGAGGGCTGATGTACAACACGCTCGGCAAGGCCGCCGTCCGCTTCGCCTACCGCTACCTGCGGCGCCGCTACCGGCGGGAGATCAGGATCGGGATCGGTGTCAGCGCCGTCTTTGTTGCGATCGGCGCCTACCTCGCCTCCCGCAACGTCCCCGAGGGCTGAGCGGCTTCGGCAGAGGCCCGTCGCTCCGCGGTGAGGTGGTAGTTGTTCCCGCAAAGCGGGAAGAATCGTCACCTGACGGGCCGCGCAACATTCGTTGTCGGTTGGTGGGAAGGCGCGGGACCGGTTCGGGGTGGTCGCTAGCCTCGGCTGTTCTCGTGGTGCCGGCTCGCGCCAGAAAGGACCTCGTCGTGCTCGGCGCCGCCGTGGTGCTGTTCGGCGTCCTGATCGTCGGCGTGCTGGCGCTCGCTCCGCGCGCCGGAGCCGCCGACGCCGGGGACCTGGAAGCGAGGCTGGCGAGCGCTCGTGACGAAGCCGGCTCGATCGCCGCCGGGCTGAGTTCCAGCCGCGAACGGCTCGCGGTCGCCGAAGGCGAAGCGGCGAAGGCGGCGGCGAAGGAGGAACGCCTCTCCGGCTTGCTTGCCGAAGGGCAAGAGCGCGCCGCCGAGCTGAGCCACAAGCTGGACCTGACCCGCGACCGCCTGGCGCTCGAGCGGGAGCGGCTGCGTCGCTCCCGGCGGGCACTGGCGACCCGCCTCGTGGCAATCTACGAAAGCGGCACCCCCAGCACCGCCGATCTGATCTTCGGCTCCGGCGACTACCAGGAGCTGGTCACCCGAGCCAACTACCTGCGGGCGATCGAGGAATCCGACAGCGCCCTCGCCGACCGCGTCGAGCAGGTCCGCGACGAAGTCGTCGCGCAGGCCAAGCTGGTCGCCGAGCTCGAGGCCCGCGCCGTCGCCTACAACGAACGCCTCGCCGCCGCCCGCGACGAAATCGCCTCCGTCCGCGCCGCCGCCCAGGCCGCCGCCGCCAACCAGCAGGCGATAGCGGCCGAACGCGAAGCGTCGCTGGCCGACCTCAAAACGAACATCGGGACCTGGGTCAAGGAGATCCAGAAGCAGCGCGCCGCCGAAGCCCGCGCCGCCAGCGCCGCCGAAGCCGAAGAAGAAGTCGGCCGCTGGCTCGGCGGCCCGTACACGATCCCCACCTACATCGTGATGTGCGAGTCCGGCGGCAACTACGCCGCCATCAATCCCTCATCCGGTGCCGGCGGCGCCTACCAGATCCTGCCCTCTACCTGGGAACTCTACGGCGGCCAAGGGGAGCCGCAGAGCGCCCCCAAGGAGGAACAGGATCGGATCGCTGGCGAAATCTGGGCCGACTCGGGGGGCGGGGCGTGGGTCTGTGCTTAGGGGTTGGCGTGGGCGGGCGTCCCGGTAGGGGTTCCGCTTAACTTTTTCGCAGGTCGCCACTGTCGTCCGCCGCTCCCTCAGCAGCGAAAAAGTTGAAGACGCTCCACCCCTGCCGGGACGCCCGCTCTCAAACCAGCTCAGAGACTCAGGGTGCGGGCGCCGCCAGTTACGCGGCCGAAGCTGCTGTTGCTCCTTCGCGGACGCGAGGTCCTCCAGCTTCTGTGCTTCAGGCGCGAGAGCTTCGGGCGCTTGGCGTCGGGGCGGGTGCTCGTGGGAGGGTGGAGCGTCTTCAACTTTTTCGCTGCTGACAGGACGAGGGACCACCGTGGCGACCTGCGAAAAAGTTAAGCGGAACCCTCCCACGAGCACCCGCCCCTTCCACGCACTCCCCGAAGAAATACCCCCGGAACTAGCGCGGAAGACTCCCGAAATGGCCCCGTGGCATCTGCCCCAGTTGGCATAGTCGTGCCCACCTCGATGAGCACCGCTTCAGCCGTACATCTGCATGCCCACAGCGAGTATTCGCTGCTCGATGGTGCGTGCAAGATCGATGCGATGGCGGCGCGGGCGGCGGAGCTCGGGCAGCCGGCTCTGGGGCTGACGGATCACGGGGTGATGAACGGGGCGGTCGACCTCTACAAGGCCTGCAACAAGCACGGGATCAAGCCGATCGTCGGGCTCGAGGCCTATTTCGTCGAGGACCGGCAGGCGATCAAGGAGCAGACGCGGTACGAGCGCAACCACATCACCCTGCTGGCCGAAAGCGACACCGGCTACGCGAACCTGGTGCAACTCACGTCCGCCGGGTTCCTCGAGGGCTTCTCGCGCGGCAAGGCCAACGTCGACATGGAGCTGCTGGCGCGCCACTCCGAGGGCGTGATCGTGCTCACCGGCTGCCTGCAGTCGCGCTTCTGCCGGCGCCTGGTCGAAGAGCGCCACGACGACGCCCGCGCCCACATCGATGACCTGATCCAGGCCTTCGGCCCCGACCAGGTCTATTTCGAGGTGCAGAAGAACGGGATCGACGACCAGGACAAGGCGAACGAGGGGATCGTCCGCTTCGCCCGTGAGCTCAAGCGCCCGGTGGTCGGCACCGCCGACGTCCACTACCTGCGGCGCGAGGACTTCGAACACCACGCGGCGCTGCTCTGCGTGCAGACGAAGTCGACGCTGGAAGCGCCGAAGATGAGCTTCGACACGAACGAGTTCTACATCAAGAGCTCGGAGGAAATGATCGAGTCCTTCGCCGAGTGGCCGGAGGCGGTCCCGACCTCGCTGGAGATCGCCGAGCGCTGCTCGCTCAACATCGAGCTCGGCAGCCTGCTGCTGCCGCAGTACCCGACCGAGGACGGCTCCGAGCCGGAGGCGATGCTGCGCCGGATCGCCGGCGAGGGGTTGCGCGCCCGCTACGGCGACCCGCCACCGGCCGAGGCGGTCGAGCGGATGGAGTTCGAGCTCGGGGTGATCGAGGAGATGGGCTTCTCCTCCTACTTCCTGATCGTCTGGGATTTCGTCCGCTACGCCAAGGAAAACGGCGTCGCCGTCGGTCCCGGCCGCGGCTCCGCCGCCGGCTCGATCGTCTCCTACGTGCTCAAGATCACCGACCTCGACCCGCTCTCCGAGGGGCTGATCTTCGAGCGCTTCCTCAACCCCGGCCGCAAATCGATGCCGGATATCGACATCGACTTCTCGGTCCGCGGGCGCGAGCGGATGATCCGCTACGTCGCCGAGAAGTACGGCCGCGAATCGGTCGCCCAGATCATCACCTTCGGCAAGATGGCGCCGCGCGCCGCCACCCGCGACGCCGCCCGCGTGCTCGGCTACGACTACGGCACCGGCGACCGCCTCGCGAAGCAGATCCCGGAGCCGATCATGGGCCGCAGTCCCTCCTTCGCCGAATGCCTGAAGAAGGGCCAGGAACTGAAACAGACCTACGACGCCGAGCCGGACGCGAAGAAGATCATCGACGTCGCCCAGGGACTCGAGGGGATCATCCGCAACAACTCGATCCATGCCGCCGCGGTGGTGATCGCCGACCGGCCACTGCAGGAGGTGGTGCCGCTGCAGCTGGCCGAGGACAAGACCGCCCCCGCTATCCCCAATGCCAACGGCAACGGCGGCGGCAAAGGCGAGCGCCAGTACAAGATCGTGACCCAGTTCTCGATGGGTCCGATCGAGGAGATCGGGCTGCTGAAGATGGACTTCCTCGGGCTCCGCAACCTCGACGTGATCGAGGACGCGATCGACATCATCCGCCGCTCCCGCGGCGAGGAGATCGACATGGAGCAGATCCCGATCGACGACGCCAAGACCTACGCGATGCTGGCCGGCGGCGACTCCACCGGCGTCTTCCAGTTCGAGTCGGAGGGCATGCGCGACGCGCTGAAGAAGGTGAAGCCGACCGAGTTCGCCGACCTGGTCGCGCTCGGCGCCCTCTACCGGCCGGGCGCGATGGCCTACATCCCTGCCTACGCCAAGGGCAAGAAGGACCCGACCACGGTCCGCTACCCGGACCCGCGGTTGCGCGCGATCACCGAGGAGACCCACGGCTGCGTCATCTACCAGGAGCAGTTGATGGAGATCTCGCGTTCGATGGCCGGCTTCACCGGCGCCGAGGCGGACGATCTGCGCAAGGCGATCGGCAAGAAGAAGCGCGAGCTGATGGCGACGATGAAGGACAAATTCATGCAGGGGCTGGCGGAAACGAACACCGCCCCCAACGTCGCCAAGGACCTCTGGAAGCTGAACGAAGCGGCCGCCGACTACTCCTTCAACAAGTCCCACGCCGCCTGTTACGGGCTGATCTCCTACCGCACCGCCTACCTCAAGGCCAACTACCCGGCCGAGTACATGGCGGCGGTGATCTCCTCGGTGATGAACACCAAAGACAAGGTCCCGTTCTTCGTCAACCGCTGCGCGGAGATGGGGATCGACGTGCTGCCGCCCGACGTCAACTCCTCCGACCACAGCTTCGTCGTCAGCGAGAACGCGATCCGCTTTGGGCTCGACGCGGTCAAGAACGTCGGGCACTCAGCGGTGGAGGCGATCCTGCGTGCCCGCGCGGACGCCCCGATCGCCTCGATCTGGGACTTCTGCGAGCGGGTCGACTCCCGCGCCGTGAACAAACGCGCGATCGAATGCCTGGTCAAGTGCGGCGCCCTCGACTCGACCGAGGCGACCCGCAAAGGGATGCTGGAAGCGCTGCCCGCAGCCCAGTCGGCCGGGCAGAAGGCACAGGCCGACGCGCAGATGGGCCAGGGCTCGATCTTCGACTTCGGCGAGGACGCCGGCGCCACCGGCTCCTCGCCCGCCCAGGCCCACCACCGGCCGCCGATTTCCGCCGTCGAGTTCGACCGCGCCGAGCTGCTGGCGCTGGAGAAGGAGACGCTGGGGACCTATCTCTCCTCGCACCCCCTGGCCGAGGTGCGGGGGGCGCTGCGCGCCCGCGTCGACTGCAGTCTGGCCCAGCTCGGCAGCAAACAGGATGGCTCCTGGGTCACGGTCGGCGGCATCGTCGTCGACTGCAAGAAGATCCGCACCAAGAGCGGCAGCCAGATGATGTTCGCCACCCTCGACGATGTCGAGGGTCAGGTCGAGATGCTGGTCTTCAAGGCCGACGAGTCCGAGAACGCGCAGGTGATCGCCCCCGACGCGATCGTCGTCGTCCGCGGGCGGCTCGACCACAAAGACCGCGGCGAGACGAAGCTGGTGGTGCAGGAGGCGCAGCGCTTCGAGCCCGACGCCGAGGAGATCGCCCGCGGCAACAAGAGCGCGCCCGCCGCCTTCTCCGGCCCGTTCAAGGTCGAGGTCGACCCCAGCCGGCTGAACCCGACCCTGGTCGACGAGCTCAAGGCCGTGCTCGAACACCACAAAGGCGACGCCGACGTCCACCTGGTGATGGAGACCAGCGAGGGGCCGAAGAGCCTGCGCCTCGGCGACGGCTACCGGGTCCGGCCCTCGAGCGGTCTCCTGGCCGAGATCGACCACGTCCTCGGGCAGGCCGCGCTAGCCGCTTGAGGCCGTGGATTTCGCCTTTGCCGCGGTCCGGCGTCCCTAGACTTCTCCCATGACCGCAACGCGAACGCAGGTCGGCGAGTGCCGCCAGTGCCGCTCCTTCTGCGACAAGATGGTGGAGCCGCGCGGCTGCATCGAGCTCGGCTGCCGCTACCTCTACAGCTACGTCGACCGCCTCAACGGCCAGCAGTACGTCGGCTGCATGCAGGAAGTCTTCTCGGCCGAGGTCGACCTCACCGCGGTTCTGCAGCCGGGCGGGTTCGGCGGCGTGAAGATGACCGGCGACCCGCTGCCCCACTGCCAGTTCTCGGTCGAGCGCGCCTACGAGGGCAGCGGCGAGTCCTACGACTGCGTCAACCGGCGCTTCTTCGACTGCAGCGACGAGGGCGCCGAGGGCCTGCGGGCCTTCGACCTGCGCGACTTTTGATGGGACATGCTTCGGTGTAAAAGCCGACACCGTCTCATGTAAGATTCGCCGTCATGACCGAGACGGCAGCAGTGGCAGAGGTGGACGCGAATGAGGCTCTGGCGGCGGTGACCGGCGGTAACGGCGACGCCACCGAGGGGCCGAAGTTCACGCTCGAGCTCAACCAGGACCAGAAGGACATCAAAGAGTGGGTCCACGGCTTCGCCGAGGGCGTCGTCCGCCCGGCCGCCGAGGAGTGGGACGAGCGCGAGGAAACCCCTTGGCCGGTCATCCAGGAGGCCGCCAACATCGGCCTCTACAGCTTCGAAGCGCTGGGTCAGTTCTGGGCCGACGAGACCGGCCTGACGCTGCCGATCGCCAACGAGGAGCTGTTCTGGGGCGACGCCGGCATCGGCATGGCGATCATGGGCACCTCGCTCGCGGTCGCGGCGATCTTCGGGCAGGGAACCCCGGAGCAGATGGGGGAGTGGATCCCCCAGTGCTTTGGCACGCCGGACGACGTCAAGCTCGGGGCGTTCTGCGCCTCCGAGCCCGACGCCGGCTCCGACGTCTCCGCCATCCGCACCACCGCCAAGTACGACGAAGCGAGCGACGAGTGGGTCATCAACGGCCAGAAGGCCTGGGCGACCAACGGCGGCATCGCGAATATCCATGTCGTGATCGCCTCGGTCGACCGTGAGCTCGGCTCCCGCGGCCACGCCGCCTTCGTGATCCCACCCGGGACCAAGGGCTGTGAGCAGGGCGCCAAGGTGAAGAAGCACGGCCTGCGCGCCTCGCACACCTCCGACGTCCACCTCGACGACTGCCGCATCCCCGGGGCCTGCCTGCTGGGCGGCAAAGAGAAGCTGGACGAACGCCTGGCGCGCGTCCGCGAGGGCAAAAAAGCCAAGTCGCAGGCGGCGATGCAGACCTTCGAGGCCAGCCGGCCGACGGTTGGCGCCCAGGCGCTGGGCATCGCCCGTGCCGCCTACGAGTACGCCCTCGACTACGCCAAAGAGCGCCGGCAGTTCGGCAAGGCGATCATCGAGAACCAGTCGATCGCCTTCGACCTGGCAAACATGAAGCTCGAGATCGACGCCGCCCGCCTGCTCGTCTGGCGCGCCGCCTGGATGGGGCGCACGGGTCAGAAGTTCGAGAACGCCGAGGGCTCGATGTCGAAGCTCAAGGCCGGCGAGGTCGCCGTCTGGGCGACCGAGCGGGCGATCCAGATCCTCGGCGGCAACGGCTACACCCGGGAGTACCCGGTCGAGCGGATGCACCGCGACTCGAAGATCTACACGATCTTCGAGGGCACCTCAGAGATCCAGCGCCTGGTCATTTCCCGCGCGATCTCCGGCGTCCACGTCAAATAGCGAGAACTTACGGCGGGAGAGCGTGGGGTCGGCGAGAGCCGGCCCCCGTCGCCTGTTGTAGAGCGATTCCGCCTAGCGATCCACAAGGGGCGGATACATCAGAGTTTGTTTAATATATTTGATTTTTAAAGGATTACTTGCTTTCCTGAGAGAGGTCCAACAGTTTCCTCGGGAGAGAGATGGCCGACCTTCACAGTGTTATGGCGCATCGCTGCTGTTCCGCGATAACTGGTTTGCTTTGCTGTCTTGCAGTGCTTGTCGTCCCCGGGGTGTCCTCGGCGGCAACTTGGTCGGTCCAGACGACGCCCAATGGCACCGGGCCTCATAGCACGCTTGACGACATTGCTTGTGAACCGGCAGGTTTGTCGATCTGCTATTCCGTGGGGCAGCAGATAAACGAAGCTGGCGTCAGTTCTCCGTACGGCCAGAGTTGGAACGGATCGACCTGGTCGAATTCTATTCCCGCGAACCCCCCTGAAGCCACTGCTGCCGAACTGCAGGCGATCGACTGCTTTGGCATAACGCCACTGTGCTTCGCTGCGGGCTCCTACACGAAAGGTGGGACGACTTACTCGCTCGCCGAGGTTCGCAATACCTCCTGGATTATTTCTCCGACTCCTAGTGTAGAAGGGGCAACCGAGACCCGACTAAAAGGCATGGATTGCTTTGCGGCTCTTCAGTGCACCGGTGTGGGCTATAGCGTGAAAGAAGGAAAAGTCTCGGCGTTCTCCATCCGCAACGGGCTGAGCTGGTCGATTAAAACCGTTCCCCAGCCGGAAGGCGCAAAAGCGAGCGAATTACACGGCGTCGCCTGTAACTCGGTAACCGAATGCGTCGCGGTCGGCGGATATCTGGATAGCGGAGGGACGGAATGGGCGATGGCGGTCTTTTACAACGGGACCGAATGGACGCTGATGACCGTACCGAAACCTGCCGAATCGAAACGTAGCGTGCTGCTGGATATATCCTGTGCTAACGCTTCGAACTGTGTAGCCGTGGGTGGCTATCGGAATGCAAAAAATGTCCAGATCACTTTCGTAGCACGCTGGAATGGGACCAGCTGGAGCCACCAATCAAGCCCAAATCCAGCAGGTTCGACTAACAGCGTGTTTCAGAACGTCTCCTGCACCGAAGGGGCTCCATGCGTTGCAGTTGGCGACTGGTATAACGGAAAAAATTGGCAGCCGATGGCCCAGGAATGGAATGGCGCTGCCTGGGCCCTGGACACCACCCCGACTCCGACCGGAGCAACCTTCTCGCTGCTGGACGGTGTTGCGTGTCGGGTGAAAACCTGCCTGGCATCTGGCTGGTACACCAACTCCGAAGGAAAAAACAAAACCTTGGGGGAGACGCGTTAGCTAAGAGCTAAGCGCGGCGTTTGAGGCCCTCGCGGCGGAGTCTCTTGGCCAGGGTCACTTCTTTTTTGTCCGTGCCTTTCTTTTCCGGGCCGGGAGTCTCCAGGGTGGCGGGGAGGTTCTCGAAGCGGGGCTCGGAGAGGAAGGCGGCGAGGCCGCGCTTGCCCATCTCGCCTTTGCCGATGTTGGCGTGGCGGTCGCGGCAGGAGCCGAGGGGGGCGGCGGCGTCGTTGACGTGGACGGCGCCGAGGCGCTCGATGCCGACCTTGGCGTCGGCTTCGTCGAGGACCTTGGCGAGGTGGGCCTCGTCGGTGATGTCGTAGCCCTGGACGAACATGTGGCAGGAGTCGAGGCAGAGGCCGAGGCGCTTGTCGCCGCCGGCGCCGTCGATCAGGTCGGCGATCTGGTCGAAGTCGCGGGCCAGCAGGCCTTTGTGGCCGGCGGTCTGCTCGAGCAGGAGTCGGCAGGAGTCGGTGTCCTTGAGGGCGCCGGCGATGGTTTTGGCGGCGCGTTTGATCGAGGGTCCGAGCGGCTCGTCTTTCTGGGAGCCGGGATGGAGGACGACGCCGGCGGCGCCGATCGCGTCACCGATCCGCAGGGCGTGGGTGAGCGAGTCCCGTGACTTTTTGCGCAGCTCTTTGTCCGTGCTGGCGCAGTTGATCAGGTAGACGGCGTGGATGATCACCGCTTCGACCCCGGAGCCGTCCATCGCCTCGCGGAAGGCGGCGAAGTCCTCCTCGCCGTACTTCGTCGGCCGCCACATGCGCGGGCTCTGGTTGAAGATCTGGATCGCTTCGCAGCCGCGTTCCTCGCCGCGCTCTACCGCGTTGGCGAGGCCGCCCGCGGTTGAGACGTGGCAGCCGATCAGCATCGGGCCATCCTAGGCGGATCGCATCCGCGACCCGCCTTTCGGGTGCACTTGGCTCAGGAGCCCAGCAGGATGGCGGCCAGCGCCGTTTCCCCCCAGCCGCCGCCGGCAAGGTTGCCTGCGGTGCAGCGCACTCCGATTTGGAGCTGGTGTTCGCCGGCGACCAACGGACCTGCGGTCATGCCGAAGACGGAGATGCTCGTTTCGACGTTGGGCAAGATAGTGACGCTGCTGCCGGCCAGCGCCGTGCCGTCGACGTAGAGGCCTGCTTCGACGGCCCCGGCGCTGCAGCCGAGCCCGATCTTGGCGCGACCGCTGACGTACAGGCGCCCCGGCTGGCTCAAGGTCACGGCTTTGACGAAGATCGGTTCCTCGAATGGTGCCGGGGGGTTGCCGGCGATGAAGCCTTCGCTGGGTCCGATCGGGCCGCGTTCGCCGGTCAGGCCGCGCTCGCCCGTGAGACCCCGCTCGCCCGTCGGGCCGCGCTCGCCCTGTGCGCCGCGTGCTCCTTGCTCGCCTTTCGCACCGGTCGGGCCGACATTGCCCGTCAGAGTGGCCTTGGCCGCCGTGCTCAGCTTCGCCGGCGTCACCGCGGCGGCTTTGAGCTGCGGGGTGCCGACGCTGTTCCTGGGCAGCGCCGAAGCCGCGTAGGCGCTGCCACCGAGCACCAAGAAAAGGCTCAGGGTCGAGATGACGTTTGCGTAGGTGAAGCGGGGTCTATGGAATTTCATGCGGCCTCATCGGCAGGGACGGTGCCGCGACTTGAGCGTGCAACGTCCCCATCGCTCTTTCTGGAAGCATCAGGCGACGTGAGCGCAGGAACCCAGACCCGTTTGAGATTTGCTCCCTCGCCGACCGGTGCGCTGCACATCGGCGGCGCCAGGACGGCTCTATACAACTGGCTCGCTGCGCGGCACGAGAGTGGGACTCTCGTCCTGCGGATAGAGGACACCGACCGCGAGCGCTCGACGCCGGAGAACGTCGAGCAGATCCTCGACGCCCTCGCCTGGCTGCAGCTCGACTGCGACGAGGGGCCGATCTCCCAGGCCGATCTGGCCGAGCGTCACGCGGCGGCGCTGGCGCGGCTGCTGGAGTCCGGCGCGGCCTACCGCGACCCGGCGACGGCCGTGGACGTCGAGGCCTGGAAGGCCGAGCACGGCGCCGGGAGCGGCTACCGCGGCACCCCCAGCGAGGAGCCGGGGGCGGCGATCCGGCTGCGGGTGCCGGACGCGGGGGAGACCGTGGTCGAGGACCTGATCCGCGGCCCCGTCGCCTTCCCCAACGCCAGCTACGACGACTTCGTGATCGCCCGCGGCGACGGCTCGGTCCTCTACAACTTCGCGGTCGCCGTCGACGACGCCGAAATGGGCATCACCGAGGTCGTGCGCGGGGACGACCACCTCTCGAACACGCCGAAGCAGCTGCTGGTCCTCGCCGCGCTCGGCCACGAACCGCCCCGCTACGCCCACCTGCCGCTGCTGCACGGCCCTGACGGCAAGAAGCTCTCCAAGCGCCACGGCGCCGCCTCGGTGCAGGAGCTGCGCGATGCCGGCTATCTGCCGGCGGCGGTGCGCAACTACCTGGCCCTGCTCGGCTGGGGCACCGACGACGACACGACCCTTATGTCGACCGAGGAGCTGGTGCGGCGGTTCCGCATCGAGGACGTCGGCAAGGCCGCCGCGATCTTCGACGAGAAGAAGCTGCGCTGGCTCAACGGCCGCTTCATGCGCGAGCTGCCCCTCGACGACTACACGGCGGCGGTCGGGCGGCACCTCGACCGCGAGCCCGACGCGGAGCTGCGCGCCGCCTGCGCGATCGCCCAGGAGAAGGCGCAGACCCTGGACGAGGTCTGGCCGTTGATCGGCTTCCTCTTCGCGCCCCCCGTGGACGACCCCAAGGCCTGGAAGAAGGTGATGAAAGACGGCTCGGGCGAGATGCTCGAAGCCGCGATCGAGGTGCTGGGCGAGGCCGAGCCTTTCGAGCCCGAGGCGATCGAGGCGGCCCTGGCGCCGTTGCTGGAGCGCTTCGATGTCAAGGCGGGGCGGCTCTACCAGCCGATCCGGGTCGCGATCACCGGCACCTCGGTCTCGCCTGGAATCTTCGAGTCCCTGGCGGTGCTGGGGCGCGAGCGCGCTCTGGAAAGGCTGAAAACGGCCGCTGAGCGGCTTGCGGATGCGAAATTGGACGAATAGCCGACGCCAGCAGAGTTGCGAAAAGTACGTTTGGCTAAACCAAACGTCTTCGCCTGCCGATGTGGAGGCCAATGGGAGCCACCACCACCCAGCTCAGCGGCAAGGTTGCCGCGCCTGACGTCCCTGGCGCCGCGCGCAACGGCAACGGCAGCGGCGCCGCCCCCGGCAGCCGCCTGGCGGAAGCCTTCGAGGCCGTCGAGCGCTTCCCGGTCCTGATCGAGTCACGCGAGCGTGTGATCGCCGCCGCGACCGCCGAGACGGCGCGAATCGGCGACCTGGTGGAAGCGGTCGAGGCCGACGTCGCCCTCAGCATCTCCGTTCTCCGTTTCGCCAACCGCAGCGGCGTCGTCGCCGGCGGGGTCGGCGGCATCCCCGGGGCGGTGGAGGTGCTGAAGCCCTCCGGTGTGCTGGCGATCGCCGGTACCGCGCCCAGTTTCGACTTCTTCGACTCCAACGGCGGTTGGGAGCTGAAGCCCGAGCGCTTCCGCGTCCACGCTCTGGCGACCCAGCGCGCCGCCAACCAGATCGGCCGCGTCGTCGGCTGGGTCGAACGCGACGAGCTCGCGGTGGCGGCGCTCCTGCACGACGTCGGCCGTCTGGTCATCTCCCGCCTCCACCCCGGCTACAAGGTCTACTTCGACGCCGGTACCCGCACCCCCGAGCAGCGCCTGCGCGACGAACGCGAGCAGCTCGGCATCGACCACACCCTGGTCGGCGGCGTGCTCGCCCGGCGCTGGAACCTGCCGCAGCGGATCGCCGTCGCGATCGAGCGCCACCACGCCGAAGACGCCGAGGGCCTGGCGGCGATGGTCGCCACCGCCGACATGGTCGCCCACTACTCCCAGGGCGAGGCGATCTCGCCGGAACGGCTGCGGGCCAGCGCCGAGCGCTGCGGTCTCAACCCCGAGACGCTGCGCAACCTCCTCTATGAGCTGCCGCTGCCGCGCCATGACTCCAGCCGGGTCAGCGAGCCCTGCCCGCTTTCGGCCCGCGAGCTCGACGTCCTCCGCCACCTCTCCGAGGGCATGGTCTACAAGCAGATCGCCGGCGAAATGCAGCTCTCGGTCTCGACCATCCGCACCCATCTCCACAACGTCTACGGCAAGATCGGCGCGGTCGACCGCGCCCAAGCCGTCCTCACCGCCCGCGATCGTGGCTGGATCTAAGGCCGCGCCCCGGCCGCTGCCGAGCGAGTGGCGCCGTCGCTCGCTGGTCAAGGTCCGCCGTCCCGACTGGTCCGCTCCGAGTTCGGAGCGCGCCGGCATCGCCGCACCGGTCCCGGGCGCTCGCCCGAGCGCGTCGCCGGACCGCTAGTCGATCAGGGATTCGCGCAGGGCGATCGAGACCGCGTGGGTGCGGTTGCGGGCCTCGAGGCGGGCCAGGGCGGTCTTGATGTGGGTCTTCACGGTCTCTTCGGCGAGGTCGAGTTCGCGCGCGGCGACGGTGGTCGACTCGCCGTTGGCGAGCAGCTGCAGGATCTGGCGCTGGCGCCGCGTCAGCTTGCCGCGGCTGCCTTTCGGCGGCACCGCGGGGTCGACGAAGCGCTCCTGGGCGGCGGCGGCGTCGACCGCGCGGCGTAGCTCGTCGGGGCCGGCAGTGCGCGAGACATAAGCGCTGGCGCCGGCCTGCAGCGCCGCGCTCGCCAGGTGCCGTTCCGGCTGCTCGCCGTGAGCGACGATCCCCAGCACGGGGGAGGAGCGGTGCAGGGCGCGGATCGCCGTGGTGCCGCTGATCGAGGCACCGAGCCCGTTCTGGCGCCAGCGCATGTCGACGATCGCGACGTCGAAGCCGTCGATGTCGCGGACCAGGTCCAGTGCTTCCTCGCGGCTGGTGGTCTCATGTACCTCGAAGTCCTCTCCGAGGACTCCGCGGACACCGAGGCGCACGAGTGGGTGGCCGTCGATTACAAGGCAGTGTGGACGCTCGTTCAGGGGGCTTCCGATCGCTCGTTTCCGTCCTGGGACCCGCTTGCCGGTAACGACCCCATCCTGATTCGATCCTAGCCCAGCCCGCAGTGGTGCGGTAGAAAGACAGCTTGATCTCGATCACCTCGAAGTCGCGCTATGCGGTCGTTGCGCTCGCCGAGCTGGCCCGCTCCGGCGACCGGCCGGTGCCGATCAAGGAGCTGGCCGAGCGCCGCGACATCCCCGAGCAGTTCCTCGAGCAGCTGTTCTCGACCCTGCGCCGGGCCGGCCTGCTCGACAGCCACCGCGGCATGCGTGGCGGCTACACGCTCTCGCGACCAGCCGAAGAGATCACCGTGCTCGAGGTCGTGCAGACGCTCGACGGCAAGGTCGGCCAGGAAGCCGACGAGGCGGGCGGCATCTGGGGCGAGGGCGTGACCGCGCTGCGCAAGGTATTCGGTCAGACGACGATCGCCGAAGTCGCCCGCCGCGAGGCGGAAGAGGCCGGCAGCGGCATGTATTTCATCTGATTGGGCCGGATCGGGCGGGGTTGCCCGAAAACGTCGCCCCGCGGGATTGATCCGCGGGCGGCTGGGTAGCTTCGAGGTTATGGCCGAGCGACCCGATCGTGTGGCGCGCATTTTGAAGGTCGCGCCATTGTTCGCCGTCATCGCCGTCCTCTACTCCCTCGGGCGGTTGGCCGTGCACCTCGTCTTCGGCGGCGACACGAGCGTGGGCCACGCCATCCTCGGGGCCGCGGTGTTCTTCGCCATCGCCATGGTCTTCGTGCCCGTATGCGATGGCGTCGCTCGCTGGTGGCGCGAGTCCGGCGATCGCCAGGCTTCATAGCGACCGACTGCATTCGTGGGGCGATCGGGCCGCGGGCTTGCGCCGGCCCTGGCTTAAAGTGACGAGCATGCGAAGCGTGCAAGGCAGGCGGGTCTGATGCGGGTCGGGGCAGAGGCATCGGCCGTCGTCGGCAACACGCCGCTGGTCCTCTTCGACCGGCTCGGCGCCGGGGTCGGCGGGCTGGTCTGCGCCAAGCTCGAGTACTTCAACCCCGGCGGCTCGGTCAAGGACCGGATCGGGGTGGCGATGATCGACGCGGCCGAAGAGGCGGGGCAGATCAAGCCCGGGCGCTCGGTCGTGGTCGAGCCGACCAGCGGCAACACCGGCATCGCCCTGGCGATGGTCTGCGCTGCCCGCGGCTACGAGCTGATCCTGACGATGCCGGAGGGGATGAGCCGCGAGCGGGCGAAGCTGCTGCGCGCCTACGGGGCCGAAGTGCGGGAGACGCCGTCGCTGGGGGGGATGAACGAGGCCGTCGCCTTGGCCGAAGAGATCCGCGAGCAGCGCAAGGGGTTCATGCCGATGCAGTTCTCCAACCCCGCCAACGCCGAGGCCCACCGGCTCACCACCGCCGAGGAGATCTGGAGCGACACCGACGGCGAGGTCGGCGCCTTCGTCGCCGGGGTCGGCACGGGGGGGACGATCACCGGGGTCGGGCGGATGCTGAGGGAACGGGCGCCGGGGGCATTGGTGGTCGCGGTCGAGCCGGCGAGCTCGCCGGTGCTCTCCGGTGGCGCGCCGGGCCCGCACAAGATCCAGGGCATCGGCGCCGGCTTCGTGCCGGAGGTGCTGGACCGCTCGGTGATCGACGAGATCGTCGCCGTCGGCGACGAGGACGCGCTGGAGACGGCGCGGTTGGTCGCCCGCGAGGAGGGCGTGCTGGCGGGGATCTCGGCCGGGGCCAACATCAACGCGGCTCTGCAGATCGCGGCGCGGCCGGAGATGGCCGGCAAACGGGTGGTGACGATCGTCTGCGACTCGGGCGAGCGCTACATGTCCCTACCCTTTTTCTCACCATGAGCAGGTGGAAGCGGGTCGTCTCCGAGGTCCGCGCCGACGTCAGCGCGGCGCGCGACCGCGACCCCGCCGCGCAGGGCGTCTCCACGGTCGAGATCCTCGGCAGCTGGGCCGGAGTACAGGCGCTGCTGGCGCATCGGGTGGCGCACGCGCTGCAGCTGGCCGGGGTGCCGGTGCTGCCGCGGGCGATCGCCTATGTGGCTCGCGCGATCACCGGCGTCGAGATCCATCCTGCGGCGGTGATCGGGCGCGAGTTCTTCATCGACCATGGTGCCGGCGTGGTGGTCGGCGAGACGACGGTGATCGGCGACCGCGTCACCCTCTACCAGGGGGTGACGTTGGGCGGCACCGGCTTCCAGCGCGGCAAGCGCCACCCGACACTCGGGGACAACGTCACCGTCGGCTCCGGCGCCAAGCTGCTGGGTCCGATCGACGTCGGCGCCGGCGCCAAGGTCGGGGCCAACACGGTCGTCGTCGAGGACGTGCCGCCGGGGGCCACCGTGGTCGGCAATCCCGGCCACCCGGTGCGGGTCGAAGGCAAGCGGGTCGAGGGCCCCGACGCAGACTGGATCCACCTGCCAGATCCGATCGCCGAGGCGATCAAGTCCCTCTCCGCGCGGATCGTCGAGCTCGAGCGCCGGATCTCGGACCTCGACGGCGATGGCGGGGATGGCGACGCACCCGACGTGGGCGCAGCCGAGATTCGCCCCCGCACCGGCCGCTCCTCCGCCGGCGGCTGACCCGCCTGGGTCGGTTTCCTCTCGCTATGCGAGAGCAACTCGACCCAGGGGCGCCGGCCGCACCCCTCTCTATGCTCGGAGACGATGCTGCAGAGCGAGTTCGAGATGCCGCCGGAAGCCGACGAGGCGACCGCCGGCGCCCCCACCGAGGCCGGGGCCGACCGCGTCGAGCGCCTGCTGGCCGGGCTCAACCCGCCCCAGCGCGAGGCCGTCGAGCACGGCGAGGGGCCGCTGCTGGTCCTGGCCGGCGCCGGCTCCGGCAAGACCCGGGTCCTGACCCACCGGATCGCCTACCTGCTCGCCACCGGCGCCGCCCGCCCGGGGGAGATCCTCGCGATCACCTTCACCAACAAAGCGGCGGCGGAGATGCGCGAGCGGGTCGGCCAGCTGATCGGCCGCTCGGTGCGGGCGATGTGGGTGACCACCTTCCACTCCTCCTGCGCGCGGATGCTGCGCGCCGACGCCGAGCGGCTCGGCTACTCGCGCGGGTTCACGATCTACGACCAGGCCGACTCGCTGCGGATGCTGAAACGCTGCCTCTCCGAGCTCGGGGTCGACCCGAAACGCTATCCGCCGCGGGCGATCCACTCGAAGATCTCCGGCGCCAAGAACCAGCTGATCGACTCCGGGATGTACGCGGAAACGGTCGGCAGCGTCTTCGAAGAAGTCGTCGCCGAGGCCTTCCCGCTCTACGAGAAGCGGATGCTGGAGGCGAACGCGATGGACTTCGACGACCTGCTGGTGCGCACGGTCAACGCGCTGGAGCTGTTCGAGGAGGTGCGCGAGCGCTGGCGCCGCACCTTCCGCCACGTCCTCGTCGACGAGTACCAGGACACCAACCACGCTCAGTACCGGCTGCTGCAGCTGCTCGCCGCCGATCACAGCAACCTGATGGTGGTCGGCGACGACGACCAGTCCGTCTACGGCTTCCGCCACGCCGACATCCGCAACATCCTCGACTTCGAGGCCGACTTCCCGGAAGCGGCCTCGGTCAAGCTGGAGCAGAACTACCGCTCGACGCAGACGATCCTCTCCGCCGCCAACGCGGTCGTCGGGCACAATCGCCAGCGCCGGTCGAAGAGCCTCTGGACCGAAATCGAGGGCGGCGAGCCGATCCAGCTCTCCGAGCTGACCGACGAGCACGAGGAGGCGCGCTGGGTCGCGGGTGAGATCGAGCGGCTGGGGGAGGAGCACGACGTCAAGCGCTCCGACGTCGCGGTCTTCTACCGGACCAACGCGATGAGCCGGGTGCTGGAGGACACGCTCAATCGTTACGACGTGCCTTACCAGGTGATCGGCGGCACGAAGTTCTACGAACGGGCGGAGATCAAGGACGCCGTCGCCTACCTCAGCTTCCTCGTCAACCCGGCCGACCAGGTCTCCTTCTCGCGCATCGTCAACTCGCCGCGGCGCGGGATCGGCAACACCACCCAGGGCCGGCTCGCCTCCTACGCCAACACCGCCGGACTGACGATCTGGGAGGTGATCGAACGGGCCGAGGACGTGCCCGGCCTCAGCGCTGCCGCGATCAAGGCGGTCTCGCGCTTCTACGAGACGATGGAGGGCCTGCGAGCGCGGGTCGAGACGTCGCCGGTCGCCGCGGTCCTGGAGGCGGTGCTCAACGAGAGCGGTTACCTGGAAGCGCTGGCGGCCGAGCGCACGGTCGAGGCCGAGGGCCGGGGCGAGAACCTGGAAGCGCTGGTCGGCGGCGCCGCCGAGTTCGACATCGAGCGCGAGCGGGAGGGCGACAGCGAGGTGTCGCCGCTGGAGGAGTACCTGCAGCAGATCTCCCTCTACAACGACCAGGACTCGATCGACGAAGACGAGTCGCAGGTGACCCTGATGACGCTGCACAACGCCAAGGGCCTCGAGTACGACACGGTCTTCGTGGTCGGCTGCGAGGACGGCGCCTTCCCGCACATGCGGGCGCTGGAAGAGGGCGGCGAAGAAGAGGAGCGGCGGCTCTGTTACGTCGCCATCACCCGCGCCCGCCGGCGCCTCTACATGACCTGGGCGCGGCAGCGAAGCCTGTTCGGGCGCACCGAGCACAACCTGCCCTCGCGCTTCATCGACGAGCTGCCGGCGGAGCTGACCGAGCGCCATCAGAAATCGGTCGCGGGCGGTGGAACCTCCTGGAACACGCCGGTCGGCGACCCGACCGCCGCCGAGCCGGTCGATCCGGGGCCGGCGCTGGAAATGCGGATCGGCGACGACGTCGTCCACGCCAGCTTCGGCGACGGGGTGGTCACCGGGGTCGAGCCCGGTGGGGTGGTCGTCGTCCGCTTCTCGTCCGACGGCTCCGAGCGCAAGCTGATGGCCGACTACGCGCCGATTCGCAAGCGCTAGCCCACCTAGAAGGGTTGGCCAGATCGCCCCTGAATAGGGGATGAAGCAGGCTAGGGTCGGCGACGACCGGTCAGGCACCGAATCGGAGGTACTGAGATGGACGTGGACAAGCTCAACACCGGGGAGAAGATCGCCGGGGTATCGGCCGTCCTCCTCTTCATAGTCATGTTCTTCGACTGGTTCGGGGTCGAAGTCTCGGGCTCGAACGGCTTCTCGGGGGAGGTCCCCGGCGCCGGCGGCAGCGCCTGGGAGGCACTCGACTTCATCCCGGTCGTCCTCGTGGTGACGATCGTCGTCGCCCTGATCAACGTTGCCCTGCGGCTCAACGACTCCGACTACGAGCCGCCGGTCTCGCTGAACGTGGCGGTCGCGATCCTCGGCGGCCTCTCGACCCTGCTGGTCCTCTTCCGCGTCATCGACCCGCCCGGCTTCGGCAGTTTCGGCGGCATCTCGGTCGACGCGACGCTCGAATTCGGCATCTTCCTCGGCCTCCTCACCGCCGCCGGGATCGCCTTCGGCGGCTACCGCGGCATGCAGGAAGAGGGCTCGACCTTCGGCGGCGCCGCCGACAAGCTCTCCCGCGGCAGCGGCCCCGGCGCCGGCTCACCCCCGCCGCCCTCCAGCGGCACCCCGCCGCCTCCGCCGCCCCCACCACCTCCGAGCAGCTAAGAAGTTCGAGCAGCGGAAGCTAGGCGCAGCGACCGTGCCTGCCGCGGGGTGTGGCGGGTGAGGGCGAAGCGTCTTGCACTTTTTCGCGGCGAAGAAACTCGGACGGCCCCCGGCGATTCGCGAAAAAGTTAAGCGAAGCCCTCACCCGCCACACCCCGCGCCACCCGCTTGGAGAACGCAATGATGGTCATCATCGGGTTGACCCCGACCGAGGTCGGGAACAGCGACCCGTCGGCGACGTAGAGCCCGCGCGTTCCGTTGACCGAGCCGTCGATGGCGCAGACGCCCTCGCCGGAGTCGGCGGCGATGCGGGCGGTCCCCATCGGGTGGAAGGCCTCCAGGCGCAGCTCCGAGGGCTTCAGCGAGATCGACTCGAAGTTCGCGAGGTCGCCGCGCTTGAGCACGCCGACGCGGGCGATGTTGGGGTAGACCTCGGTGGCGCCGGCGGCGAAATGGACTTCGGCGGCGCGGGCGATGCCGAAGGCGATGCGGTTGGCGTCGTCGCCGGTCAGCTTGTAACCGGCGCGCAGCGAGCCCTCGGCGCCGAGCCCGACCCAACCCGAGGATTTGTCGCAGAGGTGGACGCCGATCGAGCCGACGTGGCCGAAGTCGAGCATCGATTCCTGGTGGCTGCGGCCGGCCCCGAGCAGCCAGGCTCCGCCGAAGGCGAGCGGGGTAAAGGTCGCCTCGAGCAGGATCCCGCTCTCCTCCCACTGGTCGACGTAGAAGCTCTGCATCACCCCGTCCCAGCCACGGACCTCCTCCTCGTAGCGGGCGCCGACCCAGCAGGCGGGGTGGATGTGGAGGTTGCGGCCGACCTGCTTGCCGCCGAGGCCGGAGCGCAGCAGCAGCTCCGGGGTGCCGAAGGAGCCTCCGGCCGCGATCACGGCGCGGCGGGCGCGGACGGTGAAGGGGCGCCGGACCCCACCTGCCCGGGTCGTGCAGGCGACGCCGACCGCACGCCCGTCCTCGACCAGGATCCGGTTCGCCTCGACGCCGGCGCGGATGCGGGCGCCGGCGGCGACCGCGCGCGGCAGGTAGCTGACGTGCATGCCGCGCTTGGCGTCGATCTCGCAGCCGAAGGGGCAGGAGCTGCACTGCACGCAGCTGCCGGCGTTGCGGTGGATCGGGGCGCCGCTGGCGCCGATCGCCGCCGCCCCCTCCATTGCCAGCTGGCCGTTGCGCCCCATCGTCTCGGGGTCGAGCTGGGTCACGTGCAGGGTCCGCTCGGCCTCGGCGTAGTCGTCGGCCATGTCCTCGGCCCAGGCGATCCCGAAGCGACCCACCCAGTCGGCAACGATTTCGTCGGGAGCGCGGAAGCAGGTGCCGGAGTTGATCACCGTGGTGCCGCCGACGACTTTTGCCACCGGCACCGGGATCGGCGGCCGGCCTTCGGCGATGGTCAGGCCGCCGTCGCGGTAGAGCTCGGCGATCGCGTCGAGGTGGTCGCTCGGGTAGTTGTCGCGGTTGTAGTGCTCGCCTGCCTCGAGCACGATCACGTCGAGCCCGGCCGCGGCCAGCTCCGCCGCGGCGACGGCGCCGCCGGCACCGGAGCCGACGATGACGACGTCGCATTCCTCGCCTTCGCCGCGCGGCTCGGTGTCGCCGAGCGTTCCGGCCGGCTCCGGCAGGGTCCCGTCGGCGCGGGCGCAGGCGATCTCGAAGCCGATCCGCTCCTGCACCTGCGGGGTGACCGCGTAGCCCAGGGTCGAGAACAGCTTCGCCATCAGCAGCAGGTCGTGGTGGAGGGAGAAACGCGAGCCCTCCAGCTTCAGCAGGAAGTCCTCCTGGGCCTCGGCGTCGAGGCGGCTGAAGCGCCAGGGGAAGGGCAGCCACTCGAAGGCGCGCAGCCCGAGCTTGAGCCGGCCCAGGACCCGGGGCGAGACCGAGGCGAGGAAGTTGGCGACCGGCCCGGAGACGTCGACGTCGCGCTCGGCCCGGGGCAGGCCGTCGATGCCCGGCGCCATCGCCGCGCAGATCGCGCTCAGGGTGCGCTGCTCAGCGGCTGAAAGCCCTGGCGGGCGCTGTCAACCGGGGTCAGCCGGGCGCCCGATGCGACCGGCGAGGACCCAGAGCCAGAGCGCCAGCAGCGCCAGGAAGCCGTCGACGAGGAAGTTGAGCAGGTAGATGAAGACGTGTTCCTGGATCAGGAAGAAGGCGAGCGACCCGAGCGAGGAGGCCGTCTTGCCGGCGGCAAGGACGAGGATCAGCGCCCGGTAGCGGACGACGTCCGCCTGGGCGACCAGGCAGATGCCGGTGATGACCACCATGTAGGCGAAGGCGAGCGCCAGCCAGAGGTACTCCTGGGTATGCGGCGCCCGGGTCTCGTTGCCGAACCATTCGCCGACGTCGGAGATGACGTCGAGGACGCCGCTGGGGACCGCGATGAAGAGGATGCCGACGACCGCGAAGGTGATCGCCAGCAATCGAAGATTGAGCACGACGAAGCGCTCCGCGGAGGGTCCCTGCATCGGCGGGACAATAACTGGCTGGGCAGCCAGAAGGCGCCCTCTCTCGGTTCGGGTTGCCTGCCTAGAATGCGGCGGTGATCGATCGCGAGCAAGTTCTCCACGTGGCGCGACTGGCGCGGCTTCGATTGTCCGAGGAGGAAGTGGAGACGATGACGGGGGAGCTGTCGGGGATCCTCGAACACGTCGATCGGATCGGCAAGCTGGATCTGGACGGGGTCGAGCCGACCACGCACGTGGTGAAGCTGGAGAACGTGCTGCGGGCGGACGAGCCGCGGCCGAGCCTGGCGGTGGACGTGGCGCTGGCGGCGGCGCCGGAACCGGTGGACGGGGCGTTCAGGGTGCCGTCGCCGCAGGCCGACGCGTAGATGGCCGAGCTGCTCGAGCTGACCGTCGCCGAGGCGGCGGCGAAGATCGCGGCCGGGGAGATCTCGACCGACGAGTACTTCGAGGCCTGGCGCGGCGCCGCGGCGGGCGACGACCTCAACGCCTACCTGTGGCAGGTGGAGGACGGCAACGGGTACGAGGTTCAGGACGGGCCGCTGCGGGGGATCCCGGTCGCGGTCAAGGACATCTTCTGCACCGAGGGGTCGCCGACGACCGCGGGGTCCCGCATCCTCGAGGGCTACCGGCCGCCGTACACGGCGACGGCGGTCCGCCGGCTCGACGGGGCCGGGGCGCGGGTGCTGGGCAAGACCAACATGGACGAGTTCGCGATGGGCTCCTCGAACGAGAACTCCGCCTACGGGCCGGTTCTGAACCCCTGGGACCGGGGGCGCGTTCCCGGCGGTTCCTCGGGCGGCTCGGCGGCGGCGGTCGCCGGCGGGCTCGCGCCCTGCGCGATCGGCACCGACACCGGCGGCTCGATCCGCCAGCCGGCCTCGCTCTGCGGGATCGTCGGCCTCAAGCCCACCTACGGGTCGATCTCCCGCTACGGGATGATCGCCTTCGCCTCCTCGCTCGACCAGTGCGGGCCGCTGACCCGCGACGTCACCGACGCGGCGCTGCTGCTGGCGGCGCTGCAGGGCCGCGACCCCTGCGACTCGACCTCGGTCGGGATCGAGGGCGGGGTCGTCGCGCCCAGCCGCGAGGACCTCAGCGGGCTTCGCTTCGGCGTCCCCAGCGAGCTCTCCAGCGACGCCTTCGACGCCGGCGTGCGCGAGAACTTCGAGGCGACCCTGGCGAAGATCGAGAGCCTCGGCGGCGAGATCGCCGAGGTCTCGCTGCCCAGCGCCGAGCACGGCATCTCCGCCTATTACGTGCTCGCCCCGGCCGAGGCCTCCTCGAACCTGGCCCGCTACGACGGCGTCCGCTACGGAATGCGCTCGGAGAACTCCGGCGACCTGCTGGAGATGTACGAGAACACGCGGGCGGAGGGCTTCGGCCCGGAGGTGAAGCGGCGGATCATGCTCGGCACCTACGCGCTCTCCTCCGGCTACTACGACGCTTACTACGGGCAGGCGCAGAAGGTCCGTACGCGGATCGCCCAGGACTTCGCCGCCGCCTTCGCCGGCGTCGACTTCGTCGTCACCCCGACTTCGCCCTCGGTCGCCTTCGGCCTCGGCGAGAAGACCGACGATCCGCTCTCGATGTACCTCAACGACTTCTTCACGGTGCCGATGAGCCTGGCCGGGATCCCGGCGATCTCGATCCCCTCCGGGCTGGCCGAGCCCGAAGGCGGCGGCCCCGAGCTGCCGGTCGGCTTCCAGATCGCCGCCCCCGCCTTCGCCGAGCAGAAGCTGCTGGAGGCCGCCTACGCGCTCGAGCGGGGGATCGGCTTTGCGGCCAGGCCGGAGGGCATCGATGGCTGAGGGCGCGCACGAGCTGGAAGCGGTGATCGGGCTGGAGATCCACGTCCAGCTGGCGACCAGGACGAAGATGTTCTGCGGCTGCGAACTCTCCTTCGGCGACGAGCCCAACGTCCACACCTGCCCGGTCTGCCTCGCTCACCCGGGGGTGCTGCCGGTGCCGAACGAACAGGCGATCCTCTACGCGTTGCAGATCGCCGCGGCGCTGGAGTGCGAAGTGGCCCCGCACTCGATCTTCCACCGCAAGAACTACTTCTATCCGGACAGCCCGAAGGCGTACCAGATCAGCCAGTTCGACATTCCACTTGCCAGCAACGGCAAGCTCGGCGACGTCCGCATCCACCGCGCCCACCTCGAGGAGGACGCGGCGAAGATGATCCACGTCGGCGAGTCGGGCCGGATCCACGGCTCCGGCGCCTCGCTGGTCGACTTCAACCGCGGTGGCACGCCGCTGGTCGAGATCGTCACCGAGCCCGATCTGCGCGACGCCGCCGAAGCGGCGAACTGGGCGCGGCTGCTGCGCGAGACGGTGCGCCAGCTCGGCGTTTCCGACGTCAACATGGAGGAGGGCAGCCTGCGGGTCGACGCCAACGTCTCCGTGCGCCCCGCCGGCTCCGAGCAACTGGGGACGAAGACCGAGCTGAAGAACATGAACAGCTTCCGCTTCCTCCAGCGCGGGGTAGAAGCCGAGCTCGAACGGCAGCGCGAGCTGATCGGGGCAGGGGGGACGGTGACCCAGGAGACGCTCCACTTCGACCCGGTCAGCGGCAGCCTCACCTCGCTGCGCTCGAAGGAGGAGTCGCACGACTACCGCTACTTCCCCGAGCCCGACCTGGTGCCGCTGGCGCCGACCGAGCAGATGCTGCGCGAGGCGCGCGAGGCATTGCCGGAGCTGCCGGCGGCGCGGATCGCCCGCTACGTGGGGGAGATGGGACTGACCGAGAACGTCGCCGCGAGCCTCGCGACCGACCTTGCCATGGCGGGGTTCTTCGAGGAGACCCTGGCCGCCGGCGACGCCGAAGCGGTCGCGATCGCGAACTGGGTGACCGGCGAGCTCACCGCGGCGCTGCGCCAGGCCGAGGTCGACGCCGGGGCGGCGCACGTCACCCCCGCCTCCCTGGCCGCTCTCGTCGGACTGGTCCAGGAGAAGAAGATCTCCCACGGCAGCGGCAAGACCGTGCTGGCGGCGCTGGTCGTCCAGGGCGGCGACCCGGCGGCGATCGTCGAGCGCGAGGGGCTGGCCCAGATGGCCACCGACGACGGCGAGCTGGAGGCGATCGTCGAGGCCGCGCTCGCCGCCAACGCGAAGGCGGTCGAGCAGATCAAAGCCGGCAACGAGAAGGCGATCGGCGCCATTGTCGGACACGTCATGCGCGAGACCAAGGGTCGCGCCGACGGCGGCGAGGTCAACCGCCTGATCCGGGAGAAGATCGGCTCTTAAGGGGCTCCGATATTCACGCGTCTGCACTTACGCATCCATAGGAGGCCCCAGAGCAGACGCGTAGTCACGAAAGTGTGTTCTGACACTTTGTGACAACTTGTTACAAAGTGCTAAGTTGGACCCATGGCCTGGAACGTCGTCATCGCCGGTGGTGGATTTGGAGGGGCGGCGGCGGCGCGGGAGCTGGAGAAGACGATGCCGAAGCAGGCGGCGCGGCTGGTCCTCGTCAACGAGACCAACTTCGCGCTGTACACGCCGTTCCTGCCGGAGGCGGCGGCGGGGACGCTGGAGCCGCGGCACGTGGTGACGCCGCTGCGCGAGATCCTCAACCGCACCTACCTGCGCCTCGGCTCGATCGTCGGCCACGACCCGGTGGCGAAGACGGTGCGGATGCGGGCCAAGTACGGCGACGAGGAGACGCTGCCCTACGACCAGCTGCTGCTCTCGCTGGGCTCGGTCTCGCGGACTTTGCCGATCCCCGGTCTGGCCGAGCACGCGATCGGCTTCAAGGGCCTTGCCGACGCGATCTGGCTGCGCAACCACGTGATCGAGACGCTGGAGGAAGCCAACGCGACCGAAGACCCGGCCCGCCGCGACGAGCTCTCACCTACGTCTTCGTCGGCGGCGGCTACGCCGGGCTCGAGGCCCTGGCCGAGCTGCAGGACTTCGCCGCCGACGCGATGGAGAACTACCCCCGCGCCCGCCTGCACGGGATGCGCTGGGTGCTGGTCGAGGCGAGCGGCCGGGTCCTGCCGGAGATCGACATCGAGCTCGCCGACTACGCGCTGCGCGAGCTGCGCGGGCGCGGCATCGACATCCGCCTCGAGACGACGCTGGAGCAGGTCGGCCCCGAGAGTGCCCAGCTCTCGAGTGGCGAGACGCTGCCCACCCGCACGGTCGTCTGGACCGCCGGCGTTGCCCCGCAGCCGATCCTCAAGGACCTCAACCTGCCGCTCGACGAGCGCGGCCGGGTCCCGGTCGACGACCACCTGCGCGTGCGGGGGTTGGACTCGGTCTGGGCGATCGGCGACTGCGCGGCCGCGCCGGACCCGCGCGGCGGCATCTGCCCGCCGACCGCCCAGCACGCGGTGCGCCAGGGCCCGGTGGCGGCGCGCAACATCGCCGCCGAGCTCGGCGTCGGCGCGCCGGAGGCGTTCGAGTACCGCAGCGAAGCCTCGTTCGTCAACCTCGGTCGCTACAAGGCCGTGGGCCGGATCGGCGACCGCACCTTCCGCGGCTTTCCGGCTTGGTGGCTGGCCCGGAGCTACCACATGAGCCAGATCCCGGGCACCGCCCGCAAGGTCCGCGCCGTGCTCGACTGGACCGCCGGGCTGCCCTTCCGCCGCGACATCTCCGAGGTCGGCTCGATCGGTCACCCCAAGCGCCTCGGCTAGCGCCCGGGCGGGCAGTCTCGAGGGCCCGGCGTCAGCCGACGACGAGGGTGGCGTTCATGCCCCATTCGTCGTGGGATTCGAGGCTGCACCAGAGCCGGTATTTGCCCGCCGGCAGGCTGAAGCTCGCGGTCCGGTTCGTATGCGGCCCGGTCTCGGCGATCTCCTGCGCGGCTTCGCCGCCGCCCTCGCGTTCGAGCTGGAGATTGTGCGGGTCTTCGCCCTGGTTGTTGAGCTCGACCGTCACTGCGCCGGCGCTGACGCTGGGTCGCGAGAGCGTGAAGCTGTACTCGAGCGCTTTGACGCTGACCCGGTTCGCGACCGGTTCCGGTTCCGGCTCCGGGGCCGGCGCCGGCGACGGTCCCGGGGAGGGCGCCGGTGCGGGTGCCGGCGCGGCGGTTGGCGGGGCGACCGGTGCCGGTCCGACTCCGGCGCCGCGGTCGCGTCGCAGCTCCACCAGTGGCGCCGGCGGACGACGCGGCGCAGCTTGCCGTCGCGACGCACGTGCTTGACCCGGCGCTCGCTGTGGCGCTGCCAGGTGCAGCCCGCTGCCGCCGCGCGGTCGCTGCCGCCGGTCGGTGCCGGTCCCGGGCTGAGGCTGAGGACGGTGGCCAGCGCCAGCGCCGCGAGGGCAACCGCTGCCCGCCTCACGCTTTCACCAGCGTCGGCCGGGCGAAGCCGGAGGCGCCGGGGATGATCGGGCCGGCGTCCTGGCCGAGCCACTGCTCCAGCAGCGAGCAGTACATGCCCCGGAAGTCGCTGGTCACGCGCAGGTTCTCGTTGCTGTCGAGTTTCGCCAACCCGGGGAATTCGCCGACCATCTGGCCCTGGGCTTTGGAGCCGATCACGAAGGCGCAGCCCGCAGCGCCGTGGTCGGTCCCGGCCGAGCCGTTCTCCTGCGGTCGGCGGCCGAACTCGCTCCACATCTCGACCATCACCCGGTCGGCGAGGCCGCGTGCCTCGAGGTCGCGCTGGAAGGCGAGCAGCCCCTCGCTGGTCTCGCGCAGGTTGCGCTCGAGGTCGGTCGCCTGGTCGGCGTGGGTGTCGTAGCCGCCGGCGGCGCGAATCGTCACCACCCGCATCGGCAGCCCGGCGGCGATGAAGGCGGCGAGGCCGGCGAGCTTGTGCGCGAAGCGGGTGTCGGGGTAGGCGACCGGGCTGGTGAAATCCCCGATCCCGCCCAGATCCTGGCGCAGCTTGTCGGTCTGGGAGGTCGCTCGCCGCACCTGGGTCAGCGCCGGCGAGTCGGAGGGCAGCGCGCCGAAGCGGGCGAAGCTGCGGTACATCTCGCTCTCGACCGGGTCGCTGACCGGCGACCAGAGGTCGTAGCGGTCGACGCTGTCGATCGCCGCCACCGGGCGGTCGGCGGTGGCCAGCATCGGCGACAGCGAGCCATCCATCGAGAGGCCCTGCAACGGGTTCTCGTCGTTGCCGACCCGGTCGATGTAGCGGCCGAGCCAGCCGGTGCGGAAGCCGACCGCAAGCTCGCCGACCTCGTAGAAGTGGCGCGAGGTGAAGTGCGACTGGTCGGGATGGTCGTAGCCGATCGCCGGGAAGGTGCTGACCTTGCCCTCGGCGTGGAGGGTCGCCAGCGATGCCGCGGCCGGATGCCACTGCAGGGTCGGATCCTCGGCGAAGGGGGTGCCTGCGCCTGCCGCCTGAGCCAGGCTCGGTCGCAGCTGCGTGTAGCGCGGGTCGCCGACCGGGGCCAGCACGCTGAGCGCGTCGATGCCGCCGTCGCAGAAGACCGAGACCAGGACCTTGTCGGTGGGCGCCGCCTGGGCGATGCCCTCCTCGAAGGCCGAGAGGGGGATCTTCGAGGCGCCGTAGACGGCCAGCGCCATCCCCGCGGCACGCGAGAGGAAGGTGCGCCGGGAGAGGCCGGTTCCCGCCGGCTCCGGCATCCCCGGCTCGATAACCGGTAGGCCGCGGCCGGCTTCCGCCGCGGCCGAGCGCAGCAGCTGCGAGCGGGTGTAGTCGTTGCAGCAGTTGTGCACGGGTCAGTCCTCCCTCATTGCAGGACCGTGTCGGGGCTGATGCCGATCAGCTGCAGCAGCGCGTTCTGGCGCATCGCCCGGTATGGGCCCTGCTGCCATTTGGCGATTGCGGTCCGCTCCGCCCGCTGGGAGAACTCGAGCAGCTCGGCGCGGTGTTCGGGGCGGAGCGCCGGCGAGCCCCAGGAGGCGAGCGCCCGGATCAGCGCTTCGTCGGCGCTCTCGCTGGTGCTGTATTTGCCGTCCCAGGCGTTGACCGAGATGCCGTCGAGGGCGTAGTCGACGATGTTCCAGCGCGCCCGCATGCGCGAGGTGTCGAGCCAGCGGCTGTCGTCCCAGCCGGAGACGTTGGGGGGCTGGAACAGAACCTGGCCGGCCGGGTCGCAGAGCCAGACCCAGGCGTCGGTGTCGATGCCGCGCCCGAGCGCCCGGAGCATCCCCGCCAGCTGCACCACCGGCGGTTTCACCATCGCCGGCCCCTCGTAGAGCTCCGGGCTGAGCAGGATCGTCTCCAGCACCGGCCGGATCGCCCAGCCGGAGTCGCGGTAGGTGGCCATCAGCGTGTCGCGGGTGCCGCTCGGCGGCGGCTGCGGGACGAAGTAGCTCCAGAGCTTGTCGACGAAGAAGGAGGGGTGGAGGGGGTGCTCGACGCAGAGCCGACAGGCGTCTTCCCAGCCCCAGTTGCCGGTCTGCCCGAAGACCGTCTTCGGTTTTTCGTCGTGGCGTTTGGGGTCGAAGCGGAAGTTGTAGGCGCCGAGCTTCCGAGGACCAGTCGCTGCGCCAGCCGGTCAGCGCGCGGGCCTGTTCGCGGATGTCGTCCTCGCTGTAGGCGCCGCGATCGGCGCCGAGGCTGAACAGCTCCATCATCTCCCGGCCGTAGTTCTCGTTCGGCGCGCCCTTGCGGTTTTCGTCGCCGTTCAGCCACTGCAGCATCGCCGGGTCGATCGTCACCGCCTTGAAGAGGTCGAGGAAGGAGCCGAAGCCGGCGGCGCGGAAGAGGTTGGACTGGTCGATCATCTGCTGCTGCCTGGAGACGCCGTCGATCGAGGTGGCGAACCAGTCGTGCAGGACCAGCGCCATCCGCTCGACCAGCGGCTGGTCGCTGCGCACCATGCGGTCGAGCCACCAGAGGTGGTCATGGCCCCAGGCGTCGGCGGGGGCGATCGGGTTGCCGTCGTCGTCGACCGGGGCCGGCCCGTTGAGGGTGGCGCTGCCGCTGGGGCGGGTCAGCGATTGGACGGCGCCGACGAGCCCGAGCGAGACCAGGTGCTCGGCCTGGCCGGGGACCGGGCCGAAGCCGGCGCGGTTGAGCAGGCGGACGGCCTGGGGGATCCCGAACGGCCCCTGGTAGGCGCCGGCGGGGAGGCCGGAGCCGGCGGGTGCCGCCGCGGCGCCGGCCGGCGCGCTCGTGGCGCGGGCCGGCGGCTTCTTGCCCGGTCCACGGAAGTGGTTGCGCTTGGGCTTGTGGCGGTGGCGGACGATGTAGCCCTCCACCTTCCAGCCGCCTTTGCCGTCAGGCACCCAGCGGAAGTGCTTGTCCTTCCAGACGCGTTTATGGCGCCGGCGGGGGTGCCCTTTCGGTTTCGCCGCCGTCGTTGTAGCTCGTGGAATCGCCATGCGCGGGGTGCCCGGAACGGGCCCTGCAACGGTTGTCGGCCGTCCGGGATTCGGCTTGAGGACTGCAAGAGCGGCTGGACGTAAGGCCTACGCCGGGGACCCGCAAGAATGGGTACGTGGAGTACCTGGTCATCGCCTTCAGCTTCGGCCTCGCCACCGGCTTCGTCGCCCGCGGCAAGGGCAGCTCGTTCTGGATCTGGTTCGTCGTCGGCGCCGTCCTGCCCCTGCTCGGCCTGATCGCCGTCGTGCTCTACCGGGTCGAGAAGAACGAACCGGAACGGCAGTGTCCGAACTGCCATAAGGAGCTGAAGCTCTACGTCCAGGTGTGTCCGCGGTGCGGGACTGACCTGTATTTGCCGGACCCGGCGGCGGTCAGGCATCCGGGCGTGGAGTAGGGGAGCCGGGCGCGGTCTGGGCGAATTCAGTCGCACGCGGCTGCGCCGCTTAGCTCCGATGTTGGAGCGCGGCTACCGCCGCGCAATAGACAGATTGCATTTCGCGCCCCCTGCGGGGGCAACATTCGCCCAGACCGCGCCCGGCTCCCCTCCCAACACCCGCCGGCAGACGGCGCCGGGAACGGAGGCTACGTGTTGCTCCAAAGCAAACACACGAGCCGCTTCGCTGAGAGGGGTACAGCCCGGTGCCCGTTCCAGGTGGAGCAGTGCGGGCGCTTGTGGGGTCCGGGATGGTGATCCCCTCCCCGGAATGTCGCGAAGCGGCGGAAATGCAATCCGACTCCTGCGCGCCATAGGCGCGCACCAACCCGCGGAGCGGCACCCGAAGGGTGCGCGACTCAATTCAGGGGAGGGGATCACCATCCCGGGCCACGCGAGCTCCTACCGCAGCCAGGTCCTGACGATCGCGTTCGCGAACCCAACCCCATACCGAAACACCGCCGGCTTCTTCGAATGCCCGTGCAACCGCTGTTCCACCGTGATCGGGATCTCCTTTGCCGGCACCCCCCGCTTGATCGCCTCGATCATGAACTCGGAGGTGTGGAATTGCTCTTGGCGCAACACCAGCTGCGGCAGCACGGTGGTGCGCACGGCGCGGTAGCCGTTGGAGCAGTCGGTGACGTGGGTGCGGGTTATGAAGGAGACGACGCGGTTGAAGAAGACGATCCCGAGCTCGCGGGCGAAGTGGTTGCGGTCGGCATGGCCGAGGACACGGGAGCCGTGGGCGACGTCGACTTCGCCGTCCAGCACCGGCTTGACCAGGCGCTCCATCTCCGCCGGCAGGTGCTGGCCGTCGGCGTCGAGGGTGACGACGATCTCGGCCCCGGATTCGACCATCAGCCGGTAGCCGGTCCGCAGCGCCGCCCCGCCGCCGCGGTTGGTGACGTGGCGGGCGACCGCGGCGCCGTGCTCGGCGGCGACGTCGCCGGTGCCGTCGCGGGAGCCGTCGTCGACGACCAGTGTCTCGGTGGCGACCCCGCAGACCTCGGCCGGCATCTGGTTCAGCACGTGGCCGATGTTCTCGGCCTCGTTGTAGGCGGGGACGAGAATCGCGATCTTGCCGCGGAAGCGCTCCGGCAACCCCGCCTGGCGGAACTCCTCCCAGGCCAGCCCCTCCAGCGCCGCCGAGAGCTGGCGCGAGTTGCGCGCCGCCACCGAGAGCGCCCGCAGGATCAGGAAGTAGAGGATGAAGATGGCGAAGACGGCGAGGCCGAGGATGCGGCCCCCATTGCCCTTTTCGAAGGAGAAGGCCGAGAGCAGGCCGTCGACGATTTCGGTCCCCGCGACCAGCGCCAGCCCGAGCCCGGCGGCGAGCAGGAGCAGGATGTCGACATTGCGCAGAGAGCGGCGACGCCAGATCGCGTAGGCGATCAGGCAGATCGCGACGATCAGGCCGCCGGCGCGGAGCGCCGTCAGTTCGGCGGGGAAGATGCCTGCTCGGGGGACCATTCGCGCCCGGAGGATACGGCCGCGACCCCCCGCGACACCGTCAGGGCGGCGAGTGGAAAGACCAGCGTCATCAGCACCTCGTTGCGCCGCGGTGCCGCCAGCGAGGCGGCGCCGATGGCGGTGACGAGAACGATCGGCGTCGCCAGCGCCAGCAGCACCCACCAGCGGCGACGCAGGCCGAGCAGCACGAACCCGGCCAGGCCGAGGGCGACGACGAGGATCTGCACCGCCCGCCCGGCACCGCTGCTCATCGCTTCGCCGACGCCGCTGCTCCACATCCGCCCGACCTTGCGGGCGGTCATCCCCAGGTAGCCGAGCGGGTCGTCGCCGAAGTACCTGGAGAAGTTTTCCTTGCCGATCTTGCCGAGGGCGGCGTCGCGGGAGAGGTCCGGATAGCGGCCGGCGACGCGGTCGAACAGCGGCGTCGGGTCGACCGCGTCCAGCGCCGCCGAGTGCGGGTCGAGCCGCCGCCCTTCGTAGCGCTCGACCAGGATCGCCTTGACCCGCTGGTATTCGCCGTCGGCGGGGAGGAAGGTGCCGACGTAGAGGGCCTTGCCGCTGCCGGTCGAGATCGGCACCACGCGGCCGAGGACGTCGACGTTGCGGATCGTCCAGGGCACGATCGGCAGCAGCAGCGCCGCGGTCAGCAGCGCCGCGCCGGCCAGTCCCGGCCGCCAGCCGCGGGCACTCCCGACCCGGATCGCCGCGAGCACGACGAAGGCGGCGCCGACGAACAGGTACTCGGGCCGGAACATCGCGGTCAGGCCGAACAGCAGGCCGGGCAGCAGCCAGGCCCGGAGCCGCTCCTGTTCGCCGGCCCAGAGGAAGGCGAGCACCGCCGCCGGCAGGGTCAGGATCGCCGGCGGCTCGCTCATCAGCTCGCCGGTGGAGTGGATGAACGGGGGGTAGACGGCCACCGCGAAGGCCGCGAGCAGTCCCGTGGCCTGGGCAAGGGCGGGAGGCCCGGTGCCGCCGCCGTCGCCGTTGCCGCGGCGTCCCGCGGCCAGACCGAGGCGCCTGCCGAGCAGGAAGACGACGAGGATCGCGGCGAACCCCATCAGCGCCTCGACGATCCGCGCCGTCCCTTCGCGGGCACCGCCGGTCGCGTAGAAGCTCGCCGCGTAGAGCAGGGGCGCCCCCGGCGACCAGTCGCTGGAGTCGCGGAATTCGGGCCCGCCGAAGCTGCCTTCCTCGTACAGCGCCTTGGACAATGCGTAGTAGGCGTGGGAGTCGTCGGCCGGGTTGGCGACCGGGTTGGCGACGACGTAGGCGCGGGCGCCGAGCCCGACGACGGCGATCAGCGCCAGCAGGATCAGCGTCGTCTTCCCGTAGCGCTCGGGCAGGGCTCGGATCCGGTGGGCGACGGCGGTCAACGCCGGCCCAGGCTATCCGGGGCGCAGGGCGCCGAGCCGCGGCGGCGAAACCCGCTCGACAGAGTCCGAATCCGACCAAGGAGAACCCCGATGCGCCGAACCGTCCCGATCGCCCTGTCCGTCGCCGCCTGCGCGCTGCTCGTCCTCGCCGCGAGCGCCGGCGCGAAGACGCCGGCCCAGACCTGCATCGCCAGCTCCCCGAACGTGATCGGCAGCAAGATCACCGGCACCCTGACCTCGAGCAACGTCGACCCCTCGCAGGCCCGCTTCGCCACCTGCGCTCAGGCGAAGCAGGTGATGGTCAAGACCACCGAACTCCGGGTCGAGGAGCCGCGCGCGACCAAGGCCTTCTACTGCGTGCCGACCGTGAAGTCGACCGCCCCCGATGTCGTCGCCTACAAGTGCACCTTCAAAGGCGCGGACACCGCGACCTTCATCAAGCTCCTGTTCCAGGTCAAGTACGACCAGGACTGAGCCCGCCGCCGCGGGTCGTTTCCAGGGTTCTCCCCCTCCGAGGGGTAGCTCTGGAAACGACGCGGCGAAATAGGCTGCGGCGCCACCGACCGTCGCGATCAGGAGACCTGACTTGAACCGCAGAGCACGCAGCCGCCTCGCCATCGCCCTTACCGCCGCCGGAGTCAGCATCGCCCTCGCGGCCTCTGCCGCGCAGGCGGCTGAGATCGACCTCGCCTGCGCCGGCAAGGGCCCGCGCAACAAGGACAGCGCCGGCACCGCGCTCTGCGCCGCCGCGCCGGGCAAGGCGCGCGTGGTCAACGGCGTCCTCCGCAACGACGCCGGCAAGCCGGTCGCCGGCAAGGTCGCGGTCACCTTCGCCAACTGGATCCCGGCCGGCAGCGAATCCTTCTCGATCAAGCCCGAATCGACCCAGACGATCGCGGCCAACGCCAATGGCCAGTTCTCGGTGCCGGTCAAGACCGCGACCAAGGTCACCGTCTACTTCGAAGCGGTCGCCGACGAAAAGCTCGGCGTCTCCCCGGTCAAAGCCCAGGCCGACGTCTCGCGGCAGCTGGCCGTGACGCTGAAGAAGCTCGGCGGCGGCAGGCTCACGCTCACGGTCAAGGGCGCCGGCAGCACGCCGCTGAAGCTCTACGTCCTCGACTCCGCCGGCTACGAGCTGTCCGGGGTGCCGGCGAAGAAGGCGAACAAGGCGGGCAGCGCCAGCTTCGACCTCGGCAGCCGCCATGGCGAGTTCTCCTATTACGTCGACGCCGGCGCGCTCGGCGATCTCTTCTGGGAAGGCACGCGGGCGACCTTCAAGCTCTGACCCCAGAGCCAGACCGCCCCGACTCCGGCCAGGGCAGCGACCAGCGGCAGCATCACCAGCACCCGCCGCGGTGAGGCGACCAGCAATGCGCTGAGCGCGGTGATTCCGAAGAAAACCGTGGCCAGCACCAGCGCCTCCCAGCGCCGGCGCCAGGCCAGCGCGCAGAGCCCGACCAGGCCGAGCCCAACCAGGAGCCAATGCAGCACCGCCCAGAGCGGCTCGCGCATCACCGCCCGCGGTCCGTGCGCCCAGACCCGCACGACCTTTGCCGCCACGAACCCCGTGAACTCGCCCGGCATCTCGCTGACGTCATCCCACAGCTGTTCCTTCCCCATCCGCGACAGCGCCTGGTCCGTTTCCAAATCCGGATAACGCTGCGCCGCCAACCGCGCGAGAATCTGCTCCAACCGCAACCGTTCGCCATCCCCCGGCGAGAAGATTTCGGGGTGCCGCGCCACCACCTCGCCTCCCACCTTTTCCGGATCTCCATCCGAAGGCAGATACGTCCCCGCGAACAGCACCTGCCCGCCACCCGTCGAGATCGGGACCACCCGGTCGAGTGCCACCGCATTCCGGATCGTCCACGGCACGACCACCACGACCACGCCCGCCAGCAATACCAGCGCCCGTGTAAGCGCCGCCCGCCAGTTCTCCCGCACCTCGACCACGAACACAACAGCTCCAAGCAACACGGCGATCCCCAAGTACTCCGGCCGCACCATGGCCAGCGCTCCGAGCAACACACCGGGGACAAGCCACCTCACGCGCGGGTGGCGCGGGGAGACAGGGGTCGAGGACGACCCCGCCCGCAGCGCCCCTGTCTCCCCGCGACAGGACCCGCGCGCCGAGTCGCCTTGTCCCACGCCGTCCCTCGCCCAGAAAACGCCCAGAACCGCCCCCGACAACAGCGTCGCCGCCAGCGGCTCGCTCATCAGCATCCCCTGGTACTCGAGCAGCGCCGGATAGACCGCGACGAGGACCGCGCCGATCAGGCCCGCCGGCACGCCGGACAAGCGGCGTCCCAGCAGGTAGGTGAAGAGGATCGCAAGCGTGCCGAGGAGGGCGAGGACGACACGGGCGAAGCGTTCGTGGACGCCGCCGCTCAGCTCGTAGAGGGCGGCGACGGAGAGGGGGAGGCCGGGGGAGTAGTTGCTGGACGGCTGGGTCGCCCCGGGGCCGACGGTGAAGCCGTCGCCGCGCTCGAGGTTCGCGGCGATCGCCGCGTAGGCGGAGGCGTCGTAGACCGGCGCCCGCCCGTCCCAGGACTCGCCGAGCCGCAGGCCGAGCCCGAGCAGCAGGATCGCGACGAGGACGGCGACCCCGGCCCGACCCCCGTTGCGCGCCGTCAGTCGCCTTTCCATCGGGGGGATTCAACTAAGCTGCCCCGCCTATGCGAATCCTCATCCTCGGGGGCGACGGCTACCTCGGTTGGCCGACGGCCCTCAGGTTCGCCGCCCAAGGTCACGATGTATCCGTTGTCGACGACTTCTCGCGCCGCCGCTGGCACGAGGAAGCCGGCACCGCTTCGCTGACCCCGATCGCCGACCTGGATGCCCGCCTCGCCGCCTGGAAGGAGCTCTCCGGGACCGAGATCGCCTCCTACGTCGGCTCGGTCCAGGATGGCGACTTCCTCGAAGGCGTCGTCGCCGAGACCCGGCCGGAAGCGGTCGTCCACTACGGACAGCAGGCCTCGGCGCCCTACTCGATGGCCTCGCGCGAGCAGGCGGTCGAGACCCAGTACGCGAACGTGATCGGCAACCTCAACCTGCTCTTCGCGATCCGCGACCACGTGCCCGATTGCCACCTGGTCAAGCTGGGAACGATGGGCGAGTACGGCCAGCCTGAGATCGACATCGAGGAGGGCTACATCGAGATCGAGCACAAGGGCCGCAAGGACACCCTGCCGTTCCCGAAGCTGCCGGCCTCGCTCTACCACTGCTCCAAGGTCCACGACTCGACCAACATCCACTTCGCCTGCCGCACCTGGGGGCTGCGCGCAACCGACCTCAACCAGGGCGTCGTCTACGGGATCGAGACCGAGGAGACGGCCCGCGACGAGCGCCTGATCACCCGCTTCGACTACGACGAGATCTTCGGCACCGTGCTCAACCGCTTCTGCCTGCAGGCGGTGATCGGCCACCCACTGACCGTCTACGGCGCCGGCACCCAGACCCGCGGCTTCCTCAACATCCGCGACACCCTCGCCTGTGTCGACCTCGCCGTCAACAACGCGGCGGCGGCCGGTGAGTTCCGCGTCTACAACCAGTTCACCGAGCAGTTCTCGGTGATCGAGCTGGCCGGGCTGGTCAAGCAGGCGGGCGAGCACCTCGGTTACGACGTCGAGATCCAGCACTACGAGAACCCACGGGTCGAGAAGGAGCAGCACTACTACAACGCGGTCCACACCAAGCTGCTCGATCTCGGCCTCGAGCCGAAGCTGCTGGGCGAGGAGCTGGTCGAGTCGATGATCCACATCATCGAGCGCTACAAAGGCAACGCGCTCGAGATCGGGATCGATCCCCGCACCCGCTGGAACCCGGCCAAGTCGGCCGCCGGTCAGGCCTGACCAGGCCCGTCGCGCTGCGCCTGACGGCGCCTGCGCGCTGGTAGCATCGCCAGTCCGATGCGCGCTGCCGACACGTTGATGGAAAGCCTCAAGGCCGAGGGCGTCAAGGACGTCTTCGGGATCCCCGGCGGGGCCAACCTGCCGACCTACGACGCCCTCGTCGACGCCGACTTCCGCCACGTCCAGGTCCGCCACGAGCAGGGCGGCGGCCACGCCGCCGAGGGCTACGCCAAGGCCTCGGGCCGCGTCGGCGTCGCCTTCGCGACCTCCGGGCCGGGCGCGACCAACCTGGTCACGGCGATCGCCGACGCGATGCTGGACTCGGTCCCGACCGTCTTCATCACCGGCCAGGTCCGCACCGACCTGATCGGCACCGACGGCTTCCAGGAGGCCGACATCCTCGGCGCCACGCTGCCCTTCGTGAAGCACTCCTTCCAGGTCACCGACGCGCGCCAGATTCCCGAGTACGTGCACGAGGCCTTCCACGTCGCCTCGACCGGGCGCCCGGGGCCGGTCCTGCTCGACATCCCGCAGGACCTCTCGCGCGCCGACATCGACTACTCGCCGCGGACCGAGCCGGTCGAGCTGCCGGGCTACAAGCCCTCGACCGAGGGCAACATCAAGCAGATCCGGATCGCCGCCAAAGCGCTCGCCAACGCGCGCCGGCCGATCCTCTACACCGGCGGCGGCGTGGTCAACGCCAACGCTTCCGAGGAGCTGCGCGAGCTGGCCGGGTCGGACCGCTTCCCGGTCACCTCGACCCTGATGGGCCTCGGCGCCTTCCCCGCCTCGAACGAGAACTTCCTCGGCATGCTCGGCATGCACGGCACCGTCACCGCCAACTACGCGATGGACAAAGCCGACCTGATCGTTGCCATCGGCGCCCGCTTCGACGACCGCATCACCGGCAAGATCGACGAGTTCGCGCCGCACGCCAAGGTCATCCACATCGACATCGACCCGGCCGAGATCTCGAAGAACGTCGGCGCCCACATCCCGATCGTCGGCGACGTCAAGCAGGTGCTGCCGAAGCTGAGCCGCGAGTACCGGGCGCTGCAGACCGACTCGACCCGGCTCGACGCCTGGTGGGAGCAGCTGCGGGGCTGGCAGCAGAAACATCCGCTCTTCTACGAGCCCGGCAAGGACGGCGAGATCAAGCCGCAGTTCATGATCGAGGCAATGCACCGCGCGACCCAGGGCGACGCGATCGTCACCTCCGACGTCGGCCAGCACCAGATGTGGGCGGCGCAGTACTACGGCTTCGACAAACCGCGGCGCTGGATCAACTCCGGCGGCCTCGGGACGATGGGCTTCGGGTTGCCCTCGGCGGTCGGCGCCAAGGTCGCCTGCCCCGACGAGCACGTCGTCTGCCTCGCCGGCGACGGCAGCCTGATCATGAACGTGCAGGAGCTGGCGACTTGCGTCACCGAGCAGATCCCGGTCAAGGTCTTCCTCATGAACAACGGCTACATGGGCATGGTCCGCCAGTGGCAGGAGCTGTTCTGGGACCGCCGCTACAGCTCGGTCGAGATGGGCGCCAGCCCCGACTGGGTGAAGCTGGCCGAGGCCTTCGGCGCGACCGGGCTGCGCTGCGAGAACTCCGCCGACCTCGAGGAGACGATGGTCAAGGCACTGGAGACCGACGGTCCGGTCCTGCTCGACGTCCGCGTCGCCCAGGAGGAGAACTGCTACCCGATGATCCCGCCGGGCCACGCCGCCCGCGACATGGTCGAGTCGCCGGAGATGGTGCGCGAATGAGGGCGGCGATCTGATGGAGGCCGGGACCCCGGACATGGTCCGGCTCGAGGACCTGCACGTCCCCGGGCAGCTGAGCGGCCGCAAGCACATCCTCTCGATCCTGGTCGAGAACAAGCCGGGCGTGTTGGCGCGCGTCGCCGGGCTCTTCTCGCGCCGCGGCTTCAACATCGACACGCTCGCGGTCGGTCCTACGGACGACCCCAGCATCTCCCGCGTCACCCTCACCCTCGACGGCGCCGTCCACCCGATCGACCAGGTGACCAAGCAGCTGCACAAGCTGGTCAACGTGCTGAAGATCCGCGACATGGAACCGGAGGAGACGGTCGCCCGCGAGATGGCCCTGTTCAAGGTCTCCTCGGCGGTCGAGAACCGGGCCGAGATCATCCAGTTCGCGGAGATCTTCCGAGCCAAAATCGTCGACGTTGCCCGCCGCACGATGACGATCGAGGTGACCGGCTCCGCCGACAAGATCGAGGCCTTCGAGCGCATGGTCCGCCCCCACGGACTGGTGGAAATGGTGAGGACCGGCGAGATCGCCATCGGGCGTGGTAGCGACTGACGCGCTCCGCGCGGCGCTGAGCAAGGGCGCCGCCCGCAAGCAGAGGGCGCTGGTCAGCGTCACCACCGAGGTCGACGTCACCGACCCCTGCGCCGCCGTCTTTGCCTCCCGCCTCGCCTCCGACCGCTGGTTCTGCTGGGAGCAGCCCGACCGCGAGTTCGCCCTCGCCGGCCTCGGCGTCGCCCACGAGGCCGCCTCCCGCGGCCCCGCCCGCTTCGCCGACGTCGCCACCGAGTGCCTGCGAACAGGCCGCGACGCGGTCCTCGACGAGCCGCGCGGGCTGCCGGCGGGCGCCGGCCCGGTCTGGCTCGGCGGCTTCGCCTTCGCCCCCGCGGGCGGCGCCTCCTCGACCTGGTCGTCGCTGGCGCCGGGCTCGCTGGTCCTGCCCGAGCTCTCGCTCTGCCGCAGCCGCGGCCGCTCCTTCCTCACCGTCAACGCCGTCGTCGCCCCGGGGGAGCAGGTCGAGGAGCGCCTGGCCGCGCTCGGCGCCCGCCTTGTCGCACTGCGCGCCGAGGCGCCGCTGCCGATGCTCGACCCGCACCCGACCGCCCACGCCGAGATCCGCAGCGCCCGCCCGCCCGGCGACTTCGAAGCCGCCGTCACCGCGGCGACCGACCGGATCGCGGCGGGGGGGATCAGCAAGGTCGTGCTGGCCCGCGAGGTGATCGTCAACGCCGCCGCCGCTCACGACCCGGCGGCGCTCTTCGGCGCGATGCGAGAGCAGTTCCCCGCCTGCTTCTGCTTCTGCTGCGGCACCCCGGAGGCGGCTTTCATCGGCGCCAGTCCGGAGCTGCTGGTGCGGCGCTCCGGCGCCGGCGTCTCGACCGTCGCCCTCGCCGGCTCGACCCGCCGCAGCTCCGACCCCGCGGTCGACGACCACCTCGGCGAGCAGCTGCTGCGCAGCGATAAGGACCGGCGCGAGCAGAGGATCGTCAGCGAGCGCATCGTCCGCGCATTGCGCCCGCACGCGGTCTGGGTCGAGGCGGCGGCGGAGCCGGAGATCGTCAAGGTCGCGAACATCCAGCACCTGGCGACGCCGGTGCTCGCCCAGCTCGCCGACCCGCGCTCGGCGATCGAGCTGGCCGGGATGCTGCACCCGACCCCCGCCGTTGGCGGCGAGCCCTGGCCCGGTGCCGCCGCCGTGATCGCCGAGCTCGAGGGCATGGACCGTGGCTGGTACGCCGGTCCCGTCGGCTGGATGGACGCGACCGAGGACGGCGAGTTCTGCGTCGCCCTCCGCAGTGCGCTGTTGCGCGATCGTGAGGCGCATCTCTTCGCCGGCGTCGGCGTCGTCGCCGGCTCCGACCCGGCCGCCGAGCTGGCGGAGACCGAGGTCAAGCTGCAGGCGCTGCTGCCGCTGGTGGCGGAGTGACTAGGCGCGGGGTCTCGTTGCTCCTGCTGCTCGCGGTGGTCGCGCCTGGGAGTAGTGCGTTGGCGGGGGAGCCGGAGGGGCCGCGGCTCGCGGTGATGCGCTGGGGTGCCGGGACGAAGCCGTTCGCCCTCCAGACCCTCGATCCGTCCGGCGGCTCGGTGCGATCGCTGCCCGCGGCCCGGCTCCCCGCCGGTCTGGGGCCGTCGCCGTTCTACCCGCCTTCCTGGTCGCCCGACGGGGATCGGCTCGCCTACACGGTGATCTCCGGTGGAAAAAACGGGGCGCTCTCCAGCAGTGAGCGCCCGGAGATCGCACTGGTCGCCATGGACGGGTCCCGCCCGACCGTGATCGCGGGCGGCGGTTTCGGGCCCGTCTTCGCTCCCGACGGGAAGACCATCGCCTTCGCCAACAGCCGCAGCGGGGTGGGCTTCAGCTCCGAGGGCACGACGATTTGGATCGTCGACCTCGCCAGCGGGAAGCTGACGCAGCTGACGCCCTGGCGGGAGGGCCTCAGCAATGCCCCCTCCTCGTTCTCTCCCGATGGCGCGATCCTCGCCTACTCCCAGGTCCGCGAGAACGGGGCCCACCGCGCGATGGCGAAGCCGGTCACCGGTGGGCCCGCGACCGTGCTCGCGCGCGACGCCACGGAACCCGTCTTCTCCCCGGACGGAGAGCGGGTCGCCTTTCTGAGGGGGCATCGGGCGAGCTTCAAATACCGCGAGAGCCGGGTAGCTGTCTTCCTCACCGACCTCTTCGTGGCGCGCTCGGATGGCAGCAAAGCCCGCAGATTGACCAAGACCCCCACGGCAACGGAGTCCTTCCCGAGCTGGGACCCCTCCGGCAGTCGCCTTGGCTACACGGAAGTGGACATGCGCACGGGCGGCGGCATCTTCGGGTTCGGCGATGCGATCGTTCAGATCAACGCCGACGGCAGCTGTCGAACCGGGGTTCTCTCTGCTCCCCGGAGCGCCTATTTCGGCCCCGTCTGGCGGCCGGGCCCCGGCCGCGAGGCGGGGCGGATCGCCTGTTAGCCCGGTAGCGCGTCGTGCACGCGGCGGGCCAGGTTCCGGTGCGCCGCGACGTTGGCGGCGCGGTCGGTCCTGACCTCGATCAGGCCGGTGCCGGCGGCGAGGGCGACCGGGAGGTCGGCCAGCGACTCGAGGCGGCGGTGAGGGAGGTCGAAGAGCGCGGCTGCCTTCTCAGCGCTGACCCCGCGGGGGGTCCCGAGCAGGGCCTCGAACTCATCGCCGTCCAGGGCACCCTCCTGGGGCAGGAAGTGGAAGATGCCGCCGCCATCGTTGTCGATGACGACTATCCGGACCGGGGTCTCGACCCCGCGCAGGGCGGCGAGGCCGCCGATGTCGTGGAGCAGGCCGAGGTCGCCGCTGACGATCGTGGTCGGGCGACCGCTGGCGTGGGCGGCGCCGATGCCGGAGGAGACGAGGCCGTCGATGCCGTTGGCACCGCGGTTGCTGAGGAAGGCAACGTCGGCCTCGTCCGTGGCGAGGAACGCCTCCTGGTCGCGGATCGGCATGCTCGACGCGGTGTAGACGAGGTCGCCGTCGCGATGGGCTCGGCCCAGGGCGCGGTGCAGGGCGGGCTCGGTAATCGGCTCGCCGTTGTCGAGCTCGGTCTCGAGCACGGCCTGGGCGACCCGCTCGGCAGCAAGCCAGTCCTCGGGCGCGCTACGGGGTTCTTTCTCCAGTCGCGCCGCCCAACCCGACGCCAGCTCGGTCGGGTCGGCGCGCAGGATCGCCGCGGCGCGGTTGCTCGGCTCGTTCCAGCCGCCGCGGGGGTCGATGAGGATTTCGCTGGCGCCGCTGGCGGCGAGCCAGGAGCGCAGCGGCTTGCTGGTCGGCATCTCGCCGAAGCGGAGGACGAAGTCGGGCACGACCGAGCGGGCGAAGCGCTCGTCGCGCAGCAGCAGGTCGTAGGCGGCGATGACGTGGGAGCGGTCGTGGGGGCCGTGGCGCAGCTGCGAGGTCGGCTCGGCGAGGATCGGGAAACCGGAGACGCGGGCGAGGTGGGCGAGCGGCTCGCGCAGCTCGGGGTCGAGCTGGCGGCCGGCGACGATGACGCCGGCGATCGCGTCGCCGATGTGTCCCGCCATCTCATCGAGCAAAAAGGCCGAGGGCTCGAGGTCGATCCGCGTCACCGCGGTCAGAGGGCGGCCATCGCGGCCCTCGAGTGCCAGCGGGTCGGTCGCGGTCACCGCTCCCTTCACAGGGGTCGGCGCCAGCGGCTCGCGCCAGGGAAGGTTGAGGTGGACCGGCCCCGGCCGGGTCTCGCCGCGGGCCGCCGCCAGCGCCCGGCAGGCAACCGAGCGGTAGTGCAGGAGCCCGTCGTCGTCGGCCGCGTGGGTGCCGACTTCGCAGAACCAGCGCACCGAGGAGCCGAAGAGCTTGATCTGGTCGATCGTCTGGCCGGCGCCGATCCCGCGCAGCTCCGGCGGCCGGTCGGCGCTGAGGACTACCAGGGGGAGTGCCGATTCGTCGGCCTCGCAGACCGCCGGGTGGTAATTGGCGACCGCCGTCCCGGAGGTGCAGAGCAGAGCGACCGGCTCGCCGCTCGCCTGGGCGGCGCCGAGCGCGAAGAAGGCGGCCGAGCGCTCGTCGACGATTACCGTCACCTCGATCTCGGGCTGGCGCCAGAGCGCCACCGCCAATGGCGTCGAGCGCGAACCGGGGGAGACCACCGCGTGCCGCAGCCCACCCCGCGCGAGCTCCTCGACGAAGGCCGAGGCGAGGGCGGTGTTGGCGTTGGTCGGGTCCACGGCCACGCAGGCTAGAGGCGGTTCAGGTCGAGCGCGCGCTCGTCGATCTCGACCCCGAGGCCCGGCCCGGGGGGCGGATGCAGCATCCCTCCGCGCAGCTCGCACTCGCTTGTCGCCACGGTCTCGGAGAAAAGGCGCTGGGTGGCGAGGCCGTGGGCGAGCTCAACGGCTCCCACGGGTGCGTTCAGGGCCAGGGTCTGCGCCACCTGGGCCGCCGCCGCGATCCCGACCGGCCCGTCGAGGGCGCTGGAGAGATAGGAGGGAAGCACCTCGGCGATCGCGATCGCCTCCTCGGGGCCACCGACCTTGGAGAGCTTGATCCCAGCCAGGGCGCAGGCGCCGAGCGCGGCCAGGCGCTCGGCGTCGGCGCGGCTCTCGACGCTCTCGTCGGCGGCGATCGGGATCGAGGTCGTTCCCGCGAGGACGATCGCCTCTTCCTCACTCGCCACCGGCTGCTCCGCCAGCTCGACGTCGAAGGCCTCGAGCTCGCCCAGCATCCGTTTCGCCTGCTCCAGGTCCCAGGCGGCGTTGGCATCGATCCGGATCCGTGCCGCCGGCCCGACCGCCTCGCGCACCGCCCGCACCTGGCCGACGTCGTCGCCGACCCCGAGCTTCAGCTTGAAGGTCGAGAAGCCCTCATCTGCCCAGGCGAGGGCGTCGGCGGCGACGGCCCGCGGCTCGCCCGCGACCAGGGTCGCGTTGCAGGCCACCGGCTCCGAGCTACCGGGCCGGGCGTGCCCGTCGAAGGCCGTCCGCCGCCCCCGCAGGTCCATCAGCGCGGTCAATGCCGCGCAGCGGGCCGGGGCGGAGAGGTTGCCGATGCCGCCGAGCAACCCCGCCTCGTCGAGCTCGGAGAGCTCGCCCAGCAGCTCCAGCTCGCCGACCACGCGCGACAGCGGGGCGCCACCGCGCAGCGCCAGCGGCACCGCTTCGCCGAGGCCCACCAGGCCGTCCTCGGAGCGCAGCCGCAGCAGCACCATCTCGCGCCGGTCGAGGCTGCCGCGCGCGGTCACGTAGGGAGCGCGGAACGGCAGCGCGTAGGGGATGACCTCGACGGAGGCGATTCGCACCCCCACAGCTTCCCACCTGGCGGGCGCGGCCGCCTGGGCTCAGCTGGAGATCAGCAACCCGGCCGTGACCAGCACGCTGTACACGGCCAGCACCGCGCCGGTGGCGGCGAGGGCGCCGTTCAGCGCCGGTCCATCGGTGCGGTTGGTCATCGCCCGCATCGGCGCGAACGCCATCGGCAGCGCCAGCAGGCCGATCAGGGGCAGCGCGCTCGCTTCACCGACCACGAGCGCGATCGGCAGCATCGCGAAGGCCCCCAGCATCAGCACCCGGTAGAGCATCACCGCGTTGTGGCGGCCGATCCGTACGGCCAGCGTCATCTTCTCCGCCCGCCGGTCGGTTTCGAGGTCGCGCACGTTGTTGACGACGAGGATCGCGGTGGCGAGGAAGCCGACGGCGACGGAGAGCAGCAGCGGCAGCGCGTCGAGCTGCTCGACCTGGACGTAGTAGGAGCCGTTGACCGCGACCAGGCCGAAGAAGAGGAAGACGAAGATCTCGCCGAGGCCGGCATAGCCGTATGGACGCGGTCCGCCGGTGTAGAGGACGCCGGCGGCGATCGAGACGACGCCGACGACCAGGATCACGGGGCCGGCGACGCTGGCCAGGTAGATCCCGCAGGCGACCGCGACCGCGAAGGCGATCCAGGTCGCGGTCATCACCCGCTGCGGCGTGACCAGACCGGCCGAGGTGACCCGCACCGGCCCGAGCCGGTCGGCGGTGTCGGCGCCGCGCTTGGCGTCGGAGTAGTCATTGGCGAGGTTGGTCCCGATCTGGATGAAGATCGAGCCGACCAGCGCGGCGAAGAAAGCCCCCCAGCGCGGCACGTGCCCCGCCAGCTGCACCGCCGCCGCCGTCCCCACCAACACCGGAGCAATCGCAGCAGGCAACGTCCTCGGCCTAGCGGCCATCACCCAGATCCTCATGACCGCTCCCCTCGCGCGGATGGCACGGGGAGGGAGGTCGAGAACGTAAACCTCGCTCGCAGGCCTCCCTCCCCGTGACAGCCGCGCGCCAGGACGCTCATGGCCGCCTCGGGAACTTGGAAAAGTCAGGCCGCCGCTTCTGCTTGAACGCCTCGCGCCCCTCGGCCGCCTCCTCGCTTCCGTAGAAGAGAAGGTTGGCGTCGTGGGCCAGCTGCTGGATCCCGGCGTAGCCGTCCTCGTGGGCGTGAAAGCTGGCCTTGGCCAGGCGCAGCGCGAAGGGGGAGAGGGTCAGCATGTCGCGGCACCAGGCGACCGTCTCGCCTTCGAGCTCGGCGAGCGGGACGACGGTGTTGACCAGGCCCATCTCCATCGCCTCCTCGGCGCTGTACTGGCGGCAGAGGAACCAGAACTCCTTCGCCTTCTTGGTCCCGACCAGGTCGCGCAGCAGCGAGGCGCCGTAGCCGCCGTCCCAGGAGCCGACCCGGGGCCCGGTCTGGCCGAAGACGGCGTTGTCGGCGGCGAGGGTGAGGTCGCAGCAGAGGTGGAGGATGTGGCCGCCGCCGATCGCGTAGCCGGCGACCATCGCGATCACCGGCTTCGGCAGCCGCCGCATCTGCACCTGCAGGTCGGTGACGTGGAAGCGGCCAAGCGAGGCGCCCTCGGCGACATAGCCAGTGTCGCCGCGGACGGACTGGTCGCCGCCCGAGCAGAAGGCCCGCTCACCCGCGCCGGTGAGGACGATCGCGCCGACGCTGGTGTCCTCGCGTGCCAGCTCCAGGGCGGCGCCGACCTCGACCAGCGTCTGCGGTCGGAAGGCGTTCAGAACCTCGGGCCGGTCGATCGTGATTTTCGCGATCCCCTCGGCCACCTCGTAGCGGATGTCCTCGTACTCGCCGACGCCCTCCCAGGCGATCGGGGCGTAGAGATCCTGCTCGGGCGGGGCGTCCTTGTGGCGTTTGGGCATGATGGGCACGATATCCAGCCGATGAAGCTCGACGACTGGCTCGCCCAGAGATCCCAGAGTTGTCCCGACCGCACCGCATTGGTGGCGGACGGCGCCGAGATGACCTACGCCGAGCTCGAGGCGGAGGCGACCTGGGTCGCGCGGCGGCTCTCCGCCCACGGCGTCCGCCGCGGCTCGACCGCCGCCCTGACCATGCACCCGCGGCGCGAGCAGGTCGTTCTGGCCCACGCGCTGATGAAGGTAGGCGCCTGCCTGCTACCGCTGAGCCCGCGCCTGACCGCGGCCGAGCGGACCGAGATCGTCGCCGCCGAGGATCCGATCGTCGACCTCGACGACGCCGGCGAGCTGACCCAGACCGAGGCCGACCTGCCGCTGCTGGGCGAGCACGACATGGACGAGGTCTGCGCCCGCGTGCTCACCAGCGGCAGCACCGGCACGCCGCACCCGGTCGGCCTCACCTACGGCAACTTCCTCTGGAACGCGGTCGGCTCCGCCTTCAACATCGGCGTCGAGCCGGAGGACCGCTGGCTCTGTTGCCTGCCGCTGAGCCACATCGCCGGCCTCGGGATCGTCATGCGCTCGGTCATCTACGGGACCACCGCGGTCGTCCATGACGGCTTCGACGTCGATCGTGCCGGCGCCGCGCTCGAAGCCGACGACATCACCGTGGTCTCGGTGGTGGCGACGATGCTGACCCGCCTGCTCGACGCCGGCGCCGATCTCTCCGGCCCGCGGGCGATCCTGGTCGGCGGCGGCCCGGTGCCGGCGGAGCCGCTGGAAGAGGCGATCGCCAAGGGTGCGACGGTGGTCCAGACCTACGGCCTGACCGAGACCTGCTCGCAGGTGACGACCCTGACTCCGGCCGATGCCCAGCGCAAGCTCGGCTCCGCCGGGCGGCCGCTGCTGACCACCCACCTGCGGATCGAGGACGGCGAGATCCTCGTCCAGGGCCCGACCGTCGCCCCCGGCTGCGCCGACGCCGACGGCTGGCTGCACACCGGCGACCTCGGCCACATCGACGACGAGGGCTTTCTCTACGTCAAGGACCGGATCGACGACATGATCGTCAGCGGCGGCGAGAACATCGTCCCGGCCGAGGTCGAGGAGGTGCTGCTGCGCCACCCGGAGGTCGCCGACGCCGCCGTCGTCGGCCGCGAGGACCCCGAGTGGCAGCAGGCGGTGACCGCGGTCGTGGTGCTGGAAAGCGGCTCGGCCGTCACCCCCGACGAACTGCGCCACCACTGCGCCCAGTCGCTGGCCGGCTACAAGGTGCCGAAGCGGGTCGAGCTGGCGGCGGCGCTGCCGCGCACGCCCTCGGGGAAGTTGATGCGCAGGGCGCTCCGCTAGGGCTGTTGGATAGCCTGCTCAGCCATGAGAACTGACGATATTTTCTACGACAAAGACGCCGACCTCGGCAAGCTCGACGGCAAGACCGTCGCGATCCTCGGTTACGGCTCTCAGGGGCACGCTCACGCCCTCAACCTCAAGGACTCCGGAGTCGACGTGGTCGTCGGCCTCCGTCCCGATTCCTCCAGCCGCGCCAAGGCCGAAGCGGCCGGGCTCGAGGTGCTCGACGTCGCCGAAGCCGCCAGCCGCGGCGACCTGGTGATGATCCTGCTCCCGGACGAGAAGCAGTCCGAGGTCTGGAACGCCGAGATCGCCGACGGCATCGCCCCCGGCAACCTCCTCCTCTTCGCCCACGGTTTCGCGATCCACTTCGGTGAGATCCAGCCGCCGGCCGGCGTCGACGTCGGCATGGTCGCGCCCAAGGGCCCGGGCCACCTGGTCCGGCGCCAGTACGAGGAAGGCAACGGCGTCCCCTGCCTGATGGCGGTCCACCAGGACGCCAGCGGCAACGCCCACGACCTCGTCCTCGCCTACGCCTCCGGGATCGGCGGCGGTCGCGCCGCGGTCATCGAGACCAGCTTCAAAGACGAGTGCGAGACCGACCTCTTCGGCGAGCAGGCCGTCCTCTGCGGCGGTGCCTCGGAGCTGGTCCAGGCGGGCTTCGAGACCCTGGTCGAGGCCGGCTACGACCCGCGCCTGGCCTACTTCGAGTGCCTGCACGAGCTGAAGCTGATCGCCGACCTGATGTACGAGAAGGGCATCCAGGGGATGCACCACTCGATCTCCAACACCGCCGAGTACGGCGACCTCACCCGCGGCAACCGGGTGATCACCGACGAGACCAAGGCGGCGATGAAGCAGATCCTCAAAGAGATCCAGGACGGCGACTTCGCCCGCGAGTTCATCGCCGAGAACAAGGCCGGCAACGAGAACTTCGACCGCATGCGGGGAGACCTGCAGGGGGCGGAGATCGAGGACGTCGGCAAAGACCTGCGGGACATGATGCCCTGGATCGATCAGGGGTTCAAAGACACGAAGTAGGTGCGGTCGGTTGGGGAGGGGTGGGTGCCCCTCTCCCGGAGACCGTCGCGCAGCTGGGACGCGCGGCTAGGGCTCCAGCCCCCGCGCTTGAGCCTCCGTGAGAGGGGCACCCACCCCTCCCTCACGGATCGCCCAGCGTCCGATCTGCCGAGCCGGTCTGAGGTGGGCAGCATCTCTCCGGCTGTGAGCTGTGGGGGTGCCAACGCTCTGGTGGGTCCCGCGGGACCTTGCTTCCTACGAGGCGGCCGTTGACGCGAGCGCTTGTTAGGGAGTCGGGTGCCCCTCTCGCAGAAGCTCAAGCGCGGGGGTTCGAGCCCTAACCGCGCGCCCCAGCTGCGCGACGGCTTCTGAGAGAGGGGCACCCGACTCCCCCACGTACACCTCAGATCAGCGGTGCGTCTCGCCCTCGGCCAGCTTGCCGTCCCGACCCACGTACCCGTCCTTACCCCCGACGATCACGTAGACGGCCTCCTCCGAATCGCTCACGTTCCTCACTTTGCGCGAGGTCGGGGCGTCGACCCAGGCGAGGCCGCCGGGGCCGAGGCGCTGGGTCGAGCCGTCACCGAAGGTGAACTCGACTTCGCCGCTGTGGACGAAGTAGAGCTCCTCCTGCTCATCGTGCAGGTGGCTGCCGGTCTCGTAGGTCGGCGGCAGGACGATCGCGTTGACGCCGAAGGCGGTCACGCCCAGCTCCTTGCGGATCTTGCGGAACCCGGGGCCCTCGCCGAGGTCGGTGAGGTTGGCCACGGAGTAGCCCTCGCCTTTGGTGACTGCGTCGCTCATCGTCTATCTCCTAGATGGCCGGCATGGCCGGCGGTTGGGGGGCGGCGGGTGGCTCGGGGCTGGTCGTCAGCCCCTTCGCCCGCTCGAGCCCGATCGGTGGGTAGTCGTCGGTCAGTAGCGCCAGGTAGCCGAAGACGCGGGCGTGGAAGCTGTTGACGAAGGTCAGCATGTTGTTGATGCCCTCGGGCAGGTAACCGCGGAAGACGATCGTCAGCCAGGCGACGAGGGCGGCCAGTTGCTGGATATAGGTGGTTCCGTAGGAGAGCACGAGCAGGACCGGAAGCACCAGGATGATCCGGAAGAAGGCTTTGAGCCGGCTCTGGCGCTCGGCCGGCGGCGCGAAATTGACCCGGATCGGGTAGCTGGGGTCGTCTTTGAGGTTGAACGGGGGCCAGACGTCGGTCTGCAGGAAGACCCAGGCGGAGGTCCGAATCGAGAAGCGGACGACGCCGGAGTTGAACTCGTACAGCCACTGCGGGTAGCGGCCAAGGATGACCACGGCGACCCAGGCGAAGAGGTGGGTGAAGGCGAAGAGGATCCCCCAGAAGGCGGCGACGATGAACCACGGGATCGCCAGGATCAGCCGGAAGAAGGTCGTCCAGCGGTTCGGCGTCGCGTTGAAATCGGCTTCATAGCTGATCGGATACATCGATCCCCCTCGGGTTCGGACGGGACTGGGAGACAGCGGCGCGAGCCTACCCCCGGCCCCGGCGCCAGTCCACCCGCGAGGGTCAATAACCTGTCGAGCCCGATGGCGCCCGCAACCACCGACACCGCGCAGATCCCGGCCGACCTGAAGCCGGCCGACGGCCGCTTCGGCTGCGGGCCCTCGAAGGTGCGCCCGGAGGCGCTCGCGGCGCTCGCCGAGCAGGCGCAGCTGATGGGGACCTCGCACCGCCAGGCTCCCGTCCGCGACGTTGTCCGCCGCGTCCGCACCGGCCTGGCCGAGCTCTTCTCGCTGCCCGACGGCTACGAGGTCGCCCTCGGCAACGGCGGCACCACCGCCTTCTGGGACGCCGCGGCCGCCTGGCTCGTGCGCGACCGCGCCCTCCACCTCACCTACGGCGAGTTCTCGCAGAAGTTCGCCAAGGCGACCGCGGGCGCGCCCTTCCTCGCCGACCCGATCGTCGTCGCGGCCGACCCCGGCGACGCGCCCGCTCCGGTCGCCGATCCCGCCGCCGACGTGCTCGCCTGGGCCCACAACGAGACCTCGACCGGGGTGATGGTGCCGGTCGAGCGCCCCGCCGGAGCCGGCGAGGCGCTGGTCCTGATCGATGCCACCTCCGGCGCCGGCGGCCTGCCCGTCGCCGTCGCCGCGGCCGACGCCTACTACTTCGCCCCGCAGAAGTCCTTCGGTGCCGACGGCGGCCTCTGGCTGGCGCTGCTCAGCCCCGCCGCGATCGCCCGCATCGAGGAGCTGGACGGGGCCGAGGGACGCTGGCAGCCGGAATTCCTCTCGCTGCGGACGGCCCTGGAAAATTCGCGCAAGGAGCAGACGTACAACACGCCGGCGCTGGCGACCCTGCTGCTGCTCGCCGACCAGGTCGAGTGGATGCTCGCCGGCGGTGGCCTCGACTGGTGCGTCGCGCGCACCTCCGATTCTTCCGGCCGCCTGTACGGCTGGGCCGAGGCCAGCGACGTCGCGACGCCGTTCGTCGCCGACCCGGCGAAGCGCTCTCTGGTCGTCGGCACGATCGACTTCGCCGACTCGGTCGACGCCGCCGCGCTGGCCGCCGCGCTGCGCGCCAACGGCATCGTCGACGTCGAGCCCTACCGCAAGCTCGGCCGCAACCAGCTGCGGGTGGGGATGTTCCCCGCGGTCGATCCGGACGACGTCGAGGCGCTGACCGCCTGCATCGACTGGGTGCTCGCCAACGTCGACGGGGTGGCGCGGTGAAGGTCCTGGTCAAGGAGAAGATCGCCGACACCGGCGTCGACCTGCTGCGGGCGAACTTCGAGGTCGAGCTCGGCCTCGAGATGTCCGACCAGGAGCTGCGCGAGCGGATCGGCGAGTTCGACGCGATCCTGATCCGCTCGGCGACGAAGATGACGCCGGAGCTGATCGAGCTGGCCGCCAACCTGAAGGTGATCGGCCGCGCCGGCACCGGCGTCGACAATGTCGACATCCCGGCCGCCACCCGGCGCGGGATCATCGTCGCCAACGCCCCCGAGTCGAACTCCGTCGCCGCCGCCGAGCACACGATCGCGCTGGCGCTGGCGCTGTTCCGCAACGTCCCGCAGGCGCATGAATCGCTCGTCGCCGGGCGCTGGGACCGGGCCAAGTTCAAGGGCGCTGAGCTCTACGGCAAGACGCTCGGGGTGATCGGCTTCGGCCGCATCGGGCAGCTCGTCGCCAAACGCGCCCAGAGCTTCGAGATGGATGTCGTCGCCTTCGACAAGTTCGTCTCCGCCGAGCGCTTCCGCGAGCTCGGCGTCGAGGGCCTCGACAGCGTCGAGGAGGTGCTCGGACGCTCCGACCTCGTCACCCTGCACGTGCCGAAGACGCCGGAGACGATCGGCCTGATCGGCACCGAGACGATCGCCCAGATGAAGGACGGCGCTCGCCTCGTCAACTGCGCCCGCGGCGAGCTGGTCGACCTCGACGCACTCGAGGCCGGTCTCGCGTCCGGCAAGCTGGCCGGTGCCGCGCTCGACGTCTTCCCCTCCGAGCCCTTCACCGAGCACCCGCTCTTCGCCCGCGAGGACGTCGTCGTGACGCCGCATCTCGGTGCCTCGACCGCCGAGGCCCAGGACCGCGCCGGCGTCGTCACCGCCGAGCAGGTGACCGCGGCCCTCAGCGGCGGCGTCGTCACCAACGCGGTCAACATCGCCGCCGTCAGGCCCGAGGCGATGGAGGCATTGGCGCCGTTCGTGCCGCTCTGCGAAAAGCTCGGCCGGCTCGCCCAGGGTCTCGGCGACGGCTCGGTCGATCGGGTCAGCGCCGAATTCCGCGGCCGCATCGCCTCCCACGACACCCGTTTGCTCGGGATCGCCGTGCTGGCCGGGATCCTCGCCGGCAACACCGAGGAGCCGGTCAACCTCGTCAACGCGCCGCAGATGGCGGAGGAGCGCGGGATCGAGCTGGTCGAGACCAAGGACGCCAGCACCGAGGACTTCACCGAGCTGGTCACCGTCCGCGTCGGCTCCGGCGACCACGAGGTCGAGGTCTCCGGCACCAGTGTCGGCCCCCGCAACGAGCCCTACCTGGTCTCGGTCTGGGGCGAGGGCTTCTACCTGCCCTTCGCCGAGCACATCGCCGTCTTCCGCTACGCCGACCAGCCGGGGATGATCGGCCGGGTCGGGACGATGTTCGGCGAGGAGGGGGTCAACATCGTCTCCGCCGCCGTCGGCGCCGAGCAAGGTGGGGACCGCGCCGTGATGGCGCTTACGACCGATGCCCCGGTGCGCGGCGAGACGATCGAGAAAATCCTCGGGGTCGACGGGTTCGCGGTCGGCCGCTCCGTCGACCTTTAGCGAGTATTTGGCCAGTCGGCCAGGAAGTTCCCGCAGCGTCTAGGGTTGCCCGATGCGCGCAGTCGTTCTCACCGGCACCGGCGGTCCCGAGGTTCTCCAGGTCCAGGAGCGGCCGGACCCACCCGTCGGACCGGGCGAGCTCCGCATCGCGGTCCGCGCCGCCGGCATCAACTTCGCCGACACGCTGGCCCGGGTCGGTCTCTACCCCGATGCTCCCAAGACCCCCTGCGTGCTCGGCTACGAGGTCGCCGGCGAGGTCGAGAGCGTGGGGGCGGGCGTGAGCGAGCACGCGGTCGGCGACCGGGTCGTCGCCGGCACCCGCTTCGGCGGTCAGGCGGAGCTGGTCACGGTCCCGGCCGAGCAGGCATTGCCGCTGCCCGATCGGCTCAGCTTCGAGCAGGGCGCCGCCTTCCCGGTCAACTACGGCACGGCCTACGCGGCGCTGATGCTGATGGGGAGCTTGCGCGAGGGCACCCGCGTCCTCATCCACGCCGCGGGTGGTGGCGTCGGCATCTCGGCAACCCAGATCGCCCGCAACGCCGGCGCTGAGATCTTCGGCACCGCCTCGCCCGGCAAGCACGACGCGATTCGCGCCCAGGGCGTCACCCACGCGATCGACTACCGCAACCAGGACTTCGAGGCCGAGGTGATGCGCATCACCAACGGCGAGGGTGTCGACCTGATCATGGACGCGCTCGGCCCGACCTCGTTTCGCAAGGACTACCGGCTGCTGCGCCCCGGCGGCCGCCTGGTCATGTACGGGCTTTCGGAGAACTCCGACAACGGCGTCCGCAATATTCCGACGACGCTGAAGAGTCTGGCGAAGATGCCGCTGGCAACGATGCCCTGGTGGCGAAGCCTGATGATGATGAACGAGAACAAAGGGGTCTTCGGCCTCAACATGCTGAGCTGGTGGGAGCGCGAGGGCAACCTCGACCGCGTCACCGAGCCGCTGATGGCCGATCTCGAGGCCGGCCGCATCGAGCCGGTCGTCTCCGAGGCGTTCCCGTTCGATCGTGCCGGCGAGGCGCACCAGTTCATCGCCGAACGCCGCAACGTCGGCAAGGTTGTGTTGTTTCCATAGCAGGGCCTGCGTTTTCCTGGCCGAACAAACTGCGTGATGAAGAGGGCGATCCTGATTGCGGCGATGTTGGTCGCGGCTTTTGCCGTGACCCCCGCGCATGCCGAAGAACGCTCCTTCACCATGCTCATCACCGGCGGCGACGAACAGGACGTCCTCGACGTCAAGCTCAGCTTGGATGGTCGCTCCTACATCATCGACTCGGTCGGTCCGCTCGAAGTCGGCGGCGCGATCTGCACCCACCCCGATGCCGTCGAGAACCGCCTGCTTTGCGAAGCGACCGCGATCGCCGGCTTCGAAGTCAACGCCGGCGGCGGCAACGACTCGGCGATTATCTCTCCCAAGATCCAGGTCCCGGTGACCCTGCGCGGCGGTCCCGGCAACGACCGGCTCTACGGCGGCGCCGGCAACGACAAGCTGGTCGGGGGGGATGGGGAAGACACACTGATCGGCCGCACCGGAAACGACAGCCTCTTCGGCGGCGCCGGCAACGACCGGCTCTATGCGGGCCCGGGCGACGACCTCCTGCGCGGCGGCTCGGGCGAAAACGAAAACGTCGGCGGCCCCGGCGTGAACACCATCTCCTAGCGGCGGGCTAGGCAGGTTGGTCAGCGGGCTTCGCCCGCGAGAAGAGCGTCCCGCCGACGAACAGCAGCGAGATCAGGAAGCCGACCAGCGACAGCCCCGCGTCGAGCCTGAAGCCGGCCTCGACGCCGTCGACGAAAGGTGGGATCGCGGCCGAGAAGACCGTCGTCGTCAGCCCCAGCCCGATCGAGCCGCCGGCGATCTGGAACATGTAGATGATGCCGCCGGCGAGGCTGGTCTGGGAGTCGTCGACCGAGGTCACGCCGGCGGTGGTCGCGGTCGGGTAGAAGCTGCCGACGCCGAGGCCGAGCACGACCATCCCCGGCACCAGCGAGCTATAGCTGGAGCCGCCGTCGACCTGTGAGAAGAGGAACGGAGCGACGGTGATGCAGCCGGCGCCGAAGACCGCCAGCGGCTTTGCTCCCAGCCGGTTGTAGAGCGGCCCGGCGACGAAGGAGACGATCGCGAAGACGCCGAGGAAGGGGAGGATCCCGACCCCGGCTTCCAGCGGCGAGTAGCCGAACTGCTTCTCCATGAACTGCGGCAGGTAGAGCAGCGAGGCGAAGAAGGTCGCCGACATGAAGAGGATCGCCACGCAGGAGGCGGTGAAGCTGCGGTTGCGCATGATCTCGCGCGGGACCAGGGCATGGGTGCCGGCGCGGCGCTCGATCGGCACGAAGGCGAGGACGAGGACGACGGCGACGGCCAGCAAGCAGACCACCCGCGGGTCGCTCCAGCCCCAGTCGGCGGCCTGGTCGAGGGCGACGAGCAGCGAGACGAGGCCGACCGAGAGGACGGAGATTCCCGCGTAGTCGAGCCGCCGGTCCTTTGCTTCGGGCTCCTCGACGTGGACCAGGAACCAGGTGACGGCGACGGCGAAGATCGCGATCGGGACGTTGAGGAAGAAGATCCAGCGCCAGCTCAGCGTCTCGGTGAGGACACCGCCGATCAGCGGCCCGAGGGCGTTGCCGAGGCCGGCGGCGCCGAGGATGATCCCGCCGGCCAGCCCGGCCTTGTCCGCGGGCAGGATCGCGAAGGTCATGCCGAGGATCGCCGGCCACATCAAGGCGCCGCCGATCCCCATCAGGGTGCGGCAGGCGATCAGCCAGGCCTCCGACTGGGCGGCGCCGCCCAGCGCCGACATCGTGGCGAAGATCGCGGTCCCGAGAAAGAAGGCGTTGCGGCGCCCGAACATGTCGGCGAGGCGGCCGCCGGTGACGATCATCACCCCGAAGGTCAGCGCGTAGGCGTTGACGACCCACTGGATCGTGTTGATGTTGGTGTCGAAGTCCTTCTCCATCGTCGGCAGTGCGACGTTGATCGCGGAGAAGTCGTTGGCGATCACCAGCACCGCGACCCCCATCGCGAAGAGGGCGAGCCAGTTGATGCGCTGCGGGGAGGCCTCGATGCGCGGCAGCCTATGAAAAGCAGCCGATGCCGCGCCGCGCTGCGCTACCCTGGTAGGCGAATGACCCACCGGCACCACAGCCTCGCGCTTCTCCTTCTCCTCCCCCCTCGGGGGGAATAGCGCTGGGCGGCGCGATAGCCGCGAGACAAAAGGCCATTCGAACTTAGGAGAGAAGGAGAGATCCAATGGGATCCGCACCTGACGCCAACCGCGTCCACATTTTCGACACCACCCTGAGAGACGGCGAGCAGTCGCCCGGAATCTCGCTGAACACCGCCGAGAAGGTCGAGATCGCCCAGCAGCTGGCAAAGCTGGGGGTAGACGTGATCGAGGCCGGCTTCCCGATCACCTCGCCCGGCGACTTCGAGGCTGTCCAGAAGATCTCGCGGGTGGTCGAGGGCCCGGTGATCTGCGGCCTCGCCCGCACCCACAAGGCCGACATCGACGCTGCCTGGGGGGCGGTGAAGGACGCCGGGCGCCCGCGCATCCACACCTTCATCTCCACCTCCGACATCCACATCGAGCACCAGCTGCAGACCGATCGCGAGGACGTCAAGGGCCAGGCCCGTGCGGCCGTCGCCCTGGCCAAGTCCTACTGCGAGGACGTCGAGTTCTCGCCGATGGACGCGACGAGGGCGGACATCGAGTTCACCGCCGAAGTCTGCGCGATCGCCGTCGAGGAGGGCGCGGTCGTCGTCAACATCCCCGACACGGTCGGCTACACGACGCCGGAGGAGTACGCGGACTACTTCCGCCGCCTGTATGAGTTGGTGCCGGCGCTGCGTGAGGTGGAGCTGTCGGTCCATTGCCACGACGACCTGGGGCTGGCGGTGGCCAACTCCTACGCCGGCGTCCTGGCCGGGGCGCGGCAGGTCGAGTGCGCGGTCAACGGGATCGGCGAGCGGGCCGGCAACTGCTCGCTGGAGGAGATCGCGATGCTGGTCAAGGTCCGCGAGGATGCCCACGGCCTCACCACCGGGATCAACACGCGTGAGATCGCCCGCACTAGCCGCATGGTCTCGCGCCTGACCGGCTACGCGATCCAGCCCAACAAGGCGATCGTCGGCCGCAACGCCTTCGCCCACGAGTCCGGGATCCACCAGGACGGCGTGCTGAAGGAGCGCAGCACCTACGAGATCATGGACGCGACCGAAGTCGGCCTGGAGTCGAACTCGATCGTGCTGGGCAAGCACTCCGGCCGCCACGCATTGAAAGACGCTCTGGAGCAGCTGGGCTTCCAGGTCGAGGGCAACGCGCTGAACGCCGCCTTCAAGGCCTTCAAGGAGGTCGCCGACCGCAAGAAGCAGGTGACCGCACTCGACCTGGAGGCGATCGTCTCCGACGAGATGCGCGAGCGTTCCGACGCCCACGAGCTGGCCTGGTTCGAGGTCGAGGCGGGTTCCCGTCGCGAGCCCGTCGCCAAGGTGGCTGTGACCCTGCCCTCAGGTGAGAAGGCGTTCGGCGAGTCCGGCGGCGATGGCCCGGTCGACGCGATTTTCCGCGCGATCCAGTCAGCCACGGAAACCGAATGCGAGCTGGCCAAGTACGCGGTCGAGGCGGTGACCGGGGGAGAGGACGCCCTCGGCGAGGTGACCGTGATGCTGCGAGTCGGCGGCCGCCTGGCCACCGGCCAGGGCGTGGCGACCGACATCCTCGAGGCCTCCGCCCGCGCCTACGTCCGCGCCCTGTCCAATGCATTGGAAGGCGCCGCCACCCGCGAGGCCGAATCGGCCACCGCCGAAGCCGCCGTAGAACGCACCCCCGGCCCCTAACGGGGGCGAGTTCCGCACGCGTCTGCACTTAGGCATCCCATGGGTGCCTTGGAGCAGACGCGTGCCCTCGACGGGCGCATCGCGGAGCTGGCCGAGCGGCAGCACGGAGTGGTGGCCCGCCGGCAGCTGGAGCGGCTCGGGGTGGGGAAGGGGTCGATCGAGAAGCGCGTGCGGATGGGGCGCCTTCAGCGCCTCGACCGGAGTGTCTACGCCGTTGGTCACCGGGTGCTCTCGCGCGAGGCGCGTTGGATGGCGGCCGTCCTGGCCTGCGGACCGGAGGCCGCGCTCAGCCATCGCTCGGGCGCGGCGCTGTGGGGGATCCGGGGCCATGGAACCCACGCGATCGAGGTGACGGTGCCGCGGAAGAGCCGCTCTCGCGCTGGCGTCCAGCGCCATTTCGCGGACCTGCCGGCAGACGAGGTGACGGAGTGCGAAGGGATTCCGCTGACGACCGTGCCTCGCACCGTCTTCGACCTCGCCTCAACGCTCAGGGTCGACGCGGTCGAGCAGGCGCTGCGCCAGTCCGAACGCCTGCGCCTGTATGACGCGCTGACGCTGGAAGACCTGCTTGACCGCTATCCGCGGCGCCACGGCGTCCGCACGATCCGCGAGTGCCTGCGGCGCCGGCGCGACCTCCCGGTCGGGGTGACCCGTAAGGAGCTGGAGGCACGGTTCCTCGCCTTTCTCGACCGCGTCGGCCTGCCGCGACCGCGGCTCAACGCCTGGATCGAGCTCGGGTCGCATCGTTTCCAGGCCGACTGCCTGTGGGCGCAGGAGCGGCTGATCGTCGAGCTCGACAGCCATGAATCGCACGGCACCTGGAGCTGCATTCGAGGGCGATCGGGACCGCGACCGGCGCCTGCTCGCGGCTGGCTACCGGACCACCCGCGTCACCTGGCGCCATCTCCATGACATTCCTGGAGAAGTGGAGGGCGACCTGAGGCGTGCGCTGGCTCAATCGCCGCCCTCGAGCGCATGAAATACAAACGTCCGTGATAACGTACGCCACCGATGAGCACCGCAGCCGCCAAGAAACCGAGCAGCGAAGGCGCGCCGCCGACCCCCGCCCCGCCGACCAACGTCGGCTCCCGCATCAAAGCCCTGCGTGACGCGATGGGCTTGTCGCTGCGCGACCTGGCCGAGCGCTCGGGGGTCAGCGCGCCGATGCTCTCACAGGTCGAGCGCGGTGAGACGAGCCCGACCCTGGCCGTGGCCGAGAAGATCGCCGCGGGCCTCGAATTGACGCTGTCGCAACTGCTGCGCCTCGACGAGGGTCAGCACGTCGCCCTCAGCCGCGCCGGCGAGCGCCGCCGCTTCGAGCGCGGCGGCCATCGCTTCGAGGAGCTGACGCCACCGCTGCCGGGGCAGCGCGCCGACGTCTCGCTGCACACGCTCGAGCCCGGCGCCACCACCGGCGGCCGCGCCGACCCGCCGATGCACGAGCCGGGCAGCCGCGAGACCGCGGTCGTCCTCAACGGCCACCTGGCGCTCTTCGTCGAGGGCGCCCGCCACGACCTTTCCAGCGGCGACAGCGTCACCTTCGACGCCGACCTGCCGCACCATTTCGAGAACGATGGCGAGGACCCGACCAGGTTCATCGCCGTGATCGCCGCGGGCCTCAGGCGCGGCTGAGGAGGAGCTGGCAATGCCGAAGAACATGTTCGAAAAGATCTGGGAGCAGCACGAGGTCTCCAACGACCTGATCTACATCGACCTGCACCTCGTGCACGAGGTGACCTCGCCGCAGGCCTTCGACGGCCTGCGCCTGGCCGGCCGCCCGGTCCGCCGTGCCGACAAGACGCTGGCCACCGCCGACCACAACGTGCCCACCGACGGCACCATGGCCGCCCGCCTGATCGCCGACGAGCTCTCCCGGGTCCAGGTCGAAACGCTGGAGCGCAACTGCGAGGAGTTCGGCATCCCGCTCTACTCGCTGGGCTCCGAGCGCCAGGGGATCGTCCACGTGATCGGTCCGGAGCTGGGCGTGACCCAGCCCGGCATGACGATCGTCTGCGGCGACAGCCACACCTCCACGCACGGGGCCTTCGGGGCGCTGGCCTTCGGCATCGGCACCTCCGAGGTCGAGCACGTGCTGGCGACCCAGTGCCTGGTCCAGAAGCGGCCGAAGACGATGCGGATCTCCTACGCCGGCGAGCTCGGCTCGGGCGTCACCCCGAAGGACCTGATCCTGGCGACGATCGGGCGCCTCGGCACCGGTGGCATGACCGGCTACGCGGTCGAGTACGCCGGGCCGGCGATCGAGGCGCTGGCGATGCCGGGCCGGATGACGATCTGCAACATGACGATCGAGGGCGGCGGCCGCGCCGGCATGATCGCCCCCGACGGGAAGACCTTCGAGTGGGTCCGCGGTCGCGACGCCGCCCCGGCCGACTTCGACGCCGCGGTGGAGCGCTGGCGGCAGCTTCCGAGCGACGACGGGGCCACGTTCGACACCGAGGTCGAGGTCGACGCCGGCGAGATCTCGCCGATGGTCACCTGGGGGACCAACCCGGGCATGGTCGTCGAGGTCACCGACAGCGTTCCCGACCCGGAGGCGATGGATTCGCCCGCCGATCGCGAATCGGCCGAACGCGCCCTCACCTACATGGGTCTGAAGGCCGGCACGCCGATGACCGAGGTCGCCCCGGAACGGGTCTTCATCGGCTCCTGCACCAACAGCCGCATCGAGGACCTGCGCGAGGCGGCGGCGGTCGTCGAGGGCCGCAAGGTCGCCGGCTCGGTGCGGGGGATGGTCGTCCCCGGCTCCCAGCAGGTGAAGGCGACCGCCGAAGCCGAGGGCCTGCACGACGTCTTCCGTGCCGCCGGCTTCGAATGGCGCGAGGCGGGCTGCTCGATGTGCCTGGGGATGAACCCCGACATCCTCGACGAGGGCGAGCGCTGCGCCTCGACCTCGAACCGCAACTTCGAGGGACGGCAGGGCAAGGGTGGGCGCACCCACCTGGTCAGCCCGAAAATGGCGGCCGCGGCGGCCATCGAGGGACATTTCGTCGACATCCGGGATTGGAGCTGAAGATGAGGCCTGTAGACGTAATCGAGGGCAAGGTGTCGGTCCTGGACCGCCACGACGTCGATACCGACCAGATCATCCCCAAGCAGTTCCTCAAGCGGGTCGAGCGGACCGGCTTCGGCGAGTTCCTCTTCTACGACTGGATCCGCGATGGCGAGATCGAGCTGGAGCCGAACCCGATCCTGGTCGCGGGGCGCAACTTCGGCTGCGGCTCTTCGCGCGAGCACGCCCCCTGGGCGCTGGAGGACTTCGGCTTCCAGGCGATCGTGGCGCCCTCCTTCGCCGACATCTTCTACTCCAACTGCACCAAGATCGGGCTGCTGCCCGCGATCCTCGACGAGGAGCACTGCAAGGCCGTCGCCGAAGCGGGCGAGGCGCGGATCGACGTCGACGACGAGACCGTCACCTGCGCCGCCGGCGTCTTCGAGTTCGCGGTCGAGCCCGACGTCAAGCACCGGCTGCTGAACGGCCTCGACGACATCGGCATCACCCTGGAGAACGCGGGGGCGATCGACGCCTTCGAGCAGGGCGCCGAGGCGTCGCCCGGTCCCGTCACCACCGCGTTGTGAGCGAGGAGCGCCCGACCGGGGCGATGAACAGCAGCTCCCGCGAGTGGGATGCCGAGACCTACGACCAGGTCTCCGACCCCCAGTTCGAATGGGGCATCGAGGTGCTGGAGCGACTGGAGCTGCGCGGCGACGAGACCGTGCTCGACGCCGGATGCGGGTCCGGCCGCGTCGCCGAGCGCCTGCTGGCGCGCCTGCCGCGGGGGCACCTGATCGCCGTCGACGGCTCCGAGGCGATGATCGAGAAAGCGCGGGAGCGACTCGGCGAAAGCACCGACTACCTGGTCGCCGATCTGGCGGAGCTGGAGCTGGAGGAGCCCGTCGACCTGATCTTCTCGACCGCGACCTTCCACTGGCTGCTCGACCACGACCGGCTCTTCGGGCGACTGCGTGCCGCCCTGAGTCCCGGCGGTCGCTTGGTCGCTCAATGTGGCGGCGAAGGGAACGTCTCCCGGCACGCGCAGGCAATCATCACGGCGGCGTCCGACCCCGAGTTTGGTCAGCACTTCGGCGACGCCGACTCGATCTGGAACTTCGCCGGCCCGGCGGAGACCGAAGCGCGCCTGCGCGCCGCCGGATTTGCCGATGCCCGTTGCTGGCTCGAGCCCAAGCCGGTGCAGCCCGCGGACCCGCTTGCGTTCACGATGACCGTCACCCTGGGTCCGTTGTTGGCGCAGCTGCCCGAGGAGAAACGGCGAGCCTTCGCGGAGGCGGTCCTCGCCGCGGGCGAGCAGCCGCTGGTCCTCGACTATGTGCGCCTCAACATCGAGGCCGTCGCCGCCTGACTAGAGTCCCGCCCCGATGAGCGACACCCCGCGCATAGTCCTCCTTCCCGGCGACGGGATCGGGCCCGAAATCATCGCCGCGGCGCGCCAGCTGCTGGACTCGCTCGACAGCTTCGAGTTTGAGGAGCGCCTGATGGGCGGCTGCTCGATCGACGAGCACGGGACCGCCCTCACCGACGAGGTGCTGGCGGCCTGCCGGGCTGCCGACGCGGTCCTGCTCGGCGCCGTCGGCGGTCCCAAGTGGGACACCACGGACCCGAAAGCCCCACGTCCCGAGCAGGGCCTGCTCGGCCTGCGCAAGGGCATGGGTCTCTACGCCAACCTGCGCCCGGTGCGGCCGAGCCCGGCATTGGTCGGGGCCAGCCCGCTGCGCGAAGAGCGGATCGTCGGCACCGACCTGCTGGTCGTCCGCGAGCTCACCGGCGGCATCTACTTCGGCGACTCCGGTCGTGACGGCGACAGCGCCCATGACACCTGCGAGTACACCGCCGGGGAAATCGAGCGGATCGCCCGCACCGCCTTCGAAGCCGCCCGCCGCCGTGCCGGCGACTCCGGCCGCACCCCGCGGGTGACCTCGGTCGACAAGGCCAACGTGCTCGAGACCTCGCGGCTCTGGCGCGAGGTGGTCACCGGGATCGCCCCCGACTACGCCGACGTCGAGCTCGACCACCTGCTGGTCGACAACGCGGCGATGCAGCTGGTCTCACGCCCGGCCGAGTTCGACGTGATCGTCACCGAGAACCTCTTCGGCGACATCCTCAGCGACGAGTCGGCGATGCTGACCGGGTCCCTGGGGATGCTGCCCTCCGCCAGCCTCGGCGCCGACGGCGCCCCGGGCCTGTTCGAGCCGGTCCACGGCTCGGCCCCCGACATCGCCGGTAAGGGCATCGCCAACCCGCTCGCGACCTTCCTCTCGGCGGCGATGATGCTGCGCCACGGCTTCGGCCGCGCTGACGACGCCGTCCGCATCGAGACCGCCGTGGACGCTGCCCTGGAACGGGGTCTGCGCACGCCGGACCTGGCGGCGGGAACGCTGGCCGAGCCTCCGATGCCAGACGTCCCCGCCGAGGTCGAGGTCGGGACCGCCGAGATGACCGACGCGGTCCTCGAACTGCTCAGCGCCTGACTAGGGCGCCGTCACCGCCCACTGGCCGACGGCGAAGAACTCTTTTTCTTTTTCGTTGGCTTTGGCGATCAGGCCGAACCCGAGCCTGGTGCTGTTGAGGCCGTCGACCGCCAGCGGCGTGGTCGCGTCGAGGTTGGCGCTTTCGGTCACGTAGACGCAGAGGTTGCCCCCGGTCGCCTGGGGCGTGAACCCGCCCGCGCCGAGGCCGGCGCAGTTGGCGCTGGCTTCGCCTTTTTTCAGCACCGTGACGGCTGGCGCGGCGTTCAGCGGGAACTGGTAGCTGACGCCGTCCCGGGCCAGCTCACCGACGATCGCGGCCGATCCACCTAAGTCAAATACCCCGCGTAGCGTCTGGCCGCTTTTCAGGGTCGAGACGATCGGTCCGAATTCGCTGCTGAGCTTGTTCGGGGTCACCGAGCCGTTGGCGAGGATCGGGTTGGTCACCGCGCCGGCGGCGAGCTTGTCGGTGGTCACGGCTTTGCTCTGCAGCTTGTTCGAGGTGATCACGCCGTTCTTTATCGTGCTGGCGAGGACCGAGCCGGCACCGAGCTTGGCGCTGGTGATCGCGCCGTTGCCGATGTTGCCCGGCAGCACCGCGTTGGGCCCGAGCTTGCCGGCGATGACCGACTTCGGGGCCAGCTTGGCCCCGGTCACGGCGCCCTTCTTGATCGCCGCCGCGGTGACGGCGCCGCGCTTCAGCTGCTGGGCGCCGACGCTCTTCTTCGGCAGGCCGGCGGCAACCGCGGCACCGCCGAGGGCGATGAACAGCGCGATCGTCGCGATCACGTTCGAGTAGTTGAGCCTCGGGCGAAAATGCGAGCTCATGGACTGTGCCTCCTTTTTTGCTTACCGGCCGTCATTCGCGACCGCGGGGGTGAAGCCCTGCGTTTGATCGGGCATACTTCTGCAACATGGATCCGGTCGATTTGATTTGGCAGAACGGCGAGTTCGTGCCCTGGGAGGACGCCCAGACCCACGTGCTCAGCCACGGCCTGCACTACGGCACCGGCGTCTTCGAGGGGATTCGTTGCTACGAGACCGAGCGTGGCCCGGCGATCTTCCGCCACGCCGACCACCTCGCCCGCCTGGAGAAGTCGGCGGCGCTGTACTACATGGACCTGCCCTACTCGGCGGCTGAGATACGCACCGCCACGCACGGCCTGCTGACCCGCAACGGCCTCCAGTCCGGCTACATCCGCCCGCTTGCCTACCGCGGTTACGGCAGCCTCGGCCTCTACGCGACCGACGCCCCGATCGACGTGATCATCGCCGCCTTCCCCTGGGGCGCGTACCTGGGCGAGGAGAGCAAGAACGGCGGCATCCGCGCCAAGGTCTCGAGCTGGCGGCGGATCAGCCCCGGCGGCTCGATCCCGCACGCCAAGGCCTCCGGCTCCTACCTCAACTCGATCCTCGCCAAGACCGAGTCGCACAACTCCGGTTACGACGAGGCGATCCTGCTCGACGAACGCGGCTTCGTCTGCGAGGGCTCGGGCGAGAACATCTTCTTGATCCGCGACGGCGAGATCGTGACGCCGCCGCACGTCGCCTCGATCCTCGACGGCATCAACCGCAAATCGGTGATCCAGATCGCCCGCGACCTCGGCTACACCGTGGTCGAGCGCGACGTCGCCCGCGCCGAGCTCTACCTCGCCGAGGAGGTCTTCCTGACCGGGACCGCGGCCGAGCTGGTGCCGGTGCGGGAGATCGACGACCACAAGATCGGCGCGGGCAAGCCGGGCGAGATCACCACCCACGTTCAGGCCAAGTTCGAAGACGCGCTCTACGGCCGCGCCGAGGAGTACCTCGAGTGGCTCGACTTCGTCGAGGCGCCGGCCGAGGTCGACGCGCCGAGTAAGGTGAACTCGTGAGCTTTTACCGCCGCATCGAGTCGATCGGGCGAATTACCGCAGCCGCCTAGCGGCTGGCGCGGCTTCGTGCCGCGCAGGCAGGCCCCCGTGGCCGGGTCCCGAACTTCAGACTCGAAAGGCAGCAGATGGAACAGGTGAAGCTCTACGACACGACCTTGCGTGACGGCATGGGCGGCCGCGGCATGTCGCTCTCCGTCGAGGAGAAGCTGAAGGTGGTGCGGGCGCTCGACGCGCTCGGCGCCCACTTCATCGAGGCCGGTTTTCCCAGCAGCAACCCGAAGGAAGCGGAGCTGTTCGAACGCCTGGCGGAGCTGGAGCTGGAGACAGCGACGATCGCCGCCTTCGGGATGACCCGGCGCCGTGACCGCGCCGCCGCGGAGGACGAGGCGCTGAGGTCGCTGACCGCTTCCTTCGCCCCGGTCGTCTGCCTGGTCGGCAAGAGCTCGGTCCTGCACGTGGAGAAGGTGATCCGGGTCTCGCGCGAGGAGAACCTGGCGATGATCGCCGACTCGATCGGCTTCTGTCGCGAGCAGGGCAAGCGGCCCGTCTTCGACGCCGAGCACTTCTTCGACGGCTATCGCGACGACCCCGGCTACGCGCTCGAATGCGTGCGGGCCGCGGTCGACGGCGGCGCCGAGAACGTCACCCTCTGCGACACCAACGGCGGCAGCCTGCCGCGCTTCGTCGCCGAGACGACCGCCGCGGTTCTCGCCGCGGTCGGGGGCTCGGTGGAGCTCGGCATCCACACCCATAACGACGCCGAGTGCGCCGTTGCCAACTCGCTCGCCGCGGTCGAAGCCGGGGCGCGGCTGGTCCAGGGATGCGTGAACGGCTACGGCGAGCGTTGCGGCAACGCCAACCTCGCCTCGATCCTGCCGGCCCTGCAGCTGAAGCTGGGTTTCGCGGTGGTGACGCCGGAGCAGCTGGCGACGCTGACGCCGACCGCCCACTACCTCGACGAAGTCTGCAACGTCGCCTCCGACTCCGATCGGGCCTATGTCGGCCGCAACGGCTTCGCCCATAAGGCGGGCATGCACGCGGCGGGGGTCGCCACCGACGCCAGCACCTTCGAGCATCTCGACCCGGCCCTGGTCGGGAACGAGCGCGACATCCTCGCCTCCGAGCTGTCCGGCAAGGCGACGATCCGCAGCCAGGCCGAGCGGGCCGGGCTCGAGCTGGACGACGCGGCAGCCACCCGCGCGGTCGAGCGCCTGAAGGAGCGCGAGCACCACGGCTACCACTACGAGGCGGCGCCGGCCTCCTTCGAGCTGCTGCTGCGGCGCGAGGCCGGCAGTTACAAGCCGCTGTTCCGGCTCGAGAGCTTTCGCGTCGTCACCGAGAAGCGGGCCGGCGGCGAGGTCGAGACCGAGGCGACGATCAAGGTCGAGGTCGACGGCGAGCGCTACGTCCGCGTCGCCGAGGGCAACGGGCCGGTCAACGCCCTCGACCAGGCATTGCGCGCCGCGATCGTCGATCGCTACCCGCACCTGGCGCAGATCGAGCTGACCAACTACAAGGTCCGCATCCTCGACGAAGCCCACGGCACCGGCGCCGTCACCCGGGTCCTGCTCGATTCCGCCGACGGCGGCCGCGAGTGGGGCACGATCGGCGTCTCGGAGAACATCATCGAGGCTTCCTGGGAGGCGCTGGTCGACTCGCTGGAGTACGCCTTCCAGTGAGCGAGGGGAGCGAACAGATCCAACTCGCCCAGCCGGACATCGGTTCCCGCGAGGAGGAGCTGGTGCTGGAGGTTCTGCGCTCGGGCCGGCTCTCGCTGGGGCCGATGGGCGAGCGCTTCGAGCGCGAGCTTGCCGCCTGGCTCGGGGTCGAGGACGCGGTCATGGTTTCCAGCGGCACCAGCGCCCTGCACCTCGGGGTGCGGGCACTCGGCTGGGGTGAGGGCGACGAGGTCCTGACCAGTCCTTTCAGCTTCGTCGCCTCGGCCAACTGCCTGCTCTACGAGGGGGCGAAGCCGGTCTTCTGCGACGTCGACCCGGTGACGCTGAACCTCGACCCGGCCGCCGTCGCGGCCGCCGTCGGCGAGCGCACGCGGGGCATCCTGCCGATTCACATCTTCGGCTTCCCGGCGGCGATGGCGGAGCTGGAGGCGCTTGCCGCGCGCCACGGCCTCGGTGTCCTCGAGGACGCCTGCGAGGCGATCGGCGCCCGCGACTCCGAGGGCCGCGCGGTCGGCGCTCGCGGCAACCTCGCCACCTTCGCCTTCTACGCCAACAAGCAGATGACCACGGGGGAGGGGGGCATGATCGTCCCCGCCGGTCCCGAGGTCGCGGCGCGGCTGCGCAGCGAGCGCAACCAGGGGCGGGCCACCGACATGGGCTGGCTCGACCACAGCGGGCTCGGGTTCAACTACCGGCTCTCCGACCTCGCCGCCGCGCTCGGGGTCGCCCAGGTCGAGAAGCTCGACTCGCTGCTGGAGCGCCGCGCCGCGGTGGCGCGGATGTACGAGCAGCGGCTGGCCGGGATCGAGGGTGTCGAGGTACCGCTCGCGGCCCGCGGCGAGGAGCGCCGCAGCTGGTTCGTCTACGTCGTCCGCCTCGCCGACGATGTCGACCGCGACGCCGTCATCGCCCGCCTCGCCGAGCGCGGCGTCGCCAGCAAGGCCTACCTGCCCTGCATCCACCTCTTCCCGCACCTGCGTGCGCTCGGCTACCGCGAGGGCCAGTTCCCGGTCGCCGAAGCCGCCTCCGCGCACTCGCTGGCGCTGCCGTTCTTCCCTGCCCTGGGCGAGGGCGAGGTGGACCGTGTCTGTCAGAAGCTGGCGGCGGCACTCGGTCAGGCGCCCGTAACGGGATAATCGCGCGCCGTGTCCCGCTTCCGAAAAGACCCCGATCCGCGCTTCTGGCGCCTCAACCGCTCGCTGCCGTTCGACTGGCAGCTGGCGGCCTACGACCTCGACCAGTCGCGCGCCCACGCCCGCGGCCTGCAGCGGATCGGCGTTCTCGATGCCGATGAGCTGGAGCGGATGGAGGCCGGCCTCGACCAAGTCGAGGCGCGGATGGCCGAGCACGGCTTCGCCTTCGAGGAGGCCGACGAGGACGTCCACATGGCGATCGAGCGGTTGCTCGGCGAGGAGGTCGGCCCGCTGGCCGGCAAGCTCCACACCGGCCGCTCCCGCAACGACCAGGTCGCGACCGACGTCGCCTTGGTCGTCCAGGCCCATTCGCTGCGGGCGATCGAGCTCTGCGGCGAGGCGATGGAGGCCCTCCTGGACTTGGCGGAGAAGCACCGCGACTGGCCGATGCCCGGCTACACCCACCTTCAGCGCGCCCAGCCGGTCTACCTCGGACACCATCTGCTCGCCTACTTCTGGATGCTCGCCCGCGACGTCCTCCGCTTCCAGTTCGCGCTCGACAGCGCCTCGGTGATGCCGCTCGGCTCCGGCGCCCTCGCCGGGGTCAACTGGGAGATCGACCGCGAGGCGGTCGCCGACGACCTCGGCTTCGCCCACGTCAGCCACAACTCGATCGACGGCGCCTCCAACCGCGACTTCGTGCTCGACTACCTCGCCGCCGCCTCGGCCTGCGCGATGCACCTCTCGCGCCTCGGCTCGGAAATCGTCATCTGGTCGAGCAGCGAGTTCGGCTTCTGCGAGCTCGACGAGGCCTTCTCCTCGGGCTCCAGCGATCATGCCGCAGAAGGTGAACCCCGACTCGGCCGAGCTGCTGCGCGCCAAGAGCCCGCGGGTCGCGGCGAGCTACGCGACCCTGCTCGGGGTCATGCACGCATTGCCGCTCACCTACGGCAAGGACATGCAGGAGGACAAGGAGCCGCTGTTCGACGCGGTCGACACGATCGAGTCCTGCCTCGACGCGACCGCCGGGATGCTCGAGGGCATCGGCTTCGACCGCGCCCGCCTGGAGGACGCCTCCGGCGACGAGATGCTGGCGGCAACCGAGGTCGCCGACCTGCTGGTCCGCCGTGGCGTCCCCTTCCGCGAGGCGCACGGGATCGTCGGCGGCCTCGTCCGCGACGCGGTCGAGCGCGGAAAATCCCTCTCCGAGCTGACCCCGGAGGAGCTGGCGCAGCGCTCCGAGCTCCTCGACGACTCCTACTACGAGGTGCTGGAGCGCAGCAGCTGGCTGGAGTCGAAGCGGATCGCCGGCGGCACCGGCTCGGTGCCGCTCGAGGTCCAGCTCGGCGAGGCCCGCGAGACCCTGGCCGCGGTCCGCTCGCGGGTGCTCGAAGAGCGCGCCTGAGGTGACTTCCGCGGCCTCGCAGGAGCGCCTGCGGCCGGCGTTCTTCGACCGCTCCGTCCATGACGTCGCCCACGACCTGGTCGGCTGCCGGCTCTTCTTCGACGGCGTCGGCGGCACCATCGTCGAGACCGAGAGCTACGAGCGCGACGACCCCGCCTGCCACGCCTACGTCGGCCTCACCGACCGCACCGAGGTCCTCTTCGGACCGCCGGGCCGCGCCTACGTCTACCTCTCCTACGGCATCCACAGCCTGCTCAACGCCGTCTGCGAACCGGAGGGCGAGGCGGCGGCGGTGTTGATCCGGGCGCTGGAGCCGACCGCTGGCCGGGAGGCGATGCGGGCGCGGCGCGGCGAGCGCCCCGAGGGCGAGCTCTGCTCCGGCCCCGGCAAGCTGACCGAGGCCCTCGGGATCGGCCTCGAGCGCAACGGCACCGCGCTCGACCGCGACCCCTTCCTGCTGCTGCCCCCGGAGGGATCGCCGCCGGCGGTCGTGACCGGCCCGCGGATCGGGATCACCAAAGCGGTCGATCGACCCTGGCGCTTCTGCGCCGCCGGAAGCGCGTTCGTTTCTCGCCCCAAGCCGCCCCCGGACGCGGGAGCGTGGGCGCGAGATCGCCGGTGACTATGAACGCGCCCGCGCGGGAGCGGAGGAGGCGGCGCCCGATTACCCCGCGGTGACGCCGCCGCCACCGCCGCTCGATTCGGGCGCGGCTTCGGGCGTTGCTTCGGGTGCCGCTTCCGGCGTCGCTTCCCCTTCCGGCGCGGCTTCGGCTTCCGGCGTCGCTTCCGCTTCTTCGGGCGCGGGCGCTTCGTATTCGGTCGATTCTTCCGGCACATAGGTTTCCGATTCGTCCCCGCCCTCGTCGCTTTCGCGCCCGGCCTTGCGCGCCGCCTTTTCGGCGGCGTGTTCGGCCTGGATGTCCTTCCAGGCGGAGATCACGCTGGCCCAGATCAGGGCAGGGAAGGTGCCGCCCATGACCGGGCCGCCGTTGTAGAGCGTGGTCATCGGCGTGGTCGAATCCGGATAGCCGACCCAGACGCAGGCGGTGACTTCGCTGCCGACGCCGCCGCAGAACCAAGCGTCCCCGTTGTTCTCCGTGGTGCCGGTCTTGCCCCACTGGCCTTCGGCGCCGATCTGGGCGTTGGTCCCGGTGCCGCTGGAGACGACGGTTTCGAGGATCCCCTTCGCTTCTTCGATCTTTTCCTGCGTGAAGACCTGGTCGTGCGTGGAATCGTTGTCGCCGCCCCTGATCACGTCATCGTCCTGGTCGGTGACTTCGGTGTAGGAGACGGGGCTTTCGCCGGGCCGGGGGGCGAGCTTGCCGCTGACCCGATCGCCGTTGTTGCCGATCGTGGTGTAGGCGTAGGTCCAGCCGACCGGGGTCACGCCTTCCTCGAGCCCGCCGAGGACCATCGCCGGGTTGGTCGAGATCGGGTCGTCGTAGCCGGCCTTGTGGATCGTCGCAGGCGATCGAGCGGGTCCGGTCCTCGAGCGTCTTGCCCTTCAGCCCTTCCAGGGCCAGCGCCGCGTAGATCGAGTTGTCGGAGTAGGTCGTCGCGCAGACGATGTCGCAGGAACCGAGGTAGGAGTCCTCGTCGTTGCTGACTTCGAAGGTTTCTTCGTCGTTCTTGCCGAAGGGGAAGCTGCGGTGTTCGGAGGGGTAGACCGTGTACGGGGAGATCCCCTCTTCGAGTGCGGTGATCAGCGTGAAGGGCTTGATCGAGGAGCCCGGCTGGCGGTGGCCCTGGGTCGCCAGGTTGAACGGCGCCGTGTCGAAGTCGGGCCCGCCGACCATCGCCTTGATGCCGGCGTTGTGGTTGTCGATGACGACCACGGAGGCGGTCGCGGGCGAGTAACCGAGGTAGGAGTTGACGGCTTCCTGCGCCGCTTCCTGGAGGCCGAGGTCGAGCGTCGACTTGACCTGCAGGCCGCCGAAGAAGGCTTTCGAGGCGCCGTAGCGTTCGACCAGCTGCTGGCGCAGGTAGGCGGTGAAGTAGGGGGCCTTGGAGTCGAGGCTCGGCGGTTCGATGTCGCTGGGCGAGGGCAGCGCCTGTTTGCTCCCTTCGACGAACTGCTCGTGGGAGATGAAGCCCTGTTCGTACATTCGTTCCAGCACCAGGTTGCGGCGGCCGAGCGCGTTTTCCGGATAGACCTTGGGGTCGTAGGCGGAGGGCGACTGGATGATCGCCGCCAGCGTCGCCGCCTCCCAGGGCTCGAGCACCTCGGCGCAGGGCTCGTTCGGGGTGCCGCAGCCGGGGTGGGCGTCGCCGAAGTAGGTGCGGGCGGCGGCCTCGATCCCGTAGGCGCCCTCGCCGAAGTAGATCGTGTTCAGGTACTCGGTGAGGATCTTGTCCTTGCTCCAGTGGCGCTCGAGCCGGTAGGCGAGGGCCGCCTCCTTGAACTTCTGGAACAGCGAGCGGTCGCCCTGGGCGATCAGCGCGTTCTTGACGAACTGCTGGGTGATCGTCGAGGCGCCCTGGGCCGCGCTCTGGCTGAGGATGTCTTTGACCAGGGCGCGTCCGATCCCCTGGAAGTCGACGCCGCTGTGTTCGTAGTAGCGCGAGTCCTCGATCGAGACCACGGCGTTCTTGACGTTGGGGGAGATCTGGCCGGAGGCGAGCAGGATCTTGTTCTGGTCGCTGGTCAGGGTCCCGATCGGGACGCCGTTGGAGTCGTAGACCTCGCTGTTCTTCGAGGCCTTGTACTGGGCGAAGTCGTAGATCGCTGGCAGATCCTGGGAGACCGCGGCCATCATCCCGAAGACCATCGAGACCATCGCCAGGATGCCGAGGCCGAGCAGGACGAAGAGCACGCGCAGCTTCTTCAGCCGCGGCTTGCGCTTGGGCGTGGGGCTGGGCGCTGCGGGCGAAGTCGCGGAGACCGGGGCGGAGGGAATCTCGCCGCTCACCGTTTCGCCGGCGCTTGAATGGGAAGCGGGCCATCGGGAGGAAAGGGCCGCGACGGCTGGTCGAAGCCCGTCGTGCGGAGGCGGCAGTCTAGCATTGCCGCGATGCCGGACCTGACGCGTAACGCCGTTGACGTGCTGCCCGAGGGGCGGCTCGCCGAGCAGCTTTCCGGCGGCCGGACGCTGCGCGTGAAGCTCGGGATCGACCCGACCACCGCCGACATCCACCTCGGCCACACCGTCGTCCTGACCAAGCTGCGCGAGTTCCAGGACGCCGGCCACACGGTGGTCCTGATCATCGGCGACTTCACCGCCCAGGTCGGCGACCCCAGCGGGCGCTCGAGCACGCGGCCGCTGCCCTCGGCGGCGGAGATCGAGGCCAACGCCGCCACCTACCAGGAGCAGGCCTTCAAGGTGCTGGATCGCGAGCGGACCGAGGTCCGCCGCAACAGCGAGTGGCTGAAGATGGAGACGGAGGCCCTGCTGGGCCTGCTGGCGCAGACGACGGTCGCACGGCTGCTCGAGCGCGACGACTTCCAGAAGCGGCTCGGGGCCGGCCAGCCGATCGCGGCGCTGGAGCTGCTCTACCCGCTGCTGCAGGGCTACGACTCGGTCGCGGTCGAGGCCGACGTCGAGCTGGGGGGGACCGACCAGAAGTTCAACCTGCTCTTCGGCCGCGACATCCAGGCGCGCCTACGGGCAGACCGCCGCAGTCGATCCTGACGATGCCGATCCTGGTCGGCACCGACGGCGTCCAGAAGATGAGCAAGTCGCTCGGCAACTACGTCGGCGTCACCGACGCGCCGGAGGAGATGTTCGGGCGCCTGATGAGCATCCCCGACGGGGCGATGGCCGAGTACTACCGGCTGCTGCTGGGCGCCGAGGCCCCGGACGCCCCTCCGAACGAGGCCAAGCGCGAGCTGGCGCGGCGCCTGGTCGACCGCTTCCACGGCGAGGGATCCGGGGCAGGGGCCGAGGAGCGCTTCAACCAGGTCCCGTGGCGCATGGCGTGCCAGACGACATCGAGGAGGCGGCGATCGATACCTATGTGCGGCTCTGACGGGCGGCGCATCCATCTGCCGCTGATGATCGGGCGCCTGTTCGAGGTCAGCTCCAGCGAGGCACGGCGCCTGATCGACCAGGGCGGCGTCAAGCTCGACGGCGAGACCGTCGCCGCAGGCAGCTCGATTTGGAGCCAGAAGCGCTTGACAAGCGGGTTCTGCAGGTCGGCAAGCGGCGTTTCTCGCCTTGCCTGCGTCGCCTGAGCCTGGGGGACTAGGCAAACGTCCGCCGGAGCGCTATACTCCCGCGTCCTTCTGGGGCTCCCTTGCGGCGCCCCATGCGTGAAGAGCGCCGAGTCCCGGCGTCAGGCGCAACGGTCTTTGAAAACTGAGCAGCGTGCACTCCGCGGACCCATCAACAGGTCTGCGGAATGTTTGAGCCCGACCCATCCGGCCACGTCAGCGGCTGGATGGTCTGATTTACCTCGTCATACCGGCCGTCGTACTTGTGTACTCGGCGGCCATTTAGGCATGACAGGCTCTCTGTAGAAGTAAATTTCACGGAGAGTTTGATCCTGGCTCAGGACGAACGCTGGCGGCGTGCTTAACACATGCAAGTGGTGCGACGAACCAGGGCTTGCCCTGGGGCTAAGCCGCGAACGGGTGAGTAACACGTGAGTAATCTGCCCCGATGACCGGGACAACCCGAGGAAACTCGGGCTAATACCGGATGTGGTGCACAGGTATAAGCCTATGTACTAAAGGAAGCTTCGGCCTCCGCATTGGGAGGAGCTCGCGGCCCATTAGCTTGTTGGTGGGGTAACGGCCTACCAAGGCAACGATGGGTAGCTGGTCTGAGAGGACGATCAGCCACACTGGGACTGAGACACGGCCCAGACTCCTACGGGAGGCAGCAGTGGGGAATCTTGCGCAATGCGCGAAAGCGTGACGCAGCAACGCCGCGTGGGGGAAGACGGCCTTCGGGTTGTAAACCCCTTTCAGGAGGGACGAAGGTTCACCGGTGAATAGCCGTGTGGATTGACGGTACCTCCACAAGAAGCTCCGGCTAACTACGTGCCAGCAGCCGCGGTAATACGTAGGGAGCAAGCGTTGTCCGGAATCATTGGGCGTAAAGCGCGCGTAGGTGGCTCCATAAGTCCGTTGTGAAAGTCAAAGGCTCAACCTTTGAAAGCCGATGGATACTGTGGAGCTAGAGTACGGAAGAGGCGAGTGGAATTCCTGGTGTAGCGGTGGAATGCGCAGATATCAGGAGGAACACCAATAGCGAAGGCAGCTCGCTGGGACGTTACTGACACTAAGGCGCGAAAGCGTGGGGAGCGAACAGGATTAGATACCCTGGTAGTCCACGCCGTAAACGATGGGTACTAGGTGTGGGAGGTGTCGACTCCTCCCGTGCCGTCGCTAACGCACTAAGTACCCCGCCTGGGGAGTACGGCCGCAAGGCTAAAACTCAAAGGAATTGACGGGGGCCCGCACAAGCAGCGGAGCATGTGGTTTAATTCGACGCAACGCGAAGAACCTTACCTGGGCTTGACATGTCAGTGACCGCCGTGGAAACACGGTTTTCCTTCGGGACACTGTCACAGGTGGTGCATGGCTGTCGTCAGCTCGTGTCGTGAGATGTTGGGTTAAGTCCCGCAACGAGCGCAACCCCCGTTCCATGTTGCCAGCATTCAGTTGGGGACTCATGGGAGACTGCCGGTGACAAACCGGAGGAAGGTGGGGATGACGTCAAGTCATCATGCCCCTTATGTCCAGGGCTACACACGTGCTACATTGGCGCATACAAAGGGCAGCAATACCGTGAGGTGGAGCAAATCCCATAAAGTGCGCCTCGGTTCGGATTGGAGGCTGAAACTCGCCTCCATGAAGGTGGAGTTGCTAGTAATCGCGGATCAGCAATGCCGCGGTGAATACGTTCCCGGGCCTTGTACACACCGCCCGTCACACCACGAAAGCGAGTAACACCCGAAGCCGGTGGCCTAACCGCAAGGAGGGAGCCGTCGAAGGTGGGACCCGTGATTGGGGTGAAGTCGTAACAAGGTAGCCGTAGCGGAAGCTGCGGCTGGATCACCTCCTTTCTAGGGAGATTTCTCTAGAACGTCGACCGGGCTCCCCATCGACACTTCGGTGTGAGTGGGTACGCTGCTCAGTTTTGAGAGACCACCACGGAATAACTCCGTGCGTGCGCCTCGGTGGACCTTGAAAACTGCACAAGGCAAAGATGGGTATTTAATTAACGACCCGGACACTTCGGTGTACGGGTCGCTCACCGTCAAGATATTAAGAGTTTACGGTGGATGCCTTGGCACCAGGAGTCGATGAAGGACGTGGACGGCTGCGATAAGCCGCGGTGAGGCGCTGAACAGCCTTTGACCCGCGGATCTCCGAATGGGAAAACCCGGCGCCGGTAATGCGGCGTCATCCAACGATGAATTCATAGTCGTTGGAAGGGAACCGGGCGAACTGAAACATCTAAGTAGCCCGAGGAAAAGAAATCAACCGAGACTCCCTGAGTAGTGGCGAGCGAAAAGGGATCAGCCCAAACCCGATAGATGTAAGCGGGCACGCGTTGTCTGTTGGGGGTTGTAGGGCGTTATGCCCGAGCCGTGCCTGGCTCGGCAGCAGTTACAAAATCAGGTGTTAGCCGAAGCGAGTGGAACCTCGCACCACAGAGGGCAATCGTCCCGTAGGTGAAAACACTCTGATCTGCTGATTGACGTACCTGAGTAAGACCACACCCGTGAAACGTGGTCTGAACCTGGGGGGACCACCCTCCAAGGCTAAGTACTACCTGGTGACCGATAGTGAACTAGTACCGTGAGGGAAAGGTGAAAAGCACCCCTGAAGGGGAGTGAAATAGTACCTGAAACCGTAGACTTACAAGTGGTCGGAGCACCTTCGGGTGTGACGGCGTGCTTTTTGCATCACGAGCCGGCGAGTTACTCGTCAGTGGCAAGGTTAAGCGATGAGCGGAGCCGTAGCGAAAGCGAGTCTGAATAGGGCGACACAGTCACTGGCGGTAGACCCGAAACTGAGCGAGCTATCCATGGGCAGGCTGAAGCGGGGGTAAGACCTCGTGGAGGGCCGAACCGACCTAGGTTGAAAACTGGGCGGATGACCTGTGGATCGGAGTGAAAGGCTAATCAAGCTCAGAGATATCTGGTTCTCTCCGAAATATATTTAGGTATAGCCTCGAGTAATTGCGTTGCGGCTGTAGAGCACTGTTTGGATTAGGGGCCCTACCAGGTTACCGACTTCAGGCAAACTCCGAAGACCGTTACGGTTAACTCGGGAGTCAGTGTGCGGGGGATAAACTTCGTACGCGAGAGGGAAACAACCCAGACCATCAGCTAAGGACCCCAAGTACTAGCTAAGTGGCAAACGATGTCCGAATGCAGAGACAACCAAGAGGTTGGCTTAGAAGCAGCCACCCTTGAAAGAGTGCGTAACAGCTCACTGGTCAAGTGTTCGGGCGCGGATAATTCAACGGGGCTAAAGCTAGTCTCCGAAGCTATGGGTGTGCAGGCCTGCGGGTTCTGTACGCGGTAGGAGAGCGTTCCAATTGCGTGAAGCGGCGTCGTAAGGCTCCGTGGAGCGGTTGGAAGTGAGAATGCCGGCATGAGTAACGAAAGTGGGGTGAGAATCCCCACCACCGATTGTCCAAGGTTTCCTGAGTAAAGTTCGTCTGCTCAGGGTTAGTCGGGACCTAAGGCGAGGCCGAAAGGCGTAGCCGATGGCCAACAGGTTGATATTCCTGTACCACGTCGATTCCGTTATGACCGATGGGGGGACGGGGAAAGGTAAGGGAACCCAGGCGATGGTCGTCCTGGGGCAAGCACGTAGCTAGTCGCTGTAGGAAAATCCGCAGCGGCGTTTTGACGCGAGGTGCGATGCCAGCTGGCTTGACCGCCGGCCAGTCCCCGATCCTATGCCTCCAAGAAAAGCCTCTAGGCAGGATTCGCGTGCCCGTACCGATAACCGACACAGGTGGACAAGTAGAACATACTAAGGTGAGCGAGCTAACCATCGTTAAGGAACTCGGCAAAATCGTCCCGTAACTTCGGGAGAAGGGACGCCCCGGTAGGGTGAACTCCACACGGAGGGAGCCTGAGGGGGCCGCAGTGAATTGGTCCAACCGACTGTTTACCAAAAACACAGGCCTCTGCTAAGTCGTAAGACGACGTATAGGGGCTGACGCCTGCCCGGTGCCGGAAGGTTACGCGGACTTGTTAGCGCTTCGGCGCGAAGCAGCGAAGCTAAGCCCCGGTAAACGGCGGCCGTAACTATAACGGTCCTAAGGTAGCGAAATTCCTTGTCGGGTAAGTTCCGACCTGCACGAATGGCGTAACGAGTTGGACGCTGTCTCAACGATGGACTCGGTGAAATTAAAGTCTCGGTGAAGATGCCGAGTACCCGCAGCTAGACGGAAAGACCCCGTGAACCTTTACTGCAACTTGATATTGGAGTCTGGGGTATCTCGCTCAGGATAGGTGGGAGACAGTGAACCAGTGGCTTTGGCCGCTGGGGAGTCACCCTTGAGATACCACCCTTGGTAGTCTGGGCTTCTAACACCGTGCCGTGATCCGGGCGGTGAACAGTGTCAGGTGGGCAGTTTGACTGGGGCGGTCGCCTCCTAAAGTGTAACGGAGGCGCCCAAAGGTTCCCTCAGCACGGTTGGAAATCGTGCGTAGAGTGTAAAGGCAACAAGGGAGCTTGACTGCGAGACCGACGGGTCGAGCAGGAACGAAAGTTGGGCTTAGTGATCCGGCGGTAGCAAGTGGAAGCGCCGTCGCTCAACGGATAAAAGGTACTCCGGGGATAACAGGCTTATCGGTTCCAAGAGTCCACATCGACGAACCGGTTTGGCACCTCGATGTCGGCTCGTCGCATCCTGGGGCTGGAGTAGGTCCCAAGGGTTGGGCTGTTCGCCCATTAAAGCGGTACGCGAGCTGGGTTCAGAACGTCGTGAGACAGTTCGGTCCCTATCTGCTGTGGGCGTTGGAGAGTTGAGAGGAGTCATCCCTAGTACGAGAGGACCGGGATGAACATGCCGCTGGTGTATCTGTTGTCCTGCCAAGGGCATCGCAGGTTAGCTACGCATGGAACGGATAACCGCTGAAAGCATCTAAGCGGGAAGCCGTCCTCGAGATGAGCTCTCCCATCCCTTTGAGGGAGTAAGACCCCTGGTAGACCACCAGGTTGATAGGCCGGCGGTGTAAGCGCAGTAATGTGCTCAGCCGACCGGTACTAATGGTTCGAGGGCTTGACGGATGTTTTTAATTACTTACCCATTTGGGCCTTGTGCAGTTTTCAAGCTCCACCGGGGCGGTTGTCTCGCAAAATTCCGGTGGCGCATAGCGAGTGGGAAACACCTCTTCCCATTCCGAACAGAGCAGTTAAGCCACTCTGCGCCGATGGTACTTGGGGGGCAACCCCCTGGGAGAGTAGGTCGCCGCCGGTTCTTCTGTGTCGCGGTCCGCGCCGAAGTCAGGCGCGGGCTGCGGCCTCCTATCAGCTGCGCGTTACGCCGCCGTCGCCCGGCTCGCGTAGCGCTGCTACGCCACGCCGGTCGCCGGCGGCGTTCCGCTTGCCGCTAGAAGGCCTCGCTCCACGCCTGCCTCCGTCACGAACCGCTGGTTAAGGGGGGTGTGCCCCTGGTCGGGAGGGCATGCCTCCCTAGCCTCACGACGCAGCAGCTAAGGCCGGAGCAGGAACGGGCCCGTTACGGGGTGGCGACGGCGTGGGGGGGTGCTGGGCGTTGCTTCGCTGGGGCGGAGGCGGGTGGGGGCGCCGGTGGGGCGGCCCGGGTCGCCGGCCCGTCGCCGCCGGCTCGTCCCTTGCGGGGCGGGGCGGCGGTGACGGGTTTCGCAGCTCGGCGTAGTTCTCCCAGCGGGCTCAAGCCCGTACTCGCCGAGCGTGGCGAAGTCGATCAGCAGGTCGACGGCGTCGGTCAGCCGTGCGCTCATATTTTTCTTTGAATCGAACATGAGTTCGTAAGGTACGGAGGCCTTCGGACGGCATGTACCCGGCTGCAACGGGATTTGCACCAGGCAGGCGCAAAGGGCTCTGGCAAGCGAAGTGCATGGATCTACGTGAAGTTGGCATGCCGCAGCGCTACTGGTCGCCAGTAGCGCTGCGGACCCCAGAAGCGCGGTTCAAGGCGAAGTCGCGGAACTCTGCTGTGGACCGGGTCCACTTCGCGATTCGCTTCGAGTTGAAGATCTTACGGCGGTCGCGGGGGTTTTTGCAAATGCGAGGACGAGGCGGGCGGTCTCTGCCGGTTTCTCGACGTTGGGCGAGTGGCCGACACCGGCGATCAGGTGGGTCTCGGCGCCGGGTGCTCGCCGCCGCGTACTGGTCGAGCGCCCGCTGGGGATCGTGGACGATCTGCTCCTCGGCGCCCATCAGGACCATCAACGGCTGGCCGGAGGCGCCCATGCGCCGGTCCAGGGACTCATCGCCGATGAAGTCCTCGGTTCCGGGGGCGATTCGTCGTAGGCCGTGTAGGTCATGCGCTTGACGTCTTCGACGAAGGCGTCCGGAACGTCGAAGCCGGGCGCGAAGGCGACGCCGAGCCCGTCCTTGATGGAGAAGTCCGGCTTGATCGTCCACAGCGCCTCGCCCAGCACTGGTTGGAAGGCGAGGCCGGCGATGAAGCCAAGGTCGCCGTAGGAGTTGTCGGGCGGCATGTCGATGATCGCCACGCGGTCGACCAGCTGCGGATCCTGTTCGGCCAAGGCAACGGAGACCGCGCCGCCCAGCGAGTGCCCGACCACCGTGGCGTCACGGACGTTCAGCGCTCCAAGCGCCTCGGCGACCACCTCGGCCTGGTGGGCGGGGGTGTATCCGGACCCCGGCTTCTCCGAGCCGCCGTGCCCGAGCAGGTCGACGGCGACGACGCGGTGGTCGGCTTCGAGCTGTGGCCGCATGCCGTCCCACCAGTCGATCGCGCAGGTGAAGCAGTGGATGAGGACGATCGGGCTGCCGTCGCGCGGCCCGCCTTCGACCGCCTGGATTTCCCCGCCTGGGAGGTCGAGGATGCGCCCGCCGGGCACCGTCACCTCGGCCGATCTCGGTCTTCCCGTCGACCAGCAGCGTGTTGACGACCAGCAGCGCGATCAGCGCCGCGAGAACCCCGATCCCGATCTTCCAACCTCGCGCCATGGCGGTCGTTACCCTAGCCGCGATGGAGAAATTCATTATCGAAGGCGGCGTTCCCCTCTCCGGGGAGCTGACCGTCGCCGGCAACAAGAACGCCGCCCTGCCGATCCTCGCCGCCTGCCTGCTAACCGAGGAGGAGCTGCTGCTGCACCGGGTGCCGCGAATCCGCGATACCGAGGCGCAGATCGCACTGCTCGAGCAGCTCGGGGTCGAGGTCGCCTGGGTCGCCGACAACAGCGTCCGTCTCTGCGCCCGCGGCGTTACCGAGACAACCGTCGACGAGGAGCTGTCGAGCCGGATCCGGGCCTCGTTCCTGCTCGCGGGGCCGCTGCTGGCGCGTTTCGGCGAGGCGCGGATGCCGCCCCCGGGCGGGGACTTCATCGGCCGCCGCCGCCTCGACGCTCACCTCGACGCCTTCAAGGACCTCGGCGCCCGCGTCGACGGCAATCGCTGGATCGAGCTGGCCGCGCCCGGCGGCCTCTGCCCCTGCGAGATCTTCATGGACGAGCCCTCGGTGATGGGGACCGAGAACGCATTGATGGCGGCGGCGCTGACGCCCGGGGCAGACGAAGATCTCCAACGCCGCCTCCGAGCCGCACGTCCAGGACCTGGCCCGGCTGCTGACCAAGATGGGCGCCCGGGTCGACGGGATCGGCTCCAACGTGATGGTCGTCAACGGGGCCGAGGGCCTCAGCGGCGCCGAGCACACGATCTCGCCCGACCACATCGAGGTCGGCAGCTTCATGGCGCTGGCCGCCGCCACCGGCGGCGAAGTGCGGATCCGCGACGTCGAGCCGTCCGACCTGATGATGGTGCGGCGCCAGTTCCGCCGCCTCGGCCTGCGCTCCGACATCGCCGGCGACGACGTGATCGTCCCCGCCGGCCAGGAGCTGGAGGTCGAATCCGACCTCGGCGACGCGATCCCGAAGATCGAGGACGGGCCCTGGCCGGCCTTCCCGGCCGATCTCACCTCGATCGCCCTCGCCCTGGCGACGCAGGCGAACGGCGAGATCCTGATCTTCGAGAAGATGTTCGAGAACCGTCTGTTCTTCGTCGACAAGCTGGTCGCGATGGGCGCTCGGATCACGCTTTGCGATCCCCACCGGGCGATCGTCAGCGGTCCGAGCCGGCTTCACGGCGAGCGCGTCGAGAGCCCCGACATCCGCGCCGGGATGGCGATCCTCATCGCCGCCCTGGCCGCCGACGGCACCTCGCACATCGGCAACATCCGCCAGATCGACCGTGGCTACGAGCAGATCGACGAGCGCCTGCGCGGGCTCGGCGCCCGGATCGAGCGCGTCTCTGCAGAGGTCCCTGCGTAGCAGGGCTTTCGCTCCCGCTCTCGTAAGGTCAGCCGGATGATTCACCCGATTCCGCCAGGCACCCGTGACGTGCTCCCCGAGGAGATGCGCGAGCTGCGCCGCCTGCACCGGGCGCTGATCGACGTCTTCGAAGAGCGCGGCTACGGCGAGGTGGCGACGCCGGCGATCGAGTACGACGAGGTGCTGGCCCGCGGCGACGACCAGCGGGTCGTCGGCCGCTCCAGCGGCGCCTACCGCTTCTTCGACGAGAGCGGGGAGCTGCTGGCGCTGCGCTCGGACATGACGATGCCGATCGCCCGCCTCGTCGCCAGTCGCTTCGCCGCCGAGCAGCCGCCGCTGCGCCTCTGCTATCTGGCCGGCGCCTACCGCTCGGTACGCCGCAGCGCGGCCAGATGCGCGAGTTCGTCAGCAGGCCGGCGTGGAGCTGATCGGCGCCCCCGGCTCGCAGGGCACCGCCGAGGTGGTCGAGGTGCTGGAGGCGGCGCTCGACGCGGCCGGGCTGACCCGCGCCGTGATCGGCCTCGGCGACGCCGACCTCTACCGCCAGCTGCTCAGCGAGTACGGGGTCGAGGGCGAGGCCCGCGACGCGATCATCGGCCGCCTCGCGACACACGACCTGGTCGGCCTCGAGGCGGAGCTCGCCGCGGTCGAGGCGATCGACGAGAAGCAGGCCGCGACCTGTGTCGCGCTCTCGCAGCTGCGCGGCGGCCGCGAGGTGCTGGAGCGGGCCCGCGGGCTCGGCGGCGCCGCGGTCGAGCGGGCGACGGCGCGGCTGCAGGAGACCTACGATGAGATGGAGCGGCGCGGCGTCGCCGAGCGGGTCCAGATCGACCTCGGGCTGCTGCGCGACCTCGACTACTACAGCGGGGCCATCCTCGAGGTCTACGACCCGGCGCTGGGCTACGTGCTCGGCGGCGGCGGCCGCTACGACGGTCTGATGAAGCGCTTCGGGCTCGACCTGCCGGCGGCGGGCTTCGCCCTCTACCTGGAGCGGGTGCGCCTCGCCCAGATCGAGGAGGAGCGGCGCGGGGGGGAGCAGCGATGAACGGCGGCGTGGCGGGAATGGTGCGCAAGGCGGACGGGCCGCTGAAGCTGGCGGTGCCGCGCGGCGCCCTCTTCGGCGAGACGCTCGACGTCCTCGACGCCGCCGGCATCGACACCGCACGCGCTGCGCGGCGACTCGCGCTCGCTGATCTTCGAGACCGAGGGGATGACGCTGGTGACGATGCGCCCCTCCGACGTCCCCACCTACGTCGAGGCCGGCGCCGCCGACGTCGGCATCACCGGCAAGGACGTGCTGCTGGAGCAGTCCGACCGCATGGTCTACGAGCTGCTCGACCTCGGCTTCGGCCGCTGCCGCATGGTCCTCGCCGGCCGCGTCGGCGACGACGGCCCTGGGCGAGTCGGAGCGGCGGCTGGGGATGATGCGGATCGCGACCAAGTACCCGCGGATTGCCGAGCGCTACTTCGACTCCACCGGCCGCCAGATCGAACTGATCGAGGTCAAGGGCTCGGTCGAGCTGGCGCCGTTGATCGGGCTCGGCGACGGCATCGTCGACCTCGTCGCCACGGGCCGCACCCTGGAAGAGAACGATCTCGAGGTGCGCGAGGAGATCCTCGAGTGCACCGCCCGCTTCGTCGCCAACCGGGTCGCCCACAAGCTGCGCGCCGCCGAGGTCGACGAGCTGACGGCGAAACTGCGAGAGGCGACGGCCGGATGAGGGTGCGCCGCTTCGAGTGGGAGGGAGCAAAGCCGACGGCGAAGGCCGCCCGGGACTGGGCGTTCGAGTCGCAAGGGAACGATGCGATCGCCGATGTGGTCCGCGACATCGGGGCGAAGGTCTTCTACGAGGGGGATGACGCGCTTCTTGAGTTGACCGAGCGTCACGATGGCGAAAGGCTGGCGCCAGAGCAGATTCGAGTTGACCCGGCGATAGCGGACGCGGCCCTTCGGGCCCTCGACCCGGCGTTGCGCGAGGCGTTGGAGGTCGCGGCGGCGAATATCCGCACCGTCGCCGAGGCCCAGGCTCCGATGCCGAAATCCGCGGTCGAGCTGCCTCAGGGCCAGACCGTCACTATCCGTGAGTCGCCCGTAGCTGCTGCCGGCGTGTACGCGCCCGGCGGCCGGGCGACCTATCCGTCAAGCGTGCTGATGTGCGCAATACCCGCTCGCGTGGCGGGAGTCGAGCGCATTGCCCTCGTCTCCCCGCCGGGAGAGAGCGGACGCCCCTCGGACCTGATCCTCGCCGCGGCCGCCTTCTGCGGGATAGACGAGATCTATGCAGTGGGTGGAGCGCAGGCGATCTTCGCCTTGGCTTTCGGGACGGCGACCATTCCTGCGGTCGACGTCGATCGTCGGTCCGGGCAATCTCTGGGTCCAAGAGGCTAAGCGCCGCGCGGCTGGTCAGGTGGGCATCGACTCCTACGCCGGTCCCTCGGAGCTGATGGTCATCGCGGGGCATGACGCCAACGTCGAGTGGATCGCTCTCGATCTCTGCGCTCAGGCGGAGCACGGCGCCGACAGCCCCCTGGTAGTCGCAGCCGTCGAGGAGCATGTCCTCGATGCGATCAAAGCGGCAGTTCTGTCAGCCGCCGAGACCCGTGAGACCACCGCGGCACCACTCGCGCTCATTCCCGTTCCAGACGCCGAGGCGGCGATCGACCTCGCAAATGCCTACGCGCCTGAGCATCTCGAGCTAATCGAGGAGGATGCCCTCCTGCTTGCCGACAATGTGAAAACCGCGGGTTGCGTCTTCGTCGGTCGTTATGGCGCCACGGCCTTTGGCGACTACGTCGCCGGCTCAAATCACGTTCTGCCGACGTCGAAGGCGGGTCGCTTTTCGGGGCCACTTGGACCAGGAACCTTTCGCCGCAAGGTTTCGACGGTTGAGGTTCCAGCGGATGCGGCCGCGAAGCTCGCTCCGCATGTCGATGTCCTCGCCCGAGCCGAGGGCCTGCCAATCCACGGCGAGTCGGCGATGATTAGGCGATGAGCAGAACTTCAAGCAGAGAGCGGGAGACCGCGGAGACCCGGATCAAGCTGTCGCTCGACCTCGACGGGGGGGCAGGCAGCGCCGCGACCGGAGTCGGGTTCCTCGACCACATGCTCGACCTGCTGGCCCGTCATGGAAAGTTGGGACTGAAAGTCGAGGCCAACGGCGACCTCGAGACCGGCGCCCACCACACGGTCGAGGACGTCGGCATCGTCTTCGGGCAGGCGCTCGACGAGGCGCTCGGCGACCGCGTCGGGATCCGTCGCTACGGCTCCGCCGTGGTGCCGATGGACGAGTCGTTGGCCGAGTGCGCGCTGGACATCTCCGGGCGCCCGTTCTGCCACTTCGACGCCGACCTGCCGGTGACCTCGATCGCCGGCTTCGACACCGAGCTGGCCGAGGAGTTCTTCCGCGCCGTCGCCAACAGCGGCAAGCTGACCCTGCACGTCTCGGTCCGCTACGGCAGCAACGCCCACCACATGATCGAGGCCTGCTTCAAGGCCTTCGCCCGCGCGTTGCGCGTGGCGGTCGCGATCGACCCCGAGGAGAGCGGCGTGCCCTCGACCAAGGGGACGCTGAGCGAATGACGACCAGGATCGCGATCCTCGACTACGGCATGGGCAACCTGCGATCGGTCGAGAAGGCGCTCGAGCACGTCGGCGTCGTCGCCAAGATCACCTACGACCCCGGCGAGGTGCGCGCCGCCGACGGCGTGATCCTGCCCGGCGTCGGCGCCTTCCCGCGGGCGATGGAGCGAATCCGCGCCCGCGGGCTCGACGAGCTGATCGCCGAGCGCCGCGACGCCGGGGTGCCGATCCTCGGCATCTGCCTCGGCCTGCAGCTGCTCTTCGACTCGACCACCGAGCTGGGCGGGGCGACTGGGCTCGGTCTGCTCGAGGGGCCGGTCGCCGAGCTCGAGGCGGACGGGCTCAAGGTGCCGCACATCGGCTGGTCGCCGGTGCGCTGGGAGCGGGCGTCGCGCCTCGCCGAGGGGATCGATTCCGAGACCCCGTTCTACTTCGTCCACTCCTTCGCCCCGGCACCCGCGCCGGCCGACCTGCTCGGCAGCGCCGCCTACGGCGCCCGCTTCGGCTGCGCGGCCGAGCGCGACAACGTCTTCGGCGTCCAGTTCCACCCCGAGAAGTCGAGCGCCGCCGGGCTGCGGCTGCTCTCGAACTTCGCCGGGGTCTGCGCCTCAGTCCCGGCGTGATCCTCTACCCGGCCATCGACATCCGCGGCGGCCAGGCGGTGCGGCTGCTGCAGGGCGACTACGAGCGCGAGACCGCCTACGACGCCGACCCGGTCGACGCCGCCACCCGCTGGGCGGGCGAAGGGGCGGAGTTCCTGCACGTGGTCGATCTCGACGGCGCCAAGGCGGGTGAGCCGCGCAATCTCGAGGCGGTGGCGCGGATCGCCGCCGCGGTCGAGTGCCCGATCCAGGTCGGCGGCGGCTTGCGTGAGATGGCGTCCGCTGGACGCGGTCCTGGCGGCCGGCGCGGCCCGGGTCGTGATCGGCACCGCGGCATTGCGCGACCCGGAGCTTCTCGACGCGGCGCTGGCGAAGCACGGCGAGCGCGTGGTCGTCTCCGTCGACGCCCGCGACGGCAAGGTCTCGCTCTCCGGCTGGACCGAGGCGACCGACCGCGACGTGGCGGCGACGGTGGCGGAGCTAGGCGAGCGCGGCGTCGCCCGCTTCCTCTGCACGGAGATCGACGTCGACGGAACGATGGAGGGACCGGCCCTGCGCGAGCTGGCACGGATCGCCAGCGCGACCGCCGGCCCAGGTCATCGCCTCCGGTGGCGTCGGCGAGCTGGCCGACCTCGAGGCCCTCTCCCTGGCCGGAGCCGCTGGCCCCCAACATCGAAGGCGCCATCGTCGGCCGCGCCCTCTACGAGCAGAAGTTCACCGTCGCCGAGGGAATCGTCCACCCTACGCTTAGACCGATGGCTCCTGAAAGCGAGTCATCCCCTGCCTCGACGTCGACGCCGGCCGCGTCGTCAAGGGCACCAACTTCGTCGGCCTGCGTGACGCCGGCGACCCGGTCGAGCTGGCCGAGCGCTACGACGCCGAGGGGGCCGACGAGCTGATCTTCCTCGACATCACCGCCTCGCACGAGAAGCGCGAGACGATCGTCGAGCTGGCGCGGCGGACCGCCGACAACGTCTTCATCCCGTTCACGATCGGCGGCGGCATCCGCTCGGTCGAGGACGCGCAGGCGGTGCTCGACGCCGGCGCCGACAAGGTCTCGGTCAACTCCTCGGCGCTGGCGCGGCCCGAGCTGCTGGGCGAGCTGGCCGACCAGTTCGGCGCCCAGTGCGTGGTGATCGCGATCGACGCCAAGCGCGAGGAGGACGGCTGGGGCGTCTACGTCAACGGCGGCCGCAAGCGGGTCGAGGGCCGCGACGCCGTCTCCTGGGCCGCCGAGGCGGTCGAGCTGGGGGCGGGGGAGGTGCTGCTGACCAGCATGGACCGCGACGGCACCAACGACGGCTACGACATCGAGCTGACCCGCGCGGTCGCCGAGGCGGTCACGGTGCCGGTGATCGCCTCCGGCGGCGCCGGCGAGCTCGAGCATCTGAGCGAGGCGATCACCGAGGGCGGCGCCGACGCGGTCCTCTGCGCCTCGATCTTCCACTACGGCCGCTACCGGGTCCGCGAGGCGAAGGAGCGCCTCGCCGCCGACGGCATCCCGGTCCGGCTCTAGCCGGCGCCTGCGGCTCAGCCGGCTTCCAGGTCGGCCGCGAGGCCGGCGACCCCGGTCGAGCCGAGGATCTCGAAGCGCGCCAGTTCGTAGGGGCTGTCGCGCTCGGCCTCGCCGGGGATCTCGGTGGTCGCGGCCGCGTAGCCGGCGGCTTCGACGGCGGCGATCACGGTCGGGTCGAACCGGCCGGCCGGGTAGCAGAAGTCCTTGACCGGGACGCCGTATTCGCGCCGCAGGATCTGCGCGCGAGCCGCCCACTTCGCGCCGCAGGCCGGCGGCGTCGAGGGTGGTCAGGTCGGAGTGGTCGATCGTGTGCGAGGCGAGCTCCCAGCCGGCGGCGAGCATCGCCTTGACGTTGCTCTCGTAGAGGTCCGAGCCTTCCGCCTTCAGGTTCAGCACCCCGGGCCAGCCGTGCTTGCGCAGCTCCGGCAGGGCGTAGGTGTACTGGGGCCGGTAGCCGTCGTCGAAGGAGACGACGACCGGCTTCGCCGGCAGCGTGCCGCCGTGGTACCAGGCGTCCTCGACCTCTTCCAGGGTCACCGCCTGGTAGCCGTGGTCGTCGAGCCAGTCCATCTCCTGGTGGAAGTCGGGCCGGGTCACGTACAGCTCCGGGTAGGGCGCGTCGGCGGGCGCGGCCCCGAGCACGTGGTACTCGAGGATCGGCACCGGCCCGGTGTGCGGTTCCCAGTCCGGCTGCGGGGTCGCGTTGCGGACGAGGCTCCCGGCCTGCGCCTCGCCCTTCGGTTCCGCTTCGGCTCCGCGGCGCGGATGCGCTCGAAGATCGGGTCCGGGCCGGAGTCGTCGCCGCCGCTGCTGAGGACGACCGCGAGGATCGCCGCCGACCACGATCAGCAGCCGACGCCGGCGACCAGCCGCCGGCGCCTGACCTGGCGCCGGCGCTGCCTCGCTGCTGCTCGCGGCGGGCGCGCAGCTCGCGCCGGCGCGCGTCCGGACCGTCGGGCTGCTCTGTCTCTCGGTCGGCCATCCGCGCAGGCGGTCATGGTAGGGAAGGGAGCCATGCCAAGCCCTGGAAAGCCGACCGAGGACCTCGCCGCGGCGCTGCGCGGCGCCTACCCGGAGCTCGAGGCGCGTCGCGGCCGCCGCCGAGGAGCCGGTCTACGTCGTCGGCGGCGCCGTCCGCGACCTGCTGCTCGGCCGCGGCCGCGCCGACCTCGACCTCGTCGTCGTCGGCGACGCCGCGGCGCTGGCGGCGCGGCTCGGGGCGGAGCCGGTCGAGCACGAGCGCTTCGCCACCGCCAAGGTCGAGCTCGACGGCCACGAGGTCGACATCGCCGCCGCCCGCACCGAGACCTACCCGCACGCCCGGCGCGCTGCCGGTGGTGGCGCCGACGGACGCGATCGAGGCCGACCTCGGCCGCCGCGACTTCACGGTCAACGCGATGGCGATCCCGCTGCGGGCGAGTCGCGACTGATCGACCCCCACGGCGGGCGGGACGACCTCGCGGCGCGGCTGCTGCGCGTCCTCCACGCCGGCTCCTTCGTCGACGACCCGACCCGGGCGATCCGCGCCGCCCGCTACGCGGCCCGCTTCGGCTTCGAGCTGGAGCCGGAGACCGCGGAGCTGATGCGGGCGACCGACCTCGGCACGCGTCTCCGCCGACCGCCGCCAGGCGGAGCTGCTGCGCCTCGCGGCGGAACCGACGGCGCCGCGCGGCTTCGAGCTGCTGGCGGAGTGGGGGCTGCTCGAGCCGCGCGCGGGCGGGGTCGAGCTGGCGGCCGGGTCGCCGAGCTGCTCGCAGCAGCCGCCCTGGCGGCGATCGCGCCGCGCGACCGCGCCGTCCTCGCCGCGGCGCTCGGCGACCGCCGGGGGCGAGGACGAGCTGGCCGGCGGCGCGACCCGCAGCGCCCCTCGGAGGGCGTCGCCCTCGCCGCGCGGCACGACCCGGATCGAGCTGGTCCTGGCGCGGGCGCTGGGCGCCGAGTGGCTCGACGACTACCTGGCCGAGTGGCGCGGGGTGGCGCTGGAGATCGACGGCGCCGACCTGATCGCCGCCGGCGTCGCCGCAGGGCCCGGCGCTGGGCCGCGGCCTGGAGGCGGCGCTGAGGGCGAAGCTCGACGGCGAGGTCGCCGGCCGCGAGCAGGAGCTCGCCAGGCGCTCGGCCGCTGGCAGAGCCGCGGCGTCTGCTTAGTTACGGCGATGGAGTGGCGCGAGCGAGACGGGGTGCGCTGGCTGCGAGGCGGACCTCGCCGGCGGCGACGGCCGCCTTCACGACCCGCCTCGGGCGGGGTCAGCGAGCCGCCCTTCGACCGCCTCAACCTCGGCGTCCTCACCGACGACGCCGACGCGCGGTGATCGAGAACCGGCGGCGCCTCGCCGCCGCGCTCGGCCTCGAGCCGGAGCGGATCCCGATCGGCCGCCAGGTCCATGGCGCCGAGCTCGCCGTCCACGCGGCCCACAGGGCCGAGCCCCTTCGCCGAGCCCGGCGGCGAGATCCCCGAGGTCGACGGCCACGTCGTCGCCGCGCCGGGCCTGGCGCCGCTCGTCTTCACCGCCGACTGCCTGCCGGTCGCGCTCGCCGGGCCGGGCGGGCGTGGCGATGCTCCACTGCGGCTGGCGCGGGCTCGCCGCCGGGATCGTCGCCGCCGGCGCCGAGGCGGTCGGCGCCACCGACGCCGCGATCGGCCCCGGGATCGGCCCCTGCTGCTACGAGGTCGGCGACGAGGTCCTCGACGCCTTCGCCGACCTCGGCGAGGGGATCGCCGACGGCCGCATGCTCGACCTGGCCGAGGTGGCGACGCCGGCTGCTCGCCGCGGCCGGGGTCGAGCGGGTCGAGGCCGCCGGGCTCTGCACCAGCTGCGAGCCCGAGCTCTTCTTCTCCCACCGCCGCGACGCCGGTCGCACCGGCCGCCAGGGCGGCTGGTCTGGATCGACGGGGGAGGGCTGAGGTGGCCGGAGCTGATCCACGGCATCGAGCCCGGCGAAGGTCGCGCGCGAACCTCGAGCGGGTGCGCGAGGCGCCGGGCGCGGGGTCGAGATCCTCGTCGCCTGCAAGTACGTGCCGCTGGAGGAGATGGGGGCGCTGGCCGAGGCCGGCGTCACCCTGGTCGGCGAGAACCGCCAGCAGGACCTCGCCGCCAAGCACGAGCGCTGGGGCGACGCCTTCGCCTGGGACTTCATCGGCAACCTGCAGAGCCGCAAGGTGAAGCAGATGCTGCCGCTCTGCCGGCTGATCCACTCGGTCGCCACCGACTCGGTCCTGCGCGCAGCTCGGCAAGCACGGCGACGCCGGAGACCGAGGTCCTGGTCGAGGTCAACGTCGCCGGCGAGGAGGGCAAGGGCGGGGTCGCCCCGGAGAGCTGCCGGCCTTCATCGAGCGCTGCCCGGTCCGGGTCTCCGGGCTGATGACGATGCCGCCGTTCAGCCAGGACCCGGAGGCCTCGCGACCCCATTTCGCCCGCCTCGCCGAGCTCGCCGCCGCCAACGGCCTCAGCGGCTCTCGATGGGCACCTCGCAGGACTGGCGGGTCGCGGTCGAGGAGGGGGCGACGATCATCCGCCTGGGCACGGCGCTATTCGTGTGAATCGGCGCTAACCTCCCGACATAATCCGTAAAGGAGTCGGCCGCCAGAGGCCGAAACACGCGGTACAGATGGCACTACGCGACACCTGGCATAGAGCGCTCGTCTACTTCGGCCTCGCCGAGGACCACGACTACGGTCCCGAGTACGAGGAAGACTTCGAGCCCGAGACCGGCACGCGAGGAAGTCTTCGAGGCCGCCGCCGCGAGCGCGAGCCGGGCTCGGTCCGCCGCCTGCCGACCTCGCGCCGCGCCCGCCGCGACGAGATCGACGACATCTTCGCCGACGACGAGCCGATCGCCGCCAGCCGCACCCGCACCCTGCGCCCGGTCGACAACGGCGGTGGCGTCCGACGTCCAGGTCCACCTGGTCATCCCCCGCAACTTCAACGACGCCCAGCAGGTCGCCGACCAGTTCAAACGCTCGGTGCCGGTGATCCTCAACCTGCAGACCGCCGATCACGAGCTCTCGAAGCGGATGATCGACTTCTGCTCCGGCCTCACCTACGCGCTCGACGGCGGCATGCAGCGGATCGCCGAGAAGATGTTCCTGCTGACGCCGCGCAACGTCGAGGTCTCCGCCGAGGAAAAGGCGCGGCTGATCGACAAGGGCTTCTTCAACCAGTCCTAGCGGCTCTGCGCCGTCTTCCCGGCAACGGGAATCTTCACAGCGTCAACAGCACGGCCACATCGCGATGCGAAGGCCGCTCCTAGCTTGCCTGGGGTCAGTCCGACGTCTCGTAACCACCCAAGAAAGGGGAATCAGATGAAAGGCAAGCGCCTCACCGCCGCGCTCGCGGCAACGCTCGTCCGTGGCCGCGTCGGCGCCGGCACCGCCGCCGCGACCGGCGCGTTCTCGTCCCACCGTCACGACAGCCGACCGAGCGCGCGGTCGATCGCGCGCCCTGCACGACCGCCACCCGAAGAACGTGATCTTCCTGCTCGGCGACGGCATGGGCACGCAGGAGATCACCGCCGCCCGCTACTACCAGGGCGTCAGCAACGAGCTCAACGTCGACCGGATGCCGTTCACCGGCTTCGACACCACCTGGTCGGTGAAGCCGGCCGCCGGCCCGCCCTACCTGCCCGACTACGACCCCGACTCGGCCTCGACCGGGACCGCCTGGGCGACCGGCCAGAAAACGCTCGACGAGCGCATCTCGCAGGGCCCGAGCAGCGCGATCGACGTTCCCGGCGCGAACCTGAAGACGGTCCTCGAGCTCGCCCAGAAGAAGGGCATGAAGGTCGGCGACGTCTCGACCGCGGAGATCACCGACGCGACCCCGGCCGTGCTCGCCTCGCACATCTCGCTGCGCGGCTGCCAGGGCCCGGCCGACATGGCCGCCTGCCCGCTGGAGACGAAGGCCGCGGGCGGCCTCGGCTCGATCGCCGAGCAGGAGGTCGACCACAAGGTCGACGTGCTCCTCGGCGGCGGCCGCGACCGCTTCGCCCAGACGATCGCCGGCGGCCCGGACGCCGGCAAAACGCGTGATCCAGTCGGCCCAGGCAAAGGGCTACCGCTACGTCACCGACGCCGACGGCCTCGAGCCGGTGTCGAACGCCAACAAACCGGTCCTCGGCCTGTTCAACCCGAGCAACATGTCGCTGGAGTGGACCGGCCCGGCCGCCGCGACCGGCAAGGGCAACGCGCCGGTCGCCTGCACCGAGGGCCAGCGCCCGGCCAACGAGCCGAGCCTGGCGGCGATGACCGAGAAGGCGATCGACCTGCTCGACGACGACAAGCGCAAGGGGTTCTTCCTCCAGGTCGAGGGCGCCTCGATCGACAAGCAGGACCACGCGACCAACGCCTGCGGCCAGATCGGCGAGACGGTCGCCTTCGACCAGGCGATCGGCGTCGCGCTCGACTACCAGGAAGACCACCCGGACACGCTGGTCGTGGTCACCGCCGACCACTCGCACACGAGCCAGATCGTCGGCGAGGACGCCGCCGGCAGCGGGCTGCCGACCGGCTACTCGACCAACCTGACGACCAAGGACGGTCAGACGCTGAGCCTGACCTACGGCACCGCCGGCTACGGCGGCCCGGGCGCCGCCCCGGTCGCGGTGCCGCCGAGCCAGCAGCACACCGGCGCCGTCGTCCCGGTCTGGGGCAGCGGCCCGGGCTCGCTCGACGTGCTCGGCACCAACGACCACACCGACCTGTTCAAGACGCTGGGCGGCTGATCGGCGGCTGGCGCGCGGAGCGGCATCCGCGACCGACGCGCGGGCCGGGCGTCGCTGCCGCCTCTGTCGGCCTGGCTAGGCTGCCGGCCATGATCATCGGCTTCGTCGGATCGGGCAGCATGGCGGCGGCGATGGCGCGCGGGCTGGGCCGGGCGAGGTCGAGGCGATGCTCTTCTCCGACTCCGGCTCCGGGCGGGCGGCGGAGCTGGCCGAGGAGCTCGGCGGCGAGGCGCTCGCCAACGCGGAGCTCGCCGAGCGCGCCGACCTCGTCGTCCTCGCGGTCAAGCCGGCCAAGCTGGACGACGTCGCGCCGCGAGCTGGGCGCGCGCGAAGGCGTCGTCTCGATGCTCGGCGCGACCCCGCTGGCGCGGCTCGCAGGCGGCCTTTCCCGAGGCCGACGGTGCTGCGGGTGATGCCGAACGTCGGGGTCGAGGTGCGCCAGGGCGTGCTCTGCGTCGCCGGCGACGCCGCGCGCGGAGGCGCGGGCGAAGCTCGAGCTGCTCGGCCACGTGGTCGAGCTGCCCGACGAGCGACTTCGACGCCGCGACCGCGGTGATGGGCTGCGCGCCCGCCTACCTGGCGCTGGCGGTCGAGGCGATCGCCGACGCCGGCGCCGCGGCCGGGCTCGACCCGGAGCTGGCCCGCGAGCTGGTGGTCGAGACCACCGCCGGCACCGCCGAGCTGCTGCGCGTCCGCCACCCGGCCGACGTCCGCAGGGCGGTCGCCTCGCCGGGCGGCAGCACCGAGGCGGGCCTCGAAGCGCTCGACCGCGAAGGCGCCCGCGAGGCCTTCGAAGCGGCGGTCGCGGCCTCGCTGGAGAGGATGCGGCGGATGATCCGCGCTCGCGCTCACCCGCGTCGACGTCGCCGACTACGTCAGCGCGCTCTTCCTCGTCTACATGATCCTGATCCTCCTCAACATCCTGATCTCGTGCGTCCCGCGGATGCCCTACAACCCCTGGCTGCGGGCGGTGCTCGACTTCATCACCGAGACCACCGACCCCTACCTGAACTTCTTCCGCCGCTTCATGCCGCCGATCGGCGGCGGCGGCTTCGCCCTCGACCTCAGCCCGATGCTCGGCCTGATCGTCCTCTTCGTCGCCCAGGCGATCGTCGTCGGCCTGATCGCGGGTGAGCGCCGCGCGCCCGCGCCTGGTGGCTGGCCGGCGCCCTCTGCCGCGCTCGTCGCTCGTCGTCGACCAGGTGGCGAAGGCGGTCGATCGAGGCCCACATCGTGCTCGGCGAACAGGTCGACGTGCTCGGCCCGCTGGAGCTCACCCTCTCCCACAACGAACGGCGTCGCCTTCGGCCTCGCCGGCGGCGGCGGGGCGCCGCTGGTCGCTGGTCACCGCTGGTCGCGCTCGGCGTCGTCGTCTACCTCTTCTCCCGCAACCCGGCGCGGCCGGGGATGTGGGTCGCGACCGGCCTGCTCGCCGGCGGCGCGATCGGCAACCTGATCGACCGGATCCGCGCCGGCGCCGTCACCGACTTCATCGAACTCGGCGCCTGGCCGCCGTTCAACCTCGCCGACGTCGCGATCACCGCCGGCGTCGTCCTGCTCGTCCTGATCTACCTGCGCGAAGCCGAGGCGGGCCGAGGTGGCTGAGCGCGCGAGCTGCGGATCGTCCACCTCGACGACGACCTCGCCGTCGTCGACAAGCCGGCCGGGCTGGTCGTCCACCCGGCGCCCTCGCACACCGGGCCCGACCCTGGTCGCCGAGCTGGGCGACATGCTCGGCGGCGGCGACGACCCGGAGCGGCCGGGGATCGTCCACCGCCTCGACAAGGGCACCAGCGGCCTGCTCGTCGTCGCCCGCGACGACGAGGCCCACGCGGCGCTGCAGGAGCAGGTCCGCGAGCGCGAGGTCGAGCGCGTCTACCTGGCGCTCGCCGGCGGCCGGCTCGGCTCCCGGACCGGGACGATCGACGCGCCGATCGGCCGCGCCTCGCGCCAGCGCCACCGGATGGCGGTCTCCGGCGCCGCCTCGCGCCAGGCGCGCACCCATTTCGAGGTGCTGGAGCTGCTGCCGCGCGAGAGCTACCTCGAGGCGCCGCCTGGAGACCGGCCGCACGCACCAGATCCGCGCCCATTTCGCCGCCATCGGCCACCCGCTGACCGGCGACCCGACCTACGGCGGCGCCGAGCGCTACGGCCTCGAGCGCCAGTTCCTGCACGCCCACCGGCTCGCCTTCGACCACCCGCGCAGCGGCGAGCCGCTCGACTTCGACTCGCCGCTGCCCGGCCGACCTCGGCGGCGGCGCTGGAGGCGGCCCACGCCGCCTGAGCGCTCGGCCCTCTACAATCGTCCGTTCAGAAACCAACCCCCGTCCGCAGCCGAACCGGATCCTGCCTGGCACTCGAAGCCAGGTCCCGGCGAGCGGGGCGGGAGCATCGCCAACAATCCAAGGAGAATCAATGCCCGAGGCAGGCCTGAAAGAGCTGCTCGAGGCCGGAGTCCACTTCGGCCACCAGACGCGCCGCTGGAACCCGAACATGCGCCGCTTCATCTTCGGCGAGCTCGACGGGATCCACATCATCGACCTGCTGCAGACCGAGGCGCTGCTGGAGAACGCCCGCCGCTTCGCCGGCGAGCTCGCCAGCGGCGGCGGCACGGTGCTCTTCGTCGGCACCAAGAAGCAGGCCCGCGACACGGTCCAGGAATGGGCCGAACGCTGCAAGATGCCCTACGTCAACAAGCGCTGGCTGGGCGGGCTGCTGACCAACTTCAACACGATGTCGGGCCGGATCGCCCGCCTGCACGAGCTCAACGGCTGGAAAGAGGAGGGCAAACTCGACCTCCTGCCGACCAAGGAGCGGATGGGGATGGAGGCCGAACTCGCGAAGCTCGAGTTCAACCTCGGCGGCGTCCGCGACATGGACCGGCTGCCCGACGCGGTCTTCGTCACCGACCTGAAAACCGAGGAGATCGCGGTCCACGAGGCGGCCCGCCTGCGGATCCCGATCATCGGCCTGGTCGACACCAACTGCGACCCGACCCCGGTCGACTACGTGATCCCCGGCAACGACGACGCGATCCGCTCCTGCCAGCTGATCATCGGCACGATCGGCGGCGCCGTCGAGGAGGGCTCCGGCGCCTGGCGCGTGCAGGAGGAGAAGCGGATCGCCGAAGAAATGGAGCGGCGCAAAAAGGACGAGGAAGAGCGCAAGAAACGCGAGGAGGAAGAGAAAGCGCGCCTCGAGGCCGCAGGAGGCGAAAAAGGCCGCGGAAGAGGCGGAGAAAACGGCGCAGGCGACGGCGGCGGCGCAGGCGCAGGCGCAGCAGGCGAAGCCGAGACCCGCGCAGGCGCAGAGCCCTCAGGCGGCGGGTCCTGTCGCCGGCAGGCAGCGCCCCGGCCTCGCAAGCTGCGGGCGAGGCACCGCCGCGCCACGCCACCCGCGCCCAGAGGCGCCGAAAGCTGCCGGAGGCTCCGGCTGCCGAGCGAGAAAGCTGCCGCGGCCTGCAGGCCGCGGAGGCTCCCGCCGCGGCCCGCTGAGCCGAGAACGCTGAGGCGAAGAGGGAGGTCGAAATGAGCGTTACCGCCGCCGACGTGAAAGCGCTCCGGGACCGCACCGGGGCGGCGATGATGGACTGCAAAGCGGCGCTGGTCGAGGCCGACGGCGACGTCGAGCGGGCGATCGAGCTGCTGCGCGTCAAGGGCCAGGCCTCGGCCGCCAAGCGCGAAGGGCGCGGCACCAACGAGGGCGTCGTCGCCTCCTACATCCACGCCAACGACAGGGTCGGGGCGATGGTCGAGGTCCAGTGCGAGACCGACTTCGTCGCCCGCAACGAGGACTTCAAGGTCTTCGCCTACCAGGTCGCCCTGCACGTCGCGGCGACCGCGCCGCGCTACGTCTCCACCGACGAGATCCCCGCCGAGGAGCGCGAGGCCGAAAAGCGGGTCTTCGAGGAGAAGGCGCGCGAAGAAGGCAAACCGGACAACATCGTCGAGAAAATCGTCGAGGGCCAGCTGAAGAAGTGGGCGCAGCGAGGTCGCGCTGCTCGACCAGACCCACGTCAACGCCGAGAAGCACGACTCGAAGACGATCGAGGAGCTGCGCCAGGAGCTGGCGGCGAAGACCGGCGAGAACATCCGCATCGCCCGCTTCTCCTACTTCCGCGTCGGCGAGGACTAGGCTCGGTCCCGACGTGACCGACTCTCCCGAGCCACGCTTCGGGCGCATCCTGCTGAAGCTCTCCGGCGAGGCCCTGATGGGCGAGCCTCGAGTACGGCACCGACGGCGCCGAGGTCGACCGGATCGCCAACCAGGTCGCGGCGGTGCGCGAGCGCGGGGTCGAGGTGGCGATCGTGGTCGGCGCCGGCAACATCTACCGCGGCCTCGACGGCGCCGCCAGAGGGATGGACCGGGCGACCGGCGACTACATGGGGATGCTGGCGACGGTGCTCAACGCGCTCACCCTGCAGGACGCGCTCGAGCGGCTCGGCCAGCACACCCGGGTGATGTCGGCGATCGACGTCAAGGAGGTCGCCGAGCCCTACATCCGCCGCCGCGCGATGCGCCACCTGGAGAAGGGCCGGGTCGTGATCTTCGCCGCCGGCACCGGCAACCCGTTCTTCACCACCGACACGGCGGCGGCGCTGCGGGCGCTGGAGATCCACGCCGAGGCGATCCTGATGGCCAAGAACGGGGTGGAGGGCGTCTACGACTCCGACCCGGCGACCAACCCGGACGCCAAGTTCATCCCCGCGATCACCCACCGCGAAGCGATCGAGCGCGGGCTCAAGGTGATGGACTCGACCGCGCTCTCCCTCTGCATGGACAACGACCTGCCGATCTACGTCTTCAACATGGCCGACGAGCCGAACATAGATAGGATCGTCCGCGGCGAGAAGGTGGGCACGCTGGTCTCCAGCGCGCCCGCCGACTGAGCGAGGACGGGAACCCGTGGAGCTGATCGACGAACTGCTCAAGGACGCCAAGGGCGGATGGCCAAATCGGTCGAATCGAGCCGTGGCGAGCTGGCGACGGTCCGCACCGGCCGCGCCTCGCCGCACCTGCTCGACCGCATCGTCGTCGACTACTACGGCACCCCGACGCCGCTGAAGCAGCTTGCCAACGTCGCCGCCTCCGACGCCCGCCTGCTCACCGTCACCCCCTTCGACAAGGGCGCGCTCGGGGCGATCGAGAAGTCGATCCAGGAGTCCGACGTCGGCCTCACCCCGTCCAACGACGGCAACGTGATCCGCCTGGCGATCCCGGAGATGACCGAGGAGCGGCGGCGGGAGATGGTCAAGGTCGTCCACGGCGTCGCCGAGGAGGGCCGGGTCGCGATCCGCAACGTCCGCCGCGACGTGATGAGCGACCTGCGCGAGCTGAAGAAGGAGGGCGAAGCCGGCGAGGACGACGAGCGCCGCGCCGAGGCCGCCCTGCAGAAACAGACCGACGAGGCGATCGCCGAGATCGACGCGCTCCTGAAGGGCAAGGAAGACGAAATCCTCGAGGTCTGAGGCGGTCACGCAGCGTGACCGCGCCAGGTACGTAGCGATCATCACCGACGGCAACGGCCGCTGGGCGCAGCAGCGCGGGCTGCCGGTGGTCGAGGGGCACCGGGCCGGCGCCGACGTGGTCAAGGCGCGGCTGCGCGACGCGGTCGAGCTCGGGGATCGAGGAGCTGACCGTCTTCTCCTTCTCGACCGAGAACTGGACCCGCCCCGAGGAGGAGGTCGAGGGGCTGATGCCGATGTTCGGCGAGCGGATCGCCTCGGAGACCCCGGAGCTCGACGAGGAAGGGGTGCGGATGCGCTTCGTCGGCCGCCGCGAGGGGGTTCCGGCGCGGCTGGTCGAGCGGATGGAGTGGGCCGAAGAGAAGACCGCCGGCAACGACCGCATCGTCCTCTTCGTCGCCTTCAACTACGGCGGCAGGGCGGAGATCGTCGACGCGGCGCGAAGCTTCCAGGGGGGCTCCGAGGAGGAGTTCCGCCGCCACCTCTACGCGCCCGAGATGCACGACCCCGACCTCCTGATCCGAACCAGCGGCGAGCAGCGGTCTCCAACTACCTGCTCTGGCAGTGCGCCTACTCGGAGCTGGTCTTCCGCGACGAGCTCTGGCCCGACTTCGACCGCGCCGCGTTCGAGGCGGCGCTGGGCGAGTACGAGACCCGCCAGCGCCGCTTCGGGGCGCGGTCGTGATGCAGTCGACCTCTTCGACGACGAGATGTTCGAGGAGGAGCCGCCGCCGCCGCCGACGGCCGCCGCGCCAGCCGCGGCGCCGGGGCGCGGAGACGGGCGAGACCGCGAAGCGGGTCCTCGTCGCGCTGCCCTGGATCGCCTTCGCGATCGCGATCATCGTCGCCGGCGGCCTCGTCTTCGCCGCCGCGATGATCGCGATCGGCGATCCTCTGCCTGCGCGAGTACGTCGAGATGACCGCCGACGTCGCGGCCGCTGGCGATCCCCGCCTACGTCGCCGTCGCGGCGCTGATCGTCGCCGCCCACTTCGGCACCGCCTTCAACGTGCTGCTGATCCTCGCCGCCTCCTTCCCGCTGCTGTTCGCCTTCGGCGCCGACGCCCACCACCGCGAGGGGGTCACGGTCTCGATCGGGGTGACGCTGCTGGGGATCGTCTGGATCGGGATCCCGCTCGCCCACGCGGTCCTGCTGCGCGACCTGCCCGACCACGGCGCCGGCCTGCTGATCGACGTCCTCGTCGGCACCTTCGTCACCGACACCGCCGCCTACGCGACCGGGCGCATGTTCGGCAGCCACAAAATCGCCCCCAGCATCTCGCCCGAACAAGACGATCGAGGGCCTGATCGGCGGCTTCGTGATCGGCACCATGGGCTTCTGGTTCGCCGGGCTCTACCAGGACTGGCTCTCCGGGGTGGACGCGCTGATCATCGGCGCCGCGGTCGCCGCGATCGCCCCGTCGGCGACCTCTTCGAGTCGATGCTGAAGCGCGACCTCGGCACCAAGGACACCGGCACCCTCTTCGGCCCCCACGGCGGCATCCTCGACCGCCTCGACGCCGTCTTCTTCACCGTCGTCGTCGGCTACTACCTCGCGGTCGCGCTGGTCTACTGAGCTCCTACCCTCTGGCGCGATGAAGAAGGTCTTGATACTCGGGTCGACGGGGTCGATCGGGACGCAGGCGCTCGACGTGATCGGGCGCTCCGAGGAGCTGCGGGTCGTCGGCCTGGCCGCCGGCAGGGGCTGGGAGCTGGCGCTCGAGCAGGCGCGCGAGCACGGGGTCCCCGTGGTCGCGCTGGCCGACGACGACGCCGCGGCGAGCGCCCGCGACGCCTGGAGCGGCCGCGTGCTCGCCGGCGAGGAGGGCGTGCGCGAGCTGATCGCGAGCTTCGGCGCCGACCTCGTCCTCAACGGCATCGTCGGCGCCGCCGGCCTCGGCTCGACCGTGGTCGCGCTGACCGAGGGGATCGACGTCGCCCTCGCCAACAAGGAGAGCCTGGTGCTCGGCGGCGAGCTGGTGATGGCGCTGGCCGAGGCCACCGGCGCGCGCCTGCTGCCGGTCGACTCCGAGCACTCGGCACTGCACCAGCTGATCGGCTCCGAGGCGCCGGGAACGGTCGAGAAGCTGGTCCTGACCGCCTCCGGCGGCCCCTTCCGCGGCCGCACCGACCTCTCCGGCGTCGGCGTCGAGGACGCGCTCGCGCACCCGACCTGGAAGATGGGCGGGCGGATCACGATCGACTCGGCGACGCTGATGAACAAGGGCTTCGAGGCGATCGAGGCCCACCACCTCTTCGCCGTCCCCTACGAGCGGATCGGCGTCGTCGTCCACCCGCAGTCGCTGGTCCACTCGCTGATCCACCTCAACGACGGCTCCTCGCTCGCCCACCTCGGCTACCCCGACATGCGGGTGCCGATCTCCTACGCGCTCCACTTCCCGCACCGGGCCGACGTCGACGTGCCGCAGCTGGACCTCGCCGCGGTCGGCGCAGCTGACCTTCGAGCAGCCCGACCCCGACACCTTCGCCTGCCTGCGCCTGGCGCTGGAGGCGGGCGCGGCGGGGGGCACGGCGCCCTGCGTCCTCAATGCCGCCGACGAGGTCGCTGTCGCCGCCTTCCTCGCCGGCCAGATCCCGTTCACCGGGATCGCCGCCGTGATCGAGCGGGTGCTGGAGGAGATGCCGGCCCGGCCCGTAACCCACTTCGATGACCTCTTCGCCACCGACGCCGAGGCCCGCGAGCGCAGCCGAAGCCGGTGTTCGCGGGTTGACTCCAGCATGAACTGGCTCTACATCTTCCTCGGCTTCTCGCTGCTGATCATCCTCCACGAGGGCGGCCATTTCTTCGCCGCGAAGGCGACGGGGATGCGGGTCGAGCGCTTCTTCCTCTTCTTCGGGCCGACGATCTGGTCGTTCAAACGCGGCGAGACCGAGTACGGGATCAAATCGATCCCGCTCGGCGGCTACGTGAAAATCACCGGCATGAACCCGGAGGAGGAGGTCCCTCCGGAGCACGAGGAGCGCGCCTACTACCGGCAGCCGGTCTGGAAGCGGATCGTCGTCGTCGCCGCCGGCCCGGCGGTGAACATCGCCCTCGCCTTCGCGATCCTCTTCTTCGTCTACTTCACCGGGGCGCAGCAGGTCAGCCAGTCGGTCGGCGACGTCCGCGCCGGCTCGCCGGCCGCGAAGGTGCTCCAGTCAGGCGACCGCATCGTCGCCGTCGACGGCAAGTCGCTTCCCCGGCCTCGACCGCGAACAGCGGCTCGAACATTTCCGCGACCTGGTCGCCGCCCACAAGTGCGCCGGCAAGCAGGTCGAGGGCTGCGCCGCGGCGACCCCGGTCATGATCGAGGTCAGCCGCGATGGCGCTACGCGCACCTTCACCGTCAACCCGCATACGACAAGGCCGAAGAAGCGAACCCTCCTCGGCTTTTCCTACGGGGTCGAAGACCGGCCGATGAGCGCCGCTGCCGCCGCCGGCGAATCCGTCGACAAAATCTGGCTGGTCACCGAAAAAACCGCCTCGGTCTTCTCCCACATCTTCGAAGAGCAGCAGCGCAAGCAGATCTCCGGCATCGTCGGCACCAGCGACGTCGCCAACCAGACGATCGACGTCGGGCTCTACCCGTCGCTGCTGCTGCTGGCCCTGGTCAGCCTCTCGCTCGGCCTGATCAACCTGCTGCCGATCCTGCCGCTCGACGGCGGCCACATCTTCTGGGCCCTGGTCGAGAAGCTGCGCGGGCGCCCGGCCTCGCTGCGGGTGATGGAGCGGGCGACGGTGATCGGCTTCGCGCTGGTGATGGTGCTGATGGTGATCGGCCTCAGCAACGACATCGGCCGCCTCGGCAGCGACGCCTACAACGTCCGCTAGCGCCGGCGGCAGATCCGGAAGCGGTAGCTCGCGGGCGCAGGGTCCAGGGCGCCGGAATCGCCGCGGGCGCGGACATTGAAGGTGTGACGGCCGAGGGCAAGGCGGGCGGCGGTGAAGGGCGAACTGCAGGAGCGGAAGGGCCGGGCGTCAATCCGGCATTCGAAGCCGGCCCCGTCTTCGTCGGCACCGAAGCGGAAGCTCGGGGTGCGGTCACGCGAGCGCTTCGCGGGCGTCTGGCGGAGGATCGTCTCGCGGAGCGTTGCGGCCAGGTCCGGCGGTGCCGCTGCCGGGATTGCCGCCGCTGCCGGGCCCGCTCTGCACGCCTTCGCAGGGCCGCTCGCTGGGAGCGATGGAGTTCGGGCGCGGGCCCGCGAAGACGGCGCTGAAATCGGCGGCTGCTGTTGTCGTGGTCGTCGCCGGCCTCCAAGAGGGTCGGGCACCCCGGGGCGATCGTCCGTCGCAGGGCCATGCCGTCGGGGATTGCTGCCGCTGGCGGTGCCGGCCGCACTCGGCAGCGAGCCGGAGAAGCCGCCCCAGGCGGCGCAGTCGAGCGTCTCCCAGCAGATCGCGCCCGCGGCTGGGTCGAGCCGGCCCGCGGGAGTGAGTGGAGCGTCGGCAACGAAGCCGAATTCCGCTTCGGCCTCGGGCGTCGCCAGCACCATCGTTGCCTGGTCGATGCCCCGGGGCAGGTCCTGCGGGAAAGGAGTCCGACCCCGTGGTCGCGCCGCCGCCGTCATAGGTGCGGATGAAGTGCCCGGCGACGTGGTTCTGATCGGGCGCCCACGCCTGCAGGACCACGTATTCGGAATTGGAATTGGCACTGGACCCCGGGTAGATCTCGCGAACCTGCATCGAGGTGGAAGGTGGCGGACGCGGGGACGGCGGTCGCCAGCAGCGCCGCGGCCGCGAGCAGAGCGGCTGCCAGCGCCCGCCGCGATCGGGTCATTTCCCGCCGCCCTGGCCCTGGACACGGAAGGAGAAGCGCGCCGGCGAGGCATCGACGAGTCCGCTGACCTTGGCCCGTACGGAGACCGAGTGGCGGCCGGGCTTCAGCGACTTGGTCGTGAAGGGCGAGCGGCAGAGCTTGTAGCTGCCGCCGTCGACAGCGCATTCGAAGGCGGCGCCGGCGACGTCGGAGCTGAAGCGGAAGCTCGGGGTGCGGTCGCGGGTCCTTGGCGCGGGTTTGCCGGACAGCGTCGTCTGCGGGAGCGGGGCGGACGGCGCTGCCGCCGGGCCGAGCGGCGCGATGCCGCCGGACGGAGCGGACGGAGCGGGGGGCGCCGGCGGATCGGCGACAGCGACGCTGAAGCTGTACCCGGCGGGGGTCGGGTCGACGTTGGCGCCGGCGTCGATCGCCCGTACCTGGAAGCTGTGCGGCCCGTTGGCGAGGCCCGAGTAGCCGATGCCGGACGCTGGGCAGCCGGCGAAGGGGGCGCCGTCGAGGGAGCATTCGAAGGTCGACCCGAGCTCGTTGGATTCGTAGCCGAAGGAGACCGAGGAACTGGGGCTTGGGTCGGCTGGTTTGATCGTGATCGTCGTCTGCGGCGGCGTCGTGTCGGCCAGCGAGTTGTCGACCACCCAACTGAATGGGACGGCGGTACCGGCGTTGGTCGCGAGGTCGGTCGGACGGACTTTGAAGGTGTATTCGCCGTTGGCCAGGGATGCGTAGGTCTTGCCCGAGGCACAGCTCGAGAACGAGTCGGCCTGACCGGTCGGGACGAGGCTGCACTGGAAGCTCGAGGCCTCGCTGGCGTGGAAGGTGAAGGCGGCGCTGGTACCGGGGGCGGGGTTCGCCGGGTGGGTGTCAATCGTCGCCGTTGGCGCCACCGTGTCGACGGTCCAGGTGTAGCCGGCGGGAGTCGGATCGGGACCGGAGCCGTTGACCCCCCGCACCTGGAAGGTGTGGCTGCCCTCGGCAAGAGACGTGTATTCCTGGCCGGCCGTGGGGCAGACCGCGAAAGCAGCGCTGTCGAGCTTGCATTCGTAGCTCGTCGCCGTCGGCGCTTCGTAGGTGAATTCGGCTTCGGTGCTGTTGGAGCGCGTCGGCGGGCGATCGTCGATGGCGGTATTGGGGCGCCGGCGCAGGTCGTCTCGGTGATCGCCGCAGCGTTGTTACGTGTCGCCGGCGTCACCTCTTTGAAAGTCGGACGAGCTGCTGTCGGTGTCGTCGCTTTCCTCCAGCAGAGTCGGACAGCCGGGTTCGATTGAGCGACGGATCGCTTTGCCGGCGGCAATCCCGCCCGGCGAGACCGGCGTGCCGACGCCGGTGCCGGTCGCGGCCTGCAGGGCCGCGCCGCCGCTGAAGTTGCCCCAGGCGACGCAGTCGGCAGGCAGGCCGCCCGCGTTCCAGCAAGCGGCTCCGCCCGCCGGCGGGGATCGCCAGCCCGGAATCGACGAGATCGGGGGCGACGCCGAAGCTGCTCTGGACCCCGGTATCGCCGATCAGGACCGTGCGCTGGTTCTGCCCGTTGGTGACGGGGCCGGAGAAGGTGGAGGTGTGGACGAGGCTGCCGGCCGCGCTGTAGAGGGTCAGCGAGTGGGTCGTGAGGAAGTTCTGCCCGGCCGCGAACATCTGCAGCTCGACATAACCGTTGTCGGCGCTTCCGGGGGAGACCTCGCGGACTTTGATCAGGTGGAAGGTCGCCTGCGCAGCGGGGGCGGCGCCCAGGAGGAAGAGCAGGGCGGCGAAGAGCGGCAGTAGAAAGCGCGGGCCGACGTCGACCGGCGCAGCACTCCTCCTCCCGCAGAAGAACCCATCTGTTTACGCCTACGGACAGGGGCCGCGCCAGGTTCAAATCGATCGCCGACCCGCCCAGGTACCCTTCAAAGATGGCTTCGAAGCGCCAGATCTTCGTCGGAGGCGTGCCGATCGGCGGCGGCGCCCCGGTCGTCGTGCAGACGATGACCAAGACCGAGACCGCCAACCTGGCGGCGACGATGGAGCAGATCCACAAGGTCGCCGAGGCCGGCGCCGACATCGTCCGCTGCGCGGTCCCGCGCGAGAAGGACGTCGAGGCGCTGAAGACGATCGTCGCCGAGTCGCCGATCCCGATCATCGCCGACATCCACTTCAACCACACGCTGGCGCTGAAGGCGATCGACGCCGGCGCCCACTGCATCCGGCTCAATCCCGGCAACATCGGCGGTCGCGACAAAGTCGCCGAGGTCGCGGTCAAGGCGAATGCCGCCAACGTGCCGATGCGGATCGGCGTCAACTCCGGCTCGCTGCCCAAGCACCTGCATGAGCTCGAGCGCGAGGCGCCGGTCGAGGCATTGGTCGCCGCCGCGGTCGAGTTCACCGAATTGATGGAGAGCCTCGACTTCGAAAACTTCAAGGTCTCGATCAAGTCGACCAACGTGCCGAACACGATCGCCGCCAATCGCCTGCTGGCCGAGAGGATCCCGTATCCGCTGCACCTGGGAATCACCGAGGCGGGGACCAAATGGGCCGGCTCGCTGAAATCGGCGGTCGGCCTGGGGACGCTGCTCGCCGATGGCATCGGCGACACGATCCGGATCAGCCTCTCGACCTTCCACGCCGAGGAGGAGGTCAAAGTCGCCTGGGAGATTCTCAAGGCGCTGCAGTTGCGCGAGAAAGGCCCGGTCCTGATCGCCTGCCCGACCTGCGGCCGCCTGCAGTTCGACATGGACTCCGTCGTCGCCGAAATCGAGCAGCGGCTGGAAAGCTACGACGAGGTTGTCGAGGTGGCGGTGCTCGGCTGCGCGGTCAACGGCATCGGCGAGGCCAGCCACGCTGATTTCGGCATCGCCGGGGCGAAGAACGAGGGCCTGATCTTCGCCCACGGCAAACCGCTACGGAAGGTCCCCCAGGAGACGCTGGTAGACACCCTGTTCGAAGAGATCGACAAGTCGCTGGACCGCGGCAAGGTCGAGGTCGACGAGGCCGAGGCCGAGGAGGGCGCCGCCTGGCTGGCCAAGATCGAGCACGAAAACGAGGGCGAACTGACCCCGGAGAAGATCGCGCAGATGGAGAAGGAAGCGGTCGAACGCGGCGAGTCGGACAAGGTGCTGCTGGACGAGGCGGCCTCGCCGACCGCAGGGCGCCGGTTTACGCGGGCTTAAGCCCTTAGCGGGCGGGCGTCGCGGGCACAGGCGCCTGCGAGCGAGGTCTACGTTCTCGGCACCTGTGCCCACGCCGCCCGCCCGATATAGGTTTCTCCGGTGACTCGATTCAGCCAGGCGTTCATTCCGACGTTGAAGGATCCTCCCGCCGACGCGGAGGCGATCTCGCACAAGCTGATGGTGCGGGCGGGGTTGATCCGGCAGCTCGGGGCGGGGCTTTGGTCCTATTTGCCCGCAGGTTGGCGGGTCGAGCGCAGGGTCGAGCAGATCATCCGCGAGGAGATGGAGGCGATCGGCTGCCAGGAGATGCTGATGCCGGTGCTGATGCCGGCCGAGAACTGGGAAAAGACGGGGCGCTACGCGATCGAGGAGCTGTTCAAGCTCGAGGATCGCAAGGGGTCGCCGCTGGTCCTGGCGATGACGCACGAGGAGGCGGTAACCGACCACGTCGCCCGCGAGGTCCGCTCCTACCGCGACCTGCCGCTGATGCTCTTCCACATCCAGACCAAGGAGCGCGACGAGCCGCGCCCGCGCGCCGGCGTGCTCCGCACCCGCGAGTTCACGATGAAGGACGCCTACTCCTTCGATCGCGACGAGGAGGGGCTGGCGCGCTCCTACGAGTTGCAGGCGGGCGCCTACGAGCGCATCCTCGACCGCTGCGGGCTGCGCTGGTACAAGGTCGAGTCCGACGTCGGGATGATGGGCGGCTCCGGCGCCGACGAGTACATGGCGCCCTGCCCGGCCGGCGAGAACGAGGTGGCGCTGGCGCCCGGCTACGCCGCCAACGTCGAGGTCGCCAGCGCCGACGGCGCAGCCGGTCGAGCTGCCGCCGCCGCTGGACGCGCCGGAGCCGGTAGCGACGCCGGGCCTCGGCAAGGTCGAGGAGGTCGCGGCCGAGCTTGGGCTGCCCGCGGGTGCCTTCATCAAGGCGATCCCGGTGGTCGTCGAGGGCCGCGGCATGGTCATGGTCCTGGTGCGCGGCGACCACCGCCTCAACGAGATCAAGCTCGGCAACGCGCTCGGGGCCGGTTTTCGGCAGGCCAATGCCGAGGAGATCGCGGCCGAGATCGGGCCGGCCGGCTACATCGGTCCGGTCGGGGCCGAGGTGCCGGTGGTCAAGGACGCGGCGATCGACGGCGACTCCTACGTCTGCGGCGCCAACCGGGCCGACACCCACCTGCGCGGGGTCCAGCCCGGCCGCGACTTCGAGTTCGAGGAGCTCGACGTGCGCACGGTCGAGGCCGGCGACACCACCGACACGGGCGAGACCATCGCGATCGAGCCGGCGATCGAGGTCGGCAACATCTTCAAGCTCGGCACCCGTTACTCGGAGCCGCTTGGCGCCACCTACTCGGACGAGGACGGGGTGGAGCGGCCGGTCGTGATGGGCTGTTACGGGATGGGCCCGGCCCGGATCATCGCCGCCGCGATCGAGCAGCGCGCCGACGAGCGCGGAATCGTCTGGCCGCGGGCGCTGGCGCCGTGGCAGGTCCACCTCGTCTCCCTCGCCAGGGCCGGCGAGCCCGAGCGCGAGGCCGCCGACCGGCTCTACGAGGAGCTGCGCGAGGCCGGGGTCGAGGTGCTCTATGACGAGCGCGAGGCCGGCGCCGGCCAGAAGCTGACCGACGCCGAGCTGCTCGGTTGTCCCTTGCGGATCGTCGTCGGCCGCCGCGGCCTCGCCAACGGCGTCGTCGAGGCCGGCGAGCGGGCCAGTGGCGCCGAGCACGAGCTGCCCGTGGAGGAGGCCGCCACCCGGGCGCTGTCGCTTCTCCAGGGCATCGATGCCTAGCCGCGCCCCCTTCGGCCGCGGCCGCGTGCGCCGCCTCTTCGGGCTTGACCGCAGCGGTCCCAAACCCGAGCGCACCCGCAGGGGCGAGCCGCTCAACCCCTGGACGATCCCCAACGCCGTCGGCTACGTCCGGTTGGCGGCATTGCCGCTCTTCCTCGTCCTCGCCTACTCCAGCGGCGACGGCACCTCCTTCGCCGCCGCCATGGTCTTCTGGGCGATCGCCGCCGGCGACTACCTCGACGGCTTCCTCGCCCGCGTCACCGGCCAGTACAGCCGCATGGGGGCATTGCTGGACCCGCTGGTCGACCGCCTCACGATCCTCTCCGGCGCGGTCGTCTGCTGGAGCTTCGAGCTGCTGCCGCGCTGGTTGCTGATCGTGCTGGCGCTGCGCGAGGTGGCGATGCTCTACCTCGCCCAGTACGGGCTCCGGCACGGGGTCGACATCGAAGTCAACTGGCCGGGACGGATCTCGGTCTTCCCGATCATGGGCGGGATCTGGCTGGCGCTCTTCGCGCCCGGCTGGATGGCGACGGCACTGGTCGTCTGGGGCACGGCGATGGCGATCCTCGCCACCGTCATGTACGCCCGCACCGGCATGCGCACGGTCCGCGAGCGGGCTGCAAGCTGAGCGCCAGAATCACGAACCTTCAACCTTCAGTTGAACCTTGGGGCGGGCGCGACCTATAATCGGCTCCTGCGCAAACGGAGGCGCCGCCTCATTCGATTAAGGAGCGAGATGGAGGACACCTTTCCCGATCTGGGATCCCTCAGCGACAAGGAGCTGAAGGACCTGATCGACAAGCTCACGGAGGAGGAGAACGAGATCTCCTACAAGCGCCGCGTTCTGCACGGGAAGATCGACATCCTCCGCGCCGAGCTGGTCAATCGCCTGCGCGACAAACACGAGCGCGGCGACTCGATGATCTCCGGCGACGACGTCAGCAAGCTGACCGAGATCCTCGCCGGCAAGCAGCAGACCCCGGGGGACGACCCCGCCGCCTGAGCGGAACGGGAGACCGGTATGGCCGTCCACTGTCCAGAGTGCGGTTTCGCCAACCCCGAGGGGGCGAACTACTGCCAGAAGTGCGGTGCGTACCTCGGCGGCCCGGCCGAGTCCGGCGACGACCCGACGACGATGACCTATACGGTCGGCGAGACCGGCGACATGCAGCCGGTCGATATCGACGAGGTGGTCGAGGAGGCCGGGGCGGCATTGGTGATCCGCGCCGGCGGCGGCCGCGCCGGCGAGAGCTTCAGCATCGACGAGGACCGGGTCAGCATCGGCCGCAGCCCCGACGCCGGCGTCTTCCTCGACGACGTCACCGTCTCCCGCAACCACGCGCTGCTGGTGCGGCGCCGCGACGGCCTCTACATCGACGACCTCGGTTCGCTCAACGGCACCTACGTCAACCGCCGCCGGATCGAGTCGCACCGGCTGGGCGACGGCGACGAGATCCAGGTTGGCAAGTACAAGCTCAGCTACCTGGAGCGCTGAGGCATGCCCGTCTCCGAACAGCCGGCGCGCCCGCCCGAATCGGCCAGCCAGGCCGCGCAAGGCGCTGACGATCGGCGCCGTCTGCAAGATCCTCCAGAGCGAGTTCGACGACGTCTCGATCTCGAAGATCCGCTACCTCGAGGACCAGAAGCTGCTGAGCCCGCGCCGGACCTCCGGCGGCTACCGCCTCTACAGCCAGTCCGACGTCGAACGGCTGCGGACGATCCTGCGCCTGCAGCGCGACGAGTTCCTGCCACTGCGGGTGATCCGCCAGGAGCTGGCCGGCGGCGGCGACCTCGTGCTCGGCGACTCCGACCGCAAGGCCAACGGGGGTGGCAACGCGCGCCGGGCGATCCTGGTCGACACCTCGCGCGCCTACCTGACCCTGGACGAGGTGGTCGAGGAGACCGGCGCCCGCGAGGAGCTGATCGCCGAACTGGAGAACTTCGGCATCGTCCAGCCCGATAAACGCGAGGGCAAGGTCGTCTACGACGAGACCGACCGCGAGATCGTCCGCGCCGCCAACGAACTTTCGCGGGTCGGCGTCGGCGCCCGCAACCTGCGCGTCTTCCGCTCCTCCGCCGACCGCGAGGCGAACCTGCTGGAAGCGCTGCTGGGCCCGTCGCTGCGCTCGCGCAACCCCGAGCGCCGCAAGGAGGCATTGCAGAGCCTGGAAAGCCTGGCGGCGACCGTGAGCCATCTCAAGCACCTGCTGCTGGTCCGCGATCTGCGCCGGCTCGCGGGTGACTGACGGCATTCGGCCGTGGCCCGGGTTAACCGCCGCAGGGTCGTCACGGCCCCGGTCGCCGAGGTCTGGGGCCTCGTCTCCGATCCCTACAGCCTGCCGCGCTGGTGGCCGCGCACGAGCCGGGTCGAGAACGTCGAGCGCAAGAGCGGCGGCCGCCGCAGCCAGTGGACCAAGGTCCTGGAGACGAGCGAGGGGCGCGGGGTGCGGGCCGACTACCGCTGCCTCAGCTCGGCCGAGAACGAGCGCTACGTCTGGGAGCAGGAGCTGGAGGGAACGCCGTTCGCCCGCCACCTGCGCAGCTCGCGGATCGAAGTGGCGCTGCGCGAGGGCGACGGTGGCACCCAGATCGACCTCAGCTCGGTCCAGACCCTGAAAGGGATGTCGCGCCTCGGCTCGCCGATGATGCGCCGCGGCCAGGGCGAGATCCTCGAGGAAGCCCTCGACGGCATCGAGAGGGCGCTGACGTGAGTTGGGTCGGTTTCCTCTCGCTATGCGAGAGCAACTCGACCCAGCGAGGTGCGGCGTGAGCGCCCCGCGCCGCGACTCGAAGTGGTGGGGATGGGGCGACCCGGCGATCGCGCCGGAGCTCGACGACGCCGCGCTGGGCGTCCTGCGCGAGCGGATCGGCGAGCTGGAGCCGTGGCCGTTGGCGGCGGAGCTGGCGGACTTCGTGCTGCTGAACCCGCAGCCACTGCCGCCGGCGCTGACCGAGGCGGTCGGCGCCGAGAACGTCTTCGCCTCGAACGAGGACCGGCTGCGGCACTCCAGCGGCCGCGGTTATGTAGACCTGGCGCGGATGCGCGGCGGCCGGCTGGAGGCGGCCCCCGACGCGGTCGTGGTCCCGGCCGACGTTGCGGCGCTGCGGCGGGTATTGGACGTCTGCGCCCGCGAGGGGATCGCCGTGGTCCCGTTCGGGGGCGGCACCAGCGTCGTCGGCGGGGTCGAGCCGCTGCGCGGGCAGCACGAGCGGATCATCAGCCTCGACCTCGTCGCATTGCGCGGCGTCGAGGTCGACCGGCGCTCGCTGACCGCTCGCCTCGGTGCCGGTCTGCGCGGCCCGGAGGCCGAGGCGGCGCTGGCCGGCGAGGGCCTCACCCTCGGCCACTTCCCGCAGTCCTTCGAGTACGCGACCGTCGGCGGCTTCGCCGCGACCCGCTCGGCCGGCCAGGCCTCGAGCGGCTACGGCCGCTTCGACTCCCTGGTCAGCTCGGTGCGCCTGCTCGCCCCCGCGGGCGAGATGACGACGCTGGAAACGCCGCACACGGCCGCCGGCCCGGCGCTGCGCGAGCTGATCGTCGGCTCCGAGGGCGTGCTCGGCGTCATCCCCGAGGTGACGGTGCGGGTGCGGCCGGCGGCGCCGGTGAAGCGCTACGAGGCCTGGATGGCGGAGAGCTTCGAGGCCGGCGCCGAGATCGTCCGCGGCCTGGCCCAGGGCCCCGGGCTGCCGGACATCATCCGCATCTCCGATGAGGAGGAGACGCAGGGCTCACTGGCGCTCTCGGGGCCGCGGGGAGCCGCGGGCAAGCTCTTCGGCGGCTACCTCGGACTGCGCAAACGCCGCAGCGGCTGCCTGATCGTCGTCGGCCACGAGGGGGAGGAGGAGTCGGTGGCGCGGCGCCGCGCCCTTGCCGTCCGCGCTCTGCGCGCCGGCGGTGCCGCCTACCTCGGTCAGGCCGCCGGCCGCTCCTGGGAGCACGGCCGCTACAACGGGCCCTATCTGCGCGACACCCTGATGGGAATGGGGGCGATGGTCGAGACGCTCGAGACCTCGCACACCTGGAGCCGGCTCGGCGAGCTGCACCGGGCGGTCGCCAAGGCGATCGGCGACTCGCTCGCCGGCCAGGGCACGCCCGGCCTCGTCTGGTGCCACCTCTCGCATGCCTATGCCGACGGCGCCTCGCTCTACTTCACCTTCATCTCCCGCCGCCGCGCCGGCGAGGAGATCGAGCAGTGGCGCCAGGTCAAGGGCGCGGCCTGCGAGGCGATCGTCGCCCACGGCGGCACGATCACCCACCATCACGCGGTCGGCCGCGACCACGCTCCCTACATGGAGGCGGAGGTCGGGGGAACCGGAATCGACGTCCTGCGCGCGGTCAAGGCGCAGTTGGATCCGGCGGGCATCATGAACCCGGGCAAGCTCCTCCCGGGCGCCTGAGCGCTATTCCTCGTTGGCTTTTTTCGCCGCGCCGATGATCGGCCCGGAAATCGTGCCGCGGAGGACGTCGCTGCCGGTGTAGATCGGCGCCTTTTTTTCTTTCGTCGCCTTCGCCAGCGACGCTTTCAGGGTCGCGTTGGAGGTCTGCGAGACGTCGATCTGGTCGAAGGTTTCGTTGGCGAGGTAGCCGAGCACTTCGGTCGGTACTTCGACCTGGGCGCCGATTTTGCCGTTTTCGCCGACCGCGGTCGAGGCCAGCGGCAGCATTTTGTCGGCCGACTCGTAGAGCCAGATCGTGTACGACTCGCCTTTGCCGGTCGGCTCCAGGCCCTGGGCTTCGACCTGCAGCGCCAACCGGTTTTTGACCCGGCCGAAGGTGGCGAGCCCCTGGGCGTCGCTGCCGTCGATCGGGTTGAGCACGGCCTGGGTCAGTTTCGGATTGGCCGCGTTCGTGGCCGTTTCTTCGCTGGCGGCGCTGCCGCCGGAGCTGCTCGGCGAATCGTCGGAGTCGCTGCCGCCGAGGGCGAGGATGACGATCACGAGGACGACGACCGCGGCGCCGGCGGCGATCGCGGCCCGAGCGCCGCCACTCTTCGGCAGCGAGAGCTTGGGACGAGGGTCGCCCGCTGTGCGTTGCTTCGGAGCGGCCGCGGGCTTGGCGATGGCTGCGGGCTCGGGTTGGTCGGCGGGCTTCGGCGGCTCGGGCTCGGCGGGCGGCTCCGGTGCCGGGGGCTCCGCGGGCGGCTCGGGCTTCGGCGGCACCGGCGCGGGCGGCTGCTGGGCCTCCTCGCCCGTGGATCCGGCCGGCGGCTGGGGAATCTGGGGCGCGGGGATGCCTTCTGCCTCGAGCTCCGCGGCAGCCGCACGGGCGCGCTCGTGTACCTCGTCGGCGCTTATGCCCATCAAGGCCGCGAGGTCGTCATAGCCCTGCTCGCCGCGCTGCGCGAGCAGACGCAGGATCGCCTTTTGGTCGTCGCTGAGACCCATCCCGGTGGCAACCCTACGGGTCGGGACCGACGCGGTGAGCGGCGCCCGGTACAGGTCGCGAAAGCTTAATCTCGGCCCTCGCTAGGGTTGGCGGCAATGGCCGAGGACCCGCGCGGGCTGATCTCACATTTCGATGCCCTGGTCGGTACCGAGTGGCTCAGCGACGACCCCGACCACGCCCGCGTCCGGGTCGAGCTGCGCGACGATCTGCGGCAGCCGGTCGGGCTGATGCACGGCGGCGTGATGTCGACCCTGGTCGAGAGCGTCTGCTCGCGAGCGACGGCGCTGACCGTCGGCCCCGAGGGGATGATGGCGATGGGCCAGTCGATCAGCGTCAGCTTCATCCGCTCGATCACCGCCGGCAGCGCCGAAGTCCACGCCCGCGCCCGCCACCGCGGCCGCACCACCTGGGTCTGGGACGCCGAGGTCCGCGACGACCAGGACCGCCTCTGCGCCCTCTCCCAGATGACGATCGCGGTGCGGCCGATGCCGCAGGACCGCTAGCCGCCGTACCTGTTGGTGATTGGCAGGCGGCGATCCTTGCCGAACGCCTTCGGGGTGATGCGGATTCCCGGCGCCGCCTGGCGGCGCTTGTACTCGGAGCGGTCGACCAGGCGGATCACGTCGTCGACCGTGGTCGCGGGCAAGCCGGCGGCGATCATCTCCTCGCGCCCCTGGTCGCGCTCGACGTAGGCCTCGAGGATGCGGTCGAGCAGCTCGTAGGGGGGGAGGGAGTCGCTGTCGAGCTGGTCGGGGCGCAGCTCGGCCGAGGGCGCCCGCTCGATCACCGACGCCGGCACCAGCTCGCGCTCCTCGCGTTCGTTGCGCCGCCGGGTCAGCTCGTAGACCAGCCCCTTGGGGACGTCCTTGATCACCGCGAAGCCGCCGGCCATGTCGCCGTAGAGGGTCGCGTAGCCGACCGACATCTCGCTCTTGTTGCCGGTGGTCAGGACCAGCCAGCCGTGGCGGTTGGAGAGGGCCATCATCAGGTTGCCGCGGATCCGCGCCTGGATGTTCTCCGCCGCCAGGTCGGGCTCGGAGGGCCGCGCCGGGTCATGCGGGGGCGATTCCTCGCCGACCGCCGGGGTGGCGCCGGGGTTGAGCCGGCCGGCCAGCGCCCGCTCGTAGCCGTCCATCATCGGCTCGATTGGGATCTCGATCAGCTCGCAGCCGAGGTTGGCGGCGATAGTTCGCGCGTCCGCCTGGGTTTCAAGGCTGGAATGAGGCGACGGCATGACCACGCAGCTGAGCCGCTCCGGTCCTACCGCGTCGGCGGCGAGCAGCGCCACCAAGGCGGAATCGATGCCGCCGGAGAGGGCGACGCCGACGTGGCGGAAACCGTTCTTGGCGACGTAGTCGCGCAGGCCGAGGACGAGGGCGCCGTAGACCTCGTCGAGGTCCGGCAGCGGCTCGGCCAAAGGCCCGCTGCCGTCCGGGATGTCGCAGACGAGCAGCTCCTCCTCGAACTGGGCGGCGCGAGCGACGACGTTGCCGGCGGGGTCGGTGACCATGCTCTGCCCGTCGAAGACCAGCTCGTCCTGACCGCCGACGAGGTTGCAGAAGGCGAACCAGGTGCCGTAGGTGCGCGAGCGCTCGGCGAACATCGCTTCGCGCTCGCGGCCCTTACCGCGGTGGTACGGCGAGCCGGAGGGGTTGGCGATCAGCTGCGCGCCCGCTTCCGCCTCGGCCTCGGCCGGCGGCCCGGTAACCCAGCAGTCCTCGCAGATCGTCAGCCCGACCGCCAGCCCGCCGCCGGCGATCGTCACCGGCTCCGCGCCGGGCAGGAAGTAGCGCTGCTCGTCGAAGACCGCGTAATTGGGCAGCCTGTTCTTGCGGTAGACGTCGCGGACGGCGCCGTCGGCGAGGACGGCAAGCGAGTTGTAGGCGTGGCGGGAGTCCTCGCCCTCCGCAGCCGGCTCGGCGAAGCCGACCAGCACGGTCATCCCGACGCCGACTCCCTCGGCCAGGCGCTCGACCGCATCTCGGTTGGCCGCGAGGAAGTGCCGCTTCAGGTAGAGGTCCTCGGCCGGGTAGCCGGGGACGCAGAGCTCGGGGAAGATCGTCAGCTCGGCGCCGGCCGCGGCGGCGCGGTCGATCCACTCGGCGATCTTGGCGCTGTTGCCGTCGATGTCGCCGACCGTGGGGTCGATCTGGGCGAGCGCTACACGCACGGCTGTTCCCGGGAGCTCATCGGGGAAGTATCGCCATCCAGGCGGGCCGAACGGGCCGAGGCGCCCGCTAGGGTGCGGCCGATGCCGGACCGCCGCCGCCACCTGGCCGGTTTCTCGCTGGCGGCGCTCCTGCTTCTGGCCGCCATGCCGGCGGCTGCCCCGGCGGCGACGGGCCTCGCCGCGGCTGTGCCCAGCCTCGCTTCAGCGAGCCAGAAGCCGTTCGTCGCCCCGAAGCCACGCCCGACCGAAGCGCGGCAGCGGCCGACCGACGACCCGGACCCGAACCGCAATGCCTACGCGGTCCCACAGGCGCCGAAATCGCCCGCCTGCGGACCGCACTTCTGCGTGCACTGGGTGGCCGAGGGAATCGACGCCCCGGACCTCGCCGACAGCGATGGCGATGGAGTGCCCAACTTCGTCCGCCAGGTGCTGAAGATCGCCGAACACGTGCACGACATCGAGAACGACAAGCTCGGCTGGCGCGAGCCGAAGAGCGACGGGCGCAAAGGGGGAGGCAACGGCAAGACCGACATCTACCTCTCCCAGATCGGCGGCGAACTGTTCGGCTACGCGGCGCCCGATCGCGGTCAGGCGAGCAAGGAGCACCGGCTGCCGCGGCGCCTGCACGGCTACCTCGTCCTCGACAACGACTACAGCGCCTTCGAGTTCCCCGGCACGAGGCCGGCGGACGACCTCCAGGTGACGCTCGCCCACGAGTACAACCACATCCTCCAGTTCGGCTACGACGCCTACCAGGACCCCTGGTTCGCCGAGTCCACCGCGACCTGGATGGAGGACCAGGTCTACAACGGCATCGACGACTACCTGCGCTACGTCCGCCGCTGGGTCAAACGCTGGGACACGCCGCTGACCACGAGCTCGATCAAGGAGTACGGCACGGCGATCTGGAACGAGTGGCTGGCGCGGCGCTACGGCCAGCGGATCGTGCGCCAGGCCTGGGCCCGGGCGCTCCACACGCGCCCCGGCGGCTTCTCCGTCAACGCCTACGAATCGGCGATCCGCGCCGCCGGGCCCTCCGACCTCGGCCACGATTTCGCCCGCTTCGCCGCCGCGGTGGCCGAGTGGCGGACCGGCGAGGGGTTCCGCGAGAGCGACCTCTACCCCGACATGCCGCGGCAGGGCGCGCTGACGCTCGACCGCCCGCCGCTGACCCGGCTGCTGAACCACACGACCTTCCAGTTGCTGCGAGTGCACGCGCCCTCGGGGCGCGCGGTCGCGGTGGCGGCGACGGCGCCGCAGGGGACCGCGGCGGGGCTGGCGCTGGTCGGCCGGCTCGGGAGCGAACGTCGGGGCCGCTCGGTCACCCGCTTCGACTTCAGCCGCGGCGGCGGCAAGCTGAGGGTCCGACTGCGCGACCCCGGCCGCTACAGCCGCATCACCGCGGTCGTGGTCAACGCCGACGCCAGCGCCGACGGCTTCAGCACCCGCCGCCTCGACTGGCGCTACCTGACCGACCAGGTTCCGTTCGAGATCCGCGGCCGTCTCGTCCGCTAGTCCCGTCCCCGTTCGCCCGGGGAGGGCTGAGGGCTAGGAGCTGGACTTCGCGGCGACGGCGCTGCTGCCGTTGGACGAGGCCTTGGCGCGCTTGGGCTTCTTCGCCGGCGCGCTCTTGACGGCCTCCACGGTTGCGGCTTCGAGGTCGAGGCCGAAGCTCTCGAGGTCGGCCATCGCGTCGTAGTCGCCGATCAACCCGAAGTTGACCTGGCCGTTGTAGGACATGATCCCGACGCAGAGCGCCTGGCGCCGGGCCAGCGGCACCATCGGGAAGATCGACTCCATCTTGCGGCCGAGCACGTAGAGCGGGAACTGGGGGCCCGGCACGTTGGTGACGACGAGGTTGAAGAAGCGCTGGGCCGGCTGCAGGCGGGCGGCCTGCGAGGCGATCGTGCCCGGCGCGAAGTCGGTCAATTTGGTCAGGATCTCGGCCCCGACCGCCTGCCCGGAGGTCTTCAGGTCGCCCATCTCCGCGGAGAGGATCTGCAGCCGCTCGACCGGGTCCTCCGACCAGACCGGCAGCGCCGCCATCATCGCCGAGATCCGGTTGCCGAGGGCGCCGTGCTCCTCTTCGGCGCGGACGCTGACCGGCACCATCGCCCGCAGCTCCAGGCCCGCGGTGTCGTGGCCGCGGGCCCGCAGGTACTTGCCGAGGGCGCCGGCGACGATCGAGAGGATGACGTCGTTGACGGTGCCGCCGTGGGCGTCCTTGACCCGCTTCAGGTCGCCGAGGTCGGCCTGGACCATCGCCAGGCGGCGGTGGGGACCGATCTCGACGTTGAAGACGCTGCTCGGAGCGGCCATGCCGGCGCCGATCATCTTCGAGGTGTCGCGAGCGCCGCGCAGGACCTGGCGCGGTCCGCGCAGCGCCGCGCGGACGCCGCGGACGATCTCCTTGGGGCTGGTGAGGCGCTCGCGCCAGGCGTCGCCGAGCAGCTCGAGGTCGGTCGGTTCCGGTCGCGCCAGCCAGGCCGGGGAGGAGGACGGCGTGCCCTGCGGCTCGGCGTCGAGGTCGAAGAGGACGGTGGTGATGTCGACGCCGGAGACGCCGTCGACCAGCGCGTGGTGGCTCTTGCCGACGATCGCGAAGCGGCCGTCGTGCAGCCCCTCGACCAGCCACAGCTCCCACAGCGGCTTACTGCGGTCGAGCTGCTGGGAGAAGATCCGCGCCGCCAGGTTGCGCAGCTGCTCGTCGGAGCCGGGTGCCGGCAGGGCGGTCTGGCGCACGTGGTAGTCGAGGTTGAGGTGCGGGTCGTCGACCCAGACCGGGCGGCCCTGGTCGAAGGGCACGAAGCGCAGCTTCTGGCGGAAGCGCGGGACCAGGTGCAGGCGCGAGCCGATGTGGTCGCGGAAGTCCTTGTGCGAGGGCGCCGGGCCTTCGAAGACGCTGACCGAGGCGACGTGCATGTGCGCGCCGGCCCGCTCCATGTGCAGGAAGGAGGTATCGAGTCCGGTCAGTCTTTCGGCGGCCATCGATCCATCTTCGCACACGTGGCAAGCCTGGGAAGGCGAGACTTTTCGCTTTCCAGAGCCATTTGCACGCTGAGTTGCGGAATCGGGGGCGTGTGAGTGCCGTCACTCGGGCGCGTCCCCCTCGGTCCTACGGTGTTTGCCACCTAAACGATCGATCCCATCTGCCGAGTCCCCTCGCACCGCGCGACGGGGAGCGGGGGACCCAATGCCACGGAGACGAGTCCGTGGACGGGGCGAATCGGGCGGCGAGCCGCCCGTAGCGAGTGCCCGGCACCGAGCCGGCTCACGCGAGCCCGTCAGCTAACCCCGTAGGCAGCAGAGAAAGCGAGCGAAACACGATGCGATTCCTCCTGCCCACGGTGGCTGCTGCCGCCATGCTGTCGACCGGCGTGGCCACGGCCGCGGCGCCCAACGCCCATCACCGCCAGCCCGCGCACCGGGTCCACTCCCACGTCTCCCTGCACCTCTCCGGGCACACGGTCCTGAGCGGCAACGGCATCGCCCTCAGCGGCAAGGTGCGGCCCGCCGGCCGCCACCGGGTGAAGCTGATCTTTCACGGTCCCGACCCCGGTGTCGTCGGGGCGATGACGCGGGCCGACGGGACCTTCGCATTGCGCTGGGCGCCGGGGCGGACCGGCAACTACGCCGTCCGCGCCTTCGGCGTCCACGATGCCCGCACCCGGGGTGCGCTCAGCCAGGCCCGGAGGCTGACCAGCTATCGCCTCGCCGGCGCCTCCTATTACGGGCCCGGCCTCTACGGCAACGGAGTCGCCTGCGGCGGCACGCTGCTGCCCGGCACCCTCGGCGTCGCCCACAAGACGCTGCCCTGCGGAACGAAGGTGAAGCTGCGCTACCACGGCCGCTCGCTGACGGTTCCGGTGATCGACCGCGGTCCCTACGTGGCCGGCCGCGACTACGACCTCACCGAGGCGACCAAGCTCCGCCTCGGCTTCCCCGGGGTCGGGACGGTGCTGGCGACGCGCTAAGCGGCGGCGCTGTCGAGGCCGAGGCGCAGCTGCCCGTCTTCCGACGGCGGTGGAGCCGCCTCGGCCTCGGCGCCCTCGAAGCCGGCGACCCGCACCCCCAGCAGTCGCACCGGCCGCTGTGGGTCGTAGGCGCGCAGGAGGGCGAGCGCGACCGGCTTGACGATCGCGGGGTCGTTGGTCGCCGCCTCGACCGTCTGCGAGCGGGTGACGTTGGTCCAGTCGTCGAGCCGCACCTTGATCCCGATCGTGCGCCCCTTGAGCTCGCGTTTGCGCAGGCGCCGGCAGAGCTCCTCGCTCTGCTCGGCCAGGTGGGCCTCGAGCTCGCCGCGATGGCGGACGTCGACGTCGAAGGTCGTCTCCACCGACTGCGATTTGGTCTCGCGGGAGACGCTGATCGGGGTCTCGTCCCAGAGCCGTCCGCGGGCGTGCAGCCAGGCGCCCGAGCGTGGCCCGAACGCCGTTTCCAGCGCTTCGCGATCGCGGCGGCCCAGCTCGGCCAGGGTGCGGATCCCCAGCTTCTCCAGCCTGATCACGGTCTTCGGCCCGATTCCCGGCACAAGGCCCGGGGACTCGCCCCCGAACCGCTCCAGCGCCTGCTCGCGCGAGAGCACGACCAGGCCGGCCGGCTTGCCCAGCTCACTGGTGATCTTCGCCAGCATCCGGCTCTCGGAGATCCCGACCGAGCAGGTCAGCCCGGTCTCGGCCTTGATCTCGGCGGTGACCCGCCGCATCGTCGCCTTCGGCGAGAACAGCCCGGTGAGGTCGAGGTAGGCCTCGTCGAGCCCGACCACCTCGACCGTCTCGACGTTGCGCCGCAGCACCTCCATCACCCGCGCCGAGGCCTCGCGGTAGGCGGGGAAGTCCGGCCGCAGATAGACCGCATCGGGCAGCCGCCGCCGCGCCACCGCCGCCGGCATCGCCGAGTGGATCCCGGCCAGGCGCCGAGCCTCGTAACTCGCCGTGGTCACCACCGCCCGCGGCCCCGACCCGCAGACCACCACCGGTTTGCCCCGCAGCTCCGGCCGCCGCCGCAGCTCGACCGACGCGTAGAAGGCATCCATGTCGAGGTGCGCGATCGTCCGCTCGGTGGTCATCCAGCGATGGTAGGAGGGGCGCGGGACGGGACCTATCCGCGGCGCTCTGTCGAACCTCTAGGCTCTTGATCCGTGGCGTCACCCGAGGCGAAGAACCTGGAGGCGATCTCCAAGGCGATCGACCAGCACAACTCGAGCTGCCCGTTCCCGGCGGCCGAGGTGCGGATGAATCCGTTCGAGGTCGAGCGGCTCGGCTGGGACACGATCCGCGGCTTGCCGGTGGTGCCAGACGGTGAGATCGGCACCGGCCGCTTCCGCATCGTCTGCTCCCGCGACGTCGACGACAGCGGCCTCGAGGTCACCGAGGCGGTCGGCAAAGAGCTCGAGACCGTCGCGCCGGTAAGCAACTGAGAGGACGACCGGCCGGGCGTCCTCTCAGATCGAGTTCCAGAAGTCGATGCCCGATTCTTCCGCCCAGCTGACGACTTCGCCGTTGAGCTGGGTCAGTTCGCCGGTCCAGATCAGGACGCCCATCGCGATCAGGATCACGCCGCCGATCGCGACGATCAGCTGGTAGTGGCGCTTGACCACGGCGAAGGCGGTGGTCATGCGGGAGAAGGCGAGGGCGGTGAGGATGAAGGGGATCGCCAGGCCGGCCGAGTAGACCGCGAGCAGGAAGGCGCCGCGGGCGGCCGAGTCGGTGAGCGCGGCGGCGGAGAGGATGGCGCCCAGGGTGGGGCCGATGCATGGGGTCCAGGCGATCGCGAAGGCCGCGCCGGCGACGATCGGGCCGCCCTTGCCCGCTCGCTCCAGCAGCGCGTCGACGTGCCACTCGCGGTTGAGCCGGGTGATGAAGAGCGAGGAGACGAAGAGGAGCCCCATGAGGATGATCAGCGCCCCGGAGATCTTCGTCAGCAGTTCCTCGTGGTCGCGCAGGAAGGAGCCGAGGCCGGTGGCGGTGAGGCCGAGGAGGATGAAGATCGTCGAGAAGCTGGCGACGAAGAGCAGGCTCGGCCCAAGCACGCGGCGCCAGCCGGCGTCCTCCAGCTCGTTCGCCGAGACCCCCGTCACGGCCGAGAGATAGCCCGGCACCAGCGGCAGCACGCAGGGCGAGAGGAAGGAGACGATTCCCGCCGCGAGGGCGGCGAAGATGCCCACTCCTGCAGCGGGATCGGAACTGAGAGCGGCGATGAGCAAGACCCCTGAGATTACCCCCAGCAAGGCGGCTGAGCCCGCCACGGGCTCGCTCTACAACGCCTCGGGTCGGGTCATGCGCCTGGTCGCCTCGCCGCTGTTCTCGATCGGCCCCGGCGAGCCCGGGCCGTCGCTGCGGCGGGGCGCCCTGATCGCGGTCCCGGTCGGCGCCGCCCTGATCGTCGAGCTCGGCTTCGATGCCCCGACCAAAGGCGCGATCGCCACCGGCGCCATGTTCGCCGGCTTTGCCGGGCTCGATGCCCCGGCCGGCCCGCGTGCGGCCTGGCAGGCAGCGGCCGCTCCCCTGGTCGGGGCGATGGCGGCGCTGGGCGTCCTCTCCTCGCAGTCGGCGCCGCTGGCGGCCGCGACGATGGCCGTCGTCGGGGCGGTTGCCGGCTACCTCTTCTCCTACTCGCTGCGCCTGGCGATCTTCGGGCTGGTCGGGGCGCTGACCCTGCTCGTCTCCCAAGGCCTCTTCCTCCCGGCGGACGACGCGTTGCCGGCGCTGCTCTGGGGCACGGTCGGAGGCCTCACCCAGGTCCTCTGGTCGCTGATCGTCTGGGTCGTCGTCGACCGTTGCCGGCGCGGCGAGCCGAGCGGCTGGGACCGGGGAGACGTGGTCGCCGCGCTCAGGTCCAACCTCAACCTCGACTCCGAGACCTTTCGCCATGCCATCCGCTTCGGCGCTTCGCTGGCCATCGGGGTCGGGATCTACCGGGCCTTCGACATGGACAACCACGGATTCTGGATCCCGCTGACGATCCTCTTCGTGATGCGACCCGACCGCGACGAAACGTATCTGCGCACGGTGCTGCGGGCCGCGGGCACGGTGCTCGGCCTCGCCCTGGCGACCCTGATCTTCGAAACCGTCGGCTACAGCGACGCCGTCGTCGTGGTCGTCCTCACCGCCGCAACCGCCTTCGCCCTCGGCCTGCTGACCGTCCAGTACGCGCTCTTCACGGCGGCGATCACCGTCTACGCCGTCGTCCTCACCGACGTGCTCGGAGAGCCGACCTGGCAAGCCGACAAGCTGCGCCTGATCGGCACCGGCGTCGGGCTGGCGATCACCTTCCTCGCCTTCGTCGTCTGGCCCGATCCGGAGAGGGGGAGGGACCTCAAGTTCACCTTTCTGAGGCCCCCTCCGGACCCGCCGGACGCGGCGGCCCGGTAGATTCCTGGCTACGCAGCCAAACTCCGCCAAAGGCGCGGCAGACTTCGAGGAGAGACCGTTGAGCAACCGCACGTTCGTGATCGGCGTTGGGATGACCAAGTTCGAGAAGCCCGGCACCAAGGAGGGCGACTACCCGGATTGGGCCAAGGAGGCGGGGGAGAAGGCGCTGGCCGATGCCGGCGTTCCCTACACCGACGTCGAGCAGGCCTTCGCCGGCTACTGCTACGGCGACTCGACCTACGGCCAGCGGGCGCTCTACCAACTCGGCTTGACCGGGATCCCGGTCGTCAACGTCAACAACAACTGCTCGACCGGCTCCTCGGCATTGTTCCTCGCCCGCCAGGCGGTCAAGGGCGGACTCGTCGACTGCGCCCTCGCGCTCGGCTTCGAGAAGATGGAGCCGGGCAGCCTCGGGGTCAAGTACACCGACCGCACCAACGCGCTCGACAAGCACGCGATGCGGATGTTCGAGATCCGCGACCCGGAGCAGTCGCCGCCGGCGCCACAGATGTTCGGCAACGCCGGCCGCGACCACATGGAGAAGTACGGCTCGACCCCCGACCACTACGCCTGGATCGGCTGGAAGAACCACAAGCACTCGGTCAACAACCCCTACGCCCAGTTCCAGGACGAGTACTCGCTGGAGGACATCAAGGCAGCGAAGATGATCCACGACCCGCTGACCAAGCTGCAGTGCTCGCCCACCTCCGACGGCGCCGCCTGCGCGATCGTCGCCTCCGAGCGCTACGTCGACGAGCACGACCTCTGGGACCGCGCCGTCGAGATCGCCGGCCAGTCGATGGTCACCGACCTTTCCTCGACCTTCGCCGAGGACGCCGACTGCATGACGATCGTCGGCGCCGACATGTCGAAGCTGGCCGCCGACCGCGCTTACGAGGAGGCCCAGGTGGTCGCCGCCGAAATCGACGTCTGCGAGCTGCACGACTGCTTCAGCGCCAACGAGCTCATCACCTACGAAGCGCTCGGCTTCGCGGCCGAGGGCGAGGCGCACAAGCTGGTCGAGGCGGAAGCGACCACCTTCGGCGGCGATGTCGTCGTCAATCCCTCGGGCGGGTTGATCTCCAAGGGCCACCCGCTCGGCGCCACCGGCCTGGCGCAATGTTCGGAACTGACCTGGCAGCTGCGCGGCGACGCCGATAAGCGCCAGGTGGAGGGCGCCAAGGTCGCGCTCCAGCACAACATCGGCCTCGGCGGTGCCGCCGTGGTCACCGTCTACAAGCCGGCGAGCTAGGGCCCGCCGCACAACGAGGAGGAAGCGATGGCGAAGCAGCGGCGCTCACTGAACGGCAAGGTCGTGGCGATCACCGGCGGTGCCCGGGGGATCGGCAAGGCGACCGCGACGGCACTGGTGCGCAAGGGCTGCCGCGTCGCCATCGGCGACCTCGACCTGGAGCTGGCCGAGCGCACCGCGTCCGGCCTCGGCGGCGGCACGATCGCGCTGCCGCTCGACGTCACCGACCGCGTTTCGTTCTCGACCTTCCTGGACGAGACCGAGCGCCAGCTCGGGCCCGTCGACGTGGTCGTCAACAACGCCGGAATCATGCCGGTGACGCCGTTCGCCGAGGAGTCGTCGGAGTCCGTCCAGCGCCAGCTCGACATCAACATCGGCGGCGTCATCGCCGGCATGCAGCTGGCGATCGAGCGGATGCGCCCGCGCGGTGCCGGGCACATCGTCAACCTCGCCTCGCAGGCCGGCAAGGGCGGCTTCCCCGGCATCGCCACCTACTCCGGGACCAAGCACGCCGTGGTCGGGATCAGCGAGGCGGTGCGAGGAGAGCTGCGCGGCAGCGGCGTCGAGATCGCCTGCGTGATGCCGACCGTGGTCAACACCGAGCTGACCTCGGGGGTCGGCCAGCGGATGATCAAAGCGGTCGAGGCCGAGGACGTTGCTGACGAGATCGTCGACGCCCTGGAAGTGCCGCGCTTCGACGTCTGGGTTCCGCGCGAGAACGGGGCCTTCTTCAAGATCGTCTCGCTGCTGCCGCGCGGCGCCCGCGAGGCTTTGGGCCGCTTGATGAAGGTCGACAAGCTGATGACCGAGGTCGACCACGGCGCCCGTCACGCCTACGAGCAGCGCGTGACGGAGAGCGAGCCCGGGCTCGGCGAGACCGAGTCCGCCGAGCAGCCCGCCCGCGACGCCGCCTAAGTACCGCTGGGCTCGGCTTCCTCGGCGATCGCGGATCGCAATAGCCTGGAAGCGTTGGAGCGCATCGTCGCCGTCGCTTCCTCGCGGGAAAGCCGAGCGACGTCGGTGAGCCAGACGAAAGCCTCGATGCCGAGCGTCGCGCCGACTCCGTAGACCACGGAGCGCAGCCTCTCGGGTTTCATATCTCCCTGCAGCGGCGCCAGCGCGTCTTCGATCCAGCCGATGCGCAGGCCGCGGTGCATCGGCAGCTTCGCGGCGTCGAGGGAGTCCCCCTCGAGCGACAACCGCAGAGCAGCCCGCATCTCCGCCTCGTACTCGAGGATGCGGCGGGTGTGGCTGTCGGCGACCAGCTCCAGTCGCGCGGTGGGGTCCCGCGGCGGATCGGCGCCGAGCAGCGACTCCTCATCGGAATGGGGAAAAGCCGCGACGAGTAGCGCGCGGAGGTTGGGGAAATAGCGGTATGCGGTGGTGCGGGAGATCGCCGCAGCCGCAGCGGCGCCCTCCATGGTCGGAATTGCGCCCTGGGAAAGGAGCTTCCCGAGCCGCGGCGACCAGGGCATCGCGGGTGCGAGTCTTCTGGTTGACCCGGCCGCTGGATACATATGGTACGGTCATCCCACGATGGTACTAGGTGTTCAATGACCGATCCGATCATCCGCGCGGCAGGGGAGGGGGAGCGCCTTCGGTTCTGGGGCGGCGGTCTCCTGACCATGAAGGCGACCGGTGCGGATACAGGTGGGGCCTTCCTGCTCTTCGAGGATCACGTCGTCGAGGGCAAGACGACGCCGTTGCACGCTCACGCGAATGAGGACGAGACGCTCTATCTGCTGGAAGGCGAGACGCTGCTTCACATCGATGGCGAGGAGCACCGGCTCGCTGCCGGCGGCATGGCCTTCGTCCCGCGGGGCGTGCCTCACGCCTTTCTGGTCACCTCCGCGACCGCTCGCTTGCTTACCCTCCTCGTTCCCGGCAGCGCTGAGGCCTTCTACCGCGGGGCCAGCGAGCCGGCGGGCGAGGGCGCCAACCCGGCGGGGCCGGTCGACTTCGCGCGGGTGGGCGAAGCGGCCGAGCGTTCGGGCGGGATGCAGCTGCTGGGCCCGCCACCCTTTTCCTGAGACGCTCGCCGAAACCGGCGTCCCACGCTACGTTCTTCCCGTGGGAAAGATCTACGATGCCACCTGGGGGCGCGGCTTCGCAGCGATTTACGACCGTGCCTTCGAGGCGTCCGAAGAGGCGGGGTTGCGGCGAATGCGCGCCGAGCTGTTGGCGATGGCGCGGGGGAGGGTGGTGGAGCTGGGCGCCGGCACCGGCGCCAACCTCGAGCTCTACCCGGACGCGGTCGAGGAGCTGGTGCTGACCGAGCCCGATCCGCACATGGCCAAGCAGCTGCGGGCGAAAGTCGCGGCGGCGGGGGTTGATACTGCGGTGACACCGACCGTGATCGAAGCATCGGCGCAGAGCCTGCCGCTCGACGACGCGAGCTGCGACACCGCGGTGGCGACCCTCGTCCTCTGCACGATCCCGGATCCGAGCGCGGCGTTGGCCGAGGTAGCGCGGGTGCTGAAACCGGGCGGGCGGCTGCTCTTCCTTGAGCACGTGCGGGCCGAGGACGCCGGGCTGGCGCATTGGCAGGACCGCCTGGAAAAGCCCTGGCGCTTCCTCGGCGACGGCTGCCACTGCAACCGCGACACGGTCGCGACGATCGCCGCCTCACCGTTGAGCTTGGGCGAGGTTGAGCGCGGCGCGCTGCCGAAGGCGCCGCCGATCGTCAGGCCGCTGGTCAGCGGTAGCGCAAGCCTGCCCTGACCAGCTCGGCGGCGCTGACGCCGATGAAGGCGCCGACCAGCACGTCTGCGGGATAGTGGACCCCGGTATGCACCCGCGAGTAGCCGACCAGCGTCGCCAGCGTCCGCAGCGGCGCCGAGAGCGCCGGGATGGCGGCGCCGGCACCGGTCGCGAAGGCGAAGGCCGAAGCGGTGTGGCCGGAGGGAAAAGAGCTGGAGCGGGGCATCGGCACGTGGCGCCGGGCGAGGATCTCGAGCTCCTCGCGTTGGGGCCGCCGGCGCGTCGTCAGTGGCTTGGCGACCAGGTTGGCGAAGGCCGAGGCGACGCCGAGCGAGGCGAGGCCGCGGGCCGCCGCGCGGCGGCCAGGGCGGCCGCCCAGCAGCCCCAGCGCCGCCGCGGCACCGAACCAGAGCACGCTGTGGTCGGCGACCCGGGTGAGGCCGCGCATGGCCTCGTCGAGAGCCGGGGTGTCGACCGCGGCAATCGCCCCGTACACGGCGGTGTCGACCGCCATCGCCTCGTTGAGCCAATCCGCCATCGGGCGATGATATGAGCCGCCGGATCGGGGCCATAGTCGCGATCCTGGGCGGCGCTCTCGCGGTGGTCCTCGCGACCTACGTGTTCGTCGCCAACTTCCCGCGCGGGCTGATCGTCCTAGCCTGCATAATCGGCGCCCTCGCGGGAGCCTGGTTCGCTCTGTTGCGGCGCGGGTTCCCGCGCCTGCTCGGGAGCGCCATCGCGCTCCTGCTCCTGCTCTTCGCCGTCGTGGTCATGGTCGCCGACAGCAGCGCCTTCGTCCTGGTCGCGGTCCTGGTCGCCTTCGCGATCGGCGTCGCCGGCGCCAGGGTCGCCTTCCGCCCAAAGCGGTCGCTGCCACGGGCGCGCCCGCCCGCGCACCCGGTCCTCTTCATCAACCCGCGCTCGGGCGATGGCCGGGCCGGCGAGGTCGGCCTCGCCGCGGCAGCGGGGGAACGCGGCATCGAGGCGGTCGAGATGGAGTCCGGGGACGACCTCGGACAGCTGGTGCGGGCGGCGGTGGGGAAGGGGGCCGACGGCCTGGCGATGGCCGGGGGCGACGGTTCGCAGGCCGTGGTCGCGGCGATTGCCGCCGAGCACGATCTGCCCTACGCCTGCATCCCCTCCGGCACCCGCAACCACTTCGCGCTCGACCTCGGTGTCGACCGCGACGACGTCGTCGGCGCTCTCGACGCCTTCGTCGACGGGGGCGAGCGTTATGTAGACCTGGGCGAGGTCAACGGCAGGGTCTTCGTCAACAACGTCTCGCTCGGCGTCTACGCGATGGCGGTCGGCCAGGAGGGCTATCGCGAGGCCAAGATGAGGACGCTGCTGGAGACGCTGACCGCGACGCTTGGGCCCGAGGGCGAACCGGACCAGCTGCGCTGGACGGACCCCGACGGCACCGCTCAGGCCAGCACCGCGCTGATCCTGGTCTCCAACAACGCCTACCGGCTTGGGCCTACGCTCGGTTCGGGCACGAGACCGCGCCTGGACACCGGGGTGCTCGGGGTCGTCGACTTCCACCCGCCGACGCCGGGCTCGGGGGCGCAGACGGCGCGCTGGCGCGAGCTGACTGCCCCGGAGCTGGAGATCGAGGCCGATGGCCCGGTCGCGATCGGAATCGACGGCGAGGCGGTGACCCTGGAGCCGCCGCTGCGATTCCGGATCCGACCACGGGCGCTGCGGGTGCGGATCGCGCACGATCATCCCGGCGCCTCGCCGTCCTCGACGGTGCCGCGGGGGCTACGGGAAGGGCTCAGAGCGCTGTTGCGCCTGGCGATACCCCTCCCGGCTTCCAGACCCAACGCACGATAATGGTGGTTATGTAAACCCGAGCTGGGATGGCGAAGGAAGTTGGGGCTGCAGGTAGCGGGAGTGAACCTGCAGCCCCCCTCCTTCCAGGAGGCTCAGCCTGCTTCTTCTATCGCTTCTTCGAATTCCTGTGGGTTGCTGAGATTGCCGAGGAGTTCGGTTCCGTTGCTGTTTGGGCCCCTGATCGCGAACGACGGCGTGCCCGTGAAGCCGAATTTCTGCGCTTGTTCGGTGGTTTTCGCTACTTCGCCGGTGAATTTCGCGCCCTTGCGTTCTTCGTTCCATTTTGCGATGTCTTTCACGCCGGCGGCCTTGGCCACCGCGGTGAGGAACTCATCGTCGGCGTAGCCGGAGTTCTCTTTGCCCTGGTTGCGGTAGAAGAGCTCGAGGTAGTTCCAGCCCCGTCCCTGGGCGCCGGCGGCGAGCGCCCCGGCACCGGCGGGCGCCGACTGCGGGCCGATGATCGTGAAGTTCTTGAAGACGACCTTGGCTTCGCCGTTGTCGACCTTGTTTTCGATGATCTGCGGCAGGATTTCTTCCGAGTAGGCCTTGCAGACCGGGCATTGCAGGTCCCCGAACTCGACCAGTTCGACCTTTGCCTCGGGTTTGCCGAGCACCATCCCGTTCTGCGGCACGCTGCCGACCAGGGAGTCGACGTCGCTGACGCCCTTGAGGTTGGCGGCGTCGCCGCCGTCCTCGCCGCCGGAATTGGCGACGATCAGCACGACCACCGCGACGATCACCAGGAAGACGGCACCGGCGCCGAGCTGGAGCAGGCGCGTGCGGCGCTCCCCCGTGTCGACCTTCTGTTCTTCCTGCAGCCGCTGTTCGCGACGCTTCTCCCGCTCCTTCTTGTTGCTCATCTCTCCTCCTGATGGTTGCCGTGGTCGAATCGCGGCTGCCGACGCCTTCCCGCGCCCGGCAACTCTATGCGGGTCTGGCGCCCGAGTCGGCCTCTTCGGCCACGCCGCCGCTGGTTCCTGCATAGCCGATCAGGCGGGTGGTGTTGAGCAGGAAGAGGATCGTCATCAAGACCGCGCTGGCCACGCACCACTGGCAGATCGCTTCGATCGTGAACAGCTCCAGGTAGGTCAGATAGATGCTGAAGCCGAAGCCGCCGAGGGAGACGGCAAAGCCGCCGAAGCGCGCCAGGTCGTTGCTGAAGAACGCCGTCGCCAGCAGCGTGATGTAGCCGACGATCCCGAAGATCGCGATGTTGACCCCGGCGATGTGCGAGTAGGAGCTGTTGGCGACCGTCTCGCAACCGCCGCCGCCGGCCAGGCAGGTCGGCGCCCCGCCGCCGGAATCGGCGATCGTGATGTAGGTCGCGACGCCGATTCCCACGGTCGCCACGAAGGCGATGATCTTGCGCAGCCGGGCTTCGGTCGGAAAGTTCATAGTGATGAAGATAAAGCCTCTTTATAAAACGCGGCTAACTCGCGCGAGAGGCGGCCGCCCTGCCAGGCCAGAGGCGACTGCCCCTCGGCCTCGCTGACGAGGCGCGCCCGCGGCAGCCGCTCCGCGTAGGCGACCGCGGTCGCGTACGGGTGCCCGGGGTCGGCCTCGTCGTGGCTGGCGACCACCAGCGCCGGCATTTCCAGGCGCTCCAGCTCCTCCATCGCCTCGAACGGACGCGAGCGCGGGACCTCGCGCAGCGCCGCGACCAGCGCATCCGGGTGGCGGTGCAGGAGCATGCGGGCGCGGGTGAAGCCGAGCACCGAGTCGCGCCAGCGCGGGTCGATCTCCTGGTTGCGGTCGATGTAGGCGACGAAGCCGTCGACGCCGCCCCCCTCCAGCGCCGCCGCGAGCCCGTCCCAGTAGGCGAGCGAGCTGGCGCTCACCTTGCCGTCGTAAGCGGGACCGATCGCGACCAGGCCGGTGAGGCGCTCGGGGTGGCGCAGCGCGTAGGCGACCGCGGTGTGGGCGCCCATCGAGTGCCCGGCGAGGATGAACGGGCCCTCCCCCGCCGCGGCGGCGATCACCCGCTCGAGGTCGGCGACCAGCCACGGGTATCCATAACCCTCCCCAGTCGGGGCGGGGTCGGACTCGCCGTGGCCGCGGGCGTCGTAGGCGATGACCCGGTGGCCTGCCCGCTCCAGCGCCCGCGAGCCGTGGTGGACGTAGCGGCGACTGGCGGTGATGCCGTGGCAGAGGACGATCGGCGGTCCCTCCCCCGCGGCCTCGCCGTGCAGCGCCGGCTCCGGGCCGACGACGAAGGGCGCCGGCTCGGCGCCCGCCATCAGCCGACGGAGGCGACGGCGCGCTGAAGGTCGTCGACCGACTCGTAGCTGAGCCCGGCCAGCGTCACCTTGCGGAAGCGGACGATTCCCTCCTCGTCGATGACGAAGATCGCCCGCCGCACCATCGGCCCGGCGACGACGCCGTAGGCGCGCGCCACCGCCTTGTCCTCGTCCGCGAGCAGCGGCACGTTGAGCCGCTTCTCCTCGGTGAAGCGCTCGTGCGACTCGACCGACTGCGGCGAGATCCCCAGCACCTCGGCGCCGAGCTCGTCGAGCTTGTCGCCCTGGTCGCGGTAGGAGCAGAACTGCCTCGTGCAGACGGCCGTGAAATCGCCCGGGTAGAAGGCGAGAACCAGCTTGCGGCCGCGGTAATCGCCGAGGCTGTAGGTCTTGTCGCCGGTGCCCGGCAGTGAGAAGTCGGGGGCGGGATCGCCTACGTCGAGCTTGGCCACGCCGTCAGCTTAGCCGCCGGGCGCTAGCCCTTTTCGATCGTGATCGATTCGATCAGGATCGTCTGCTTCGGTTTTTCGGTCGGGGTGCCGAGCTTGCCGATCCGTTCGACCACGTCGAGACCCGCGCTGACTTTGCCGACCAATGCGTATTCGGGCGGCAGGCCGGCGTCGGCGCCGGTGACGACGTAGAACTGGCTGCCCGAGGTTCCGGGCGGCTCGGCTTCGGTCTTCGCCATCGCCACGATGCCTTTGGTGTAGGCAAGGTTCGCCGGCGGCTTCTCGACCACGCTGTAGCCGGGGCCGCCTTCGCCGCTGCCCTGCGGGTCGCCGCCCTGGATCACGAATTCGGGGACGATGCGGTGGAAGGTCAGGTCGTCGTAGACGCCTTCTTCGGCGAGGTAGGCGAAGGAGTTGGCGGTCTTCGGCGCCCGCGTCGTGTCGAGGGCGATGTCGAAGGTCCCGCAGCTGGTCTTGACCACCGCGGTCACTTCTTCGCCCTTCTGGAGCGTCTGCTTCGGGGCCTTCAGGGAGACGTTCTTCGGGGCCGGCGCTGCGACCTTGGTGCAGCCCTCGGCGCCGCTCGCCGTGGTGGTCGAGTCGTCGTCCCCGCCGCCACGGGAGATCAGGATCGCGCCGACGACGACGATCGCCACCAGCGCGAAGGCGGCGAGGATGATCCAGCGACGGTCGGTCTGCTCCCCCATCGGCGCGACAGCCTAGAGGACTTACGATCGAGTGGATGCCGACCCCCGCCCTGACCCCGCTGGCGGCCGCCGTGCTGCATGTCGATCCGCCCGAGCGGGCGCTGGAGATCGAATGCGGTGAGGGCGACGGCGTCTTCTTCCTCGCCCGCGAGTTCCCGGCCGCCCGGGTGCGCGGGGTCGACCGCGACGAGGGCCGGGTCCGAGCGGCGACCGACCGGGTCGGTCTCGACCCCGAGGGTCGGGTCGCCTTCAAGCAAGCGCGCGGGGGCTCGCTGCCCTATCCAGACGGGCTCTTCGATCTCGTCGCCCAGGTCGACGGTCGCCCACGGGTGGCGGAGATCGCCCGGGTGCTGCGGCCCGGTGGGCAGTTGATCCTGGCCAGCTCGGCGGGGTCCGGGGCCCACGGCGGGCGCCTGTTGGGCTGGCGACTGCGACGGCACAAGATCGAGCTCGGTGCGCCCGTGGCCGCCGGCGACGGCAGTTTCCGTGTCGGGCAGCGGCTCGACGTTAGCCCGGCCGGCGCCGCCGAATAGGCTGCAAAAGGCATGGAGATCGAGGGAAAACCGCTGGTCCTGCTGGTCAACCCGGCTTCGGCCGGGGGCAAGACCCTGCGCTTGCTGCCGCGGGTCGAGCAGGCGCTGGACGCCCGCCGCACCGTCTTCCGAGTCCAGCGCACCAAAGATCTCGAGCACGGGGTCGAGCAGGCGCTGCGGGCGCTCGACGCCGGCGAGGTCCCGGTGGTGATGAGCGGCGACGGCCTGGTCGGAGCCGTCGGCGGCGCGATGGCGGGCTCGGATGTGCCGCTGGGCATCGTGCCCGGCGGTCGCGGCAACGACCTCGCGCGGGTGCTGGGAATCCCGGACGATCCCGAGGACGCGGTGGCGACCCTCTTCTCCGGCAACAGCCGCCGCATCGACGTCGGCGAGGCCAACGGCAAGCGCTTCCTCGGCATCGTCAGTGTCGGCTTCGACTCCGAAGCCAACCGGCGGGCCAACGAGACCCACTTCCTGCGCGGCAACCTCGTCTACGCCTATGCCGCCATCCGCACGTTGCTCGGCTGGAAGCCGGCCCGCTTCACGATCCGCGTCGACGACGAGCGCATCCGCCTCAGCGGCTACTCGATCTCGGTCGCCAACAGCAAGGCCTACGGCGGCGGCATGTACATCGCCCCCGACGCCGAGCTCGACGACGGCGAGTTCGACATCGTCGCCGTCGGCGAGGTCTCCAAGCTGCGCTTCGTGGGTAACCTGCCGAAGGTGTTCAAGGGGACCCACGTCAAGGAGGACGAGGTACGCGTCTTCCGCGCCCCCCACCTCGAGCTGAGCGCCAGCAAGCCGTTCCCCGTCTATGCCGACGGCGAGCACCTGACCGACCTTCCCGCCTCGCTGCGGGTGCTGCCGCGGGCGCTCAGCGTGCTGATCCCGGCCGCCGGCGCCTGAGCCGCGTGGCCGTCGCCGGCAAGCGCCGCGGTCCCGTCTTCGGCGCCAAGGTCGCTGCCTCGCGGGCAATCGGCGCCGCCAGCCGGGCCAGCGGCCGCGGCGGCGGCACGACCCTGCCCGGCCGGGTGCTGCTGCGGCTGGAGCCCGACGCGATCGCCCGCCTCGGGACCGGGCTCGACAGCGGCACGACGATCGTCAGCGCGACCAACGGCAAGACGACGACGGCGGGGATGATCGCCGCGATCCTCGCCGCCGACGGCCGCGAACCGGTCCACAACCGCGCCGGCTCGAACATGACCTGGGGCGTGGCGACGGCGCTGCTGGAGCAGCGTGGCCACGAGGGCCTGTTCGAGGTCGACGAGGCCTGGCTCCCCCGCGTGGTCGAGCAGCTCGATCCGAATCTGATCGTGCTCGGCAACCTCTTCCGCGACCAGCTCGACCGCTACGGCGAGATGGAGGCTTTGGCCGACGATTGGGCAAAGACGGTCGCCGCGCGGGCCGGTCGCACCGGGCTCGTCCTCAACGCCGACGACCCGCTGATCGCCGACCTCGGTCGCGACGAGGACGAGCGGCCGCGCGAGGGAGTCGTCTACTTCGGGGTCGAGGACCGCTCGCAGGCATTGCCGCAGCTGCAGCACGCCTTCGACGCCAAGCACTGCCGCCGCTGCGGCCACCCCTATTCCTACGAACGCGCCTTCGTCGGCCACCTCGGCCACTATCGCTGTCCGCACTGCGGGGCCGAACGGCCGCGGCCCGAGGTGGCGGCGACCGAGATCGAGCTGCGCGGGATGGAGGGATCGCGCTCGCGGGTTCGCACCCCCGCCGGGGAGATCGAGCTGGAGCTGCCGCTGCCGGGCCTCTACAACGTCTACAACGCTCTCGGCGCCGTTGCCGCCGGATTGCGGCTCGGCGTCGCGCCGGAGCGGATCGCCGCGGCCCTGAGCGAGATGCGCGCCGCCTTCGGCCGGGTCGAGACGATCGCCGTCGCCGGCAAACCGGTCTCGATCCTGCTGATCAAGAACCCCGCGGGCGCGAACGAGGTCCTGCGCACGCTGCAGCTGGAGGGTGCCGCCGGGCCGCTCGACCTCTGGATCGCCCTCAACGACCGTATCGCCGACGGACGCGACGTCTCCTGGGTCTGGGACGCCGATTTCGAGCTCCTCGCCGGCGCCGTTCGGCGCGTCGTCTGCGCCGGCACCCGGGCGCCGGAGATGGCATTGCGGCTGAAGTACGCCGGCTGGCCGACCGAGTCGATCGAGGTCGTGCCGGAGGTCGAGGCCGCGCTCGACGACGCGGTGGCGGCGGCGCCGGGGCGGCTCTTCGCGCTGCCCACCTACACCGCCTTGATGGAGCTGCGCAAGCTGCTCGCCGACCGCGGTTTGGCGAAAGAGTTCTGGCAATGAGCGCGGTGATCTGGCACGACGCCGAGAACGGCGCCTACAGCGGCGATCTGGCGCTCTGGGAGGAGCTGGCGGCGGCGGCCAACGGCCCCATCCTCGATCTCGGCTGCGGCACCGGCAGGGTTGCCCTGCATCTGGCCAGGCGCGGCCACCCGACCGTCGGGGTGGACCGCGATCCGGAGCTGATCGCGGCGCTGGCAGAGCGCGCCGAGGGGCTGCCGCTGCGCGCGGTCGTCGGCGACGCAAGGAGCTTCGAGCTCGACGAGGAAATCGCATTGGCGCTCGCCCCGATGCAGCTGGCGCAGCTGCTCGCCGACAGCGCCGAGCGGGTCGAATTTCTCGCCTGCATCGCCCGGCACTTGACCCCTGGAGGCCGCGTCGCGCTCTCGATCGTCGAGAGCCTGCCCGAGGCGGCCGAAGGCCCGCCGCCGTTGCCCGATGTGCGCGAGGCGGACGGCTGGGTCTACGCGAGCCTGCCCCTGGACGCCGTCGATATCGGCGAGGAGATCGTGATCCAGCGGCTGCGCCAGACGGTTTCCCCCGCCGGCGAGCTGAGCGAGGAGGAAAACGAGATCCGGATCCGCACCCTGGCCGCCGCCGAGCTGGAACGGGAGGCGATCGAGGCCGGGCTCGTGCCGCTCCCGCAGCGACAGATCGCTCCCACCGACCTCCACGTCGGCTCCACCGTCGTCGTCCTCGGCAGGGGATCCTGATGGAGCTGCGCGTGCTCAGCCTCTACCCGGAGCAGATGAACATCTACGCCGACCGGGGCAACATCCTCTTTCTGCAGCGGCGCTGCGAGTGGCGTGGGATCGACTTCCTCCACGGGGGCGCCGGGGCCGGGGAACCGGTCGACCCGACCGCCTACGACCTCTTCTACATCGGCGGCGGCCAGGACCGCGACCAGCGCCTGGTCGCCGCCGACCTGGTCGCCGGCAAGCGCGCTGACCTCTCCGCCGCGGTCGAGAGCGGTGCCGCATTGCTCGCCGTCTGCGGTGGCTACCAGCTGCTCGGGCACAGCTATCAGCTCGGCGAGGAGACGCTGCCGGGCCTGGGCCTGGTCGACCTCGAGACCGTGCGCGAGGAGGGGCCCCGGTTGATCGGCAACGTCGCGATCGAGGTCGACCTCGGCACCGGACCGCGCCTGCTCGCCGGCTTCGAGAACCACGGCGGCCGCACCTACCTCGGACCCGGCGTGCACGCACTCGGCAAGGTCATCGAGGGCCAGGGGAACAACGGCACCGACGGTCTTGAGGGAGCCCGGCGCCACAACCTGATCGGCACCTACCTGCACGGCCCGCTGCTGCCGAAGAACGCCTGGCTGGCCGACCACCTGATCGCGACCGCGCTCGAGCGCCGCTACGGCATAGCTCCCGACCTGGAGCCGCTGGACGACGCTTTCGAGCTCGCCGCCGAAGCCAGCGCCCGCACCGCCGCCGGCGTCAGCCGGACCTAGCGGCCGCTGGAGCCGAAGCCGCCCTCACCGCGCAGCGAGTCGGTCAGCGCCACGGTCTCGACCGGTGTCGCCAGTGCGATCGGGACGAGGACGAGCTGGGCGATGCGGTCGCCCGCCTCGACCCGGAAGGTCTCGGCCGGGTCGGTGTTGAGCAGCAGCACCCGCAGCTCGCCGCGGTAGCCGGAGTCGATCAGGCCGGGTGCGTTGACCAGGGCGATGCCGTGGTCTCGGGCGAGTCCGGAGCGCGGCAGGATCAGGCCGGCGTGGCCGTCGGGAATCGCGACCCCGACCCCGGTCCCGACTCCCCAGCGCTCGCCCGGCCCGATGTGGGCCGTCTCGTTCGCGTAGAGATCGAGCCCGGCGTCGCCCTCGTGGGCGCGGGTGGGCAGGGTCGCGCCCTCGCTCAGCTTCGTCGTCGGCAGCTCCATCGCCGCGCAGACTAGACGACGGCGAGATCGTCGAAGCGATGCAGCTCCGCGACGGGGACCTTGGCGTGGACGAGGACGCCGTCCTCGCGCTCGGTCCGCTCCAGGTCCCCGGCGACCTCGTGCAGCTCGTGCAGGCGCCCGCCCTGCGCATATGGGATCAGCAGCTCGACCTCGGTCAATGTCTCCTCGAAGGAGGCCTCGATCCGTGCCCGCAGCTGGTCCAGGCCCTCGCCATTGACGGCGGAGACGAGCGCCGCGTCGGGATGGGCGAGCCCGACCTCGTGCCGCGCGCCCTCGTCCAGCAGGTCGGCCTTGTTGAGGACCAGCAGCCGCGGCTTCTCGCCGGCGCCGATCTCCTCCAGCACCTCGTCGACCGCGCGCATGTCGACCGCTCGCCGCTCCTCCGGCTCGGAGGCATCGACGACGTGAACGATCAGGTCGGCGAGCACGGTCTCCTCGAGGGTCGCCTTGAAGGCCTCGACCAGCTGATGCGGCAGCTTCTCGATGAAGCCGACGGTGTCGGTCAGCAGATAGTCGCGCCCGGAGAGCTCGAGGCTGCGGGTGGTCGGGTCGAGGGTGTGGAAGAGCCTGTCCCCCACCCCGACCTCAGCCCCGGTCAGGGCGTTCAGCAGGGTCGACTTGCCGGCGTTGGTGTAGCCGGCGAGGGCGACCCGCGGCAGCGAGCTGCCTTCGCGGCGGGCGCGCATCACGCCGCGGTTCTGTTCGAGGCGGACGAGGCGGCGACGCAGCGCCGCGATGCGGTTGCGGGCGAGCCGGCGATCGGTCTCGATCTGGGTCTCGCCCGGTCCCCTGGTGCCGATGCCGCCGTCCATGCGGCCGGCGCCGAGCCGCTCGAGGTGGGTCCAGAGCCCCCGCATGCGGGCCATGTTGTATTCGAGCTGGGCCAGCTCGACCTGCAGCTTGCCCTCGGCGGAGTGGGCGTGGTCGGCGAAGATGTCGAGGATCACCGCGGTGCGGTCGATCACCGGCACGCCCAGGGCACTCTCGAGGTTGCGCTCCTGGCGCGGAGCGAGCTCGTCGTCGCAGGCGACGAGGTTGGCGTCGCAGGCGACGATCTGCTGTTTCAGCTCGTCGAGGCGGCCGCGGCCGAAGTAGCGGTCGGGATCGGGCTGCGGGCGCTGCTGGGTCGCCTCGCCGGCCGTGGCGACACCGGCGGTCCGCAGCAGCTCCTTCAGCTCGGCCAGCGGCTCGTCGCCCTCGCGCCCGTCGACGATGCCGATCGCGAGGGCGCGCTGGCGGGCACGGGGGTTCGAGACGCCGGCACCGTTCACGCCGTCCGCGTCGGTGCGCGTCTGCGTGTTGCGGCCATTTCTCGAACGTTGCACTCAGGGTGATTGTAGGCAACCGCCCGGGCCGGATAGGCTTGCGCCCATGAAGGTCTTCGTGACGGGAGGAACGGGCTTCATCGGCGGCGAGGTGGTGCGCCAGCTGCGCGCCCGCGGCGACGAGGTCGTATGCCTCGCCCGCAGCCCCGAGAAGGGCGCGAAGGTCGCCGCCCTCGGGGCCGAGCTGGTGGCGGGCGATCTCGGCGACGAAGCGGCGCTCCGTGCCGGCATGGATGGCTGCGACGCCGTAATCCACGCCGCGGCGGTGTACGAGGTCGGGATTCCGGCCAAGCAGCGCCCGGCCATGTGGGAGGCCAACGTCGCCGGTACCGAGCGGGTGATGAAGGTCGCGCTGGAGGCGAAGGTGCCGCGGATCGTCTACGTCTCGACCGTCGGCGTCTTCGGCAACACCGACCGGAAAATCGTCGATGAGAGCTACGAGCACCCCGGGCAGTCCTTCAGCTCCTACTACGAGGAGACCAAGCTCGAGGCGCACAAAATCGTCAAGCGGATGATCGCCGAGCAGGACCTGCCCGCGATCATCGTCCAGCCGGGCGGCGTCTACGGACCCGGAGACACCTCCCAGGTGGCCGACCTGCTGCAGGAATTCTTCGCGGGCAAACTGCTGCTGCTGCCGTTTCCCGAGCTGGGGATCTGCATGTCCCACGTCGAGGACATCGCCGGCGGCGTCATCCTTGCCCTCGACAAGGGCAAGCTCGGTGAGATCTACGTGATCAGCGGCCCGGCGACGACGATGCGCGGAGCGATCGAGATGGTCGCCAAAGTCAGCGGTCGCAAGGCGCCCAAGCGCAATCTGCCGACGCCGCTGATGAAGGCGCTGATACCGATCGGCCCGCTGGTGGGCAAGATGGCGGGCCAGCCGCCGAACCTGCGCGAGCTGATCTCCTCCGGCGATGGCGTCACCTTCTGGGCCAGCTACGACAAGGCCGCGCGTGAGCTCGGCTACGCCCCGCGGGGCATGGAAGAGGGACTGCGGCAGACGCTCGAAGCGGACGCGCGGTTCCCCGCTCCCGCCTGAGGATCCCCGGTTGCGCGTCATAGATGTCATGCACCTCGGGCGGCCGCATGTGATCGGCTGCTGGGAGGTCGACGGGGTGCTGGTCGACCCCGGGCCGGAGTCCTCCCTCGCAACCGTGATCGAGGCGGTTGGGGATGAGCAACCGCGAGCCCTGCTGTTGACCCACATCCACCTCGACCACGCCGCCGCGACCGGGGCGATGGTCCGCCGCTGGCCCGAGCTCGAGGTCTTCGTCCACGCCCGCGGCGCCCCGCACCTGATCGACCCCTCGAAGCTGCTCGCCAGCGCCGAGCGCCTCTACGGCGATGACATGAAGCGCCTCTGGGGCGAGATCGTGCCGGTGCCCGAGGCCAACGTGACCGTGCTCGAGGGCGGCGAGACGGTGCACGGAATGCGCGTCGCCTACACCCCCGGCCACGCCTCCCACCACGTCTGTTACCTGCACGAGGACAGCGGCACGGCTTTCGTCGGCGACGTCGCCGCCTGCCGGATCCCACCCTCGAATCTGATCATGCCCCCAACCCCGCCCCCGGACATCGACGTCGAGCTCTGGGAGCAATCCCTCGACACCGTCGCCGCCTGGAACCCCCAGCGCCTCGCCCTGACCCACTTCGGCCCGGTAGAGGACGACGTCCCCGATTACTTGGGTACCGCACGTGCCCGTCTACGCGAGGAGGCGGAGCTGGCGAAACGGATGGACCGTGAGTCCTATGAGCGCGATCTCCAGCGCCGCATCCGCGACCAGCTCGAAGCAGAAGGCATGAGCGAAGCCACCATCCAGGAGCTCCTCCAAGCAGTCCCCACCGCCTACCAGTGGCCCGGACTCAATCGCTACTGGAGCAAGCGCACCGAGCGAGAGGGCGCGTCCGGGTAGACCCGGAACGTCTTGCACTTTTTCCGCGGCGAGCAGTTCGGACGGGCACCCGCGGTCTTCGGAAAAAGTTAAGTGAAGGGTCTACCCGGACGCGCCCTCCGGACCCGCCCGCATCACGCCAGGTGCGCCCGCATCCGCTCCACAGCCTCTTCAATCCGCTCATCAGGAGCCGTCAGCGCAATGCGAAAGAACCCCTCGCCGCTCGGCCCATACATCGACCCCGGCGAAACGACCACCGCCGCCTCTTCCAGCACCTTCTCGGCGAACGAGGTCGAGGTCTGCCCCGCCGGAACCGGCGCCCAGACGTAGATCGTCCCCTTCGGCGCCGTCACCTCGACGCCAATCTCGCGCAGCGCCGAGACGACCAGGTCGCGGCGGCGGACGTAGGTCTCGTTCATCCGCTCGAGCGGGCCGCCGGGGCCCTCGAGGGCGGCGACCCCGGCCATCTGGACCGCCTCGAAGAGGCCGGAGTCGACGTTGGTCTTGAGCCGCCAGTAGATCTGGATCGCCTCGGCGTTGCCGAGGATCGCGGCACAGCGCCAGCCGGTCATGTTGTAGCCCTTGGATAGAGAGAAGACCTCGACGCCGACGTCCTTGGCGCCGGGCGTCTGCAGGAAGCTGGGCGCGACGTAGCCGTCGTAGGTGGTCTCCGAGTAGGCGTTGTCGTGGACGACGAGGATCTCGTGCTCCTTGGCGAAGGAGACGACCAGCTCGAAGAAACCCTCGGGGACGGTCGCACCGGTCGGGTTGTTCGGGTAGTTGAGGAACATTAGGCGGGCCTTGGCGGCGACGTCGGCGGGGACGGCGCTGAGGTCCGGCGCGAAGCCCAGCTCCGGCACCAGCGGCAACAGCTCGGGAGTGGCACCGGCGAGGATCGGGCCGCCGGTGTAGACCGGGTAGCCGGGGTCGGAGGCGAGGGCGACGCCGCCCTGGTCGAGGAAGGCGAAGCAGAGGTTGTAGATGCACTCCTTGGCGCCGATCGCCGGGATCACCTCGGTTGCCGGGTCGATATCGACGCCGAAGCGGCGGTCGTAGAAGTCGGCGAAGGCTTGCCGGAACTCGTCGCGGCCGCGGTTGCTCGGGTATTGGTGGTAGGCCGGGTCGGCGACCGCACCCTGCATCGCCTTGACGACGTACTCGTAGGTCGGCTGGTCGGGGTCGCCGATGCCGAGGCTGATCACGTCGATGCCGGCGGCGCGCTTCTCGGCGATGCGGCGCTCCAGTTCCTGGAACATGTACGGAGGCATCGCCTCCAGGCGCTTTGACGGGTCTGCGATTCCCACGGGCGCGGAACCCTAACGATTAGCTCACTGGTCCAGCTCGGCCAGCGCCTGCAGCAGCTCCGGCGCGAGCTCGCCGGCGTAGACGGGCTCGGCCCAGCCGGTCAGCCGCACCGCCAGGTCCTCGCCGATCTCGACCCCGAGCTCGCCGCCTTCGAGCTCGACCACGATCGGTCCGGCGCTGCCGCGGAGGAAGGCGGTGACGGCGGCACCGCTGGCGCCGGTGCCGGAGGAGAGCGTCTCCCCCACCCCGCGCTCGAAGATCCGCGCCCGCACCCGGTCCCCGTCGATTGCCAGGAAGGAGACGTTGGTGCGGTTCGGGAACAGCTCGTGGCCTTCGATCCCAGGGCCGATCTCACCCAGGTCGAGGTCGTCCAGTTCCTCCTCGGCGACGACGATCGCGCACTGCGGGTTGCCGATCGAGACGTGCTGGAACTCCCACTCGCGCCCGCCGGCGCTGAGGGTGCCCCTGCCGTCCTCGCCGCCGGAAGGGAAGTCCTTGGATGCGGTCGCGGCCCGGCCCATCTCGACGGCGCAGGTCAGCTCGCCGGTGATCGTCGGCACGATCGGCCCGGCGACGGTCTCGATCGCGAAGGTGTCGGCGTCGGTCCAGCCGTGGCGGCGCAGGTAGAGGATCGCCTCGCGGGCGCCGTTGCCGGAGAGCTCAGCCTCGGACCCATCGGGGTTGAAGATGCGCAGGTTGGCGACGAAATCCGGGTCCTGACTGCGCCGCAGCAGCAGGACCCCGTCGGCCCCGACGCCGAAATGCGGATCGCAGAGCCACTCAACCCGCTTCGCACTCAACTCCCAGGGGAGGTTCTGCGTCTCCAGGATCAGGTAGTCGTTGCCCAGTGCCTGCCACTTCTCGAATTTCACGAGCGGCAGCCTATTCGCCCAGGGCGGCGACGATCTCGGCGGCCACCGCGGCGTCGGAGCGCTCGCCGCGGTCGATCGGGCGCAGGTTGGGGATCTTGCGCATCCAGGTCAGCTGGCGGCGGGCGTAGTTGCGCGAGCGCTTCTGCATCGCCGCTACGTCGCCGGCGAGCAGCTCGTCGAAGCCGAGCGCCTTGCGGGCGCTGCGGCCCGGCCCGAGTGCCTCGGCGCGGCGGACCTCCTCGAGGGCACCGCCGGCGACGATCGCTTCGGTGCGGGCGTCGATCCGCTCGTAGAGAGCCGCCCGGTCCATGTCGAGGCCGAAGATCGTGGTCGGGTGGCGCGTCTCGGTCGACCAGAGCTCGGACTCCTCGGCTTCCGGCGGCGCCTTGACCAGCGAGAGCTCGGCCAGCGCCGCCCGCAGGTAGAGACCGGTGCCGCCGACGACGATCGGCGTCCTTTCCGCGTCGAGCGCCCGGTCGATCTCGGCGTGGGCGAGCGGCATGTAGTCGCCGACGGAGAAGTCGCGGCCGATCGGAACGACTTCGACCAGCCGGTGCTCGAGACGCGCGCGCTCGGCCGCCGTCGCCACCCCGGTCAGCGTGCCGAGGCCCTCGTAGACCTGCAGCGCGTCGCAGGAGACCGCGACCGGATCCTCTCCCCGCTCGCGCAGGAGCTCGCCCAGGGCGATCGCGACGCCGGTCTTGCCGACCCCAGTGGGGCCGAAGATCGCGACGACGCTCAAAGGAGCTTCGAGAGGGGCTTCGCCGCGACCCCGCTGAGCGTCTGCGAGGTGGCGCTGGCGATCTCGACCTCGACCATCTCCCCCGGCTCGGCCACGCCTTCGAAGTTGACCGCCTTGTTGTGGCGGGTGCGCCCGCGCAGCCTCGTCTCGTCGGTGCGGCTGGTGCCTTCGACCAGGACCTCCATCGTGCGGCCGACGAAGCGCTGGGCGCGCTCGCCGGCGCGGCGCTGGACCGCCTCGACCAGCCGCTCCATGCGCTCGACCTTGACCGGATGCGGGAGCTGCCCGTCCATCGTCGCCGCCTCGGTCTCCCGCCGCGGCGAGAAGACGAAGGTGAAGGCGCCGTCGTAGCCGACCGCCTCGACCACTTCCAGGGTCTGCGCAAAATCGGCCTCGGTCTCGCCCGGGAAGCCGACGATGATGTCGGTGGTGATCGCGCAGTCGGGCACGTGCTCGCGGATCAGCGCCACGCGGTCGAGGTAGCGCTCGCGGTCATACGTGCGGCGCATTCGCTTCAGCACCGCGCTCGAGCCGGATTGCAACGGCAGGTGGATCTGCTCGCAGAGCGCCGGCAGCTCGGCGTGGGCGCGGATCACGTCCTCCTTCATGTCCTTCGGGTGCGGGCTCGTGTAGCGGATGCGGTCGATCCCCTCGACCGCATCCACCCGCGCCAGCAGCTCGGCGAAGCCGATCCGCCGGCCCGGCGGCAGGCTACGTCCGTAGCTGTTGACGTTCTGGCCCAGCAGAGTGACCTCGCGAACGCCGTCGGCGGCCAGCGTCTCGGCCTCGATCAGCAGCTCATCGGGGTCGCGGCTGACCTCGCGCCCGCGGGTCGTGGGGACGATGCAGTACGAGCAGACGCAGTTGCAGCCCTGGGAAATCTGCAGCCAGCCCTGGAACTCACGCTCGCGCCGGGTCGGCAGGTGGCCGGCGAAGTCCTCGAACTCGAAATACCCCTGTGCCGTCAGCGAGTCCGAGTTGAGGAACTCGGCCAGCTTGTGGATCTGGCCGGGTCCGAAGGCGACGTCGACGAAGGGAAAGCGCTCGAAGACCTCCTCCTTGACCGACTGCGCCCAGCAGCCGCCGACGCCGACGATCCGGCCGGGATCCTCGCCCTTCAGCCGCTTCGCCTCGCCAAGGTGGGCGATGAAGCGACTGTCGGCCGACTCGCGGATCGAGCAGGTGTTAAAGAGGATCAGGTCGGCCCCATCGCGCTCCGGCGCCTCCTCGTAGCCGATCGAAGCCAGCATCCCCCGCATCCGCTCCGAATCGTGCACGTTCATCTGGCAGCCGAAGGTGGTGACGTGAAAGGTCTTCGTCATCGCTGGCAGGGTAACGCCGGCGTGGGCGTCGTGGGTGTCCCTCCGTCGGAGACCGTCGCGCAGCTGGGGCGCGTCCCGGATGCGCCCGCGCGTCCCGCCTGAGCCTCCGCCGGAGGGACACCCACGACGCCCCCACAAACGCTCTCCAGGAACTCAACGGACCCTTCGTCGGCGGCGTCCGACCACGCGCCTTCTCGGAGCTTGAGCGGATCGAACCCCACCCAGCTTCCGCGAACCCAAGCTGGGCGGGCGCGAGGGCGGGTCGGGGTGACCCTCTCGCGAAAGCTCAAGCGGGACTCGTTCGAGCCCTTAAGAGCGATACAGCTGCGCGACGGTTTTCGCGGGAGGGTCACCCCGACCCGCCCCAACACCACGCCTACTTGACGCTGAGCGTCCCTTCCATCCCCGCTTCGCGATGCCCGGGCACGGTGCAGAAGAACGTATAGGTGCCGGGCGCCAGCTCGGCGCTGACCGAGGTCTTGCCCTCGGCGACCAGTTCGGAGCCGGCGATCTCCTTGCCGTCTTCGCCTTCGATCGCGACGTCGTGTTCGAGCGGTGCCGGGTTGTCGAAGTCGATCGTGACTTTGCCGGGCTTGCTGCTCAGGCTGGTCGTGTCGTACGCGATCGCGCTCGGGTCGGCCGCGAGCTGCAGAGTGCCGCCTGGTCCGCTCGCGGCGGACTTACCACCAGCGGGCTCCTTGGCGCCCTCGGCTGCCGATTCTCCCTCGGCGGACTCCGTCTCTTCTTTCGAAGCCTCTTCTTCGAACGGCGCCGAAGTCTCGTCGGCTTCGATCTCCTTGCCCGCCTTCTCGAACTCGGCCGACTTCTCCTGTTCCTCGTCCTTGGCATGGAGCACGGCGAAGGTGGTGGCGCCACCGACCAGGATCGCGAACCAGAGGATCACGATCGGAAAGGCTTTGCCGGGAAAGTTCTTCGCTTTCAGCCCGACGACGCTGACCAGCACCGCCGAGACCGCGAGACCGATCCCGCAGATATAGAAGAGGGTTTCGTTATCCATGAAGAAGCGGCGGAATCCTATCCGTCAGGGGCCGCCCGCCGCAGTGAGGGAGCTACGCGGCTTTCGTCTCCGGCATCGGCGACGGGGCCTCGGGCTCCGGTGCCGCCTCCGCGGGCCCGGCTTCGCCGTCGATCCCCAGGGCCGTGCGGACCTTGGTTTCGATCTCCGCCGCCAGCTCCGGGTTGTCCTGGAGGAACTGCTTGGCGTTGTTGCGGCCCTGGCCGAGGCGAGTCTCGCCGTAGGAGAAGAACGAGCCCGATTTCTGCACCAGGTCCTGCTCGATGCCGAAGTCGATCAATCCTCCCTCGCGGGAGATGCCGACGCCGTACTCGATGTCGAATTCGGCCTGGCGGAAGGGCGACGCCACCTTGTTCTTGACGACTTTGACCCGGACCCGGTTGCCGACCGCCTCGGTCCCTTCCTTCAGGGTCTCGATACGGCGGATATCGAGGCGCTGAGAGGAATAGAACTTCAGCGCGCGCCCACCGGGCTGCGTCTCCGGCGAGCCAAACTGGACGCCGATCTTTTCGCGGATCTGGTTGGTGAAGAGGCAGACGGTTTTGGTCCGGTTCAGGTTGCCGGCCAGTTTGCGCATCGCCTGCGACATCAGCCGGGCCTGGAGGCCGACGGTGGTGTCGCCGATCTGGCCGTCGAGCTCGGCTTTCGGGGTCAGCGCCGCGACCGAGTCGATCGCAACCACGTCGACCGCCCCGGAGGCGATCAGGCGGTCGGCGATCTGCAGCGCCTGCTCGCCGTAGTCCGGCTGCGAGACGAGCAGCTCGTCGGTGTCGACGCCGATCGCCCGCGAGTAGACGGGGTCGATCGCGTGCTCGGTATCGATGAAGGCGCAGACGCCACCGAGGGCCTGGGCCTCGGCGATGATGTGGTTGATCAGGGTCGTCTTTCCAGAGGACTCGGGACCGAAGATCTCGACGATCCGGCCGCGGGGGACGCCGCCGATGCCGAGGGCCAGGTCGAGGGCCAGGGAGCCGGTGGGAATCGCCTCCACCTTGACCGTGCCCTTGTCGCCGAGCCGCATCAGCGACCCCTCGCCGAACTCCTTGCGGATGCCGCTGACCGCGCTCTCCAGAGCCGCGTCCTTGGCCTTCGCCTCTTTCGCCGACATGTCTTTCAAGTTTGCTTTCGCGTCTGCCATCTCGATCACCTCACTGCCACCCGGCTCCGGGCAACTGGAATTGGGCCAGCGGGACGTATCGCGCACCCGAAGGCTGGAGTTCAGAACGGTAAAGAGCGATTCGGACGCCATAGAAGGCATCCGAGAGCTCGGTGGGGAGAGATCCCGGAGGGTTCTCCACCCACATCGGTCGCTTCGATCCGCGCCCCGCGGAGCGCACTCTGGCGACCGTCACATGCGGCCAGAAGGGCCGCGTCCCCGCCTCGAACAGGCCGTCGGAGACCAAGATTGCGCTCAGCTGTGCCTGAATCTGCTCGGTGCCGGGAGAAACCGCCGGCAGGGCGAACAGGCGCGCCCTTCCCCGCCCCGGGCGCGCCACCGGGTCGCCCAGCTCGATCAATGGCGCCGGAGCCACGCACTCCTCCAGCGCCCGTCCGACCCGCTCGACGTCCTCTGGGGCCCGCTGACCGAGAAAGGCGAGGGTGATGTGGAGGTTCGCGGCCGGAATCGGCCGCAGAGCCGGGTCGTTCAGCTCCCGCCGCTCCCAGGCCTCGATTCCGTCCCGAATCGCACCGGGCAGATCGAGGGCTACGAAGAGGCGCACCCGCGGGCTCTGGGACCGATTCTTGCTCACCCCGGCAACGCTACGAGTTCGGAGCGCACGGGTTAAGGCGCGATCGTAAGAAAAGCGCGGCTACTTCCGCGCGACTTCGTGAATCCGGCCTACAACGGCGGCTCGGCGCCGCCCAGGAGTATCCGCAGCAGGTGCATGCCGACGAGGGCCGAGCGTTCGCGGATGTCCTCGCGGCCGCCGGGGATGACGGGATCGCGGGCGATTCTGGTGCCGTCGGCGAGGCGGGCGTTGAAGCAGACGTAGCCGACCGGCTTCTCCTCGGTGCCGCCGGTGGGGCCGGCGATGCCGGTGATCGAGACGGCGACGTCGGCTCCGAAGCGCTCGAGGGCGCCGAGCGCCATCGCCTCCGCCACCTCGGGCGAGACCGCGCCTTTCTCCTGCAGCAGCGCCGGGTCTACTCCGAGCAGCTCTTCTTTGGCCTCGTAGGTATAGGCGACGACCCCGCCCATGAAGTAATCCGAGGCGCCGGGGAGGTTGGTGACTCGGGCTGCCATCAGTCCACCACTGCAGGACTCCGCAAGCGCCAGACGCCGCCCTTTGAGCAGTTTCGCGACCTGCGAGTCGATCGTCTCGCCGTCGCGGCTGAAGAGGTGGCGCTCGTGGCGCTTGGCGAGCCCGTCCTGCACCGCGCCGGCAACCGTCGCCGCGTCGTCGCGGTAGCGGACGTCGATCTCGATCTCACCGCGGCGCAGGCAGGTGGTGATCTCGACCGCGCCGACGTCGACCCCGTCGGCCTCGATCTCCCGCAGGCTCTTGGCGATCTCCGACTCGGGCACGCCGAACATCCGCAACGTGTAGCCACGCAGCGGCGTCGCTCGTTCCAGGATCTCCCGAACGGGCTCGGTCTCCAGCGCCCGCGGCCACATCGGCTGCAGCTCCCGCGGTGGGCCTGGGAGCACGATCACGACCCGCTCCCCGGCGGGGACCACCAGCCCCGGCGCGGTGCCGACCGGGTCCAGCGGAGTCGCCCCCTCGGGCACCATCGCCTGCTTGCGGTTGGCCTCCATCACCGCCTCTTCGTCGAAGTCGAAGCGTTTGGCGAAGCCACGCAGGATCTCGGCGATCTTCGCCTCCATCCCCGCGTCGAGGACCAGGTCGCGCCCGGCGAAGCGGCCGACGACCTCGGCGGTCAGGTCATCCGCGGTCGGTCCGAGCCCACCGGTGGTGACGATCAGGTCCATCCCCTCGCCGGCGAGGAAGCGCAGCGCCGCCTCGAGATCGTCGGGGCGGTCGGCGACGACGATGATGTGGGCGACCTCCACCCCGTGCTCGGCCAGGCGTTCGGACACCCAGGGACCGTTGGAGTCGGAGATGCGCCCGGTCAGGACCTCGGTCCCCGTTACGACGATGCCGGCGCGAATCACGGCGCTGACGGTACCGGACCGGAGACCCGGCCCGGTAGGTGTCCGCTAGGGCTCGGGATCGACGTCGACCGCGACCGGATCCGGAGACTGAGCCTGGCCGGCGGGAGCGAGGACGCGGTTGAGATCGGCCTGGGAGATCAGCACCTGGCGCGGTTTCGAGCCCTCGTAGCCGGAGATGACCCCGCGCCGCTCGAGCATGTCGATCAGGCGGCCCGCACGCGTGTAGCCGACACGGAGGCGCCGCTGGATCATCGAGACCGACGCGGTCTCGGTCTGGACGACTAGGCGAATCGCCTCGTCCAGGAGGTCGTCGCTGTCGGGATCGAAGTCGCCGTCGCCGCCACTGCCGTCATCGGCTCCCTCGGGCGTCTCCAGCAGCTCCGCCTCGAATTCGGGTTCGCCCTGCTTGGCCCAGTGGTTGGTGATGCGCGCGATCTCGTCCTCGGTGATGAAGGCTCCCTGGATCCGCTGCAGCTTCGAGCTGCCGGGGCCGCGGAAGAGCATGTCGCCCTGGCCGAGCAGGGACTCCGCCCCGCCCTGGTCGAGGATCACCCGCGAGTCGGTCTGCGAGGACACCGCAAAGGCGATTCGCGAGGGAATGTTGACCTTGATCGTGCCGGTGATGATGTCGGTTGAGGGCCGCTGCGTAGCCAGGACCAGGTGGATACCGGTCGCCCGCGACTTCTGGGCGAGCCTGATGATCGAGTCCTCGACTTCGGCCGGGGCGACCATCATCAGGTCCGCGAGCTCGTCGATCACGCAGAGGATGTGCGGCAGCGGTGCCTCGCCCTTCTTGATCCGCACCCGGTTCAGCTCGTCGAGATTCCGCGTCCGCGCCTCGCTCATGATCCCGTAACGGCTCTCCATCTCGCCAATCAGGTTGGAGAGGACGTTGGCCGCCAGGCGCGGCGAGGTGACCACCGGGGTCAGCAGGTGCGGGACGTTCTCGTAGTGGTTGAGCTCGACCTGCTTCGGGTCGACCAGAACCAGGCGGACCTCGTTCGGCGACGCCTGCATCAGGATCGAGGAGAGGATCGCGTTGACGCAGCCGCTCTTGCCGGAGCCGGTGGTGCCGGCGACGAGCACGTGCGGCATCTTCGAGAGGTCGGTCCAGACCGGGTTGCCGTCGATGCCCTTGCCGAGCCAGGCGACCAGGGGCGAGGTCTTGGCCGGGCGACCGGCGTAAATGTCTCCGAGGCGGACCATGCGGCGTTTAGCGTTCGGGACCTCGACCCCGACGGCCTGTTTGCCGGGGATCGGGGCGAGGATGCGGATGTCGGTGGAAGCGAGCGCGTAGGCGAGGTCGTTGGCGAGCTCGGTGACTTTCTTGACTTTGATTCCCGGTGCAAGCCGCATTTCGTAGAGCGAGACGTGCGGGCCGCTGACCACGCCGACGATCTTCGCTTCGACCCCGAAGTGGCCCAGCGTCTCGATCAGCTTGCGGCCGACCGCTTCCTGGTCTCGGGGATCGGGTCCCTTGTCGCCTTTGCCGCGCTCGAGAGCCTTGCCCGGCGGCGGGCGGTAGTCGATCTCTTCCGACATCGTCACCCCGCGCTTGCTGCCCATCGGGGTCAGGCCGGCGTGGGCGCGGTCGCCCTCGTCGACTACCGCGACGGCGTCAGCGGGGTCGTAGTTGCGCAGATCCATGGTCGGCTCCTCATCGGCGGCCTCCTCCTCCGTCTCCTCGACGGAGTCGTCCTCGGCGGCGGCAGCGAAGATCGAGCTGTCGAAGTCCTCCTCCTCACCCAGGGCGACGGTCGGCTCGAACTCGTCGGTGTCCGGGTAGCTGCTCATCACGTCGGTCGGACCGGCCTGGGTAGCCACCGTCTTGGTCTCGCGCTGCTCGCGCCAGTCGGCATGAGTGCGGGCGACCGTGCGCGCCGCCGCGTCGCCACCGTGGAAGATCGTCCGCGTGGTCGCCCGCGCGCCACGCCCGACCCCCCGCGCCAGCGAGGAGACCGAGGTACCGGTCAGCAGCATCCCGCCGATCAGCAGCATCAGCACCGTGAAGATCCGCGCTCCGACCGTTCCGAAGAGATAGACGAGCCCGGTCTCGACGCCGTAGCCGACCTTGCCCCCCTCCCAACCGAAGAAGAGGACGAAGCTGAGATAGACGCCGAAGGCGACCAGGAACAGCCCGATCAGATCGAGGTGTCGCTGCTCCAGCCCGGCCGGCAGGTGCAGGCCGCCTTTCGGTTTCGCGGCTTTCGACCGTTTGGCCCCGGCTTTTTTCTTGCGCGCAGGCGCGCGCTTCTTGCGAACGAACATGGACCCCCGTTCGACGGCGAGCGTGGGAGACCTTCGCCGGCTCGACGGGTGACGGGCGACTGGCCCTTAAATTCGCGCTAAAAGCAGGGAGAATCGCCGCCCCCGCGGGCTAACATCGTGCGATGCTCACCGAAGCTGACCAGTCCGGCGGCCGCGTGCTCGTGGTCGAGGACGACGCCGACATCGCCGATGTATTGCGGCGCTCGCTTCGCAACGAGGGCTATGAGGTCAAGACCTCGGCCGACGGGATCGAGGCGCTCGACGTCGCCGCCGGTTTCGTTCCCGACCTCGTCGTGCTCGATCTCGGCCTCCCCCGCCTCGACGGGGTCGAGGTCTGCCGGCGGCTGCGCGAGGAGGGCGACGTGCCGATCCTGATGCTGACCGCCCGCGCCGAGACCGAAGACCGCGTCGCCGGCCTCGACAGTGGCGCCGACGACTACCTGGTCAAGCCCTTCGAGCGCCAGGAGCTGCTGGCCCGAATCCGGGCGCTGCTGCGCCGCCGCCCGCCGCGCGGAACCGCCTCGCTCACGGTCGCCGACCTCCAGCTCAATCCCGACACCCGCGAGGTCCGCCGCGGCGCGCGCGAGATCGAGCTGACCAACCGCGAGTTCGAGCTGCTCGAGTTCCTGATGCGCAACGAGCGCCTGGTGATCTCCCGCGAGCGCCTGCTCGACGAGGTCTGGGGCTACGACCCGATGGCGGCGACCAACACGATCGACGTCTTCATCTCCAACCTGCGGCGCAAGCTGGAGGAAGGCGACGAGCCGCGCCTGCTGCACACCAAACGCGGCGCCGGATACGTGCTCAAGGACTAGGCGTGCGCTTCGTGCCCCGCAGGAGCGGCTCGCGGCGCCTCCTCCACCCGGGCGGCTGGCCGCTGCGCTGGCGCCTCGCCGCGGTCTCGGCCGGACTGACCCTGGTGATCCTGATGCTGTTCGGGGCCGTGGTCGGCGGCGTCGCCACGCAGCGGATCCGCGACGACTTCAACAGCGAGGTCAGGGGTGCCGCGCAGATCCTCTCCAGCAAGCTGCGGGTGATCTACCCGTTCTTCTCCGAACCGCAGGTGCAGACCACGCCCCAGCTGCAGTCCTTCGTTCTCCCCGACGACGCCTCGGCGCGGATCTTCGACGTCGAGAAACAGCTTCGCGGCCGCGCCGGCAGCGCCAACCTCGGCCCGCTCGAGGAGGGGAGCACCTCCTACAACGGCTACCGGGTCGTGACCGAACGGATCATCGACGAACGGGGGCAGGTCACCGGCTACGTCCAGTACGGGCGCAGCACCGACCACGTCGAGTCGACGATCGACCGGCTCTGGCTCTTCATCGCTGCCGGAGTCCTCGCCGGGACGCTCCTGGCCAGTCTCGCCGGGCTGGCGATCGCCGGCCGCGCGATGCGCCCGATCGCCTCGCTGACCGCGACCGCGCGCGAGATCGCGACCACCCGCGACCCCTCGCGACACATGCCCGAGCCTGAGGTTGAAGACGAGGTGGGAGAACTGACCCTGACCCTGGAGGAGATGCTGCGCTCGCTCGATGCCGCCCGGGCCGAGCGCGAGGGAGCGATGCAGAAGCAGCGCGAGTTCGTCGCCGACGCCTCGCACGAGCTGCGCACGCCGCTGACCAGCGTGCTGGCAAACCTCGAGCTGCTGCAGGCCTCGCTCGGCGGCCCCGGTCAGGCCGAAGACCGCGAGATCGTCGACTCCGCACTGCGCTCCTCGAAGCGGATGAGCCGGCTCGTCGCCGACCTCTTGCTGCTGGCCCGGGCCGACGCCGGCCGCATGGATGCCCACCGTCGCTGCGACCTCGCCGAAGTCGCCGGCGACGCGGCCGCCGAGGCGGCGCCGGTGATGGGCGAGCGCACCCTGACGATCGACAACGAGCGGCCATTGCGGGTCGAAGGCAGCCCCGACGAGCTGCACCGGATGGTCCTCAACCTGCTCGACAACGCCACCCGCCACACGCCCGAGGGGGCGATGATCGAGCTCAGCCTGCGCGAGGAGGGCGGCGACGCTGTGGTCGAAGTCGGCGACGACGGCCCCGGCATCCCGCCGCAGATGCGCGAGCAGATCTTCGACCGCTTCGTCCGCGGCAGCGGTCCGGCCGACACCGCCGGCGGCACCGGAACCGGCCTCGGCTTGGCGATCGTCAGCGCCGTCGCCAGGTCCCACGGCGGCAGTGTGGAAGCGGCGGAGTCCAATCTTGGCGGCGCCCTCTTCCGCGCCCGGATCCCGCTGGCAAATCCTGAGCCGGCCGTTAGCGGACGTTTAGAGGCGCTTTAGGGCTCGGGCCTAGATTTCTTTGTGGACGAGACACCAGCCCGCCGGAGCCATCTCCCCAGACACAGCTCCGGCGGGCTTTTTCTTTGGGCGAGGGTTCGGGGGTGTCGGTTGGGGAGGGATGGCGACTCCCTTCCCGTGAATTTGCGAGCACGCCCCTTCGGGGCTTAGCTCGGATGTTGGTGCGCCGCTGCGCGGCGCAGATGACAGATTGCATGTCGCCGCTTCGCGACATTCCCGGGAAGGGAGTCGCCATCCCTCCCCCACGAAGCGCCCTCAGCGCCCCAAGCTCAAAGCCCACTTCGCTTCGAGTGGTTGCTCACCTTGAATTCTCTGCCGCGCTCGGGCCGTAGCCACTCCTTGCAACCGAATCTGGGCACCCCACTTCCAGAACGGTGTCCGAAGCGTTAAGGGGATTCGGTGGGTCCTCTGGGCGAATGTCGCCGGAGGCGGCGATATGCAATCTGTCTATTGCGCGGCCGCCAGGCCGCGCTCAAACATCCGAGCTAAGCCCCCGCAGGGGGCGTGCTCGCTAATTCGCCCAGAGGACCCACCGACTCCCCCAGCCCTACGAGCAAACGGCCGTCAGACTTCGACCACAACCGGCAACACCATCGGCCGCCGCCGCAACCGCTGAAACACGAACTTGCCGACCGCCTCATGCAGGTCCTCCTCGATCAGGTGCGGCTCGCGGTTGCCCGCTTTGGCCGCGTCCTCGAGCTGGTCTTCGATCAGGTCGCTGATCTCTTCGACCAGGGCGTTCGCGTCCTCGAGGAAGGCGACGCCGCGGAAGATCACCTCGGGGTCGGCGACAACGCTGCCGTCGTCGGAGGAGACGGTGGCGACGACGATGAAGATGCCGTCGGCCGAGATCTCGCGGCGGTCGCGCAGAGCGGCGTCGTCGGGGTCGCCGATGTTGACGCCGTCGACATACATCGTGCCGGCGTGGATGTCCTCGCCGAAGCCGGCGCCGTTGGCGTCGACCTCCAGCGGCAATCCGTTGCGGCCGCGGAAGATGTTCGCCGGCTCGACCCCGACCGCTTCGGCCAGCTCGGAATGCAGCCGCAGGCGCTTGTAGTCGCCGTGGACCGGCATCACGTAGCGCGGTTTGGTCAGGTTGAGCATCAGCTTGATCTCCTCCTGCCAGCCGTGGCCGGAGGCGTGGATCGGCGCGTCCTTGGCGGTGATCACCGTCGCCCCGATCTCGTAGATGCGGTCGATCGTCTCGTTCACCGCGCGCTCGTTGCCGGGGACCGGGGTCGCCGAGAAGACGACGGTGTCGCCCGAATGCAGCTCGACGTCGCGGTGGTCGTTGTTGGCCATCCGCCGCAATGCCGAAAGCGGCTCGCCCTGGCTGCCGGTGGAGATGATCACGACCTTCTCGTCCGGGAAGTTCTCGATCTCCCGCGGCTGGATGAAGATGCCCGAGGGCGCCTTGGCGATGCCCAGGTTCGAGGCGATGTTGAAGTTCTTGCGCATCGAACGGCCGACCAGAGCGACCTTGCGGTCGAGGGCGGCGGCGGCGTCGATCACCTGCTGGACGCGATGGATGTTGGAGGCGAAGGAGGTGACGATGATCCGCCCCTCGCAGCGGGAGAACTGCTGCAGCAAGGCCGGCCCGACGCTCGACTCCGAGGGCGCCACCCCAGGCCTGTCGGCGTTGGTCGAGTCGCCGCAGAGCAGCAGCAGACCTTCGCGGCCGATCTCGGCCAGGCGCGGGATATCGGCCGGGCGGCCGTCGACCGGGGTCTGGTCGAACTTGTAGTCGCCGGTCATCAGCATCGAGCCGACCTTGGTGCTGATCAGGACCCCGCGCATGTCGGGGATCGAATGCGCGAGGTGGACCAGCTCGAGCCCGAAGGGCCCGCACTGAACCTTCTCCCCCGCCGGCAGCTCCTGCAGCGGCGCCTCGCCGAGCTTGTGCTCGTCGAGCTTGGAGCGGACCATGCCGATCGTCAGCAGGCCGCCGTAGATGACCGGCGGCATGCCGATCTCCCGCAGCACGTAGGGCAGGGCGCCGACGTGGTCCTCGTGGCCGTGCGTCAGCACGATCGCCTCGATGTCGTCGGCGCGGTCGCGCAGGTAGGAGAAGTCGGGCAGGACCAGGTCGATCCCGTGCATCTCCGCGGTGGGGAACATCAGTCCCGTGTCGACGACGACGATCTTGCCGCCGTACTCGACGACGGTCATGTTCTTGCCGATCTCGCCGAGGCCGCCAAGGGGCAGCACTCGGAGCTTGTCAGTTGGCACTAGTTACTCACTCTCTTGAAGTAGTTGTATTACTGGGCGACCGGAAGGCCGATGCCCTCCAGCGCGGCCTTGACCGCGGCCCGTTGCTCGGCGTCCACTGGGACCAGTGGCAGCCGCATCCGTCCCGAGGCGATGCCGAGCATCTCCAGCGCCGCCTTCAGCGGGATCGGGTTGGTGGTGACCGAAAGGCCCTCGAAAACGGGGGCCAGTTCGGCGTCGATCTCGCGCGCTCGGTCGAGGTCGCCGCCCTGGGCGGCGTCCCACATCTCCCGCATCTGCGGGCCGACGACGTGGGAGGCGACGGTGATGCCGCCGAGCCCGCCGAACTCGAGGACGCGCATGAAGGTGTTGTCGTTGCCGGCGAGGATCCCGAGGCCGTCGATCGGGCCCAGCTCCTCGTCGTTGGCCTGCTTGACGGCGACGATGTTGTCGACCGCGCCGAGCTCGGCCAGGAGGTCAGGCGGCATGTTGATCACGACCCGGGCCGGGATGTTGTACATCACCAGGGGCATCTCCGGCACGGCTGCGGCGACTGTTTCGAAGTGCGCCACCAGGCCCGCGCGGTTCGGCTTGTTGTAGTACGGCGCGACGACCAGCGAGGCGTCGGCCCCGGCATTCGAGGCCATCTTCGTCAGTTCGCACGAGTGGCGGGTGTCGTTGGTGCCGGTGCCGCAGATCACCAGGACCTCGTCGCCGACCTCCTTGCGGACCGCTTCCAGCAGCTCGATCGTCTCGCCGTCGGTCAGGGTCGGGCACTCGCCGGTGGAGCCGCCGATGACCAGCCCGTGCGAGCCGTGGGCGAGCAGATATGTGGCCAGCTCGCGAGCCGCGGCGAGGTCGACGTCGCCCCGCTCGTCGAACGGGGTCGCCATCGCGGTGAGGATGCCTCGAATCTCCGTCATCGTTGCCAGGGTACCCCGTCGCGCGGTCTAGGCATCGAAAAGCAGCTTCTCGAGCCCGACCGTGAAGCGCTCGGGCAATGCCCCGACCCTGCGCACGGCGAGCAGCACGCCGGGCATGAAAGAGCGCCGGTCGATCGAATCGTGGCGCAGCGAGAGCGTCTGGCCCTCGCCGCCGAAGATCACTTCCTGGTGCGCGACCAGGCCCGGCAATCGCACCGAGTGGATCGGCTGGTGGACGTTGCCGCCGGCGCCGTCGATCAGCTCCTGGGTGCGCTTGGCGGTGCCGGAGGGGGCGTCGAGCTTGCGGTCGTGATGGAGCTCGACGATCTCGCACTCCGGCATGTGCGGCGCGATCGTCTGCGCGACCTCCATCAGCAGCACGGCGCCGATCGCGAAGTTGGGCGCTACGAAGCAGTTGGCGCTCGCGTCGGCGGCGGCCGCCCTGGCGGCGTCGAGGTCGAAGCCGGTGGTGCCGACGATCGCGTGGACGCCCGCCTCGAGGCAGGCGCGGACGTTGCCGAGGGCGGTGTCGGGGACGGTGAAGTCGACGACGACGTCGACCTCGCCGAGGATCTCGCTGAGCTCGATCCCCAATGTGGGGTCGGCGCGGCCGGCGAGGACGGTGTCGTCCGCCCCCTCGACCGCTTCGCAAACCGCCTGGCCCATGCGCCCGGCGGCACCCGCGACCCCGACCCTGATCATGCCGCTACCAAGGCCTCGCTGACCGGCGCCAGGGCTTGGCGGAAGCGGTCCTCGTCGGCGCCGACGCAGGCGGCCGAGAGGCGATCGGCCCCGTACAGCTCCCGCGCCAGCTCGGTCAGGTCGTCGACTTCGATCGCGTCGACTTTGGCCAGCATCTCGTCGAGGCTTTCGATCGGCAGGCCGAACAGCGTCGCCCGCGAGATTCGCGTCATCCGCGCCGCGGTCGACTCCGAGGAGAGGACGAGGCGGCCCTTGACGCTCTCCTTGGCCCGGGTCAGCTCCTCGGTCGAGACCGGCTCGGAGCGCAGCCGGGCGAGCTCGGTGCCGATGATCGCGCAGGCCTCCTCGACGTTGTCCTCGCGGGTGCCGACGTAGGTCGCGACCAGGCCCTGGTCGGTGAACTGCTCGTTGTAAGAGCCGACCGAGTAGGCAAGCCCGCGCTTCTCCCGCACCTCGCGGAAGAGCCGGGAAGAGGTCGAGCCGCCGAAGATCGAGTCGAGCACGGCCAGCGGGTAGCGCCGTTGGTCGTCGCGGCGCAGCCCGGGCGCGCCGAAGCAGATGTGGTACTGCTCGGTCTCCTTGGCGTGGAAGCAGAGCCGGGCGGCCTGGTCGAGCGCCGTGTCGGGCGCGACCCCCCCACCATCGGCGGGCGCGGTGACGAAGCGTTCCGCCAGCTCGACGATGCGGGCGTGGTCGAGATGACCGGCGGCGCCGACGACGATCTCGGAGCCGGCGTAGCGGCCGCGGCGGTAGCTCTCGATGTCCGGGACCGGGATCGAGGCGATCACCTCGGGCTCGCCGAGCACGCGGCGGCCGAGCGGGTGGGCGCCGAAGACGGCCTCGGCGAGGACGTCGTGGACCCGGTCCTGCGGCTCGTCGTCGTACATCGCGATCTCCTCCAGCACCACCTGGCGCTCGGAGTCGATTTCGGGGTAGGTCGGGGCCAGCAGCATCTCCGAGAGCAGGTCGAAGACCTCCTCGGTGTGCTCGTCGAGGAAGCGCGCATGCAGATGCGTCGTCTCCTTGCCGGTGGCGGCATTGATCGAAGCGCCGAGCCCGTCGAAGCGCTCGGAGATCTCGATCGCCGAGTAGCGCGCCGTGCCCTTGAACAACAGGTGCTCGAGGAAATGCGAGACCCCCGCCTGGGCCGGGGTCTCGTTGCGCGAGCCGGTGCGCACCCAGAGCCCGAGCGCCACGGACCGGACCGAGGGAACCTCCTCGGTCACGACCCGGACGCCCGAGCCCAACTCGGTGAGCTGGGGTGCGCTCAACTACTAGCTCCGCGACTCGCGCTCGCGACGGCGCCCGCCGTCACGACCACCGCGACCGCCGCGGTCACCGCCGTTACGGCTGCCGCCACGGTCGCTGCCGGAACCGACCGCCGCCAGTTCCTCCGGCGATTTGCCCTCGACCGAGGGATCGCTGGAGAGACGCAGACCGATCCGGCCACGCTCCTTGTCGACCTCGACCACGGTGACGTCGATCACCTCGCCGGCGGTGAGGACGTCGTCGACCGAGTCGACTCGCTCACCGGGCTTGACGTTGGAGATGTGCAGGAGGCCGTCGGTGCCCTTGACGAGCTCGACGAACGCCCCGAACGTGGTCGTCTTCACGACCTTGGCGGCGTTGTAGCGATCGCCGACCTCGGCCTCGCGGGTCATCGAGTCGATCCGGGCCACACAGGCCTCGACCAGCTCGCCGGTCGGCGCGTAGATCCGCACCGTGCCGTCGTCCTCGACGTCGATCTCCGCTTCGAACTCCTCGCAGAGGGCGCGGATCGTTTCCCCGCCTTTGCCGATCACGGCCCCGATCTTCTCGGGGTCGATCTTGATCGACTCGATCGCCGGAGCGTGCTTGGAGAGCTTCTCGCGCGGCCCGTCGATCGCCTCGGCCATCTTGCCGAGGATGAACTGACGGCCCTTGAGAGCCTGCTCCAGCGCGTCCTCGAGGATCTCGAAGGTGACGCCGGTGATCTTGATGTCCATCTGCAGGGCGGTGATCCCGTCCTTGGTGCCGGCGACCTTGAAGTCCATGTCGCCGAGGTGGTCCTCGACGCCGGCGATGTCGGTGAGGACGATGTAGTCGTCGCCCTCCTTGATCAGGCCCATCGCCACACCGGCGACCGGAGCGCTGACCGGGACTCCCGCGGCCTGCAGCGCCATCGAGGAGGCGCAGACCGAGCCCATCGAGGAGGAGCCGTTGGACTCGAGCGTCTCGGAGACCGCGCGAATCACGTACGGGAAGGACTCTTCGTCGGGCACGGTCGCCAGCAGGGCACGCTCGGCGAGGGCGCCGTGACCGATGTCACGCCGCTTCGGGCCGCGCATGAAGCCGGCCTCCCCGACCGAGAAGGGCGGGAAGTTGTAGTGATGCCAGAACCGCTTCGTGGTCTGCAGGCCGAGCGTGTCGATCCGCATGTCCATTCGGGTCGTGCCCAAAGCCACGTTGGAGAGGATCTGGGTCTCTCCGCGAGTGAACAGAGCCGAGCCGTGCACGCGCGGGGAGATGTCGACCTCGCACTCGATCGGCCGGATCTCGTCCTGGGCGCGACCGTCGGGGCGCTTCTTGTCGACGGCGATCGCCTTGCGGATCGTGTCCTTCTCGATCGCGCCGAAGATGGCCTTGACCTCTGCCTTGCGCTCGCCGTCGGCGTCATCGGACTCCGGTGCGTACTTGGCGACGACCTCGTCCTTGACCTTGTCGATCGCCTCGTAGCGCTCGAGCTTGCCCTCGGTGGCGATCGCGTCGATCAGGGTCTGGCCGTACTCGGAGCGGATCGTCTCGAGCAGCGAAGCGTCGAGCTCCGGCTCCTCGTGCTTGATCTTCTCCTTGCCGACCTTCTGCTGCAACTCCTCCATCGCGGCGACGAGCTTCTTGATCTCGCCGTGGGCGATGTCGAGGGCATCGAGGATCTCGGCCTCGGTGACTCCCTCGGCGCCGGCCTCGACCATCAGGATCGCCTCGTCGGTGCCGGCGACGATCAGGTCGAGCTCCAGCTCCTCGTGGCGATCCTCGGGCGGATTGACGACGAAATCGCCCTCCAGCTTGCCGACCCGGACCGCGCCGACATGCTTGGCGACCGGCACTTCGGAGATCGCGAGCGCCGCGGAGGCGCCGTTCATGGCGAGGATGTCGTAGGGGTGGACCTGGTCCACCGACATCGGGATCGCGACCAGCTGCGTCTCGTAGTGCCAGCCCTTGGGGAAGAGCGGGCGGATCGGCCGGTCGATCATGCGCGCGGTCAGCGTCGCCTTCTCGCTCGATTTGCCCTCGCGACGGAAGAACGAGCCGGGGATTTTGCCCGCGGCGTACATGCGCTCCTCGATGTCGACGGTGAGGGGAAGGAAGTCCACGTCGCGCAGGCTGCCGACGGTTGCGGTGCAGAGGACCATCGTGTCGCCGGCCTGAACCACGACCGCGCCACCCGCCTGCTTCGCGAGTTTGCCCGTCTCGAAGGAAATCTGGCTGTCGCCGACATCCACCGAGACTCGGCTTACGTCAAACATGCTCATTTAATTGTCCTACCTCCGGCCGCCCGGTTGACGGCCATCTGCTTTCAGAACTCTCGTTCTCTTTCACCGAGGAGAGTACACGGCAGGCGTCGTCGTGACCCCGGCCCTGATCCCGGATTGAAAGTCGCGTCGCACCCGGGCGCCGACCTCGGCGGAGCGACGATCGGCCTCGAAACGGTCGAGGTCGAGACCGAGCTGCCGTGCCCGCTCCCAGAGGTGCGGGTCGTCGACACGGCCGCGGTCGGCGTAGAGCGAATCGACCATCTCGAAGAACCGCCCCTGCGACCCGGCCGCCTCGGCCGCGGCGTGCAGCGCCGGCGAGCGCGGGTGCTCGCTGGCGACCGGGAAGTGGCGGAAGGCGACGCGGTTGGGACGGGCCGCGATCTCGGTCCAGGCGGCGGCGCAGTGCGGGCAGCCGAGGTCGGCGTAGACGATCAACTCCTCCCCCGTGCCCAGCACGTGGTCCTCGGGCCCGATCGGCGGCACCGGGGCGCTGGTCAGGTCGGTCAGGAGCCGAGCGCGTCGAAGATGACGTTGGCGCCCGGGAACTCGCCCGGGGTGGGCGATTCGTAGGTCCAGGCGACCCGCCCGTCCTCGTCGACGAGGACGAGGGTGCGATTGGCGAAGCCGAGCTCGTCGAGGTAGGAGCCATAGGCCCGGGCGACCTCCCCCTTGGGGTGGAAGTCGGAGAGGAGGACGGTGTCGACGCCGAGCTTCTCGCGGAAGGCGGCGTGGGAGAAGAAGCTGTCGACGCTGATCCCGACCAGCTCGACGCCCTTGGCGGCGAGCTCCGGCTTGACCTCCTGGTAGATCGAGAACTGATCGCCGCAGACCGGGCTGAAGTCCCCGGGGTAGAAGACCAGCATCACCTTGCGGCCGCGGAAGTCCGAGAGCGAGACCTTCTCGCCGTTCTGGTCGCGGAGGGTGAAGTCGGGGGCCGGCTCGCCGGCCGCGATCATCGCCGCAGGCCGAGGTCGGCGACCAGGGCGCGGTAGCGCTCGAGATCGATCCGCTCGAGATAGCGCAGCATCCGGCGCCGTTTGCCGACCAGCATCAGCAGCCCGCGGCGCGAGTGGTGATCTTTGCTGTGCGTGCGCAGGTGCTCAGTGAGTTCGTTGATCCGCTCCGTCGCCAGGGCGATCTGGACCTCGGCGGAGCCGGTGTCACCATCGCCGCGGCCGTACTTGCCGATCAGCTCGCTTTTCTTTTCCTTGGTCAGGCTCATCTCGTGAAAACGCCGTGCACCCGGTGGGTCACGGCCGCTGGAAGCTAGCACAGACGCGCTTGGCGTCCTCGACATCGCGCTGCATCTGCGCGACAAGATCCTCGACCTCGGGGAAGCGCTTCTCCCCCCGCAACCGTTCGACGAAAGCGACCCGCAGCGTCCGACCGTAGAGGTCTTCGTCGCGGTCGATCAGATAGGTCTCGATCAGGACCCCGCGGCCGCTCTCGAAGGTCGGCCGGACACCAACGTTGACGGCGGCCGGGACGCCGTCGGCGAAGGCCGCGTAGACGCCGTGTCCGGGAATCGCGAGGCGGTCGTCGGGGACGAAGTTGGCGGTCGGGAAGCCCAGCTCGCGGCCGCGCTGGTCGCCCTTGACGACTTCGCCCTCGACCATGAACGGGGCGCCGAGACAGTGGCGCGCGCCTTCCATGTTCCCCGCCGCAACCAAGGCCCTGATCCGGGTTGAGGAGACGGTCTCGCCGTCGACCTCGACCAGCGGCACGACGCGGGTCTCGAACTCCTCGCGCGCTTTCAGCATCGCCGGGTCGCCCTTGGCTTTGGCCCCGAAGCGGAAGTTCTCGCCGACCGAGACCTTGGTCGCGCCGAGCCGCTCGACCAACACGTGCTCGATGAAGTCCTCGGCGTCGCGATGCGCGAACTCCGCGTCGAACGGGATCACCACCAGCTCCTCGACCCCGAGCCCGTCGATCACGTCGCGCTTGACCGAGAAGGGCATGATCAGTTTCGGCAGCGCCGCCGGGTGCAGGACCTCGAGCGGGTGCGGGTCGAAGGTGAGAACGGTGTCGGCATCGGCGATCACCGCCTGGTGGCCGAGGTGGACGCCGTCGAAGGTGCCGATCGCGACATGCCGGGGCCGCGGCTCCGCGTCCGGCAGCGAGGTGACGGCGATGCTCATCGCAGCGCCGCCTCGACCGCCGGGACCAGCTCTCCGACGCGGTCGATCGCGATCTCCGCGCCGGCGTCCCCGACCTGGAACGGGCCGACCGCGGTGCGGCGCAGCTCGGCGCAGTAGGCGTCGTCGAGGGTCTCGATCAGGGTGCGGACGTAGGTCCCGGCCGCGCACTCGATCTCGTAGCGGGCGAGGTCGCCACCGGCCTCCAGCAGATCCGCCCGGTACACCTCGACGTCGCGCACCGGGGTCGCGACGGTCTCGCCGCGGTGGGCCTTCTTGTAGAGGCGCTCGCCGCCGACCCGCACGGCCGAGGTCATCGGCACCCGCTGGCGCACGGTCCCGGTCGGCAGCTCCAGCGAGTCGGGGATGGCGCCGGTCTCGGTCAGCTCGCCGTCGGGGTCGCCGGTGCTGGAGCGCCAGCCGAGCCGGGCGGTCGCCAGGTAGGTCTTCGGCAGCCCGACGAGGAAGCGCTGCAGGCGGGTGGCGCGGTCGAGCAGGATCAGCAGCAAGCCGGTGGCGAAGGGGTCGAGGGTGCCCGCATGCCCGGCCTTGCAGCCGCGTTCGCGGCGGACCCGGGCGACGACGTCATGCGAGGTGACGCCGGCCGGCTTGTCGTAGAGCAGCACCGCTCCCTCCGCGGCAGCCATGCTCAGGGCCCCAGCTGGGCGGTGACCTCGTCGCAGAGGAACTCGGCCAGCTGCTCGATCTCGAGGTCGGTGGAGAAGCCGGCGGCACGTTTGTGCCCCCCTCCCCCGTTCTTGCGGGCGATCGCCGAGACGTCGACGTCGCCCTCGCTGGAGCGCAGGCTGACCTTTCGGGCGGCGCGGCCGCGGTTGCCGAGGTCGCGGACGACGGCGGCGACCTTGGTGCCGTCGATCGAGCGCAGGTGGTCGATCACGCCCTCGGTCATCTCCTCGCCGGCGCCGGTCGCCTCGTAGTCGGCGGCGGTGATGTAGGTGAAGACGAGCCGATCGTCGCAGTGGCGCTGGATTCCTTCCAGCGCTCGCGCCACCAGCCGCAGCTTCTCGATCGGCACGTGCTCGTAGAGCCGGCGGTAGGTGTCGTCGATATCGACCCCGGCGTCGATCAGCTCCGCCGCGATCCGGTGCGTGTGCGAGCTGGTGTTCTCGTACATGAACTTGCCGGTGTCCGTGATCAGCCCCACGTAAAGCGCCGAGGCCATCTCACGGGTGACTTCGGCGCCGAGCAGGATCGCGAGGTCGTAGACGATCTCGGCCGTGCAGGAGGCGCCGACCGCGACCAGGTTGAAATCCCCGAAGCGGGTGTTGTCGTGGTGGTGATCGATGTTGATCACGTCGTTGCCGCCCTCGGTGAGGAAGTCGACCGGCATGCGGTCGATGTTGCCGCAGTCGAGGAAGACGACGGTGCGGTCGGCCATGTCGGCGGGCGGCTCGTGGAAGACCTCCTCGAGCGGCAGGAAGCGGTACTCGATCGGCAGCGGGAACTCCTTCGCGGCGAGGAACATCACCGAGTCCTTGCCGAGCTGGGTGAGCAGCTGGTGCATCCCCAGCAGCGAGCCGAGGGCGTCGCCGTCGGGCCCCTCGTGCGCGGTCAGCAGGAAGCGGTCGCGGGCGCGCAGCTCGGCGCCGACCAGCTCCAGGTCCGACGCGGTGACGTCCGTAACCTCGGTCATGCGCCCTCCCCCTCCTCGTCGTCGGGCGGCTCTTCCTCCAGCAGCTGGGAGATCCGCACGCCCTGCTCGATCGTGTCGTCGTAGTGAAAGGTCAGGGTCGGCGTCCGCTTCATCCGCGTCTCCGCCGCGATCCGCGACTGGATCACGCCGTGGGAGGAGCGCAGGCCGCCCAGGGACTCCTCGCGCGCCTCCCCGTCGCCGAGCACGCTGACGAACACCTTGGCGGTGCGGAGGTCAGGGCTGGTTTCGACGGAAGTCACGGTGACGAAGCCGATGCGGGGGTCGCTCAAGCCCGCGATCGTGGCGCCGACGACCTCGCGCAGCACCTCGTTGATGCGCCGCATGCGAGGGCCGGCCATTTCTACTCCAGGGTCTGCTCGACCTGCTTGGTCTGGAAGAACTCGAGCACGTCTTCCTCCTTGACGTCAGCGTAGCCTTCGAGGACGACGCCGCACTCCTGCCCCTCCTCGACCTCGTTGACGTTGTCTTTGAAGCGGCGCAGGGAGCCGAGTTTGCCGGTCCAGATGACCGTGCCTTCGCGCACCAGGCGGACGCCCGCGGTGCGGCTCGCCTTGCCCTGGGTGACGATGCAGCCGGCGATGCGGCCGACTTTGGAGGCCTTGAAGGTCTGTTTGATTTCGGCCTCGCCGACGGCCTCCTCGACCTCGACCGCCTCCAGCAGGCCCTCCATCGCGTTGCGCAGATCCTCGGTGATTTTGTAGATGACCGAGTAGGTGCGGATGTCGACGCCCTCGCGCTCGCCGGCGCGGCGGGCGTCGGCCAGGGGCCGCACGTTGAAGCCGATGATGATCGCGTCGGAGGCCGAGGCGAGCATCACGTCGGACTCGTTGATGCCGCCGGTCTGCGAGTGGATGATGTTGATCGCGACCCGTTCCTGCGGCACCTTGGCGATCTCGTCCTGGAGCGCCTCCAGGGAGCCGGCGACGTCGGCCTTGAGGACGATGTTGAGCTCCTTGATGTCGCCCTCCTGGACCCGGGCGAAGACCTCGTCGAGGCTGATCTTGCGCGCCTGGCGGCGGGCCAATGCCTCGGTCTTGAGGCGGTTGGCGCGTTCCTGGGCCTGCCGGCGCGCCTCGCGGTCGTTCTCGACCGCCTGCACGAACTCACCGGCGTCGCTGACGCCGTCGAACCCGAGCACCTCGACCGGCATCCCCGGCACCGCGGCCTCGACCCGCTCGCCGGTGAAGTCCTGCATCGCCCGCACCCGGCCCCACTGCGGCCCGGCGACCAGCGAGTCGCCGACCCCGAGGGTCCCGCGCTGGACCAGCACGGTGACGACGGGGCCGCGACCGGGATCGAGCTGGGACTCGATCACGGTGCCCGAGCCGGGAGCGTTCGGGTTGGCCGAGAGCTCCTCCAGCTCGGTCACGAGCAGGATCATGTCGAGCAGGTTGTCGAGGCCCTCGTGCGTCTTCGCCGAGACCTCGCAGAAGACGGTGTCGCCGCCCCACTCCTCGGGGGAGATGCCCTCCTGGGCGAGCTCGGTGCGGACCCGTTCTGGATTGGCGCCCTCTTTGTCGATCTTGTTGACGGCGATCAGCATCGGCACGTCGGCGGCGCGAGCGTGGTCGATCGCCTCTTTGGTCTGCGGCATGACCCCGTCGTCGGCGGCGACGACGATCACGGCGACATCGGTGACCTTGGCGCCGCGGGCGCGCATCGCCGTGAAGGCGGCGTGGCCGGGCGTGTCGAGGAAGGTGATCGTCTTCTCGTCTTTATGGACCTGGTAGGCGCCGATGTGCTGGGTGATGCCCCCGGCCTCGCCGGCGGCGACCTCGGTCTCGCGGATCGCGTCCAGGAGCGAGGTCTTGCCGTGGTCGACGTGGCCCATGATCGTGACCACGGGCGGGCGGGCGACGAGATCCTCGGCGGCGTCGGAGAACTCGGGCTCCTCCGGCTCCTCCTCGGCGGCCGTGACGATCTCCAGCTTGCGGTCGTACTCGTCGGCGATCGCCCGCACGGACTCGTCGGTGAGGGTTTGGGTAAGCGTCGCCATCTCCCCCATCGTCATCAGCTTTTTGATCACCTCGGCCGGGGCCAGCCCGAGCGTCTCGGCGACCTCGCGCACGGTGGCGCCGGAGTTGACCCTGGTCGCCTCGGGCTCGACCGTCGGCGCCGGACCCATCGGCGGCTCCTCCAGCAACGGCCGGCGGCGCCTGCCACCGCGCCGGCGCGGTGGGCGCTGCGGCGGCGGACCGCCCATCTGGTCGCGGCGGGCGGCCTGCGAGTCGATCACCACGCGCCGTTTTTTGGCGCTGCCACCGCCACCGGGAGCGCCGCCGCCCTGCTGGGCGCCGGCGGGACGGACGGGCTTGGTCGAAGTCGAGGCTTTCGGGGCCGGCGCCTTGGCGGCCGGTTTCTGGGCCGCGGGCGTCGCCGCTGCTTGCGGAGCGGACTGAGCCGGCGTCTGCGCGGGAGTGGCCTGCGCGGGGGTCTCCTTGGCCGCAGCCTTGCTCGTCCCGCCGTTCCCCTTCGCGGCAGCGATCGCCTTCAGCGCATCGGCCTCCTCGACGCTCGAAGCCGCCGCCTTCGCCTCGACGCCGGCGGCCTTCAATGCGGCCAGCAAATCCTTCGAGCTGACCCCTTGCGCTTTCGCGATCTCGTGAACCCGCTTCTTAGCCACTAAGCCTGCTCCGCCTCCTCGACAACGTCATCAGTCTCTGCGCTCGGAGCCTCGGCCGCAACCGTCTCGGCCGCCTCAGCGTCCTCACCGAGAGTCTCGCCATCGACCTCCTCGGCTTCCCGAGCCTCCTCCGCAATGTCCTCTTCAATCGCCTCCTCGGTAGCCACCTCCGCAACCTCGGCATCCTCGGACTCGGCGACCACTTCCTCCTCAGCGACTACGTCAGCGGAGTCGGCCTCAGTGGTCTCTGACGCGGGTGGCGTGGAGGATGGCTCCTCGCCCGCAGCTTGCGAGGACGAGGAGTCGTCCTCCGCGACAGGACCCGCGTCCTGAGGCTCCTCGTCAGCAACCTCCTCGACGAAGTTCGCGCTAGCCCGCTCGACGATCTCGTCGACCTGCCCCTGGTCACCATCCGGATCGGCGAGGATCGCCAGCTCGGCCTCGGAGAGGTCGGTGAGGATCGCCACCTGGCTGGTCTCGAAGCGCGAGAGCGCCTGGTGGGAGGGCAGACCGCAATAGGTGGAGCCGGGAATCGCCGCGTTCGGGCAGCGGCGACCGTTGGAGAGCAGCGCCATGCAGCGCCCGTCGAAGGTTTCTTCGCCCTCGAACTCGATCTCCTGTTCCTCGGAGGAGAACTCGGTCTCGGACTTGATGTCCACCCGCCAGCCGGTCAGGCGGGCGGCGAGGCGGGCGTTCTGGCCGTCGCGGCCGATCGCCAGCGAGAGCTGGTCGTCGGGCACGATCACGGTCGCCTGGCGCTCGTCGTCGTCGACGATCACCTCGCGCACCCGGGCCGGCGAAAGCGCTTTGGCGACGAAGCGGGCGGGCTCGTCGTTGTGGGGAATGATGTCGATCTTCTCCCCGCGTAGCTCGGAGACGACCATCCGCACCCGCGACCCGCGCGGACCGACGCAGGCGCCGACCGGGTCGACGCCGTCGGCGTGGGAGACGACGGCGATCTTCGAGCGGTAGCCGGGCTCGCGGGCGACGCCGACGATCTCGACCAGCTTGTCGGCGATCTCGGGCACCTCGAGCTCGAACAGGCTCTTGATCAGCTCCGGGCTGCGGCGGGAGACGACGATCGCCGGGCCTTTGGTCGAGTCGGAGACATCGGTGATGACCGCCTTGACCCGCATCCCGTGGTCGTAGCGCTCGTTGTAGACCTGCTCGGACTTCGGCAGCAGCGCCTCGACCCGCTCGCGCAGCTGGACCAGCGTGTAGCGCTTGTCGGACTGCTGGATGATCCCGGTGATCAGCTCGCCGACCCGGTCCTGGTACTCGTCGTACATCATCTGCCGCTCGGCCTCGCGGATCCGCTGCAGGATCACCTGCTTGGCGGTCTGGGCGGCGATCCGGCCGAAATCTTCGGGGGTGACGTCGCGGGTCTCGATCTGGCTCTCGTAGGGAGCGATCATCTCCGGGTCCAGCTCCGGGTCCTCGGGCTCGCGCATTTCGCCCGTCTCCGGGTCGACCTCGGGCTCCTCCTGCTGCTCGGCGGCCTCGGCCAGCAGCTTCTCCTCCAGCTCGGGCGGCAGGATCAGTTCGAAGACGCGGAAGTCGCCGGTTTCGTGGTCGAGGTCCACGCGGGCGTATTTGGCGGCGCCAGGGGTCTTCTTGTAGGCCGAGAGCAGGGCGTCCTCGAGGGCATCCATCAGCTTGTCGGCGGAGATTCCCTTCTCTGCCTCGAGCGCTTTGACTGCGTCGACGATCTCTTTGCTCACTGAAGCGGCTCCTTGGACTCGGAAGTGGTGCTGGAACGGCGGTACTTGGGACCCGGCGAGGAAACCTCGAGCGAGTAGTCGGCCAGCAGATGGTTGAGGTGCTTGGTGACCTGTTCGCAGCGCGCCAGGTCGACACCCGCGGGGTGATCGATGAAAAGGCGCAACGACTCGGTGCCAGGCCGCTCAATGGCGACCAGGTCGAGTTCCGAATCGAGGTCGGAGAGTTGCTCTTGAATGTTCTGTTGGAGGTCGTTCATGCCTGGTTCGGGCCGAAAAAAAAGTGGGCCAGGCCCACTTCTCGACACTGAATAACGTGGAAAAGTGAAGTCAGTATAGCTCCGGCCGGTTCTCGGTCGGAGCGGGTTGACGCAGGCGGTCGACTCTGTTCAGGATCGCCTCGGCGATCGCGTCCTTGGCGGCGATCGGGACCTCGACCTCGGCGTCGGCGTCGATCAGGGTGACCGCGTTGTCGCTGCTCTCGAAGCCGATTGCCGGATCGGAGACGTCGTTGAGAACGATCAGGTCGGCCCCCTTGCGGCTGAGCTTGCCGCGAGCCCGGGAGACCGCGTCCCCGCCGTGTTCGGCGGCGAAGCCGACGATCGTCTGCCCCGGCGCCCGGGTCGCGCTGAGCGCGGCGAGGATGTCCTCGGTCGGCTCCAGGTGGAGGTCGAGCCCCCCTTCGCGCCGGAGCTTTCCGGGCGCCGGCGTGGCGGGGCGGAAATCCGCGGGCGCGGCGGCCATCAGCAGCAGCTGCGTGGACGCGAACTCCGCGGTGGCAGCGCTCGCCAGCTGCGCCGCGGTCTCGACGTCGATCCGGCGCACCCCGGCCGGCTCGGACAGGGCGACGTTGGCGGCGATCAAGGTCACCTCGGCGCCGCGCTTGGCGGCGGCGGCGGCGAGGGCGATCCCCATGCGGCCGCTGGAGCGGTTGCCGATGAAGCGGACCGGGTCGATCGGCTCGCGGGTGCCACCCGCCGTGACCAGGACCCGCATCCCGTCCCAGGGACGCTCGCCCCCCGGCAGGGCCGCCTCGACGCGGTCCAGCAGTCGCGCCGGGTCGGGCAGCCGCCCGCGTCCGTGCTCCCCGCGCGAGGCGAGCCGGCCCTCGTCGGGCTCGATCACCTCGACCCCGCGCTCGCGCAGAGTCTTCAGGTTTGCCTGGGTGGCGGCGTTCGCGTACATGCGGTCGTTCATCGCCGGCGCGACCAGGCGCGGCGCGGCGCAGGCGAGGAAGGAGGTGGTGAGCATTGAGTCGGCGCCACCGCCGGCCAGCTTGGCGATCGTGTTGGCCGAGGCCGGCGCGACCAGGAAGGCATCGCAGTTGGCGGCCAGCTCGAGGTGCCCGATCGGGTCGTGGCCGGGCTCGCCGTCGCCGGGGAAGGCGCCCCGCATCGGGTCGCGCTCGAACTCGGAGATCAGCACCGGGGCCCCGACGATGCCCTCGAAGGAGGCGGCGCCGACGAAGCGGGTCGCCGTCTCCGTCATCAGCACCCGCACGCCATGCCCGCCCAGCGTCGCCAGGCGCGCCAGCTCGAGCGCCTTGTAGGCGGCGATCCCACCGCTCACACCAAGCAGGACTCTGGCCATTCCGCTACCCCCCGGGGAGGCTCGAAGCGCTGGGCGCTAGGAGCGGTACTCGTATTTGAGCTTGCCCTCGGCAAGCTCTTCGAGCGCCATCGAGAGGTAGTTCCTCTCGGCGTTGACCTCGACCATCGGCGGCGGGTACTCGCCGAAACCGCCCTCGCCGAGGTTGTGGAAGTAGCTGTTGATCTGACGCGCGCGCTTCGCCGAGACGACGACAGCGGCGTAGTGAGAGTCAGCGTGCTGAAGAAGCTTGTCTACGCGTGGTTTGATCATCGGCGGCGGAGTCTAGTCGATCAGCCCGGCCGGACCTCGGCGAGCTCGTCGCGCACGATCCCCACCAGTTCCCCGGTGGCGGTCTCGAGGTCGTCGTTGACGATCAGGTGGTCGAAGTCCCCCTGCGAAGCGAGCTCGATTTCGGCCGTCTCCAGGCGCTTGTCGATCGCGTCGGCGGAGTCGGTTCCGCGCCCGGCGAGGCGCTTGCGCAGGACCGCCGGGTCCGGTGGAGCGATGAAGATCTGGATCGAGTCCGGCTTCGCCGCCCGGACCTGCTGCGCCCCCTGGACCTCGATCTCGAGCACCACCGAGTGCCCGGCCTCGAGCCTGCGCTCGACCTCCGAGCGCAGCGTCCCGTAGTGGTTGCCGCTGTAGGAGGCGAACTCGAGGAAGTCGTTCTGGTCGCCGCGGCGGTTGAACTCGTCGGTCGAGAGGAAGTGGTAGTCGACCCCGTCCTCCTCCCCGGCCCGCGGCTGCCGGGTCGTCGCCGAGATCGAGAGCTCGAGATTGGAGCAGCGGGCGAGGAGGCCCTTGATCAGCGTTCCCTTGCCGACCCCGGAAGGGCCGGTGATGACGAAGACTTTTGCTGCCATGCGGCCGCGGATATTGACCGGCGGTGCGGTCGGCTAACGGCGCAGGAGCGAGATCAGCTCGGTGCGCTGGCGCTCGGAGAGCCCGCCGATCGTCTTCGACGGCGAGATCCGGCACTGGTTGAGAATGCGGTTGGTCTTGACGCGTCCGTACTTCGGTACGGCCAGCAACATGTCGAAGACCTTCGCGGTCAATACGTACTCGGGCGGGTCGAGCAGGATCGTGTGGATGCTGGCCCGGCTCGCCTTCAGATCCTTCTTCAGCTTGGCCCTGGCGGTGCGAATGTCGTTCGCGCGTTTCAGTGCCTCCATCCGCTGGTCGAGCGAGCGCTCGGGCGCGGCGGTGCCGGAGATTTTGACTGGGGGGGCAGGCATCTGCGCGGCGAGTATAGCCGCGAGTCGAAGCGCCGCAAGGGAGCGGAAGGCAATTCCGCCTAAATTCACCTCAACCTCTAGTCGAGGTCGAGTACTGCGGCGGGCGCGGCCCCGCTCGACGCTCCCCGCGCGAGTTCCGCGGCGACCCGGGAGCCGGCCCTGGGGTCGCGGAAATTCTCGGTTCCGACCGCCACCAGGGAGGCGCCGAGAGCGATGAATTCGGCGGCGTCCGCGCCGCTGGAGATGCCGCCCATGCCGATCGCCGGCAAGCCGGTTGCGGAGACCACCGAGCGCAGCTGCTGCAGGGCGATCGGGCGTACGGCCGGGCCGGAGAGACCGCCGTGCCCGGCGGCGAGGGCGGGGCCGCCGCGGAGCGGGTCGACCGCGCTGGCCTTGAGGGTGTTGATCAGTGAGACCGCGTCCGCCCCACCCTCCTCGGCGGCGATCGCGACCGCCGCCGGGTCGGCGACGTTGGGGGTGAGCTTGACGATCAGCGGCTTCGCGGTCAGCGGGCGCAGGGCCTCGACCAGAGCGACGGTCTCGGTCGGCTGCTCGCCGACGATTAGCCCCGAGTGCACGTTGGGGCAGGAGACGTTGAGCTCGATCGCGGCGACCTCGTCGCGATCCGCGACCTCAGCCACGAGGCGGGAAAATTGCTCGTGGCTGGTCCCCATCACCGAGACGATCAGGGGCACCGGAAGCTCAGCCAGCTGAGGCAGGTCCTCGGCGAGAAAGCCATCGAGACCTTTATTGGGCAGCCCGATCGAGTTGATCATCCCCGCCGGCGTCTCCCAGATCCGCTGTGGCTCGTTCCCAACCCGCGACTCGGCGGTGATCGTCTTCGAAACGAAGGCGGAAAAGGGGAATCGCTCGAGCAGCTCATCGCCGAAGACGCGGCGGGCGGCGATCGCGTCGTAGGTGCCGGAGGCGTTGATCACCGGGTGAGCGAGCTCGATCCCGCAGAAGTCGATGGGACGGGATCCCTCAGCCGCGGGTCCTGTCGCGGCGGCCACCCCCACGGTGCTCGAAGGCCGCTCCGCGGCCTTCTCCGCGCCGCGGGGGTCCCCCGCCACCGCGCCACCCGCGGGTGGGGGCATCACGGGGCCGTCGACGCAGAGGCGGTAATAGCCGCCGCCCGGTTTGGGGACGGCGCATCCGAAGCAGGCGCCATAGCCACAGGCCATCGGCGACTCCTCGGCGAGTTGGAAGGGGACGTTGCGCGACTCGCAGAGCGAGGCGACCGCCTCCAGCATCGCCGGCGGTCCGCAGGAGTAGACGACGGCGGTCTCGGCGTCGTCGCCGGCGAGCATCGTCGCGAGGAGGTCGGTGACGTAGCCCCTGTGACCGCGGTGGCCGTCCTCTGAGGCGAGGCGGACCTCGGGGCACAGCTCGGCGCCGGCGCCGCAGAAGAGCTCCAGGCCGCCCGCATGCGCTTCGTTTCGGAAGCCGAGCAGGACCCGCAGGGGGATCCCGCGCTCGCTGAAGCGGCGGCGCAGCAGGGCGAGCGGGGCGACGCCGATGCCGCCGCCGACGAGGATCGCTCCGGCGGCGGTGGGGCTCGCCTCGCGCGGGGACGAGAAGGCGTTCCCGAGCGGGCCGGTCACCCAGACCCCCTCCCCCGGCTCGAGCTCGCAGAGCCGGGCGGTGCCGGGGCCGATGCCCTCGACGAGGAAGTCGAGGCGGATCCCGGCGGCGGCAGGGGCGGTTTCGGCGACCGAGATCGCCCGCGGCAGGAACGGCCGGCCGTCGCGGCTCGCCCAGCGCTCGGCGGCGAGCATGTAGAACTGGCCCGGCTCGGGTGCCGGCCCCTCGCGATCGAGCAGCGAGAAGACCCGGTAGCCGCCGGAGGCACGGTTCCCGCCGACCTCGCAGAGGCGCCGCCCGAAGGGGGCCGTCATCGAGGCAGAGCGGCGCGGTCGCCGCCGTGGATCTCCTGGATGCTGCGCACCTCGGCGTCGCCCTGACGGCCGGCGGCGATCGCCCGCGCCGCCGCGGTGGCGCCGGTCATCGTCGTCACGCAGGGGATCCCGTGGCGGACGGCGGCGGTGCGGATCTCGTAGCCGTCGGCGCGGGCGCCGGAACCGGTCGGGGTGTTGATGACGAGGTCGCAGCGCCGCTCCTGGATCAGGTCGACGACATGCGGCGACCCCTCCCCCAGCTTGTTGATCCGGGTCACCGGGACGCCCATGCGCTCGATCGCCTGGGCGGTGCCGCCGGTCGCGATCACCTCGAAGCCGAGGTCGTGGAAGCGCGCCGCCAACTGCGTCGCCGCCGGCTTGTCGGTGTCGGTGACGGTGATGAAGACCGAGCCCTCGTCGGGTAGCCGCACGCCGGCGGCGGCCTGGGCCTTGCCGAAGGCGGTCGGGAAGTCGGCGGCGATGCCCATCACCTCGCCGGTGCTCTTCATCTCCGGGCCGAGGACCGAATCGGCGCCGGCGAAACGGGCGAAGGGCAGCACCGCCTCCTTGACGCTGACGTGCTCCAGTGGGCCCTCGGGCAGCTCCTGGTCGGCGAGGCGCTCGCCCAGCATCAGCCGGCAGGCCAGCTTCGCCAGCGGCACCCCGATCGCCTTGGAGACGAAGGGCACCGTGCGCGAGGCGCGCGGGTTGGCCTCGATCACGTAGAGCTCGCCGCCGGCGACCCCGTACTGGATGTTGAGCAGGCCGACGACACCGAGCTCGAGCGCGATCTTGCGCGTCGTCCCCCGGATCTCCTCCAGCATCTCCTCGCCGAGACTGAGCGGCGGGATCACGCAGGCGGAGTCGCCGGAGTGGACCCCGGCCTCCTCGACGTGCTGCATGATCCCGGCTACGCAGACGTCCTCGCCGTCGGCGAGCGCGTCGACGTCGACCTCGATCGCGTTCTCGAGGAAGCGGTCGAGCAGCAGCGGATGCTCCTGGTCGGCCTTGACGTGGGCCTCGAGGTACGCGGTCAGGTCGTCGGTCGAGTAACAGATCTCCATCGCCCGGCCGCCGAGCACGAACGAGGGCCGGACCAAGAGCGGGAAGCCGACCTCTTCGGCGACCGTCAGCGCCTCCTCGGCGGAGAGCGCGGTGCCGTAGGGCGGGTGCTTGATCCCGAGCCGGCGCAGCAACGCGCCGAACTGACCGCGATCCTCGGCCAGGTCGATCGCGTCGACCGGGGTGCCGAGCAGCGGCACGCCTGCCTCTTCCAGGGTGCGAGCCAGCTTCAGCGGGGTCTGGCCGCCGAACTGGACGATCACGCCCTCCGGCTGCTCTTGCTCGCAGACCGCGAGCACGTCCTCGGCGGTCAGCGGCTCGAAGTAGAGGCGGTCGGAGGTGTCGTAATCGGTCGAGACCGTCTCCGGGTTGCAGTTGACCATCACCGCGTCGCGGCCGAGCTCGCGGGCGGTCATCGCCGCGTGCACGCAGCAGTAGTCGAACTCGATCCCCTGGCCGATCCGGTTCGGGCCGGCGCCGAGGATGACGACGGACTCGCGGCCGGTGTCGCGGCGGATCTCCGAAGCCGGCGGGCTGCCGTCGGCGCGCGGGCGCTCGTGGCCGGAGTAGTAGTACGGCGTCGCCGCCTCGAACTCGGCGGCGCAGGTGTCGACCGCCTTGTAGGTGCGGACCAGGCCCTCGGTGCCGTCGCCCTCGGTGGCCAGCAGCTGCAGCTCGCGCAGGAACCAGCGGTCGACCATGCAGGCCTCGTGCACGGCCTCGATATCGAGGCCGCGGCGGAAGGCCTCGAGGATCAGGTCGAAGCGCTCGGCGCAGGGCTTCTCGATCGCGACCAGCAGCTCCGCTTCGCCGGCCGGCGCCTCGGGTGTGGAGTCGAGCTCGCGCGAGCGCATCGCCTTGGCGAAGGACTCGCGGAAGGTGCGGCCGATCGCCATCGCCTCGCCGACGCTCTGCATGAAGGTCGAGAGCCGACCGTCGGCGCCGGGGAACTTCTCGAAGGCGAAGCGCGGGATCTTGGTGACGACGTAGTCGATCGTCGGCTCGAAGGAAGCCGGGGTGGCCCGGGTGATGTCGTTGGGGATCTCCTCCAGCGCGTAGCCGACGGCCAGCTTCGCCGCCATCTTCGCGATCGGGAACCCGGTCGCCTTGGAGGCGAGCGCGGAGGAGCGCGAGACCCGCGGGTTCATCTCGATCACGGCGATCTCGCCGTCCTCGGGGTTGACCGCGAACTGGACGTTGGAGCCGCCGGTCTCGACCCCGATCGCCCGGATCACCTTGATCGCGACGTCGCGCAGCTCCTGGTAGAGCGGGTCGGTCAGCGTCTGGGCAGGCGCCACCGTGACCGAGTCGCCGGTGTGGACGCCCATCGGGTCGACGTTCTCGATCGAGCAGATGATCACGACGTTGTCGTTGCGGTCGCGCATTACCTCGAGCTCGAACTCGCCCCAGCCGATCACCGACTCCTCGACCAGGACCTGGTTGATCGGGCTCGCCGCCAGGCCCTCGCTGACGACCTGGCGCAGCTCGGTCTCGTCGCGGCCGATGCCGCCGCCCTGGCCGCCCATCGTGAAGGCCGGGCGGACGATCGCGGGCAGGGTGATGCGGCCGTCGGCCAACCCCTCCTCGACCTCGCCGAGGCTCTCGACCGTGATCGACCAGGGTATGCGGATCCCGGCCTCGTTCATCGTCGTGCGGAACTGCTCGCGGTCCTCGGCGCGGTTGATCGCGGCCGAATCGGCGCCGATCAGCTCGACCCCGAACTTCTCCAGGGTTCCATCCTCGTGCAGGGTCATCGCCAGGTTCAGCGCGGTCTGACCGCCGAGCGTCGGCAGCAGCGCGTCGGGGCGCTCCTTTTCGATGATCTTGGTCACCGGACCCGGCAGCAGCGGCTCGATGTAGGTGGCGGTGGCGAACTCGGGGTCGGTCATGATGGTCGCCGGGTTCGAGTTGACGAGGACGACTTCGTAGCCCTCCTCGAGCAGCACCTTGCAGGCCTGGACGCCGGAGTAGTCGAACTCGGCCGCCTGACCGATCACGATCGGGCCGGAGCCGATCAACAGGATCTTCTGGATGTCATCTCTACGCGGCAAGGGCGAGGAACCTCTCGAATAGGTGGCGGGCGTCGTGCGGGCCGGGGCCCGCCTCGGGGTGGTACTGGACGGTGGCGCCGGCGACGTCGCGCAGGACCAGGCCCTCAACCGTGCGGTCGTAGAGATTTAGCTGGGAGAGCTCGGCGACGCCGAAGTCGGTGTCCCATCGAACCGGCTCGTCACCCTCGATCCTCTGCGCGCCGCCGGGGCCGACGACGGCGAATCCGTGGTTCTGGGAGGTGATGTCGATGCGGCCCGTCTCCAGGTCCTTGACCGGGTGGTTGGCGCCGCGGTGGCCGAAGGGCAGTTTGTAGGTCTCCAACCCGACCGCGCGGCAGAGCAGCTGGTGGCCGAGGCAGATGCCGAAGACGGGGCTCTTGCCGACCACCCCGCGGACCGTCTCGACGACGTAGTCGAGCGCCCCCGGGTCGCCGGGGCCGTTGGCGAGGAAGACGATGTCGGGGTCCTCGCCCAGGACCTCCTCGGCTGAGCTGGTGCAGGGCAGCAGCGTCAGCCTGGCGCCGTGCTCGCGCAGCTGGCGGACGATGCTCAGCTTGATCCCGGTGTCGATCCCGACCACGTGCGGGCCGTCGCCCTCGAAGCGGACCGGCTCCAGCGGGGTGACGGTGCGGGCGAGGTCGGCGCCGTTCATGCTCGGCTCGGCGGCGATCAGCTCGCGCGCCCGCTCCTCGGCGGTGGCGGCGGGGAAGATGCCGCCGCGCATCGAGCCGGAGTCGCGGAGGTGGCGGACCAAGGCGCGGGTGTCGACGCCGTCGATCGCCGGCACGCCGCAATCGCCGAGCCAGTCGAGCCAGCCGCCCTCGGCGCTGGCGACATCCTCGCGGTTCTTCGCGTCGCGCATTACAACGCCGCGGGCGTGGACGCGGTCGGACTCCATCGCCGCCGCGCTGACCCCGTAGTTGCCGATCGAGGGGTAGGTGAAGACGATGATCTGGCCCGCGTAGGAGGGGTCGGTGACGGACTCCTGGTAGCCGGTCATCGCGGTGTTGAAGACGACCTCGCCGGTGACCGCTCCCTCGGCACCGCAGGCGAGCCCGTCGAGCCGCGTCCCATCCTCCAGCAGCAGGTAGGCGTTGCTCACGTCCGCACCCCCGGGTGGGTCGGTTTGCTCTCGCATAGCGAGAGGAAGTCGACCCAGCTCATACCGCGACCCCGAGGCTGAAGCTGCGCAGGCGGAAGGCGACCTGACCGGCGGCGACGGTGACCATGACCCGCCCGGTCAGGGTCCGGCCGGCGCACCAGGAGTTCCCCGAGCGGCTCTCGTAGCCCTCCTCGCCCACCGTCCACTCGGCGCCGAGATCGCAGAGGACGACGTTCGCCTCCGAGCCCGGGGACAGACTCGGCCGCTCGATCCCGAACGGGGCGGCGCCGCCGGCCATCCGCTCGACCAGCAGGCCGAGCCCGATAGTGCCCGGCAGGACCAGCTCGGTGTGCAGCGCCGCGAAGGCGGTCTCGAGGCCGGTCACGCCCATCGCCGCCTGCTCGAAAGGGACGTCCTTTTCCTCGTCCTGGTGCGGCGCGTGGTCGGTGGCGACGCACTCGATGGTGCCGTCGCGCAATGCCTCGATCAGCGCCTGGCGGTCGCTCTCACGGCGCAATGGCGGGTTCATCTTGAAGCGGCGGGGGTCGAGGCTGCGGACCTCCTCGTCGGTAAGGCAGAGGTGGTGCGGGCTGGCCTCGGCACTGATCTCGACGCCGGCCGCCTTGGCGGCGCGGACGACCTCGACCGACTCCGCCGCGGAGAGGTGCTGGACGTGGATGCGGGCCCGCTCGTAGGCGGCGAGGGCGGCGTCGCGGGCGATCATCGTCGACTCCGAGACCGAGGGCACGCCGGCCAGGCCGAGCGCCGCCGAGACCGGGCCCTCGTGCATGACCCCGTCGCCCGAGAGCTCCGGGTCCTCCTCGTGCAATGCGATCGTGCCGCCACAGAGGCGCTGGTACTGGAGCGCGCGCAGCATCACCCGGGCGCTGGCGATCGGCAGGCCGTCGTCGGTGAAGCCGATGGCCCCGGCGTCGCGCAGTTCGACCATCTCGGTCAGCTCCTCGCCGCGCATGCCTTTGGTCACCGTCGCCATGAAGCCGACCGGCACCGAGGCGCCGGCCCGAGCCTGCTCGCGCAGGGCCGAGATGTCGGCCGCGGTCGAGACCGGCGGGTCGGTGTTGGCCATCGCCAGGATCCCGCAGTAGCCGCCCGCGGCGGCGGAGCGGGACCCCGTCTCGACGTCCTCTTTGTGCTCGTGGCCGGGGGTGCGGAGGTGGACGTGGGGGTCGAAGAAGGCCGGGAAGGCGTGCATCCCCTCGGCCTCGATCGTCTCGGCGCCCGCGACGGCAGCCTCGCCGGGCGCCGCCAGCTCGGCGATCTCGCCGTCGCGGATGACGACGTCGTGGACCCCGCCGATGCCGGCGACCGGATCGAGCACGGTCGCCCGGCGCAGGATCGCGTTCGCCGCCTCGCCGGGCCGCTGGTCGAGCAGCTCGCTGACGCTCACGCCGGCTGCCCGATCGGTGTCGGCTGGGTGCTCTCGCCTTCGGCCAGCGGCGCCGGGCGCTCGGTTCCGGCCAGGAGCTCGTAGAGGATCGCCATGCGGACGACAAGGCCGGCGGCGACCTGCTCCGCGATCAACGACTGCGGCGAGTCGATCGCCTCGCCGGAGAGCTCGACGCCGCGGTTGACCGGGCCCGGGTGCATCAGCAGCTGGCGCGGGCTGAGCTTGCGGGTGTCGACCTGGAACGTGGCCGCGTACTCGCGCAACGAGGGGACGAAGCTCTCGCTCATCCGCTCCTGCTGCATCCGCAATGCGTAGACGACCTCGGCCTCGCCGAGCCGGTCGAGCGAGTAGGAGACGTCGCAGCCGAGCTCCTCGATGCCGCGCGGGATCAGGGTCGGCGGACCGCAGACCGTGACCTCGGCACCGAGCCGCTGGAAGGCGATCAGGTTGGAGCGGGCGACGCGGCTGTGAAGGACGTCGCCGACGATCCAGATCCGCTTGCCGTCCAGCGAGCCCAGACGCCGGCGCAGGGTGAAGACGTCGAGCAATGCCTGGCTCGGGTGCTCGTGCTTGCCGTCGCCGGCGTTGACGACCGCGGCCGGGGTCCAGCCGGCGACCATCTGGGCGGCGCCGGCGTAGGGGTGGCGGATCACGATCGCGGCCGGGTCGTAGGCGGAGAGCGTGGCGACGGTGTCCTTCAGGGACTCGCCCTTGTCGACCGAGGAGCCGGCGGCCTTGACCGAGACGAGGTCGGCCGAGAGCCGCTTCGCGGCCAGCTCGAAGGAGCTGCTGGTGCGGGTGCTGGACTCGTAGAAGAGGGTGACGACAGTGCGCCCGCGCAGGGTCGGCACCTTCTTGATGTCGCGGCGGCCGACCTCGGCGAAGCTCTCGGCGCGGTCGAGGATCGCCTCGATCTGGTCGCGGGAGAGGTCCTCGATCGCCAGCAGGTGCTTCACGCGATCGCCTCCGAGCGGGTGGCGGAGATCGTCACCCGGTCTGCCCCGTCGCTCTCCTCGAGGCTGACGTTGACCCGCTCCTCGCGCGCCGTCGGCAAGTTCTTGCCGACGTAGTCGGGGCGGATCGGCAGCTCGCGGTGGCCGCGGTCGCAGAGGACCGCCAGCTGCACCCGGCGTGGGCGGCCGTAATCGAAGAGGGCCTCGATCGCCGCCCGTACGGTGCGGCCGGTGAAGAGGACGTCGTCGACGAGGACCACCGTGCGCTCGCTGAGGTCGAAGTCGATGTGGGAAGCGTGGACGACCGGCTGTGTATCCGGCGCTTTGGCGCCGACGTCGTCGCGGTAGAAGGAGATGTCGAGGTCGCCGATCGGCAGATCGGAGTCGGTCAGCTCGGAGAGCAGCGTGTGCAGGCGGCGGGCGAGGACGGCACCGCGGGTGTGGATGCCGACGATCGCGAGGCCCGTCGAGTCGGGGTTCTTCTCGGCGATCTCGTGGGCGATCCGCTTCAGCGTTCGCCGCAAATCATCGTGCTCCAGCACGACCTTCTCGCTCACTTTGCTTCCTTCCTGGCCTCACGGGACCTGGTTAAAGGACGGCCGCAGCGTAGCAGCGGGGTAGGCGGGTCCGGTATGCCCTCGCCCTCACGAACTGCGGGGAGGTTCGGTTGAGGGCATACCGGACCCGCCTCGGTCGCGGGCTCCGTTCGGCTGGAGTTCGGGGTAGCCCTTCTCGGCGAAGGGGATCTCGATCGTGTCGAAGTCTTTGGGGGCGACGGTGGGTTCGTAGACGGCCTGGGCCTCCTCGAGGACCTTGCCGACGTGGTAGCGCGAGGAGATGTGGACCAGGGCCAGCATCTTCACGTGCGCCTCGTGGGCGACGGCCGCCGCTTGGCCGACCGTGGAGTGGCCGGTTTCGGCCGCCCGCTGGACGTCCTCCTCGGCGAAGCTGGCGTCGTGAATCAGCAGCTCGGCGTCGGCGGCGGCGGCGACCGTCGCCGGGCTGGGGGCGGTGTCGCCGGTGATCGCGACCGTGCGGCCCGGCCGGTCGGGACCGACGACGTCCTCGGCGCGCACGACACCTTCGGCGCCCTGCACCTCCTCGCCGCGTTGCAAGGCGGCGAAAGCCGGGCCTTCGGGGACGCCGAGGCGCTTCGCGGCCTCGAGATCGAAGCGGCCGGGGCGCTCCTGCTCGACCAGGGAGTAGCCGTTGGCGCGGGTGCCGTGCGCCGCCTCGAACGCCTGTACCTCGTAGCCCTCGTGGGCGACGACCTCTCCCGCCGCCAGCTCATTCAGCTCGATGCCGAAGCCGATGCGCCCGACGATCGGCTTCAGGATCGCGAACAGGTCGTATAGCCCGGCCGGCCCGTAGATCCTCAGCGGGACCTCGCGGTCGGTCAGGTCGTAGCTCTTCAGCAGCCCGGGGAGGCCGAGGATGTGGTCGGCGTGGAAGTGGGTGAGGTAGATCTCGTCGACCTGGACCAGCCCCAGCGAGCGCTGCAGTTGGCGCTGCGTCCCTTCGCCACAGTCGAACATCAACCGCTCCCCCCCACGCGCGATCAGCACGCTCGCGGTCGAGCGCCGCGCCGAGGGCACCGAGCCGCCGGTCCCGAGGAAGATCGCCGAAAGGTCCATCGCCGGGCGAGCCTACTTTCGTTCGGGCTAAGCTGCGACGCGAGCGCCCGTAGCTCAGCTGGATAGAGCGCTTCCCTCCGGAGGAAGAGGTCGCAGGTTCGAATCCTGCCGGGCGCGTCTCCGCGCTGCCGCTCTCGGGTGGCGCTAAGCGGACTTGAAGCGGGCGCGCCACTGGTCGCGATCGAACCGCGCCGGCTCGGTCTCCGCGAGGAAGCGCTCGACGGCGGCGATGAAGCTGCCGGGGCTCTCGAGCTGGGGCACGTGCCCGACGCCCTCGAAGACCTCGAGGTGGCTGTTCGGGAGCTCACGGTGGAGGTCCTCGCCGTGGGAGACGGGGATGATCGGGTCGCGGTCGCCCCAGACGATCAGCAGCGGCAATGCGTCGGCCAGGTAGATGCGGTCGAGGGCGGCGACACGCTGGCCGTCGGTGCCGACAACCGCGCGCAGGGTCGCCAGGAAAGCCTTGCGGCGCTCGGGATCGGCCAGCGAGGCGTAGCCGCGGGCGACCTCGGCGACGTCGGCGCTGGGGCGTACGCCGAGCATCCCCAGACCGCGACCCAGCAGCGAACCCGCCTGACTGCCGACGCCGGCGGTGGCGGCGATGAACAGGTCCGCCCCGGGGAGCGCCGCGGCGCGCAGTACCGGGCTGACGTCGGGGCCGAGACCGCCGCTGGAGACCAGCACCAGGCGCTCGACCATCTCCGGGAACTGGTAGGTGAACTGCATCGCGACGCCGCCGCCGAGCGAGTGGCCGATCAGGGTCGCGCGCTCGTGGCCCAGCGCCAGCAGGAGGTCCCGCAGGCCGCTGGCAAGGCTGCCCAGCGAGTAGTCGCCGCCGCCCGGCTCGGAGAGTCCGTGCCCGGGGAAGTCCGGCGCGATCACGGTGTGGCGCAGCGCCAGCGGCTCGATCACCGATTGCCAGTTCTCGGCGGTGCCGGCCATGCCGTGAATCAGCAGCAGGACCTCGCCCGAGCCCGCCTCCGAGTAGCTGACCGCGCGACCGTGCAGCTGCACGGTCTTTGTCTGGACCGGCGGCGAGCGCAGCGGGGTCGTCTTGGCGGCCACGGCGACAAGGTACCCACCTCGACCGGCGGCTGAACCGGCGCCTCCAGGCGGCCGCCGGTTTCAATACTGTCGCCCCCGTGACCGGGCCTGACCAGGACAGCCGCGTGCCGCGCGGGGCGCTGATCGTGATCGCGGTCGGCCTGCTGGCCACCCTCGCGGCGGCGCTGCTGGCGACCGATAAGAGCAGCGGCGAAGCGGCGAACCTGGAATGGGTGCAGACGGCGTCGATCCCCGATTCGAAGCTGGCTCCGGTGCCGGGCGGCAGCCAGTCGATGCAGTTGGTCGACGGTGAGATCAAGGCCACCGGGAGCAACGTCAGCGGCTACTCGCTGTTCCTCGTCGGCTCGACGCTGCGGATCGACGCCGGGGCGCCGATCGGCGACGGCCGGGTCCTCTGCTCGGTGGCCGCGCGCGGCAGGGCCGAAATCGCGCAGAGCGCGGGCGGGCTGCGGGCGACCTACCCACGCTCCTCGGAAGCGGGGATCTACAGCCAGGAAGTCCCGGAAACGATCCTGCTCGACTTCAGCGCCAAGGGCGGCGAACTGGTCGTGCTCGAACCGAAGAACGTCGGCCGCTTCACGACCGAAAGGGGCGTGAAGCTGGAATGGCCCGAATACGAGGTCGGGACCGAGCACCTCAAATACTTCATCGCCGGCGGCAAGCCCAAAGGGGTTCTGGAGCTGCCCTTCTACACGGTCTGGAAGACCACGAAGCCCCCCGCCGCGGCGATCGCCTGCACGCTAACCACCAGCGGCGGCGAAGCCACCGTGCAAACGGTCGGCGCGCTGAAACGGAACTCGCCGCCGATCGACGAAGAAGCGGAAGAGGTCAACGAAGAACAGGCGGAGGAAGAAGCCGAAGAAGCGGACGAGGAAGCGCGGGGCTGAGGCTCAGCCGGACCGCGGGGCGACCAGCAGCTCCGGCCCCTCGATCCCTTTGCCGACTTTGTTCAGCTTCGGATTCGCCGGCGCGCTCTGCATCCGCGCCGGGTCGAGCGGCCCGCACATCGCCACCGCGTCCTCGAGGCCGAGGTCCGGACGCAGCCAGGCCGCCTCGGCCTCGGCACTGGGAAGGATCGCCGGCATCCGGTCGTGGACCGGGGAGACGACTGCGTTCGGCGTCGTGGTGACGATCGTGCAGCTGTAGAGCCAGCCGTCGTCGAAGCCGCGGTCCTCCTCGTCCTCCCACTCCTTGCGGGTGCAGATCCCGGCGAAGGCGAACGGCTCGCCGCCGTCCACGGTGAAGCGCCAGGGCTGCCGCGGCTGCTTCGGGTCCTCGGCCTTCATCCACTCGTAGAAGCCGTCGGCGACGATCAGGCAGCGGTGCCGGTACTTGCCGACCAGCGGACCGTAGGCCTTGCTGGAGGTCAGGTTCTCGGCTTTGGCGTTGATCATCCGGTAGCCGACCTTGAGGTCCTTGGCCCAGCGCGGCACCAGGCCCCAGCGCATCAGCCGCGCCTCGCGCTCGCCGGCCTCCGCCTCATCGGGGTCGGGCGAGGAGCGCACGGTGAGGATCTCCTGCGTCGGCGCCACGTTGAAGCGGCCGAGGCCTTTTTCGATCTCCTTCGCCCGCTCTTTGCTGGGAGCAGGGGCCTCGCCCCCGTCCCCGCTTCGCTCCAACGCCTTCTCCAGCTCCGCCTGGAAGCGGTCGGTGATCTTCTTCGTGTCCTTGGTCGTGACCGTGAAGCGTCCGCACATGGGACGGAGCCTAGCCAGGGACCGCCGCTTAGTCGGGTGCGATCAGCTCCAAGCTGGGGAAGTAGGTGCGAAAGCGGGACGGATCGCGGGTCAGCAGGCGCAGACTTGCCACGGCCGCGTGGGCACCGATGAAGAAGTCCGGCAACGGCGAGCGCCGCTCGCCGCCGCGCCGCCTGTACTCGACGAACGCCTTACCGGCCAGGAACGCCGCCGGCCAGGGGATGTGCTCGCGCTGGAAAAGATCTGGCGGCAGATCGATGTCGACCGCCTCGATCCGGCTGTACCGAGCCGAGACCTCGGCGTAGATCACCTCGTTGATCACGAGCGGACCCCCGGCGCCCACCTCGCGCACGGCGGCCGCGGACCACTCCGCCCACCCCGAATCCCCCGAGAGAACGTCGATGAGCACGTTGGAGTCGACGAGGGTCGCTGCCACCTCGACCTAAGCCCCTCGGCCCCAATCCTCTCCCCGGGTGAGCCTCATGATCTCCTCGGTGCTCATCGGGATGTCGCCACCGCCGGCATTCCGGAGGTGCTCGACGATCTCATCGCCACGACTGCGGCCGCCCTCGAGCCTGCGAACCTCGATCCTCTTTCCGTCGCGGACGAACTCGACCTCGGTCCCCGGCAAGAGACCAAGCTCGTCGCGGATTTGCTTCGGAATCGTGACCTGGCCTTTGCTGGTGATTCTCATCGAGTAAGAGTAGCAACGGTATTACTCTTACTTTGGCCGGGCCTGCGGGTGCTGCCGGTACCACTCGAGAGTGCGGCCAAGGCCCTCGCGGAGGGCCACAGCGGGCTTCCAGCCGGTCAGCTCGCGCAGCTTCGCCGAGTCGACGTACTGGCGGTCGATCTCGCCCGCCGGGTTGCCGGGGCCGAATTCCGGCGTCATACCGCCGCCGGCCAGCTCGGCAATCGCCTCGACGACCTCGCCCACCGCGTGCGGCTGCTCGCCGCCGGCGTTGAAGGCCTCCCCCGCCCCCGGGCCGCCGGCGCCGACCGCGTGCTCGATCGCCATGTAGGCGGCGACGGCGTCGTCGACGAAGAGGAAGTCGCGCTCGGGGCTGCCGTCGGAGCGGATCGCGGGGCGGCGGCCGTCGAGGACGGCGGCGACCGTCTCCGGGATCAGGCGCGAGAAGTTGAGATCGCCGCCGCCGTAGATGTTGGCGAAGCGGGTGACCGCCACCGGCAACCCGTAGGCGGGCTGGTAGCTGAGCGCGATCGCGTCGGTGGCCGCCTTGCTGGCCTCATAGGGAGAGGCTGGGCGCAATTGCATGTCCTCGCGATAGGGAAGCTCGTCGCTGGGCCCGTATGCCTTGTCGGAGGAGGCGACGACGACGGCCGGCGTCTCCGCCGATCGGCAGGCCTCGAGCAGGGTCCAGGTACCGCGCACGTTGGCCTCGAAGGTCGCCGCGGGGTCGGCCATCGCCGGGCCGACCAGGGTCTGGGCGGCCAGGTGGAAGACCACGTCGAACTCGCCGGCGGAGACGGTGGCGCCGACCGTTGGGGCATCGCAGAGGTCGGCCTCGACCAACTCGACCTCGGGCGCGACGCCCTGCAGGACCAACCCCGAGAGCGGCGGCGGCGCCAGGTCGAGGACGGTGACCGCGTCGCCGCGCTCCAGTAAGGCCCGCGCCAGGTGCGAGGCGACGAAGCCGTGGCCGCCGGTGACCAGGGCGCGCTTCATGACGGCCGCGTCGGGGCCGCGTCCCAGATCCGCCATGGCGCTTCGCCGGCGACCCAGAGATCGTTCAGATTCACCGCGTCCTTGTAGGTGTCCATGCAGTCCCAGAAGCCGTCGTGGCGGAAGCCGCGCAGGCGCCCATCGGTGGCGAGCCGCTCGAGCGGCTCGCGCTCCAGCACGCTCTCCTCATCGAGGTACTCCAGGGCCCCGGGCTCGAAGCAGAAGAAGCCGCCGTTGATCCAGTGCTCGCTGCGCGGCTTCTCGACGAAGCCGGCGACGCGATCGTCCGCGCCGAGCTCGGCCACCCCCCACTGCAGGTGGGGGCGGACCACGGTCACGGTCGCCAGCTCCCCGTGCGCCCGGTGGAACTCGAGCTGGGCGCCGAGATCGATGTCGGCGACCCCGTCGGCGTAGGTGGCGCAGAACGCCTCGCCATCGAGCGCGCCGAGCTTGGCGATGCGACCGCCGGTCGGGGTGTCGACCCCGGTGTCGACGCACTCGACCGCGACGCCCTCGGGCCAGCATTCGGAGGCAGCAAACTCGGCTACGGCCTCCCCCATGTAGCCGGTCGCAAGCAGAAAACGCTCAAAGCCCTGCGCCGCATAGATCTGCACGACGTGCCAAAGAATCGGCCGCCCCCCGATCTCGACCAGCGCCTTCGGCACCGACTCCGTCCGCTCCCGCAACCGCGTCCCCCGCCCTCCACAGAGAATGACGACGGTTGGGCGTCTGACGGTCATCCGGCAGGGGTGAAGCGTCTTGCACTTTTTCGCCGCGGCCGGCCCGGGGCGTCAGCAGTCGAGGGACTCACGAAAAAGTTAAGCGGAACCCCTGCCGGATGACCGTCAGCCACCGGCAACGGCCGGCAGGATCGTGACCTCGGCGCCGTCGTCAATCGCCGTCTCCAGGCCCTGCTGGAAGCGAATGTCCTCGCCGGAGACGTAGACGTTGACGAAGCGGCGCAGGTCGCCGTCCTGGGTGATCCGCTCGCGCAGGTCGCCGTGGGCGTCGAAGACGGCGTCGAGCACGGCGCCGACGGTCGCGCCCTCGACCTCGACTTCGGACTCTCCCCCGGTCGCGGCGCGCAGCTGGGTCGGGATCTTCACGGTGACGCTCATCAGACGGCTACCTCCTGGCGGAACTCGGCCTCGAAGCTGCCGAGGTCGGGGTCGATCTCGTGCATCTGGAACGTATCGCGGGTGGCGTCGAGCGTCTTCAGGCCCTCGCCCGTGATGTAGACGACAATGCGCTCGCCGGCGGCGATGTCGCCGCGTTCGGCCAGCTTCTTCAGGACCCCGACGGTTACCCCGCCGGCGGTCTCGGTGAAGATCCCCGTGGTCTCGGCCAGCAGCTTGATCGCCTCGCGGATCTCCTGGTCGCTGACCGAATCGACGCCGCCGCCGGTGCGCCGCGCGTGCTCGACCGCGTAGGGGCCGTCGGCCGGGTCGCCGATCGCCAGGCTTTTGGCGATCGTCTCCGGCTTCTGGGGCTTGCAGACGTCCCAGCCTTCGGCGAAGGCGGTCGCGACCGGGCTGCAGCCCTCGGCCTGGGCGCCGTTGAAGATCGGCTGCTGCCCCTCGACCAGGCCGAGGTCGAGCCACTCCTGGAAGCCGCGCCCGAGCTTGGTGAACAGGGAGCCGGAGGCGATCGGGCTGACCACCCGGTCCGGCAGCGTCCAGCTCAGCTGCTCGACCGTCTCGTAGGCGAGCGTCTTCGAGCCCTCGGCGTAGTAGGGACGCAGGTTGACGTTGACGAAGGCCCAGGGCCGGGTCTCGGCCAGCTGCGTGCAGAGCCGGTTGACGTCGTCGTAGTTGCCGCGGACGCCGACCAGGTTGGTCCCGTAGACGCCGGTCGCGAGCAGCTTCTGCTCCTCGAGGTTGGCGGGGACGAAGACGTAGGAGTCGAGCCCGGCGGCGGCGGCGTGGGCGGCGACGGCGTTGGCGAGGTTGCCGGTCGAGGCGCAGGCGACGGTCGAGAAACCGAGCTCCTGGGCCTTGGCGACGGCGACGGCGACGACCCGGTCCTTGAAGGAGTGGGTTGGATTCGCGGCGTCGTTCTTGACCCAGATCTCCGCCTCGAGGCCGAGCCGTTCGGCCAGGCGATCGGCGCGCAGCAGCGGCGTCAGCCCGGGCTCCAGCGGGTCCCCCGGCCGCCCCTCGAAGGGGAGGAAGTCGGCGTAGCGCCAGATTCCCTGCGAGCCGGCCTGAATCCGGCGCTTCGCCTCGATCGGGTCCAGCCCCGAGTAGTCGTAGGCGACCTCCAGCGGGCCGAAGCAGTTTTCGCAGACGTAGCTGGCATCCAGCTCGTAGGCGGTGCCGCACTCCTTGCACTTCAGGCTCTCGATTGACATCCGATCCTCTTTCTCACAAAAAAACCTCCGCCATGTTGTGGGGCAGAGGTCCGATCGGACATCCCCCACATCTTCCAGACCATGTGCTGCGCGGCCTGCTGGAGTTGGCACCTGCCTCCGAACCGTGGTTCGAAGATGGTTGCCGGGGCTTCACTGGGCCAGTCCCTCCACCCCTCTAGATGTGGCGCTTATGTGGGCAGAACCTTACCAGGGGCACCCGCGGCCGATTGCAGGGGGGTTCTGCGGCTAACCTAGTCCCCGTCATGCCGATTCCACGCGACGAGATCCCGAGCCCGAGCGATGCCGAACCTTCCGAAACCACGGTTGCGGCGGCCCGGCCGACGCGGCGCTCTCGTCGAGCCCGCCTCACCGGCTGAGCCGCAGACCCCCAACGTCGAGCAGATCGACGCCGCCGGGCTGCGCTGGATCAACATCGAGCACCCCGGAGCGCTGGAGCGCGCCTGGCTGGAGGAGCACTTCGACTTCCACGCCCTCGACCTCGAGGACGTGCTCTCCCGCAACCAGCGGCCGAAGATCGACGTCTACGACGACTACCTCTTCATCATCCTGCACCTGCCGGTCTTCGACCGCGCCGCCGGGCGCCTCGGCACCGGCGAGCTCGACCTCTTCGTCGGGCCCGGCTACGTGGTGACGATCCCGAACCAGCCATTGCAGCCGGTCGAGTATTTGTTCGAGCGCTGCCGGGCGAAGGAGGAGCTGCGCGAACAGCTCTTCTCGCGCGGTTCCGGCTACCTGCTCTACCGGCTCGTCGACGACAGCTTCGACTACTGCTTCCCGATGCTGCGCAAGATCGGCAACAAGCTCGACGCGCTCGAGGACGACATCTTCGAGGAACGCGCCGACGAGGTCGTGCGCGACATCTCCAACGTCAAGCAGGAGATCATCAACTTCCGCAAGGTGATCCGCCCGCAGCGGCCGGTCCTTCGCGACCTCGAGAAAGTCAAGCAGCGCTACCTCGCCACCGACCTCGACCTGGAGATCTACTTCGACGACATCGTCGACGCCCACGAGCGCATCTGGGACATGCTCGAGAACTACAAGGAGGTCGCCGAGGCATTGGAGGAGACCAACGAGTCGGTGATATCGCACCGCCTCAACGACATCCTCCGGGTCCTGACCTCGATCAGCGTCGTGATCCTGCCGCTGACCCTGATCGCCAGCATCATGGGCATGAACACCTGGGTGCCCGACGAGGGCCGCGAGGCCGGGTTCTTCATCGTGCTCGGGGTGATGGCCCTGGTCCTGATCGGGCTGGTCGGCTACTTCCGCCGTCGCCGCTGGCTCTGAGAGCGCCGCCGCGCCCGGGCGCGGCTTAGGATGCATGGCCCGTGGCAAATTTCCGCATCTGGGCGCCCTGGCGCCTCGCCTACGTGACCGACGCGGCCAAGGACAACGAGGAGGAGTGCATCTTCTGCGCCAAGCCGGCCGCCGGAGATGACGAGGCGAACCTGATCGTCCACCGCGGCGAGCACAGCTTCGTGATCCTCAACCTCTTTCCCTACACCAACGGGCACCTGATGGTGGCCCCCTACGCGCACATCGGTGCCTTCCAGGAGATTCCGGCGGAGACGCTGGCGGAGATGACGGCGCTGGCGCAGCGGGCGATGAGCCGGCTGGAGGAGGTCTACAGCCCCCACGGCTACAACGTCGGGCTCAACCAGGGGCGCGTCGCCGGCGCCGGCGTCGAGCACCACATCCACATGCACGTCGTCCCGCGCTGGGCCGGCGACAACAACTTCATGCCGGTCATCGCCGACACCAAAGTGATGCCGCAATCGATCGAGCAGAGCTACGAGGCTCTGAAGGGAGCGTTTTGAGCGAGCAGGCACCGCTGGCCCCGGCCGGCATCTTCAAGGCTTACGACATCCGCGGCCTCTACGGCGAGCAGATGGACGAGA